>JBGUEO010000092.1:0-2227 GCA_041821315.1 Velocimicrobium sp. | reverse complement strand
CTCCTTTATCAAAACATACTAAACGGTTGGTATGTTTAAATAAGTATACTAATCTGATAATAGATTGTCAAGGCTATACATAATACTTGAGTTTCCGCAGTTTTATCCACAACTGCAGATTTTATCTGCTTTACAATAAATAACTTTCAAAAAATGCCCAAAATATAAGGAATCCAGACTCTTTGTTTGGTATAATTAAAGTGACGAAACAAAAACCAACTAAACAAAAAAAGAGAGGACTCCTTATGCTTAATTCTACCACAAATACTTATACCTTAAAACGCAAAATTTTATCTTTTTCAAACAAAATTTCCAGACACCTTTCTAAACCCGAAAGGAAATTCACTGCCGACATTACTTATGGCATGTTAGCCTCTGGAAGCTGTCTGCTGACTGACGTTGTCGACCAGCTTCATGAATCGTCAAAAAAGATTAATATCGTAGATCGTCTGTCCAGACACTTAGAAAAAGGTACTCCCGCAAAAGCAGTTGCTTCTTATCTACATACAATTAAAAAATGGGGTCCTGATGAACCAGTCATTCATATCGATGACAGTGATGTGGTAAAACCGGATGGTTACAAATTTGAAGCTCTTGGTATTGTTAGAGATGGTTCCGAAAGCACTTCAACAAAAAACGTTTACAAAAAAGGATATCATGTGACAGAAGCCTGTGTTCTCACGAGCAGCAATCATCCCGTCAGCATTTTTTCAAGAATACATTCTTCCTCTGAAAGAGATTATAAATCTGCAAACGCCATCACTTTCCAGGCAATGGAGCAGGGCGCTGCACTCTTCAAAAAAGCAACTTTTGCAATGGATCGTGGTTACGATGATAACAAAATGTTTCTAAAAATGGGTGAACTCGGACAAGACTATGTGATACGTCTCAAATCCAACCGCAAGCTTTTGTACCACAATAAATGGACAATGGCTACCGAACTGCGTAACCGACGAAAAGGCAAGGTCAAAACAAACGTATTCTTCAAAGGCAAAGACCACGAAGCTTACCTTTCGCATGTCAAAGTACAGATACTGCATCTAGAAAAGACATTTACCTGGTACTTGTTTATGGCATCACAGAACATCCGATGATGCTAGCCACTAATAAAGAAATCAAATTAAAGGAAGATGTGATCCGAGTTGCAAGAACTTACTTCTCACGCTGGAAAATAGAAGAATATTTTCGTTGTAAAAAACAGATGTTCCAGTTTGAAAACTTTCGCGTAAGAAAGCTCGTTTCGATTAATGCACTTAATTTTTATATCACCTTATGCATGGCATTTCTCGCTATGATTTCAATGGAATCCGAGACAAATGCACGTAAGGTTTCAATCATAAAATCAGCAGATGTAATAAAGGAAAAAGGTTTTTTCTGCTATTACCAGCTAGCAAAAGGTATCTCTGGTATACTGTCGTATGCAAAAGAAGGCGTCAGGCTCTGGCTTTTGGCGACAGAAAAAATGTTCCTGACAAGGTACTTAGCTTCTTGCGAGTTAGGAACACCACCCCAAAAACAGTGTCCTCCGCTCACAATCATTACGGTCTTAGGGTGGTTCATGGATTGAACAAATGCAATTCCCATATAGCCGTGCAAACATGATTTTACCATGGAATCTTCAACTTCATTAAACAATAATGCTACTAGTGATAATTGCATTTTTCTACTTCAATCATTTTATTTCTCCTATTTTCGCGATTCGAAGTACATTAAGAAATTTATATTATTGTTTTAACGTAGGAGGTATACGCCTTATTTAATACTTCCCACGCAATTTCAATATCTTTTTCCTCTGTCCTCCAATTACTGATTGCTGCACGCATTCCAGGTTTTCCTTTATAGATTGTTTGAGTAAAAAATGCCCTACCATCTTCATTCACTAAATTCAAAAATTGCTGTATATTCTCTAATGTCATCGTATGTTCATCAAAATGAATGGTAAAGCAGACAACATTTAATCTGGTCGTTGATAATAATCTGAAATTCATTGATTCATCGATTTTTTCACTTAACGAATGTGCTAATTCGCAATTTCTCTCAATGATCTCCTTATATCCGTTTTGCCCATATGCCTTTATCGTAAACCATACAGGAAGAGCTCTTAACCTCCTTGAATTCTCTGGAACTAAATGAACAAAGTCAGGTGTTTTTGAAATATCGCCTAAGTATACAGCATTGTTTTGAAAAACCTGAAGCTGAAGCTTTGGATGTTTTGTGAATTGCATGG
>JBGUEO010000091.1:0-2931 GCA_041821315.1 Velocimicrobium sp. | reverse complement strand
GAACTTATGCTTTACAAAAGCGATCAGCTTATCTACGCCAGTCAAAATACATCTATGCCAAAAGGCAATCTTCTAGTGCCACCTGAAAATGGGAATCGCTTAGTAACGATAAGGAAGGCGGACAATAAAACGTATGTCATCGTCTCTGGAATATTATCCGATTCTTATAGTTCCTACAGGTTGGTTTATCTTTATGATACAACTAATGTTATAAATGCATGGAGTCGTCTGATAAACATATTATTTTTGGCAGGATTTATTCTCTCCATTTTACTCGCCTTTGGTCTGCTCCTTGTATTGAATCAAATATTCAGACCGCTTAAACAGATATCCCTGACTTCTAAAGAAATCGCAAACGGCGCGTATGAAACCCGGCTTCCAGTAACCGGTCATGATGAACTTTCCGAAATGGCGCAAAGTTTTAATCATATGGCTAAAGAAATACAGCGTCAAATGACGGAACTTAAGGATGCTGCGGATAAAAAGCAACAGTTTGTTGACAATTTTGCACACGAACTTCGCACACCTCTAACCGCGATCTATGGATATGCGGAATATATGCAAAAAGCTGTTTTATCTGAGGATGACCGGCTGTCGGCGCTCCAATACATCATGTCCGAAAGTCGGCGCCTACAAATGATAGCGTTTCATCTACTGGAATGCGCAAATCTACAAAATAATGCTCTTATTTGTGAAGAACTGAAAGTATTCGACCTTTTTGATTCCGTTAAACAAACGCTGTTCGGCAAACTTGATGAAAGAAATATACAAGTAGAATTTAATTATGAAATAAAGACTATATATGGGGATGCCTCTTTGCTGGAGAGCTTGCTAATCAATCTAATCAGCAATGCAATCAACGCTTGTAGGAAAAATGGACATATTATTATACGTGCCACCGTGGAAAACAAATTGAAAACAATCACCGTTCAAGACAACGGAAAAGGTATGACTCCTGAAGTCCTCTTACAGATTACGGAACCTTTCTACCGTGAAGAAAAATCTCGAAATCGAAACGACGGTGGTGCTGGATTGGGACTTGCCATCTGCGAACAAATTGCTTTGAGCCATAATGCAGAACTTAGTTTTACAAGTCAATTGGGAAAAGGTACAAAGGCAAAAATAACTTTTACAACTCCGCAACAACTTAATAACGATTCCATAATCCAGTTCCCTTATACTGTCTCTTGTGATCACAAATAAATAATAAAGGAGTTATTTACCATGAAAAAAACCAAACGAGAAGGAAAAACTCTAATAAAAACCATTATGGTAGCCACATTAATTGTGGGGGCAAGTACATTAATATTTCAAGGACTTACACAGGTGGTAGTAGCAGAGGCATATAACAAAACAAATATAATTCCAACAAACTACTTAAATTGTTCGGATGTGACCTCTCCAGAAACGCTACTGGAAGGTTATACAAAAGCAAATTATACCGTTGAGTCAATTGACCTCGAGTATTACCAAAACAATGTGCCTGCCCAAAAGGACATTACACAAAAAGAGGCAGCAGAACTTGTGGCACAAAGCCTTTGGCTGATATATGGTGCTAACATGGAAAAACAGACCATTGAGATGGGTTATAGTCCGGCGATGGAGAACCTTCCACGTCCGACATGGACAGCTCATATAGAAATGAAAAACAAGGACTACCACGATGGGTATTATGTAGAAAGCTATGATGTGACGATTGATTCTGTTACAGGTGTATTGTTGAATATCGGCATGACAAGAGGGCTGGAAGCAAAGGTTAAAGCTGGTCCTGATTCTTCCATTGATGAAAGCGAGTTTGAAGCTATAGCGAAAGAACTGGCAGAAAAGTATAATATTGTTCACAGTGATATTGAATCAATTACTTGCACTGGGCAGGGAGCCAGCTTCCCGACAAATACTATCGAAACCTATGGAGACCCAGAAATCAGCTTTGAAATTAAAGGTACAAATGGCGAAGTTGCTCTCATGTCAATTTCTAGATATGACAAGGTGCTAAATAGCATAATGTTTAATGGATCGTATAAATACAGCAAAACATCTAATATGGCACTGGAAGAACAGATGGATATCGAAACGCAACAAGATTCAATAACCTCTGACGATGATACTCAAGATTCATCACTTATAATGTTTGAAAATAATTAAATCAGTTATATTTTTGTTAAGCTGAAATGATGAGTAGTTTAATGAAGCTCACCAATATGGGGTTTGACGTAATGGAACCTATATAGGAACACCGAACCGCCCACACTCAAATTCTTTTCTTTTGACGGTAGTAGCATTTATTACATCAATAAGAATTTTAAGCTTATCATAGAACAACAATTTACATGATATAAAATCTATTTAATATATTCAAAATAAAAAGAGAATAACCACCAATACATTGACTAAATTATGCACAAAGTATTTAATGGTTATTCTTTTTCTGTTATTATCATAATATTATATTTCAGAACAAAAGAGATAGAACTCGTATTTATCACACATACGCCACTTCGTTTTTTATTCTACTTCAAATTTGTAACCCATACCCCAAATGGTTTTAATGTAGTCACCTTTTTCTCCAAGTTTATTTCTTAATTTCTTAACATGTGTATCGATTGTTCTTGCATCTCCAAAATAATCATAGTTCCAAACACTATTCAGAATTTTTTCTCTCGATAAGGCAATTCCTTGGTTCTCAACAAAATAAGTTAATAATTCAAATTCCTTAAAACTAAGTTCCACTGCTTGTCCTTCAATGTAAACCATATGAGCCGCCTTATTAATTTCAATACCACTAACCCTTACTATTTCCTCTTTATTTAATACATTCGCTCTTCGAAG
Organism: Velocimicrobium sp.; assembly: GCA_041821315.1. GTDB lineage: Bacteria > Bacillota > Clostridia > Lachnospirales > Lachnospiraceae > DIGJ01. The sequence goes on along the minus strand of JBGUEO010000091.1, from coordinate 102 downwards.
TAATGCTTCCACTCGTGCAACTAGTATCTTAGGACTAAATGGTTTTGAAATATATTCATCAACGCCAAGTTCAAATCCTTGTAATTCATCTCTTTCATCTGC
>JBGUEO010000090.1:0-3011 GCA_041821315.1 Velocimicrobium sp. | reverse complement strand
TGTTGTTCGGCAAATTAGATGGGTCTTCAATTGTCAAATTAAATGGAGCTAAAGTTGCCTGATTCAGAGATGTATCATCACTTTATTAGCAACTGATTGTGCACTTTAAAATCCCCCACGCAAATTAATTGGGTGAGGGATCATGGTTAACCAAGTTCGCAGTCATTTACCGCTTTCATAACAATGTCGGTTGTGATGTAGTCAGATTTATTACTATCTCCAATTAGCATAGCTGTATTGCAAAATTTATTGATGACACGAGGTGTACCATCAGCTGCATTTAGGATTGCTTCTATGGCAGCATCTTCAAATACCAATTGATTACAGCCGGCTCCTTTTAACTTTTCAAGGATATACTGACGTCCTTCTTCCTTGGATAAACTGCCAAGGTCATAATTCATTACGATACGTTGACGCATGGGTTCGTGAATACCAAGGCGAAGTGTTGAATTAAGTTGGGGAAGTCCCGCTAAAAGAACTGCGGCTCTATCGCGAGAATCCATTTCAAAGTTAAAAAGAATTTTTAAATCATTTAGAATCGCATTGTTGATATAGTTGGCTTCATCAATAATGATGACAGGTGTTTTCCTCTTTTCTACGGAAAGTCTTGTGATTTCTTCCTGAATGATACGGAAATTGTCTGGTTTTTTAAAGGCAGGTGTAGCCCCTAGTTCATGAACAAGATTCCGATAGAAATCATTCGGAGTCAGAGTAGAGAGGCTGGAGTAGATTACTTTATAAAGAGAAGGGTTCAATTTAGAAGACCAGGTACGGATGGCGGTTGTTTTACCTTTACCGGCACTACCAGTTAATAACCCAAAACCTTTGGTTTTTGCAAGATAGTCTAAACGGAAGGAAATTTCCTTATATTCAGACGTATCTACTAAGATTTCCTTGGAATTCTTTAGAAATGGATTGAATTCCAGACCATAACGTGTAAAGTAGTCCATTATTCTTCTCCTCTACATAAATGAAATTTTTCTCGTTTAATAAACGCATTTTCCTGCTTGTTTAATAAGCGGATAGAAGTAAGAGTACCATCGGCTTCAACGATATAGATTTCTTCCAGATTGGGAGAATATCGAAGTTTAATACGTTGCTTCGCAAAGCGACAATCCACTTCGTACTCTACCTGATTTATGACAATGACACTATCTGATGAAACACGTCGTTCAATCTCAAGAAGAAAGCGATCAGAGATTTCATGATCGGATAGTCTGCGAATACGCTCCGGTTCAGAAAAAAATCTTTGCTGAGGAGATTTCCCTTTTAACGAGGAGTGAGGAGATTGATTATAGGTTCTAACATAAGCAAAAAGATGACCACGGAGTTCATCAAGGGAATGAAAATCCCTGATATCAAGAGAAGACATCCATTGATCTTTCATGGTACGAAACCAGCGCTCAATCTTTGCTTTCTGGGTTGGGGTATAAGGCTGGTCATAATGAACCACAGAACCAATTCTTGCCGCAAGTAATTCCATCTGTTTGTTTTTGTAGGAACTTCCATTATCGAAATTGAACATTTGTGGTTTTCCGTATTTAGAAACCGCTGATTTCATCACGGACATAAGATTTACAAAGTTGTCGTTAAAGAAAACATCAATACCAACAAGAAAACGACTGGCATCGTCAATCAGTGCAATGATATAGACTTTATGCTTTTTACCATCCTCCGTTTTTAAGTAAGGACCAACGCTGGAATCACCACACCAGACTTCATTAATATGAGGACGTTCATAACGACGCATATCGGGATTGGTGGTTGTTTTCATTTGGACGGACAATAGATTTATGTATCGATTAATTGTAGATTCTGACACTTGACCATGAAGAATACTTCCATTATCTTGTAGCTGTCTAAAAATAGCAGAGGCAGACATCCGGGGATAGTTGGTTTTTAGATATTTGATTTGTTCTTGTAAATCAGGATCTAATTTTCTGGGTTGTCCATGGTCAGCTCTGGATGTCGGAACTAAGGAATCAAAACCAGATTTCAAATAATTTCGATACCATTTTTCAATGGTATTAGGGGCATAGTGTTTCAGGTGTCCATCGGGGTGAAGCATTCCTTTTTCGGATACAGCACGAAAGAAGGCATCAAGAGAAGCATAGTTTTCACTGAGGCCGGAAATAAGTGGAGCAATGGCAGAATATCGCATGAGAGCAATGTTTTGCATTTTTTCTTGGTTCATAAGAGACCCTCCTTTAAGTTTTTCTTAAGTATAAGAAGAAAAAGGAAAACGGTCGTGTCAAGTTATGTGGTATTCAAAAAAAGAATATTTGGAGTGCATTTAATCTGCATAAACTGCAGGGAAAACATCAGCATGCACTTGCGTGTAAGCAATAAAGGTTCTAAGAGAATGATTCGTTCTGCAAGAAGACGCTGTTTCCAATAAAGAAGATATTTGGATATAATATAGCGGTAGTTACTTTCATCAATAGAGGGATTAGAGACCATGATAGGAGAGGGATTCTGTTCCTTTTCATAGGAGGTAATCAAATCCACTTGCTCAGGCAGCGAGATTTGCGAATAAGGAACCATAGTGGAAGGCAAAAGTGCATGTGTGTGCCCACAGAGAGAGCAGATCACACGACAAATACGAAGACGGAGCAAACCACTAGGAGATTTGATAGAACGATGGTAATAACCGTGAATGGAAAGACAACCAGAGTGTCCACAAGAGCAGGTTAACTGGTGGAATTGAAGTTGAAATAATAGTTCGTCATATGATTTTTGAGAAATAGGATTGAAATAATCGACAAGTAAGGTTATCATAATTATGCATACGTTGCTGGGATATCCCATAACGTGAGTGTGTGTAGCAGGAAACCAAGCTTTCGACGGGGAGGTTCCTGCTACTTTTTTATTAAGTGACTTAATCATGATAACACAAGAAGGTACAGGATAAAACAATCTGACGTATCATAGAGCAGAATAATTTACCGTATACCTTCTTTTAATTTGATTTAAAATACGAGAATTGGATGCGTGTAAAATTACGAATAACA
>JBGUEO010000089.1:0-3907 GCA_041821315.1 Velocimicrobium sp. | reverse complement strand
TTTTCTTATGCATGTACTTCCTAGTGGATTTCAAAAAATCAGATATTATGGCTTTTTGAATAACCGCTATAAAAAGATAAACTTAAAGCTTATTTCAAAACTAACAGGGATGCAGTTATTTAAATCTCTCTATTCAAATATGAACACAGATGAATTACTTCTTACAATCTGGAATGTAAATGTACATCTTTGCCCCAACTGTGGTTGCGATCATTTTCGCCATGCAGGACGCACTTATCATCTTCGTAACTAAAATTAGAAACTGAATATTTTTTGACGTCTCCTATGGAGGCTTATTTGTAGTGCCACAAAATCGTCTTTTACCGAAAACAATACCACTAATTTTAATTTTGAAATTCAAAACATACAAAATTTCTTAAAAAGCGTATCATACAAATCCCATGTACTGGCTACGTTTCCGCGAGTTGGTACAATTGCGAAGAATCATATTTAGAGCAACTGGAGTTTTTTCTCTAATTGCTCTTTTTGATTGCTCAAAATATGATACTTCACTAATGAATTATATCAAATTTTAATATGATAAGATAGTAAAAACAAAGCCGTAAATACGGCTTTGCTAATTATAGTCTATTTATTCATTTTTGATATCACATAGTTATATAATTCTTCTTTTTGTTTTCCTAGCACTCTGTTTGTTAATAAAAAACCATGAGTAGTAGTTGAGAATATAACCAAGATATTGTGTTTCTTTGATACTTTGTTAATAGATTTCCACTCTAAATCTGACCTTTGATTGTTGGATTTGACATGAATTCCAACTTCATCAAACTCAATGTCTATACTCTGTGCAATTGCCGACTGTCTTTTTGCTCTTATATAAATCCCTAAAGGCTGAATAATTGGAAATAAGCAACAGGCAAAAACTAAAAGCATTTTAACAAAACTATTAACATCACCCCAAAATTTCGTTGTCATCAAAATCATAGCAACTGCAAATATGACATTGCACAACCCAGCAAGTGAGCTGTATGTATAGTACATAGATAGTTGCCAAAAATCAAAAGAAGTGGATTTATATATAAATTTATATTTCATAACCTGCTACCCTAATAATGTTGGTAACCATAAACTTATTCCTGGAATAAAAGTAATCAGTAATAGTGTGATTATCATACATATATAGAAAGGTAATGCAGCTTTGACTACTTTCTCCATTGGTACGTTTCCAACTGCTGAACCGATAAATAATACAGCACCAACAGGAGGTGTCAATAAACCAATACCACAATTAAGTACAACCATAATACCAAATTGAATTGGATCTATACCGATTGACGTTGCAATTGGTAATAAAATTGGAGTAGCAATCAATATAATCGGAGCCATATCCATAATACATCCTAATACTAAGAGTATAAGATTAAGCATAAGTGCTAAAATAATTGGATTATCAGTCATTCCTACAATGCCCTTCGCTGCTAAATCCGGAACATGTAAACGGGTTAAACAGTATCCAAAAATACTTGAAGTTGAAATTAATATTAATACAATAGAAAGTGTATCAATACATTTTTCAAGTACATGCCATACACCCTTCCAATCAAGACCTTTGTATATAAAAACACTAACAATCAAACTATATATAACTGCAATTGCTGCTGATTCGGTAGCTGTAAACACACCACAAACTACACCGATTACAACAATCATGACTGCGGCTAGAGCCCATATTGAAACGCTTAACTGTTTCAGTAAATTTCTTATACTAAATTTATCACCCTTTGGATAATTTCTTTTAACAGAAATTATATATGAACCTATCATTAAGGTCATTGCAAGTAATGCGCCCGGTATATATCCTGCAAGGAAAAGACTTCCTACTGAAATACCACCTGCTGTTGTTGCATATATAACCATGTTATGACTTGGTGGAACTAAAAGACCCTCACAAGACGAAGTAATTGTAACTGCTGTCGAAAAGTCAGCATCATATCCTTGGTCTACCATCATTGGGATTAAAATAGTACCAAGTGATGCTGTATCTGCTGATGCAGAACCTGAAATTCCGCCAAAGAAGTAAGAGGATACAATATTAACCATTGCCATACCACCACGCATCCATCCAACACATGCACTTGCTAATGCGATTAGCTTTTCAGAGATACCACCTTCACCCATAAGACATCCCATTGTAATAAAGAATGGAACAGCCATAAGACTAAAAGAACTAATTCCTTTTACCATCTGTTGGCATATAGTTGTAAGTGGAAGACCTTGATATAGAAGGCAGAATAATGATGAAAGTGCTACTGCATATGCAATAGGAAACCTTAATAATATCATAACAAAAAAACTTCCAAGTAAAATTAAAATAGCTAATCCTTCTGTACTCATTATGCAACCCCCTTCTTTACAAATATTCTTTTAGTATGATTATAGATAGACTCCAATTCAAAAACAAGCATGGCTACACCAGCTAACGGAACTGGAAAATACATCCAAAATCTTGAAATTGTAGGCATACTAACATAAGTTCCTTTTGATCCAATGCTAACTGCATAACTCCATCCAACTTTAATCATAATGACAGCAAGAATTAAAACGAAAACATCTGAAATAATATCTGACACTATTAATAATTTTTCAGGTAAGTAACGATCAAAAGCTGTCATACGGATATGTGCTCCTCTTCTAATTGCCAAAGCCGCAGTAAGAACTGCCATATAAGACATACATGTTAATACTAATTCCTCACTCCATGCTGGATCTGGAACAAAAGGAATATATCTTCCAGTTACCGAAACACATGTAACTAAAATATCCGTTACTAAAAGAAGTTTACATAAGAAAAGCACAAATTTGTATGTCACATCGTAAGCTGGCTTTATCTTATCAATTGTTGTAAAAATTCTAGGCATATTTTACCTCCTCATAAAGTTAGGCACAGAAGTCAATCTTCTCCTCTGTGCCTATTAAACGCATTTTCAACTACCTGCGCACTATAAATTCTAAAAAACGAATTTTCTTATTGCATATCAAGAATCTGTTGATAAAGTTCTTTATTGTCTGCTGTAGATGATTCTATAATATCTTTACATGCATCTTGCCATGGTTTGATATCAGTAACTTCAACAACGTTTACACCATCTGCTTTTAATTCTTCAAGTGCTTTGTTTTCAGCATCTTCTGAAATCTTTCTATCATATTCTGATGCGTATTGACCTGCTTCTTCAATGATAGCTTGGTATTCTTCTGAAAGTTTATCCCAAGCAGTATCTGTTATAATTACCTGAACTGCACCAAGTGTATGACCATCTAGTATAAGATTTGGAGCAACTTCTTGGAATGCATTTGATAAATAGTTAGCAATTGGTTGTTCAGCACCATCAACAACACCTGTTTGTAATGCTGAATAAAGTTCACCAAAAGATACAACTGTAGGTGAAGCTCCAAGTCCTTCTACCATACCATTCATAATTGGATCATTTGAAACTCTAATCTTCATTCCTTTTAAATCTTCAATGGTGTTAACTGGATCTACTGTAAAGAAATGGCGGAAACCTTCTTCACCATAAAACAATCCTCTAACTCCACTTCCATTATCATGTGGCTCTAGTAAGAATTCTGATGCTATATCCGATGTAGCAAAATTCCAGAAATGTTCACGGCTTACAAATGTATAAGGTACAGATAGAAGTTTTGATTTTTCTCCGCCATAGCTTGTAAGTGCAAATGCTGAAATACGTGCCATATCAATTGTTTCTCCACCACCAAGCATCGTGTCAAGAACATCATTTTCTGATCCTAAGACACCACTTGCTTGAATATCAACTGTGATTTCTCCACCTGAAAGTTCTTCTACTTTTTCTTTAAAAGCAGTATCCATTTGTCCAACAATGGTATCTAATGGATTTACTTCTGCAAATACAAGTGTAACCAATGCTCC
>JBGUEO010000088.1:0-5009 GCA_041821315.1 Velocimicrobium sp. | reverse complement strand
AGCTTCAGGTTTTTCAAAATAATGCCGTATACTTAGGCGATATTTCCGAAACACCAGACTTTGTCCATTTAGTTCCAGAAAATTCAAGGAGGTTAAGGGCTCTTCCTGTATGGTTTACAATAAAAGCATATGGGCAAAACGGATATCAGGAGATCATTGAGAGGAATTGCGAATTAGCGCAATTGCTAAGTGAAAAAATCTATGAATCGAAGAATTTTAAATTACTGTCAACGACCAGATTAAATGTTGTCTGCTTTACCATTCAGTTTGGTGAACATACCATGACATTAGAGAATATACAGCAATTTTTGAATGTAGTGAATGAAGATGGTAGCGCATTTTTTACTCAAACCATATATAAAGGAAAACCTGGAATGCGTGCAGCTATCAGTAATTGGAGGACAGAGGAAAAAGATATTGAAATTGCGTGGGAAGTATTAAATAAGGTGTATAACTCCTACGTTAAAACAATAATATAAAGCTCTTAATATACATCAAACTGCGAGAATGGGAGAAATAAATTGATTGAAGTAGAAAATACGCAATTAGAACAAGTATCATTATTATTTAATGAAATTGAAGATTCCATGGTAAAAGCATGTCTGCAGGGCTATATGGGAAGTGCATTTGTTCAAACCATGAATCACCCTAAGGCCGTAATGATTGTGAGCGGAGAATACTGTTTTTGGGGTGGCGATCCTAATTCACAAGAAGCTGAGTACCTTGTCAGAAACATATTTTCTGTCGCCAAAAGCCAGAGTCTTATTGCTATCTATCCTGAGAGTGAGTCGGATTGGGAAAAGCTATTATTAACGATGACTCAATACAATCCGGTTGTCGTACCTCGTTATGGAATTGTACAGAAAGAATATACGTTTGATAATAGCGTACTGCAATCATATATTGATTACATACCAGAAGGATTTGAACTTGTACCCTTTCATGAAAATATTTATCATCAGGCAATGAAAGAGGCTTGGTCACAGGAGTTTTGCGAAACCTTTTCATCCGCAGCGGATTATCTGGAACGAGGATTCGGATTCGCAGTGCAAAAAAATGGTAAATTGGCATCTGGAGCCTCTACAATGACGGTTTATAACGGAGGCACTGAGATACAAGTCGCAACGCATAAAAAATATAAAAGAAATGGACTGGCGCTCGCGTGTGCGGCTGCAATGATACAGGAATGTGTAAGAAGGAAAATCCGTCCTTGCTGGGATGCAGCGAATCTGATTTCGAAAAAAATGGCATTAAAGCTTGGTTATGAATATCGTGGGGAATATAACACTACCCATATAAGTAAGCCGGGAAATTTGTGCTAGTAGACTCTCAAGGATATGTTATTGAGCATGATAATGATTTAAGAAGTACATCCTTTGATTTGAAAAATTAATTAGAGGACTTGCATGATTTAAGAAATAAGGCTGCATATGGAGATGTAATTACAAAGGAAGAATATCAAGTAATTAGTGATTATAAGTTTATAAGTGTGAAGGTTTATATAATGGATTATCAGCACTATAATTATGTATAAAAATATCTCTTTCAATAGAAGAAATCAATTTAATAAATCGGGCATCAGGCAAACAACCATGAGGTTATGTTCTTTGTTACATAAAAACATAGCATCCTTTTTATTCATGGATTTACGCCTCGTGCGTATATTTTCTTATTATGTATAGCCTTGACAATCTATTATAAGATTAGTATACTTATTTAAACATACCAACCGTTTAGTATGTTTTGATAAAGGAGAAAACGAATATGAAAACAAAGGAACAGTTATTGCATCAGGCGGTCGTAATGTTTATAGCTAATGGCTACGATAACACAAGCATTAATGATATAACAAATGCCTGTAATATTACGAAAGGCGCTTTTTACCATCATTTTAAAAGTAAGGATGAGATTTTTATCCAAGCAATTGAAGTAATAATGGAGGAAATTAAGAAATGGACGGATGAAAAAAATACTTCTTCAAAAAACATAAAGGAACTGATACAAAACTCCTTTGATTATTCTGATTATTTCTCCTACAGCAAATATTATAACAATGTCAGCAGTGATACTTATCTTGTTTTAATTGATTCTATTAAAAAATTCCCGGAATTTAAAACAAAGGTGGCTGACTATATTTTCGGCAACATTCCATTAATCGAAGAAAAATTTAAGGAAGCACAAGAAAAGGGAGAAGTAAAAAAAGATATTGATTCGCATTCTTTCGCACTTCAGATTGCCGTACTTGTGGAAGGGATTATGTTTGCTTGTGCAGTTACTGGCACCGAATCATCACTTATTATGAATGGAAAGAAAATTGCTCAAAATCTTTGGTCCATGATTAAGATTTAATGTAAAGATATCAGATGGTGGATATGCTTCTTATCGTATTCATAGAACAGGAGGGAATTAATTATGTTAGGAACACACATCAACTTTTATTACTATTCAGGAACCGGAAATACGTTGTTGGTAGTGAAAGAAATGATAAAAACCTTTTCCGCAAAAGGAATACAGGTTAAGCTCTATAAAATTGAAGATACTGATCCAAAGAAAATAGACATCTCTACCCCTTTCGGGATTGCCTTTCCGGTTGCTTTCCAATCCACCTTGCCATTTGTATGGAATTTCCTAAAAGCACTTCCAAGGGCTGAGAAAACACCTGTCTTTATGGTGGATACTATGATGGCTTTCTCTGGTGCTATTGTGGGACCTCTGAAAAAAGTTCTAGCAGAAAAGGGATATGACTGTATCGGTGCCTGTGAGATTGTGATGCCTAATAACTGGCTTCCCAAGCAGATCAATGAGGAAGAGAATGAGAAAAAAATAAATAATGGTCTTAGAAAAGCGAGAGAATATACAGAGAATCTTATTGAAGGTAATACTTCTTGGAGGCGCATCCCATTTCTTTCAAAAGGACTGTATCATGTTTGCTGCAACAATTTTGTGATGCAACGTATAAATTTGGCTGAAGGACGAAAAATTGCTGTGGATAAAGACAAATGTATTAAATGCAGTTTATGTTCAAAGCTGTGTCCCGTGAACAATATTGATATGAAAGAGTATCCCCAATGGCACGACTCGTGCGAGTTATGCATGCGATGCCTGAGTTTTTGCCCAGTTAATGCAGTAATCATTCCGGATAAAAAGTTTAAACAGTATCGAGCAGTTAAGGCAAAGGAATTTACGAACAAAACCTTTGGAGAAGATTAAAGTTATAGTAAAATGACGAAGCAAAGTTTGAGTTTGCTAAAGCGTAATAGCAGGAGGAATATATGAAAAAGTTATTTGCGATTGGAATTGGTGGAAGTATTAGCAAAGCGAACATTGAAGTACATGATGTGCAACTGGTTATAGCAGATTGCATAGAAAATACGTATGAGATTCTTAAAGAAGGCTGGTATGGAGAACATTTGCATCTAGATGAATATAAAGCACTTACAGGTGCAGATGGGTATGCTATTCAGATTGAAGTTCATCCGCAAAATACAGAACTCAATCTGTTTTTTGTAAATATGGGTGGTTATTTAAAGGAAACCTTTGGAGAACAACATGAGTATGGATTTTTTGTAGCAGAAACGGAAAAAGAAGCGAAAGAGAAAGCGAAAAAAGAGTTACTAAAAAATATGAAGGATAGTCATGTCGACGGTATTTTCAAGGTTGAGAATAGTTTGAAATTTGCAGACGAGAAGATCGTTTATATTCATTTAATTCCTGATGGAAAAGAATATTGCTTGAATCCTGATTGGAGTGGTTATAAGAAGTTAATATAGATCAGTGGGTGGAGCTTTTTTGGTAGTTCAAAAAGTGAATTCAAAGTCTAAAGGTGTAAAAAATAAAAAACTTAAGAGGTTATGTTCTTCGTTTTGGAAAACATAACCTCTTTTTTTAGATTTTCTTTAGGTTTTCTACAGTTCTTTCATTTACTACATTGCCTGTATTTAAAGTAGTCTTCGATTCTACAAGCATTACATGAACTTCCTCCTTCGCAACAGGCATATGCTCGATTCCTCTAGGGATTACAATACATTCGCATTCATTGATTTGTACATCTTTTTCTCTAAATTTAATGGTTAATACGCCTTTTAGTACATAAAACATTTCATCCTCATTTTCATGAGTGTGCCATATAAAATCGCCTTTCAGTTTGGCTAATTTCACATAGGACTCGTTAACTTCACCTATAATTTTGGGACTCCAATATTCATTAAAAAGGCTAAGTTTTTCTTCCATATTAATTTTTTCCATTTTAAATACCTCCAATTTTTAAATATGATATGACGTGAATAGTAAATAAATCATTTCGTTAAACGAACACAAGTTAATTGTTAAATGGGATAATCATATATAACTCCCCAAGTTAGCATTCTGCTCGAGCGTTATTTTGGTGAAATAAAAACAAGGCGAGTCCAACTAATGTGATTGTTATACCTGCCCCCTGTTGCAATGAGATAACTTCGCCCAAAATGAAATAAGCAAGGATACAAGTTCCAACTGTTTCACCTAAAATACTCATTGATATAGCTGATGTGCTCAACCATTTAAGCAGCCAATTAAAAACCATTTGTCCAAAAATCGTAGAAATCAAGGCTAATCCGATAAAGGATTTCCATGTATATAGAGGATAGTTAATGAAAGATATATGCTGGCTAAGTGTATACACCGCTAAAAAAAATGCACTGCTTGAATACCCTAATATTGAATAGGGAATGACAGACATTTTTTTTCGCATGTGCTGTCCAATAAAAAAATAGGCAGTTATGACACCAGCGGCTATGAAGGCAAGCACATCACCGAATAAAGCTTGATAACTGGCTTCAAAGTCTCCCCAGCCAATGATGAAACAACCAATTAAGGATACAAAACAGCTGTCGATTGCTTCCTTGCCGAAGCGTTCCTTAAATAAGAAATGTCCTCCAACAAATGAAAAAAGAGGCTGTAATGTGACAATAACGGTCTTGCCGATTTCCTTTTTTGAATAATAAAAGTGGCAAGAGTATCAATGCTGCAAA
>JBGUEO010000087.1:0-5098 GCA_041821315.1 Velocimicrobium sp. | reverse complement strand
GAAACATACAGAGCCCAGAAAAATCAAGCGCATGAACACTACGCAGAACCTCAAGTCAACGACAATTCACTCGTGTAGGAGTGAATTGTCGTTAGAGTTTCTGCTTCGTATGCTCAAATGACTATTTCCGGGCTCTGTATGTTTCTCTTCAAGATTTACTTAATCGAACTGTTTTTGTTGACGTTTGAAAAATTTCCGCTGTCTGTTTCAACCGTGAAATACAGAATTTGCAGTTATCTTAATCCTTGAAAAACAACTTACTCCACCCAATAAATTCTGCATTTATAGTTAAAGTCCATAGCAAAATATCTTCGAAAATCAGCAAAAAAAGATGCCCAACTACTTTACGGTTGAATCAAAAGAGGGACGGGCACAAAAACAGGGGTAGGTATTCATATTCTCGAAGAGAAACATACAGAGCCCAGAAAAATCAAGCGCATGAACACTACGCAGAACCTTAAGTCAACGACAATTCACTCGTGTAGGAGTGAATTGTCGTTAGAGTTTCTGCTTCGTATGCTCAAATGACTATTTCCGGGCTCTGTATGTTTCTCTTCAAGATTTACTTAATCGAACTGTTTTTGTTGACGTTTGAAAAATTTCCGCTGTCTGTTTCAACCGTCAAGTATATAATTTGTAGCCCATTCCGTCCTTGAAAAAAGTGACCATTCCCCCCGACAAATTCTATATTTATGGTTATCCCGACCGCGGACTCTCTTAGAAAATCAGCAAAAAAAGATGCTCCAATACCTTACAGTTGAATCAAAAGGGGAATGGCTGCTAGAAAATCATTTGAGCATATGTAGTAAAAACTCAATCTAAAATTGGCTCCCCTAAGAGTCAATTTTAGATATATCTGAGGTTTTACGCAATGCACATGCGCTTGATTTTCTAGCAGCCGTTCCCCTTTTGATTCAAATACCCAATAGCCTTGTAGCATATTTTATTGCGTCCGTTTTCAAAATCTCCCCACGTCCGCTTTTTATATCTTTAATGTCATTCGTTTTTAAGTTACCCTTTATTACAATCTTACTCTAACATATACCTGCCCTATTTCATTTCCATCAGCATCGGTAACAGTTATTATTGTTAGTCCCTCACTTACTGCTTTTACTTTTCCCTTGCTGGTAACAGTAGCTATTGTCGAATCCATTGAAGCCCATGTTACCGGTACCTTATTGCTATTATCATCTACGGTCAGTCTGCATTTCTTTCCCACTTTTAAATCAACTGCTAATCTATAGTCTGTTGCATCTTCTAAAACTAATATATTAATGGATTCACTATATGATTCTTCCTCACAAGAAGCTGTTACTACTGTGTTTCCTGGTTTCAACGCAGCAACAATACCGTTTGAATCTACAGTAGCTACAGACGTATCCGATGAATTCCAAGTAGCGTTTACATTTTCACTTAAATCTTCATCAAGACTTAGTTGTAACTGTTCATCTACTTCAAGCACTATTTTTAATTTTTTTGTTGGTGCCATTGGTGTGGCAGATACTTCATTTGAATTAGCGCTTTCCGTCCCTTCTACAATCGCACTAACAACATAATAATATGTAGTACCACTTATTACAGAAGTATCTATATAACTTGAATTATTACTTGTTCCAATCTCTTTATAGTTTCCACCTATTGCTTCAGAACGCTTTACGTTATAGCTTGTTGCTCCATCTACTACATCCCAAGATAGATTAACTTTTTCATCAATACTCGTTGCTGCTAAATTAGTTGGTGAAGATTTCGTTGTAACAGCAGCCATCATTTCTAATTCACCAATTGCAAGTTTTGATGTATAATCCGTTTTCGTAACAGGAGAAGTAATATTAATTCTATATTTTATATAGGCTTGATCATTATCAAAAACAAATTCCTTTTTGCCGCCATTCGTCCAATTAGTTATATTTGTTCTTGTATCCAATACAATCCAAGTTGCTCCATCCCATGCTTCAAATGTCCAATTTTTTGGAAATATAACTTTACCAGTATAAATATTTTGTGCAAGCGTATACTTACAAATCGTTTGTGGCAATTCAAACTCATAGGCTAACCATCCTGAAGTCTTTGTCGTTGTCCAAGTATGATATGGTCCACCATAAGGATGGTTAATATTTCTGTCAAATGCCTGCCAAGCTGGCAGAGAGGCTTCAGAACATGTTACAATCCCACTTGGTGCTGCATTACTTGTCATTTTAGGTATTAAATTATTTGTATACTCTACTGTTTCTGCAAAACTCACACTGGACAACCCCATCATTGCCACTACACAAAAAGCTATTACACAAATCACCCTTTTTAATCTTTTCATTAGTTTCCCTCACAATCATTTTTCTTTAATTATAATGTTACGATTGGAGTTTTAATAGACTTTTAATTCAAAAATCTATGTGGTAGACTTAAATTTTACCAATATTTTACACAATTAATTCAAGCGTATAAGGATATCGCCATGTTTACCTCTATTCTTTTAACCGTAAATACAGTGTTTATGGTGTTGATTGGTCGCGTCCGCTGTTTACATCTTTAATGTCATTTGTTTTTAAGTAACCCTTTATTACTGTCTTACTCTAACATATACCTGTCCTATTTCATTTCCATCAGCATCGGTAACAGTCATTATTGTTAGTCCCTCACTAGAAGCAGTTACCACTGTGTTTCCTGGTTTCAACACAGTAACAATACTATTTGAGTCTACAATAGCTATCGACGTATCTGAATAATATTCTACCAACTTCTCATCCATAATACCTATAAACTTCAAAATATTCGCTTTATGTAATGTTGTATTCATTTCCAATATTTTATGCATTGGTATCGCTGCATATATTCTTGCAAATGTTTTTCCAGTAACCCATTATTAATAAAAAAGTACAAGTAGTTTTTTCATTTTTGGGATAATCTTATATAGCGAGTCTTTGTTGCAGTAATTTCTATAGTTTGAAAACAGTATCGAAAAAATGACAAAGGCTATGTTCAAAAAAATTTATAATTTTACAATTTTGGTGTTAAGTATTAAAAAATACATCCGATATATAAAATGTAAGACAAAGATGCAACATCGATAATAGCGAAGACTAACCTAGGAGTTTTCATTATCTATCGTGTTCATCTTTGACGGCAACTACGATAGAAATCACATGCACGCAAAAGGATTTGCGGCATTAATTACAAGGAGGAACAAATTATGAGTATGATAGTACAACACAATATGTCCGCGATGAACGCGAAAAGACAGTTAGGTGTAACAGCAAACGCACAGGCAAAATCAACAGAAAAGTTATCCAGTGGATACAAAATCAACCGTGCAGCAGATGATGCAGCAGGACTTTCCATTTCTGAAAAAATGAGAGGTCAGATTCGTGGTTTATCACAGGGTTCCAGCAATGCGCAGGATGGTATTTCTTTAATCCAGACCGCTGAAGGTGCTTTAAGTGAATCCCACTCTATCCTTCAAAGAATGAGAGAACTTTCTGTTCAAGCATCCAATGGTACAGAAACAGATGATGACCGTAGTGCTGTTAGCGACGAAATCGGTCAGTTACAGGAAGAGCTCACAAGAATATCTGATACTACTGAATTCAACACGATGAAATTATTAGATGGATCTTTAGGTGGCGGTTCTTCCGCGAAAGGTGTTAGCGTAGATGCTTCTGTAAGTACATCCGCTCTTGCAGCTGGTTCCCTTACAACTACAGCAGCTGTTAAAGGTGACTATGTTACTGGCACAACACTTACTGCTGACTCTGGTATGAAAGTTGGTGATACCACAAGCCTGACAATTAATTATCTGAATGACAAAAATGAGCAAGAATCCCTTACTATCAATCTTAAATATAAGGATGCAAATACTTTAGTTAGTGAAGATGGTTCTAGGGAATATGCAGTATCTACTGCTGGTGCTGCTAGCATTACTGAAAAAAATACTGCTTTCCTTGGAGAGTTAAAACAGTCTTCATTAGCAGAAGATTTCACTATAGCCGCAGGTACAGTAGCTAATACCTTTGAATTCACTGCCAAAACTGGTGGAACTGATACATCTAGAATCGTATCCACACAAGAGTCAAATATTATAGCTGGTGTTACAACGGTTGTGTCCCCTGTTGGTTTAGCCGCAGTAGGAACAACAGCAGGTACTAATACTATACTTCCAGCAGATGCATTTCAAAGTATTGATACCGGTAACTTAAATGCTTATACCGGTGCCGCTACTGAAAATGTGGACGATTTTATTTTTGAAGTGAACGGCGACCGCTTCATGTTTGCTACTTCTGCAGGTGTTGGAGCCTTAGGTGATGAATACAGTGATGTTAACGTTGTTACAACACAAGCTGGTACAGTAGATTCTGCTTCAGGTACAATCGATGAAGTTGGAGCCATGGCAGATCTTATTTCAGCAAAAACAGGCATCAATGCATCACCAGATACAACTGATGATACTCTCATTAATTTAAAACCAGGCGTTTCTTCAACTGGAAGTAAATCAAAAGGTATGTCTCTTCAGATTGGTGCTAATGAGGGACAGACAATGTCCTTTAACATTGAAGAAATGAGTGCAAAAGCACTTGGCGTTGCTGGCAATAAAGTAGACTTAAGTACTCAGGATGGCGCTAAGAAATCAACTACTCTGATTGATAACGCAATCAAAACTGTATCTGCTGCTAGAGGACGTATGGGTGCTGTCCAGAACCGTCTGGAACATACCATTGCAAATCTTGATACTGCTGCTGAAAATACGCAGACTGCAGAATCTAGAATCCGTGATGTTGATATGGCATCTGAAATGGTTAACTACAGCAAGAGCAACATTCTTACTCAAGCTGGACAGTCTATGCTTGCTCAGGCAAATCAGTCAACAAAGGGAGTTCTTTCCTTACTTCAGTAAGGAGAACCTCATACATAAAAAGATTAAAAAAACACCAGCCACGGCTGGTGTTTTTTTAATGGCTATTCCTAAAACGAAAACCAGTCCTAGCATAAGCTATGACTGGTACGAATGCCTTTCGCACAAAGAGACTGGACACACATGCCACAGCCTCTTTATTGAGGGCGTAATTTTTTCTGTGTCCAAAAAAAAGAGTATTTCTTGAATTGAGTT
>JBGUEO010000086.1:0-5136 GCA_041821315.1 Velocimicrobium sp. | reverse complement strand
ATAGTGCCATGCAATTCACAAAACATCCAAAGCTTCAGCTTCAGGTTTTTCAAAACAATGCAGTATATTTGGGCGAGCTTTCCGATGAGCCTGATTATGTTCATTTGGTTCCAGAGAATTCAAGGAGGTTAAGAGCGCTTCCTGTATGGTTTACGGTAAAGGCATATGGGCAAAACGGATATCAGGAGATCATTGAGAGAAATTGCGAATTAGCACATTCGTTAAGTGAAAAAATCGATGAATCAATGAATTTCAGATTATTATCAACGACCAGATTAAATGTTGTCTGCTTTACCATTCATTTTGATGAACATACGATGACATTAGAGAATATACAGCAATTTTTGAATTTAGTGAATGAAGATGGTAGGGCATTTTTTACGCAAACAATATATAAAGAAACACCTGGAATACGGGCAGCTATCAGCAATTGGAGGACAGAGGAAAAAGATGTTGAAATTGCGTGGGAAATATTAAATAAGGCATATAACGTTTACGTTAAAACAATAATATAAATTTCTACATGTACCTTGAATTGCGAAAATAGGAGAAATAAAATAATTGAAGTAGAAAAAATCCAATTATCAAAAGTAGCATTATTGTTTAATGGAGTTGAAGATTTCATGGTAAAATCATGTTTGCAGGGCTATATGGGAAGTGCATTTGTTCAAACCATGAATCACCCTAAGACCGTAATGATTGTGAGCGGAGAATATTGTTTTTAGGGTGGCAATTCTATTTCACAAGAAGCTGAGTACCTTGTCAGAAACATATTTTCTGTCACCAAAAGCCAGGGCCTGATTGCTATCTATCCGGAGACTGAGCCGGATTGGGAAAAACTATTATTGACGATGACCCAATACAATCCAATCGTTGTACCTCGTTATGGAATCGTACAGAAAGATTATAAATTTGATAATAGCGTACTGCAATCATACATTGACTCCATACCAGAAGGATTTGATGTACCATTTAATGAAAATATTTATCATCAGGCAATGAACGAGGCTTGGTCATAGGAGTTTTGCGAAACTTTTTCATCCGCAGAGGATTATCTGACACGAGGATTTGGATATGCAGTGATGCAAAACGGCAAATTGGCATCAGGAGCGTCTACAATGATAAAGGAATGCGTAAGAAGGAAAATCCGTCCTTGCTGGGATGCAGCGAATTTGTCCTAGTAAATGGATTAACAGCACTAAAATTATGTATAAAAATATCTCTATCAATAGAAGAAATCAATTAAATAAATCGGACATCAGGCAAACAACCATGAGGTATGTTCTTTGTTACATAAAAACATAGCCTCATGGTTGTTACCGGATTTACATCTCGTGCTTGCATTCCCTTATTTAATTAATTAAGAATAAACTTGAAAAAAATGAAATTCATGATACACTATATGAAATTGAATATTTATACAGGGGAGCTTGTGAGCAGGCTGAGAGGCAGTTATTAACTTCGACCCTTAACCTGATTTGGATAATGCCAACGTAGGAAGTTACAAACTAAAACAAAAGTATCCACTAATGTACTTATTTGGTTCGGAGCTGCTGTATCAATCCCAGAAATTCTAACAGGAACTTTTATTGCACCACTTGGCTTTAGCAAAGGGATTGCCGCTATATTGCTCGGCCATTTAATTGGTTGTGTGTTGCTATACTTGGCGGGGATTAAAGGTGCGAAGACGGAAAAAAGCGCAATGGAAACGGTTAAGATTTTATTTGGCAAATATGTGTCTGTGCTTTTTTCTTCACTTAATGTATTACAACTCGTGGGTTGGACTGCCGTAATGATTGCTGTAGGAGCGACCGCAGCAAACGCGGTATTGAATATCGGAGGTGGCATGGTGTGGTTACTCATAATTGGTGCACTCATAATTGTTTGGATTTTAATTGAAATAAAAAGCCTTGGGAAAATAAATATTGTAGCGATGAGTGGACTTTTTATTCTTATAATTGTAATGAGCATTGTTGTGTTTCGTGGCGACATCAGCTCCATTTCAGAAGGAGGGTTGACCGTCGGTGCAGCAGTCGAGTTGTCAGTCGCTATGCCACTTTCATGGCTACCTGTAATTTCAGATTACACTAGAACAGCGAAGAAAAAGCAAATGGCAACTCTAGCAAGTTCGACTACTTATTTTGTTGTGAGTTATTAATCTTCTTTTGCCAATCGCTACGGTTATCACACCAAATATTCCGCAAGCTCAGGTGCTTTGTGGTTTTGAAATTAAAGACGAGAAGGATATGAGCGAAGCAGGAAAATATATTGCTAATAAAATAAAAGGTGCCGTACTAGTAAAAAGCGGTCACCTTGTAAGCGATGCGATTGATTTGCTTTGTACTGAAGATGATAATATGTACTGGTATCGTACGGAAAGAATTGATAATCCCAACACGTATGGCACAGGATGTATGCTGTCATCTGCTATTGCATGCAATCTTGCGGGAGGAAAAAGTCTTAATGAAAGTATAAAAAATGCAAAGAGTTACCTTACGGGTGCTTTACGTGCAGCTCTTGATTTGGGTAAGACAGTAGTCCACTGGAACATACCTACTGGATTCAAAAATATGTAATTTGGAAAATAAATACAGTGAAGAATGCAAGTATGCCAAACTACAAAGAAGCGAGCCAGTGATCTCCTTAAATTCAATAAGAAGATATTCATGGATTTACACCTTGTGCATATATTTCCTTATTATGTATAGCCTGTCAAGTGTTTTTAAAAATGTCCTAAAAATTTGATCTGTTAATTGCAAAATTAAATTCCGCTCCCCAATTTACCAATTCCTAATATCTTAGAAAAGTGGATGTTTCTACTTCTCATCTGGATGAAACTCTTTTAAAAATATTTAACCTAATAAAGATACACGCGAACGAGATGATTCTTACACCAAAACTATTTGGCTAAATCAACCAATAATAAAAAAGATAACCAAGGTCAGGGAAAATGCACAACCAGCGATTCCTTATTTGAATGTGCAAAAATCACAAAAACTTGGTTTATTATTAAATTATAACCCTAAATCAAAGTTCGTACAGTACTAAATAACATGCTTTTCCACAATCCTCCTTACTCAGTGGAATTTAATACTACAAAGAGGAATTTACTTTTTCAATTTACCCAGTTATTGTAAATAAGCCGAAAAACCAATTAAGTGCTATCATTTTTCAAAAGCTTTTTTAGCGATGTCTAAAGCGGAGGCGGCTCTTGGCCAACCAACATAAAAAGCAAGATGTGTTATAGTTTCTATAATTTCATCTTCTTTTACTCCATTTTCTTTAGCAAGTTGTAAATGATATTCTAATTGCTCTAAATGTTGACCACCCACTAGAGCTGATATTGTGACAAGGCTTCTATCCCTTAAGGTAAGTTCTTCTCTTCTCCATGAATCACCAAAAAGAACTTCGTCAGTATATTTCACAAAAGTTGGTGCAAATTTTCCTAGAGTCTCTTGTGCTATGGAAGTAATTAATTTATTTTTCATTGAAATCCCTTCTTTCTAAAGTCCATAATTTGATTTTTATGTCAGCTGATCATTTGCGCGATGCCGTCCCCGAATGACCAGTTTTCTAAAGGAGTCTCATTGAGGATGATAAAAACATCTTCTTTAGCAATTTTACAGCTCGTAAAAAGTCGAGTTGCTATATCCATATACAAAGATTTTTTTTGTTCTACTGTTCTACCAGGACCGCAAGTAATTTGAATATATAGAATACGATCCGTTCTAATGCTGTTGATGAGATATTCTTTATTATAGTATATTTCTTTTTGCTTATGAGCATTGAAAATTTGAAAATAGTCTTTTGGAGGAATAAAAAAAATTTCAACAAGTGAATTTAATATATTTTCACTTATTAATGACAGCTCCTCTTGAGTATATTTTTCTTGATTGTAGCTTACTTTAACAAATGGCATTTAATAATCAACTCCTTTTCTATTTGATATTCTAATTTTACAACAGATCTATTTATTTGTATAATTGAATAAAATAATGAAGTTAATCAATTTTTCGGATGAAGATGAGGTGCACTAAATGGATTTAAAAGAATTAATTACTTTCCGTACGATTATTCAAGAAAGAACTTTTTCAAATGCTGCAATTAAGCTGCATTACGCTCAGTCTACTATAACAAATCAAATTCAACGGTTAGAAAGAGAATTAGGGATTAAGCTTTTTCAAAGAGGATGGGATGTCGAATTAACACCTGCCGGAAAAATATTTGCAAAAGAAGTGGATGAACTTATTAATCACTGGAATTTTGTATCCGAACAGGCAAAATTTTTGCAAAAAGAGGAAATTGGAGTTTTGAATATAGGTGTATTGGAGACGATTGCGACTAATATTTTGCCAGAAGCACTTAAAATATTTGCATACTACAAGCCCAATATTACTTGTAATTTTATAGTTGGAAATACCGATTCCCTTTCAACTGCCTTGGTTAATAAGACCATAGATTTTGCTGTTTGTTCAAGAAATGATACTCAAGATAACTTAACTTTTGAGTCTATCTATAACGAAAAAATAGATTTTATTGTTGATCATAATCATCCACTGGCTAAAAAAGAATCCGTATCTTGGGAGCAGCTATTAGAATATCCTTTTATAATAGGTGGAAAAAATTGTTTATATAGCATTCGGTTAGAAGATGAGATTTCCAAACTTTCTAGTAAACCATTTTGCTATTCAATAAGCCAAATATCTTCAATTCCATTATTTGCTGAAAAGCTTTCAGCAGTAGGTGTAATAATTTCTTCTTTACAAGTATCTAGAAACTATATAAGGCTTCCGGTTGATATTGCTAACCCATTTATACCGATTGGAATACTACAAAAATCAAAAAATCAATATGTATCGTCTACTAAAAAATTATTTTTAGAAATTCTAAAAGAAGAGATGACCAGGAAATAGCATTATACAATACCCATTGGCTAATTAAAATTGCGAATTTAGGACTCTATATTTCCTTATTATGTATAGCCTGTCAAGCATTATTGACTATGTCCCACAAAATTTAATACATTAGCACCGGTCAGTGCCGATGCTTTAGAAGAAAGAAAAACAGTGCTTACAGTTGCATTCATTCATTTTTGGGTAAGACAAATAATCCTCTACTGAGGATGCATTCAAATAT
>JBGUEO010000085.1:0-5951 GCA_041821315.1 Velocimicrobium sp. | reverse complement strand
CACGTAGTGCCTTTTTATATAATAGGGAAGTTCGTAGAACTTTCCTATTATATAACAAAAAGAAACAGAGTGACTGCTTACAGACACTCTGTTTCTTTAGAAATGTAGTTCCTTTTATTTTAAAAAGCTCTTAACTAATTCATAAAGATTAACTAAGATATCTTTGATTTGAGCTCTAACTCCTGAATCATTTAAGTCAATGCCCATATCTTTTAGACTACCATATAATTCTTTTGCTTGTGTCTTAAGTGCTTCTTTATCAATATCAAGTGCTGATATTTTTGTCATAAGTGAGCTAATCTGCGTACGTTGTGAATCGGTAAGTGTAATATCTAGTTCACTTGCCGCCTGTTCAATTGCATTCATGATATCATCTTCTGAATTCAAATTTCCATCTACCACATACTGTTTTGCTAATGCAATTAATTGTTCTACCTTCTCACTGTCACCTACCGTATCCGCAATGTCTCCCGTTGTTACAAGTTCATTCACTGCTGCATCAATACTGTCTTCTGATACGGTTTCACCCGTCATCACTTCATAGGCTTTCAAGGCACCGACTAACGCTGCTGTTCCCGATATATCAAACGGAGCTGCAACTGTTACATTCGCATCTGTAATTCCTGCCGTTATTAATGCATTACGATACATTCCTGTTGTGCAATAAGATATATTATGTGTTGTAACATAAATTCCACTACCCGAATCCTGTTTTTCGATTAACACGGAAGATAGGGAACGATCTCCAATCATACTGTCTGACACATAATCACTTAAATAAGTTTTTTCATCATCATTGGTAACGGTTATAAGGTCATAGTTGTCTAAGTCGCTTTCGTTTACACCTAGTTCCTCTAATACAGTTGCCTTTTCTGAATCTGATAAGTCAGCACCTAGAGCTAAGTATGGTTTAGAATCATCTGCAGCAAATGCTGTCATCCCTGTTGTCAACAACATAGCAAATGCTACTACTACACTTAATTTTTTCTTGTTTATAAATTTCATTTTATTCCTCCGACGCTTGTTCGTCAATTTCTATCGTTTTTAATAAATCTCATTTTCATTCAATTTTTTTATACCGTTCTTATTTTACAACCTTTTTAGGAATTCCTCAACCCCTTCATTGGTAGTCGCCCAAGACGTTACTAAACGAATAACTGATTTATCCTCTCCAGCTTTTTCTATAAATTCAAACCTAAATTCTTGCTCAAGTCTTGCTATTTCAGCATTTGTCATAATTGGAAATTGCATATTTGTATAGGAATCCGATGCAAATTGGTATCCTTTTTCTAACATACCTTCCTTTAATTTCATAGACATTTCATCCGCATGCTCTGCTAATTCAAAATACAAACCATCTTTAAATAATTCTAAGAACTGAATTCCAAGAAGTCTTCCTTTGGCAAACATTCCACCATGATGTTTTATCATATATCGAAAATCTTTCTTTAATTCATCGTTTACAATAACAATTGCTTCTCCAAATAATGCACCGTTCTTAGTACCGCCAATGTAAAATGCATCGGTAAGTTTCGCAATATCTTGCAATGTCAAATCCGTTTTTCCACTGGCAATAGCAGCTCCTAGTCTCGCTCCATCTAAATATAAATACAAATCATTTTCTTTGCAGTATGAATAAATTGCCTCCAGTTCTGCTTTATTATATACCGTTCCTATCTCTGTTGAATTTGATATATAAACAAGTTTTGGTTGCACCATGTGTTCATCTGTATGTATACTTATGATTTCTTCAATTAATTTAGGTGTAAGCTTTCCATCTAGTGTCTTAGCGGTCACTACTTTATGCCCTGTCGCTTCGATAGCACCCGTTTCATGAACATTAATATGTCCGGTATCTGCTGATACCGCTGCCTGGAATGGTCTTAGAAAAGCGGCGATTGCCGTCTGATTCGTCTGTGTTCCCCCTACAAAAAAATGAACATCTACATTTGTATTTCCCACTAAATTCTTTATCAAACACTTTGCTTCCTCCGAATACTCATCTAAGCCGTACCCAACTGTTTGCTCCATATTAGTCTTAACAAGAGCCTCTAGTATTCGAGGATGAGCTCCCTCACTGTAGTCATTTTTTAAACTGTACATTATATTCCTCCTTAAATCATTTTCATGCAACAATTTAAAGTTACTGTTCACACCGCTACAAAAAAGCAGTTCTGTAAACAGTAACATTTTAAAGTACATCTTACATCACCTATCATTTTTAGTCAAACATATATTATATTTTATGTTCATTTTGCTAAGTAATGCAAAAAGCCTTAGATATTAACCCTCTAAGACTTTTATTTCCATTACTATTCAATTTAGAAAAAGAATTGCTCTCCAACCTTCTCCCCCACCTTAACCGCTGTTTCCACCCCGTTTGAAGAATTAACAATAATATCTTCATCGATCACAACTCTTTCCTTTTCCAAGCAAATGACGATGGTAGAACCACCAAATTCAAATCTACCCTTTTCTTCGCCGCGAACCACTTTGTGCTTTTCATGATAATTGACAATCTTACCCACTAACAAAGCACCAACCTCCATCATTAGTATGTTTCCATAATTCTCGCTTTTTAAAATTGAAAATTCTCTGGTATTTTCCTTATATATTGGTACTACATCATTTGCAAGTGGATTGACTGTATGAAACACTCCGGGTATATGATAATTCTTTGTCTTTGTTCCATTATCTATGTAACAAAAGCGGTGATAATCATCTACGGTAAGGCGAAACACCATAAACATACCGCCCTCGTAATGAGCCGCTAATTTCTTACTTTTCAGCAGATTTTCCAGCGAATACCGTGTGTTTTTTATTTTAAAGCGAGCATCACTACTAATGTTATATATACTAAGTTTACTATCACATGGCGCTATAAAGTGTTTGGGCTGTTCATCAATCTTACGATGACCTTTTTTTATTTTCCTTGTAAAGAAATCATTATAGGAAGCGTACTCCTGATCCTCATATTCTGACATATTAATCCCATTTTTTTTAATAAAAGAGTTGATAAGACCTCTTGAAGCTGGTTGATTCAAACACCACCCCGCAACTTGCGAAACCCATGGTTTAACAAGCTGTGCTAATAGGATTCTTCCTGCCTTTCTCTGATATAAAAAGCTAAGTACTTTGTTCTGTGTTTCGTTTTGCTTTACTTCATATCCATTACGATCCACACACTTCATTCAAAATCACCTCTATTTCAAAAGTTCTTGCATTAATGGGTTCTCATGTACTTGTATGTGTAAAATATGATATCGTGAAAACATTAAAATCACAATAACCGCACACGCTACTACCGTGACCAATAAACTTAGTTCTTTGTTAGTCGGTTTTCTCAGCCTAAAATTAATAATAAATAATGTGCCTACTATAAAAAGAGTAGCAAGCAAAACCAAATTGAAAACTTGCTCTGAAATAAAGAAATTAAGTAAAAATATAATCGGTAATATAATTGTTATACTAGTAATTGGCAATCCATGATAATACTTATTGGCTCCATCTTCTACTCTCTGTCGGTTTGTTTCAAGAACATTAAAAAATCCCAATCGAATGACCGCGCATACACAATAATATGTAATGACAATTCCACCGAAAATCCCTCTCAATCCAAGTATATAGCAAATCATTGCTGGAAATACCCCAAAACATATCACATCGCATAGCGAGTCAATCTGCACACCAAACAATTTCTCATCATCCGTTCGGTTTTTTTTAGTCCGTGCAATTTTTCCATCAAACATATCACCAAGTCCTGATAATGCAAGACATACAATTGCAGTTCGAAACCTGCCTCCAATTACCTGCGTCATACCAAATATGGAACAAATCAAGCTAATATAGGTAAGTACCACTGTATAATCATAAAAACCTATCATTTTACTTTTCCTTCTTTCTTTCTTTCTTTTCCTATCACCAAATGAGCAACAATTGTTAACACTGCACTTATGATAAGTTGCGTATAAAAACTTAACCCTCTGCTAACTACCATAGCTGGTAATGTTACATTGCCACATATCGGCGTGAAAATTGCAAGAAAAAGCTTCTCACTCATTCCCATTCCACCAGGAAGCGGAAGCATATCAACTGCCACCGAAATCATTCCTTGTAATACCACAATTGTTGCCATTCCTATTTCATCAATATGAAAGGAACGCAATGTCAAATAAGTTACATAAAAGAGTAATAGTCTTTGAACGATCGTCATTGCGAGTACATTCCATACAACCAATTTATGTGTTCGAAAATACACTGCAACTTCTTGATATTGTTGCATTGCTTTTTCAAACTTATCAAAATAACGTTTGGGTTGTTTGACCAAATGCATTTTGTTCAAAATTTTAATCACAACTGACAATATACTTTTTGCCATTGTTGGATGAAATACAATAAGTAGCATAAAACTAACTGATACTACATTTAATATAAGTCCCAGATAACACCAGGCAAGTACGGGATGTAAATAATACATTATGTTTGTCGGTCGAATCATCATCACTGCGAAACCAATCATGACTAGCACCGATTTATAAGTAATTGTTACAATCATTAGCACCAATGTTGCTATTGGCATTGGTATCTTATCCTTACGCATATAATAGAGCTGCGCTGGCTGCCCACCTGATGCGGAGGGGGTAATGCAGCTGAAAAAAAATCCGACAAAAGAATAAAGGAAACAATGTCCAAGACCAATCTTTTGTTTGATTGTATGCATCATATAATATATGACTACAGATTCTCCTCCAATAAAAAGTACCACACATACCACCGCTGCAAGCCAATATCTGGAATCCGCCTTTTGGATGTACCTTCGTAGTTCACCTATATCTTCACCTTCAAAAATATAATACATTGTAAATAGAAACACAGACATTAATAATACAATATTCAAGATACCTTTTCGTTTATTCATTATAGTCTGTCTCTCCAAATGCTTTTCGTTCTACCATGTCAAAAAAGCTTTTTATATAACAATATATATGCGTATGATTCGCTATGTAATAACACAATTCTGCAAGTACTATTCCCCCTATTAGGTCTACCAGATAGTGTTGTTTGGTAAACTGAGTTGACGCACATACCAATAAGGCAAATATGCAAGAAAATACTTTATACCATTTTGGAATTTTCTCACTTTTTCGAATACCAACAAAGCAAAACCAACTTACAAGGCAGTGAATGGATGGAAAAAGGTTAGTTGGCATATCCATTTGATAGACAAATCTTACCAACACGCTAAATACATCATTTCCAATCACCGGTGGACGAATATTGGTAGTTGGCAACAAAACAAACAATACTCCACAAATTAATCGAGACATCAAATCTGCTGTAACAAATCGATACCATTTCTCTTTTCCTTCACGGCTTATCAGAATATAATTGAATATCCAAAAGGTATAGCAACTAAGGTAAATGATGACCCATTCTTTTGCGAAAGGAATTCGCCTGTCTATTGCAGATGTAAGATTATAGTGATAGGCATGTTTCATTAGTTGTTGTGACCCTGAGTAAACTAAACTATTAATTGCAAAACATATTATTAACGAAAAGATACCGTATTGGGGTACCCATTTTCCCAAACTCTTTTTATACCACTTTCCAAAAGCTGTTTCTTTTGTCATATTTAGCTGTCATCCATTTATATTATAAGGTTCTAAGCATATATTTTACCAAACTTTTACAAGAACAACAATGCGATTTATAAACGAATCATTACATGTTTATTACTAATTCATTAAAGATTTATAACTATGTCACTAGAAAACACCTAATTGTTCAGTACCTCCATAGTTATCATAATACTTACCTTTAGTATTATTACAGTTTTATTATTAATCATTCAGTTAACATAATTTATTTTATGAACGTTCTACTTTTTAAATTTTTTTAAAACTAGAAAGTGTGCAAAGCACACCTCAACTCCCCTAGCCCCTCATTCATGA
>JBGUEO010000084.1:0-6575 GCA_041821315.1 Velocimicrobium sp. | reverse complement strand
TTCTCTGTTTTGTACAAAAATTAATTAGTTCCCCAAGGGGGTTCTGAACAGTTACCAAATTTTAATATAATAATATGATTAGAATTTAAGGGGGGAATTCATGGAGTGTACTATTCGTATGTGGAGAATTGAGGATGCCTCTGAACTTTCTATAGCTTTAAATAATAGAAAAATTCAAGATAATTTAAGAGATGGATTACCTTATCCATATACAGAAAATGATGCTAAGGATTTTATTAATGCGATGCTAAATGCGGATGTTAATACTACATATGCATTTGCTATAACAGTTGATAATAAAGTCATTGGAAGCATAGGTGTATTTCGTATGGACAATATTCATTCTCGAACTGCAGAAATGGGGTACTATGTTGCAGAAGATTTTTGGGGACAAGGTATAGGGACTAGTGCTATTAAACAAGTAATCAATTTTATATTTAGTAATACTGATATTATTAGAATCTTCGCAGAGCCGTTTGCATATAATAACGCTTCATGCAGAATACTTGAAAAATGTGGGTTTTATTGCGAGGGAACATTAAGAAGTAACGCAGTAAAAAATGGTAAGGTTATTGACATGAAAATGTATTCGCTAGTAAAAGGTTAAAGGAAATTGTTATTTCGGTATTTGAGCAATACATTGATTAGATAGCAGGATTACAAGTAGTAAAAGGTATAAATACTAGCTCGAAGTTTAATGTGAAAGTACGATAAAAAACGCTGCTTTCACATTATTGTTTTCTTGGTGGAAATATTTTGATATAATCATTATAAGAACTTTTGCAAGATTAAATTTTGTATCTGAACAATAAATTATTATACAGAACCTCTCTTTTTTTGCACTCTTAAAGAGAGGTTATATATGTGAATACATTTTATAATGGTAGCAAGGAGATGAATTATGGATTGGATTAAACGATTAAATAGTGCAATGAATTACATTGAAGAAAACATCACAGATAGTATGGATATGGAAAATGTTTCAAAAATTGCTGGTTGTTCTTCGTATCATTTTCAAAGAATGTTTGTATATATGACAGAGGTTCCGATATCTGAATATATTAGAAAACGTAAAATGTCGTTAGCTGCTGTTGATATCATGAATGGGGAAAAAGTGATTGATGTAGCAATAAAATATGGTTACGAATCACCTACAGCATTTAATCGGGCATTTAAAAGCATACATAATATCGCACCATCAAAGATGAAAGAAGATGGTGTAGTGGTCAAAGCTTTTCCACCAATTCATTTCCAAATATCAATCAAAGGAGATAGCGAAATGAATTATCGAATTATAAAAAAAGAAGCCTTCAAAATTATTGGGATATCAGCTCCATTAGAAAAAGAATTAGAGAAGAATTTTCAGATTGTACCTAAGATGTGGGGAAAGTGTGCCACGGATGGAACAATACCAGCACTTCTTCCATTTATGGATACTGATTTAAAAGGATTATTAGGTGTTAGCAGTTGCAATAAGGAAACGGATTGGAAATATTATATTGCAGTAGCAACGACCAAGGAAACACCAGAGCAATTTGATGAACTCCAAATACCCGCATGTACGTGGGCAGTTTTTTCAGGAGAAGGGAAGAATACAGCAATCCAGGAACTAGAGGCAAGAATTGTAAGAGAGTGGTTACCAACATCGGGATATGAATACGCAAATGCACCAGACATTGAGGTATATTTAAATCCGGACCCAGAAAATGCAACATTTGAAGTCTGGATACCGGTTATAAGAAAGTAGGCGATATTATGGTACATTTGGTATATTGTGATAATGTAGGAAAATGCGGAGAACACGTAATTAATAAAATTGTAAATGGTACAAAAACAATGGTAGTACGTGGTGCAGCTGGACGTAAAATTCCGCATAGCAGGGTGTCCCCTGGAGAAATACTTTATTTTATGGAAAAGGGAACAGCCAGTATTTCTGCCAGAGCAGTAGTAAAGACAGTTCAAAACTTTGTAAAACTGACAGAAGATGAAATTACAAGTACGTTAGCTAAGAATCAAAATAAATTGAATCTTTCTTTAAAACAACAGGAAAGATGGCATAAAAAATGTCTGTGTCTAGTTGAATTTGTTGATGTTGAAACAATTGAACCTCCTTTAGAGTTTGACCATCAAGGCAATATGGACGACTGGTTAATAATTGAGAAAATAGAAGATGTAGTTGTTGGGACGAGTATCCCATACAATTATGAGAAATCGAGGTTCTAACATGGCGATGTGGAATCCTTGGCGCGGTTGCCATAAGCATAGTGAAGGGTGTAAATTCTGTTATATTCACAAAGGAGATGCAAAACGAGCGGTTGATACAAATAAAATTGTAAAGACGCAAAAAATGAATCTGCCGTTTGAAACGTATAAACGTGGAGAACATGTGGGTGAATATAAAATTAAATCCGGAGAGACGATATATCTTTGTTTTTCTTCGGACTTCTTAATAGAAGATGCGGATGAATGGCGTCATGAATGTTGGAAAATTATAAAAGAAAGACAAGATTTACATTTTATTTTTTTGACAAAGAGAATAGAACGTTTTAACGAATGCATACCTATTGATTGGGGAGATGGCTATGAAAATGTAACGGTAGGTTGTACGATTGAAAATCAGGAAATGGCAGATTACAGACTTGGTATTTTTGATACACTGCCAATAAAGCACAAAAATATTATATGTCAGCCATTAATTGAAAATATTAATATTGAGCGACATCTAGATAATGTTGAACTTGTGATGGTAGGTGGAGAATCTGATAAATGTGCTCGACCACTTGATTATGATTGGGTTTTAAGTATTAGAAATCAGTGCATAAAACATGGTGTAAAATTTGATTTTCATCAGTGTGGAACGAAGTTTATTAAGGATGGAATGCAGTACAATTTGAATCCTATGCAACTTGTTTCCCAAGCGAAAAAGGCTAATATTAACACATAGATATATGAGCATACAACTAAGATTCGCAAAATTTAGAGAGTATACAGTATTATAAACTTAGCCCGAAAACAGAAAGCCTCATCTAGTAAAAAATTTAACTAGATGGGGCTTCTTCACTAAATAATTACTTTTCAATCGGCACATTAAACGTCTGCAGTGAATCCTTATACTGCATCTGCATTATCTTATCATCTAACATCCCAGTTTTATATGCTGCGATTATTTCGCGTACTGTATGATTCAGTGCAGTGGACAACACAGAGCTATAAAAATAATACCCTAACAGTGTTTCCCCATCAAAAGAGTTCGTCTCTCGTTCAATCTCAATACCAGACTTCTCCAGATAACTTACCATAGAAAGATACTCCGCATAAGCATTGGCTGCTTCGCCAGTAGCTTCTAACAATTCTGAATGTTTAAATATGGCACAGCAAACAAAAGTTCCAATCCCAGATCTTTCAGGAGCTGAAGCAATCTGTATATCAAATCCACTTCTAATTAATTTCTCAAATAAAAGAATGAATTCATTGACCTTTTTTATGCTATAGGTGTTATTCACAAATGGCTTGTATTTTCCCTGTACTCTAGTCGCATTCATGTTCTCTATTTCCATAGTATCAAGTGGAAATCTGTATTTCCAAAGTAAATATTCTTTATCATCATATCCCGAATCTTCTGAATAGGATAGAAGTTGTGATTTGGCTCGGTACCAGCTGTCGAGCTTATAGTTAGTGTATCGAAACAGTGGGTATGACTCGTCAAATGATAATACATATCGATCAGCTTCTTTTTCTATTACCAGTCCATGATTTTCTCTAATTCAAATAAAATCTGCATCAGATTCAGATCAGAATAGATGTCATAATCTTTAAGTGCACTTACATCTACATCTAGAGCAGTAGCAATCTCTTTTAACTTATCTTCTTTTGGAATCATTTTATGACTTTCATACTGTCGTATTCGAACATCGGCAGTAGCGGCTGAAAATCCAGCTTTGATACCAAGTTCTTTTTGAGTCATACTTCGTAGATCGCGTATGGCTCTTATTTTATGTCCAACTGACATCTCAAAAATCACCTCATTTTCTTAATGATGAACCCATTTTATCATAGAATAGAAAAAATAGAAAGAACAGAAATAAAAATATTTCTAATTTGTACTTGGCAGAAACAAATATGTTTCTGTATAATAATATCAATATAGTAATAAATTTATTTCTATTCCAAATATTACACGAGAGGAGAGAAACGTATGGAAGTGATGGAAAAACCAGTTTATGTAGATGTAAACGAGGTATGTGCTGATTGGGGAGTTTGTCGAAGCAAAGGATACGCCATTATTAAGGAATTATCGGAACGAATGAAAAAAGAAAATCCGAAGTTGCTTGTAATGAGTGGAAAAATCAATCGTATCTACTACGAAGAAGCATGTATGAAGAGGTAACTGATGATGAAGTTTAGAGAAAAGAAAAAGCTCCTGTTGGCGCAGGAGCTTGGGCACATGACTATGCATGTACGTTTCATATAAAAGTATTCTAGCATAGTCGCCGCCCCTTTTCAATTGAAAGGAGTGATTTTTTGGCAGTTTTAAAGAACAAAACCCAAGGACTATATGTGAATGTAAGCAAAGATATTTTACTTGATCAAAAACTCAGTTTGAGAGATCGAGGAATGCTGGTAACAATATTGTCCCTATCAGACAATTGGGATTTTAATTTGAAAGGCTTTTCAAAAATTCTGCCAGACGGAGTGGATTGCATCCGATCTAGTGTGAATGAATTAATGAAAAGAGGATATCTGACTGGTGGACAAGAGAGAAATGGGAGAGGGCGTTTTGGTAAAAATGTGATTGAAGTGCATCAGGTAGCAGTTCCACCGCAATTGGAAAATCCGATTACGGTAAATCCGTTCACGGAGAAATCGAAAACGGTTCCTTCGATTACGGGCATGCCGCATACGGAACATCCAACACAAGTAATTAATAACAAAGTAAATAACAAAAGAGTAAATAATCATCAATCAATCTTTCATAGGAAGGATGGAGAGACGGAAGTAATACCTACGATATCAAAAAGTCTGGTTCCCATGCAGGAGTTGATAGAAAGGTTTGAATATAGTGAACTGTGCCAAATCTTATCGTATCACCATCTTTTACAAGAATGCAGGGAGTGTCAGTTATCGCAATACGAAATCAAAGCACGTGCCATAGAGGAGCTGAAATATCTAATTAGTTATGAAACTTTGGTTTTTGATGGATATGGTGCAATGGTAGATGCCTTGCTTGATTATATGAGTGAGATAATCGCCACAGATAGAAGCATTACTTTTAATAATGGTGAAACCTATGACGCAAGATCTATGGGAAATCAATTTTATCATTTAGACAGCGGAGCCATCCTATATGTTCTTGAAAAATTTGATAATGCTTCCCAGAATACAAAGATTATGAATAAGAAAAATTATTTGATCCGGATGTTGCTGACAGCAAAGAGTGATTTAGAAACAAGTATCAAGAGTGATGTAAATTACGATATGGCACATTGGCACGAGAGGGGGAATGAATAGTGTCTGTTTTTAAAGATAATTGGAATTGTTATGATGGGAAACGTTGGAGAGTATCTCTGCGTTATACCGATTGGCAGGGGAAAAAGAAACAACATGATAAACGAGGATTTGAGACTAAAAAGGATGCATTAGCCTATGAACGGGATTTTATAGCAAAGAAAAGTAAGGATATCAATATGGGATTTGGAGTCTTTATTGATGTTTATCTTTCCGATATAAAACCGCAGATTAAGCTGAACACCTATAGGACAAAGATTCATATTATCAATACCCATATTAGACCGTATTTTGAAGAAAAGAGTCTATCAGAAATCACGGCTACGGATATTTTACAATGGCAGAATGAATTATTAAGTAAACGAGATGAAAATGATAAAGGCTATGCCCAGACGTATCTGCGCACACTTCAAAATCAGCTGACAGCAATTTTGAATCATGCAGTTCGCTACTATGATTTATCTAAGAATCCATGTAGCAAGGGTAAAAAGATGGGGAAAGCAAAGGCAAAGGAAATGTTGTTCTGGACAAAAGATGAATATACCAAATTTGCAGATGCAATAAAGGATAAGCCAATTTCTTATTATGCTTTTGAGATTTTATATTGGACAGGAGCACGAATGAGCGAAATGCTTGCACTAGAGCGAGGAGATATTAATTTAGAAAAACGAACTTTAAAGATTGATAAGCAGGTACAAAGAATTGATGGTATTGAATATACCACCACACCAAAAACAGACAAAGGAAATCGTGTTATTGAACTACCAGAATTTCTTTGCAATGAGTTAGAGGATTATTTTGGAATGATATACAAAATCGATGAACACACGAGATTGTTTAACATTACAAAAAGTTATCTGCATCATGAAATGGATCGAGGTTCGAAAGCGGCTGGTGTAAAAAGAATTCGTATTCATGACCTGCGACACAGTGCATGTGCAGCATTGATCGAGCTTGGATTTTCTCCAGTTCAGATTGCAGAAAGATTAGGTCATGAGAGCGCCACAATTACCATGCGATATTATGGAAAGCAAGTACTTATGAAAAGTAACAAGCTTGTATCCTTGCAA
>JBGUEO010000083.1:0-6578 GCA_041821315.1 Velocimicrobium sp. | reverse complement strand
TGAAAAGAGAAGATGGCATGCTGTATGCAAAACAGCTAAGAGAATTTTATTATGCTGGATTTGCTAAAATTTACAACTGGAAATAGATACATACATGCTTAAAATGCGGGTTCTTCCCGCAATTTTTTTAAACGAATGGTTAGATTAAACTAACCATAAAAAGAAGAATTATGAAACAATTACAAAGACTATAAAAGAATAGGAGGATTGGAAATCGAAGCAGTTATATTATAAGACTAAACTTTGGGACGGTATAAGAAAGAGGTAGAAGTATATGAAAGAAAAATCAAATACAAGAACTATATTGTTGACAGAAAATCCGAATAAACTAATGATTACACTTAGCTTGCCGGCTATTATAGGTATGTTGGTTATTGGACTGTATAATTTTATGGATGCCGTATTTGTTGGACAGATGGTAAGTTCAGAAGCAATGACGGCAGTTAAGATAGCATATCCGTTTACTTTATTTAACAGTGGAATATCCACATTGATAGGTGTTGGGTCTGCTTCTGTATTATCAAGGGCAATAGGAAAGAAAGATCAACAGACGGTAGATAAGATTATGGGAAATCTGATTGCTTCTGTTTTGGTATTATCAATAATTATTATGCTAGGTGGCATGATATTTACTAGACAGTTACTCTCACTTGCTGGCGCACAGGGCGAAATCATGCAGATGGCAATCCCTTATCTTAGAATTATATTTATTGGTTCTATTTTTGTAAACTTTGCACAAGCAGCCAATATGGTCATGCGTGGCGAAGGCTTATTAAAGCGAGCGATGCTTATCATGGGGACAGGTGCTGTAATAAATATTATTCTTGATCCGATTCTGATTACAATTATGAAAGTGAATGGAACAGGAGTCTATGGTGCTGCATATGCAACGGTAATCGCTCAGATTATTCAGGCTGTGATTACATTATGGTATTTTCTGAAGAAAAGTGAAAATGTATGTATTCATAAGATAGCTATAAACGGTAATATTTTAAAATCAGTACTTGGGGTTGGTGTATCAGCAATGTTGATGCAGCTCATGATGATGGTTCAGCAGACAATTATGTATCATGTAGCACAGCAATATGGTGGGAATGAATGGCAGACAATTTTAGGGGCTTCGTTAAGTCTTCAGGCATTTGCGTTTATTCCACTGTGGGGAATCAGCCAAGGCTTCCAGCCAGCAGCAGGAACTAATTATGGTGCGAAAGAGTATCTGAGAGTAAAGAGTTTTACTAAGGCGTTTGTAATAGGAGCAACGGTATTGGCATTGGTTTTCTACATTCCGATTATGTGCGTACCAGAAAAAATGCTGTCTTTGTTTATTACAAATTCTGATATTGTGGCTATGGGTGCAGGTTCGTTGCGGTTATTTTTTTCAACATATATTACATTAGGATTTATGATTATGTCGATTACGTTATTCCAGTCGATTGGAAAAGGTGGTAAGGCAGCTATGTTAACATTATTAAGACAGATTGTCTTATTCATTCCATTGATTTTTATTCTTCCAAAGAATGGAAATATTGGCATTCAGGGTGTATTTTTAGCACCAGTTATCACAGATATTGGTATTTTGGTGCTGTCGGTAGTTATGATGAAAACTGAATTTAAGAAGATGAAAAATAATTAAATTAGGAAGTATTAAAAGGAGAATTTATGGAACAAAAAAATCAAAGTCCATTAAAGCGAATCTGGGCACTAGCAGAATCGGAGCATCCAAAACTAAGGTTTTCTATTGTATTAGCTGTATTAGGAGTATTGTCAGGCTTTATTCCATATTTTTGTGCAGGGAAAATCATTATTATGCTATTAGAACATACGGCTGATATGCAAAATACAGTTCCCTGGCTCACACTGGCACTGGTAGGTAGTATTGGAAAAGTATTACTTACGACGTTTTCAACGGCATGCTCTCATCAGGCAACGTTTGCGGTGTTAGCCAGGGTACGAACAAAGTGTGTACATAAATTGGCAAAGCTGTCAATGGGAACCTTGCAAAATCAGTCTGTTGGAAGATGGAAGAGCATTCTGGTTGATCAGATAGAGAGTATGGAAACAACACTTGCTCACCTTTTTCCTGAAATGACATCAAATATATTATCACCGTTGATACTTATTGTTACGTTGTTTTTTATTGACTGGAGGTTGGCGTTAATATCAATTGCAACGCTTC
Organism: Velocimicrobium sp.; assembly: GCA_041821315.1. Lineage (GTDB taxonomy): Bacteria > Bacillota > Clostridia > Lachnospirales > Lachnospiraceae > DIGJ01. The sequence continues at coordinate 4,402 of JBGUEO010000083.1, read as the reverse complement.
CTCTGGGCATGATTTTTATGATGTCTACAATGAAAACATATCCAGCAAAATATCAGGAGTCCGTTCAAATCGGGAAGAAAATGAACGATTCGATTGTAGAGTATGTGAATGGAATAGAAGTAATAAAAGCCTATAATCAGGGGAAATTAGCATATGTAGGATATGCAGACGCGGTCAATGCGAATGCTTCTTTCTTTTATGGGTGGATGAAAAGTGCTCAGTTTGGAATGGCATGCTACCGAAATTTTAGCCCTGCGGTTTTAATTGGTGTATTACCTGTTGGTTTGGCATTTTATTTGAATGGGAGTATGACATCTTCAGAATTTATTATGATTATGATTCTGTCTATGGGGATTGTAGGACCGATTATTGCCGCTTCTAATTTTATAGATTCTCTTGCACAGACAGGTACCATTATTGAATCGATTGAAACGATATTAAAAGCACCAGAGCAACATCATCCAGAGAAGTCGGTTACATTATCAGGGACAGATATTGAGATGAATCATGTTTCTTTTGCCTATGAAAAGGAACAAGGAAATATACTGACAGATGTTACACTAAAAATTAAGCAAGCTAGTGTAAATGCTTTTGTTGGACCAAGTGGAAGTGGTAAATCAACAATAACAAAGCTAATGGCTGGCTTTTGGGATATTGAATCAGGAAGTATCAAAATTGGAGGAAAAGAAATCAGAGAGATTCCGCTGACACAAATATCTGATCAGATAGCTTATGTCTCACAAGATAATTTTCTGTTTGATGATACCATTCGGGAAAATATTCGTATGGGAAAAGAATACGCTACAGATAAAGAAGTAGAAGAAGCAGCAAAAAGAGCCAGTTGTGATGTATTCATTCGAAAGCTAGAACATGGATATGAAACAAAAGTTGGTGGAGGCGGCGCGCACTTATCTGGTGGAGAACGCCAAAGAATTGCAATTGCAAGAGCAATACTAAAAGATGCACCGATTATTATTTTAGACGAAGCCACTGCATATATAGACCCAGAAAATGAAGCAGTTCTTCAAAAAGCAATTTCAAAACTAGTGCAGGGAAAAACGCTAATTATGATAGCACACAGATTATCGACGATTATTGGTGCAGATCAGATTTTTTTAGTGGACCAAGGAAGCATTCGCGCTACTGGAACACACGAACAGTTATTACAGCAATCAGAATTATATCAAAGCATGTGGAATGCACATATTGGAGCAAAGGATGGTGAGCAGGAATGATAGAAATTTTTCGTAAAATATGGAGATTTGCAGGAGAAGAACAAAAGAATATTCGAAACTCTATCCTGATAGGATTTATAAATGCTATTTTTCATATGTTGCAGATTGGAGCCATTTTTCTGACTATACGAGCACTGGTTGAAAAAGATGCCAATAGCATGACTATATGGTATGTATTAGGACTTATGGTGATAAGCATTGTAGGAAAAATTGTTACAAATTATTATTCACAGCTGGAGCAAACGCATGCGGGATATTTTATGGCAGCGAACAAGAGGATTTTTATTGGAAATAAGATGAAACTAATTCCGATGGGCTATTTTAATCAAAGTAGTCTTGGAAATATTACTGGAATCTGTACAACAGTATTAGGAGATGTGGAAACAACTGCACCAATGGTTATGGTTCTTACTTTAGGTGGGTTTATTACGACGATTGTATTTACGATTTACATGCTGGTTTTTGATTGGAGAATGGGTATGATTACAACTGCTGGCGTTTTAATGTTTTGTTTGATTACTTCTGCTATGGAAAAAAAATCAAGGAATACTGCTCCAAAGAGACAAAGGGCGCAGGCCGTACTTGTAGAAAATATGCTGGAAACGATACAGGGAATGAGTATTGTAAAGTCTTTTAACCTGTCAAAAATCGATAACAAGAAGGTGGATCAGGCAATTGAAAACAGTAAGAATACCAATCTGGCAATGGAACAATTGATTACACCTTATACGATTATGCAAGAAGGAATATTACGGATATTTAGTGTGATCATGATGGTGGCAGCACTATATTTCTACTTTGATGGAACCATGCAGCTTACGTATTCTCTCATGTTTATTGTTGTTTCCTTTATCATTTTTGAGCAGATTGAATCAGCTGGACATGGAGTTGCAATTCTTCGTGTATGTGGCAGCTCTATTGAGCAGGCGAATCAGATGGATGATGTGCCTTTCCTGGATGAAAAAGGCCAGTCAATACAACCAGACAATCATGAAATTACATTTGAACATGTGGATTTTTCTTATGAAAAAAGACAGATATTGAAAGATATGAACTTTCAGATGAAGGATAAGACAATGACTGCCATTATTGGTCCGAGTGGCTCTGGCAAAACAACGATCTGTAACTTGATTGCAAGATTCTGGGATACAGATTGTGGGGAAATTAGGATTGGTGGGAAAGACATCAAAGATTATACATTAGAGTCGTTAATGGAACAAATCAGTATGGTCTTTCAAAATGTATATCTTTTTAAGGATACTATTGAAAATAACATTCGCTTTGGAAGACCAAACGCAAGTAGAGAAGAAGTGATAAATGCAGCGAAAAAGGCATGCTGCCATGAGTTTATCAGCAGTCTTCCAAATGGATATGATACGGTGATCGGAGATAAGGGTTTTGCACTTTCTGGAGGAGAAAAGCAGAGAATATCTATCGCAAGAGCTATTTTAAAGGATGCTCCAATTATCATTTTTGATGAGGCGACAGCCAATGTAGATCCAGAGAATGAAGTGCATTTACAAAAAGCTTTTGAAGAACTGACCAGAAATAAAACGATAATTATGATTGCACATCGATTAAAAACAGTTAGACATGCAGACCAGATTCTTGTACTAGATGGAGGAGAAATTGTTCAAAAAGGAAAGCATGAAGAACTAATTGAGAAGGATGGAATCTACAGACGCTTTGTTGGGGAAAGAAAAGAAGCTGTTTCTTGGAGTATCTAAGAATTTACAGATGGATAAAAAAGAATTTATGGAGGTGATGATATCGGAATTAGGAAGATCATTAGAGGACTATTTGGAAGCAATCTTGATTTTAAAAATGAGGAAAGGAGAAGTTCATTGTGTTGATATTGCAGATTTTATGAGGTTTTCCAGACCAAGTGTATCCTATGCTATAAAAGAACTTCGAAAGAAGGGGTTCGTACAAATGAATAGAAATGCAAGTCTTGAACTCACAGAAAAAGGTAGAGTGTTGGCAGCGAAGATTTATGAACGTCATGAGTTCTTTAAAACAATGCTTGTAGAAGTAGGGGTACAGCAAGAAATAGCTGAAAAAGAGGGATGCTTTATGGAACATGTTTTATGTGATGATAGCTTTCAAAAATTGAAAAGGTATTGGAAAGAAAAAAGCAGGAAATAAAGATACAGAAAATAAAGAAACAGGTGCATTTGATTGCCAAATCTGCATTGGATATGTGTTGGACAGAGGAAATTGAACATACGAATAAGAAAGCGATTATCATTATAGAAGGGATGTTGATGTATTTAAAGCAGGAAGATGTAATTCAGCTATTTTGTATGCTGAAAAATCATTTTCAAAACAGTATCATTTTGGCTGAAATTATGCATCCATTCATTGCAAGACGTTCGAAATGGCATGATACCGTAAAATATACAAACGCTACTTTTCCATGGGTAATTACAGCGAGTGGGAAAATATTGCAGGAAAGGGTAGGATTTTGCCGGTTTTCCCAGGTGCAGGAGGTAGTATCGAAAAAGGAATTCTAAAAGCAGATTTCACTCCATCTTTCATTCAGCCAACTACCTTTGGAGAGATTCATGAAAGGAAAACAAGTAGAACTATGAATTTGAAAAAACTCCTGCAATCAGCTAGAATTCCAGTACAAATCGTATCCGATATGCATACCTGACAAATTTGTCACTTGTCATTGGTAGTGCCTTTGGCAGATGCATATTACATGACAAAAAAAGCTCTTGATAAAGTAGCATTTGATAAAATAATTATGAAAAGAACTGCAATACAATTGAAAAGTAATTTTTTAACCTTGAGAAGAAAAAGGATTGCAGTATCACCAGGAAAGTTGATTCTATTATGTTATGTTTCTATAAATATACTTGTTCTTATATTGATGTATGTTTATAAGAATTCTTTTGGGAAAATGTTTATGTATCAGCATGCCATGAAAGCAAAAAGTGAAATGGAAGTACTACATCGGGAAATATATAAATCCAGAGGCATTGAGATGAAAAATCTTGATGTCTCTGTTTTCATATAAACCCCCAAAAAAAAATAAAAAATCTGCCATCGGGCAAAACGCCCATGAGGTTATCTTCTTCGTTACTGAAAAACATAGCCTCTGAGGGATACACCTCTCGCTGCTATAGAAATAGAAATCAAATAATAGGACTGTTTTCCGCACT
>JBGUEO010000082.1:0-6798 GCA_041821315.1 Velocimicrobium sp. | reverse complement strand
TCTTATCAGGCTCCTTGTTTTGAGCCCCTGACTTAGAACTTTTCTAATCTATTCATCATCACACCACCTAATATAAAAAACTCTTAGTTACAAGCCCTTATTACCTTCTTCAGAATAAGAACTCTTTTTCTATGTAACCATTATACAATATCATTCAAAAAAGCTACATCACTTTTTCAAATTCCTTTCCAAAATGATCTTCGAATTCAAAAAAAATCCTATCGTGGTACTAGATTATGCTGACATTTTACTGACGCAAAAACTGGGAAGTCGCTTATTTAGCGGCTTCCCAGCGTTTCTATGTCATTCAAACTCCCTACCGGGAAAGATGTATGTAGTGTTTTTAAATATATCTTAATATATTTTCGTTAAGTTTTTGCACCTATTATACATATTATATGGTTTTTCGGGAGCTTTTAATATCAATTTAATATCAAAATTTTATAGATACCTATATTATCTATAGTATATTCTTCAATTTAAGCTCTTGTTTACAAATTGCATAGCGAAACTTATCCGATACTGTATTCTGTAGTTACTACATCTGTTTTACTTTCCTATATAAAGCAAGCAACTCAATAATGTCCATGTCCAATATTGGTTCGTACATAAATGAATTTAAGTGAATGTTTTCAGGTGTCATTATATTTACTTCTTCTAATGTTTCTATATCATTTGACATTCCTATTTGCTTATAAACTTCAAAGAGCTCTCTTGTTTGGTTTCCAACACTAGAGATATAATGCATAAAATCCAAGGAATTCCCAGTCATCTGTCTACGTCTTTTTTCCCACATCAACTGACCTGAATATGCATTAATTGAAGATATCATATGTTTTTCTGCAACATGCCTAATTGCCATTGATATAATAATTTTATATTCTAATTCCGAATTATTTACGTTAATGTTGTCGGCTAAATCGTATATCTTTTTTTCCACTGAATCAGCCTCTTGTACATCACTTAGATATGTTTCATTTCCTAAATATGACTTAAATAAACCTTTCAAATCTCCAAATGTTATATTACTTGTTTCTTCTTTTTGATGAAGCAAATGAGTCAACAACATATAATCCTTATCAATTCCAACAATATTAGCAAGATTTCTATCATCACCATATTCAATAATATTTCTCATAAAAGGAATCAAGGCCACACAATTTATTGCACTTAGATTTTTCTTCCAAAATACAAATGGTTGATTTTGATATTTTTCTTTGCTCAGAAAAACCTCATCATTCGAACAACTCGCAAATAGCCTATTGTCTGACGAAACACCTAGTCTGCTCGAAATTGTTCTGTAGAAGTCGAAATTATGTGACAAAATAATCATTTTAAACTTTGGATTTTGAGCCATTTCATATAGATATTCAACTATAGCATATTTATTTTTATAATCAAACGAATCTGCTATATCATCAACAATAAACAACGTTTCCTGATTTAATATATTTCGATTTTCAATATCAAAAATAATATTCAGTAAATATAACGCTCTTCTTTCTCCTTGACTCAAAACATCAATGTCTTCTAATTTGTTCCTATCTAATGAAACCACCATTCCATCCTTTTCAAAAGAAAACTCAACACGGGGAATGCTTTCTCCAATAATAGCACCTTTAAGATTTGTTATATTCATTTTATAAGGTACTGTAAATCTCTCTTCAAAAATTTTTAAAGCTTTTTTCCATGGACTATCTTCAAAATTAGCATCTTTTACTGTTTCTTCTAATCTCTTATATTCATTGCATAACTCTGAAAATTTAGTCCATTCTGCCTTAATATAGGAACTCCATAACTCTATTTTTAGTTGCTGCATATTTTCTATTTTTAGGTATTTAACAATATCTGGATTTGTTTCAATAATATCCTTGAGAGCACTTCCTTTTACGTCGCTTAACAACTTTTCGATATCCTGAAAAACTGGAACAGCTTTTATCTCTGCTTCTATCTCGTCTATTTTTTTCTTAAGTTCATCAGACTTTCCAATTTCTATTGATCCATCTAATACAATTAAATTCTTTTTAATGAAAAACTTATCTTTTTCCAAAGATTTTAAAATATCTTTGAGTTTTGGAAGTGTCAAATTACCTTTTTCCAAAAAACTATAATTGTTATAAATCTCATCACTCTTTTTCACAAATTCTTCTATTTTTTCTTGAAACTCTGATGATTCAATTTTCTTTAATACACTATCATCAAAAATGTTAGAATATGTTATATTATTACAATCATACGAAGGTTCAATAACTGCTAATTCAGATAGGTTAAGCAAAAAAGATTCTTCGCTAAATCCAAAATCTTTCACGATTGTTGGTTCAAGCTCATATACCTTTTTCCCACCAGATGTCTTAGCAACTTTTAATCCAGATCTATTTTCAAGAAGTTTAAGAAATTTATCCTTTAATTTAAGTACAGTTTTTATTTTTTCTTTTACATCTTCATCTACTAATAGTGATGTTATACTGCTTGACTCATACGAGTTTTCAAACGACTTTATTACAAAAATATCTGATGCTTTAATTGGTTGCGTATCTATAGTTATAATAGCACTTCCATCCTCATCAAAAATCTCATCTCTGATTTCACTTGCCCTATTTTCTTGTATCTTCTTAAATGTCTTAGAAAATGATGTCTTCATCAAACCATTTCTTGCATAAATTGCATAAACATTATCTTCTGAAAAATCAAATTCTTCTATTAGTTTATTAATACCAAAACACTTATGTAAATCAACCTTTACCTTATCCATATATACCCCCGTAATTCATTGTAGTTAGTTTGTTTTTTGCTATTTATATTTCCTACCAAAACACCCTTCTTATTCTTGAAGTTCAAATAAAAAGTATACTAACATATTACTAATTATTCATCACTGCCAATAAACCATTATACTCTTAATATCCTTTGTGATTAATTCATTAAATGATACAATTTTTTTATCACTTAATTCAATCAATCTATTTATATCATCAACTGTTAATCCATCTTTTCCTACTGTAGTCTTTTTGTCTTCATACTTTAACTTAGTTTCTTCTAACATAGATTTTATGTTCGCCTTAACAGATTCCAATACCACCAAAGTCACATTATTATCTTGAATAATTTCTTTGACTTTTCCTGCGGTCAAATCTTTAGTATCTCTAGCCGTTACTATTCCTGCGCCTGTAATTGTAGCTAAATATCTTTTTACTTTTCCGTCAGTAGATTTTCCTGTTGTAAGTCTAAATCTATCCTTCAAAGTTGTTTGACATTCAATATTAATTACTTGATCCGGAGCCTTATTAATGTCATCCGATGAAGGAATAATAAAATCCATTATCGTTCCCCCTTCGACTCTTTGCTGTTGAGTTTCGTACGGAATTTCACATATGTCAAAAATTTTTGATAAATGATTTTGTAGAGTTTCTCCAACTCTACATTTTGCTGACTGTTTCTGTGAAAAAGATACTGTATCAATAATAGGGACTGTTATATCCGATATTTCCTTAATGAACACATCCGTTGTTATAGTTTCATTTTTACACATATTATAGATTTCAAGTAATCTTTTTATTTGAATACTAGTCTCCGCATATTTTTCGTCTTTTTTTTCATATATATTGTCATAGTAATACGGAAGTACATTCTGCATAATTTCACTGTTTTTTTCAGAAAAAATTTCTGTTTCTGCAATGAATAATTCCCGAAGTATTTCATCAGCACAGCCCATTACATCATCTTTAACAAGTATTTTTCCAATTTCACCCTGATATTTTTCTAATGCTAAATCAGCCATTTCTTTTGTATTTGGCATTGTCTCTTCTCTAACTTTTTTTAAGTACCCATTCGGTCCCTGTATTTCATCTTTTATCGCCATCCCATTACCTCCAAGTCTTTGTTAAGAATACCATTATATTCTAACACACTTCTGGAGAATTTTAATATTTTTTTATATACAAAGAATAAGAGGGTGACCTGTGGACACCCTCTTATTCTATAAACACCTTAAAATTTCTAATGCAACTGCTTTTGCCAATAATGGTGGTACTGCATTCCCAACCTGAGTATATTGTGGTACCTCTGTTCGCCTCAATAGACCTCCTGTAGTTCTTTTACCTAAAAATTGAAATGAATCGTCAAACGATTGACAACGTGCCATTTCTCTAACACTAAATGTTCTTGGCTCCCATGGACTAATATAATCATCTGGAATACTTACAATAGTTGCCGATGGTTGAGTTGCATTCCATCTCTGCCTAATATTTTTTCGAGTAAGTAATACATCTATTTGCTCATCTGTTGGATTTCCATTAAGAAATAAATCAATAACCGATTCCGCTGTTAGGTGCAATTTGCTTGAACAAAGTTGTATTAGATTTGTATAGTTTGATATATCTATTCCTTGTTCATGAATTCTTCTTCTTAAATTTGTTCCCGATTCCCCTTGGTTGAACAAACCAAAGCGCTCAGTCACTATATCCGATACATTTGGTAGCTCAGTACAAGTTAACTGTCTTCCAGCAGGAATTGGCATTCCATTTATCGTTGGAGTCCTTCCATTTCTACTTTCATTTTGATACTGACTTCTTCTATGATTTACCCTTCTTCTAGTTTCTACATTTACAATCAAATCACCTATTGCATCTCGTAATGTCAACTGATTGTTCGGTGTTGTTGGAGTTGGATATTGTGGAATTCTTTCACCATTCCGATATCCAATAAAAATAACTCTATTACGTCTTTGTGGTACGCCATAATCAGCTGCATTTAGTATCTGTGGCTCCAATGTATCATAGCCAATCAGTCTTAATTCATTACGCAAAATATGTGGTGTCACACTTCCATCTGGATATACTTCACCTGTAATTCCAGTATATCCCATAAATTGCATATCCATAAATCCCTCTACATTTTCGAGAACAATATACCTTGGTTGAACTTCATTAACGACACGTACATACTCTCCGAATAACATATTTCTTGGATCATTTCTATCTCTCCTACCAGCTCTAGAAAATCCCTGACAGCTAGGTCCACCAATCATTAAATCTATATCTGGTACCTCATTACCTATAAAAATATCTAATTCAGAAATACTTCTCCGAATATCATTTCCTGTAAGATTACGTATATCTTCTCTTTCAAACCAAGTATTTACTCCTTGTATAAGTCCAAGTTGTTCATGCCTATGTCGATATGTCACCTCGACCATTTCACTAATATCGGAACTAAATAATATATGAAATCCGGCTTGAATTAAGCCCTCTGAACAACCTCCTGCACCGCAGAATAAATCTATCGCATAAGGCATATTTAAACCTCCTTTTTTCATCTTATATAGATTATCATACACCCGAACAAAAGTCCAGGTTTTTTTATATGAAAATATTCACAATTCATTACCATCTACATATTAAGCCGTGATTAACAGACTTATATAGAATATCATATGTATTGGTAAAAGTCCAGGGATTTTTCTATTCCATTGCACTTTTATAGTATACTAATATTAATTTAAATAATCTCAATTTAAAGCTCTTTTCATTTAAACTACCGTTTCCTCCACTCCTCATAATACTTATTCATCTCCCTCTGTTGCTTATGCATTCTCCGAATCTCTTCCACTGCCTTAATCATCTCATCAATCTGCTCCGGTGTTAAATATTCTGCAATCTTATCGAAATTATCCGCCTTTACCTGTAAAATGGATATGCAATCATCTTTTTCTTTTATCTGTCTCCTAAGATCAGCCACATTCTCCGAAATAGTCTCCATTTCAAATTCCATCCGTCTGATTTTCACCTTCAAATCAGCATACTTACTATAAACCGTGCGTACCAACTGCTTAAGCTTTTTTATAAACGGATCTACTAATTTCTCTTTATAGTTCTTTGCAGACATTAACGCTGTTGGCTGTTCCAATTGATATTCTCTGCCATTATCAATCTCATACATAATTGAATCCACAGAAGCAACCGCCTCTGACATAGCCATAAATTTAGTATTTATTGCATCAAATTCCTTATTCAGCTGATTATTCTTGTCCACCAGAGCTTCATTCTCCAATTGGGCAATCGTCTTGATAGTTTCCAGATTCTCCAGTTCATGCTTGCTTTTCCCAAGCAGTTTATTTGTTTTAAGGAATTCTTCCTCTGTACTATCAACCTGCTTTTCAAGAGCCTCAACCTCTTTTATCCGTTCCTGCTTTTTGTAGTCATAAACGGATAAATGCTGATTATGAGTACCAATCTGTTTCCATTTCACACCATAACGTTCCATAACAGCAGCAAGCTCTCGCTTTTCTGCTTCAACCCATCGATGCCATTCTGTATCTTGTCTAGAACTTCCAACATAACCTTGCTTTGCTAAAGCTCCTTTTAAAGAAACTCTTGTAGTAAGCCCTCTAGTACTTTCTGCAACAAAGGGAACATAATCCACATGAAGATGTGGTGTTTCTTCATCCATATGAATCACTGCATTAAATACTCTTAGATTTAAATTTCGTTTCTGAAATCCATGGTAATATTCGCTCAGCATATCCCTAGCTGTTTCTCCTTTCCAATCACGAGCATTCATATCATCTTTATTTCCAATCTGAATCACAATTTCATGAAAAGTTTTTTCCTGCTTACTCCGTGAAATCTTTTCATAATAGTTTTTGATCTGCCTGTCTTTCCGTGTTTGTTTATCGTTGTAATTTTTTAATCAATGTCATTTAGATAAGCTTTTTTCAGAAGAAAACGGTATATTGCATTCTACAAATCTTTGATAATAAGGTTTAGTTAAGAAAATTTAAAATTTTAAATGCAAAAAAGG
>JBGUEO010000081.1:0-6995 GCA_041821315.1 Velocimicrobium sp. | reverse complement strand
AAAAATAACCGGATGACAAAAGTTGTGGACGCGGAACAGCAGGTAACACAGTATGCATATGATTCCGAAGGGAATACACTGCAAATGCAACGGCCGGGCGCTACAACCTCATATACTTATAATAAAAATGGCCTACCGACACAAATACTGCAACTGATGAAGGACGGCACCCAGATGGAAGACAACCTTACCTATGATGCAATAGGGCAGAAAACAGAATCCTATACCTATGATATGCTTGGCAATAGGACCGAAAAAAGTGTGAACGGGAATCAAGAAGCCACGTATCAATATAATGCACTGAATCAGCTTGCCAACAAAACGGAAAACGGGATTGCATATAGTTATCGATACGACAAGCGTGGGAATCAGATTGAAGAAATGTGCGGCGACAAAGTAACGAGGCAATATATCTACGATGCAACCAACCACATGGTACTGGGACGTAATTCAGAAAATGGAGAAAAGTCAGAATACGTCTATAATGGCCTGTCCATGCGAGTAAAGAACGTACAGAAACTGGAACAGACGGATAGTAGCTATGAGAATTATGGAGAGTCTGCGGTAGGTAAAAATCGCCAGGCCTTTCGAACGAAAGAAACAAACTATGTAATCGACTATTTAAGTGATACGAATAATGATTTGCTATCCTATGAAACCGGATTTGGAGCGACCAGAGTAACGTATGGACGCGGAAGTGAACGTCTAAGCCAGAATGTGACGATTTATCCAGAGACACCAAGAACTATGCGGACAGACATCGCCCAGGAAAACAACGGCAAATCTTATTTCCAGACAGACCGTCTGGGCAGCGTACTGTTTGCCTCAAATCAAGAGGGAGAAGTACTTCGGTACGCAGACCGGGATGCGTGGGGAAATCTACAGGTACCAGTACAGGATGATATAAACTCTGCAGGAATAGCGGACAGCCTTGGATTTACGAATTACAATTATGATCCGGTGTTAGACCAATATTTTGCACAGGCGAGATTCTATGATGCCAAGCAGGGACGGATGCTCGCGGAGGATCCAGTTAATACAGGACTCAATAGGTACCTTTATTGCAAGAATGATCCGTTAAACTATATAGATCCTCTAGGGGCTACCGCAAAAAGTGTGAAAGCTGGAGTTTCTATATCGAATAAAGGCATAGCTACAGCGGCCGCAAAAGCTTTAACTGGATATAAAAAAGCACTTTCAGCAGTAGGGAATATCGGAAATGCTGGAAGTTCATTTACCAATACGAATAAGTGTTCTACAAATAAGGGGACGGGAAATCTCCATAGTTTAAGTATGATGGTAGATGATGATACATGGTATAGCCCTTCCACAGGGAATCAAATTGACAGAAAAACTGGAAAAGTTGTTGCGACTACTAAGAGGACGGGGAATAGTGAAACAGTATATGCTAAGGCATCAACTGATAAAAGTAGATTATCTCCTGAAAAACAGGTAGCAAATGCTCAATATATTTATAATTATTTGTCTGACAATAAGAGAGGATGGTCAAAGGAAGCCATATGTGGATTACTTGGAAATATGACGCAAGAAAGCTGGTTTAACCCTGGCGTATGGCAGGATTTAAATAATACCTCATTAGGATATGGAATAGTCCAATGGGATGACGCAACAAAATTCCTTGATTGGGCAGGACTTGATGCAAGTTTAACAAACAAAATGGCAAAAAAAGATTCTAAACATCTTATGGATTTGGAACTAGATTTTTTGATATGGAGTATGAAACCTGGTCGAGGTGAATGGTTACCATCTAAATCCACAAAATATGGAAGCCCATACCAAATGAAGTATAAGAAATTTATTATTTCAACAAAGAATGCTGGCGATTTAGCTTTGGTATTTCATGGATCATATGAAAGATCTTCTGACGATGCGAAAAGAAAGCAGAATCGGATTGACTTTGCCAACCAGTGGTATGATTTAATTGACAATAAAGATAAAGCACAAAAATGGTTAGAATCAATAAAATGAAAGGGACAATGTATTTATGAAAAAAATAAATGTAACTGCTATATTATCTATAATTTTCGTTACTTTTATCATTAGCTTGGTAGGCTGTGGAAGTATAAATGATGAACCTGATAGATTGGTAAGTACTTCTTCTACAATTTATAATGTTAAAGCAATCGACTATAATCAGTACCTTAAAAAGATATGGGTCGTGAAAGAGTGGAATGGTGGAGCATATGATTATTTTTCTTTTTTTATCTCTAAAATAGAAAATGGAGTGATTGAAGGGAAATTAACAACAGGTTCAATTGCATATCCAGATTTCTTCTACTATTCGTCTGAAACTCCTAAATATATAGCGGATTTATCTGGGTCAGTTAATAATGATTTGGCTGAATGTCAATTTAGTGATAAAGTTGGAAATAAAGGAGACATAACTTTAGTATTTAATGAAAAAGATGAAATAGAAGCAAAAATGAAGTATACAGATAAAGGTGAAGCTTATAAAGACCTTTCATTGGATGGAAATTATCTTTTTAGACCATACAACCTAGCAGATATCAAAGATTTCATACCAAGTAAGGAGCATTCGTGTGCAGTCAATCTCAATTCTTGGGGAAGTGTAAATTTTGTTTCTGGAGAAGTCAATCATGGTGATAAGGTATATTCAGCTGCTTATTTAACAAATGAACATGATGATATTCTTTATAAGTTTCAAGCACCATTTCAAACTGGTTTAAATATAATAGAAACATCAATTAAGGATATAAACAATGACGGATTAAAAGATGTAATGATTACGACTGGTTTTATGGATGATCCTACTACAGAACGTATAGAGTGGATTTTTTATCAAATGAGCAATGGACTGTTTTATGATAGCGAACTCGATACAAATTAATAGCACCAATCTTCAGTAGAGAACAAATTATAATACACAATTTTAAAGGCGGTTGTCTTCGGATAACAATCCTTCTTTACCCGGTTGCTACAAAATATGGTAGCCGGGTATTATTATTTTAAACACATGCTTCTATTGAGGGGTATATAAAGTTGCAAAATTCAGAATATGACTACAATACAGACAAGTATAGTAAAATGAAGTACTATTCTTAGTTGACTTTGTTTTTAATGGAGGAGCTGGTCATGTTCAACGAACTGAATTGAAAGAAGGAAAGAAGCTATATAGTTCTTAAGCTATTTAATAATTGTTGTTTCAGAAAAACGAAAAATTAAAGAAACACATATGGAAGAGGCAAAAAATACAAAAGGTGTGTATTACGAAGGCTTAAAACTTTAGACAAATGAATATGAAATCTATAAATTTGGAAATTTTGTGAGGGAGTTTGATGTTAAAAGAGATTATACAAAACAAAAAAATTAAAGCAGTTATTATAATCGTGATTGTAATTTTCTTATACATAGTAGTTTATTGTGTTATTCAACAAAAGAAAGAAAATAATAACCATATTTCAAAAACTGATGAATCCGAGGAAGTTTCTGCTATTTCTGGAGGGGGGAAAACAGCGGAATCCGAGGAAGTTTCTACTACTTATGGAGAATGGAAAATTACGGAATATTTAGGTGAGAGTGTTGAATATCACGGAGCTGAGGCGACTACAAAAACTGAAAAGATTGAAAATGAAAAAGCAATTAAGGAAAAGTACTTATATAAAAAGCTTTATATAGATTCAAAAAATATAACAGCTTTTTCATCTCCGACCGAATTAGGCTATCACGTTTTGTCATGGGATGAGTTGTTCTCAATATATAGGCAGCCATCAGATATATGAGTTGGTATATCACCTCCATTTCTATGTATCTCATTAAGCTTTAAAGATTACGATGATTCTTTTGATTTAATCGTAGACACTAATGGTATTGCAACACTAGTGGTTAAGGGACAATTTTTTCGCTTGGAGAAAACCGTTACAGACTTAGGAGTTGACTAAAACTAAATATTATTCAATAATTCTATTTAGATGGATTTTGGAATGAAATTATGAAGATGAAGTAATCTGCTAATTGTTTTTTCTTTACTGGCTGCAAAACTGATTCGAATTAGCTGAAAATACAAAAACCAAGTAGCCACGTATACGTATTATATGATTGGCAACAAAAACAGATGCAAAAAAAATATGGATTTAAAATAGGGGAGGATCAAGCTATAGGGGAAGTGATTAAAAGCATTGAAAAACAATTTAATCAATATAAAACTTATAAAGATAATCCTGCAGTACTTACGTTCCAAGAAGCTGAAGATTTGCTTAAGGATGATTTAGTTAATTACCAAACAAAAGCCTCCAATTTAGCTCAAAAAACAGGATTGAAATTTCTCAAAACGAAATGGATGGAATAACAAGTCTTGTGTATAATGGTAACAAGGCCAATGACCCTGACAGTCTACTATATTATTTTTTACGAAAAGATAAAAAAGGAGCCATGAATATACTACATAAAGCGGTTGAAAAAGGTTGGTACGGCAGTAACGAGGGGCTACTAAGAAGATTAATGGAATTTAATTTTTTTTTCAACAATGATTATACATTTTATGATTCTAATGAAAATGAAAAAATAAAGAATGATGTTGGATTTTAGAAAGTGAGGTATTATATGAAAAAAGCTACGAGATTGGCATTGTTGTTTATTCTATTATGTGGAAGTTTTTTTATAGGGTATATAGTTTCAGTTAATGACAATCAACTAAATAAAACTTATGAAAATAAAAACAAAACAGACAATATATCTAATTCGGAATCGTCTACAGACGACACAACTACGCATAAACCATTGCCTACGACAGAAACAAAAAAATTATCTAAAGAGGAACAGAATTTTTTGGAAGAGCATGTTTATGGCTATTGGAAGATTAGTCGAAGGATAGTTGCGCTTGATGAAAGCAATAATGATACTGCAAATTTAAGTTCAAATATTAGTGATGAAGGTGTCAAAAGTCTTATAGGAAGTGGTATTCGAATTAATAAGAAGTCTATTTCTCAAGAGGCATCGAGGATAAGCGCAGTTGCGCATCTAACAAATCCAGCAGACACATACCTACTGGGCTTGTATGGGATATTCAACAAAATAGTAAATCCTGTTTACGAAATTTCAGAAGTCAATACTAAAGATTTACTAATTAATAACAAATTAGTAAACATTAAGTCACCACTTGATATATTCGGTACTGAAAGAATAACCAAAGTATCATATGGCCTTGGGGAACTAGATTATTCAAGTACGTTTATTAATATTGAAATATATGAAATAGGAGGAACTCTGTATGTGCCGGATACAACGGACAAGAACACTCTCTATATTGACTTTTGTGGGATTTGGGAGTTGAAGAGAAGTGAAGACCCTAGTAAAGGTACCAATGGTAAATCAATATATGGTTTCTAAAACTTGTTGAACATGATAAGCTTAGTGTCTCTTGCGGATACGGTTCCATAGGACCAATTCTATAATACATAATTTTAATGGCGGTTGTCCTCGGATAACCGTCCTTCTTTACCCGGTTGCTACAAAATATGATAGCTGAGTATTATTATATTAAGCACATGCTTCTATTGATCCAAAGGGCAATAAAACCCTTTACGAGTACGATCGGAACGGAAATTGCACAAAAATAACAGATGCTGAGGAAAATGTATATTCGTATCAATACGATGCGAACGACCAATTAACCCAAGTTACAGATCCTATGGGGAACGGCTACATCCTATACCTACAACGCCAGAATGGAGCTGGAATCCGTTGCCGATGCTGGGGGCGGGGGCGGAAAAACCACATTTGAATACGATGGAAACGGGAACCTTACAAAAGAGGTAAACCCGCTCGACGGAGTAAAAACATATACCTATGACAGTTTAAACCGCATGATAGGCATGGAGGATGAAAACGGCTATCGACAGTCATTCTCGTATGACGCAGCTGGAAATATGATCTCGTACATCGATGCCAACCAAGAGACTGCGGTAGGCAAAAATCGGCAGGCCTTTCGGACGAAAGAAACAAACTATGTAATCGACTACCTAAGTGATGCGAATCATGATATACTATCCTATGAAACCGGATTCGGAGCGACCAGAGTCACTTATGGGCGCGGAAGTGAGCGTCTAAGCCAGAATGTGACAATCTTTCCAGAGACACCGAAATCTGTCAAGACAGACATCGCTCAGGAAAACAACGGCAAATCTTATTTCCAGACAGACCGTCTAGGTAGTGCACTGTTCGCCTCAAATCAAGAGGGAGAAGTACTTCGATATGCAGATCGGGATGCGTGGGGAAACCTACAGATACCAGTACAGGATGATATAAATTCTGCAGGTATAGCGGACAGCCTAGAGTTTACTAACTACAATTATGATCAGGTGTTAGACCAATATTTTGCACAGGCGAGATTCTATGATGCCAAGCAGGGACGGATGCTCGAGGTGGATCCGGTTAATACAGGGCTCAATAGGTACCTATATTGCAAGAATGATCCGTTAAATTACATAGATCCTCTAGGTGCTACAGCACAAAATGTGAAAGCTGGAGTTTCTATATCGAAAAAAGGCATAGCTACTGCGGCTGCAACGGCTTTAACTGGATATAAAAAAGCACTTTCATCCATAGGGAACATCGGAAATGGTGGAAGTTCATTTACCAATACGAGTAAGTGTTCTTCAAATAAGGGGACGGGAAATCTCCATAGTTTAAGTATGCTTGTAGATGATGATACATGGTATAGCCCTTCCAAAGGGAATCAAATTGACAGAAAAACAGGAAAAGTTGTTGGGACTGGTAAGGGGACGGGGAACATTAAGCTTACAAAAGAACAAAAATTATTAATAACAACAGTGTATGGTGAGGCAGCAAACTGCAGTGAAGCATCATGGGAAGCTATAGCAAATGTTATTATGAATAGAGTGGGCACAAGGGAATGGAAAAAATATGATACAGTAACAGATGTAATAGAAAATAGCGGTTTTGATTGTAATACTACAAATTATTAATACTCCTAGCATCCTATTTATATCAGATTA
>JBGUEO010000080.1:0-7041 GCA_041821315.1 Velocimicrobium sp. | reverse complement strand
TTTCCAAGAAAGAGCCATTTATTTCCAAAGACACAATTTATTTTACACTACCAATAAAAATTTTAAAAGCCGATCTAGACTATTGTCTAAACCGGCTTCATCTTTTATCATTTGATAAAGAATACCACGTTTCCTTTTTACCTATTCTTTTGTAATGTTATTTTCTTCGGTAGGTGTGGATTCTGATACTTCTTCATGGGATGATTCATTTTTAGTTGTATTGGTTACTGCTTCATCCTTTGAATCATCGTCTTCCTGGAAATTTAAAGTTACATAACCGCGATCTTCTTTTGAAGAATCACAATCATCTCCTTCTTCTAAATCAAAGTCATCGAAGTCATCTTCAAACTCATCAAAATCGTCTACTGAGTTCTTATTTAGAATATTTTTTACAAAGTAGTATGCACCGCCAACAAAAGCGGCAACAGACAAAGTTGCAAACACGAATTTACTAAATTTTTTCATAGTAAGCTCCTTTCCTAACAATTATAGCTTTTATTATTTTGCCTCTATTTATCCATTATAATTCCTTACATGCAAAAAGAAAAGAAATATTTTAGAAAGAAAGTATAAAAATGTAAATAATCTCGTATTATCTTGTCATAGTATGATCTTTAGTTACTTTGTTACAGTTACTTTACATTTTACCTTTGTCCCATCCTCTGTGGCACGAATATAGGCAGTTCCTTTTTTAAATGAAGTAATGGTTCCGTTTTCATCGACACTTGCAACACTGGAATTGCTGCTGGTAAATGTTACTGGATTTCCAGAGGATACGGTTGCACTTAGATAATAAGTTTCTCCTATTTTTAGACTGAGCTCGGAAGTCGTTAGTTTGATAGTGGGAGATTTCACAACGACTTCACAAATCTGTTTTGTTCCATTTACTTTAGCAGTAACGATGGCAGTTCCATGTTTCAATGCAGTTATGGTACCAGAATTATCAATGAGAGCTATTTTGCTGCGATTGGATTTCCAGGTGGGTGCGACATGTGAAGAGACAGAAGCAGATAGTTGATAAGTTTCTCCTCGATACAAAGATAAAAAAGATTTGCTTAGACGAATCGTAGGTTCTTTGACAATAAGATGAAACATTTTTTTTGATCCATCCGCAGAGACTGTAATAATAGCTTCTCCTGGTTTTATACCGAGAATGCATCCGTTTTCATCGACTTGAGCTACACTTTTTTTATTGCATTTATAGACAAGCGGAGAACCGTTAGATGTGGTAGCGTTTATTTGGTAGGTTTCATTCCGCTCGATAGAGGCAGATGATGCATTTAACTTGATTTTAGTTTTTTCAACATAAACGTTACAGGAAGCTTCAGCATGCTTTATTTTAGCTGTAATCGTTGCCCTTCCAGCCTTTTTGGCAGTTACTTTTCCATAGGTATTGACCGATGCAATTCTAGAATTATCGCTCTTAAAGGTTGCTCGTTTAGCGCTAGATGTAATTGCAATCAGGTAAAATTCATCTTTAATTGATAAGTCTTTTGTATATTCGGATAAAATAACATAGGAAAGTAGATCAGAGGCATAAGCGGTTTTGGTTTGAAATGGTGAGTAAGTGGAGATAGCCATACTTAGAATTAAAAGTAGAATAATAAATGAATTTCGATTCATAGATCCTCCTTTACTTTGAAAGATACTATGACAAGATGTTATTATTATAACATAAAAATAACGCTTGTAAATAAAAATTTAAAAGGACTTGAAAAAATGAAGCGATACTGCATAATAAAGATAGTCGAAATATTGCTAAGCTGTGTGAATAAGGAGGAGCTTTTCTATGAAGGTAATAGAAATCGAAAACATATCAAAGGATTATGGAAATCATAAGGGAGTATTTGATGTTAGCTTTTTTGTGGAAAAGGGAGAAGTATTGGGATTTTTAGGACCGAATGGAGCAGGAAAGACAACTACAATACGTCAATTAATGGG
The DNA here is from genome assembly GCA_041821315.1 of Velocimicrobium sp. GTDB lineage: Bacteria > Bacillota > Clostridia > Lachnospirales > Lachnospiraceae > DIGJ01. Next base: position 5,100 of record JBGUEO010000080.1, on the reverse strand, counting down.
GTTTATTAAACCCGATAAGGGAAGCGTAAAGATTGCAGGCATGGATTGTTTTCAACAAGCAAGTAAAATTCAAAGTGACCTAGGGTATCTGCCGGGTGAAATCGCTTTTATGGAGGATATGAAAGGAGATGAGTTCATTCACTTCATTGCAAAGATGAAAGGAATGAAAGATTTTTTACGAGCAGAAGAGCTTATGAATTTTTTTGAGCTTGATGCAAAAGGTAAAATTAAAAAAATGTCAAAAGGTATGAAACAGAAAATCGGAATTGTCTGTGCCTTTATGCAAGACTCTGACATTTTAATTTTAGATGAGCCTACAAGTGGACTCGACCCACTGATGCAAAATAAGTTTGTTGAACTTATTTTATCGGAAAAAAAGAAGGGAAAAACGATACTTATGTCTTCCCATATTTTTGAAGAAATTGAAAAGACTTGTGACCGTGCAGCCATTATTCGAGATGGTTGTATTGTATCCGTAGAACGTATTGAAAAACTGAAGCAGCAAAAACAAAAGAAACTTATTATGAGCTTTCAAAAAGAAGAAGAAGCCAAAGCATTTGAAGATTCTGTTCTTTTAAAGCAAAAGGAGATATCTAAGACTAGAATTCATAGGGAAGGGTCTGTAGTGACTGTGCATGTGACAGGAAATATGGATGAATACATTAAGAAAATGAGTTTGTACGAGATTAAAGACCTGGAAATACACACGCAAACACTAGAAGAACTGTTTTTACATTTTTATGGAGGTGCGGGAAAATGAATGTAACCTTATTAAAGCGTGAAATAAAAGCAAATTATAAACTATTACTTATCTTTATGGCAGTGTTAACCCTGTATGGTTCTATGATTATTTCAATGTTTGACCCAAAACTAGGGGAGAGTCTGGAACAAATGGCACAAACTATGCCACAGCTTTTTGCGGCGTTTGGAATGATGAAAGCAGGAACAACCTTACTTAGCTTTAGCGTGAATTATCTGTATGGTTTTTTGCTAATTGCATTTCCGTCAGTATTTATAATCTTACTATCAAATAAGCTGATGGCACGCTATATTGATAGAGGATCGATGGCATATTTGTTAGCTACATCAAATAAAAGAAGGACAATTGCGACTACACAAGCAGTCGTACTTTTATTAAATGTATGTTTTCTCATTGCATATATGACGATTTTATGTGTGATTGTTAGTGGGGCAATGTTTCCTCATGAATTAGAAGTTGCAAAGTTTGTTATGGTAAATGTTGGACTGCTTGGGTTACTTTTTTTTCTTTCAGGTCTGTGCTTTTTTTCCTCAAGTGTATTTAACGATTCCAAATTATCCAATGGTGTGGGAGCTGGGTGTGTTATTGTGTTTTTATTGATACAAATGATATCACAAGTGGGAAACAAATTTGAGGGATTAAAATATTTAACTCCGTTTACTTTATTTGATACCAATGGATTAATGGAATATAATGAAAGAGCAATTCTTATGATGCTATCACTCTATCTAGCAGGAATCTGTTTGTTTGGAATTGCTATCTTCCTATTTGATCGGAGAGATTTGGCATTATAGTGGATACTATGTATTTGATTGTGTGAATAAAGATGTTCTGTTACAAAATTTATAGTTTGTGACAGAACATCTTTTCTTTTCACATAATTTACACAGATTGTACATGGATTTTACATGTTCTTTTATTAGGATATAACTGTAAACAAGCAAGGCTTGCTGAAAGGACGTGATTGTATGGTAAAGAGTAGTGAAATATTTGAATGATTTGAAAAAAAATATATGTTAGATGAAAGACGATATGAAATATTATGTGATTGTATGAAAGAGCACATGACAGTAGATGATTATGGACTTAGCACAATATGTAATGTATATTATGATACTAATAATTATGAATTGATTCGAACATCCATCGAGAAACCACCCTATAAAGAAAAAATGCGTATTCGTAGTTATGGTGTGCCTAAAGAGACTGACAAGACGTTTGTTGAAATAAAGAAAAAATACGATGGGATTGTATATAAACGTAGAATTCAGCTTTCAGTAAAGGAGGCTCGTAATTATTTGGAACATGGAATCAAACCGCCAAAGGATAGTCAAATCCTAAAAGAAATCGATTATTTTATCAATTTTTATCATCCAGTTAAACGAATGTATATTGCATATGATAGAGTGGCAATGTTTGGAATAGAAGATGATAGTATACGTATCACTTTTGATCGAAATATTCGAAGTAGAGAATATGATTTGGATTTAGTAAGGGGAGATTTTGGCGAATTACTGCTGGATCAATCTCAAGTCCTTATGGAAATAAAGGTTGCAGGTGCTTATCCACTTTGGATGGTTCGTATCTTATCAGAGCTTAAAATTTACCCAGTTTCATTTTCAAAATATGGGGCGATATATCAACAAAAGATGAAAGAAGAAAGGAATCAAAAAATATGTTTACCAGCATAATCAATTCTGTGACAGGAACTTTGTCAATTGAAAGTGCAATTATCTGCACAATTGCTTCTCTTGTATTAGGATTTATAATAGCCCTTGTATATATGGTACAAGGGACATATTCAAAGAACTTTATAATTTCATTAGTATTATTACCAGCACTCATACAAACAGTAATCATGTTAGTCAATGGTAATCTAGGAACCAGTGTGGCTGTTATGGGAGCATTTAGCTTAGTTCGTTTTCGTTCCCTGCCAGGAAGCTCAAGAGAAATTACAGGTATTTTCTTTTCTATGGTAATTGGATTGGCTACTGGTATGGGATATGTTACTTATGCAGCAATTATAACTATAATTATTGGGTTAGGAATGACTCTCTTAACAAAATCTAAATTTGCGGAGAAAAAGGGAGCGAGTAAAGATCTAAAGGTAACGATTCCTGAAAATATGGATTATACCGAAATATTTGATGATGTGTTTGCAAAATTCACAAAGCAAGTTAGTCTAAACCGTGTAAAAACAACGAATATGGGTAGTATGTACGAATTGCATTATAGTGTCGAAATGAACAATGAAAAACAAGAAAAGGAATTTATTGATGCGTTGCGTTGCCGCAATGGAAATTTAACGATTGTTTGTGGACGTCCAACGGTAAAAGATGAATTATAAGAAGGTGCTTACATGAAAAAACGAACGAAATTATTAGGTATAGTATTATGTATAGTGTTAGTATTTGCAGGATGTCAAGCAAGTACAAGTGTTAGTACAAATGAAACGACCAATGAGGATACATCAAATACAGAGACAAAGGAACTCAATATAGCAGTAGAAGTAACGCAGATTACTGGTGATTATTCGGATCAGGCTATTCAGGCAGAGTGGTCGTTGGAAGAATCTACACAAATTACATTTGATGGAAGCAGTATTGCCATTGATGGAGAAGGTGTGAGTGAAGAAAATGGTATTGTGACCATTTTGAAAGGTGGCACCTATGTAATCAGTGGAATACTATCGGATGGACAAATTCTTGTAAGTGCATCGGAGAATGAAACGGTGCAATTGGTACTAAATGGGGTCCATATTACTTGTTCGAACCAAGCCGCAATTGTAATCGAGAGTGCAAAGATTACCTCTTTAACACTTGCAGATGGAACAGAAAATAGTGTAACAGATGGAAGTGAATATGTATTTGAAAATGAGGAAGAACACGAACCAGATGCAGCCATTTTTAGCAAAGATGATTTGATTATAAACGGATCTGGTAGTCTTACGGTAACTGCTAATTATAATGATGGAATTAAAGGCAAGGATGATCTGCAAATTATTGGCGGTAGCATTGAAATTAATGCGGTAGGTGATGGAATCGTTGGTAAGGATTCGGTAAGCATTCGAACTGGTAATATTACAATCAATGCTCAAAAAGATGGTATTAAATCAAGCAATGACAGTGATGCCGAAAAAGGATATATCATAATTGATGGTGGAGTAATTGATATTACTGCTGGAAATGATGGCATTCAGGCATCCACTGTAGTATGTGTGAATGATGGGACATTTAATATTATAACAAATGCAGGAAGTGAAAATGCGAGTGCCACTTCAAATTCGTTGAATGAAAAACCAGGTGGTGGAAATCCAGGTGGTGGAAATGGTGAGATGCAGCCTCCTAGCGGTGATATGCAAAGCCCAGATGGAGAAGCACAAAGAGAAGATAATCAGGATAGGGGAGAGCGTCTAGAACGCCCAGACAAAACCATGGATACAACTACAGATACAACCACGGATGTAATCGATACGGAGACAGAAACAAACAGTGCGAAAGCTTTAAAGAGTGACTATAACATCGGAATATATGGAGGAACTTTTACGATTGATAGTGCGGATGATGGTATTCATGCAAATCAAAGCGTAACGATAGTAGATGGAATGTTTTGCATTTCCTCTGGAAATGATGGTGTTCATGCGGATATTAATTTGGAAATAAGTGGAGGAACGATTTCGATTCTTACATCCTATGAAGGATTGGAGGCTGATGACATTACTATTTTAGAGGGAACCATTGATTTGGTGGCAACCGATGACGGAGTGAATGCATCCGATGGTACTCTGACAATAAATGGAGGCACACTTACGGTTGATGCAAGCGGGGATGGCTTGGATGCGAATGGATCGATACAAATGACCGGAGGATATGTAACGATATCTGGACCGACCAATGATGGAAACGGAACCCTTGATTACGATGAAACCTTTGATATAAGTGGTGGAGTTTTATTAGGGGCAGGGAGTTTGGGAATGGCACAAACGCCATCCAGTGATTCGAAACAGGCAAGCATAGCAATAGCTTTTGATAACACCGTAGCAGCAGGAACACAGGTTGAGATTCAAGATGAGTCAGGTGACGTAATTTATACGTTTACACCAGTTAAAGAGTTTGTTTTGGTAGAAGTCTCTGCACCAGAAATAATATCGGGAAAAAGCTATACAATTATTGCAGGCGACCAAAATGTAGGCGTGAATGGGGGAGAAACTTCTAATTTGACAACCATGGGCGTTGGTATGAGAGTAGAAAAATAAAAACCATAAAACATGAAAAAAGAGAAAGGCTGAGGGCGTAATTTTTTCTGTGTCCAAAAAAAAGAGTATTTCTTGAATTGAGTTA
>JBGUEO010000079.1:0-7090 GCA_041821315.1 Velocimicrobium sp. | reverse complement strand
TATTAAGCCAGTTAGTAATTCTTTACGGTGACCGCATCAATCAATTTCTCTAAAGCGCAGAAAAATACCGGCTGACGATTCGTAATCTACATCAGCCGGTATTCTCTATTCTTTTTCCGTCGGTACCTATAGTAAGTATAACTATCTATTCCCTTTTTATTCCAGCGGGCGGGTGTGGGCAGAGCCCACATTAACGAAGGGTTACAGGTATCGTTTTTGGTATGCAAAAAAGCAAATAGAACCGTATAGAAATTGCTTACTTGGGTATACTATAATTAGAAAAGAAATTCGACAACACAACCACTTAATTTTTTACAAAAAAACTTACATATCTAACTCAATTCAAGAAATGTTCTTTTCTTTCGGACACAGAAAAAATTACGCCCTCTATTAGTCGTTTAAAATAATCTTTAATAGTTAGTAGTCATAAGTAGCTTAAGTTTTATTACATCCTTATTATCTACACCTCTTTTTTCTAACTCATCGATTAATTCCTTAGCTGCCTTGTAAATTGCTACTTTCAGTTGCCCAATATCACAAACTGCTGGAAAAATAACCTCATCTTTATTTTGTCTCTCTCTAGTAAACACTAACTCTACTGTATTGTTTCCTTTCAAAAATCCTTTTACATGTAGTGGACCATCCATAAAACTTAGCAAAAATGTTTTTGAACCAATTTCTAATTTAGCAAGCTCTTCAATCCACCATCCCAATATTATTACTGTAAAGTCGCTCCATCCTTCATCTGGAAAGATTTTTTCACCAATACGAAAATATACTTTACTTAGTATATTTTCACTCATAGAGCTTACTTCTATTGAATTATTTTCTATAATCAAATCAACTTTCTGCACCATTAAAATCAACTCCTTATTTAGGGTAAGCTGTCTCTATTATTTTTGTTTCAATGTTAACCCACATTTCAATGACTCTTGACCCACTTTTCCCAATAATTTTTACTCTATTACCTTGTGTTTGTATCTTTTTCCCATTTTTATATGCTTTTCGAACTTCTTTTTTAATTTGCTTTTCTGTCATATTACTTGGAAATAAATCTTTGATACCGCTTTGAACTGCTCTTCCTCCCTTAGAGGTATGACCAGAAGTTATATGTCCGATATCTATTTTTATTTTTTTGTAAGAAGGAAGATTTACAGTCTTACTCGCTCCCTTGGCATTAACATTACCAATCTAAAGTAAGAATCCAATAAGCTCTTTTCCTCTTCTTAAAAGAGCCTCAGGTTCAACTCATTACCCCATATCCAAACGTTATCCAATTATATCATATAGCCTTATCTTTGGAAACCTCTGACATTCGATACTCTGTTTTTGTCTTTAACATTCCATAAATGATATTAACTAATCTTCTCATAATACAGATAATCGCCTGAGGCTTTGTCTTACCTTCTGTTATCTTTCTCTGGTAGTACTCATAGAACATAGGATTTCTTGGTATCCCACTCCCCCTTGCCGTCTGTATCATTTGTAACGCCAATACATAAAAGATACCATGTAACCTACGATTTCCCTGTTTCGAACTTTTCTCCTTACCCTTACCTGCAGAAGAAAACTTCACAGGTGCAATACCCGCAAAGGAAGCAAGCCTATCTGGATTAGGAAATCGATTGATATCGCCTATCTCTGCCAGTAATTTGGCTGCCATTACTATATCTACCCCACTGATACTTGTCAGTTTACATTCAAACCGTATCAGCATACGTTCGATTTCCTTCTCAATCGCAACAAGCTCCTTGTTCTGGAATTCTAGTACCCTTACCAGATTCTTGGTTACAAAATCTCTTTCTTCCTGATAATCCCGTAAGGTCTGTCCATCTGATGCAATAACCTCTAATATTTTTTTAGCACGATTGATAGAACACTGGTTATGACTAATCGGCCTTAACTCCTCTGCCAGTTGTTCCGGTGTCACACCTGCAAGGCACTTTGGTGAAGGATATGTACCCCAGAAATACAAAGCTGTTGGTCTGTCAATTACTGTAAAAAAATCCTTATACCTTGGATAGGCATGCACTAACTGTTCATGCAACTGATTTTTAAGTCTTGTCAACTCTATTACTATATTTTCTCTACGATTGACTAGTTGAGCCAATGTCCAATAATCATCTGCCTGCTTCGCGTCTGGAAGTTCGTCCAGTAAGTTAATCAGAATTGTAGCTACACATTGTGCGTCATATGAATCATTCTTTTTAAACTGTGGCGCACTTTTTCTCTGTAAATGTGATAGGGCGGGATTCACGTCTTTTACTATGTATTGGTGTTCCACTAGATAAAGTGCAAGGCTTCTACCGTACCCATAGGCATTTTCCAATCCATAAACAGGTTCATAGGTAATACCCCTGTCATTTTCCTTACTGTATTTCTTGCAATACTTATTCACCAGCTTCTCCACTTTCGGAAATTCTGCTGGTCTGTTATCAAATGTAATCTCATCTACATACTCATTCCAGCAATTTAAAATTACTGCTGTATGTGTTTCCTTATGTAGGTCTACCCCTACATATAAATAATTTTCTTGTCTTCTCATATCCTTTGTACCTTTCCTACTAATCATTATTCAAGTACCTGCTATATCAACATCAATACCGGCAACCTCAGCTGTGAAGCGTTATCATAGGGTACATGGTAATTGTTCTTATAACCATATCATGACCGCAAGGGAGCGACAGCCTATCTATCACTGTTCATATATTTCTACAGATTATCTTCAAGTTAGGAATCTTGCTTTTATTATCAACAAGCTACTTCTAATGACGGTATAACGTCTCTTCCTACTGAAGTCGAGTCTATTCTCATATAAATTTGCATAACTGTAGTAATTTATGTCCATTTTTTCGATTTCTGTTCCCTTTGGAAAAATTTATGTCTCAATACTACTGCAACTGTCATTACCCCGTTATAACTGTTAAGGCTACAGGTCACAACTGTGTCCTGCAGCCTTATTTATGTATTCATTAATTCTTTCATTGGAATATAAGAATTCTCTATTCTTCCTTTTCCTTTCGATAACGATATAACGTTGACGAGGAAACACCTGATAGCTTCTCTATTTCATTTATAGAAAAAGCTTTTGTATGATACAATCGTAACGCATTTTGTATCTCCTCTGTCTTAGCAGGTCTTCCTACCAGTCCAGCCTTTTTTGCTTCTTCATACCCTTCTGTTCTTTTCTTATTAAGATAATACTTATGAATTTCAATGTTACCCTTTAAGGCATTATAATAGTCCTTACCATTTAGAAATGGTTCCAAAATGCTAAGCAATGTAACTTGGCTCTCTTGTAAAACTTGTAAAATCCCCATAAGGTATCTTGAATTATCTGTCAAATCTGTAACAGAGCGTACGACAAGACAATCTTCTGAATCCATACACTCTACTAATACTTTAAGATTATCTCTGTCCTTACTGGTATCTGTGAAAATATTATCCTCACCAATATTCAAATCCTTAATAAAGCCGTTTACTCCTGAGTTATCTACCAGATTATCTGTTTCTCTCGCTTCGTAGATATAGACACAATACATAACACACCTCTTTCCCAGAATCTTAATATTTTGGTTTCCTAAAATATAGTTTTTATAATAGATTTACGAATGCTTTCCCATAATAATTTCCGGCTTTAATTAAACTTTATTTTCATAAAATACCCGTTTAGAAAGCCATGTAATAAATAAATATATGCACTAATTATGGGATAAATCTCAAAATACTGTTTTTAACTGTTCTAAAAATATAAGATATTGAAATTTCAAAACCTCTCTCTTATAAAGTACATATCCTCCTTTACTTCAATGCTTCTAATTGCTCTTATTGATCCACTGCCACTTATCGTTATGATTAATTTAATTAAATCTGTCTCAAATTACATAATATATGCATATGGAATATGAGCAGCATTTTTCTATTACTGTTACCCTCATTTCTAATGTCCCTCAAAATATGTACAAATTTTCTAAAATATGCTTAACTTGAAAACAACTGTAGGATAGTATAAATATTTATGAACAAGAAAACAGACGGTGTTATTAAATCAACCGTCTGTTTTCTATATTCAGTAAATAATATTTTTTACTTTCTTAATATCGCAATGCTTGGTTCCCACTCAGATACTATTTCAATTAAATAATTCATTGTTATTATAATGTAATGTTTTAAATCAAGATAATCATATAAATCATTACTTGCATTTTTTATAAACTTACCAAACTCTCCTCCTGTAATTTTATAGATAATATTAGAAAAGTTATCAGCCTTATATTTTAAAATTTCACTTTCTGTAAATACACCTCTTAATACTATCCCTTCGTCAAGCATTCTAAATGCTGACACTGCTCCAAATTTTATATTCACAATATTTTCAGTACTTTCAAGCTGAATAACTAACCCCGTTTCCTCTCCATTTTTAACGATGGTTTGATATTTTCCTATTGGTATAAAGTTTTTTATTTCTTCCCATTGTTCCACGCTTTTCTCCCATCCTAATTTAATATCTAATTTTATATACTTTACTATTTGATATTTTAATTTCCAAAGTAGCACCACCTGTAGTACTTCCTGGCCTTGCCACAACTTTTGTACCATCACTTAATGTACCAACATAACCTGTTCCATATTTCGTATGTATTTCTTTAACATTTGTTGGCTTTAGTTTATTAAAGTCTTTTACTGTTTTTGAATAACCACCTGCCTTTTCAAAATTTCTTGCGACGCCCTTGCCATTTGTTGTTTCTTTCACCCCATGTATAAGGTTATCTATACTATTACTCGCTCCCTTAGCAGCTTTACTCGTTCCTTTTTCCGCGAAAAATTGCAGATCCATTTTTGCAGATTTTGCTCCCCTTGCATTCTTTGCTTTCTTTCCATCTTCTAACAGATCAAGAAATTTGTCTGCTGCTTTTGATGCATCTTCAGCATTATCTGCTTTTATTATTACTTTACCGCCCTTAGTAATATATGAACCTGGCACATAAGGTAATGCCGCTGCAACAATATCCCATGTAAGATATGCAAAATTTTGCAAGCTTGGATTCTTAGCACACTCACCAGCATCCCACAATATAAAAGCAAAATCAAGAACCGTTTCTACTGGTATGTTTCCGCTAGGATCTCTATATCGAATCGGATTATTATAACAATATATGTATGAATTTAAGCTCAGCAGATTTTCTGCTTGACCTTCATAGGTATCCTCATTGATGAATCGTCCCATCTTCGGATCATAATATCTGGCACTCAGATAATACAATCCTGTCTCTTCGTCATACACCTCCCCAGCATATTTAAATGGATTACTTACTGTTTCCTTACTATATAGTACATTCCCCCATTCATCATACTCATAATTATTCACAATATTTCCATTTCTGTCAACCATCTGGATAACATCCCCATGTCCATTATATAAATAGTAGTATTCTCGTAAACGCTCCATAGCGAGTGCGTAGATTTCACTATATAAATTTGAGATAATAGACTCACCCAATCAAAAAAGTTGAGGCTCAACTTTTTTGACATCTATAGGAGGAGTGACTATGAACTCAACAACATCAGTAGTAGCCAGGCAATATCGAATTCAGGAGTGGGCGGATCAAATACGTGAATGTCAAAACAGGTCTGCTGGAATGTCCGTCAAAGAATGGTGTAACCAGCATGCACTTACCAGTGCGAATTATTACTATCGTTTACGAGAAGTCCGTAAAGCTTGCCTAGATAATATTTCATATGATGCTATACCACAAAGCATTGTTCCAATTCCAACAGAACTCATACATCATCATTCACAAGCTATATCTGTACCAGAATTAAAAGTTTCGGTCAATGATATTTGTATTCATGTAACCAATGAAACTTCACCTGAGCTTTTAAAGATGGTACTGCAGGTGGCTACCGATGTTAAATGATGCAACCTGCTTTAAAAATGTATATATCGTGACCGGCTACACGGATTTGAGGTCTGGAATAGATACATTAGCCTCTATCGTAGAATCAAAACTAGGAAAAAATCCATTTGTGCCCGATTCACTATACCTCTTTTGTGGAAGAAGAACGGATCGTATCAAAGGACTGGTCTGGGAATCGTTATCCGCAGCCTTTTGTTATCCGCACACTTTTACTTGGACACCTCTAAAACTAGGATCTATAGGAAATTACGTTGAAAAAGTATGCGGATAAAAATATTTAGTGTAACCTCTATTTAAGGAGGTAAACACTATGAACACTTTTCAAAAGAACACAGCAATCGTACTTGATTTTATGAAGGAAAAAGGATACTCTGACCACTCCATACACTGTTATGCCAAGATATATCAGTCATTAGCAGAGTATCTCTCCACAAACACGCTGAACTATACACCAGAATTCGGAAGAACATTATTGTCTGCGCAGTCAGATATTCCTTTTGGTGTAAAGGGATCGTTCATACAAGCTGCCAGCATTTCTAAGCTGAATGATGTGTATGAAAATGGTGCAATCCTATATGCCCAAACTTCACCAAGAAAGATATATTCAAGAAATACCTTGGTTTCGATATTTGAAGCAGCTGCATCAGAGTTTATGCTTCAATGTAGCATTACTTTTACAAAGAGTCAGATAGAGAATGCTCGCCGCAGATGCATCCTTTTTCTGAAATTTCTCCAATCACGGGGAAAACAAGTGTTTAGCGATGTTCAGTATGAGGATATCCTAATCTATCATCATGAAGAACTGAAACATCTGAAGAAGCAGTCACGTATTGTTGAGGAATCGACTATTCATCAGTTCCTTAAATATCTAGCCGAGAATGGCTATATTAGACACGGATTTTACCTGTATATGTATGTTTTAGAAACTGATCAGTTAGTAGATATTACTTCTTTTGCTCTGAAAGAACGTCAAACTATTGCTGAATGCAATAGACATACCCTGTTTTCAGCAGGTGAATTCTTCCATCATAGTACTGTATTTTTAACACAGCATAATGATGAAAGATATGTTTACCGTCATCATGAAGCTATAAAAAGAGCCATTCTTCACTTTTATCTGTAATACTACAAATTATTAATACTCCTAGCATCCTATTTATATCAGATTATTT
>JBGUEO010000078.1:0-7208 GCA_041821315.1 Velocimicrobium sp. | reverse complement strand
AATACAGTGATTCGCTAGTTTACTTACCATAAATAATCTCTTGTCATAATAGACTTTATGACAAGCTTTTCATAAGCGATATCTTAGAAACGTAACTTCAAAAGAAGATGCCTATCAAAAAATGTCCTCGGTCTTAGGATGATGCATACATCAGCATACATATTAAACAAATCAAAAAAACACTCTAACCCTCAAATTGCTAGGTTAGAGCATTTTTTCTAATCAAGGCGACAACCAGATTTGAACTGGTGATCAGGGTGTTGCAGACCCCTTGCTCTCCTCTATCTTTTCCTATATATATAGTACTTTTTCCTATTACGATACCTTTTGACCACGATTTGACCACATTTCATATCACTTCCAACAGTCTGCGTATCTTTTCTTCTTGATGTTCCATCAAATGTCCATATGTATCTAGTGTTACAGACACTTTACCATGACCTAAAATTCTACTTAATTCAAATGTACTTATTCCACAAGAAATACAAACAGAAGCAAAATAATGTCTCAAACTGTGTAAACCGATTGCCTTAATGCCTGCTTTTTTGATTATCCTATCAAAACTTCTCTTAAAATCACGATAATTAGTAATCCTTCCTTTTGAATTACATATTACATAATTACTATTTATTCCTTTGTCCTGATAGAATCTTTGTAATTCATAAAGTATTTTTATTGCCTTGGCATTTAACGGGATTGAACGTTTGCCGTTTTTAGTTTTAGTATCTGTTATCGAAAGCATCCTTTTCGTTTGTGCTCCCTCTTCACGATTAATTATTTCACTTAAACTGCAATCAACACTCATTTCCTTCTTAAAATAATTAATCTTGTCCCATGACAGTGCTAGTAATTCACCTACTCGTACACCAGTATTCGCTATAAGCATAATACCACATACATAAGGCATCCAGTATACAAACTCTCCATTTAAATATACCTCATTTGCAATGGTAAAAATCGTTTGCATTTCGCCCTTAGTAGGAATAACAATTTCCTTTGTTTGCTTTTTAAAATTGCTTTCTCTAGGAAGTTCAACCGCACGCATTGGATTACGGTTAATATCTCCTACTTTTTCCGCATAGGATAAACAAGAATTTAAAGCCTCATATATTTTTTTGGTTGAACTATACGAAAGCAAATCCGCTTTTTGATTAATTAGATATTGCCCTTGTTTCGTAGTGAAATTTCCCAACTGATAATCTCCCACTTCTTTCTTTATATGATTGGAATAAGTTCTCTCCAGTCGATCATAAGAAGTTGATTTTAAACTACCTTTTTTCGTGTCCTGAAGCCATGATTCAAAATATAAAGATAATCGAATTTTCTGGCAGTCTTTCTCTCCGCGAAACAATTTTTGTTCATATTCTTTACGTTTTTTCTTTGCCTCTCGTTCCGTTTTACCATAGAAGCTTTTCCTTCTACCGTTATAAGTAGCGACAGCCTCCCATCTACCATCTTTACGATATTTAATACTTCCTTCACCATGCTGATTATATTTCTTTTTTTCCATTAATATCGACCTCCTAAAAAGGCTGATATTATTTGAAGATATAAATTTGCCCTATAAGTATAACACATGGACTATTATATCGATACTATCTTTATAAAAACTATTAAAAATAAATATCAGCTCCTTTATTTCGTTCAAACCATTCATTCATCAGCTTTGGTGTTGTATAATAATTTTGACCAATCTTAACTAAGGGCAAAAAATCTGCTTTTAGTATTTTATAAAGAGTTGTTCGTTTTATCCGTAGCAATTTCATTAAATCTTCTTGTGTAATAATTTCTAAGCTTGCTTCTTTATTATTTTGTTCCATCAATTCACCTCTCGATAAATGGATTTTCTGTTTCATCTTCCAGTGAAACAAAATCTCCATCAATAAATTCTTTTGTTGTATATTCACGATAGACATTGGTATCTGTATAATGAATAACTTTATTAATTCTTCGTAGAAATGCTTCCCATGTTGCTTTTTCTTCCTCTTGAATATTAGTATACTGCTGATGCAATGATATATTCGATATAATATAAACCTTAGTATAGCAAGCCACCTTGTTGACATATCTCGAAGGCAATTCACAAGGATATCCATCAAGATAGACAAGCATTTCACCAATTTTAATACTACTTCGAAACTCCTCGAAAATAACAATGTCTTGGCTGCGATAACCATCGAAGGCGTGGAGATAGTCTGTACATCTAAAGATATTTGAATACCCATATTGCTCCATTACACCTCTTGACTTCCCAGTTCCAGTTTTTCCGTATATATAGGTAACTTTCATGTCACGAAACACATCCTTATATTGTTCCTCTCGTATTGTCTGCCGAACTCGCTCAATCGTATCTATTTTAGTAATATAATCTGAACAGCGTTCCATTATCTCAAAATTAGTTAATCCCTCTTTTATCATTTCATACAGTATCAGTAAATCACTTCGTTTGCCCTGACCCTCTTTGGGAACTTCTCCGAATTCCTCTCTTGTTCCATTTATCTGTGTCTCTGATTTACTATCATTTTCCCACTTTCCAATCTTAAATACGTAATTACGATTTTCCTCTGTTGTACCATTTGCTTTTTCTATATGGGCAGTGTAAAATCTCTTTTTTAAAGTTGAAAATCGGATTGGAGAAGAACTTAACAAATAAATATGTGTATGATATGTACTTTCTTTTAGCCCTTTTTCATCTGCCATGCACCAATAAATGATAGACTTAAATTCTTCTAGTTTCTCTTTTATGACTTGATGACTATACTGATCAGTCGGGTTATTTATTGTTATAGACCACTTCCTCGATTGTATATCCCTTTTCTCTGCTACGTTACTCATCTCCTTTGCGACATAGATTGCGACATTAAAATGTGCCGATTTTTAACCATATTAATAGATTTGCTACATTGTACATAAGTGTTCTAGGGTAATACTTCCCTAGAACACTATTTACAAGGAATAATTTGCAGAAAGCATTCACTTCGTATGCTTCCCACGCATTATCTTGATACCCCTTGCTTAATTGCATTATGTAACATATCCTCATTTTGAACTTTCGGCACATATATTTTTTGTAAATCTGTTCCATTTGTTATCATATAACCAGTCCCCCTCTTCCGATCTGCTTTTATTTGCTTTTTAAACGATGAAAAAAACATATCTCTACTTTCCTCAGATAAGTTGGATAATCCTATCACTACATTTAGGTTATCGCGAGCAGTTGAAAAATACTGTGCATCACCTCTTTGCTGGGATATGATCACATGAGAATTAAAACTTCTCCCCATCATTAAAAGCATTGACATTTTTCTTTTTTCTTCCTCTGCCTCCTTTTTAGGGAGATAATTTAGATAACTGGCATACTCATCAAAAAACAGAAATTTTGCATTTCGTTTTTTATCCTTACCCGATTGCCTTTCAAGAAACTGATTATAAAACATATCCAATCCTTTCTGACAATCAACAAAACGATAAAAATTGTTTTCACGTGATAAAAAATCAAAATCTTTATTATCTGCCTTAAAATCACATATTATGATTTGTGAATTTGGATAATTTCTGATACTTTTCCTAAAACCAACTTTGAAAAATACGTTTTTCCTGATCCCGTTGCTCCTATTATAATCATATTAGGTGCCTCATCCGGTTGCCAGGTTATAAACCTGACAACACCAAAATTGAGTAACTCATGATCAATTACAAGTGGAATTTTAAAAATTACAATCCCCCCTAACTCCTATCTGATTTCGTTCAGCTTGCTGTTTTGCAAGTTTGCGCATCCGTTCGTTTTTGCAAAAAGCCTCATTGATAACGGTAAGCGTGATGTATAAATTGACACCCACATTCTCAATATCAACAACCTTAATCAGTGAGTATATTTGCCCCTCATAAATATAGAAAGGCTGTCCAATTCCATATACTTCGCCCGCCATCAGCTTTTGATCAATGCGTTGTTGCAATACTTCGATAAAGGCTGTAGTATCGATGTTTTCTACTTCCCTTAGACAACAAAATTGATAAAAGAACACCTCGCCTTTCTTAAATGTTCTAGTCGGTGCAACTAATTCAGACAAAAACTGTGGTTTTTTTATTTTTAAAATCTGCGCCAATTCTCCTAAACATACAAACAATTCCTTTTGAAGCAAATTATACGTCTGATTGGCTTTTTCTTCTTCGAGTATTACTGACTCCTCATGGATTCTTTCGAGTTGCTCCTTTTGAATTTTTTTCTTTTTATTATTTTGCTCCGCAAAGAAAGTTGCAAAGCAAAATCCGATAATACCAACCGTTAAAACAGCTTCAATATTTTGACCAACAAACCACAAAACCATAACTAAAATCATTATCACAGCTGCAAAGATGATACTTTCATAAATCAGAGTTGCGTAGTCTTTTTCGCGTATACACTTTTCCAAATGATTTATAATTTTTTTCATTTTTCCCGCACCTCCTTTGCCGTAGCAGTAAAATATTCTTGACCTTTCCACACATAAAATTTGCCTTTGAAATCAATAATTTCCAAACTAATAACACTTTTTTCTTTGAAAATTTCTTCTGAAATATGGCACCCATCACCATACACCTTGAGTTTAAAAACCTTACTTTCTTTATCAGCCGCAAAGCAAGTCAAACTTTTTCCAATTATTTCTGACGTTGCTTTTCCATTCTCAAATTTATAAATTGGATGGATTCCAATAGCAACTGCCATTTCACGATCTCCTAAAATTTGTTTCGCATCAAAATGCATATCCTGCAATTTGAAATAATTTCCACTTTTCTTATTCATTTGTTTTTTACCTCCAAAATTTAATTTAAATTTTTTTGGTCTTTTTTAAGCAATTTATTTTCTACCCTCCTTCTAATTTTTTGCACAAAAAAAGAGCCAAGCCGATTGGTTTGCTCAATCTTGCACGATAGTTAAAAATTCAATAAAATGTAATTTGAATAAACACCAAATAAACATTTCTTTACAAATGTTAGTAATCCATGATATTTAGCAATTATATATTGAATTTAAGTCTAGGTACAAGGCTTAGCACTGATTCAGATAAGAATATCTGAACTATACCATCAGCTTTGCTCTGCTTTGCAGATAAATTTTCATTTATATTATCATACATATCAAAATATGTCAAACTTAATTTTTCATAGTTCGTATATCACTTTTCATACTTCAATATATCCCCTATTTCACATTCTAAGATAAAGCATAATCTACTAAGTACTGATAAATCAACTCTTTGAATATTTCCTTCCATATATCTTTTTAATTGCGATATTTGAATACCCGATAAACGGGACAGCTTACTAATGGAAATATTCTCTTTTTCTACCAAATCTTTTAAATAAATTTTCACATTACCATAATCAATATCTATCATATAGCACCTCACTATTTCTAACTTATGATATTATGATTAAAATAATGTTTCTAGCTGTATATGAATATTCCGGAGGTGAATCCATCGCCTGTCCGGTCTCTGGAAATCAAGAAATTGTATCTTTTAATCTGCTTTGCTTAAGGTATCTTGGAACAGAAAAATCATAAATGCTGCTACGCACCGCAGATGCGGCAAGGCATTGACAATTTCTCTATTCCAAGATTATTAGTAATTAAGCAGAATAAAGGTGATTTCCGTCAAGCGGAAGACTGATTTCCATTTTGTCGGAATTCTGATTTCAGACGACAAGAATATTCAGTATATATATAATTATATTTGTAATTATATATATATGCTTTTTAAATTGATTTCATTCCCATAATTTGTTAAAATACTCGTATAGCAAAATATTTTGTAAACAAAAAGAGAGGCATAAAAACAGCCTCACACCATAAACGCATATTTTATTTTGAGTAAAGATATATAATAATTTACATTAACAATAAAAGGGGAGAGTAAAAAAGCATGAAAAAATTATTATTTAAAGCATTATTAGCAATCGCATTAGTATTACCCTGTACTTCAATTCACGCAGCGGTTAAGGTTGAGAAGCCTAAAGTAAAAGTATTGTATGTTGTAAACAAAGAAGATTGGTACGTACAAATTAACCACAGAAACCCTAAAGCTGTAATTTACTATTCAGATAAAAATAAGAAAATCACAGCAAAATCAGCGCACGTTAAAGCTGGAAGTAAAATCAAAACAAGTATAAAAATGGAAAATGGCGGACTTTATGTACAAGCTTGTGTTGGAAAGAACAAATCCTCAGTAGTAAAAATTAGTGTAGGAAAGATGATAGAAAAGAAATATAATAAGGATGTAACTTCAACAGTTGCAGATATAACAAAAGGCTTAACTATTGATTTAGACAAAGCAGTAGCGATTTATCAGTGGTTTGGTGAGAGCATGAAGTATGGTGAAAGAACTACAGCCCACGATATGTTCTACTCCCATCATGGCGTATGTCAAGAAACAGCCGAGCTGTATGCTTATATGTGCAAGCTCGCGGGAGTAGAATGTTATGCTGTTACAAACGATGAAGTAGATTATTCTTATAGCGATAATCATGCTTGGTGTCATCTGATTATTGATGGCAAGATTCAAGTAGTAGACCCAACATATGCTACGTGCACATGGGATATTGGGGGAACTTATTTCATACTTAATAATGTCGTAGATTTCGTAAAGACAGATAAGTATGATTTATCTAGTACTAATTGCTATTTAAACGGCATGCTGGGTCATGAGATGGCAAGTATGTTATTTAGTGAGCCAAATACAACTATTACGCGTTCTAAAGATCATTACACGATAGTAATGTCAGGTGTGGATGATGAGGGGTGTAGTTATTACTTACGTTACGAACTAAACTTTGATAAAGCTGAGGATACATGGCATATAGAACAGTTTGATAAAGATGGCAATCCCGTAGAAGATTAAACTTTAAAGGATAGAAGAATCGAATTAATTCGATTCTTCTATCCTTTAAAGTTTGAGCCAGTTTTTCAAAATACCATTCAGATTACTAAAACAGTGCATAGCTATTTTGCAAATTAAATCTTTAAATAATATCAATCTTTGACCATGTTTTGACCACAATTTTATCGAACAACTTTAAACATAAATGAATGTTTATGTACTTTTTTATCTTTTCTGAATTTTAAAGAAAGAAGCACTATTCCCCGTAACTATAGGAAATAGTGCTTCTTTTAAAAAAGGCGACAACCAGATTTGAACTGGTGATCAGGGTGTTGCAGACCCATGCCTTAC
>JBGUEO010000077.1:0-7607 GCA_041821315.1 Velocimicrobium sp. | reverse complement strand
GTTTCTGATCATAATCATCCAAAAAATTATATTCCATTCCATCATCTCGATATCCAATGACTTTATGCAAATTTATATTTTTCACACTATTAAAGATATTCATTTCAATTACGTCACTCGTTGCACGTAACTGATTTACTAATGCTTTCATCTCGTCACGCTTGGAGCCTTTGCCACCACCACAGCTAGCACAACTCTCTGTAAATCGGCAAGCACATTGTATAAAATTCAACTTGTTATAATCTCTCCAAGACTTAATGGCTTGTTCTTTTATCAAATAAAGAGGACGAATCAATTCCATTCCTTCAAAATTCTTACTATGAAGTTTTGGCATCATCGTTTCCACTTTTCCACTATACATCATTCCCATTAAAATGGTTTCAATCACATCATCGAAGTGATGTCCTAGTGCAATTTTATTACACCCTAATTCTTTTGCCTTACTATAGAGGTATCCTCTTCTCATTCTGGCACAAAGATAGCATGGACTACTTTCTATATCTGCCACAATATTAAATATATCTGTATCAAAAACAGTAAGAGGTATCCCAAGTAACTTGGCATTGTCTAAAATGATCTGCCAATTCTCTTCATTATATCCTGGATTCATAACAAGAAACACAAGTTCAAAATTATCTTTGCCATGAAGCTTTAATTCCTGCAATAGCTTTGCCATCAACATAGAATCTTTGCCGCCTGAGATGCAAACCGCTATCTTATCACCATCTTTAATTAATTCATAATCATGGATTGCCTTCGTAAAACCTCGCCACACAGTCCTTCTGTACTTCTTAATTATACTTCTCTCAATACTCTTGGTTTTCTCCGTTAGCGAATCCTGTTCCTTTACAATTCTTCCTAACTGTATTCGCAAGAAAGAGCGATACCCACCTTCTATATTATATGCGCGATAACCATTCTCTTCTAAGAGTTCCACGATATCCATACTCTTTTCACCTGTATGGCAAAGAACATAAATCTCTTTTTCTTTTGGAATAGAATCTAATTCTTTTTCTACAATCTCCATAGGAATGTTAATGGCGCCTTCCATACTGCCCTTAGCATGTTCCTCTTTTGAACGTATATCCAATATATAAATTGATTCATTTTCTATCTTTTCTAATTCTTCTACACGAATCACATTATTGTTCATCCATTGCCTTTTTCAAACTTTCCATTGCTATGCGAAGAGTAGCTCTTGGGCATGCAATATTAATTCGTTCAAACCCTTCCCCATCTTTTCCAAACATTACACCACTATCCAGCCAAAGTTTCGCCTTGTTTACAATCAAATTCTCTCTTTCTTGCTCGGTCATTTCTAATTCTCTAAAATCCAGCCAAAGTAAATAGGTTCCTTCTGGTTCAATGAGTTTGATTTGTGGTATATTTTCTAATAAATATTCTCTAATATAAGTTAAGTTTCCTGTCAAATACTGTTTTAATTCGTCAAGCCATTCTCGACCGTTCTCATAGGCTGCCTGGCATGCTGATACACCCAGCATTCCAACTTGACTATAACCTGTTCGCTTCAGTGCACTCACAAATTTAGATTTTAATTCTCTATTGGAAATAAAAACATTTGATATCTGTAACCCAGCCAAATTAAAGGTCTTACTTGGAGCTGTACAAGTTATGGTGATTGGAGCAAATCTCTCATCTATATTTGCAATAACCGTATGCTCATATCCATTATAAGTAAAATCACTATGGATTTCATCACTAACAATAATAACTTGATACTTTAGGCATATTTCTCCTACTTTACTAAGTTCTTCTTTTGTCCAAACACGACCTACTGGATTATGTGGACTACAAAGTATAAAAAGTTTTACTTTATTTTCTATGATTTTATTCTCAAAATCTTCAAAATCCATTTGATAATGACCCTCTACTAAAACTAATGGACTATTTATCACCTGTCTCTTATTATCTCTGATTGATTCTCCAAATGGATAATACACGGGTTGTTGAATTAATACAGCATCACCTTCCCTGGTAAACGCACGAATAGCTGTTGTAACAGCAAATACAACTCCTGGTGTTTTAACTAACCAATTTTTTTGTATTTCCCAATGAAAATTCTCTTTGTACCAATGATATAAAGCGTCAAAATAAGCTGGTTTTCCCTCGCTATATCCAAATATTCCCAGTTCAAGGTCCTGTTCCATGCGCTCAATCACTTCCATGGGAGCGCGAAAATCCATATCCGCAACCCATAATGGAAGAATATCTGCGGGTTTGCCTCTTTCTACCGCAAAATCGTATTTTATAGAATTACTATTTGTTCTGTCTACTCTTTCATCGAAATCATACTTCATGGCAATTCCTCCTCTTGTCACTCTCTTCTTTTATCTTAACTCTTAATTATCTCTTCTATCTAACACCTGTTTATAAGTTCTATTAATACCGATTTATCACTTTACTTTAATGCTTGTTCCAAGTCCGCTATCAAATCCTGCTCGTCCTCAATTCCAACCGACATACGAAGCAATGTTTCATTAATGCCAAGTGCTTCACGTATCTCTACTGGAACATCGGCATGTGTTTGTATCATTGGATATGTCATAAGACTCTCTACTCCACCGAGGCTCTCTGCAAATCGTATCAACTGCACTCTCTCAAGTATTTGTTTCGCTGTGCTCTCATGTTCTACACGAAAAGATAGCATACCACCATAGCCTTTGCTTTGTTTGTCAACAATTTCTTTCCCTACAAACTCTTCAAGACCAATATAATATACCTCTTTGATTTTTGGTTGTTTCTTTAACCAACTTGCAATTGCAATTGCATTGGACTGATGTTGTTTCATACGAAGTGCCAGCGTCTTAATTCCTCTTAAAATAAGCCAGCAATCAAATGGAGCAAGTCCTGCTCCTGTTGTTTTAATAATATATCGAAATTGTTCTGCTATTTCTTCCTTATTTGTCACTAAAAACCCTGCCAGCGTATCATTGTGCCCCCCCAAATACTTGGTTCCACTGTGTATCACCACATCAGCCCCTAGCTTTAATGGGTTTTGAAAATATGGTGTCATAAAGGTATTATCAACTGCTAGTATACAATTATTTTCTTTTGCGATTTTAGCTACTTCCCCAATATCTGTTACTTTCATCATGGGATTGGTTGGAGTTTCGATAAAAATAGCTTTCGTTTTTTTTGTGATTGCGTTTCTCACAGCTGTGCTATTCGAACTATCTACATAGGTAACATGAATTCCATTTTTTTCACAAATGCCTTGAAATAACCGAATCGTACCTCCATATAGATCATCGGTAGCCACGATGTGATCACCCGTTTGAAATAGATCAACAAATGCATGAATTGCCGCCATTCCAGTTGAAAAGGCTAATGCATCTATTCCACTTTCCAAATCAGCTACAATTCTCTCAACTTCCTTCCTTGTAGGATTCTGTAAACGGGAATAATCATACCCTGTACTTTCTCCAACTCCTGGATGTGCATAGGCTGCTGTTTGATAAATTGGAAAACTAATTGCTCCCGTATTTTCCACATTTTCCCTGGTACTATTTCCTTGAACACATATCGTATTTATTCTATAATCCATCGCTTTCACCTCGCAAGTATATTATTCATATCACAATGGTATGATTTATAAAATCATACTATTATCTTCGCAAGTAGTCAAGCTAAATTTTAGTTTTCGTATTACCGTCACTTTATTTGTAACATTCCTCTACTACTATTCAGCCCTACGGCTTAATAGCAACATTTCTCTATTCATTCTGTTGTAATAACGCTTCTGTAATACCATCAAAATTCCATTGTAAATTAAATCGATCGAATAATGAGAATTCGGCATATTCTTTTTCTGCTCCACCATTGTCCCACCAAAAACATGGAATATCATGCTCCATCGCTGATTTCACATAATAGTCTGTCCATTGTGTTCTTGCCTCTTCATTACCCTTATTTTCCGCACCAAATTCTCCAATGATAACGGGAATCCCTTTTTGAATGAACGTACTGTATAAGTTTTCCATCATTGTATCAATTGGGGCCATGTCCTCTGAATTAGTAGCACTCCACTCACTTTTGGTCGAGTATTTCATTGCAAACTCATATGGAATATACGCATGTATAGACACAATAAGTCTTCCATCCTTTGGTACTTTCATATCCCGAATGGCATCTTCACTCGAATTTGCACCATAGGTTGGTATCAGAAGAAATCTCGTCTTATTCTTGCCACCAAGAGAACGTATTGTCTCTACAAAAGCTGCATTTAATTCATTCACAATTTCACGGCTTTCACTGCTTCCACCATTCCACTCTTCATCCGTACCAATCAGTCTTGGCTCATTCATTCCTTCAAACAGCAAATGATCATCATAATCTGCAAATTTTGTTCCAATTTGCTCCCAAACCGTTGCCATCATCTGTAATCCATATTCTTTATTCTCAGCAGAAGGTGCATACCAATCATCATGATGTGCATTGATAATTACATTCATACCATTATCAATTCCATAATCCACAACCTCTTGTACACGATTCATCCAGTCTTCATCAATTACACCCGAATCATTCATATGCTCACTCCATGTGACTGGAATACGAATCGTCTGAAAACCTTTCGCTTTTACTTCATCAATCATTTCTTTTGTCGTAAGTGGATTTTGCCAATAGGTTTGATAGTCCTCAATCGTAGGGTTTTCGATTTCACAGTTATATGCCTCCAGTGCATTTCCTAAATTCCACCCCGCCTTTAGATCTTTCGTATATTGAATAGCATTGACTTCATCACTTTTACATCCAGTAAGTAAAATCATAACCTGACTGATTAATATAGCAAAGCAAATAAAATGTACACTTCTCATTCGCAATTTATGCTGTTTTAACATGTCTTTTCCTTTCGCAACCATATTACTTTACTATTTTTTAATCAAATGGTTTATTAATTTATTTGCTGCCTTTAGTTCTGCTTTTAAATTACTATTTTTATTTTTTTCTTTTACAATTTTCTTTTGCATTTTTTCTAGCTTCGCAAAAATTTCTACTTCTGGGTGAAGGGTATCAACATAATGAATACTCTCAACAATTTGACTGTATTTCTCATAGTTTGGTGGGTACATTGTTGTATCATTATATTGTTTATGACCTTCGTAGAATTTCTCCTCTTCTTGTTGCAAATTTGCTGCCACTTCTTTTTCATGTAATGTTAAAACAGTATTCTGATTTTTAAGCTCTTCAAGCTGTATCTGATATTCCTTAACAATTTCATTATTCTCTTTTACTAGTTCATCTATGTACCTTGTTACATCATCTCTGCTATATCCTCCAAACAAAACACTTCTTAACATGACTTCTTCTCTCATAATACATTATCTCCTTTTCTAGTTTCCAAACTTAAAAAAATCAGCTGTAAGATTTTGTGGATCAAAACTTACGAAAACATAATCCAAGTCCTGTTCTTTCACAAACTCATCAATATCACCACCGTAATATCTAGGATCAATCATATATACATCTGAACAAAAACTTGTAAAAAATGCCGCCATTGGAGATATCATAGAATCTTTTATAAATAATACTTTCAAACCATCCTCAAGATTATTATTTCTGGCCTGCACAAATCCACAATTACCATTTAAATAACAATAGTATTTATCATTCTCCATATCATAAATGTCTTTATCCTTCTTGGTTAATACATCGTTCATCATCAATGCATCCTCAAATCTTCCATTAACCGATGTTTCCGCACCATATTGATTAGAATAGAAGAAATAGGAGGTCTCGAACTTAGGATAGATTAACGTAAAATCTTCAACTCCTGAGTATAATATCCCCATTTTTTTGCCTTGTGATCCAATGTAAGAATCCTTATAAGTTATTTGGTTATAATTATCGAGATTGCTATAATAATCCTTATCTTTAAATTCTACCCCATAGGAATCCTCAAGTTTATTCACCAACTGTGTAAATGCCCAAAAAGTTGTAGGTACTTTCCAGTGATGATCTGTATCAAAGAATAAATCCTCTGTCTCAATTTCACTATCCATTATACTATCTCTATAATCCAAATAGTCTATTTCTTTTTTTCCTAATTCATCTAAAAATAAATCTGCTGTCTCATTTGCGTAATTATATGGAATACCCGTCTCATATTTTGTATATCCAGCCAAATATTTGTCTGGAGTCATCAAATAGATTACTTTAGTTTTTAAATCCGAAGTTTCCTTACTTAGATTATCCATGCTATCTACTAAACTTGAGACCTCATTTGTACCTGTTGCAAAGTTAGTGTAATACAGTTTCTTTCCAGTTACATCCTTTACTATTTCAAAATTATTCGTTTCATGCTTATCCATTAATTTTTGTAAATATCCATATGCCTCTATAAATATATACTTATCATATACCTTATCATTGATAACTGCTTCTACCAAACTTATTATGTCACCCGGTTGGCTTTTTTCTTCTAAGGCAGTACGAACGGTTTCTTTTATTTTTGGCAATGCTTGCTGGGTATTATAAAAAGAAAAGCTAAAAAGAAAAATCAGAAATAATACTGCCGTCACTATTTTTTTTCCGTAAAACTTTCTCATGTACTGCCTCCTAAAATTTAAAATAAATAAATGGATTATAATTTCCTTTTATCAAGTAAGTAACACATATCATTAGCAATCCCATCATGACAATTGGATATCCAACATTAAATAGTCCAGCAAGTGGCGGTTCCACGGATAACTCTGATGTATCATAAGGCTTCTTAGTCTGAACCACTTTTCTTAATGGAATTCCTTTCATGAACCATTCATTGACTTTCGCTGCAATCGGCATTGAAAATGCAATTGCTGCAATAAAAAATACAAAGTATTCTTTGATAAACATATAGGAGTAACTATCAACAATTGGGTATTTAATTATATTAAACATATTGCCAATGTAACTTCCTGAAACAGCAAGGGAATCCGAACGAAAGATTACCCAACCAATACAAACAACAACTAGCATATACACATGCTTAATCTTATTATTAATATTTTGTTTCTCAAAATCTACAATTTTTTCAGCAACAATGAACAACATATTTAAAAGTCCCCACAAGAAAAATGTCCAATTGGCCCCATGCCATATTCCCGTCAGCATCCATACAATTGCAAGATTCCTTATAACAATGTCTTTATTTTCCACGCGTGATCCGCCCAATGGAAAATACACATAATCTCTAAACCATGTGCTTAAAGAAATATGCCATCTCCTCCAAAATTCACTGATTGACTTAGCAATATAAGGGTAATTAAAGTTTTTCTCAAATTTAAAACCAAACATAAGTGCCAGCCCCGTGGCCATATCCGAGTAACCTGAAAAGTCAAAGAATATTTGAAATGTATATGCAATAGCTCCAATCCAAGCAGCACTAATGGCCAATCCTCCCATTGCTTGTAACTCATATATACGATCAGTGACAATTGCCATTTGATTTGCAATAATAACTTTCTTTCCAAGACCAACAATGAATCTACAAATCCCTACTGACAATTTATCAATACTTTCCTTACGCTCATTAATCTGCTTTTGAAAAGTTGAATATCTTACAATAGGCCCTGCTATTAACTGTGGAAAAAAGGAAATATAAAGTG
>JBGUEO010000076.1:0-8263 GCA_041821315.1 Velocimicrobium sp. | reverse complement strand
AACAAATAGCAAATAAACTTAATATATGGGAGATAGGTTTTCGCAAATCTACACCAAATACTGTGGTATCGTATGGAACAATAACCAGTCTGGTGAATTTGAAGCGGAAGAAGATAAAAAGATGAGTAAAGCTGGCAACCGCTACTTGCGCTACTACATCATCGAAGCTACCAGCAGTGTCATTAGAAACTGCCCTGAATACAAAAGCTTCTACGACGAAAAATTTGTTAAAACTAGAAATCATCAACATAAAAGAGCACTCGCGTTGACTTCCCGTAAATTTATAAGTATGCTTTTGGGACTGCTTTTTATTTAATAATACTACAATTTTTGCTGTTTTTCTATATAATATGTATGTTACTTGAGTTTCCACAGTTTTATCCACAACTGCGGTTTTATCAGCTTTACAATAAACAACTTTCAAAAAATGACCAAAATATAAGGAATCCAGACTTTTTGTTTGGTATAATTAAAGTGACTAAACAAAAAACAACTAAACAAAAAAAGAGGACTCCTTATACTTAATTCTACCACAAATACTTATACCTTAAAACGCAAAATTTTATCTTTTTCAAACAAAATTTCCAGACACTTAGAAAAAAGTACTCCTGCAAAAGCGGCAGCTTTTTATCTGCATACAATTAAAAAATGGGTTCCTGATGAACCAGTCATTCCTATCGATGACAGTGATGTGGTAAAACCGGATGGTTACAAATTTGAAGCTCTTCGTATCGTTAGAGATGGTTCCGAAAGCACTTCACCAAAAAACGTTTACAAAAAAGGATACCATGTGACAGATTCCTGTGTTCTCATAAGCAGCAATCATCCCACCAGCATTTTTTCAAGAATACATTCTTCCTCTGAAAGAGATTATAAATCTGCAAATTCCATCACTTTCCCGGCGATGGAGCAGGGCGCTGCACTCTTTACAAAAGCAACTTTTGTAATAGATCGTGGTTACGATGATAACAAAATGTTTCTGAAAATGGATGAACTCGGACAAGACTATGTGATACGTCTCAGATCCAACCGCAAGCTTTTGTACTACAATAAATGGACAATGGCTACCGAACTGCGTAACCGACGAAAAGGCAAGGTCAAATCAAAAGAAGATGTGATAAAAATAGATGTTTCATTTTGAAAACTTCCGTGTGCAGAAGCTTCGTGCAATCAATGCACTCAACTTTTACATCACCTTATACATGGATTCCTTGCTATGTTTTGAATTACATTTTGCGGAAACTTAAGGTGTATTTTTTTACGCTTTTTTAAGAAAGAAGGCCGATATGGCAAAGTACAAGAAAAGACGGCAGGTATGCTGCTCACATTCATATTGGATATGACGATGAGGGAAAGCAAATATTTTATCCTATGATTTACGCACGTTCTCAGAAAGAACTGGATGATAAAAAAGCAGCTCTAAAAAATGGAACCTATGCAGATGATAAAGGCATGACAGTTGGAGAATGGGGATGGAAATGGTTAAAAATATACAAAAGTAGCCAGGAGGATGACTAGGGAGCGATATGCTTATGCACTTAGAAAAATGGATCAATTAAATGATATCCGGCTATTGGAACTAAGAAAAAGCTAAGAAAGAAAATCTAGGACGCATGCTTACTCAAGCAGAAAAAGGCATATCAACACTTCTTTAACAAGCTTAGAAACAAAATAAATTTAATGCTCGGGGGGACAATGCCACCTGACGACTAATTGACAACTATTATTTTGACTTTCTCTGATTTATTATGAACAGCTACAACCCGCGTATTTACTGGATTTTTGGGCAAAAAAAAGAAAGCTCCCGAGGGGATTCGAACCCCTGACCTACGCATTACGAATGCGTTGCGCTACCAGCTGTGCCACGGAAGCTTACTTTTTATATTATACCTACTCTTTTACAATTTTGCAAGTAGTAATTAAAATTTTCTAAATTTTTGAAATAGTATATTCAAAAGTTCATTCACTATCTGTTCCCGGTTAGAGACATCCTCTCTTTATTCTTATTACAAAAGTCTATAATCTCGCTTTTATTTGGTTGCAGCGCTGTAGTCGAGATCATTTTTTTCAGTTACTCAACCCGGTTTTGGTGAAGCACATGATAGTATAGCATTTTTGAACGCACTATTTATTAGTTATCTTAAAATTGCCAATATGCACTTGTACTACTCTATATATGGTCTGTTGTAAAATGGTAAAAACCCGATCTGAGACGCGGTGCCTCGGGACACATGTTGTCGTAAGGTAAATGCTATTATCTCCATTAGCCTCATAGGGGCAATTTCATTTATCCTCTAACGAGGCTCACTTTTTGATATTGATGTGTACCCAGCGACATAGTATATCAAACCCTAAAATTATTGTATAAATTTCTTTGTGTTTTTAAGATTATAAATGTAATAGTACACTGTAAGCAGAAAATAACTGATAATAAAGTAATGACTACAATTTCAATAATACCATAAATACTAGATTTTCACTTTCCTTATACGCTTTCACAAATCCTCCATGCAACTGTATAATACTTTTCACAATCGACAGTCCTAATCCACTACCTTTCTCACTTCTAGAGTTATCCCGTTTATATAATCGATTAAAAAGATTTTCTATTTTCTCTTTCGATATCTTCTCTTTTGGATTATTTCTTATCTAAAAAAAGCCATAATTTATATGTTCTACCTTATCAATCCCACTATTGATAAGAACAATTGAATTGTAGCCTATCCATTCGAAGCAAGTTTTGAGTATTGAAAAAAATCTTCTAACATTGATGATAAAAACATACCTTTCCGTTCTATAATATCCATATAGGAATCCCGTTCCTCCTTCGTATCATACTTTTCTTTTCGTATCATCTCCAAATACCCTAATAAAGTAGTTAAATAAAGAAAAAATAAAGTTGCAAAGTAGTAAACAAAAAACAGACCTGAGACAGGGCGGTTAAAATGAACCAATTTGTGGTTCATTGCCCTATCTAGATCTGAATTTTTAGATGCTTTCGCTGCTTTTCTATTTCATTTTCTACTGTCGACGAGGTTAATTCTAGTTACCGCAAGGATAAGACGAGGCGCCCAGCAACACATGTTGTAGTGGGGTAACGCCCCGTATCCTGTATCGGGCAATTTCATTTATCCTCTAACGAGGTTATTTCCGATAATGTTATCCACAATGATTTTCCGATGAAGCTCATTGCATTTCTCATTTTGTTCTTCTTTTTTTCCTTCACTCTTCTTCTCTTTTCTTCTTCTTTTTCCGTTCCTTTTTCTTCATTTCAAAAAGCGAAAAGAGCTAGGATGCTTGATTTTCCTGTATTTTTTCAAGGATTTTTCTAATGTTTAATTTTAGAATCGTTGCGTGGTCTGGTCTGAAATGGATAAAAAAATAGACCTGAGACGGGGCGGTTTAAATGAACGGATTTATGGTTCATTGCCCTACTCTAGGTCTGAATGCGAAGATGCTTTCGCGATGTTTCACGATATTTTCTATTTCATTTTCTACTGTCGACGAGGATAATTCGAGTTACCGCAAGGATAAGACGGGGCGCCTCAGGACATTGTAGAAACAGACCATAGCATTATTATAATCGGTATTATACCAACTTTCAATAAAAACAATCGTAATGCTTTTTTATCTTGGAATACGAGGTATCTCCAAAGATAGCTTCTCAAAGTCTGCTTACTTAAACCATATCTTTCTGATACTTCAGCAATCACAAAGTTTCGTTTTTTCTCAGAAGAAAGAAAAGGTAATATTTCAGCAATTATAGTAAAATGCTGATTCATTTTTGCTACTGCATCTAGTTCCGTTACTTCCTTTAATTTAGGCAAATCATATTTCTGACAATCTGCCATTTCGTCTATATCAATCCAGAATGGCATCCTCTTTTTATTACAATCCACAACAAAGAGCTTATTATCATTTAGCTCTAACACTCGAAAATTAATTCCTTCGTTATTTTTTATAACATCATTCTGCTTCAATAGCTTCCTCCTTTTCTACTACAACCTGCCAATCCAATACTCCTCTGTTAAACCAAAACAGCTGGCTTTTTTCTAATAGAAGAGCGACCGATGGTCTAAGTATATTCTTTCTGTAAACACATTCTCTTACAAGTAATTCACCGTTTGCCTTTTTACATACAAAGTCAGTTGTATATTCTACATCTTCTTCTAACCCATCTAAAAACACATTACATTGGATTTCAACAATATCCTCTCTACCTGATAGATAATCCAGACAAGCAGCCTGAACCTTATCATATGTTTTACATACCTCATGGCACTTGCTAATCTTTTTCTTTTCACAACGTCCTTTTTGAATCCTGTTTCTAATTTTTCTCACCTCCGATTTTTATTGTAATTTTCCCGATTATTAAAATGTTCGGGCATAATTCGGATAAAATCCGGAAAAAGTTCGGAAAGTTGATATTCTCAAAAGCCTTAATTTAAAAGCTTCTATCAACTTCTCCAATCTTTTCCTCCGAACTTCTTCCGAGTTTTGTCCGGATTTCATCAAAATCCGGGATTTTGCATAGCTTCTTAAAATCAATTATTGAAAAATCTGGATATTCCGTTTGAAAAGGGTTCTTCCGTAATTATCCGTTTTTTGATAGAAAGTATTGTTGAAATATGTTATACTGTATCTATCTCAACAAGGACGGTATTTATTGTATGAATGAAGTTGCCATGCTCGATTTGAAAAGATTTTATCCTGAAGAATTGAAAATTATAGATATTGATGACAAAGAGGGTTCTATTAAAATCCGAATGAAATCCGTAACTCACTCTTGTAAATGCATCAAATGTGGAAGCAAAACGGAGCATTATCATGGTACTTACATTCGTAATGTACAGGATCTTCCTATATTAGGAAAGACTGTTAGATTAGAAATTAATGCACATGAATATACATGTGATAATCCTGATTGTGACACCACAACGTTTGCTGAAAGTTTTGATGGCTTTCTGAACTATTATAGTAGAATGACAGAGCGATGTGCTGATTTTATCTGTACACTTGCATTAGAAACAAGTTGCGAAGGTTCTGCTCGAATATGTCAGTCTATGAATTTGAAAATTAGCGGTGACAGTGTGATCCGTCTACTTATAAAACGTTATCATGAGCAGCCAGAACCCGAATGCGGAAACGTGATTGGAGTCGATGACTTTGCTTTTATGAAAAGACATACATATGGCACTATTATTGTTGATGGTGAAACGCATAAACCAATAACGATACTTGATGGTAGGGATGGTGAGGCACTAAAAGCGTGGCTAAAAAATAATAAGCAGGTCAAAATGGTTACGAGAGACAGGGCAAGTGCATACTCAACTGCCATAAAGGAAATCCTACCTGATGCCATGCAGATAGCAGACCGGTTTCATCTTCATCAGAACCTTTTAGAAGCGATACGTAATACAATAAATGCTGTTCTTCCAGTAGATATAAAAATTCCGAAGGAAGTCAATAATTCAAGTAGTACTTCTAATCAGGTAAGTGAACAAGGTAAAAAAAATGCCACCCATTGTGGATAGCACTGCAGAATATGATGATAAACGAGTACAACTTTATAACAGTATAAAGGAATACGCTTCAGCAGGTTATACAAAACGAAACATAGCAAAAATATTGCATTGTAGCCGGAACACGGTAACCAAATATTTGACAGATGATTTTGATGCTCTGTGCAGAAAAGATTTTCATAGTGGAGCTGATAAATATTATGACTTTATCATCAAGTCGTTGGAAGCTGGAATGAGTAGAAAAGATGTATATCGAACTATCATTTTACATGGATATAAAGGTGGTCAAACTGCCGCATATGATTATATGAACAGAATTATAGATCGCTTTCAAATTGATGTTGCAATATATAAAAGTTCCACACCTGAGGCAATACAAAAGAAAAAATCTTTAGAAAAATATGACCACATATCAAGAAGTGGTGTTTTCCGATTTTTATGGATGGGATTAGAAATAACAGCTGTACATAAAATCTATTTAATGAATACATATCCTAAACTTAAGGAACTGTACGTTTGTATCAGAGAATTTCGCCAGATTTTTACAAAAAAGAATATGTCATTATTATATTTATTTATTGAAAAATACAAGAAATCAGAATTAAAACTGCTCGTAACATTTGCTAATGGCTTAGAAAAAGATATATCAGCAGTCGAGAATTCTGTAGCGAGCCCATTATCTAATGGATTAGTTGAGGGAAATAATAGCAAATTGAAAATGGTTAAACGTACTATGTATGGAAGATGCAGTCGAGAGCTATTAGAAGCAAAATTAATATATTCCCCCAAAAGGATTAACGGATAAATGCGGAAGAACCCTGAACTATACCAAGTGTTTCCTTGTTAAGACTCATTTCTTCCATTCTAGCTTGAAGATATTTAACCACAGTAACGCTATCCACTAAAGCAGAATAATTTTTCTTCTGGTCTGTGAGCCGTTCAACTTCTTTATGCAATTGGGAAGTATCCGTTCGGCTCTGCTTTAACTCTGCATCCAATTCAGAACTACTACGAATATTAAGTTTTTCTAATAGATGCAAGGCTTCGGATAGATTCTTTATCTTCCACTCAACAGACTTATATGCCGGATTACTATTTAACTGCTCTGGATTAGAGAAAAGTATTTTAAAAATGCCCATTATCGATAGTAGGACTTTAATCGCAAATATCAGTAGCATTTCGAGGTCAGTTCTGCGCCGTCCTAAAAAAGTATATCGGTACACCCTGATATTAATGCCTTCCAGATATTTCTGAATACGCTTCCGATTGAGCTCTGCAAGTTCATCGATAATTTGGTGATTGAGATTACCGCTGCTATCTTCATAGAGCTTCTCCCAATGCTCTTGAAGTTTGTCTCTTGTATATTCCTGACCAAGCGTTTTATCCATGATTTTCTTGCCATCAGGCAATACGTAAGTTATAGATTTTTTGTTCTCTAAAACCTGGTACCCGGATTCCTCCATAATAGCTTTGTAATCGCTCCAGCTGTTTGCACCCAGTTTGGCAGCACTTAAGATATCATTTCGAACATCATTTTTCCAAGAGGTTCCTTCTTCTTCAGCAATAATTTCAGCGTAGTTTTTACCATGATTATTCTCTGTATCTAAGAGAACGGGGAGACCGTATTCACGCGATAGGTCATCATTGATTTGGCGCATCCGATAGAGCTGGGCTTTGGAATCACGAAATTTTTTTAAAAAATCTAATGAGACCGCTGACATCAGGATGTGATTATGCAAGCAAGTTGTGTTCATATGGCAGGAGCAAACAAACGGAAATTCTTCATTTCCCAACCTTTTTCCAAATTCCATTCCTATGTGATGTACCAACTCAGGTTCTATCTCCAGCCATTTCGGGAAACTCTGTATAAAATGATATGCTTCACGTGCTTGTTTGCGTTTTCCTTTCGACTTTTTATTGCCATTGCAATAGACCTCATCCTCACTAATATGTTCAGACTTGGCCATATGGTATTTATCAGAAATCATTTTGAATTCCATAGCGGCCGTTGCTGGATTGCAGCGAAATCCGGAAACTAAGACTGCTTTTTCAGAAGTTGTCGTCTTTTCTGGATTGCTGATATAAGCAAATGTGTCATTAAGATTGTTTTCTGTGATATCGGTATTGTGGTTGAGGCTCTTATAGTTATAGATTTCGGAAGCGGTCTTGCTCTCATCCATAATATAATCGAGGGCAGCGCCGACGTGGTCTGATTTTGCGGCTCGAATTGGTATTGACTTGGATATAGCCATGAGAATCACATCCTTTCGTAAAAAAATATGACAGAAAAAGATGTGGTTTATTTAAAAAGCGATGATTATCCCGTTTTGCCCTTGATTTACGGGCGTTCCTAAAGGATTACAGGCTGATTTTACTACGGATTTATTACTTACGAAACAGGCTTTGCAGACGAAGTTTTGACTGGGTAAGTGAAATACACATTTGTCCTCTCATAATGGCATTCTATCGCGTGACAAATCCACAGCGTAAGGAGCTGATGAAGTTATGGCAGTTTTCCGGGTGGAGCGAAACCGGGGCTTTACCGTAATGAGCAACCACAGTAGTATAGACTGTTTCGCCGCATACAAGCGAAAAAGTACTATCCGTCCATTGATAGGCTTGATAGTTGGAACAGAATAAAAAGGGCAAGGCAACTCGTTTTTCTTTTTCGTCTTACTCCATGTATTTGTAGATTTGCACTTTGCCATCACCACATTTTTGCAGATTATAATCACCTATTT
>JBGUEO010000075.1:0-8272 GCA_041821315.1 Velocimicrobium sp. | reverse complement strand
TCTTTCCAAGAAAGAGCCATTTATTTCCAAAGACACAATTTATTTTACACTACCCTTTTTAATGGATAAACATTAATCATTTAATCGATAAAAAGTCAAACTTTTAAAGGATATGGTGCGATTTATCTTACACATTGTTTGACCACCTTGTTGCCATTTCCAGTTTTGTTCGATTAAAACAACAGTTTCGTTTTCTTTGTCCACACTTTTTACAATTGCCCAATGTGAGTTCGTTGCTGCGATGTCACCAATTTTGGGGGTTTTGACTGATTCAAAAGTATCTCCTTCATAGGTAAGCGGAGTAGACCCCCCACTTAAATGATAGAGAGATAAATCATATTGTTCTTTATAATATTTTTTGACGAATGCAGCACAAGAGTATGTTGCACTTGTGCCATCTGTTTTGCCAGGACGATAAAGAGCATCTACGCCCTGAAAGGTATCTGCGACAAAACTATCTTCTTTGACTACAAGTGTTGTTTCTTCATAAGAGGCTTCGGATTCCTCTGTTTTTGAAGTGGTATCGCATAAGAGAACCTTTTTTGTATCCTGTGATTCGGTTGTTTTTGCTGCATAAGTAATACAAGTTGGTGTAATGTTTCCTAAAAACAAGGTGATTGCTACTATTCCTAATAATAATTTTTTGCGCATCCTATTTTCCCCTTAACATACCTTCTATGTTTGTAGAACTTTATATTACTAATATAACAAGATGTTAGTAATAATGCAACAAAAAATTAACAAATATGTAATAAATTATAAGGAGTTTAGCAATGGGAATTCTCGAACAATTCGCAAAGGTAGCCGGACATGTTTTCATTTGCAATGAGACGAACTAAAACATCACGATCCCAGAGTACTACATCATTTACCTGTGCAAGATTTTCAGCGTTTTGTGTGTATGTTGAATTGGTGACAACAAGTCCTTTTTCGGTTTCATAATAAGCCATAGAACCAATGACTTCCTGGATTGCTTTTACTCCTATTTTTCCCTGATAACGCTTTGCTTGAACTGCTATTTTTGTGTTCTTCATTTGTAGAATTAAATCTGCACCATAATCTCCAGAAACTTTTGTTGTAGAAACTAAAAATCCAAGAGCACAAAATTGTAGCTTCAAATAGTCTTCAAACTCGATTCCAGTCATTTTGTCTATTTTGTGAATGGAAAAATGCAAAATCCTCCATCGCCTCCATCGCCTTCGAAATTTTTTTAATATTACTAGAAACACAAGTAAAGAGAGATAAAAAAAGAGTAAGGATGCTAGACTAAATGAGCGCCAACCAAAGTAAAATAAAAGAATGAATAAAAATAAAAGGAGTAAAAACGTTTCGAATAAGGTATAAAATGTATCTTTTATGTATCGTTTCATAGATATAGTATAGACTACAGAACAAGTGTTTGCAAGGACTAATTTAATATAGTATAAATATTACATATATGCTAAACTGAGCGTAGAGGATAATATGGCAATAAAATATAGGAGGGGTACTTAGTGTATATAGTTATTGCAGATAGTGAAGTAAAAACAGTACAATTTATGAAAAAGGTATTGGAAAAACAGATAAAAGGAGTTAAAGTGATTATTTCTGAGCCGAATACAAAAAGTGTGTTGTTGGACATAAATGAAGTGGTACCTGTTTTGATTATATTAGGAGTTAATTTAAAGGGATTAAATGGCTTTGATGTTGCGAGATATTTAAATGCAACGTCAAATAAAGCCCAAATAATTTTAGTTTCTACCTATAATTATTTTGAATTTGTCAGAGAAGCTATTCGTATCAATGTACATGATTATTTATTAAAACCTTTGATTGAGAGCCAGTTAGTGGAATCTTGCTTGGAGGCATTGGATAAATATAAAGAAAAAGCAGAAATTGAAACGGAAAAAGAAAAGAAAGAACAAAATATTCAAGAAGTAAGACGGCATGTGGAATATAGCTTAATGTATTCGGCTTTGTTTAATGGCGAGGCATCAGAAGAAATTAAGAACTATAAAAAAATCTTCTTGCTTGGAGATATGGGATATATTTTAAATATAGAAATTGACTCGTTTGATTCGGATTGCCTGGTTAATATAAAAAAAGATGATGTTAAAATAAACAAATTTTTACGAAAAATTGTTATGGAGCATAATAATTGTATCATTGGAGCAAGGATGTTAAATCGAATTCTTATCTGGGTAGACTCTTCTGAGAAAGGAAGAAAAGTACCGGATTCTTCCATGGCAGATATTAAACTTGCTGCACACATCATTGTTGCTTTGAAGGAACGATTCCTTATTAATGTCTCTATTGGTGTGGGAGGCGAAACGTCTATTTTTAATTTACATGGATCATATGAAGAGGCGGTACGTTGCCTTAGATACAAAGGGGTTCATAATGTAATGCGTATTCGAGATGTGGAACAAGCGGAGGTATCGCCGACTGAGTATAATGAGTTGGAAAATCGTTTGTTAAAAGGAATTAAATTTGGAAAGGCTGAAATAATTAACTTATTTGTAGAACTACTAGATCAAATTAGGGGATTAGAAGAAAAAGTGTACCGTAATAAAATCTTTGAAATTTTGGTTTTAGCTTCCCATGAGTCAAGGCTTGCTGGTCAAAATTCGCTTGATTACATTGATTATAAACAGTATTTTGAAAGTAATTGGGATTTGCCAATTGAGCAAATGGAACGGTGGGCTTATCAGCGCTTTGAGTATCTGATTAATTCGGTTCAAACAAGTCGCTTAGAAATTCGTTCTGATGCAGTAAACAGTGCAATTCGATATATGGAAGAACATTACATGGAAGAAATCACGCTGGAAGAGATTGCACGTTACATTGGAATTAGTCCACAGCATTTTAGCAAAATATTCAAAGAAGAGACGGGTATCAACTATATTGAATGGCTTACTAATTTGCGTTTGGATATTGCAAAACGTTTACTAGCAGAAGGAAATCATACAGTAAAAGAGGTATGCTATCAGGTGGGATACAATGATCCAAATTATTTTAGCCGAGTTTTTCGAAAAATTGTTCAAATTTCACCAACTGAATTTGCAAAAGGAGTTTCCAAATAATTAAAAACCACCAAGTAATTATAAACGAACGATAAGTACTTGGTGGTTAGCAGTAGTAGTTAAAGAGCATACCACTATAAATAGAAGATACGTATGGATTTGAGACATTTGAATTCGCATAATCTGGATAAGTAATTAGAGTTTTATCAACATACTCTATGGGGTTAATAATAATAGAAGAGAGCTGTTTATTAACTTGATGAAGATATCCATTGGAAGAAAATAGTGCATTCATTTCTTTTGATTCAATGGCTTGAGAAGAAAGATATTCATCCATTTGCATCTTGCCAGAATTGTCAAATGTAATTCCGCAGGATTCGAGAGAATTTTGATAAGGCTTATTTATTTTGTTTAAGCGATACAGTAATTTTTGAGACGTTCCTTGACCAGAAACATAGGTAGCGGCTAAATCTATAATTTGATTATATTCCGATTGAAATTGATTGATTCTATGGAGGATTGTTTCACTATCCGGTAAATATCCAACGATAGAAGCATCCGTTGATGGTTTTAAAAAAGTTATTTGCAAGGATTTATTTAGTAATATTTGATTGGATAAGGATTCTTTATCTTCACCATTAATTTCAAACTGCGCATTTTGAGCTTGCGTACTGCATCGGTTAAGACCGTAATAGTTGATTAATCCAGGTACATCTTCAGGAGCCATTGTATCCGATAGTTCAAAGATAGGGACTCCAGTTGTTCCAGTTTCATCAGAAACTAGATGCATTTGAATGGTATTGTTTTTGCCTAATTTGGTTTCACAAGTTAGACCAATGTTTGATTTGTTGATAAAATCGGATAATTTGCATAACGTTTCCTGATTGGTTGTATTTTCTTTTATTTTATATTGGAACGAATAATTGTTTTCATCAAGGGTAATCATAAAGGAATAATTCCCAGAAGCTGGATTCATGCTATCTAGCGGAACGCTTAGACTTTCGTTTTCTTGTTTGGTTGCAAGCGAAATAACCTTTAATGGAAAAGGTTTTGGAAATTGTGATTTGTCATCGCTTACTAAATGAGCGTAGGCGCTAGAATCGTCTTCGCAATATGCTTTAACTTTGTCAAAAATAGAGTCGTCTTTGTCACTATATAAAGAAGATATTGTTTCCGTAAGTTGTAGGGAACTATCTTTAATGCAAAGTGCATAAGTCTGATTTTCTTTCGTTAAGTCTACCTTATATAAAGGAGATGCTTTATTAATTTTTATAATTGTATTATAAATACTTCGTAACTCACTACGTTTATGCACTTTAATTGAGTTGTTTTGCTTGGCTTGATTCGTATAATTGGTAACGAGATAGTTATACACGGAAGGGATCATAATAACACTCCTTTCTTCGATAATATAAGGGCATTTTTCCTTATAATAAGTATAGCGCAATATGCTGTATCTGTCGATAGAAAAGTGCTTGACGAAAGATAAATACTATGGTATAGTGAGTGGGCGAGATGAAATAGGTCTTTTTTTTGTGCCTAAAAAACTGAAAATAATTAATTAATTGGAGGTGGCAGCCGTGCGTGTAAAAATTACACTAGCATGTACAGAATGCAAACAACGTAACTATAACATGACGAAAGAAAAGAAAACGCATCCGGACAGAATGGAAACTAAGAAATATTGCAAATTCTGCAAAACACATACATTACACAAAGAAACAAAATAATGTATTGTAACAATGCATGAAAGGAAAGAGAAGATATGGGAGATACTGCAAATACAAATGAAAAAGCCGCAAAAAAAAGCTTTTTTAGAGGTATTAAATCTGAGTTCAAAAAGATTATATGGCCTGACAAAGAGTACCTAGCAAAACAATCGGTAGGGGTTGTTGCTATATCCGTTATATTGGGAATTGTTATTTCAGTAATTGATTTGGGAATCAAATTCGGTGTTGATAAAATTCTTAAAATAGGATAAAGGTGATTATATGTCAGAAGCAGCAAATTGGTATGTGGTTCATACTTATTCCGGATACGAGAATAAAGTAAAGGCCAACATTGAGAAAACAATTGAAAATAGAAAACTTCAAGATCAGATATTGGAAGTATCCGTTCCTATGCAGAATGTTATAGAAGTGAAAAACGGTGCAAAGAAACAAGTGCAAAAGAAAATGTTTCCGGCATACGTTCTAATTAACATGGTTATGAATGACGATACTTGGTATGTCGTTCGTAATACAAGAGGTGTTACAGGTTTTGTAGGACCTGGTTCAAAACCAGTTCCTCTGACGGAAGAAGAAATGATTAGCATGGGTCTTGACAACGAAGCAGAAGAATTAGCGGTTAACTTTGAAGTTGGAGATACAGTTGTTGTTACTTCCGGTGTATGGGAAAACACGGCAGGTATTATCAAAGCGATTAATCAACAAAAACAATTTGTTACGATTAACATTGATATGTTTGGGCGTGAGACACCGGTTGAAATTAGTTTCTTAGATATTAAAAAAGAGTAAGTGGAAAAGAGGTTACTAAAATGGCAAAAAAAGTTGAAGGTTATATTAAATTACAAATTCCTGCTGCAAAAGCAACACCAGCTCCACCAGTTGGACCAGCTTTAGGACAGCATGGTGTAAATATAGTTCAGTTTACGAAAGAATTTAATGCTAGAACAGCAAATCAGGAAGGGATGATTATTCCTGTTGTTATTACTGTTTATGCAGATAGAAGCTTTAGTTTTGTGACTAAGACTCCTCCTGCAGCAGTATTATTAAAAAAAGCATGCAACATTAAGTCAGGATCAAGCATTCCTAACAAGACAAAAGTTGCTACAATTAGCAAGGATGAAATTCAAAAAATCGCTGAGCTTAAAATGCCAGATTTAAATGCAGGTAGCATTGAATCTGCTATAAGTATGATTGCTGGTACTGCAAGAAGTATGGGTATCACAGTAGAAGAATAATTTTAGATAAAATATACAATCATTCAGTTTTCGCAAAAAAGAAGATTAGATTTCGACGTTCGTTAATAGTGGGAGGAATGGTCATACTATTAAGATATTATCCCGATAATACCACAGGAGGTTTTTAAAAATGAAAAGAGGAAAGAAATATATAGAAGCAGCAAAGCTTATTGACAGAGCAGTTCAATATGACTCTGACGAAGCGGTTGGCTTACTAAAGAAAACAGCTGTTGCAAAATTCGATGAAACAGTAGAAGCGCATATCAGACTTGGAGTTGATGGTCGTCATGCAGATCAGCAGGTTCGTGGAGCGGTTGTTTTACCACATGGTACAGGTAGAAAAGTTCGCGTTCTTGTATTCGCAAAAGGTGATAAAGTAGCAGAAGCAGAAGCTGCAGGAGCAGATTTCGTTGGTGGAGATGAACTGATTCCTAAAATTCAAAACGAAGGATGGTTTGAGTTTGACGTAGTAGTTGCTACTCCTGATATGATGGGTGTTGTTGGTCGTTTAGGACGTGTTCTTGGACCAAAAGGCTTGATGCCAAACCCAAAAGCTGGTACTGTAACAATGGATGTTACAAAAGCTGTTCAAGAGATAAAAGCAGGTAAGATCGAATACAGACTAGACAAAACAAATATTATTCATGTTCCAGTTGGAAAAGTTTCTTTTACAGAAGATATGTTAAAAGATAACTTTAATACATTGATGGAAGCAATTATGAAAGCAAAGCCATCGGCTGCAAAAGGACAATATTTGAAAAGCGTTACGCTTGTGTCTACAATGGGACCTGGTATTAGAGTCAATACATCTAGATATTAATTAAATCCGATTAAAAGGATAACATAATAGCCAAAATAGCATATGTTTTTGTTTGCTATCTTGGCTATTGTGTTTTTGTTAAATTATACTGCAAAAGCTACTGTATATATTGAAAAAGAACCCGTAGAAAAATTGCTTGACAAAGACAAACTAATATGGTAATCTTAAAAAGCTTTGTTACAAGCAAAGTAAACTGCCGAAGACAGTAGGTGCCGAGTGTATACTCAGTGGCATAAGTGAAAACGCCTACCGAGGAAGAGCAAATTGACTTTTCGCCCTCACTGTCTTACAGTGGGGACTTTTTCGGTATAATCGCAATTTTATAAGGAGGTAGACTTAAATGGCAAAGATAGAAAACAAACAACCTATCGTTGACGAAATCAAAGGATACGTTGCAGAAGCAAAATCTGCCGTATTAGTTGACTACCGTGGATTAACAGTTGCTCAAGACACAGCGCTTCGTAAAGAATTAAGGGATGCTGGGATTGTATACAAAGTATACAAAAACACGTTTATGAAACGTGCTTTTGAAGGAACTGATTTTGCACAGCTTGATCAACTCCTAGACGGACCATCCGCTGTTGCATTTAGTATGGATGACGTTACAGCTCCAGCTAGAATCATTAGCAAAGCAACAAAAACTATGGATTCTTTAGAGTTCAAAGGTGCTGTAGTTGAAGGAACATACTATGATATTGACGGAGTAAAAGTACTTGCTGCTATTCCAGCAAGGGAAGAACTTATTTCCAAATTACTTGGAAGCTTACAATCGCCTATTACCAATATGGCTCGCGTTCTTAACCAGATCGCAGAGAAAAACGGTAGTGAAGCAGTAGCTGAATAATAGGGATTGAAACAATTAATTAATTAAATTTAATCGGAGGTATTTAGAATGACAACTCAAGAATTTATTGATGCTATTAAAGGCATGACAGTTTTAGAATTAAATGATTTAGTAAAAGCATGTGAAGAAGAATTTGGTGTTTCTGCAGCAGCAGGTGTTGTTGTAGCAGCAGGTGCAGCGGAAGCAGCAGAAGAAAAAACAGAATTCGACGTTGAATTAACAGAAGTTGGACCTAACAAAGTTAAAGTTATCAAAGCTGTTCGTGAAATAACTGGCTTAGGCTTAAAAGAAGCAAAAGAAGTAGTTGATGGAGCTCCTAAGATTGTTAAAGAAGCAGCTACAAAAGATGAAGCAGAAGAAATCAAAGCTAAATTAGAAGCTGAAGGTGCAAAAGCTACTCTTAAATAATTTTGCATGAGTCAATGAGAAGAATATGCGAAGCGTCCAGATACAAGGTTACATGTGTCTGGACGTTTCTGTATTGCGTTCTAAGTTAACTGATCAGGGGACGCTGGAATTTTGGGGAACCTACGCAAAAACAGGAGTAAGTATTTATAGTCTCAAATAGAAAAACACAGCGTCAAGAAAAATGAGGGCGTAATTTTTTCTGTGTCCAAAAAAAAGAGTATTTCTTGAATTGAGTT
>JBGUEO010000074.1:0-8345 GCA_041821315.1 Velocimicrobium sp. | reverse complement strand
CAAAAGATCATACTTCAAAAACCGAGCATTACAAAAGAATTCAATATCTTGCAAAAGAATTTGAAGAAAAGAATCATTCAATTATATGCAGAGAGTTGTTGGGTTTAGATGCTGGTAAGGATAGTCCAGTGCCTGAACTTCGCACAGCAGAATACTATAAAAAGAGACCATGTGTAGAGCTTGTTGGTATGGCGGCAGATATTATGGAAAAATACTTAGAAGAACATAGATAGAAATATCGCAAAGTATAAAAAAGGATTGTTGTTAATAAAAACAGCAATCCTTTTTTATGCAAAAAATTATGCTTTATAATTCGTCAGATATTCCAAGCAAAATGATTCCTATTATTACAAAAAGTATGACGATATATTGCTTTTTTGTCAGTTTTTCTTTTAAGAAAATTCGTGACAGAATAACAGAAACAATACTGTAGGCGGAAATGAGTGGCGCTGCTATTATGGCACTGCCAGACATCGCAAAAACATAAAAGAATTGTCCAATGGTTTCAAAGATAGCGGCAAACCCCTTATTGCGTTCCTTGATAAAATTAAATTTCTGCTTTTTTATAACCGTATAGTAAATGAAAGCAATTACAGAACAGATGAAGAAAGTGAATTCATAAGCTAGTAAGGCATCGTTTTCGCTAATAAGAGTCATTTCATCAAGATAAATGGCATCTGCAAAGGTTCCAAGTCCATCGATAATGCAATATAAGACAGGGAATATGATGGCTAGGAAACCTATTTTATATTTGGGGTCAATTTTTACATTTTTAAAAGCCAGTTCTTCGTTTTCCTTCTTCTTTTCCAATAAAGCAAGGGCAAATACACCAGTAGATATAATAATAATTGCTAATATTTCCAACCAACCAAGATCCTGCTTAAAGAATATGAAAAGCAGAATTGCAGTAATAGCACCAGATGAATTCTGGATAGGGGAAGAGATTGATAGCTCAATATACCGAAGCCCTATATATCCAATA
Organism: Velocimicrobium sp.; assembly: GCA_041821315.1. Taxonomy (GTDB): domain Bacteria; phylum Bacillota; class Clostridia; order Lachnospirales; family Lachnospiraceae; genus DIGJ01. Next base: position 7,363 of record JBGUEO010000074.1, on the reverse strand, counting down.
GTCATAGACAAGATATAGCATAGTGAAACGGGAAAATACCGTATCAGCTGAAATGGAGAGAAATGAATATCGTTAGAAAACATATACCAGAGGCCATGTGTTCCCATGATAAGACCAACCATAATCACAATTTTAACGTGACTGAATTTATCATTACGATCGGAGCCTTTTTTATAAAATAAATCTGCACTACCCCAGGCTAAGGTAGTCAACAGAGCAAATATTAACCACATTTTTACACCTCTTTTTTTATTAAAAATAAAATATTGCGTTATGATGCATTGTATTGTAAGTGAAAAGTTGTAAATTAATACATTATTGACATATGCCCATAATTAAAATATACTAAAGCCATAAAGAAATGTCAATATAATTATAAGGAGGAATGAAATATGCCAGGTGGAGATGGAACAGGACCTTTCGGGACAGGAAGTAGAAATGGATTGGGAGCTGGAAGAAATAACAGAATAGGGAGAGGATTAGGAAGAATGGATGGAGAAATACAACCAGGAATAGATGGATTTTGCATATGCCCCAATTGTGGTACTAAGGTTAAGCATCAAAGAGCAGTTCCTTGTGTTACGGTAAAATGTCCACAATGTGGAACTATGATGTCTAAAATATAGAAAGAAGGAAGTGGTTAAATGGAGAAAAGTGAAAAAACAGCCTTACAAGCTATTTTAATAACCCTGTTCATATTTGGAATTAAGGTAATTGCTGCAATTATTACAGGAAGCATTGCATTAAAAGCGGAGGCTTTTCATACTTTTTCTGATTCAATTGCTTCAATGACGGTTTTTGCAGGATTAAAGATGGCAAAACGAAAAACAAAAACATTTCCTTATGGACTATACAAGATTGAAAATCTTATGTCTGTTGTTATTTCATTGCTAATTTTGTATTCAGGATATGAAATTGCAATGGAGGCTATTGGTGCAACGCAGATGGATTTGAAGAATTTTGGAGTAGGTATTATTCTTTTAGTTGTTGTTATTATTATTACATTTTTGTTTTCCAGATATGAAATGAAAATTGGAAAAGAAATCAATTCACCAATCCTTTTGGCTGATGCGAAACATAGTCGTACAGATGTACTTAGTAATATGGTTGTAATGATTGCTATCATATTTGGCTCGATAGGTTATAAGTTAGATAAAATTGCAGCACTTATCGTTGTAGTTTTTATTGCCAAAACTGGATTTGAGATATTGAAAGATGGTATTAAGGTTCTTTTGGATGCTTCCGTAGATTATGAAACGCTCAGTAAAACGGAAAAGATAATATTGAATACACCACAAGTTGTAGAGATAAAATCTTTGACCGGAAGGAACTCAGGACGATTTAAATTTATTGAATCTAATATAATTATAAAGACTCATAATTTAGATAAGGCTCATATCATTGCGGACAAAATAGAAGAAAATATAAGAAAAGAAGTAAGAAATATTGATCAAGTTCTAATTCATTATGAGCCGATGAGAAAAGAAGAGATCGTATATGCAATCCCTTTGATGGAAGATAATGAAAGTATTAGTCCACATTTTGGAGAAGCTCCTTGGTTTATGTTTATTATATTTCAGAATGGGCAAAAGACTGCTAATAGGGTAAAAGTTATTCAAAATCCATGTATCAAAGAAGAAAAAGGAAAAGGCATCTTAGCAGCAGAATTTTTACTACAAAATAGTATTGATGTTGTCATAGTGAAAAAAGATTTTTCTGGAAAAGGTCCTGCATATGTTTTTTCAGACGCTAATGTAGAAGTGATATTAACAGAGGAAGAGAAACCAGTATTAGCAATAGAAAAACTTGGTTTAACTTATAACGCCAATTAGAAATTTAAAATATTTCTAATTGGCATTTGACAAAAACTAATATGAATAGTATTATAATAATTAGCATATGCCCATAAATAATTAAAAGCGAAAGAGAGGTACAATATGAAAATTGCGGTATCAGCAACAGGTCAGAATAAAGAAAGCCTATTGGATAGAAGATTTGGTAGGTGTGATTATTTTTTGATTTACGACACAGAGGCGGGAGAGTTTGAAGCAATGGTCAACAATGGTGTATCTTCTGGAGGAGGAGCTGGGATAGCAGCAGCAAGTCAAGTGATAGAAGAGAACGTATCAGTGATTATTACTGGCAATCTTGGTCCGAATGCATTTGAATTGATAGAAAAAGCCGGAATCAAAGCGTATAGTTGTGAAGCGCTTCCAGTATTCAGAGCAGTTGAAATGTTTCAAAAAAACGGGCTTTCAGAGATTAATGCTGCAGGGAATGCACATAATGGAATGAAATAGGTGAATACGAGGAGAATGGCATGAATATAGCAATACTGAGTGGAAAAGGAGGAACTGGTAAAACAACGGTATCTACAAATCTCGCAATGACATTGGGTGTTAGTTATGTTGATTGTGATGTGGAAGAGCCGAATGGATTTATCTTTTTGAATCCTTCTATTCAAAAAAGAGAGGATGTTTTTGTGGAATATCCTGTTATTGATCAGAAAAAGTGTGTGTTATGTGGAGCCTGTGCAAAAGCATGTCAGTTTAATGCACTTGCAAAAGCTGGAAAAGAGATTGTTGTTTTTGAAAAATTGTGTCATGACTGTGGAGCCTGCAGGCTGGTCTGTAAGGCAGATGCATTATCTTATGTGAAACGTTCTATTGGTAAGCTGGAAAGTGGTATGGCGAAGGAAATTAATTGCTATCGTGGTATCCTTAACGTAGGTGAACCAATGGCAGTTCCGGTCATACGCAAACTCTTGAAAGAATTACCGAAGGAAGATCATCTTGTAGATTGCCCACCAGGCACTTCTTGTAATGTAGTAACAGCACTTAAGTATGTAGATGCAGCAATTTTAGTTACAGAGCCTTCAGAATTTGGGCTGCATGATTTGAAAATGGCAGTGGAGCTTGTAAAACTTTATAACATCCCATACGGAATTATCATTAATAAAGATGACGGACAAGATAATATGGTGAAAACTTTTTGCAAAGCAAATGAAGTTACATTATTTGGAACCGTTCCATACAGTATGGAAGCTGCCTCGTTATATTCAAAAGGAATGATGTTATGTGAGAACGACAACCACAAAAAGAACTTTATCGATATGGCAGAGAAGATAAAGGAGGCGTTTACATGGTAATATCAGTGTTAAGCGGAAAAGGCGGAACCGGAAAAACAACCGTTGTAGCTGCTTTGTCTGAACTTATTAAAAATGTGATAAAAGTTGATTGTGATGTAGATGCACCCAACCTGTATCTGTTCTATAAAGGTATGGATGTTGAAAAGAAAAACTTCTATGGTGGTAAAAAAGCAAAAATAAACAAGAGTCTTTGCATAGAATGTGAAATCTGTGAAGAAGTCTGTAAGTTCGGTGCAATAAAAAATTGGACGATTGACCCATTTAGCTGTGAAGGATGCGGAGCCTGTACTTTAGTATGCCCGCAGAACGCGATTAAGTTGGTGGACGAAAAAACGGCAGATACCTTTATAACAAAAACGGATAAAGGGATCATATCCAGAGCAATGATGGGAATAGGAAGTGATGGATCCGGAAAACTGGTTACGGAACTAAGAAAGAATGCAAAACGTTTTACAGAAAATAACAGCATTGTAATTCTTGATGGTTCTCCTGGAATCGGATGTTCTGTAATTGCATCGATTACGGATACGGATATTGCACTTATTGTAACAGAACCAACCAGATCTGGGCTGGATGATTTAAAAAGAATTTTGGAGCTTGCAGAACATTTTGAAACACAAGTAATGATTTGTGTGAATAAGTATGACATCAATCCAGATATGACCTCTCAGATTGAGAATTTTGCAAGAGAAAAGAATCTTTTTGTAGTAGGGAAAATACCTTTTGATCAATTGGTCATGAAGTCTGTTAACACATTAAAACCAATCACAGAGTTTGCAGAAAGTCCTGCAAGAAAAGCGATTGAGGAAATGTGGGTTCGTATGAATAGTCTTATGAAAAAATAAAATCAAGTGGAATAGTAACCTGTTTCGCTTATCATAAAAAAATAAAAACAATAATTGGAGGAATAAAAGATGAATATAGCAGTAGCGAGTGATGGAAAGTTTGTAAGTGGACATTTTGGACATTGTGAAGGATTTACTATGTATGATGTAGAGAATGTTGAAGTAAAAAACAAAGTTTTTGTACCTAATCCAGGACACAAACCAGGATATCTTCCTGTCTTTTTAAAAGAGCAGAAAGCAGATGTTATCATTGCAGGCGGAATGGGAGAAACAGCACAGGATTTATTTAACGAAAACGGTATTGAAGTTGTAGTTGGAGCACAGGGAAATGCAGATGATGCTGTAAAACTATATATTGCAGGTGGATTAAAATCTACAGGAAGTGTTTGTACAGAACACTCTCATGAGGGTCATTGTAACGATTAAGAAAGGTGATCTGTTTGCAGAAAAATCTTTTATGGTATCGGGAAATATTATCACGTAATAACATTAAAAACACCAAACAAAAAGAAAAAATTTTACTTGAACTGATGCAGTCATCTAGTCATCTTATGGCTGAAGAAATATATCAGCGGGTGAAGAATGATAAAATTGGACTTGCAACTGTCTACAGAAGTCTAAAACTCTTTGAAAGACTAGGAATTGTGAAAGAAATTCCAATGGATGGCGTGAAATACTATGAATTGAAAATCTATAGTAAGAAGCCCTTGCACATTCATTTTAAATGTTCTAATTGTAATGTTATAATAGATATAGATGATGCTGACATTAATTTAGACTATATTAAATTGAATCAGAAAGTTGAAATGAAAAGAGAGCTGGAAGTAAATGATGTAAATATTACTTTGTTGGGTCTCTGTAAAAAGTGCAAGGAGGATTTACATGGCAAGACCAATTAAATGTAGAAAAGTAGAATTTTTCCCCAAGGATACATATTTTGTACCCTTGGGAAAACCAAAATGTAAGTTAGAAGAAGTTGTTTTGAAAATTGAAGAATTAGAAGCTATGAGATTGAAAGACATTGAAGGTTTAAAGCAGGAAGATTGTGCAGAAAAGATGCAGATATCTAGGCAGACATTTCAAAATATTATAGATGATGCCAGAAAAAAAGTAGCTATAGCATTAAGTGAAGGAAAGGCCATTAATATTAATGGAGGAAACTATACTTCATATCACTGTGTTTTTTATTGTTCAGATTGTGATACGACTTATCCTATACAATTTGAGCAAGATAAAACAATTTGTCCAAATTGTGGATCACAAAAAGTAAATTGTAGTAAAAAAACAAATGGATGTAAGAAATGGTGTCAGGAAAGTGAATTAACGAATCGTAGAAGAGGAAGAGAAATTGATGGAACTAAAGATAACAACTTTAATTGAAAATAATTCGGATGACTTGGGTCAGCTGCTATATGAACACGGGCTATCGTTATACATAGAGACTGATGGAAAGAATATTTTATTTGATACTGGAGAAAGTGGAGATTTTATTAAAAATGCCAAGTCTCTTAATAAGAATTTAGATAAATTAGATTATTGTATCATCAGTCATGGACACTATGATCACAGTGGTGGAGTAGAAAAACTTATAAGTGAAGTTGATAAAGTTCCGCCATTCATTGTAGGCGATGAATTCTTTAAGCCTAAATACAAAACGGTAGATGCTCCCGGATATAAATTTAATGGAAATTCATTTGATGAAGAATTTATAGCAAAGAAACATATTTCTTTAAGAAAAGTAAAAGAAGACATGATATATTTGACTGATCATATTATCGTTTTTCATCATTTTTCTAGATATACGGACTATGAAGTTAGAAACAGCAGATTTTATATAAAAGAAAATGCGGAATATATTCCAGACAATTTTGATGATGAAATATCACTGGGAATTATTACAGAAAAAGGATTAGTTGTAATTGTTGGCTGTTCTCATGTTGGGATTGTAAATATATTGAAAACAATTTCTAAAAGAGTTAATATCCCAATTTATGCAGTGATTGGTGGAACTCATTTAATTGAAGCTGATGAATTTAGGATGCAAAAAACAATGGATGCTTTTAAAGAAATGAAAATACAACTAATTGCAGTGTCTCATTGTACTGGAGAGGAAGGAATTCGACTTATTAGTGAGGAACTGAAAGAGCAATTTCTTTATAACAATACGGGAAAAGTAATTGAGATTTAAATATGGATATATGAGGATGGACTTTGTGCAGAAAACACATAAGTCCATTTTTATTTCAAATAGTTATTGACATATGACCATAACAGCAATATAATTTTAAATGCAAATGATTTGCATTTGCAGAAAATGCAGATCGCTATAAAACAAACAGATGGGAGTAAACAATAATGAGAAAAGTAATTCGAAATGTAGTTGGAGCAGCCATGATACTCAGCACAGTGTGCTTATTTGGATGTAGTAATGAAGTTAAAGAAGAAGCGGTGAAGGAAAAGCCTATGATAGCGGTATCTATTGTACCGGAACAGACTTTTGTGGAAGCAGTTTGCGGAGACTTAGTTGATATTGTTACATTAGTTCCTTCAGGAAGCAGTCCGGAAAATTATGAACCAACGGCACAAGAGATGGAGAAATTCAGCGATGCTTCACTTTATTTTTCCATAGGAGTTCCTACAGAGGAAGCGAATATATTACCTAATGTAGGCGATGTAAAAGTAATATCACTACAGGATGAGGTAGCTGCTGTTTATGAAGATAGAACATTTGAATCGGGAGAAAGAGATCCACACATCTGGCTTTCACCAAAAAGAGTAAAAGTAATGGTGGAAACAATCGCAAAGGAAATGAGTGAATTAGATCCAGACAATAAGGGAACTTACGAGCAGAATGCGGCAGATTATATAGCACAGCTTGATGAAGTAGACCAGGAAATCAAAGATGCTTTAAAAGGTGTCGAAAGCAAGAACTTTATTGTATATCATCCTGCCTTTGGATATATTGCAGATGACTATGGATTAAAAATGTATGCATTAGAAGAAGAAGGAAAAGAAGCAACAGCACAGCATTTGCAGGATATGATAGATTTGGCAAAAAAAGAAAACATCAAGGTAATATTTTATCAGGAAGAAATTGATAGTAGCCAGTCAGAAGCATTTGCTGAAGAAATAGGCGGTAAGACAATACAACTTGCCCCATTAGCGGCAGACTATATAGATAATCTGACAAAGATGGCGCAGACAATGGCAGAGGCCATGCAATAATGGAAACAGCGATTCATATTGATAACCTATCGGTATATTACGGAGAAACGGCTGCAATAAAAAACATTTGTCTTGATGTTAAGCAAGGAGAATTTTTGGGTATTATTGGACCTAATGGTGGAGGAAAGTCCACTTTATTAAAAGC
>JBGUEO010000073.1:0-8432 GCA_041821315.1 Velocimicrobium sp. | reverse complement strand
GCTGATTATTAAACCATCTAAGAAATCCATTAAAAGCTTCTCGGACAGCCTTAGTAAAACCCAATGGGCGTTTTTTTGTGCTATTCCTTTTCTCAATATACACTCGCCTCGCTGGATTAGGTTGATAACTAAATTCCTTAAGACTTTCAATGAGTGTGCTAATTCTCTTTTCACTCATTCCATCTAGGCTTTTGCCATCTACACCAGGTGTCATACTTCCTTGTGATTGACTAATGTTTTTGTAAGCCAGAAAGTAAAACTCTGGATTGTATAAATTTCGATATAACCTTTTGAATTTATACTGTTTGTTTATTGCTTGTTCTGAAAGATTTTTCAATACCTTTACTGGTTCTCTCAATGTCTCACACATCCTTCCTCGTTTTAGTATTGAACGATAAACTGCCGTCCTTCGCCATGTGGGCGTTATTATTCGCTTCCGTTTTTACGGCTATCCTTGTCAATCCAAGGTCCTCGGACTACTATGACGGCTCCGTTACCATGCTGAATATTCAGAGTCATCTCTCTTGTTTTTTACGCTTGAGATTTATCCCCTTTCGGCATTACTCATAGCCTCTTGGGCTTTTCAGTTTAGGTAATCCCCGTTTAGTATCATTATGATAAGTTGTACTATTGTCGGTATGGGAGTTTTCGTCATTTTCCATTACTTATGGCTAGCTTGCATCGATTATCTCGCAGATTGCAGACAGCAAAATACTAATCCGCCGATGCACCACCGTATCACTTTTCCCTTCGGTGTGGGGATGGTTAGCCCCAGCCTCTGACTTTCCTTAAAGCAGTTTAGCCTTCATCCTCATATAGTACCTTTCGCCTCGACACTCAGTCGCAGCTTGGAAGTTTCGCTGACTTGTGCCTTTACAAACGTGCTGTTGTCCCCTTCATGTTTCCAATCCAGGTTAGTTGTTGGCGATAAGATTGTGTGTTTCCACACTTTGATAATTTTTCTCATTGCTTTCTCAAAGCAAAATCATAATGACCCACGTCGCTTGGATGTCCAATCCAAGCGCCTTACGGGCGCACGCTATCAACCATTGCAATTATTGCCTGCTCATCATCAAGATTACGAATAACAACAGGTATGTCTGTTATACCAGCCCACTCACATGCAGCCTTTCTTCTATGACCAGCTACAATCTCATAACCTTCTCCCTCAGGGTAAGGTCTTGCCAGCAACGGAACCAATACTCCTTCCTTTTCAATACTCTGCATCAGCTCAAACAGTTCTGTATTTAGTTCCACTTTGAAAGGATGATTTTTGAAATCTTTCAGCTGATTTAGTGGAATAACAGCTATTTTCTCATGTTTATTATCCTTATCACTCTCTATTCCCTGGTCTCCTTGCCAATTGGAACACATTGAATTTTTTTCTTCCATTTAAGTCACCACCTCTCCTAATTACTAAATTTCAGTTTCTTTTGTTTCCAAATAAAAAGAGACCACTCATTCTCAAAAGCTTGAAAATAAGCGGTCTCTTCGACATTTTAATATTTAATTGAATGATAAAAATAACAACGTTTAGTCCAAATTATGAACTGTAGATTTATGTGTTCCCCAACACCATATCCAGAACCACCGACACGTTCACACCATCAGAAATCGCTTTTTTCTTCTCTTTTCGGTCTCCCTGTGAAAACATGAAATGTCTCTCAAAGTGCCTAAAATCAAGGATTTTTACGTATCTTTCCGATGTAGTGCAACTATGGTCTCGACGTGGCTCGAGAGGATAGGAAGTAAGTCTTACTCCCTCATCCGTATGCGGAAATATATCTATGCGTTTTTTAGCCATTTTTCTGGCTTTGTCCGTTCTCGGAAACATATCTACATCATAGCACATTAGAAATCCCACCTTTTTAAATGCCACCTCCGTTGCCATTCTAAAAATGATACAATGTAACGGTAACCTTTTAACGGTGAACACGTACACTCTTTAATGAGTGCATAATTTAACGATGCCGTGTCCATTTGCACACGGCTGTAACGATTAGGTGCTAAATTCAATTTACCCTATGATTCTTTAGTGTTTGATAAATCACGATTTGTGATAAATTTTATTTTTGGCTTTCCCTTCTCATTGCTCATTTCAACATCTTCAGTACAATCATTCATAATATCAAAAGATAATGTAATGCTATGTTTTAAATTTTTATCCCCTTCTTTTTCCGATAAATCCCACGTTCCTTCTGTTGATGTATAGAAAGGGATTTCTGGAAACGGAGTTCTTTGAAATTCGGAATTAGGACAGTTTTCATTGTCTCTTGGAATTTCTACAAACAACGAAAAACATCCATATGTTAAATTAAAAAGCATATATGGCTTATTCCAAACAGTTTTTTTGCGCCGAAACAACATATAATGCGGACATTTCGTTACATTAAATCCGGGAATCATTTTATGCCTAACAAGTAATTTCTTCTCACTATAGAAATTAGAGTGCTCTGGTTCAAGAAGCCATTTTATCACACTGGAAAAAGATGATAATTCTTCAATTGGCATAACTGTAATTGCCATTTTTACAATAGATTTGAACACAGCAATTGGGCTATACTTTCCTACTGGTTTTGAAACAGTAATTGAATTATTCGAGCAATTTACATACCGATTGTCTACTTCTTTACATTTGCGAATATACGGCATATTATTTTTAAAATCAATGTCGATACAATACTTAGCACATTCATCAGTACGCATTGAGCAAGGTATTTTAAAGCTACATTTTGGTATTCCACTCTTTCCATCAATCTGCATTATACTGTGATATAAGCTAAAAAAATTTGCATATTCATTTTCTATAGTATTCCCAAAATATTGGTTACAAGTATCACATTCATAATTTGATGCTAAAGCATTATTTCCGATAGATTCAGGAAAAACGTGTGCAATTTTGTTAAAACTCACTTCATCTTCGCCTTTACCACAAAACCGACATTTTTTATTATTTGAATATCCTATTGTATGTATTCCATGTTTTGGCATTAGCAATCTTGATTTTTCGTCAAAATCTGGTGTGTGCACTATATCATAAAATGTTTCATAGTATTGTATAGTATAGGGATTGAGATCTTCTTTAATTCCAACTCTCATAAAACACCTCCATCAATATTCTTACGTCGGACACATCCTCGGCAGTTCCTCCAAGAAGTACTGACCAATTTTCTCAGCATCAAAATGGTATGCCTCACAGATAAAACATAGTCCGTCTGAGGTCAGCAAACGACCATTATTCCTGTCACGGCAGAGTTGTTCGTAATCTCTAATTGTTTTTTCGTTATTGTCGACATCTGCTGCCATCTCTTTATTTGCTGCTCCTTGATTACTGAATATGTTTTTTATACCAAGAAACCAAATCTGTCCGATTCCCTTCAAACCATTGAGTTGTTATGAAAATATCTTTTCCCATAAAAGTCAGTGATTTTTTTCGATACCTTATGTAATTGCTATTTCCTTTATTTGCGTCTCGACTGTCTGCAATAATTGGATAATCCGTATGGCTAAACAGCTGTTTGGTGTATTCCTTAGTTTTCAACATCTCTATTTCATCTTCTGAAATTGCACTTATTTCAATTAAATACATAAATAACTCAAATGCCAATTTACCGACAGTGAGGTTTACATATGTTGACTCATCATTTATTTCAAACTTAGGTTTACTTGTCTTCTCCTGCACCAAAAAACGAATATCCTGTGAATCCAATTTGCATAATTCGGCTATCACCCGTATTGTGCTTAATTTTTCCTGACTGTTTTTATTGGTTTCAATGTAGGCATCCGCACCAATTTTATACGGTTTTCTCAATTTCTCCTCTAACTCACTAAACCATGTAAAATTGCCATTATGGTACATAGTTGGATCCATGTCATAAAGCATCTCGTGTATTACTTTATAAGCCGCAGTTACATCAGAAGTATTGATGACGCTTTCCATTATTGTTACTTGGACAATTTTTTTATTGGTAACATCTGCTTCTTCATCCCAATCGAACCATTCTTCACTGTCTGTGCTGGCAGGCATTTGCACACCTGGTAACCACCATAGTTTAATGGCTTTTTTAAAGAGAATTCTAGCTCTGTAAATAATTTCAGCTTCACTCCATGATTCACACTGTTTTATATAGTCGTTCAAAAAAAGTTTGCTAAATTTAAATCCCTTTTCAGGCATAGCTTTTTTAACTTTAAAAGGTGAATTGCTGTAGTCGCTATTGTAGGCAGTTAATGTCAAATTACCAATAGTATCTTTATATTTTGAATGAACAAGTTCCCATTTTTCACCAAGCATATCTTTCCAATCGTCCGTAAGTGTCTGTGGCATGATATGCTCAATAGTTAATGTGCCGTCATTTATTAGCTGCTCAACTGCCACCAATTCTCGGTTACCATAGTTCTCTAATCTTTCCAGTATGTATTTCTTTATAGTAGCTTTGGCATTATACAAATCATAGACCATGAACTTGTCCTCAAAATCATGATCGTTTGGATATCTGCTTTTTCCAGATCTTTTTAGTATTTCATACTTGAAAGCATCATAATAGGACATACCATCATCTTCAATATCTTTATCAATCTCTGCTCCTAACTGAACAAACACTTTATTCAATGCATTATTAGGAAGATCACATATTTCGCGGCGCACGATATAATTTTCAATTATTTCAAAAGAACTGCACATTTCATCATCCGAAATATAACCCTCAGCATTCGCTTTAAACAAATCCATAATTAACGGAACGCAAGTTTTAACTTCCATTTTATTTATGCGGGCTAATGTGCTGGAATAAGGTTTCTTTTTCTTTTCTGGATTACCGATAATATTGTAGTAATTGGCAAATTCAAGCATATCAACGATTATAGTTTCAATTGATTTCCTGCTACTCTCTTGATAGTATTTGAATTCAAAATACAGTTTCTTCTCATCAGACAGTTTCCTCGTTTTTACCGCCAAATAATAACGAATAAACTTATTCATTTCACTTCGTGTAACAGTGCTTTCCAACGGCTCCCAATATTTCTTATAAAATCTTTCTTGCTCTGATGCCTGCATCCTCATAAGCACAAAATTTCTAATTTTATCTGCTGGTTCCAAATCCAATCCAGTAGAATTAAGACTTTCAAAAATAAGCTGAGGATCATCACCATTTTGCGGTTGCAAGCTGATACTTACTATTACTAACTTTGTGATTGCACTATCAAGACCTTCAATTTCAGTTGGACCCATTTTACTTATTTCATTGTAGAAATAATTATAATTAGCTGTAATACTTGTATTTTCTATTGGTGATTTATTTTCAATAAGATTGTCATAAGCCTCATCATCACCTTGTACTAATTTCAACTTTAATTTTTTTGTATTATTTGAATACTCATCTGTCAAATATGCATTTGTTATTTTATTTGGATTGACCTTAATATTCAGTTCCGAATGAGTGGATACATAATTTCTCAATGCCAGCAATAGTAATGAGACCGTTGTAATTCTCTGCTGTCCGTCTATTATGGTATGCTCCTCGCACACACCATTATTTTGTGAAACAAAAACTATCGATCCAAAGAAGTGTGATTCATAATTAAATGTATACACATCCTTAAGATCTTTCAGTAACTGAACGCAATTTTCCTTCTTCCAACTGTAAGGGCGCTGATAAACTGGAATGATGAATTTCTTATCTGTTCCACCTATAAATCTAAGTATATTATTTTCATTAGCTTTCATAATTTCAACTCCAAATATTAAGATTTTTCCACATAAGTCAGTTCTATATCATACCCCAGTGCTTCCAGCATCTGCACAAAGGTCTTATTGACCACACCGTCCTGCTTTTTAATGATACGATTAACATAGGACTTCGTGGTACGAATGTCCTCGGCAATCTGTGCTTGAGTGGTGCCCTTTTCTATACATTTTACTTTTACATCTAATTCAATATTGTTTTTTATCATTCTGTACCACCTCTTCAAAATCAAGCTGTCAACTAATTTCACAAATCAGACAATTAATTGTACCGTACTTTCGCCTTATATTCAACCGTTCCAAGTGTAAATTTACAAAATCGACAAAAAGAAAACACTCTACATCTATGCAAGGTGTCCGTGAATCTCTGTCTGCTATTATGCTGTTATCTCGGTGCCGTCCTTAAATGTCACCGTCATACTTTTATCCTTATCTACCTTAATGTACTCAATCATGCCACCACACATCCCGGCAGCGCACTCTGTGATTATACTATGCTACATCTCTATTTCTACTTCAACCCCAGCCTTAAATTCCACCACGAATTTCTCATCAAACACCGTAATCTTTTCAACCAGCCGTCTAACCAACTGTTCATCGTACTCGATGACTTCCGCAGGCTGTTCCTGGATGTATTCCATCATCTCCTGCACACGCTGTCTAGTACCCTCACGCTCGGCATCGTCCACTAGGATATTCTGCTTTTCTTCCCGGAGGCGGTCGATTTCATCGGCTATCGGCTCGTAGTCCTTCTTGGCATTCGCCTGTTTCAGCAGTTCCTTCTGAAGTTCTGTCAACTTTTCGTCAATGGCAGCTATGGCTTCTTCGCTGTTACCGTCAAGTGCAGATTCAATGTTTGCCTGCAAAAGGGAAAGGAAAGTTTCCTGATCTGCCATCATCTCATTAACCGCCTTTACTACAACTTCCTGTAAAGTTTCTTCTTTGACCGTTCTGGCGGAGCAGTTTGGACCGCCTTTTTCTACTCGACTCACGCAGCGCCATACCGTGGACTTGCACCCACGGTTGTTCCATTTGATTCTGCGAAAAATATCTCCACAATGTCCACATACCACAATGCTGGACAAAGCATAGCGGCTGCTGTAGACTCGCTTCTTCTGCTCCGTACCGCTGTGGATGTTTGCCCTACGAAGAATTTCTTCCTGCACCTGCATATAAAGGTCACGGGGAATGATAGCCGGATGGCTGTTCTCCACATAATACTGCGGAACAATGCCATTGTTCTTCACTCGCTTTTTGGTAAGGAAGTCCACCGTATAAGTTTTCTGCAGGAGGGCATCTCCAATGTATTTCTCATTCTGTAAAATCTTTTTAATGGTTTCTGGTCTCCAGCGTTTCTTCTTTGCTGCCGTAAGAATGCCATCTGCTTCCAACCCTCTGCCAATCTGGAGCAGGCTTGCACCTTCCAGATATTCACGGTAGATACGCTTGACTACCTCAGCCTCGGTCGGTTTAATAATCAGATGTCCGTCCTCATCCTTTGTGTATCCCATGAAGCGATTATGGTTGACCTGCACCAATCCCTGTTGGTAACGGTACTGCAATCCCAGTTTTACATTCTGCGAAAGTGACTGGCTTTCCTGTTGGGCAAGAGATGCCATGATGGTAAGAAGAACCTCACCCTTGGCATCCATCGTGTTGATTGCCTCCTTTTCGAAGAAGACCGGGATGTTCTTATCCTTCAGCTGTCGGATGTATTTGAGGCAGTCCAGGGTGTTTCTTGCAAATCGGCTGATGGATTTGGTAATAATCATGTCTATTTTGCCAGCCATGCAGTCCTCGATCATACGATTGAACTCTTCACGCTTTTTAGTGTTGGTGCCGGAGATACCATCGTCTGCATAGATTCCGGCTAAAGTCCAGTCCGGTTTTTTCTGAATGAGCTCCGTGTAATGCTCAATCTGGGCATCGTAGCTGGTAGCCTGTTCATCACTGTCCGTGGAAACACGACAATAGGCAGCCACACGTGCCTTTGGTTTTTCTGCTGTTTTCTTCTGCGTCCCGACACGCTGTCTTGCCGGAATGACTGTAATTTTACTCTGTGCCATCTTCCCTGACCTCACTTTCTATCAGACCGTATGCATATTCTGCCTGCTTAAATGGATCTTCATATTTCTGCATTACCTTTGGCATATGAAACTGCGTGGAGCATTCCGGCTTTGGTGATTCTTTCAGTTCTCGAACACGCCCCAGTCCCTTTGCTTTCTCCATTCGTTTTTCTTCTACCGCATCGAAAGTTTCCTGGTCAATGATTACCGGATAAAATTCATCCCCAAGGTAGTGACGGTTTCGAAGAAGTCTGCCCACACTGCCGTGGTACATCTTAAGCCCCACCTTGGCGGCAGCAACCGTCAGTGCTGTTCCGCTCAAATAATCCATAAAAATTGCCTGCACATTCGCAGCCTGTTCTTCATCTACTACCGCCTTGCCGTCTACAATACGATAACCGTATGGTTTATGTGCCATTTAGTCCACCAGCCTTTCTTTCAAATTCAGTCCACATTTTAGTTCAAAAGTAACCTCAGTCCTGGAAAGAACCATCACCCTGTCCACAAAGGTAATAAATAATTCATCTGCATACTCCGTGACCATGTCGTTTTTTGCAGTAAATTGCATCAGTGTGTAAAACGGCACATTGACGCTAATTATGAAGTCGCTTTATTTCTACTTATTT
>JBGUEO010000072.1:0-8501 GCA_041821315.1 Velocimicrobium sp. | reverse complement strand
AGTGCCTTTTTATATAATAGGGAAGTTCGTAGAACTTTCCTATTATATAAAAAAAACTGCTGCAAATCACAATTTTGTGTTCTGCAGCAGCCCTATATCGTCTTCTATGCGTTAATGATATCTTTTAAAGCTTTACCAGCTTTGAATTTAGGAGCTTTTGAAGCATCAATCTTCATTACTTCACCAGTCTGAGGATTTCTACCTTCTCTTGCTGCTCTTTCAGCAACTTCAAATGTACCAAAACCAACTAATTGAATTTTTTCACCTTTAGTTAATTCTTCTGTTACTACATCTACAAATGCTTTTAAAGCCTTTTCTGAATCTTTCTTTGATAATTCTGTTTTCTCTGCGATAGCTGCTACTAATTCTGCTTTGTTCATGGAAAACTCCTCCTCTAATTCTTTTCTTATAGTTTGTTATATAATTTTGTTTTACAAAATTTTACTTGAATCCAACAAACAATCTTCAATGCTTGCCTCTTTTCTATTTATATACGTTTACGAACAATTTGTCAAGGAAATTCAATAATAAATAGTTTTTTCTTAAGTATTTTAAGGTTTAAATGTCTTTTGATGATTCTAAGTACAAAATTAGCTCTTCCAATTTGTCTGTAAGTGCTTGCTCACTATGCACTTTACTACATCTTGCAACATTCACACAATTCATTAGCAAGCTACCGACAACATCATTTAAGTTGCTATTTTCTTGTATATGTTGCACTTGAATATCACGTAAATTTTGTTCAATATTTTCAATCGTTTCTTCCATGTTTTGTGATATGTCATAAATCGACTCTACTTTTTTCAGTACTTTTTGCGTCCTGATTAAGGCTGGTAATTCAATTGGGATTTCTCTTAATTCTGACGTTACCCATGATTGAGTTGCTTTTTCTTTACGCTTTATGTCTTCCCATTTTTCAATAACCTGATCTGATGTCATAGCGTTTTCTTCCCCAAATACATGTGGATGGCGTCGCTTCATTTTCTCACTAATATGGTCTATCACATCGTCGATTGTAAATCTATTCTCTTCTTCTGCTATTTGGCTGTGCAAAAACACTTGAAGTAAGACATCACCTAACTCCTCACATAAGTTAGTATCATCACCTGTATTCTTGTAAATGCGAATAGAAGCAGCAAGTTCTGCTGCCTCCTCTATGATACATGGCTGTAAGCTTTCATGTGTCTGTTCTCGATCCCAAGGACAACCATTTTCTGAGCGAAGAATTTTAATAATATCCCTTAATTCATCAAAACTGTATTTTGCCATTGTAGTATCCCTCTTTATAACATCGCATTAATCATTGCTAACACTTCTTTACCTAATTTTGCGGATTTCTCTTCTGCATCCTCAAGTGACACGCCTTTAATTCCATAGTAAAATTTAACCTTTGGCTCTGTTCCTGATGGTCTCACACAAAGCCATGCATCGTCTGTAAGGTCATAGTATAATACATTCGAACTTGGAAGTCCTGTAGCTGTAATTTCTTTGGTACTCATATCTTTTATTACGTCCTTTTTATAGTCTCTCACTGATAATACAGTATAATCCCCTACGCTTACAGGAGGCTCATTTCTAAGTGTTTCTAGTATGCTTTGTATCTTCTCTAGACCCTCAAACCCTTTTAATGTAATTGACTTAATATCGTCCTTATAGTAGCCGTATTTCTCATACATTTCAATCATAGCGTCCCATAAGGTCAAACCTTTTGTTTTATAAAATGCTGCCGCTTCACAAAGCGCCATAGTCGCAACAATTGCATCTTTATCTCTTGCATGCGTACCAATTAAGCAGCCGTAACTTTCTTCAAATCCAAATAAATAGTGACCCTTCCCACTTTGTTCAAATCCTAAAATCTGCTGTCCAATGAATTTGAATCCTGTTAATACCTCTATTAATTTAACATTATAATATTTCGCTATTGCATCAGCCATATTCGATGTTACAATTGTTTTAATAAGTGCACCATCGTCTGGAAGTCCCTTTAATTTCTTGGTTTGTCCAATTTCATAGTCTGCCAAGAGACATCCCGACATATTTCCGGTTAATGTAATATATTCTCCACTTTTAGTATCTTTAACATATACTCCTAATCTGTCTGCGTCTGGATCGGTAGCAAGTACAATATCTGCATCTTTTTCCTTCGCTAACTCAAGTGCCAATTTAAATGCCGCTTTATCTTCTGGATTTGGATAGCTTACAGTTGGAAATTCTCCGTCTGGAAGTTCTTGCTGTTTCACAACATATACATGTTCAAATCCAATTTCTTTCAATACCCTTCTGGCAGGAATATTTCCAGTTCCATGAAGTGGTGTATAAACAATTTTAATATCCTTTTGTGCTTCTTTTATACTGTCCCAATGAATTATATTTTTCTTCAATTCCTCAATATACGGAGTATCTATATCTTCTCCTATCACGGTATAAAGGCCTTCTTCTTTGGCTTTTTGCTTGTCCATTGTAAGAACTGTATTGAAATCAATTACTTTTTTAACTTCATCCATAATTCCGGTATCGTGAGGTGGCGTAATCTGAGCACCATCTTCCCAATATACCTTGTATCCGTTATATTCTGGTGGATTATGACTTGCTGTAATATTAATACCCGCAATACATCCAAGCTTTCTCACAGCATAGGATAGCTCTGGAGTTGGCCTTAAGCTCTCAAACACATATGCTTTAATTTTGTTTGCGCACAAACATAGTGCCGCTTCGTCTGCAAATTCAGGAGACATTCTACGAGAATCATAGGCAATTGCTACGCCCTTGTTTTCCCCTTGTACGCTTTTTATATAATTTGCAAGACCTTGTGTGGTCTTTCTTACTATATAAATATTCATTCTGTTAATTCCTGCACCTATAACACCTCGAAGCCCAGCTGTTCCAAATTCTAAATCTGAATAAAAGCGTTCTTTAATTTCATTTTCATCCTGCTGAATTTTTCTTAATTCCTCTTTTGTTTCTGCATCAAAATATGGATTGCTTAACCACTCCTCGTAAATTTTCTTATAATCCATTCTATTTCCTCCTTGTGATATGATATGTCTAAATAAGTAAAATGGTAACTATTCAGTATCTTAATATGTTAACAAACTTTGTATTACATCCACTAATGCCGAAGAATCTGTTGTTCCTGTCGCATCCGTAGTATCTGCTGTTCCTGTCGTATCTGCTAATCCCGTAGTTCCCGTCCCTGCATTTAGTTCAGGCAAATCCAGCCCTGTATGGTCTGAAGGAGCACCTGTGGCACCATCTGTTGCATCTGTGGTTCTCGTCGCATCTGTGGCTGTTCCTGTGGTTCCTGTTGTTGTTCCTGTGGTTCCTTTACTTCCTGCTGTATCACTTGAAGAAGAATTTGCACTTCCTGTTGCATCAATTTCAATTTCTGCGTAAGGACTTCCTACAACAAGCGTCTGCCCAAAATCCTCATATCCATCTGCTTTTACAAGAATTCTATGACTTCCATATTCTTCCACTATCACTTCACTGTAATCCTGCAAAATGCCATCCAGATAAAGCGATGCCGTATTTGGTGTTATTTTAAATTTTAGGCTTCCTGATTTAGGCGTTTCACTTTTTAAATCCCCTACGTCAACAACAGAAGTCTCATTACGCTTTATTGATACGCTCTTTGATCCACCCGCTCCTTCATTTGCAACTGTCACTTTATGGTTACCTTCTGATGCTACAATAAGCATATCTTCTGTAATTGGTTTTACACTTTCTTTACCAACATCGATCCAACCGCCTATAAATGTTTCGTCATTTTCAAGCGTAATATACCCGTGCCCTCTTGTAACAATGACTGAACAAATTTTCTTATTGTATCCCTTTACAGTAACAATATCAATCGGATTGAAGTCTATTAAATCGATTTCTTCATCATTTGAAATCAGCGTAAAACTATCCCCGTATTTATACTTTTCTCCTGCAATTGTCATTATTTTTTCAGTTCTATCAATGGTTAAATTCTCTACTCCTGTATATTCCCATGCATCTGGCGAAATCTCAAGTTTTCTCACTGTGGAATCTTCTGAATTATAATAAATATTCACTAATTCACCAATTTCAACTTGTTTCATCGCCAATATACTACTATATTTGTCCGTAACGTCTGTGGCTCCTACATAATTTATTTTAAACGCTTCCCCTGAATCTATCTTTTTAATCGTAATTGTTTTATCACTGTCATCAATATTAACAAGAACTCCTGTATCCTCACTATCATAATTTTGTGCCCATGGAATACTTTCTGTAATTGCTTTCGCTGTATCTGTTTCTTGATTATTTACACTAGCATGTTGGCATCCACTTAGCATTCCAACTGCTATAATCAAAAACAAAATCTTTCGTTTATTAAACAATATATCACCTCTTATATTTTCTTTATTATTAGGGTTATTATAACCCAATTTGCACGAAAAGAAAACATAAAACATTTAGCCTTACTCTGTCACAATTACATATATTCCCTAAATACCTCTTGCATAAATATCCATTTTATCTTATTTTGACTGGCTAGCATTTCAAGCTTTTCAATATTTTTTACCGGTGTCCAAGCCTTGTTTGAATTGAAATAATGATTTGCTATTTTCCAAAATTTTTCGGGATATATAAAGCGTAATAATAAATTTTCCAATTCATCATAACTTAGATTACGCACTTCATTATAGGTATGAATCATATTTTTTCCTAGCTCTATATCCCATCTATTTTTTTCCAATATTTTTCGCATAAAGTTATACAAGTCGCCAACTTGAACCCCTATTCTACATCGGTCAAAATTTGTAATTGCTGGAAGTTTTTTAGTTATCAAAATATTATGCTGATTATAATCACCATGGCATACCGTTCCCCTTTGTATGGCATCTATTTTCAGATCATTATATTTGGATAATTTTAATCGTTCAATTGCCATTATTCCGTCCTTGCTAAACATCTCAAATACATTAATAAAACAAATTTCATAATCTGTTTTCTTATTTTTATCTCTAATAAAGTTTCTTACTTTTTTTAATTCTCTATTATGTTTTTCAAATTCCATTAGTAAATCTTCGTATCTATGATTCTGCGTAATGTCTGAATCACCAAATAACATTTTACAATGAATCATCGCCAATATTTTCACTGCTAATAGTATTTCATTCTGATTTCTTACATCAATTTCTCTTCCTTCAAACCACTCTTTCATAATATAGGATGTTTCATCCCTATCCTTGGTTATCATTTCTCCATCTATGTTTTGCACGAAGCAATCTATATTATAAATTTCTGAATTTTTTATCAGACTTTTTACCTGACTTTGGAATTCAATTTTTTGGCTATGACAATTCAATTCCTTTATCAGCTTTAATCCTTTATCCGTTTCGCAGATAACGCTTTGACGTCCCTTATATGTGCGAATCACATTTAAATCATATTTTTCCCATATCCCAAGCTCCTTATCACTCACCGCAGATTCCCCCTATTAAATATTCTTTTCTATCTTATGAATTGAGTTAGGTAATTATGAATTAACAAGCTTGTCAAACCAAAATAATATGTCTAGTCCTATAACCAATGCCGTTCAGCTCTTGCGACTGCTAGGTGCCTTTATGAGAGTAGCTAACACAAAACGAATTCATTCTAATAAATAATGCAAAAAAATCATTACCAACTCGATACTAACTTGTTTGGTAATGATTTTTATTTATATTTGGTTTGCTCTCGAAATAAGATAGTTGAAGTTGTTTCGTTCTGGATTTTCTAACACTTCTTCTAATAATTTGTTAAGAATTATTCCTATTTTTATTCCTGGTTCTATTCCATTGGCTAATAAATCTTTTCCAGTAATTGCAAGTTCTTTCAATGATACACATTCGTTGTCTTGCTTAATTTCATGAAATAATTTTTCAACCACTTCTATATTATTTAATTTTTCTTCTCGCATATACATGCTTTGCGCCAATGCATCTGCTTTTTTCACCTTTAATAAATCATGGAAGTGTTCTTCTCCAATTTTATTCATTGCTCTTCTAACTGACTTTTTGTTACTCTCAATGTTTAAATCATGGTATTTCACCAATAGGCCTACTCGATTCATCGTATCATTATCAAAGCGAAGCCTTTTCAAAATTATACTTGTCATTTTAACACCGAGTTCATCATGTCCATAAAAATGATCAACTCCATTTTCATCTCTTGTGTTTGTATATGGCTTTCCAATATCATGAAAAAGCATGGTCAAACGTAACACTTTACTACTCTCAATATAATTAATTGCCCGCAGCGTGTGTTCTCCAACTGTATAAATATGATGTTGGTTGTTTTGCTCACACGTCATTAACTGATCAAATTCTGGTAAAATTGCTTTGGTTACTCCAGTTTCATAAGCAACTCTTAGTCTTGTTGGATGATTGGAAACCAATAATTTAACAAGCTCAACCTGAATTCGTTCCAAACTGATGTAATCCAAATTACCTGCAAGGTTTTGTATCGCTTTCTTGGTGTTTGATTCGATTTGAAAATCCAGCTGGGCAGAAAATCGAATAGCTCTAAGTATTCTTAAGGCATCTTCACCAAATCGTTCCTCTGCTACTCCAACACATCTTATTATCTTGTTATTCAAATCTTGCATTCCCTGAAAGGCATCTACTAGTCCAATCTCATCATTATAAGCCATTGCATTTACGGTGAAATCACGCCGTCTTAAATCTTCAAGTAAATCACCTGTAAATTCCACACTTTTAGGATGCCTACTATCTTCATATTCACCGTCTATTCGATACGTGGTAACTTCAAAACCATCGTGGTCTAACATAACGGTTACCGTTCCATGTGCAATGCCTGTATCAATTGTTCGTTCAAACAATTCTTTTACCTCTTTTGGCTTTGCAGACGTAGTAATATCCCAATCATCTGGAATTCGTCCTAACACACTGTCACGGACACAACCACCTACTGCATAGGCGTCATATCCGTTACTCATAAGTCGGTTGATGATTAAGTTGACTTTTTTAGGAAGTTGGATTTTCATGTTATCACCACTCCTTGTTTTTAATATGCTTTGCCCCAGTATACTAATTTTTTAGCTTCTTTACCACAGCAAATACATTTTGTAGAAATCGATTCTTGCTCAAATGGCATACAACGTGATGTTGCTGTTGTATCTTCTTTTATCTTATCTTCACAGGCCTCATCCCCACACCACATTGCTTTTACAAAGCCTTGCTTTGACTCTAATATTTCTTCAAATTCCGCATAAGTTGTTGCCTGATACGTGTGTGATTCTCTATGTGCTCTGGCTCTTTCAAGCATATCTGTTTGCATCGCATCTAGCGCTTCTGCTATTTTTACTTCTAGTTCATCTAATGATACTATCACTTTTTCTCTCGTATCACGTCTAACAATAACACATTGATTTGACTCCATATCCTTAGGCCCTATTTCAACACGAACAGGTACTCCTCGCATTTCTACTTCCGAGAATTTCCATCCTGGACTCTTATCACTATCATCCATTTTCACTCTAAATCCAGCTTTGATTAGCTGTTCTTTTAACTCAACAGCTTTTTCTAATACGCCTTCTTTTTTCTGTTGAATAGGAATAATCATAACTTGTGTAGGTGCAATTCTTGGTGGAAGTACTAATCCACTGTTATCACCATGAACCATAATAATCGCCCCGATTAATCTGGTTGTCATACCCCATGATGTCTGGTGCACATATTGAAGCTTATTTTCTTTATCGGTATATTGGATACTAAATGCTTTTGCAAAACCATCTCCAAAATTATGACTGGTTCCTGACTGTAGCGCTTTTCCATCGTGCATTAATGCTTCAATGGTATAGGTTGATTCAGCACCTGCAAATTTTTCTTTATCTGTTTTCTTTCCTTTGATTACTGGCATAGCAAGCACGTTTTCACAAAAATCTGCATATAAATTAAGCATCTGAATCGTTCTTGCCTCTGACTCTTCTCCTGTTGCATGTGCTGTATGGCCTTCCTGCCATAAGAATTCTCTAGAGCGAAGGAATGGCCTTGTTGTTTTCTCCCAACGAACTACGGAACACCACTGGTTATACAACCTTGGCAAATCTCTATGTGAATGAATATCTTTCGAATAAAAATCACAAAAAAGTGTTTCTGATGTAGGTCTTATACACATTCTCTCTTGCAATGGTTCTAATCCACCATGTGTTACCCATGCTACTTCTGGTGCAAATCCTGCTACATGATCTTTTTCCTTTTGAAGTAAACTTTCTGGGATAAACATAGGCATGTATACGTTTTCTACCCCTGTTTCTTTAAAACGTGTATCTAATTCTTTTTGAATATTCTCCCATATAGCATAGCCCGCTGGTTTAATTACCATACATCCTTTTACGCTTGAGTAATCAATAAGCTCTGCTTTTTTTACTACATCTGTATACCACTGTGCAAAATCCTCCTCCATAGAAGTTATTGCTTCAACTAATTTCTTATCGTTTGCCATTTGTTTGGCTCCTTTCAATTTTACTT
>JBGUEO010000071.1:0-8502 GCA_041821315.1 Velocimicrobium sp. | reverse complement strand
TCCTTGTGTATCCATGGTTTTATAGTGCTTATTTTGAAAACGAATGCAATGCCCAGTAAGTTTTAATGCATCTATCATATCCCTGGAATTGTTTAGATAGGAGAAGTGACCAAAATCTACCTGTGCTTCTCCGGGTGGATGATAAAGTGGCAGATTTACTTTCTGCTGTGGTCTAAATATTTCTTTCTTTTTTTGAGATACATAATACTGAACAGTACGTAGTTTCACCTACAGCTGATCTGGATATTCAGCCTTCAGCCTTTCAAACACACGCTTTGCAGTATGCCGCTGTTTACGTGGCGTGTTTAAGTCTTCTGTAAGCCATTGGTCTATAATTGGCTTTAATGGATCCAGTAGAGCTGTTGAATTCTTCGATGGATGAAGAGACTCGTTGAAGTCCTCCATATCCAGGTATTTTCTGACTGTTTCGTAGTGATAACCTGTCCGTCGCATAATTTCGCGGATAGAAACATCTTCACTTTCATATAAACGTTTGATATACTTGATATCGTCCATTGATAACATTCCTTTCTTCCTCCTTAAGTTCTAGTCAAACTCAAGGATAATGGATTTGGGAGGGTGTTACAATGGATATTTTATTTCGCATGAAGTGTTACACTTTTGGATTGCATTTTGTTACAGTTTTAGTTTACACTAAACACGAAAACCTGCCATTTGCCAGTAATTCTTTTGATGATATTACCTGCTCCATGAGTTTTCATCATTATCCAAATCCAGAAAGCTTTTTTAAAAGCTGTAATAGGATACTAAAAACCGGCGGAAGACTGATTATTCGAGATATGACATCTTCGGAAACAATGCTGTGGTTTATTAACCATATTAAAATTCCGTGTATAAATAAATTGTTTCATAAAGGAGATGTGCACGTGTATAACAAAATTGAACTTATTAAATTATGCAAAAATGCAGATATGAAACTGGAATTGTTTGAAAAGAGACCTGGTATGAGACTTCATGCTGTTTGCAGAAAGCAATAACGCTGCCTATTTAGTAGAGGAAAACGCTTACATAAACTAGCCATCTTGCTAGTGATTAAAACGGTATACAATTTATAAAACAAACATAAGAAACAGCACAGGGTATGCTTTCTTTATATTACGGTTCATAACAAGGTATGTAGTTCCAAATAAAAATCCTTTAATCGCACAGAAAATTCCAGCTTCAATGCTTCCTTTGGTTAGAATATGAATAAGACCCCAGGTCAATGCAGTAATAATACCTCCATATGGAATATTTTTTTTTGAAAACCAGCATTCAAATGCTTTCTGTGCAAAAATAATAATGAAAGAAAAAATCAGGGTTTCAAACATATAATAAATATACTGAAATATAAATAAAAGTGCACCTCTATGCTGATATTCCAAAAACATTTTAAAACCATGCCAATCCATGTAACTTAAGATTAAACAGAATATAATGCTAAAAAGTGCTAGGAAAATCTGAACAAAAGTTAAGCGATTAGATTTTTCGATTATTTTAAAATTACATCTTCTTTGCGCGATGTGTAGAAAAATCAAAATCAAGATACCCCAACTTATACAAGTAATAACCCAGTGAATAATACTTTGAATTGTACCAGCATCATTAATGCAGGTATGAAATAATATTGGTTCTAAAAGGTAACCATATATTCCTTCTGCACAGGCACCAAGGAAAACTCCCAGTGCCAACAGTAAATAGGTGAGACCCATGTGGAAGGATGATTGTAAAGCAGTTTGTTTTTTGTTCTTGATAGGTGTCATATTTAATAAACCTCCATTCTTTAATAGATAGATAAGTATGTATTCAACTTTGTTATTTAATAGCGTCCCATGATATTTAGTTTTTTAATTATTCAAGGAGTTCAGAATTTCATTCATTTCCTTAGTATCTTCTTTTGCTATACAGTAAAAATAAATATGAATAATAGACATAATACCTAAGTAAATCAGGCTGTTGGTAATAAGATTGTCCATGTGGAAAGGAAACCAGTGACCAAAGTAAGCAAATGCAAAACTAACAGGATAGAGCAGTATAGTTTCAATTAGAAAATGAGTGAAAAACTTAATAAACACAACACTATATAATATAGTATCCAATATTACAGCAATGATTAGATATGCTACGAGCTCAAAATTTAAGGATGAAAAGTTAACATCATAAATAATAAAATTAAAAAAGTCAGAAATCAAGGTAATGAATAGGTAGGCAATAGCCACAGCAGGAAGATGTTTTTTTAAGATATGTTTCATGTCACATTACCTCCTTTGTCATAGATCTTAATTTTTCTTTTAGCTTAGCTATATATTGCCTGGAAATCATTAGTTGTTCATTGTTTTTAAGTGTCGCAAGCATTCTGTGATTTGGATATGGTGCAACTTGTTTTAAGTAGTCCAGATTTAGAATGCAGTTTTTGCTAATACGGATGAAGTTAGTCTGAGATAATTCCTGCTCTAAATTCTTAAGTGAATTTTTTATCTCATATATTTTATCTTTGGCATAAAGAAAGGTTGTTCCGTCAGTAGAATCAAAATAAAATGTTTCCTTAAGGGAAATCATTGTATATTCAGATTCGTTATATCCTTTTATATAATAATCATAATTTTGGATATAATTTACCAAACTCTTCATATGTTTATCTAATTGGGTACACATAAGTATAACTTCATTTTCTTCTATATGAGGATTCTCATGGATTATTACTTTCATATATAAATTCCTTTTCTTTTTGTAATTACATAATCATAGATTAAATTATAATAATAAAAAATGAGATTTTCAAGAGCTGGAAAGTAACATACCTTAAAGCTTATACAAGATACCCAGATTGCTAATACAATTTATCAATAAAGGGAAAGACTATGTGACAGCAAAAATGATTTTCCTCTATATTTCCTTATTATGTATAGCTTGACAATCTATTATAAGATTAGTATACTTATTTAAACATACCAAGCGTTTAGTATGTTTTGATAAAGGAGAAAACGAATATGAAAACAAAGGAACAGTTATTACATCAGGCGGTCGTAATGTTTATAGCTAATGGCTATGATAATACAAGCATCAATGATATAACAAATGCCTGTGATATTACCAAAGGCGCTTTTTACCATCATTTTAAAAGTAAAGATGAGATATTTATCCAGGCAATCCAAGTAATAATGGAGGAAATTAAAAAATGGACGGATGAGAAAAATCTTTATTCAAAAAACATGAAGGAATTGATACAAAACTCCTTTGATTATTCTGATTATTTCACCTATAGCAAATATTATGACAATATTAACTGTGATACTTATCTTGTTTTAATTGATTCTATTAAAAAATTCCCGGAATTTAAAACAAAGGTGGCTGACTATATTTTCGGCAACATTCCATTAATCGAAGAAAAATTTAAGGAAGCACAAGAAAAGGGAGAAGTAAAAAAAGATATTGATTCGCATTCTTTCGCACTTCAGATTGCCGTACTTGTGGAAGGGATTATGTTTGCTTGTGCAGTTACTGGCACCGAATCATCACTTATTATGAATGGAAAGAAAATTGCTCAAAATCTTTGGTCCATGATTAAGATTTAATGTAAAGATATCAGATGGTGGATATGCTTCTTATCGTATTCATAGAACAGGAGGGAATTAATTATGTTAGGAACACACATCAACTTTTATTACTATTCAGGAACCGGAAATACGTTGTTGGTAGTGAAAGAAATGATAAAAACCTTTTCCGCAAAAGGAATACAGGTTAAGCTCTATAAAATTGAAGATACTGATCCAAAGAAAATAGATAGCACTACCCCTTTTGGGATTGCCTTTCCAGTTGCATTTCAATCTACCTTTCCATTTGTATGGAATTTTCTGAAAGAACTTCCAAGAGCTGAGAAAACACCTGTCTTTATGGTGGATACCATGATGGCCTTCTCTGGTGCTATTGTGGGACCACTAAAAAAAGTTCTAACTCAAAAGGGATATGACTGTATCGGTGTCTGTGAGATTGTGATGCCGAATAACTGGCTTCCCAAGCAGATCAATAAGGAAGAGAATGAGAAAAAAATAAATAATGGTCTTAGAAAAGCTAGGGAATATACAGAGAATCTTATTGAGGGTAATACCTCTTGGGGGCGTATTCCCTTTCTTTCAAAGGGCTTTTATAATATCTGCTGTAATGATTTTGTGATGAATCGGATTGCTCTGGCTGAAGGGCGAAAAATTGCTTTGGATAAGGACAAATGTATTAAATGCGGTCTATGTTCAAAGCTGTGTCCCGTGAACAATATCGATATGAAAGATTATCCAGAATGGCACGGCTCGTGTGAGTTATGCATGCGATGCCTAAGTTTTTGTCCGGTTAATGCAGTAATCATTCCGGGTAAAAAGTTTGAACAATATCATGCAGCTAAAGCAAATGAACTTATGAACAAAACTATTGGAGAAGATTAAAGTGATGAATGGTGAAACAAAGGATTAAATTTACCATACAATAACGAAGTAAAGTTTGTGTTTACTAAAGCATAATAACAGGAGGAGTCTATGAAAAAATTATTTGCGATTGGAATTGGTGGAAGTATTAGCAAAGCGAATATTGAAGTACATGATGTACAACTGGTTATAGCAGATTGCATAGAAAATACATATGAGATTCTTAAAGAAGGCTGGTATGGAGAACATTTGCACCTAGATGAATATAAAGCACTCACAGGTGCAGATGGATATAGTATTCTGCTTGAAGATCATCCGCAAAATACAGAACTTAATCTGTTTTTTGTAAATATGGGTGGTTATTTAAAGGAAACGTTTGGAGAACAACATGAGTATGGATTTTTAGTCGCAGAAACGGAAAATGAAGCAAAAGAGAAAGCGAAAAAAGAGTTACTAAAAAATATGAATGATATTCATGTTGACAGTATTTTTAAGGTTGAGAATCATTTGAAATTTGCAGACGGAAAGATCGTTTATATTCATTTAATTCCTGATGGACATGGTTATTGCTTGAATCCTGATTGGAGTGGTTATAAGAAGTTAATATAGATCAGTGGGCGGAGCTTTTTCGATAGTTCAAAAAGTGAATTCAAAGTCTAAAGGCGTAAAAAATAAAAAACTTAAGAGGTTATGTTCTTCGTTTTGAAAAACATAACCTCTTTTTTTAGATTTTCTTTAGGTTTTCTACCGTCCTATCATTTACAACATTGCCTGTATTTAAAGTAGTCTTCGATTCTATAAGCATTACATGAACTTCTTCTTCAGCAACAGGCATGTGCTCGATTCCTTTAGGGATTACAATACATTCACCTTCATTGAGTTGTACATCTTTTTCTCTAAATTTAATGGTTAATACGCCTTTTAGTACATAAAACATTTCATCCTCATTTTCATGAGTGTGCCATATAAAATCGCCTTTCAGTTTGGCTAATTTCACATAGGACTCGTTAACTTCACCTATAATTTTGGGACTCCAATATTCATTAAAAAGGCTAAGTTTTTCTTCCATATTAATTTTTTCCATTTTAAATACCTCCAATTTTTAAATATGATATGACGTGTTAGGGAAATAAAAACAAGGCGAGTCCAACTAATGTGATTGTTATACCTGCCCCCTGTTGCAATGAGATAACTTCGCCCAAAATGAAATAAGCAAGCATACAAGTTCCAACTGTTTCACCTAAAATACTCATTGATATGGCTGATGCGCTCAACCATTTAAGCAGCCAATTAAAAACCATTTGTCCCAAAATCGTAGCAACTAAGGCTAATCCGATAAAGGATTTCCATGTATATAGAGGATAGTTAATGAAAGGGAATCCCCATATATGGGAAACACAGCGCTGTCCATCATTGAAGTCAACGAAAAAGGCCCCCAATTCATTCTTGAGGGCGCTTTAAGTCATTTAGAGTGAATTTTACTGTGTAAATGTAAATAAAAATTGAACATTTTGAGTATTTATGCGAAAAGATGCTACTGTAAACCTAGGGTTTAAGAGTGATTTAAGTTATTTAAGTTATTTTATGTAACTGAACTTCCAACTTCACAGTTTTATCTCAGAGAAGTTTTTGGAAGTTCAGATTTATATATCCTTACATGTGTTTGTATTGCTTTGGTTTAGGATATCATTGCTTTGAACATTCTGCTTGTTGCCGGGGAATGAACATTCTCATCATTAATCATGCGCCTCAGTCATTTTACATTCTAGCCAATGACCCTATTGGCTTTAATGTCTTACTATATTCTCAGTATAGAGTTAAGATGTGTTGGTTTCATGATGGATGTTAGGAAGATTTGTGTTCGATTTGGGGTGTTTTTTACTTCTATGGTGCGTTGTTACGGAGGGCGAATTTGGCCAATCCACAAAAAAACCGTTCAAATGATTGGGTGTGATGTTGTCTAGGGTGCTTGCAAGTCAGAATGCGTCTCACATTTTCTATAAATCTTTTCCACTTCATACTCGACAATGCCTTGATTTGAAGTCTCCATTGATACAGCGACTGTGCAGCCAACGGTAGGATAATGATACACCGCTATTATACTATCTGGCCCCATACCTGTATGTCCGAAACTTCCGCTGGATTCATCTGTCATAAGTCCTATAGCATATCCTGGCTCTTTCCATGGTCGATCTCCAATATCAAATGATATCTTATAAGCTTCTTTCATTTTAGATAGTGACAATTGGTTTATGATTTTCCCATTTGCTAAGCTGTGGAGAAAGTTACAAGCATCTTCCAAAGTACCGATTAACATGCCATGATACAGCCACATTGGATGGTAACCTTTCTTAACGTGTATACAATGTTTAAGCTGCTCTATTTCAATAGCTACTTCAACATTGTCCAAACCAAGCGGTTTAAATAACAACTCATCTAAAGCGCCTTGAAGTGAACGTCCAACCGTATCCTCTATAAGTCTTCGAATATAATAATAACCAATATTCGAGTAACTCCAACCTTTCCCAGGCTGAAATAATAATTCTTTTGATTGTGTTTTCTCGATCAATGTTTTAAAATCCCATGGTTCTTCGCCATTTTCAACGGCTTGATGATAAACGCTGGAATAATAATCAGGATAACCCGCTTCATGCCTTAATATCTGCTCTAGAGTGCCTTTGCTCTCAAAATAATGCGCATTAAGATCTAATTTACCTTGCTCCACAAGTTTCATAATCGCACTCGCTAAAACAACTTTACCAAAACTCCACCAGGGTACTTTTTGATCGCCATTTTTTATGGTTTCATCATTTATATAACAATACACGATATGCCTCCATTCGTTTAAGTTGTCTACTTACTTCGATAGTTTTGTCTAAGCGAGATTGTCTCGCTTTTTCTTGCTTACCACTCATAATCCCGTGTATCATCACTTTTTTTATAAGATGGGGATTGTTTGCTAAAAAAGTCCCATGCCGTCTGATCTTGTTTGAATTGATTTTCGAATATCAAATCTTATGCAACTGTCTCTTTCTCATGAGCATATTTTTTTAACCTGCTTTCAGTTCTCAACATATTCAGTTTTAAGTATGCCATACTCGTACGTATCTTTCCAAATTGGCTTGCCGTCTTCATCCGTAAAGAAAAAAACATTCTGAAGAAATGTGCCTTCTCTTCTCATTCCAACACGCTCAAGCAATTTCCTAGACGGACTATTTTTAGGGTCGCACTTCGCAATTATTCTTCTCGTGTTTAAGGTTAAGAACGCATATTTTATTAATGCAACTAGGCTTTCTGAAGCATATCCATTGTTCCAATATTTATCATTAAAGACATAGCCAATTTCGCATGAGTTAAAGTCCTCTTTAGAAAAATATAGATTGCCAATCTTTTTACCACTTTTCAAACACACCGCAAGAAACTTGTCATCATCCACACGCCTTTTTGCTTCCACATAAGCTTCCTCTTTTGTAAAAGGCTTAAATGTCTCAAATTTTAGTACGTTTGGATTAGAAAAGTATTCATATAAGTCTTCGCCATCTTCTTCTGAAAATCTTCTAATTATTAATCGTTCAGTAATTAATTGCACCTAAATTCTACGCCGTTTTACGAAAATCATTAAAACTCGATACTTGCGCTGAACCTAAGAAGAATTCAAGTAGTTACTTCTGCATTTTAACATTTTTTACCCCCCTTACTCAATACTTTTGAATAGAGTATACCCATTATTCGAAACTAAGTTACAAAAACACAATTGTAGGTTCTATTAATAAACCACTCGTTTCATTCAAGTGATTCAATCGCTAATTTATCAACCTTTACGACTCCAAGCATATACATTTTTTATACACCTCTTGATAAGGATATTTTCCTGAAAGCTTCATAATCACGGACCTGGCAGGTTTAATGATTTTGGCAGCAAGAAACACGTATTTTAAGCGAAATGTTTTGATTTGCTGTCTGTATTCAGACGCATCGAGGTAATCAAACTTAAAGAGCTTCTATTCAAGATTTGATGGTAAAAGATAACTATTGCCGATTTCCTTTTTTGAATAATAAAAGTGGCAAGAGTATCAATGCTGCAAAG
>JBGUEO010000070.1:0-8859 GCA_041821315.1 Velocimicrobium sp. | reverse complement strand
AAAAATCAAAATACGAATTATTGGGTGAGGATTACATCCTCATGAATAATTCGGGTCTAGTATTTACCATGCTGTAATTATAAATTTGAGCCAACTTGATAAAAGTATTTTCAAACGATTCATTATCATAGAGGTAAAGAAACGATTTTTAGGAATTGTAAAATTATATAAAATTTCTATACCTGAAGCAGACATTCAAGAGGCGGTAATTAGTATTCAAGCAAATATGAGTAATAAATTTAAAAAGGAATGGTATGCTACATTTTATAATTCAGAAAAAATAATTATCGTGTTTCGTCAGAAGAAATTTGAATTATTTGCCAGCGGAATTATACCCGTATATCAAACACTATTGGACACAACAAATGCAGTAGACAAAAGAAGATGGGACGAAATGATTAGTTATGCAAAATCACTTGGTATTCCCGAAAGGCAATTAGATTTTTTGCCACTTAATTTTAATAAAGAGACTTATTAACAAATCTCAGTTTATAGTTTCAAAAAGTATTAGCATACTTTTCGTTACGAACTAAGAAAATTCAGAGGTGTTGAGATAAAGAATCTTGATGCCTCGTTTTTATTGTTTGCTATATGTCTTTGTAGAAATAACTGGAACATAGATGTATAATGAAATAAATCTTATTATTTGGGAGGGCAGTTATGAACTCTGAAATCGTTATGTACCAGACCGAAGATGGTTTGACTAAAATAGAAGTTACCTTTGATAATGATACCGTCTGGCTTTCTATAGACCAAATGGCAGAACTTTTTCAACGAGATAGAAGTGTAATTGGAAAACATATAAGGAATATTTTTAAAGAGGGAGAACTTGAAAAAAATTCAGTGTGGGCAAAATTTGCCTACACTGCTTCTGATGGTAAAGGTTATCAAGTTGATTTTTATAATTTAGATGTTGTTATTTCTGTTGGTTACCGGGTAAAGTCATTACGAGGCACACAGTTCAGAATATGGGCAAGCAGTGTCTTAAAAGAATATATGAAAAAAGGCTTTGCTATGAATGACGATTTACTAAAAAATAATGGTGGCGGAGTATTTTTTGATGAATTGTTAGAACGTATTAGAGATATACGTTCTTCAGAAAAGGTGTTCTGGAGAAAAGTACTTGATATCTATGCAACAAGTATTGACTATGATCCTAGGACTGAAGCATCAATGATGTTTTTTAAAACAGTGCAAAACAAAATGCACTGGGCAGCACATGGACAAACAGCAGCAGAAAAAATATACTATTCAGCAGATGCCGAAAAGCCACATATGGGTATGCTGAATTTTAAAGGAGAGAACCCAACTCAGTCCGATGCTCTTGTAGCAAAGAATTACTGTAATCAAGAAGAACTATCTGCACTAAACAGTGTTGTTTCTGCATATTTGGAATTTGCTGAAATGCAAGCCAGAAGAAGAATCCCGATGTATATGTCCGATTGGATTGAAACATTAGATGGATTTTTAAAACTATCTAAACATGAAATTCTCACCAATGCTGGAAAAATCAGCGCTAAAACAGCTGAGTCAAAGGCGAAAGAGGAATACCATAAATATAAAACCTTGCATTTGGAGGAGGCTTCTAAGGCTGAAAAGGATTATGTAAAAGCATTGGAAGATATGGAAATGAAGTTGCTCGGTGAAGGGAAATAGGATTATGTTATAGCAATAATAGGACTAT
This sequence comes from Velocimicrobium sp., assembly GCA_041821315.1. GTDB lineage: Bacteria > Bacillota > Clostridia > Lachnospirales > Lachnospiraceae > DIGJ01. Next base: position 7,175 of record JBGUEO010000070.1, on the reverse strand, counting down.
TCTCACTTGAGGGTACCTGTTGAAAGTCTGTGTTAAAAATAAAGATATAGAGAGGTGAGAGGAATGGCTATTGAGAAGAAGTATATATCAGATGTTGAAGCTATATTGTCGCACAGGTATGATAATGGCGCAGACTATTGGACTACACCTGACAAGCGCCTAATAAAAGGATCACCTTTCTCCATGCTGGATAGCATACTGTATCTGTTGGAATTAGGCATGGAACCCACCGATCCTTTACTTAAAGAATGCGCCAATAGAATATTCAGTGCATGGAGGGAAGATGGAGAAGATAATCCTGTTCAGGAGGATACACTGATGATATTACGAATGACAGAAGATGCATTTTTGTGGTACATACAAAAAACAAATTGACAGTGCAATTTATTTGAAAGGAGATGAATCTATGGGAAGCTTTATAAGTAAGGATGCGTTTAAAAGTTTGTATAGTAGTGATCCTATTTATATTTTTGATACAAATGTTTATTTGAATTTACTTCGATATTCAAAAAAAACCAGTCAAGAATTACTTTTAATTTATAGGCTTATACAAGGGAATATATCCGTTTTGCCGCAAGTGAATCGTGAATTTAAAAAAAATTTGTCAATTGTAGAAAAGCAACGTTTTACTAATGCAAAAAAGAGTGTAACAGAAATAAAAAATGCAATAAATAGCTGCAATGGTGCAATTACTAAACAACTACAATTTTTTATCAAATATAAGTTTGGGGGAAGTCAAGAGATTTTCAGCAAGTCAATTTCTGATTTAGAAACATTGAAAAAATCCTTGGAACAATACGGAGAAAACTGTATCAAACAAGAAAATGATGGATTTATGGACAAGAAAGAGATTGAGGATTTTTTTCTCATGATTTGTGGTCATAGCGAATTAGAGGGATTTTCACCGTCTACCCTATTTGATATATATAAAGATGGAGATATTCGTTATAAATATAAAATTCCGCCGGGATACATGGATGATCCTCGTAATAATCCAAAATGTTCTAAAGATGGGGTGGATATTTTTGGGGATTTAGTAATGTGGTATGAAATTATTGATTTTGGTAAGAAAAAGGGAAAGCCCATAATTTTTGTTACTGCAGATACAAAAGAAGATTGGTTTTCTGGGAAAGAAGATCATGCAACTTCTCCACGTGAAGAATTGATAAAAGAATATGAAGAAAGATCAAATGGAAATCAGATTTGTATTTTAACTGATAATAAATTTATAGAGTATATGGGCGAAATATTACAAGTTAATACGGTAATAAGTTTAGCTGAAATGCAAAAAGATGATTATGCGGATATAGCTGTTCGAAATAATCAAGAAGTTATAAAACAGAAGATTTTAGAATGGATAAATATACCAGAACATATTTGTTTGATACCATTTGTTGAAGAAATTAATCGAATTACAGAGATAAATAATTTGACATTAGTTGTTAAAACTGTTTCGGTTGATGTTCAAACAAATATACAGTATATGGTTTCTGTAGAAGGTAGTGCTGAGATTGTTGGTTCTTATCTAGATGAGAATATCGGAAGAATTATATTAAGTGACATAAGAGATGAATTTCATTTTTCATCCAATCTTTGCTTCCATCGTAGTTTTATAACTGGTGATCCAAATGGAGAGATATTCGGTAAAGATATTTCTAATATTGAAATCAAATCTGGAGTTTTTGAACGTTGCATATTGGAGGAGATATCATTAGAATCAAAACGTGGGATTTTTATTAAACCTAATGAAGACGATTATCAAGTGTATAATTATATGATGAAGAATTGGGATAAGTACGAGAACAAAAATTCAGTTAATCGAGCTGAGGCATTAATGTTCATTGATGCGGCAAAATTCTTTTCAAACTCTTTATTAGAGATAAATAGATCATTTACATTGGTTCAGAATCAATCTACAAAGACTAATTTAAGCTTAAATGAAATTGATGCATTGGCTTTAAAAAGATTAAAAGATATTGGATTTGTAATAGACGGTAATAATTGTAGCTTTGATGGAGAATTAATTCCGTTAGGGGACGCATATCCATTACCAAAGAACATGGAAATATTACCGCCACAAGCTGGAAAAGAATTAGACGTGTATTTTGAGTGTGAAGTAAATAATAAAGACAATAAGTATATACAGATTATTGGTAAAACTAATTTACCCATAAATACATATTTAATGATTGGGCTTATCAATAGACAAATTAAGTATAGGGCAAGCTCAAAAGTACAAGTGCTTGAAAATGGGAAATTTCAGAGCGAAGTTTTTAAATATGGTAATGATGTAGCATCCAATGCTATTCCCGATGGAGAATATGAAATCGAGATTATAGTTCCGATAGCTAGCGTTCAACCGGACAATGTAAAAGTAGCATTGGGTCAGAAAGGTAGAAATTTAATAGGAAGCCTTGTGACATGTGACGATATAACTGGTAAAACAATAAAGTTTACAAAAATAATACAAATTAATTTGTAAATGTCTAAAATGCCCTGCCTCCAAGGGGCTATTAGCTTCCTACGACATCATTATCACCGCCACAAGGCACGTTGAGAAATGCTGATTGCTAACTTATTATAGAAAATTCTTTGCCACTATTGTTTTATCAAAAGGCTTCATATATAATAAAGGAATAGTTAGCTTCATCTAACTTCACATTACAATATGTCATTCCTACAAGATATAACCCCAAAATTTGCATAGACTTTGAGCACCTTTGCCGTAAAACAGTGGTTTCTAAACTTTAAGACTTTTGGTCAATGGGCGTTTGCAGAAGTTTCAAAATAATACAAGGAGGGCTTAATATGGCATTAGGTATTTATGACCGAGCTTTTCGGGAATACTGGTATTCCGACCGCAGAGAAGATGGTTCACTCACTATTTATCAGCTTGAAAACGACACTGGCACGGGAGAATTGTTGTGTTATGAAGTATTCCCAGGCATACAGCTCACATACAATTCGCTGGATATGAATACCTGTTTTCAAGGTGTACGCCCGGCGCACGGCTTCCTTCAAATCAATCATTGCTTTGAAGGCTGCTGGGAGATGGAATTGAGCGGCGGGATGGTAGGCTTTTTGGGTGAGGGTGATATGGCTGTAAACGATCCGGCGAAACTGCAAATTACAAATTCGCGTTTGCCGTTAGGCCGATACAGAGGTATTACTATTTTGTTGGAGCTGCAATCGGCTCAGACCTCGTTGAAAGAGTTCTTCCCCGATTCGGGTATTGATCTGTATTCAATCCAAAACAAAACTTGTCCTGATAATGAGTGGTTTTTACTAAAAGCGAGACCGGAAATCGAGCATATTTTCAGTGAACTCTATTGCGTTGATGACCGAATCCGTAAAACATACAACCTCGTCAAGACAGTAGAGCTTTTACTTTTCCTGAGTATTGTGGACGATAAATCAAGCGAAGTCCTTCCTCGATTTTCCAAGCAGGTTGTGGAGTCAACAAAAAGGGTCTACACCTTTCTTATGGAAAGTCCATTCGACAAAGTAACCATATGTGAACTTGCCGCACGTTTTAATGTCGCCGAAACAAGTCTACGCCAATGTTTTAAGTCCGTTTATGGTCAGCCGATTGGTGCTTTTCTCCGTTCAGAACGTATTCGTAGGGCTTCTTATCTGCTCCGGGATGAAGAAGAACTGACTGTTGGACAAATAGCGCAGTTAGTAGGATATGATAACCCAAGCAAATTTGCTGCCGCATTTAAGGCAGTAATGGGACAAAAGCCACTTTCCTATCGCCATAGAAACGACCGATCAAATGACAGATTGGATTATAAATAAGCTGTTGCGGAGTGGAAGACATGTTCATATTTTGATATACTTACTTTTAGTAAATGGCTCACTAAGCTGTGAGCCATTTATTATGACCAATGGTTAGCTGCGGCTAACTTGAGGAAGGAGTGTCTGTTTGTCAGAATATATTAAAAAACGTCTATTAGGTTTCATCATCGTACTAGTCGGAGTTAGTATACTGAGCTTTTTGCTTATCGCGTTGTCTAACATCGATCCGGCCGAGCTCATTGCTCGAAAAAATTCTATTGCCGCAACGGATCAGATGATTGAACAGGTACGGGTTGAACTTGGGCTGGATAAACCGATGATTCTCCGGTATATAAAATGGCTGGCTGGATTTTTTACAGGTAATTTTGGAATGTCTGTTTATTCTTTTCGCCCAATCAGCGAAGACCTTGCTGCCTATTTCCCAACGACTTTTGCTCTTGTGGGAATTTCTCTTGCATGGATTATCGTTGTTTCAATACCAATCAGCTTACTATGTGCGCGCTATAAAAATGGTGTCTTTGATCACGTGACAAGAGGTGTAACGCTGCTTGGCATATGCTTGCCGACCTTTTGGCTCGGGTTTTTGCTGTTGCTGGCCTTTGCAGTCAAGCTGCCGATATTCACCGTGCTTCCCGCTCAGGGCATCAAGGGACTACTGCTCCCGTCTTTTACCCTGGCAGTCCCCATGATCTGCGCCTTCATCCGGATTTTTCGTTCTTCCCTATTGGGGGAGATGAACAGGGATTACGTTGCTTATGCAAAATCCAGAGGGTTATCGCCTGGCAGAATCATATTGCGTCACGTGACGCGTAATTCACTACCGCCAATTGTAACGCTTTTCTGCCAGTATCTTGGTTATCTTATCGCAGGAAGCGCAGTAGTAGAAAGTGTGTTTTCGTTATCCGGTATTGGCTCTTATCTGATGGCTTGTGTTGTTGCCGCAGATGCTACCGCCGTTTCTACATGTATTGTTATCATTGCCGCAGTTTTTGTACTTGCGAATTTAGCGGGAGATATTATTAACCGGCTCCTCTGCCCGTGGATGGGGAGGAAAACGCATGATTAGAAGAATTTTACATAATCATCAGGCTGTAATAGGGCTGCTGTTTATCCTGCTGATACTGACAGCGGCTGTCTTAGCGCCGGTTTTGGCACCACATGACCCTGAGGAAATTAACGTAAGCAATAAGTACATGGGGGCTAGCTTAGAGTATCCTTTAGGCACCGATCAGCTTGGCCGCTGCGAGTTATCCCGACTTTTATTTGGAGCGCGGTATTCGCTCGGTATGAGCCTGCCCGCGATACTTGTATTATCTATTATAGGTCTATTGCTGGGTAGTTACAGCGCGTGCGCCGGCAAATGGGCGGATCGCATTCTAATCATGATTTGTGATATTTTTATCGCCTTTCCTGCTTTATTGATTGCAGCTGCCATCATTGGGGCGGTGGGAAACGGACTGCAGAATATTGTTATTGCTGTCATTGTAGCGATGTGGGCATGGTTTACGCGTGTTGTTCGTTCCTATGCAGTCATTGAGATGGGGAGGGATTATATCATTGCTGCCCGTATATCTGGATGTAGCACTTTTCAAATCATCATACGGCATCTAATTCCCAACATTATGCCCCAGTTCCTTGTCTATGTGAGTACGGCCATAGCTTCAGCGATTATTATGGTTTCCAGCTTTTCTTTCCTTGGACTGGGGTTACCGTCCGGAGTGGCAGAATGGGGAGCCATGCTGAATGAGGCACGCTCCAGTTTATATTCAAATCCAGCGCTTTTGATTTACCCAGGTATATGTATTTTAATCACCGCCGCCGGATTTAATCTGTTTGGTGAAGCGCTGCGGGATATGCTTGAACCAGAGGAGGTGCAATAATTGCTATTAAATATCGATTCTCTTTCTATAAATTTGTGTAAAGATGGTAAAAGGTTGGTCCAAAACATCAGCTTTTCATTGCAAAAAGGAAGCTCGCTTGTTATTTTGGGCCAATCCGGAAGCGGGAAAACTCTGACATGCAAAACAATTACAGGTATACTAAACCGTCGGAGTTTCAAGCCGGACGGAAAAGTTTTTTTTGAAGGATATGAATTGCTTGCTATGACGCCAAAACAGCAAAGACAGATTTATGGCGGACAAATAGCCTTGATTCCCCAAAACCCAATGACCGCACTGAACCCATCGGTACGGGTAGGTCATCAAATGGCGGAAACACTTCGTCTGCATACAGGTCTCAAGGGCGACAAGGCATATATAAAATTAGAAACAGCTCTTCGGGAAGCGGGACTTAATAGCACTGGGGAGATTATGAAAAGCTATCCGCATATGCTTTCCGGCGGGATGCTCCAGCGCGTGCTGATTGCCATGGCGTTGATGGTGGACGCAAAGCTCATCGTGGCCGACGAACCTACCACGGCGCTGGACGCGGAACATAGAAACGCCACTGTGGATACCCTTATACGGCAAAGGGAACAGGGTACGGCTATCATGCTGGTGACGCACGATTTTGCTGTGGCGTCCCGCATGGGGGGCGATCTGCTCGTCATGAAAGACGGGCAGGTGATTGAACGTGGCGAGGTTTCTAGCGTGCTAGACACACCAAAACATCCCTATACAAGAGCACTCATTGAGGCGGCTCATCTCTCCGGCACGGTTTGTGAAAGGAGGGGACTTGCATGCTAGAAGCAAAAGCTCTCTTCAAAAGCTATCGTATATCCGGTAAAAAAGGTATAAACAGACTTGTGCGGGCTGTGAATGGCGTTGATTTTGCTCTTAGAGAAGGACAATGTTGCGCGCTTGTGGGAGAAAGTGGTTCAGGAAAAAGTACCTTGTCTCAAATGCTGATGGGACTGATTCCGCCGACCTCCGGGGATGTGATTCTTGACGGTGAAAGCCTCTTTTCTATGCATGGAAGGAAGGCAAAAGCGCGGTTTATTAAAATGCAGATGGTGTTGCAGGACGGCAAAAGCGCGCTGGATCCTAGATTTTCCGTTTATGAAAGTATAGCTGAACCAATCAAAAATCTGATGGATGTTCCCAAGGAGCGGGAGCGGAAAATGGTGGAAGACCTCATGCAGCAGATGGATCTACCACTAGAACTGTTGAGCCGACGTGCCCATGAGCTTTCCGGCGGACAGCAAAAACGTGTATGCATTGCCCGTGCCATTTCCGTTTCACCCAAATTTCTAATTTTTGACGAGGCGGTGAGCGGTCTGGATGTTATAGTCCGCAAAAGCATTCTGGAACTGCTGAAGCAACTTCAAGGAAAACGAGGATTCGGTTGTTTGTTTATTACCCATGATATTGATGTGGCGCTGTATATTGTAATACTACAAATTATTAATACTCCTAGCATCCTATTTATATCAGATTATT
>JBGUEO010000069.1:0-9178 GCA_041821315.1 Velocimicrobium sp. | reverse complement strand
CAAAAAAATATTTACATTTGGGAATGGCAAGTAGCCTGTTGAAAAAAAGTATCAGCGTATTGGTAAGTTTGGGATATGAAAGTCTAGTTCTGAATGTACATCCCAGAAATATCGGAGCTGTTAATCTTTATAGAAAAATCGGATTTACAGAGTTATAATATATAGCCTTTCTATATGCTTATTACTATGAGAAATTCGGTTTTGTTAATATTGGAAAGTCAGAGTCCAAGCACGGCCATGCTGTTTGGAATGACATGGTTCTTTTATTTAACAATTAATGCCAACATCTTTATTCAAGGTAGGTACATTCAAAAAGGTTGCTTTTTACACATCTTTTTGAGCAGATTTATTCAGCGTAGCCGTCAAAAAATCAATATAAATTAAAATAGAGATACACAATTTAAAGTCAAGACTAGAGGTGAATATTAGAATGAAAAATAGCAATAAAACAAATGCATATTTTGCGGCAGTACTGTATGCCTTTATAATAGGTCTATCTTTTTTGTTTACAAAGATGGCCTTAACTGTGGACGATCCGCTGAATATTCTGGCGCATAGGTTTACAATTTCTTTTTTTACATTATTGATTCCAGTATTGTTTGGATGGATAAAATTGAAAATTACTGCAAGGGATGTACTTTCTATTTTGCCGCTGTCCCTGTTTTATCCCGCACTATTCTTTGCTTTTCAAGCCTTTGGATTAGTCTATGTTTCTTCCTCTGAGGCGGGTATCATTCAAGCAACCATTCCCGCATTTACCATGATGCTGGCGGCTCTTTTTTTAAAAGAAAATATTAACCTGCTACAAAAGGTATCTTTAGGGGCATCTGTATGCGGAGTGATTTACATATTTGCAATGAAAGGAATTCAATTAAAATCTGCCAGTTTTCTTGGTATTGTATTAATTATGTTATCAGCACTCTCAGCAGCATGTTATAACGTAATGGCAAAAAAAATAACCCAAAAATATAAAGTAATAGACATAACTTATATCATGACTGCAATTGGTTTTTTTAGCTTTAACGTAGTATCAGTCGCAGATCATATTGTTAAAAACACTCTTATTACATATTTTAAAGCGTTTTCAAGTCCGGTGTTTTTGATTTCTATATTCTATTTGGGAATATTATCGTCACTGATAACATCTCTGCTATCAAATTATACATTGTCCAAAATTGATGCATCTAAAATGAGTGTATTTAGTAATTTATCTACGTTAATAACTATATTTGCCGGGAGTATCTTCCTGCATGAAGGAATCAGATATTATCATATAATTGGAGCAATTATGATTCTTTTTGGAATCATTGGCATGAACTTTTTAGGCAGAAAGAGGAATATTAATCATTAGCAGTTTTGTATTCGACACCAATTCAGCAGGTTCATACATTGGTGTTTGAAGCATTATTTTTTCCCCACCGACACATTTCGTCAATGATTGGAAACATAGATAATCCTCATTTTCCACCTATGATAGATAAGGTGTATTCAAACGGTGCCTGTTTGCTTCGACATAACGTAGCCATTTAACAATACTCTCCTTTCGGTAAGTATACTACTAAAAAGTGTATACTTTCTTTATTGAATTATTGTGATTATAATATAAAGGTGAATGAAAAACAAGGATCTATCTATAGAGTGAAGGAGGTGAGCAACATTGAATATATTGAATTTAGACATAAACAAGATAGGTTTCTTTTTTGATTTTAATGGTACTCTGTTTTGGGATTCGGACAAACATGAGCTGGCATGGAGGATATTTATAAAAAAATTGTGTAATAGAGATATCAGTGATATGGAATTTTTGCAATATGTACACGGGCGTAATAATGACTTTATATTAGAGTATTTTCTTGAAAAAAGTTTGTCCGCAGATATAATTCATGACTTGTCGGAGAAAAAAGAAACCATTTATCGCAAACTTTGTATAGAGGATAAGGTGAATTTACAATTAGCACCTGGTGCTATCCTGTTATTAGATCATTTGAAAAAATATAATATCCCAAGAATAATTGCAATGGCATCAACAAAAGTCAACGTTGATTTTTATAGAAAAGAGTTTCAACTAAATAATTGGTTTGATAATGACAAAATTATTTACAATGATGGAACAATAAAAGGAAAACCAAACCCGGATATTTATATAAAAGCAGCTGCATAAGCAAATAAGCTAATAACACACAATTATTATCTAATAAGAAGAAAGGGCTGTTTAAAATGAGCACTCAAAACGACTTATTGGATGGTAGTGCCATCAGAAGATAAAGACTTTTGATGCAGGACTGCGTGTGAATCAGAAGGAACTTGATAAATAATCTTTAAGATGAACAAGAAGAAAGGTAAAATTGATGATGGAGCCTACGAAAAAAGACTGGAAGCTTTTTAGAGATAAGATTAGTGCTTGGCAGGAAGCTTATATAGAGAAAATTGATAAGGAATACATATTACTTTTAAGTGGTGATTTACCTGCATCAACCAAATTTTGGGAGTTGGGAAAAAGACTTAAGATTGATAAGAAAAGACCGGGTGTTTGTATTGAATTAAATAAGTCCAATATGATATTTGACATAGTTTCACTAATTAATGATGGCGTGATAAGTTTAGAAAATCTTGATGAGTTTAGTGATGAACTGAAAGAATCTGTAAAGTTTTTATTGGAAAGGCTATAAATATTATTTGGGGTGTAAGGTAAGTTGTATTATAGTAAATAATAGGAAATTGAGATAAGATGATCTTTGGTCTATTTTCAGTGGCATGTTTTCCAGTAAGGTTTCTCATGATACCAGTTACAAATTTGGCTTCTTCAAATCGATTTTAGATAGTCTCTATAATGCGGATGACAATCTTGTTCTTACCTTTGACCAGCTATTTTACAAATTCACGGAGATTTATTGGAATTTGGTTTTAAAATATAATCTTAGGCAAAAAGCAAAAACAAAGGATGGAAGAGAAACTTCGCTGGAACGAGTATTAAAAGAAGCTTTGAACAAGCAGCAGATTATTTTTGATGTTAGCTTTGAGGCGGTTTCAGATGAATTGAAAATCAGGATTTGTCACAAGGTAAAGATGAAGTGTAAGGAAAATGTAGTTGGTGCATTGTATAGGGATTCAAAAGACACTTTATATTTATTTTCCAAGAAGGGTGAATACATACAGTTAAATCCACTTGTTTATCAGTTTATGACAAAACATAAGAAGATTTTGGAGAGAATAAAGTTCGAATCTATGTAGAAGTTCTCTATTAGTCAAGAAAATTTTATGCGATAGCATTAACAGAAACCATTAGAAATGAGAAAGAAGGTATTTGGATGGCAGATGAGTTGATGAATCCGTTGGTACATGAGATAAAGAATATTCTTGAAACAGCACGTAATAATGTTGCAAGAGAAGTAAATACAGAACTTCTTGCTTCATATTGGAAAATTGGGGAAATAATTGTTCGATATGAGCAAAATGAAAATATTCGTGCGGAATATGGAGTACAGATTTTAAAATTACTATCAACAGAATTGACAAATGAGTTTGGAAGGGGATTTTCAGTTTCAAATCTTCAATTTATGAGAAGGTTTTATCAAGAATATGAAATTCAACAGACAGTGTCTGTTAAATTAAGTTGGTCCCATTATTGCGAATTGCTCATTATTTCAGATAAGGATAAAAGAAGTTTTTATGAAAGGGAAGCAATAAATTCAAAGTGGTCGGTTAGAGAAATGAAACGACAAATTGAAACATCACTTTTTGAGAGATTATTACTATCCAAAGGGGAAGTAAATAAAGCCGAAGTTCTCAATCTGGCTACAAAGGGAATAGAATTGGCGAAACCATCCGATATGATCAAAGATCCATATGTGTTTGAGTTTTTAGGTTTACCAGAGAATAAACCAGTTATGGAAAGTGACTTGGAAGAAGCACTGGTAAGACAGATTGAAAGGTTTCTGTTAGAGCCTGGTCGCGGTTTCATGTTTGTAGGAACTCAGAAAAAGAGTTACAATCAACAATACTCACTATTACGTGGATATGGTGTTTTACAATAAGCCCCTTAAGTCATATATTTTGATTGAACTTAAAACTACCAAATTAATGCCAGAGGCTGCTGGGCAACTTAACATGTATTTAAATTATTATGAACGTGAAGTGAATGACGAAGATGACAATAAGCCAATTGGTATTATTTTATGCACAGATAAAGATGCATTAATCGCAGAATATGCTCTTGGTGGATTATCAAATAATATTTTTGCTTCAAAGTATACTTATTATATTCCTGATAAGGAGCAGCTAATCGCAGAGGTTGAAAAGATAATAAAGAAGTTGGAAGATTAGAGATTTTAAATTGAAATAGCATTCAGGCTTAGCTTGGGTGCTATTTTTGCGAGTAAGAAGAATTGATTTATTGATACAGACAAAATCCCAAAGGAGGTCAGACACATGAGCCAGCAACCTGAAAAAGCCCTATTAAACCTAGAAGAGTTCTGTTCATACTAGTGGAATTGACGGGGTTACAGTAGAGGAATTAGGTGAGTATATTAAATCGAATAAAGAGGAGATTGTTAATTCAATCAGAAATAAAACTTACTTTCCAAAACCAGTGCGAAGAGTATATATACCAAAAAGCGAAATGGCTGCAAATCGTGTTATGAAGTCAATTAGTGATTGGATGGAAAGAAAATTATTTCTTAAAGTAAATGCAACAAAATCAAAAGTAGTCAGACCAACAAGGAGCAGGTAACTTGGTAAATGCTTACTGTATGGAGAAAATGCTTTGTGATATATTAAGAACCCAAAATGATGTAGATATCCAAGTGGTTTTTGAAGGATAAAAATTAATTTATTAATGCATTCCAGTCTCTTAAGGAGGTACTTGACAACATGCATCTTGTGTGATATAAATTAAGCGACAATAATTATAAAAAGTGTCGCATAAAAAGAAAGGAGAAGAAAGTGCCAAACATATTTTCAGAAGAAGAAAAGGAGATGCTGAAAAAGCAAATGCTAGAAGTTGGCTTTGCTTTGATTCGAGAGCATGGTGTTACGCATGCATCGGTAGATAAAGTTACGGAATCAGTTGGAATTGGGCGAACAACATTTTACAATTTTTTTGATACAAAAGAACAATTTCTTGTTGAAGTAATGCAATATCAGAGGCAAAAAGGGGAAAATCACTTGCTTCAAATATTGAAAGACAGAAAAAAAATGACAGTTTCTGAAGCAAAAGAGTACTTGAAATATCTTATGACTGGAGAAGAAACCATCTATCAATACATGACGGTGGAGGAGAGTAATCATATATCAAAAACAGTTCCAGGCACATTCGTACCAGATTTAGCAAAAGAAACAAGAACCATCAATGGTATCGTATCACATATGGAAGACGTGAAAGAAAACTTGGAATATGGCGTAATAGCAAATTTAATGAAGACCCTCGCAGTAATGCAGACAGAAAAAGAAGTGTTTCACAAAAAGGAATTTCGGAAAACATTGGATGCAGTACTGGAACTTTTGTTTTCCTATATTTTCAAAGAAGAAAAGTAAAAGAATGATTTATTTATGACGAGTCCGACATAGGACTCTTTCATTTAACAACATGGTTAGTTTTAACTAATCATGAAACTTAATAATGATAATGACAACATTTGAGAGGACGTGGTTAAGACATGAAACAGAAACAGAAAAATCCGATTTCTGAAATATTTACTTTTGCAGGTCAGGAAAAGAAAAAAATGATAGGAAGCACCTTGCTTTCAGCTGGTGCAACAATATGTGGCATTATTCCTTATGTCGCAATAGGAAGAATATTAGTACTTTTGTTATTAGAGAAAACATCTGTAAAACAAATTATCATAAGTAGTTTGATTGTAGCAGTAGCGCTAGTGCTGGAGAAAATTTTTTCAGCTTTATCAACAATGTTATCACACAAAGCAGCTTTTGGGATACTTTGCAACATTCGATGTGCATTGATTGATAAAATACAAAATGCTTCCATGGGGTACATAGGAGGGCTTACATCTGGTTCGTTTAAAGAAACTGTGCTTGATCAGGTTGACCGTTTAGAAGATGCCTTGGCACATATGATACCAGAGCTTATACCAAATCTGATTTTGCCCCTTGTGGTAATCGTGTATCTTTTTGTATTAGATTACCGAATTGCATTGGTTTCCCTGACTTCTATCATTATTGGCTTTCTAGCGTGGGGGCTTATGTTAGGAAAAAATGCAATGAAAATTTTTCGACTGACACAGGATGGAAATCGGGCAATGAATGAAACCATTGTTGAATATATCAATGGGATGGAGGTTATTAAGTCATACCAGCAGACAGCGTCTTCACTTAAGAATTATGAAGGAGCGGTCACCAATTATCGTAATGTGCTCGTGGATTGGTATCGTCATTGCCATCCATATTTAAGTGTATATAGTGTGGTAGCACCAGCTACCATCTGTTTTGCACTTCCGGTTAGTGGACTACTGCTTATTCACGGATCTATAACATTTGAAACATTTATGATGAGCCTGGTATTATCTCTTGGAATTGTACCTCCACTCATGAAAGCAGTGACATTTAGTGATCATCTTAGTGAGGTATCTGCAGCAAATACAAGGATTCAGGAAATCCTTACTGCTCCAGAGATATTTGAAACAACGAAAACGATGCAGATTAAAGATAATAGTGTTTCATTTCAACAAGTATCTTTTGGATATGAGGATACAGAAATTTTGCATGATATTTCATTTGACGTAAAAGCTGCTACGACGACAGCAATTGTGGGTGCTTCTGGTAGCGGAAAATCCACGATTGCGAAACTGATTGCTCGTTTTTGGGATGTCAATGAAGGAACAATTGAGATAGGTGGTGTAAATATAAAAGAAATGCCGTTTGAACAATTAATGAGCCAGATTAGTTTTGTGGCACAGGACAATTTTCTAGCAAATATCTCGATTAAAGAAAATATAAAAATTGGGAAACCGAATGCTTCAGATGAAGAAGTAAAGCTGGCTGCTAAGAAGGCATGCTGTGAGGATTTTATTATGAGGCTACCAAACGGATACGATACATTGGTAGGAGATGCAGGGAATCTGTTATCCGGTGGAGAAAGACAGCGAATCGCCATCGCCAGAGCAATGATCAAAGACTCACCTATTATTATTTTAGATGAGGCAACAGCCTCTATTGATTCTGAAAATGAGAAGAACTTAGGAATCGCTATTCGCGAATTGACGAAGGGAAAGACACTTATTACCATAGCACACAGACTTTCCACAATCATAGATTCTGAGCAGATTATTGTAATGGAGAAAGGTAATAAAATAGCGGAAGGAACACACGAAAAATTACTTCAAACATGTGAGGCATATAAGACTATGTGGAATAATCATATCGGAGCCGAAGGATGGAATATGAAAGGAAAAACAAGTATATGTTAAGAACAGTAAAAAAAATCATGGCATTAGCTGGCAAAAATAAAACAAGCATTAAAGTAAGTATATTTACTGCATTAATCTATTCTATTTTTATTTCGTTTCCCTATATGGCTATTTATTTATTCTTTCGAGATTTTGTGAATGAACATTTGACGGAAAAAACCATAGGGGTGTGTAGTGGGATATTTGTGATAGGTATACTTGGTGGAATTATAACAAAGACAATAACTATGCGTTTACAGCAGTGTACTGGAAATGATGTGGCGGCTAAAAAGCGAATTGAGTTAGGCGATCATTTAAGAAGTGTGCCAATGGGATTTTTCCAAGAAAAAAATCTGGGAGAAGTCACGACGGTATTGACCAATGATATTTCGAGTTATGAACATATCGCCAATGTGTTTTTGGAATGGGTAATAAATGGAGTCGTATCTGCAGTAGTTTCTGGAATAATTCTATCAATCTTTGACTGGCACATAGGAATTGTTTTTCTGGTTACGACAGTGGTTGCGCTGGTTATTATGAATATCATTCAGAATGAAGGGATGCGAATCATTACATTGCATAAAAAAGCGCAGACGGCTGCTATTTCAGCTACTTTGGAATTCATTCGTGGCATTACTGTATTTAAATTATTCTCTATGGGAGGAGAAAATGTATTTCGAACGAAGGAAGCTTACAGGGATTATCAGGATGCCGCTTATCGTTTGGAAATGGAAGTGTTTCCGTGGAATATCCTATTAAATATTACGTTGCGTATCGGTATGGCAATGGTTATTTTACTAGCACCAATACTAACCATTAGAAGAATCATTCCAATGGAAACAGGAGTGTTAATGATTTTGGCGGGCTTTCAGATTTTTAAACCTATCGAAGAATTGGCTGGTGCTTCCAATACCATTCGTGTGTTGGAAAATACAATAAACAGAATGGAAGAAATCAGTGAATTTCCTACAATTGATGAAAAAAGTAAAAATGTTAAGTTGAAGTACCATGATATTACATTTGATAAAGTGAGTTTTTCATATGAGAAGAATAAGCGGATACTTGAAGATGTTAGCTTTCAAATACCAGATTGTACTATGACAGCAATTGTTGGATCTTCAGGGTCTGGAAAGAGTACCGTTGCAAGGTTAATCGCAAGGTTCTGGGATATTCAGTCAGGAAGTATAAAGATAGGTGGCGTTGATGTTAAGGATATTACATGCGAGGCATTGCTAAATAATATAGCAATTGTATTTCAAAATGTATATCTGTTCAATGACACCATTGAAGCAAATATCCGTTATGGAAAACCAGATGCAACGCAAAGTGAAATTGAAGAGGCAGCAAAAAAGGCTCGTTGTCATGAATTCATTGTAGCATTAGCAGAGGGTTATGAGACTTTGGTAGGAGAAAGCGGTTCTCATTTATCTGGTGGGGAAAAGCAACGGATATCGATAGCAAGAGCGATACTGAAAAATGCACCAATCGTGTTACTAGATGAAGCTACTTCATCTATTGATCCAGATAATGAGGTGGCGATACAACAAGCAATTAGTGAATTAGTGAAAGACAAAACATTAATTGTTATTGCCCATCGTTTAAAAACCATACAAGGGGCAGATCAGATATTGGTAATAGAAGCTGGAAAATTGGTAGAAGCAGGAACTCATGAACAGCTCTTGAAAAAAGAAGGGGTGTATGAAAAATTCTGGAATATCAGTATGCAGTAAACTAAATGAGAATGCACAAATTTACTTGACAATGCAATAGAAAAGTAT
>JBGUEO010000068.1:0-10126 GCA_041821315.1 Velocimicrobium sp. | reverse complement strand
TGCAACGTTGACTAGTATATAACGGTTTTCGACAAAAGTCAACACCCTTTTTCATTTTTTTTATTTTTTCTGAATCATTGTTATTTTTTACAAAATTCAAGAACTTTATACTTCAAAAATCATACTATAATAAAATGTTCTAACTCCTGCTTTTAATTTGCAACTCATATACCAATTTCATACCGTTTTTTCTTATATCCTACTATCGCTTATTTTAAAGAATACACAACTGAAAATAAGATACTGCAAATAAACATTGCAGTATCTTATCTCACAGGTATATATATTTCATTTTTTTTCATTTAATACAACCTTTGCCGTCTTATCACCATTTGTAATATATAACACATAGCCTTTCGTCATTGCATCTTCCGGTATTTCAAAAACAATCACTGCTCTCTTTGTCTTACCCGCATCAATCTTAATATCAATGTATTGTAAGTCATTTGTTAATGCTGTAAGCAATGGTTTATTCGATTTTCCCTGCGAATTTTCTAATCGATAACTAATTCCAGACTCTATTAGACTAAAATTTTTCTTTTTTGAAGCTTCATTTGTTATATCAAAACTAAGTACTAATAATTTTTTGTTTGCATTTGCCTCTAATAAGAAATAACTAGTTTCGGAAGTCTTGGGAAAACTTTGATACTCGTTTTCATCTACATAATCAACCCGACATCCTTCATTTTTAAACAATTCTGACACCATCTGATACTCTGGTTCGCTGGTTGCTTCCGCCATTGCTAAGTTTTCTTTTTCTGGTACAATCGAATCTTTCGTTGCCTCTGGTGATGGAGATGAAAATTCTTGAAGTGATGTATCTTCTGTCAAGTCTGCCTCCTTACGATCTGATTCTGTGTTATATAAAAGCTTTGCATCATAAAAATAATCATATTTTAATAAAAGTCCTGCCATATATTCTGCTATCATATCATTTTCTTCTTGTGTCAATTCTCTTTGACTTGCACCACACCCTGTGCTCAATAGTGCCACAATTAAAACTAAAGTAATAATGCCCTTTCGTTTCAAATTCTACTCCTCCAAACTATTTCTTCTTTTGAATTCTCAGATAATTTTAACACCAAACGCTCATAGAATCAACTTTTTCTTAATTATTGCAATCCAATTCAAACCAAAACTCAACTCCTGCCTCATGATTGATTACTCCATATTTTTGATTCATCGAGATCATAATTGCTTTTACTATGGATAAGCCTATCCCACTTCCGCCATATTCTCGTGTCCGTGCTTTATCAACTTTATAAAATTTATCCCATATTTTACCAATATCTTCTTCCGGAATATTTTTCCCAGTATTAAAGACTGCAATGCGAATAAGTCCATCTTGCTTTATCAGTTTCACTTCAATAATACGTTTATCTGCTACATGATTTAGAGCATTACTAATATAATTTGTAACAACTTCTTCTACCATATATTCATCTGCCCAAACATATATCGGCATACAGTCATCAAAATATAAGGTCACATCCTTTTGTTGAAATAATATTTCTGTAGACGACAATACTGATTTCACAACCGCAACAATATCAAAGCGCTCAAAATTAATTGGATTCTCGTCAAACTCAATATGATTTAAACTTAACAACTTCTTTACCATCTTATTCATTTTACTTGCTTCGTCGGTTATGACTTCGCAATAGAAGTTACGACTCTCTTCATCTTCGTTAATATTTTCCATCAAGCCTTCTGCATAACCTTGAATCAACGCAATTGGAGTCTTTAACTCATGGGATACATTTGATAAAAATTCTGTTCTCATTTCATCAATTTGTGTTTTTTGTTCAATGTCCTTTTGAAGTTCATTATTAGCACTCTTTAGCTCTGAGATAGTCTCTTCTAGTTTTTCCGAGAGCATATTTATGCTGCTTCCTAATGTACCAATTTCATCATTACGTTTCACGCTATATTTCGCATCAAAATCAAGTTTCGACATTCTAGTTGCTATCTCTGAAAGTTCAAGAATAGGATTTGTAAAACTTTTACTTACAATATACATAATACCAATTCCAATAAGTGTAACAATAAATCCAATATAAGCTAGAAATCGATTGGAAATAGCCACGCTCTCCATCATACTTTGATAATTACTCCTCGCATAAATCCAAGTAGTGTCATCAATAACACCTAATAGCTCTAAATAATAAGATCCCACTCTATTATCATACACTTTGACAATATGGTAGTTCTTTGTCTCTGAAAGGACTTCTCTTTTGTCATCTTCACCATCTCTATTCATTGGTGTAGAAAACGACATAATCTGTTCAAGTACTTGATTTTGGCGCATAACATCCATAGATGGATATAAAAAATCAGCATAGATACCAACCTGATTTTGATATAGGCGAAACATAAATAAACTCATGCTCTGATTAGCACCCAAACTTTCCAATGTCGTAGAAATTTCGCTATCCAATGCACTTTTGGAATCATCTGAGGTATCCGATTGTTCAGGCTCTTCTGTTTTTAAATAGTCTTTATATACCAAACAGGCATTATCATATGCTTTTCCTAACATACTCACTTTATAATTTTGATAGTACTTTGGCAAAAAAGTTTTATTCATTCCCCAGCAAAGCAATAATGTGCTTCCAATTAATGCGGCTAGCGTTATTATTAATCGTATTCTTATCGAATGTTTCATTATTCTACCTCAAATTTATAGCCCATTCCCCATATTGTTTTAATGTAATTTCCCTTTTCCCCCATTTTACTTCTCAATTTTTTAACATGAGTATCAATCGTTCTTGCATCTCCAAAATAATCATAGTTCCACACATTATTCAATATATTCTCACGCGAAAGTGCGACTCCCTGATTTTTAATAAAATATGCTAATAATTCAAATTCTTTATAGCTTAAATCAATCGTCTCATCACTAATTTTCACTTCATGTGCAGCTTGATTTAAGGTGATTCCTCCAATATCAACTAACTGAGTTTCTACTGCATTCGTTCTTCTTAAAATCGCTTCTACTCTTGCCACTAATATTTTAGGACTAAACGGTTTCGAAATATATTCATCCACTCCAAGCTCAAATCCCAATAATTCATCTCTCTCATCGCTCTTTGCTGTTAACATTATGATTGGCACTTTTGAAAATTGCCTGATTTCTCTGCAAACCTGCCATCCGTCAAGCTTAGGCATCATAACATCTAATAAAATCAAATCTATACTTTTATCCGCAAAGAAACAATCGATTGCTTCTTCCCCATCTGCAGCTTCGATTACATCATAATTACTCCGAGTTAAAAAATCCCTTACCAATTTTCTCATTCTGCTTTCATCATCAACAATCAATATTTTCATTTTATTCATGGTTTTTTCTCCAGTCTTGCCTTGTAATATTTCATAACTTATCTCACCACTTTAGCATGAATATATGTTAATTTTGTGAAGTTATCTTTAAAATTTTTTACTCCTTTTCTATAAGAGCTGCTTCTCTTTTGTCCAAATCTGCTTCTTTTTGTTCTAACTCTTGTTGCCAATTTTCATACTTGTTTACTATTTTATCTTCATAATTAGTAAAAATCGAATACGGAGTAAGCTGTGCCACCAAAAACATGCCAATTATAATACATGTCAAAAAAATAATAACAATTTTTGTGCTTATCTTTTTTGTTCTTTCTTTTTCATATAACGCCTGATAGGTTTCTGCTCGTTTCGCTTCTTCAAATCGATTTATTTCTTTTTCTTTTACAACAATTTTCTCCACGTCTTTTATTTTAACCGAGCGAATTTTTTCTTTTGAAATAGAATTATCTTCTCTTATTTTTTGTTGTAACTCTTTTAAAAATACATATCCTATAACCGTTTGAAATGTTCCTTTGTCTAATAATTTATTATATATTTTTAGTATCAGTCTAGCATTTGTTAAATCTGAGTTACTTTTAATATATGTAATTGCCTCTAATTCTTTTTTTGCTTTTTTATAATCCGTTTGATTTTGAAATATATATCCGTCTAATTCAAATTGATTAGCCACTAGAAGCCCTCCTAATTGTTTTATTTTATTTTCTAAAATCTATTTTCTACAAAAATAATACCATAGAAATCCAATAAAATCTACCTACAAGCGATTACCAAGTTCCTAGTTTTCAAAAAATAAGTATATAACTAATTGGGGAGGCCTATTGACGTATGCTATAAAATATGTTAGGATTACATTGCTAAATCAGCATTAAGCCAATATACCTTCGGGGTTGTACTGGTTTCGACGGGGATTTTGAAACCCGAGCAGCTATCCGTGGACTAGGACCACGTAAAAACTTAGATTAAATTTAAACGCTGAAGATAATTTAGCTTACGCTGCCTAGCGGCAGTTGCCTTTCCTAAAGTACTCACACTTTAAGAATAGGTATCGATGATGTGAGAAACGACATATATTAAGCTTTGCGTATATGGGCGTATTATGAAGCTACTAAAGTCTATACGGTGTCACTTCTGGATAGATAGAGGGAATGTCAAATAATTGACTGTGATAGGAGATACTCGTGTGAATGGATTTTCGGACGCGGGTTCGATTCCCGCCAGCTCCATCAAAATCAAAAGACCGGTATTAGCATATTTCATCTTGCTATACCAGTCTTTTTTATTGATATAATGTACCATTTTAATACAGATTTTTCACTTTAAAACTCTTTTCAGCCTCTCGTCTTTGATCTTTTTTAGCAATATCTTGTCGCTTATCATAATTTTTCTTTCCCCTCGCTAAACCAATTTCAACTTTAACCAGACTATTTTTAAAATATACTTGAAGTGGGACAACTGTATATCCTTTTTGTTGCATCTGTCCTTTTAGCTTATTTATTTCATATTTGTGTAACAATAATTTACGAACTCGAAGTGGATCTTTATTAAAAATATTTCCTTTTTCATAGGGGCTTATGTGCATATTGTAAATGTAGACTTCACTATTTTCAATCCGTATAAAAGACTCTTTTACACTGCATTTTCCCATACGTAAAGACTTTACCTCTGTTCCAACCAATGAAACCCCTGCCTCATAGGTATCCTCAATAAAGTAATCAAATCTCGCTTTTTTATTATTTGCTATCAGCTTCTTTCCTTCTGCTTTCATTATCCTGCTCCTTAACTAATTCAAAATCAATCGTACGTAATATTCTATCGACTCCAACTACCTCTATGTTTACTCGCTCCCCAAGTTTAAATGTCTTTTTCGTATTTTCTCCAACCATGGTATAATGCTCTTCATCATAGAAATAATAATCATCTTTTAGCGATGTAACACGAATCATACCCTCTACTGTGTTTGGAAGTTCAACATAGATTCCCCATGATGTGATTCCAGATATAACACCTTCATAGGTCTGCCCAATAAACTGTTTCATATATTCCGCTTTTTTTAATTTTTCAACGTCTCGCTCTGCTTCATCTGCTCTTCGTTCCATCGCACTAGAATGCGTTGCAATTTCTGGAAGAATTTGTTCATAGTGTTTGGATCTTTTTTCAGATAATCCTTTTCGTAGATTTTCCTTTATAATTCGATGAATCTGCAAATCTGGATACCTACGAATTGGTGATGTGAAATGACAATAATATTTTGTAGCAAGTCCAAAGTGCCCTTCATTCGTTGTTGTATATTTGGCTTGTTTCATTGACCGAAGAGTGAGACGACTGATTAATGGTTCTTCTGGTGTATTTTCTATTTTTTCGATTAATTTTTGCAATTCTTTTGGATGAATTTCATCCTGACCAATTTTAATGGTATATCCAAAATTATTAATAAAAATGCCAAGTTTCATTATTTTTTCCGGGTCTGGATTTTCATGTGTTCGATATACAAATGGAATCTCTTGCCAGAAGAAATCTTCGGCTACCGTCTCATTTGCAATTAACATAAAATCTTCAATAATCTTGGTTGCCTTATTTCTTTGATATGCGCTCACATTAATTGGCTTTCCATTTTTGTCTAATGTGATTTTACTTTCTGGAAAATCAAAATCAATCGAACCACGTTTTCTACGTTTTTCTCTTAAAATAACTGCAAGTTCTTCCATACGTTCAAACATAGGTACTAAGGATTCATATTCTTTGATTTCATCCTCATCTTTGTCTTCTATAATTTTCTTCACACTTGTATAAGTCATGCGACGATCAACGTTAATTACACTTTCAACAATTTTGTGATTAATTACAGTCCCTTTTTCATCAATTTCCATAAGACAGCTAAGCGCCAAACGATCCACTCCTGCATTTAAGGAACAAATTCCATTTGATAATTTATGCGGAAGCATTGGGATTACGCGATCAACCAGATAAACACTTGTACCACGTTTCACTGCCTCCTCATCAAGTGGTGATTTTTCAGTAACATAATTTGAAACATCTGCAATGTGTACTCCTAATTTATAAATATCGCCTTCTTTTGTAAGAGAGACTGCATCATCCAAATCCTTTGCATCTTCACCATCAATGGTAACCATTTCAACACTTCGAAGATCCACACGTCCAGCAATTGCTGAAGGTTCTACCTCTTCTGCCGTTCCATCAACTTGTTTCATAACTCCTTCTGGAAATTCTTCAGGAAGTTCATAGCCTCGAACAATTGAAATAATATCAACTCCCGGATCATTCACATGTCCCAAAATTTCTATTATCTTTCCTTCTGGGTTTTTTTTATTATCACCATACGCCGTTATTTGAACAACAACTTTATGTCCTGTAACCGCTCCTTTTGATTGTTCAAAAGGAATAAATATATCACTTCCGAGCTTTTGCTTGTCTGGAACAACAAACCCAAACGTTTTATTTTTTGTATAAGTACCAACAAGTATCGAAGTTTCATGTTCTAAGACATTAATAACTCGTCCTTCTTTTCGTCGCCCGCCTTGATAATCCACTATCTCAACTTGAACTTTATCCCCATTTAAGGCACCTTTTGTCACACGCTCTGGAATAAAAATATCATCTTTTTCTCCTTCAACCACAACAAATCCAAATCCTTTTTGTGTCCCGGAAAAAATTCCTGTAATCAAATTACCTTCAATTGCTTTTATCTTTCCTTTCTCATCAATTGAAATTTTACCCTCTATCACTAGGCTATCGATAACTTGTCTAAAATCATCTTTTTCATTTCGAGGAACTTGTAAAATTCCTACCATTTCTTTAAATTTTATAGGTCTATATTCTTTTCCCATAATATAATTATATACGATTAGTTTCTTCTCTTCTAATTTAACTTTATCTAACATATTAAAACACCCTTCTTTCTGGTTATATATATCAGTATACACTATTTAACCCAAAAAAAACACCCTTCTTCGAAGAGTGTTTTTTGCACGATTGATTTACCAACCCAAATTCAAAGCAACGGAAATTACCATAAATCCGATTGCTAGAAATCTTGTAGACTTTTCAAGAGCACCTTCCATAGAACGTCCTTTGTTTTTACCCCAGTAGGTCTCAGCCACTCCACTAATAGAGCCAGAAAGTCCCGCTTGCTTTCCTTCCTGCATTAAAACCATTACTACTAAAGCAACACAAATAAGTATATATACAATTGTTACAATTGTTCTAAGTACTGCCATCATTTCCACCTCCTAAATTACACCATGTCCAATTCACCTTGGTACACTCACTAAACTATTTTATCATAATCTGCGTTTCATTTCAAGCGTTATTTTTTGATTAATAACGACTCGCCTGTCATCTCGATTGGCTTGTCTAAATTCATCATTTCTAAAAGCGTTGGTGCGATATCTGCTAATCTTCCACCTTCTTTTAATGTATAAGAAGAGTCATAATTTACTAGAATAAATGGAACTGGATTGGTCGTGTGTGCTGTGAACGGCTGTCCTGTCTTATAATCGACTAATTGTTCTACATTCCCATGGTCAGCACAAATAAACATTTGTCCGTCTACTTCTAACAACGCTTCTACTGCTTTACCCACGCAATCATCAACTGCTTCTACCGCTTGGATTGCTGCCTTTTCTATTCCTGTATGTCCTACCATATCAGGATTTGCAAAGTTAACAATAATCACATCATACTTATCCGATTTTATTGCATTTACTAAATTATCTACTACCTGAAACGCACTCATCTCTGGCTGCAAATCATAAGTTGCAACTTTGGGTGAGTTTACTAAAATTCTTTCTTCTCCTTTGTTTGGTTCTTCAATACCACCATTAAAAAAGAACGTTACATGTGCATATTTCTCCGTCTCAGCAGTCCGAAGCTGCGTTTTTCCACACGCTGCAAGATATTGTCCGAGTGTATTTGTAAGCTCTACTTTATGAAAAGCAACTATTTTATTAGGAATTGTAATGTCATAATCTGTAAAGGTAACAAAGGTTGTTTTTATTCGTCCATTTTTTCTTTCAAAAGCATCAAAATCGTCATTACAGAAAGTTCTTGAGATTTCTCTTGCACGATCTGGTCTAAAATTAAAGAAAATAACAGAATCTTCATTTTTAATCGTTGCTACTGGAGTTCCATTTTCCATAATTACAGTTGGCATAACGAATTCATCATTCTGACCCTTATCATAAGATTGCTTTACCGCTTCAATTGGGTTACTCGCAACAATTCCTTCACCCTCAGCCATTGCTTTATATGCTTTTTCCACACGATCCCAACGATTGTCTCGATCCATAACATAATATCTTCCCATAACCGTAGCAATTTTTCCAACACCAATCTCTTTCATTTTGTTCACTGCTTGCTCCACAAAATGCTCGCCTGATGCTGGTGGCGTATCACGTCCATCTAAAAATGCGTGCAAATAAACATTTTGAAGGCCTTCTTTTTTTGCCAATTCCAATAATGCGTACATATGCGTATTGTGACTATGAACGCCTCCATCGGATAGTAATCCAAACAAATGCAAATCAGAGTTATTTTTCTTACAATTCAAGATTGCCTGCATGAGTGCTTTATTTTTAAAGAAATCTCCATCTTTAATTTCTTTTGTAATTCGAGTGAGTTCTTGATATACAACTCTTCCTGCACCCATGTTAAGATGTCCTACTTCCGAATTTCCCATTTGTCCGTCAGGAAGTCCTACTGCTAAGCCGCTTGCATATCCTTCTACAAATGGGTAGTTTTTCATTAATCGATCCATAACTGGTGTGTTCGCCTCTGCGACTGCATTCGACTTAGTTTCCTTATTTAATCCGTATCCATCAAGAATCATTAAAACAGTTGGTTTTTTACTCATAATTATCTCCTTTTATCTTACTATAGTTTCATTTACATACAGTTGGAAGATTCCAACGATATCGTTTTGCTAATAAGCGAATAATAACGGTTATGAATATACTCATAAACATAGTGACCGAAAATGGAACTTTTAAATTCCATAAAATGTAATAGATAACACTTCCCATAATTGCTGCAATCGCATAGATCCGTTTCTTTAGTATTAATGGAATTTCATTTGACATCATATCTCGTAAAATACTTCCACCTACTGCTGTAATCGTTCCCATAAAAACACTCAAAAAAATTCCAGGTTTTACATAGTTTGTCAGCACCATGTTTACACTGGTTGCTGCAAATACACCAAGTCCAATCGCATCTAGAAAATTAATTACATTTTCATACAACATCTTTTGACTTTCTTCTAATCGACCCACCCTATAGACAAACACAAACGTCATTGCGGAGCACATTGTGGCCAATATTGCATAAATTGGTTTTTGAAACATCATTGGTGGTACTCTTCCTAAGAGTAAATCGCGAATCACTCCGCCTCCTAATGAAGTTGTTATTCCAAGTACAATAACACCAAACAAATCTAATTTTTTTTGAATTGCAACCATAGCTCCTGAAATAGCAAATGCAGCTATTCCTACTAATTCAATTATACTTACTATTTTTTCAACAAACTGCAAAATTAAAATCCTCTTAAATTAATATTTTGGCCTGTACCACACTTATTCTATCACTCGTTTTAAGTTTTTTCAACTCAAATATTAGAAAGAATTGCTTCATGCTCTAAATTCTGGTTTAGCTGGTCAACGGACGCGGGGAAAATATGAAAGACAGACACAAAAACAGGGGTACATATTCATATTCTTGAATAGAAACATACAGAGCCCAGAAAAATCAAGCGCATGAACACTACGCAGAACCTTAA
>JBGUEO010000067.1:0-10354 GCA_041821315.1 Velocimicrobium sp. | reverse complement strand
TTAGGTATTTTGTACAAGGATAAATGCATCAAGTTATTGAAAATTAAATAATTTTACGATATAATAAAAATGCAATTTACAATAAGGAGCTATTTAAAATATGAACAAGAAAATTCAAAGAAATAAAATGTTAATGATTGGTGGAATAATAGGTGTTGCCTTGGTTTTAGGATTACTAATATATAGTTATTATAAAATTGATAAATTAAATGACACAATAGTTTCTTTGACAACTCAGGTGAATGGAGACATAGAAGAAACCAATGCCAAAATAGATGCTTGTATAGATGATATTACTGTTTATCTTCCAGAAACAATATATGTCGCTTCTGGAATTACAACTGAGTTGTATGACAGTCAAATAACCTCATTGGGGGAACAGATTGATAATTATAATGTAGCCTGGGTGTGTAATATTGGGAGAAATATGGAGCGCAAATTCTCTGTTACTGGAACAGACGAATTGATGGGGGAATATCCACTTGAGTTTGATGTATATGATAATAAAATGAATCTTGTAGCTTCGGCAAGTACAGTGATTTCGATTGTGGAAGACAGTCTGTCGTACAATATATCAATACTTACAATAGGAGATAGTTTATCCTCAAATGTAAATACATATTTACATTTAGCACAGTTGGGAAAAGGTAATATAGCTTTTGTAGGTACTAGAGATGTAGATGGATATAAATGTGAGGCTCGATTAGGTTTTACAGCCGATGATTATTTAACTAAGACACAGTTTATGTATGAGGAAGGTGAACCAGTTCAACCATTTTACAATGAAGATTCACAGCAGTTTGATTGGAATTACTATAAAGAAACAACCGGGTGTAACCCAGATATAATAGAAATATTTTTGGGAACGAATGGTGCAGATGTGGATCCAACTGAGAATGGAAATAATATTCTTAAAATAATTGATTTAATTAGAAAAGATGATCCAGAGATACCAATTTATATGGTAAATACGATTTATACAGCAAATCAAGATGGAATTGGCTCATGGAAAAACAGTCATGATGTTACATTATTGCCGGGTAGATATAAATTTGAAGAGGATACAAAAATATTTAATCTCATGGTATATTTAGCAGATAATCTAGTGGATTATGATAAGGTTTATCTTGTACCAGCAGCGATAACGCACGATAGTGCATATAATTTTAATACAAATACAGAGACAGAGAGTCCATATACAACAACAACACAAGAGATACCAGATAATGGGATTCATCCTGGTGCAGCAGGGTATAATCAGATAGCAGATACTATATTTAGCACTTTATGTGGAACGATGAGCAACTGGTGATATGTCTTAATTATTTGGTTGCATTTAAAAGATGATGAACATTTTGCTTTTAAAAAAACTTAAAAGTTGAGTGAAAAATAATGAAGAATAACATATTAGCTTACGATGATATAGAAATATATTGTAGTAAGCTAATTGTAAATAAAAAGGTAACTATTCAGAACCCGTTAACGCGAGGTGTTTTGCAAAGCAAAATCCCGAGTTTTACAGCGGTAAAATGCAAGTTTCTTGCATTTTATGTGCATCACGTAGCGGTAACTATGAAGGTACTGAATAGTTACAATAAAAGGTAATAAATTATTGTAACTAAATTATTAAAAGATTATTAAAAGGGTGAAGGCAACTCCTTTATAAGGTATTCTTATGGTAGAATTAATGTAATTATGCAACACTCATAATTGTGAGGTGTATGGCAAAGAAAAATCGCAAAGCGTCTATATATCGTGTAGCGGTAACTATAAAAGTAAAAATGGTTCTGATTTCGTACAAAATGAAAAAGGAGATAGTTGATGAATAAGAAATTATTATTGATTGGTGTAGGTATCATAGCAATTATTGCAGTTTCATGTAGATCCAATCGTACAGATAGTGATGCTGTAAATACAGATAATACAAATAGTGAAACTGAATCAGATGACCCAATGACGGATACTCAATCGAGCAGTGAAAGTGAAACAGAAACAGAATCCGCGGATATAGAATCACCGGATACGCAAGACAGTGAAGATGTTCAAAATAGCGAAGATAGTGATACGACCGAAGAGGATAGAAATTTGAATTACCATGACGTGGATATTAAGGTCCCAAGTATTCATGAAGATTAAATTACCTAGGAGACACGAATGAGAAGATTGTTAATAAGGAAGATACAAATTATTGTGCTGGTGTTATGCGTTGTATTAAATACTTTTGATATGACAGCGTTTGCTAGTTCAACACCCATTAGTACGAATAAGACACAAGAGGTGGAAGAAGCTGTTACTGACACAACGGACACAACTGATATAACAGACACAATAGACACAACAGATAAAACTGACACAACTGATATAACTGACACAACAGATATAACTGATACAACAGATACAACACAAAAAATAACAACGAAAGAGCAAGAAACAGAGAATACGCAGACTATAGCTGATACTGTTAGTGACAGTACCAATGAGCTCATAAAGGACAGTGTACAAAGTACAAAGGAAGCAGCAACAGATACTACGGATGTTGACCTGTTAGAAGACGATACAATTGAAAGAAGTATGGGTTATAATAGTGTAGATGATCTAGACATTCCAAGTCGCTATGATGGTTCTTATGTACAAAATGAGAAGGGTACATTAGTATCAAGTTATGATTCGAGAACGTATGGGTATATTTCACCAGTAAAAAATCAAGGAAATTGGGGAACTTGTTGGGCATTCTCAGCTATTGGTATGGCAGAAGCCAACATTTTGAAAAAAGGACTGTCTACGGATACACCTGATTTATCAGAACTACAGCTGGCTTATTTTTTCTATCATTCGGTAGCCGATCCCCTTGGCAATACCTCAGGCGACAAAACAGAGGTAGTGGGAGATGGCTTTACTTATCTGAATCGAGGTGGCAATAGTGTGTTTACTACATTTGCATTAGCAAATTGGTATGGAGCCGCATTGGAATCAAAAGCACCATATGCCAACGCCACGATGTCAACTTATACGTTGGATGACAGCCTTGCATACGATGATGCTTATCACATGCAAAATACCTATTGGATAAATATGAACGATAAGTCAGATATAAAGAGTATGATTATGAATTATGGAGCAGTTGCTACTTCTTATTATAGTTCGGGACAATCAGGTAGTGTGGCTTCCGCATACTATAATCCTGCTAAGAATGCCTATTACTATAATGGTACAAGTGGGACGAACCATGCAATCGTAATTGTTGGGTGGGATGATGATTTTGATAAAAATAACTTTAGTGCTACGCCATCAGCAAATGGAGCATGGCTTGTAAAAAATAACTGGGGAACCAGTTATGGAGATTTCGGATACTTCTGGATATCCTATGAGGATTCAACTTTAAATAAAGCAAATTCCCAAGCATTTGTATTTGATTTTGAGTCAGCTGATAATTATGATCATAATTATCATTATGATGGAGCAAGTGGTAAAGACTATAATGTTGTAACAAATGGAGGTAGCATTGCAAATGTATTTACAGCAAAGGCTAACTCGGTAGGAGGAGCCGAACAAATTGATGCGGTATCTTTTGCATTATATGGTGTAAATATTAATTATAGTATTCAAATCTATAGAAATCTATCCAATGAACAAGACCCAACAAGTGGAACTGCTATGCTTGCGACTCCGAAGACAGGTACGACGACATATGTGGGATATTATACGATACCGTTGGATGAAGCAGTGACAGTTTCAGAAGGAAATACATTTTCTATTGTTGTTACGCTATCTTCTAGTGCAAGTAGCTATGTATCTTATTTTTGTGATTCTAGCTATCAGAATTCAACATGGATTGATTTTACAAGTGTAGATAAAACAGGGCAAAGCTTTGCTAAAACAGCTTCCTATGCATCGTGGAGTGATTTGAGTTCTCAGGGTGTAACAGCTCGAATTAAAGCATTTACGACTGATATTACGGCGGTTCAACCAACGTCAGTATCATTAAATAATGTCGAGGTTACAATGGAAACTGGTGAAACTACAACACTTACAGCAATAATAAGTCCACTTACAACAACGGATAAAAGTGTTTTCTGGAGCACCTCAGATGCAACAGTAGCAACAGTAGATGCCAATGGATTAATAACAGCAATAGGTGTTGGGACTGTTGATATTATAGTAACTACAACGAATGGACTAACAGCTACATGCCAAGTAACAATAGAACCAATCGTAGCAACAGTAATCTCATTAAATAATAATTCAATTACTTTAAAAATGGGAGAAACAGCGAGTCTGATAGCATCTATAGAGCCGATTACGACAACCTATAAAAGTGTTTCATGGAGTACCTCGAATGCAACAGTAGCATCAGTAGATGCCAATGGAATAATAACAGCAACCGGTTTTGGAACCGCTGATATTATAGCAACTACAACGAATGGACTAACAGCTACATGCCAGGTGACAATAGAACCAATCGTAGCAACATCAATCTCGTTGAATCATAATTCAATTACGCTTAAAGCTGGAAAAACTGCAACATTTACTACATTCATTACTCCAGTGACAACAACCAATCAAAGTATATCTTGGAGTTCTTCTAAGAAGTCTGTTGCAACGGTTGATGAAAATGGGACAATAGAAATAGTTGGCATTGGAAGTGCCGTAATTACAGCGACTACTAGCAACGGATTATCGACTACTTGTGATGTGACGGGAACGATAGGGAAAATTACAGAATTAACGGCCTCTCAAACAAAGAATTCCATAAAACTAAAATGGAAGAAACAGAATGGTGTAATCGGATATGAAATATATCGATATAACGCAAACACTAAAAAATATGAAAAAATAGCAACTAATAGCAAGTCTTCTAAGAATACATATAAAGATAAGTCTAAGACAGCAGGAAAGACATACAAATATAAGGTAAGAGCATACACCAAGATAAATAAAAAAAAGGTATATGGTTCCTATTCATCGGTCCTTACTACATCAACAAAAACACAAACACCTACGATAAAAGTATCTGCATTAAGTAAAAAAGTCAAACTATCGTGGGGTAAAGTAACAGGTGCCAGTGGATATGAAATTTACATGTCAACAAACAAATCTTCTGGATATACACGGGTTAAGACGATAACAAAAGCAAAAACAGTTAAATACACCAAAAAAGGACTTGTAAAAAATAAAAAATACTATTTTAAAATAAGAACCTATAGAACAGTGAAAGGTATTAAGATATTTAGTAGCTACAGTAAAGTAAAATCGGCAAAAGTAAAATAAATATGATGAAAAGAGGAGTTTTAGTAAAGTAAAGATATAACAAAGCATATTGCTATATCTGTACTTAAGAGGGAGAGTAAATTGAAAATAATTAAATATACAGAAGATCTCGCATAAAAGTAAGTTGAGCAGTAATAACTTAGCAAATGCACATGAAGATGATTCACGAGGAGGATAAATGAAAAGAATTTTTGTTATGAAGGTACAAGCAATAATTTTAGCAATTTGCGTAACTTTAGGTACATTTGATATGACCGCTTTTGCAACTGCAACCGTGGACGATACAAATCAAAGTACAGAAGTAACAAATATAGACAATACTGATACAAGTAGCACAACTGATACAAGTAGCACAACTGATACAAGTAGCACAACCGATACAAGTAGCACAACTGATACAAGTAGCACAACCGATACAAGCAGCACAACTGATACAAGTGCCATAACTGATTCAACTGATACAAGCACTACAACTGATACAACAAGTACAACTGATATAGTAGATACAACAGATGAATCAATTGCAACAGATACCGCTACAGATACTACGCAGGAAGTGTTCAGTGATAGTGAGGCAAATTCGGATCAAACCGTAACAGACACACAGGATAGTACAAGTCAACTTACGGATACAACACAAACGAGTGAGACAACACAAGCAAATTCGTCTGAGGATGAAACAAAACAGGCAGAAGAAGAGGCACAAACGCAAGACACAATAGAAAGACATATGGGCTACAATAGCGCAGATAATCTTGTGATTCCAAGCCTTTATGATGGTTCTTATTACCCAAGTAATCAGGGAACTTTACCGTCAAGTTATGACTCGAGAAGTTATAATTACATCACACAAGTAAGAGATCAAGGATATTGGGGCTGTTGTTGGGCTTTTTCTGCGTTAGGTGTTGCAGAAGCTAATATAGTTAAAAAAGGACTTGCAGGAAATACGCTAGATTTATCAGAATTACAGCTAGCCTATTTCTTTTATAATACGGTAGAAGATCCACTTGGAAATACAACTGGAGATAGCACCCAATCGCTACAAGAAAGTTATCTGGAACAAGGTGGAAATAGTGCATTTACAACGTTTGCATTAGCAAGTTGGAGTGGCGCTGCATTAGAAGAAAAAGCACCTTATGAAGAGGCTACAAGTTCTGATTATACGTTAGACAGCATCCTAGCATATGATGATGCTTACCATATGCAAAATGCATATTGGATTAATATGACTGATAGGTCAGATGTAAAGACTATGATTATGAATTATGGTGCGGTTGGTACATCTTATTATAGTGATCAAACAGGAAATGGTACCACTACATATTATAATGGTACAAATAAAGCGTACTACTACAATGATAGTTATACTTCTAATCATGCGATTACAATAGTGGGATGGGATGATTCTTTTAGTAATACAAACTTTAATGCAGCAAAACGTCCAGTGTTCAATGGGGCATGGCTAGTGAAAAATAGTTGGGGAACTAACTTTGGTAACTCGGGATATTTCTGGATTTCGTATGAAGATGCAGCATTTAACGATTCAGATTATTCAGAAGCTTATGTTTTTGATTTTGAATCGGCAGATAATTATGAACATAATTATCAATATGACGGATCAACGGGAGCATATGGATATGCTGTTAATAATGGGGGTAGTATTGCCAATGTATTTACTGCAAAAGCCAATTCGTCAGGCGGAGCAGAGCAAATAGAGGCAGTATCCTTTGCGCTATACGATGTCAATGTAAACTATAGTGTTCAAATATATCAAAATATTTCAAATTCACAAAATCCAACGAGTGGAACAGCAATGCTTTCAACCCCAAAGACTGGTACCACTTCTTATGTTGGATATTACACGGTACCATTAGATGAGCCAGTAGCGGTAGCAGAGGGTACAACATTTTCGATAGTTGTTACGTTATCACGAAGTGCGAACAATTATGTTAATTATTTTGTTGATTACTCTTATAACAATGGTGATTGGATCAGTTTTATGAATGAAGTGCAAGCAGGTCAAAGTTTTACAAAAGCGTCATCATCCGCTTCCTGGGAAGATTTGAGTTCTAGGGATATGACCGCGCGAATCAAAGCATTTACTACAGATATTGCACAGATTGAACCTACAGGAATATCATTAAATAATAGTTCGATTACTATGAAAGCAGGTGAAACTACTACACTTACAGCGTCTATATCACCAGCTTCAGCTACTGCGACCAATGTATCTTGGAGCACCGGGAATGAATCGGTTGCAACAGTTGATGCCAATGGAACTGTTACTGCCACAGGAGTAGGGAATGCAACCATCACAGCTACTACGGGTAATGGTTTGACGGCAACCTGTGAGGTGACAGGAACGATAGGTAAAGTGACAGGATTAGAAGCTTCTTCACAGTCTACGAGTTCCATAAAACTAAAATGGACGCAGCAAAATGGTGTTAGCGGATATGCTGTGTATAGGTACAATTCAAGTACAAAAAAGTATAAGAAAATATCGACTAGAAGTAGTGCATCTAAAAATTCATACACAGATAAGTCAAGAACAGCGGGAACGAAGTATAAATATAAGGTAAGAGCCTATACGAAGATAAATAGTCAAACAGTCTATGGTTC
The DNA here is from genome assembly GCA_041821315.1 of Velocimicrobium sp. GTDB lineage: Bacteria > Bacillota > Clostridia > Lachnospirales > Lachnospiraceae > DIGJ01. Next base: position 2,467 of record JBGUEO010000067.1, on the reverse strand, counting down.
CTATTCATCTGTTTTTACCACTTCTACCAAAACAAAACAGCCAACACTTACCATAACTGCCTTAAGTAAAAAGGCAAAATTATCGTGGAACAAGGTAGATGGAGCAACGGGATATGAGCTATATATGTCAACAAGTAAATCTTCGGGATATTCCTTGGTTAAGAAGATAACAAAAGGGAAAACAGTTACCTATACTAAGAAAGGGCTTAAAAAAAATAAAAAATATTATTTTAAGATTAGAACCTACAAAACAGTTGGAGGAATCAAAATATATAGTAATTATAGTAAGGTAAAATATGTAAAAGTAAAATAGGCATAGAAAAAATAGAATAACTATAGTAAAGTAAAGGCATAACGAGGTATATTGTTATGCTTTTATTCAACAGGAAGCTAGTTGATCAACCCGAGTGAGCACGAAAGTGTTTGCAAGTAATTAAACTTTGTATATAGACATATTAAGAAATCGAGTAAGAGATAGATAATTTTAGTACAATAGGAGAAAATGATTGAATAAAAAATTATTAAAAAAGGGCAGTATTATTACTCTTGCGATTATCGTTTTGTTTCATAATATTTCAATATTAGCAATTGCCGCTAGTAGTACAGTAGCAGTTGAAGAAAACACCATAGAAGAAAACACCATAGAAGAAAACACCATAGAAGATGAGACAGTACGGTATAGGGGGTACATGGAGGATGATTTTGTGGTTCCCAGTATTAGTGAAGAGTACGAAGCAAATTCGAATACATATGAACCAGATACTTCTTCAGCGGATTCTTCTTTGGCGTCTACTTCTTATGTATCTACATATGAATCAAATAATATGGGTACATTACCAGTCGGTTATAGTTCGAGAGATATACTACCAGATGTTAGAGATCAAGGAAATTGGGGCGATTGTTGGAGTTTTGCAGCAATCAGTACGGCAGAAGCCTCTATTATATCCAAAGGACTTGCAGATAACACAGTAGATTTATCAGAATTACAATTAGCATATTTCTTTTATCACACCATAGCAGATCCACTAGGGAATACAATAGGAGATAAAACACAAGCGTTGGGAAATGATTATTTGAATGTTGGAGGGAATAGTGTTTTTACAACATTTGCATTAGCTAGTTGGACAGGCGTAGCAGAGGAATCGAAAGCACCATATGACACGGCATCAATCGAGGGAACGCTTGATGATAGTTTGGCGTATGACGATGCATATCATATGCAAAATGCTTATTGGATTAACATTGCAACGGATTTTACTGAGGTAAAACAGATGATTAGGGAGCACGGAGCAGTTGCGTCTGCTTTTTATACAGATCAATCAATGGCAACAGGGAGTACGTTATGTTACAATGCATCGACGGCTTCTTACTATTATAATGGTAATTACAGTACAAATCATGCCATCACACTTGTTGGTTGGGACGATAATTATAGCCTTGATAATTTCAATATAAATCAGCAACCATCAGACAATGGAGCCTGGTTAGTTAGAAATAGTTGGGGGAGTGCTATGGGAGATGCTGGATATTTCTGGATTTCTTATGAAGATGCAGCATTCAATAATACGTTGTATTCTAAAGCCTTTGTATTTGATTTTGAATCGGCAGATAATTATGATCACAATTATCAATATGATGGGGCAAGTGGATCAAATGGTTATGCGGTAAGTAGTGGAGGCAGCATAGCCAATGTGTTTACGGCCACTGGAAATAGTGGAGGCATCGGAGAGGAAATTAATGCAGTATCCGTTGCACTATATGATGTTAATGTAGATTATAGTATTCAGATATACAAAGACTTAACAGATACAACGAATCCAACTAGTGGGACAATAGCACTTAGTGTGCCACAAACGGGAAGTACTTCCTATGTTGGATATTACACGATACCATTAAATGAAACGATTACAGTAGATGAGGGAGAAAATTTTTCTGTGGTAATCACCTTATCAAAGAGTAGTGGAACTTCAACGTATTTCTTTGGAGATAGTTCGTTTCAAAATGGAAACTGGATAAATTTCATTAATACCACATCCGTTGGTCAAAGTTTTAGAAAATATAGTGAGAGTAGTAATTGGTATGATTTAAATGCCAGCGGAGTAACCGCCCGAATCAAGGCATTTACTAGTAACTTGAACGTACCAACAATAGAGGCGACAGGAATCAGCTTGAATGAAAATATATTACATATGACTAGTGGGCAAAGTGAAACATTAATAGCAACCGTTTTACCAGAGAATACAACCGATCAAAGTAAAACCTGGAGTACGTCAGACAGCAGTGTACTTACGGTTGATTCCGACGGACTTGTTCGTGCAATAACCGAAGGTACAGCGACAATAACGGTGGCAACTAGTAATAATATTGTGACTTCATGTTTGGTCAATGTAATAAATGAAACAAATAAATCCGATGAAACAAATAAATCCGATGAAACAAATAAATCCGATGAAACAAATAAATCCGA
>JBGUEO010000066.1:0-10656 GCA_041821315.1 Velocimicrobium sp. | reverse complement strand
TCTTGACTGTGCCAGTCCAGTCCTTAAGTTCTACCAACTCTCCTCTTTTGTTATAATACTTTCTCGGAATCTCTAGCCCTTTATAAGGGTTTCAACTCCTTTATTTTTAAAATCACCCACTTTTTTTACCGAAAAAGCTTGACAAATAGTCAAAAATTTGCGGCGAAGCCAATTGATTATATTAATTTATTTCAATTGGAGGCGATTTTAATGTTACCTATTATTTCTGGCGGTCATACCGCTTACCAAGATACTTTCATATCTGATTTTTTCATTTATTATCCTAGTCCCTTTGTCCTGTCAAAGCAGACTTGGAATACTATTATTGAATTCTGGCACTTGGATTTATCCCTTACTGATACTATGATGCAAGACTATTATTCTAAGTTTGATCCTGCTCCAAGAACTCCATCCTGTATGCTTCGTTCCTATCTTTTATCAATTAAGTTAAAAGTTACTTTGCTGAAAAGATCCATATGCCACTTGTTTCTAAAAGTGCGAAGATTCCTTCCGCATGGTCGATGGAAGAACTTAAGGCAATGATTGCAGTTACTATGAATCGGATATCGTGTTCTTAAAGCACATGCCACCATTTGATTCTTTTTCTGATAACGACCACCTTGGACAACGAATCAAATATTACATGCAAAAGGCAGGAATCAGCAGATACAGAAATCGACATTCTGGCTTTCATTCTTTAAGACATACGGCTGGTTCCATGCTTCTTGAGCTGGAGACTCCACTGCCCGTTATCACAACCATTCTTGGTCATTCCGATTCCAATATAACGGCAGTTTATCTAAAAACAGACCTGGAAAAGCTTGCAGAATGCGTATTGACCCCGGAGGGTTTTGCCAATGAATAATCCTACTTATTGCAGTGTCTTCAAAAATGAATTCGAAGATCTGGTAACGGTCAAAAAAGCTCTTGGTTTCAACTATAATGTAGAGGCTTCTGGCTTTCAGAGAATGGATGCATTTTTTATTCAAAACATCTTACAGAAAAAGTGATTTTCAAAGAGCTATGTAATGAATGGTGCAAAAAGCGCAGCTATGAAGCTGAAAGCAATCATTCCCACAGAATCAGTTTCATGAGAATCTTTTGTAAATATTTAAATGATATCGGTATTCCAGCATATATTCCACCCAAAGGACTTGCTGATAGAATTCCAAAGTATGATGCTCATATCTATACCGAAGATGAACTGAAACGTTTTTTTTCTATTGTTGATAAAAGTCAGTCTCTGCCTTCCGAGTGCCCTTACCGTGAGCTGGTAATGCCAGTATTCTTTCGAATACTATATACAAGTGGTCTGCGTGTATCGGAACTGCGACTGGCTAAAGTCGATGATGTAAATCTTGATAAAGGATACATTACAGTAAAAAATGCTAAAAATCATAAGGATCGAATGGTTCCGATTCATCCAGCATTAGTATCCTGATACATCTTCTTATACAGCAACAATCTGTCATCTGTTGAAACCGCTAAGTCCAGCATTTCCTCATAGCCACAAAGAATATGTAAGAATTCTAAATCAGTTATGTTACTATAGTACTGCCTGAGTTGTTCCAGTTCTTTCTGAATATACTTAATCTGCGCCTTTTTCATTTCTTCATCGATATCTGCCATCAGTATCACCTCTCATTTGGTCACATCATAACTCTTCATAACCAAAGATGCAAGAATCTGTCATTGTATGCCCATAGACATTATTTATTAGAAGTTTATAACAAACGAAAAAGCCATAACACCTTATTGGCTATGCGGAGATTGATATTTCCCCCACAAGAGTCATATGGTGTTATGGCTACTTTCTTACTTTTAGTGTTTACGGATATACTTAGCTGGAATATAATCTGCCAACCATACTTTTTCGTTTCCGTAATAGAACTTTGCTCCTTGTTCATAAGCCTTTTCTGCATCTATTAACAAAATCACTGGATGCTCGTCTCTACGCTTTCCAACTTGGATAGCAGTATCAACCTCTTGAGATAAATGAACATATTGTCTAGCTTGCGGCAATAATCCACTTTCAAATATTGACTTTTCAAATCTTCTTGTAGTTCCATGATATAGTATCTGAGGAGGTTTCTGCTCTTCTTTATATATTTTTATCGGTAAAGAATGCCCATAAAATGCTCTTATTTTATCTAGAACTATTTCATGTCTTTTCTTTTCAGACATCACTATCATTTGATGTAAATCATTAATATTGATGTTTTCCCACTTCGACACACTTCTTAATGCATCAATCAATTGCGAAATAGAAACCCAACCTTCACCATCCATCTCCAGTTCGTATTCCCATGGTGCATGACGTAATGCGTATGATACTTCTTTGCTTAATTCATTATAATTCATTTACTTGACCTCTTTATCTAGCGCCACAAAATCACTTGAAATAAATTGATATAATCCAATACCATCAAAATAAATTGCATAATGTTTCGGTTTCCAAAATTTAAAATCTCTTTCGTTAAGTTTTTTTAATTCATTTAGCCAATCTGAATCATCAATCTGAACTACTGTGTCATATGAATCTAACATTGCTTTAGTGAATCTTTCTGAGGTATGCATATGGCATAAAACAGAATCAAATTTAAGTTCTACTCTATTTTGTATGTTTTTATCAGTATAATATGTAAAACTTATTGTTATATCAATTCCGTTAATACTTATTTGTAATTCATCCTCCAATTGTGATGAGAGTATAGGCAACTCCCATAATTTCTTTATATTCATGTTACTTACCTCCACTTGGTCTAACTGTTGGTGTTCCAGAAGACGATAAACCATTTCTTGTTAATTGCCCTGTTAATAAATCTTCAAAAAATGTATTTCCTGTTTGATTAATAGTACTCCATTGGCTTCTTGAGATTCCTGCTTGAGTCAGTGCTTGTGAGGTTCTTGTGTTAAGAATCAATGTATTACCATCACGTACAATATACTCAACTGGTAAATCTGATACATTAATCTTTCCTTTATTTATAGCATTAGCTAAGTCATCAATAGTATTAATAGGTTCACCTGCTAGTTGAGAATATTTTTTTATTCCTTCTGCACTAAACTTGTTACTAAATGTCTTTTGTGCATAATTAGCATTTTCAAGAGCCTTACTCGCTCCCTTAGCTTTAATACTACTTACTAACTTTTATACCCTATAACTTTTCTCCCTTATTTAAAAACACTTTGGTTGCCGGTGTTTTGTTGTTACATTTCCAAATCTTTCTTAAAGTATATCACATTGCTTGCTCTTTGGGTAGTTCTGGCAAACGGTATTCTGTATGGTTTTTCAGCATTCCATAGATGATATTAACCAATCTTCTCATAATGCAGATTAGCGCTTGCGGTTTTGTTTTACCCTCTGCTATCTTTCTATGGAAGTATTCAAAGAAGATTGGATTTCTAGGAATACCGCTTCCCCTAGAAGTCTCTACCATCTGAACCGCAAGAAAATAAAAGACACCATGCAAAGTACGGTTGCCCTGCTTTGATATTTGGTCATTCCCTTTACCCGCAGAAGAAAACCGTATCGGTGCTATTCCTGCATAGGATGCCAATCTGTCTGCACTTGTAAATCGGTTGATATCTCCAATCTCTGCAAGTAGCTTGGCTGCCATTACTGTACTCACGCCACTGATACTTGTCAGTTTACTGTCAAAATGAACCATCATCTTTTCTATTTCACGTTCTATCGCTGTCAGTTCCCCATTTTGATACGCCAAACTTCTTACGAGATTTCTTGTAATGAAATCCCTCTCGTTTTGGAACTCTCGTATGGTTTCACCATCTTTCTCTACCAAATCAAGTATCAGCTGTGCACGTTTTCTAGAACATTGGTTATGGCTGATAGGTCTTAGTTCTCCGGCTAATTGTTCTACCGTTACACCTTGCAGATGCTGTGGTGATGGATAGGTACCCCAGAAATACAATGCGGTTGGTCTATCAAGGACTGTGAAAAACTTGCGATAGCTAGGATAGGCATGGAATAGCTGTTCATTCAACTGGTTCTTTACCCTTGTGTTGTCTGTAACTATATTATCTCTTCTGTTTACTAATTGTGCAAGCGTCCAATAGTCATCGAGTGGTTTGGCATTCGGCAGGGTATCCAACATATTAATTAAGATGGTAGCTACACCCTGTGCATCATAACTGTCATTCTTCTTCGTTGTAGGCGCACTTCTCCTATACAAATTTGATAAGGATGGATTGACATCCTTTACTATGAACTTTCGTTCCAATAGATAAAGAGCAAGGCTTCTGCCATACCCATAGGCATCCTCCAGTCCATAGACTGGTTCGATGGCTATTCCTTTCTCTTTGCTTAATTTCTTGCAATACTTGTTCACCATCTTCTCTAACTTAATAAACTCTGATGGTATGTTATTAAATGTTATCTCATCCAATTTCTCATTCCAGCAATCCAATAGAACTGCTGTATGTGTTACTTTATGTAGGTCTACACCTACATAAACATATTCTTCCTTTCTTCTCATACACCTCTTCCTTTCCTGTTCCTTCTTTTCAAACACAAAATACCGGCAACCTCAGCTGATTAGCGTTATCAGCGAACTAAAGTTAGTTGTGACCGCAAGGGAGCGACAGCCTATCCATTCTATATCCATTAAGTTTTACAGGGTAATCGTTCTGCTTATAGAACAGTTCTAATAAGTTCCATAAGCAGGACTATTGATGATGTTATACCGTCTCCTGTTGCTTAAGTCGAGTATAAAATCACTTACTTTTGCAAAACAGCTGATATTTATGTCTCAAAACCCTATATTAGCTTCAATCTTTAGTATTTATGTGTTAAAGATTATAAATCTGGTTAGGATTTCCATAAACTAGTTAGAGCTACAGGCAACCTCTGTTACCCATAGCCCCTAAAGTGCGTACTGTATTTATACTGGCAACTTGATATGATTGGCAAGTGCCTGTTCTATCAATTGTGGTTGGATACCCAGATACCTCTGGGTTACGGTTACACTGGAATGTTGCATCAGTACCCTGCACAGCTCAATATTATACCCGTTCTCATTATAGATGGAGGTACAGAAGAATTTCCTTAAGCTGTGAGTTCCAATACCCTCTAAGCCTAAATATTGCGCAACTATCCTAAGATGCTTCTGTACTGCCCGGATGCTGATATCAAATAGTGGCTGCATTGGTTTAATACCCATCTCAATCATATATCCCTGAATGAAGCTGTAAACTTCCTGTGGTACTGTAAACTCTCTCTTCTTACCTGTTTTCTGTTCTGTTATATCAAGCCGATACCTTGTCCCATCCTTTATAATATCTGATAACTTCAAGCTCATTACATCAGATATCCTAAGCCCTAAGTTAGCTTGTATCACTGTGGCCGCTAAGACACCTTTATTAGGCTTTATTCTTACCCTTTTACTTGTAGTGAACCCTGTTCTGATTGTTTCAATCACAAGATAATACTCCTCCTGTGTTAACGCTCTCGTTTTCTTGTTTGGCATACTATAATTCCTCCTCTGGTCAATGATTTTACAGGTAAAGTTGCTATTTGTATGGTTGTAAAGTTCATATCCTGAAATCTTGAAAATAAACATTTTGATTTAATACCACAGTTCATAAAATGTAAATTATATGTACTCCAAGATATTTATTATTTTATCTTCCAAATGTTCTGTGATATCTCTGGAATACCCATAATCTACGATTACATCTTTACCTGCTACTTAATGTAACTTTAATAGTTGCGCAGGATGCGATCTATGCTCATAATGACGAATAGGTCCCAAAATAATATTTAATCTGTATAAAGAAACAGATACTCTCTACAAATATTCAGCTCGTTAAGACTTAATAATCCTCACTGTGTAAATCTAGGTAAGCGTTCTGTTAAGCTCTAATTAGCACAAAAAATGAAATGAAAGATAACTTAAAGATGTTGGTATTACAAGGTTTCTATAGGGTTAAGTAGACTTATACAGAAACGCTATCATTGCAGGCTTTCAGAAATCAATTAAATTTATGTAATTATTAGATTTTGTTTTATTGATGTATTCCCAGTGAAACGAAATACATTCAATAATTATTTACAATTCCAATTACAATTGCAATTGCGTTCGCTATACAACGTATGAATTACCTAAAGTGTGGCTCTTCAACAAGTTGATACTCCTGTGTTCAATTCATACCCCCTCTTGCCATACTTTCTCCTATAACCCCGGATATTTTACATAATTACATTATCTTACAAAGCATCACTTCGAAGAGTTCCTTTTTGCTCCAGCCCCCACTTTGGCATATTTCTATTTTTCTATTTTTTCAATACCTTGTAATTTAGCTAACTTTTTTACAGAATAGGTATGGGTAGATTTTTTACCCCTCAAAACCCCCACTTTCTACTGCCACTTATTTATGCTTCTATCTGCGAAAGTAACAATAACTATAAAAAGTGCTAAAATTAGATGAGTTGCAATTTCAATACACCCAATTTTAATACATCGCCGCCTGCAATTTACATTATGTGTAAATCCAAATATGATAGATGTATTTTTATTAAAAAAAGATGTAACGAATAAGTCCCGTACCAAACAATCCGCTTCTGTCCAGTATTTATGTGAAAGTTGGGAATTTAGATGTTAAAAATCATAACCTTTTTTACCCTTATATCATTGCCATTGCAGGGATACTTAATTTTTCCCAACACTTTTTTACTTTTTATCAAAGGTAGGGTTTAAGGCAGGAGAAACATTGAAATATAAAGGTAATCTCAATTAATTTATGTAAAAAGTTGATATAAAAATGCCATCTGCGTTGAAATATAGGCAAAAGAAAAGACACCGTGCTCTTTTAGCATGATGCCCTGTATGTACCCCTTGAAGGAACTTACACTTATCCAAAAACTGTTGTGGCTCGTTTCGATGCACTTCCAACCCTATATGCACCCTTCGTTCTCCTATTCCCAAGAATATGGACTGTTCCATATGATGGATACGTTTCTTTCTGTTACTTCTGGTTTTCCACCACTCTGATACACATTACCAGTAACCCGGAAACCAAGATGCTTATTACCGTCTATAAGATTGAATACTCTTAGTTTCTCTGCGTTGACTGATATCAGCTGTAGCATACGGTTTTCAAGAGAAACTTTACTATTAAAAGTTTCATCCTGTCCTCTTCCATTCTGCTTATAACTGAGCTTATAAACCGATTTCTCCCATTGAACATCTTTACATTTTGGGGTCCATATATCATCGACTACCTCAGTATTTCTTATTACTGTAAAATCCAAAGGTTCTGCATCCAATAATACCGCTATATAAGTGTTGTCATCGGAATTACTACGGATATAATCCTCTAACCTTTGAAAGTCCGGCATACTTACAAATCTCCACGAGCGCGTCATATTTACTGCCTGCACCCAACTGCTATGAAAATCTACAATTCTGGTTCTTGTAAAGCTGAATACATAGTATTTCTGGACTTCCAGCTCTTTGTCCTTGTTAGTTTCGCCTATACCAAAACAATTGCCCTCTTTTAGGTCAATGTTATCGTCTAGTGCTACTGAAATGGTGCTGTTATTCAAGATATGCTCCACAAGTTCATCTACTTCTGACTTGATAAGATGTTCCTGCTGAAATGCTTGTGTTACTGCTACTGTAAGTAACTTCCTTATCGTTGATATCTTCATTCTATTCTCCTCCCAATCTACTTGTTGCTAATGTTACCAACGTCCCTTTGTCCAACGTTGTTGGCTTTTCAACATCTTTCTGAAATATTGGATATTCTCTTCCCTTATTCTTGTTTTATGTCCCTTAGAATGTGCCCAATTTTTTATTAATAGATGTCTTTCAGCAGATTTAAACTGTAGATACTTAGAATGGAAGCCTATCATCTTCCTTACAACATTCAATAATTTCGAAATCTTTACCTACAAAATCTTTTTCTAAGGACACATTTTGACTTTCCTCAAAAAGATAATTCAAGCATTTCTGATACATTTTCTTATACAATAACAACCTTTCGTCAGATTTAATAGCTAATTCAATTAATTCCTCATAACTACAAAGGATATGCAAGAATTCCAAGTCAGTAATGTTATTATAATAAAGACGGAGTAGTTCCAATTCTTTCTGAATATACTTTATCTGTGCCTTTTTTAGTTCTTCCTCAATGTCTATAATCAGTATCACTCCTCTTTTTGTCACATAATAACTCCTGTATGGCATTAATTCAAGCGATTAAAAAAATGAAAAAAGGCCACAACAGCCGAAACCGTGTGACCTTAAACTTCGTAACTCTTCTAATCCTTATATTTTTATTTTTTAAAAGTTCTTTTAATACATTTCAAAAAATATTCACACGCTTCACTTTCACTACCAAATTCTCTGATACTTGTTTTACTTCCTCTTTCACTATAATAGGTTTCCCATACATCTCCTGATTGTCCGATACAAAAAGCTTCATTTGGCAGTCCCCCGCTTACTGAATATGCATGAGACGGAATATTCATATCTATTAACAATCTTTCTAATTCTTTAACTATCATTATTTAATTACCTCCTTAATATATCCTTCATCTAACAACTCTTGAATGGATTTACTTAACTTATATTGTGTTCCTCCACCCGGTTGGTCAAACCAAGCAGCAGCTTTACCACCAAGACCATCAAGCGGTTTAATTACCTCATAAACATTATATGGTTTTAATTCTGTTCCCGGAGCTAATGAACGCATTTCGTATGGCACTCCCTTCGGAGATACAAAAGTACCCGATTCATAGCCATATCTATCAATAACCGTTCCTGGTTGAAGTGTTACATTCTTTGTACTTCCAGCAAAACCATCATTTTTAGGCCATTTTATATTACCTGCATCATCAATCCATTTTCCACTATTACTCGCTCCCTTGGTCCCACGGCCAACAACACTGTTAGCATATATTATTTTGCCGGTCTTAATATTTTTATATGCCCTTACACCTTTAACTGTTGTTGTTATAAACCCTTCAAGTAATAAAGCTGATGAAAAATCTCCACACAATTCAGCCCATTCTGGATCCAATCCCGCATTCAATGCATTTTGTTCATTTAATTCTCCCCAAAGTCCGGGCCATCTATCCCAAAAATATTTACCTAAGTTTCCAGCTGCTTCTAATATATTATCTGAATTCTTCATATTTAGCAAATCTTGTTCATATGCAAATAATTTTTTCCCCTTAGTATTATTGTCAACTAGATTCCCTGTAGAAGGGCTATACCATGTATCATCATCTACCAGTACTCTTAATAAACGGAGATTTCCCGTCCCCTTATTTGAAGAACACTTATTCGCATTGGCAAATGAACTTCCATCATTTCCGATATTCCCTACGGATGAAAGTGCTTTTTTATATCCAGTTAAAGCATTTGCAGCCCCAGTAAGTATGCCTTTATTCGAGATTGAAATTCCAGCTTTCACATTTTGTGCGGTAGCCCCTAGCGGATCTATGTAGTTTAACGGATCATTCTTGCAATAAAGGTACCTATTGAGTCCTGTTTTAACTGGATCCACAGCGAGCATCCGTCCCTGCTTGGCATCATAGAATCTCGCCTGTGCAAAATATTGGTCTAACACCGGATCATAATTGTAATTCGTAAATCCAAGGCTGTCCGCTATTCCTGCAGAGTTTATATCATCCTGTACTGGTACCTGTAGATTTCCCCACGCATCCCGGTCTGCGTACCGAAGTACTTCTCCCTCTTGATTTGAGGCAAACAGTACGCTGCCCAGACGGTCTGTCTGGAAATAAGATTTGCCGTTGTTTTCCTGGGCGATGTCTGTCCGCATAGTTCTTGGTGTCTCTGGATAAATCGTCACATTCTGGCTTAGACGCTCACTTCCGCGCCCATAAGTGACTCTGGTCGCTCCAAATCCGGTTTCATAGGATAGCAAATCATTATTCGTATCACTTAAATAGTCGATTACATAGTTTGTTTCTTTCGTTCGAAAGGCCTGGCGATTTTTACCTACCGCAGACTCTCCATAATTCTCATAGCTACTATCCGTCTGTTCCAGTTTCTGTACGTTCTTTACTCGCATGGACAGGCCATTATAGACGTATTCTGACTTTTCTCCATTTTCTGAATTACGTCCCAGTACCATGTGGTTGGTTGCATCGTAGATATATTGCCTCGTTACCTGGTCGCCGCACATTTCTTCAACCTGGTTTCCACGCTTATCGTATCGATAACTATAGGCGATCCCATTTTCCGTTTTGTTGGTAAGCTGATTTGACGCATTATATTGATACGTGGCATCCGGAGTTCCGTTCACACGTTTCTCGGTCATATTGCCAAGCATATCATAGGTATAGGATTCTGTTTTCTGCCCTTTGGTATAGGATAGGAGCTGCCCGATTGCATCATAGGAATACGTTTCATCTTCGGTAAGCGCCGATGTACTTCCTTTCTTTACCGAGCTCACGATATTTCCGATGGCATCATAGGTAAGGTTGTCTTCCATCTGGGTGCCGTCCTTCATTTGGTACAATATCTGTGTCGGCAGACCGTTCTTATTATACGTATATGAGGTTGCAGAGCCCGGCTGTTGCATTTGCAATGTATTCCCTTCGGAATCATATACATACTGTGTTACCTGCTGTTCCGCGTCCACAACTTTTGTCATCCGGTTATTTTT
>JBGUEO010000065.1:0-11076 GCA_041821315.1 Velocimicrobium sp. | reverse complement strand
AAATAAGTAGAAATAAAGCGACTTCATAATTAGCGTCAATGTGCCGTTTTACAATAAAGGAGATGATTTTTATGCCAGCTTACAAAGACAACAAAACTGGTAAATGGTACGCTAAGTTCTATTACAAGGACTGGCAAGGCGTCAACAGACAAAAGTGGAAACGAGGCTTCGCCACGAAAAAGGAAGCACTTGCATTTGAACGAGACTTTCTGGAAAAGCAATCTGCCAATCCTGATATGACCTTTCAGGCTCTTTATGAGATTTATATGGAAGATATGTCAGGCAGACTCAAAGAAAGTAGTATCCAGCACAAACGAAACATTTACGAGACAAAGATTCTTCCCTTCTTTGGCAAAATGCCAATCAATGAGATTAAGGCTACGGACATACGAAGATGGCAGACACAGATTATGCGAGACTCTCACGAGTATAAAGACACGTATCTTAAGTCCATCAATAATCAGCTTAGCTGCATTATGAATTATGCCAAACGATTTTATGACCTTAACACTGATCCGTGTGGTAAAGCAGGAAGTATGGGAAAAAGCAATGCGGAAGAAATGGAATTCTGGACACTGGATGAATTTCTTGCTTTTCGGCATGCAATCAAGGATAAACCCGTATCGTATATGTGTTTTGAAATTCTATACTGGACAGGTATTCGAGAAGGCGAACTGCTGGCTCTGACTGCGGAAGACATTAATCTTACTGAAAAGAGCATTCGTGTCAACAAGACCTACTCCCGAAGCAAAGGAAAAGATGTCATTACTACTCCTAAGACCAAGAAAAGCAAACGTACCGTTCCTATTCCAGACTTTCTATTTCAGGAAGTAAAGGATTATATGGACAGACAGTATATGCTTAATCCAAAGATCAGATTATTTCCTTTCACCAAATCATTTCTTGCACATGAAATGAAACGAGGTTCCAAAGCTTCAGGTGTAAAGAAAATACGAATCCATGATGTTAGACACTCCCACGCTTCCCTTCTTATCAATGAGGGCTACGATGCACTTGTGATTGCTAACAGACTGGGGCATGAGAAAGTATCCACAACACTAAACACCTACTCGCACATGTTTCCACACAAACAGAAAGAATTGGTTGATAATCTTCAAAATCTCGGTGAAAAAGTAACTCCTACCCCACCTTCTCCAGATGATATCTTTTCACTGGATATTTTTGAAGATACTATGGAAGACACAGCAGCAGCTAATTTTCCACCATCACCAATTGGTCCTGTTCCAAAAGAAAAGGCACCTGGAAAGGTAATCCAAATGCCAATTCGAAACATTGTTTAATATCAACTTTAATATCAGCCATGCCATAAAAACATGCGCTGTATCGTCACTAAATTCTACTATAAGCCACATAAGAACTAAGAAAAAGGATAGTTGCGGTTAGTAGCAAAGTAGTAGCAGAGATAAAAGAAAAGTCCGGGAGCGCCCTATTTATAAGGATTCCCAGACTCGTTGCTGCTATTCAAACTCGATAGTTAGTACTATATATTGTGTTTGATATTTTCTTTTTGCACTATATTTTGTATTTTTATTCTGTATATTCCATCATTTCCATGATTTTTTTAAGAATTTTTCTGACAAAATGACGACATTACTCAAACATCTCTAAATTTGATTCATCTTCTATATCTGATTCAATAAGTCCATGTTTTGCTAAATAGCTTTCCCTTTCATACATTACCATTTCCATATAATCTGATTGATCTTCCCATTTAGCAAACGATGATATATCTTTTTGAACCATATCTGGTATTTCTTTAAATAACTTATTCGCATTGAATGCTTTAACTGCATCTGAAAACAAAGTTATTGTATCTTGGCAATATCCTGTGACATACTTAATAATTTTCTTCTTATAATTCTTTTCGATCGAATCAATATATGCAATATACCCTCTTATTTGCTCATTTTTTGTATAATCACCTGTTATAATTTGATAATGAATCATTGCTCTTACACTTCTTTTTAAATCTTTTGAAGCTTTGAGCATGCCATCATTTATTGTAACTCCTACCACTTTTTTATGTCCTTTAGGTGTTAAAAATTGTGTTTTCTTTTGATTTAGGGTAAATCCTTCATCTTCGACTATCTTTTTTATCATTCCATAAATTTTATGCAATTCATCACGATTATCACAAGAGAATGTTAAGTCATCCGCATAACGAGTATATACAATATCTCTTTTATTACAATATGCTGCAATTCGTACATCCATTTTATAGCATACTAAACTTGCTAAATATGGAGAAGTTACAGCACCTTGTGGTAATTTCCCATCTAATATACATATATTTGTAATTAAATTTGCTGCATACGTATTATATCCTAGTTGTAAAAATTGATTATATACTTTAGCTCTACATATTGACGGATAAAAATCTTTCAAATCCATTTTCAATATATATAAATTGTTTTTATGTCTTTCAGCACATAAAACCAAGGGTGAACCCTTTCCATTTTTTATAAATCCTATACTATATTGCGAAACTCTTACTTTATACAGTATATTTTGCAATATCCATCTTTGCATTATTTTCAATGAAGCACAGGGAGCATTTATTTCTCGTAAATTTCCATCTTTCTTTTTAATTTTAAAAGAAACATATCTACCTTCTGCGTTTTCTTTAGATAAAAAATAAAGTAATTTTTCTGTTAATCGAGTAACTTCTGCTAATGTGGAAATGTCCTGAAACATTGGTAGTCCCAATGATTCTAAAACCATTTTATTATTGTATTCTTTCAAATTATTAGCACCACTTTCTTACCTTAAATATTTTGTGTCAAAACCATGGGGGTATTTCACTGTCGTGGAATAGCACCATGGTTTTGACCAACTCTGGTTATGTTAATTTACTCAGGAAGACGAACCATCTCCCATAGACTTCTACATAAATATGTATCTGCAACGTTCTAAGATTATGGCGCTAATAATATTGAGCATTAATAATATCTAGCCTTATTCCATTTAATATATGATCCCTGTTCTCTATTACAACATCTTTCAATAATGCTTTTACATTGTAATAACCTTTTTGTGTCAGTTCGTAATAATTCAACTCATCTTCAACATTTTTAACAAGCATCCCTTCTTTATATAATCGTTTTAGAGCGGCTGTATATATCACTTCGAAACGGCTAGATTCAAATTTCTTATCATGATAAATTCCTTTTATTGTCTCACTCATTTCTTTAATTTCAATTCGATTATAAAAGAATAACAATAATAGTATAAAATAGAATTGCCCCGATATCAAGTCAATTTTTTTCGTATATTTCCCATATTTTCTTGTATATTTCTTATTTCCATAAAACCAATATTTTGATTTAAGATATGCATTAACCTCTTTTACCATATCATCCATATCATTATTGAAAAAAATAACGTTTCTTTTATTATGAGTAGAAATATATTGAACTGGACCTTGCATAATAAAACTTTTATCATTTTTATATTTCTTCTGAATTAGCACCACCAATTTGTCTAACGTTTTTTTATTGCTAGTAAATGCGCCCAATTCTGTAAAAGAGCCTGGACTCTCGCATACAATTATTATTAAATCACTATTTTCAGCTAAAAAGTTTTCCAATGTAAATAAATCATATTTCTTTCTACTTAAAAGTTCCATAAACATATCCTCTGGATAAAATATGGACAACTTTTTATCTTTTTCTAACCTGTTTCTAAGCTGATCTCTGCTAGAAATATATTTTTTACTACTTGCACCACCACATAAAAATAAGTCAATATTACTATGTTGTATTTGTAAAAATACTTCTTCATATATTCGTTTAACAATTAATTCTTCCATAGTTTTCCTCTAAAAATAAGTTTTATTGTCGTGTTTATACTATTTAAGCTTCTTGTGCTAATATTTCTATACTAGTCCAAGCTCAAGTCCTCTATTTTCATGCTTTTTAGATGTTTATTAAACTACTCAACATATTTTTAGTCCAAGATTAGTCCAACGATTATTTCTCAACTAAATACCATCTTGCAGCATGTCCAGTTCCTTCTACATCAGCCATACCTTCACGCTTCATAGCCTGCAAGATATTAGATACTTTTTTGGACTGCTGTTTATCATCCAATATTGCAGGTAGGGCTCCTACTAGAACTTGTTTAAGTTCTGTCACGCTTGCTTTATCCATCGTTTCCAATGCATTTGTCATTATTTGCTTGTAAACATCTGTGCTAAGCCCTTTATTTCTAACATAATCCGTCTGCTGTCCTACCATATTTGCAACCTTAAAAGAGACAAATATATTAGGATATCTACCCTCGACAAGTCCAAGTTTCTTTATTTCGTTATAATTTTCCTTTGAGATTGTTTCATGTTTCTGGATTTTATCAAGTAATAATACAGTCTGTAAATCCAAATCTCCATTTGATTTTAATAACTGAGTATAGTTCTTATCTAAAATCTTTCCATACAATGTAACCATTACCCTACTTGGATTCTCTAGGTCATACGTAGGTAACGGGAAACATTTTTCCCTTTGAATCTGATACATCATTGGTATTCCCATTGCATTTGTATCAATCATATACAGATTTACCATCGCCCTGCATAGAAAAGTATTTCTATAATATGGTGGTTTATATCCCTCTTCTAGCGCTTGTTCCACAGTTTCAGGAATGAAATTTCCTTCATTAATAAAAACAAGCCTATCTTCAAATTCCTCTACATTGATTTTACCGCGTAGCTGATAATTTGAATGTGCAATACAGTTATTTAGTATTTCTTTTACAACATCCTGGTCATATTGATATGTTTCATCTGGGAAAAGAGTTTGCTGTCCTGCAATATAGCGGTATTTCTCATTACGAATCTTTGCATATGTTTTATCCACTGCTAAAAGTAAGGGCATATCGAAATGTTCATATGCTTTCGCTGTTCCACTTCCGCTATATAAAGTCCATGTAATCCTTGGAATAAATCCATCAAACAAGTAAGAGGATTCCTCTTTTCCCAATAAGATCAATGCAGCATTCGTTACTTTTCCTTTTATTAAAAGGCCCGCTTTGTTAAGGATCTCCATATCACTCATTTTCTCAAGCATTTCTGTAGATTTTCGTGATGATTTTTGTTTTTTTATAAACAGTTCTCTTGCATAAGCAACTGCCTCTTCATCTAAATCGGATAAATCAGCATTTTCAACTATTTCCCTCGACCAATCAACACCTATTTGACTACGAATCAAATCCATCTTATCCATTGGTAAAGGACACGTATTTTCATCTTCACGTGCATATGCAGCTCCATTCCAGGTTGCGGGAATTCCTCTGGTTGCTGGTGGAATCTGAAATGCTACAATCCTATGATTATCTATTTTCAAATCATAGATTTCCATAAAAGTCGCCCTTTCATTTGTACCGCCAACTATTTCCTTTTTCAAGTTTTGTAAGTTTCCATCCTGACGATAAGCTGTACCCAGTATATTCTTTTTATTGTCAACACCAAAGATTAACCATGCTTCCTTCTTTCCTCTAATATTGGCTTCATTTCCTAATGCCGAAAAATATTTTCCGATATCTTTAAAGGAATAGCTTGTACGCGCTTCCTTAAACTCAACTACTTCATCTTCGAATGTAATAATCATTTTTTTAATTTTTTCAATAAGTTGTTCATCTGTATATATCATCTACATTCCTTTCCACTAGACTAATCTTGAACTAAATCTTGGACTAATCTTGAGCTATTTTAGACTTTTTTTGGACTAAAACTTTTACTCCAACGACATCTTTTTTAAAACTTCATTTCCTTTATCGGTTATCATATATCTTCCCTTTGTATGAAGCATCCTAACATATTCTTGTTCAACTAATTCTTTTATCATCTGATTTGCCTTGAATTTTCCACAAGGTACTAAATCTGCAATCTCTTGCTGATTTAACGGGCAAATATTATTCCCATCTATTTCTAATTGATTTTCTTTGAGAATCATTAATACCTTTGCTTTTTCATTTACAAATCCTAATATCTCATTCATTTTTCAGTTCCTCATTTTTCAACCGTTAATTTATTATAGTTCGATTTTAGAACCATTCTACCATATTTCATGTTTTTTCTCCACAAGAATAAATTAATTCGTTATTTTTTATTACCAAAGTTCCAAACTATCTTCTGCATCCACCCACATCTGCATCTCTCCATCCAAAGCAAGCCTTACATATTCCAAAGGTTCATCAATTGCCATTGCATTTAAAGCACATTGGGAACCAGGTGTTGTCCTGATTCCCTCTTCTGCTTTATTGCAATCAATTCTAAGTAAAATATTATCAAATGTCGTTATATCTATACTATTATAATTTGAATTATAACTTGCGTTAATGAATCTCATATCATCAATCCCTTCCATCAGCCTGTAATTTAATCTTACTGGTGCATTGACCATTTCATGAACCAATAGACTGCCACAAAAACAATAATCGTAAATACCACTGCTAATAACCCATGAAATAATTTTCCCATAAACTCATAAAACTTTCCTTTTCTGTTATATGGTCTACACTTCAGCTTTGGTTTTAAATCATCCAATATATTCTTCCACAGAGGACGGTTTTTTAATCTAGCGACTTCGCCCTCTAGTTCTCGTATGCGTCTGCTCATCCAGTTTCCGCTCCTCTTCTCGCTTTCTAACCTCTTGTTGACATACTCCAAGTCTTTCATTGAGCGATATTCTTTCTCCTGCAAGATTTTCTTTTCGTTCTCCAAAATCTGATTTAGCGTCTGTTGTTTTTCCAATTCTTCCACGAACAATTCCCTGTCCTCTTTCTGAATCTTTAGCAAATTGTCCCTCTCCGCTGTCATTGTTTGAAGTGCCTGTAGCGCTTCCTGCAATAGCCGCTTTAACTTCTCTATAGTATTCTTCAAATTCTGAATCTGCAGTTCTGATTTCTTCATCAAGAAGGAATTCTCCGCTATCTGTTCTTTCGGTTTTACTAATACGTTCTCTGCGTTCTGCCTGTCTTTCAAATTCATTCAATAAGCCCTCCTTTGATATCGCCATCTGAAAGATCTTGGAAATATTGGAATCACGCACTTTTTTACCATCATCATTTTTAAAAGTAATATTCTTTCTACTATCAATCCAAGTGGTGTTCCAGCCTCTTATTGCCATACCTTTCACAAATTCCTCTTTGCTACAGCTTTGTTCTCTCGTTTCCATAACTGCCAAGGCACATTCTGCAACATGACTTTTCTTTTGGTCATTCAGCAGGAGATGATATTTATCCTTGCTCCAAGCTCTAACATGACCTTCTTCCAAATCATTTCCATGAAAATCTTTACCTTTCTGCGCTACTGTCAATCCACGTTCTACACACATCTGATTGGTCATTTCTTTCATACGCTCCAAATCTCTTTTGGAATTATGTAGCTTATGACCATCCTCATAGCTCACTGTATTTGTGACCAGATGTAAGTGCACATGATCCCGATCCTTGTGCACCCCAATCAATGTCTGAAATCCATCAAACCATTTCTCTACAAATTCTTTTCCAAATGCAAATGCCTGCTGTAACGTAAGCTTTTCCTCTTTATGCCAAGAAATAATATTATGGGCATACATTCTTCCAGAATCCTTGCCCCACAATTTCTTTTCTTCTAAAAAGGATTGATAAACTGAATCATACGTAATTTCATCCGCTGAAAATGGTCCAGTTACATATACAAGTCCCTGATTTGTTTTATCTTCACGAAGCACATATTCGATACAATTTCTCATTGCCCCATGTGATTTTGTTGACTTATTAATCGTCTTATTGATTGCCACATTTCTTCACACTCCTTCTTAAAATAGTTAATTTGATCTGCAATGTCTTCCAATTTGTTTATGGTTGCCAGAACTCCTGTTCCATTTGCAATATGTGCCATCTGATTTACATTCGTTGCCATCCCTCTAATCTGGCGAAGCAGGTCATCAAAATTCTTGTTTATATTCTTAAGTACATCAATTTCTTCTCTAGGAGCAATCACTACTCCAGCAAGAGCACTGATGATAAATGACTGCTGTGTCTTTCCTGAAGCTGTCACTTTTTCCTGTAGTCGTTCGTACTCTTCTTGATTCATTCGAAACTTGACTTGGTATTCTCTTTTCCGCACTTTGTTTTACACTCCTTTCGTGGTTTTATCTTTTGGGGGGCAGGGGCAAGCTCATTAGTAATAGCTATCGTGATAAAGCTGCCCCTAACTGATGGATGGGATGAGATGAAGAGACTTCCAGCGGATGTCTCGGAATTTCATACCAGAACATCAGTGGCTCCAGATGCAAGAGTGAAACTTTTGCTGGGGGTTCCAAGGGGGCAAAGCCCCGCTGGCAAGTTTAGGAACAGCCCATCGGCTGCTTCCGGTGCGAATGTGGGTACCACATTTGCGAAACTTGCCTATCATCCACCACACACTACACTGAGATTATGAAAATATGGGATAGCGCTAATGGAAAGTCTCCTGTGGAGAGTTTCTATTAGCAGCTGGCACGTTCGAAATAATTTTTCATAACCTACATTGGATGATAGTGGTCTTGTGATTTTTCGTAGGGATTGGATGCAACAGGCGATGCAAGTTCTATGCGTTGCCTTCATTGCTTCCGATCCTGGAGAAAAATCACTCGGCTACAACGTAGACGAAATACCCTTGCTCCCTCCGCTATCACAGTGGCGTGTATTACATTTCTTATACTTGTCTGACCATATGCAACACATCTGATTTTCTTCTGTAGATGTGTCATGCAATATGTAAGACAATAAATTCAAACTGTAATACCCACATTACTAACTTATAAATTCTGCAAATAAGAAAAGGCTTCTTCTGGCATAGTTTCATCTATCGTATCCTGCAAGATTATTTCTGCTCTTTTCCCCTGTACCTTCTCCAGGGAAGAAGTGTTATTTTCTTCCCTATGCGGTTTCACAAAAGGTTGCATTTCCATCCTTGCCAAGGTACTTGCTACCGATTCTACTATCATAGCTACCATCTTTTGATCATGGACTTCTAATGCTTTTAAGAATAACTCTCTCTGCTCATTTGCCTGCATCTGTAAATACTCCTGCATCTCCTCTTTGAAATGCTCTTGCTGTTCCATTAGCATTTCATTTCCGTGATAACATTTCAATGCTGCTTTGATATAAGCTCCACTACTACCATATGGATCATTTTCGTTATCACGGTTATGTCCCATAATTGCTTCATACAGTTCTCTTTCATCCTCTTTCGATAGATTTAATCGAAAGGACAAAGATTTCTGTAACTCACTTTTTCCTGCCATCGCCCACCTCTAATTCTTGAAAAATATCATCTTGTCTTGCATCGCCTAGAATTTTCCTTTCTGCTTTGCCAAGAATTCATATCCTTTTGCATTTGCCCGAATATCTTCTAAGTAATGAATATTTGTACCTTTCAAGGTTCCATAATTCTTCATTAACATAGCACCGCCACCTGCATAAATGACTGTGAACATTTCAAGATCAAATCCAAGTTCCGCTAACTTTGCTTCCATCCCTTTTGCAAAATCTGCAAGCCCTGATCTGATAATTACCTTACAATCTGTTGGGATATTTACGTCCTTTTCAAGAATCATCTGCTGAATCATATCTTCGCTGACCCTGCGGTTACAATTTTGGTAAACATTACTTTTAATGCCTTCCATACACTGAATCAATGCCGCTGGAATCGAAGTACTTTCACTTTCTACTGGTACATAATTTCTTGTATGAATCACATCAATGGTTTTTGACCCAATATCAGCAATTAGATTTTCTCTTCCATATTCTCGGAGCTTGTCTGCTATTGCTGCGTAGCACTGTGGAAATACATAAACATCTAAAATCTGAATCTCATAATCCCTACCACAATAGTTAAACTGAATCAAATCTTCTCGTAACAGATAATGATAAAAATCTTCTTTTTCTTTTCCAAATCTGCTAAATGGTAAACCCACCGCTAGAATCACATCTGCCTTGCGCTGTTGATAAATATCCATTTCCTTAGCAATTGCAGCCAGCGTTAGTAAAAAATAATTCTCGTTCTCTGTCTTGGTCTGCATAAGAGGGAGTCTTCCTTCTCCCACCTTATAATAATTTCCCTGATAAATTAATGTGTTGTTGGTGAGTGTTGCTTCTCCACCCAGTTTTTCAACACCATTTTCAAATGTTGCATGTGGAGTTTTCATCATGGAAAATCCATGATCAATGCCTACCACCAGTAATCTTCTATCACTAATAAACATAATTGCCTCTCTTTCTGTAGCTACTCATTGCTACCATACAAATGATCTAATAATTCCAATACTGTCCGTAACGATTCCAAAATCTCAAAATCCAGTTCCTCGGACATACTAATGTTACATAAATGCTTGTCTATCAGCTCCATGCGTTTCTTTATTGCATCAAAGGTTTTAATATTTCCAGTCACATGAATCTCCTGTTCTAAACAACTATTGATAAAATATTCGGATCTCAAAAGCCCCGAAAGCGTTATACGCTCATCAATCAGCTGTTTTTCTCCTGGTGAAACTCTGAAATTCATAATGACATTACGTTTGCGGTTCTTATCCTTCTTAGTAGCATTTACACCATTAAGAAGGGTGGTACGTCGATATATTTTACTCATAACATTCTCCAATCCGAGCAAGGTATTAAATCCTTGCTCTTACATATTCCAAATCCCCATAATAAGGGGTTCCCACTAGATACCATGCATTGCCATTTTCATTCCAAGCCATTTCAATTCTGGTAGAAATCCATTCATCTTCGACAAGAAACTCCAATCCTTCGCCACAATGAAATCCATCATTTTCCCACAAGTCCGATACCAAAAGTCCGTATCGCTTATTGGAGCTGTTGTAGCCTAAGCGTCCTTCCATCATTCTTCCGATTCCTCACTTTCATCATCATCCTCGAAATCTGATTCGTCATGAAACATATCATTTAATTTATCAGCCATAGTACGCTGAATTGATGGATACAAATGCGCATAGACCTTATGAAAAGCTTGTCATAAGGTCTATTATGACAAGAGATTATTTATGGTAAGTAAACTAGCGAATCACTGTATTT
>JBGUEO010000064.1:0-12318 GCA_041821315.1 Velocimicrobium sp. | reverse complement strand
TTTTTTTACAAAGAAACTTACATATCTAACTCAATTCAAGAAATACTCTTTTTTTGGACACAGAAAAAATTACGCCCTCTTAAAAAGAGTGTTATTTGAGACCTTTATGGTTGTCAAATAACACTCTTTTATTTCTTTACGCATTCATGTGCAAATATTTTTCTTTTGTAGCAAGCCCTCCCCGAATGTGTCTCTCTGATTTATTTACATCAAGAACACTTCGAGTCCTTTTTGCTAATGCTGGATTTATAACAGTGAGTCTCTCTGTTACATCTTTATGTACGGTACTTTTGCTTATTCCGAACTCCTTTGCCGTCTGCCTAACCGTTGCATTGTTTTCAATGATGTAATTTGCCAGACTTACCGCCCGCTCTTCTATATATCCTTTCACCTAATCTCCTTTAGATAACTTGTTTCTTAATCTTATGCAATAAAAATACATAATATTCACAATATATCTGCATTAAATAGGCTTCCGTAACTTTTCTTATTTCTTATTATTCCACTAGACCCAGTTCATTAAGAGGCCATAACCTAGCTGTTACTTTTCCCTCAATTGCATCAATAGAAAAGAGTCCCAAATCTCTACTATCCAAACTGACTTCCCGATTATCTCCCATAACAAAATATTCTTTTTCTGGTATAACTATAGGAAACTTCATGCTATTGGGATAAGTATCTCCTCTTGTATATGTTTCCTCATACAACGCTTCATTTATAAATACCCTGCCATTCTTTATATCAACCGTATCTCCCGGAATACCTATCACGCGTTTTACAAGTCGTTTATTATCAACCTTTTCTTTATTTGAGAAGGCTTCAACCATTTCGATGCCATTCTCAAGAAAAACATGCAAAGCTCCCGCTTTCCGTTCCTTATCAATAATTACAATATCTCCTCTTTCAGGCTTTGAAAAATTATATGTAAGTTTATTTTCAATGAGACGCTGACCTTCCTGCAATGTATTTTTCATAGAAGACTGTTGCACTTGTGTTGCTGCAAACACATAACTATGAATCGATAACGATATAAATAGGGCAAAAACGACTATGGATGCATACTCAAGCATCATTTTTGGTACATTCTTTTTTCTCCATTGTCTACTCCATTCTCTAAATGGGGTTAAAACATGTCTCAGTTCCTTTTGGATACTCGTTGTATCACCAAATCGTTTTATAGCTATACTCTCGGCTTCTTCCTTCGAATAGCCCTCTTGTATTAATTCATCCTTCAACATATTTAAATGATCATACAACTCATCTTGCATCTCTTGTTTACGCTTTTTGCTTATGCATATCCCTTTTAAAACTGCATCGATGTATTCTCTAAATCTATCCAATTTAATTCCTCCTTACACGAATGAATTAGTTCACTCACCTGCTTCCATTCATCCATCTTTTTAATCAGTTTTTCCATACCTAAATCCGTTATCTTATAATATTTTCTCCTACCACCTGCATCCGAATTTTCCCAATATGAACACACACACATCTTTTGTTCCAGTCTCTGCAGTGCCGGATACAAGGTTCCTTCGCTCATTTTATATATATTATTGCTTTTTAACTGTAGTTCTTTTACAATTTCAAATCCATACATATCTCTTCTCGCAATTTGAGAAAGCAATAGAATATCAATACTACCTTTCATTATTTCCTTATTCATACTCATACCTCATTTCTATTGCTATTGTATAACTATGTACATCGTTATGCAAGGTTTATTTTAAATAATTCTTCCGTTCAATAGTTAACCAAAATAACACAACCCAAATCATTGCAGCAAGTATTGAAAACCAAAAGCTAACATAATACGATAATACTGTTGCTACCGCAAAAATACTTGTCCATACAAAGAGATGCTGCCCCATTTTTTTGCTTATCTGCGTTTCTTTACCGATTTGATTCGTTTCTAAGTGTTTATCACTTACGTCACAAACCAAAAATGCTGCCTTTTCTTTTTGTATTACTAACACCGCACCTGCTAGAAAATAAACAATGGACACTACCATACATAAAAATCCGCCTATTACATTATAATCATTCATAATTTTTCCTCCATTTTCTTTTACTTTGTTTGATGAAATTGCATAACTTCTTCATGCAACTCCTCTGCCACCATGTTACATTGACTTGAATCCAGCGAAACTTGATCAATATATCCAGCAAGGAGCGTTGCATTTTTTGCTATTAGTTCCACACTCCCCTTTTCCTCTTCCATCGCTTCTACAATTTGACTAATATTATCATCCATTTCATGAAATGAAATACTTAACTTTTGTGCTTTCTTTGAAAAATGACACATTGTCTCTCCCATTTTTTCCGCATCTTGATTATACTGTTCCGCCATTTCTTCAAATGCTCCATATTCTGATAGAATAGACTCATCTACATATTGAAGTAAATGTCTTGCATCTTTTTCCAACTTTGCAACCGCATTCATCACGACTTTACTAATCATTTGTATATTATTTGCTATTTTTTCACAACTTTTTGCTAATGCTCCCATCTCAGATGCCACTACTGAAAATCCTTTACCAGCATCACTCGCTCTGGCCGCTTCAATGGAAGCATTTAAAGAAAGTAAGTTTGTTTGCATTGTTATTCCTAAAATTTCTTCTGTTAATACTTGAATCATTTTTGTTTTTTTACTCTCCTCCATAGAGAGCATAAGTTCTTTTCGTATTTTTTCAACAATTTCAACTGTCTCTTTTCTACTTCTTCTTACTTCACTTATCGTTTTTTGTGACCGCTTTAGCATCTCTTTGGAATTTTCACTCCCCCGATTTGCATCAGCTACTATCGTAGATGCATCTACCATATCGGAAGCCGAATGCATTTTTAAATTCTCACAAGTAAACGATATTTCTTCAATCCCAGATGCAAACTCATTGGCTTGATTTGCTACCTCATTAATGCTCTCATCCGATTCCTTAATACGCTGCGATAATCCTCCTACAATCTCACTCAATTTGAACGATTGCATTTCTAATTTATCCATAATTTGATGCAAGGTATCCGCCAATAAAAAGGTTTCTCTCTTCAACATTATAATTTCACTGGCTTTTTCATATGCGACTTTCTTGTCTTGCACTGTGGTTATTCCATTCGCTAAATCTTTCATTTTCTCCACAATCCACTGAATTAAACCTACTATTTTGGAAGATATCAAGCTGGCTCCTATCATACTGCATACAAACATCATCGCAAATGCAAGTAAAAGCATTTTTATAATTGCATCTGCCATTACATACAATTCCTTGTTCGGTGATACCACGCAAATAGTAAGTAAGGTATCTCCAACCGGTGCATAGTTATAGGCATATCCCTTTTCTTCTTTTTTATTGTCCCATTTTTCCGAAAGAATCAAATCCTGATTTGGATGTGCCGAAATGGTACCATCCGAATTTATCATAAATGCATAGCTATTATCTGTATAGCTATAGCTATTAAGCGTATTTGCAATACTTTCCAACCAGACATATCCAATTATAACACCTACTTTTTCTCCATCTCGATATACAGGCGTGGATATTCCCATTACTGCACGCCCTGTGCTCTTAGAAATTGTCGGTTCACTTACAAAAGTAGACTCTTCCTTCCATGAATGCAAAAAACAGTCATCAAATCTCAACGAAATTCCATGTCCTATTTTTCCTTCTGAATGCGCTTGCTCCGTACCATTTTGATTGGTAATTAAAAAATGTGACCACTCTTTCCCTTCCAGTTCCAATAATTCTTGTAAATATGGTTCCGCTTGTGTATAATCGAGTGATTTAACTTCTTGACGAGTCGCTGCGAGTTCTACGACTGCTTTATATTTTTCAATCCGTTCTTCCATTTCATTGCTTAACATCGATGCATACATACTACTATGAGCTATATTTTCTTCTCTTGATTTTTGATAGGTATAAAAACCGATTCCTAGCAAAATACAGGTATACGGAATGAAAAAAACCATAAAAAGATTTCGAAAAAATAATGTTCGCAGTGATTTCCCTTTTCTCTTTTTCTTTTGGATTTTTTCCTTTTTCATCTGTTTTCTCCTCAATTCTCTTTTTTAAAGTATATCAATACTAGATTATCGAACTGTCAGCCTGATGTAAAACCCTTGTAAATCTAATTCTCTTTTCAATTTACAAAAAAATCTGCTATAAATTGAGCATATACTATCTCAATTTATAACAGACCGTTTTCCTCTATTCCGTACACTCACAGATTGTCTCTATGATAGATTTCAAATCCATATCCAGTCAATGAATCGTGGTGGCGCTAGGATACAAATAATTTTATATCAGCTAATTCCTTTAAATCGGAAGCAAAAATTGACTTGTTTGGCAATATCAATCAAAAATTCATCGTGTGTTCTGGCCCCCCAGCTATCATCCCCTGCAACACCCATTTGTTGCAAGGAAACACGCACATGTGTGTAATTCACAGGCGGCAATTCATATGGATGCATTGCTTGTTCCAGTTCGTGCGGAGAATACGGAAGTGCTGAAAAGTTCATATTCGTTCCAGTAAACAAAAGCCCTCTTCCACGATGATTGATTACTTTTGCATAGCGAACATCTGTTTTATTCCCGCATTCTTGTGGAACCAGATAACTCGCCATATTATCCGCTACTGCATTCTTATAAATACCAAGCTTTGCACCATGTTTTCTATCCCAGTAGGTTTCATCTGGTCCATTTCCATACCATATTAATTGATTATAGTCTGCATCGAGTTTAAAGATAACTCCAAACTCAGGCATATCGCCTAATTCTTTTACTGGTTCATAGGAAAGCGTTGTTTCCACTGTTCCATCATAAAAAACTTCATAACTTAACATACAACTACTCTCTGGCAAGGTCGGTAAATAGTATGTATACGAGACTAGTATTGACTTATCGTTCTCCACTACAATTGGATTTTTTGCATAGTCAAAAAGATTCCCCTTGTTGTGACTTAGATACATACTAGCTAACTTCCACTGCCCATAGCGTGCCGGCATACGATTTCCAATATCATTTGAAGTTGGTGCTCTCCAAAAATTTGGTTTTGGTATCGCCTTTAACATTTCTTGTCCACCATATACATAAGAAGTCATCCCTCCATTGAGAATTGAAAACAATACTTCGAATGCTTCTCCTTTTACACCAATTGCATTGTTACTTTTGGTCACTCTAAATTTTTGTGGTTCGATTTTCGGAATACAATCCATACTATCTTCTTCCACGGTAAAAATGCCTTGCCCAAATGCGACTTCATGTCCCATCTTCGCCCATAGAGTATCCTCTTTTAAAACAAAGGACACAGTGATACAATACTCTCCTTGATATAGTTGTTTTGGTATCGGCAAATCATAATACGCCTCGCACAAAGGCTCCACCCTTGTTTCGAGCTTTCCTTGATAAATTTCACTTCCTTCTCTTAATAAATACACTCTGCATTCGTAGTCTTGCGTATTCGTAAATAAATTTTTATTTTTAATGAACACACGATTGCGTTCTACCCTCATTCGTATCGTCTGATAATTAAATTTGACTTCCTGCATCTTGGGCGAACCTAATCTATCTCCGGTTACAATGCCATTCCCGCAAAAATCATAGTCACTTGGTCTGTCATCAAAATCGCCTCCATATGCCAAATCCTCATGACCAAATCGATCCTTTGTACGAATCACTTGATCCATATAATCCCAGATAAATCCCCCTTGATAGGATGGTTCGCGCTCTGTCAAGTCTGTATACTTAAACATCGCTCCAACCGAATTTCCCATCGCATGCATATATTCACAACAAATAAATGGTTTTCGCTTATCTGCTGCCAAAAAAGTTTCAATATCCTTTACGGATGGATACATTTGACTTTCCATATCACTGCTGTCATTATATCTTCGATCATGCATTACACCTTCATAATGCACCAATCGATTTGGATCATTTTCACGAAAAAATTGCGACATATCATAAATATTTTTACCCCCAAAGGATTCATTCCCACATGACCAAATAAGAATTGCTGGATGATTCTTTTCCACCTGATACATGGAATTTGCACGATCCATCACAATAGCATGCCACTGGGGTTTATCACATGGTAAAATTTTGTCAAATTCGGTAAGTCCCAGTTCATAATACTGCCAGGTTCCATGTGTCTCTAAATTTGCTTCCGCAATCATGTAAAGCCCATATTCATCGCAAAGTTCATACAGCCTTTGACTATCTGGATAATGACAAGTTCGAATTGCATTGATATTGTTTTGCTTCATCATCAAAATGTCTTTTATCATTTCCTCTTCTGATACCACTCTTCCATTATCACAACTAAATTCATGACGGTTCACTCCATTGAACACAATTCGTTTCCCATTTAAACACATAATTCCATCCCTGATCTCGAATCTACGAAATCCAACTTTTTGAGTAATTACCTCTACTGTATTCCCCTCTTCGTCCTTTATTGTAAGAAATAAATCATAAAGATTGGGCTTTTCAGCGCTCCATAACAATGGCATTTCGACCGCTATATTAAGATCTATCTTCCCTTTTTTTATACTTTCATCCGAAAGTATCACTCGCTCTTTTTTTATCAATTCCGCATCTTTATTTAAGCAAACTTCTAGCGTACCTTTCTTAGTTCCCATTAATTCAAGATTAAGAGACAAGTCTGCTTTTTTCAAATCATTCGATAGATTCTGCGAAATTTTCAGATCGTAAATATGAGTACTTGGAATACAATACAAAATGACATCACGAAAAATTCCAGAAAAGCGAAAGAAATCCTGATCTTCCAGCCAACTACCACTACTCCATTTATAAACCTGAACCGCAATTTTATTTTCTCCCTCTTTCAAATCGTTTGTAATCTCAAATTCAGAAGGAGTAAAAGAATCCGAACTGTAACCAACATATTTGCCATTGCACCAAAGTGCAAGTGCACTTTCCACTCCTTGAAACGAAATAAATATACGCTGTTCGTTCCACACATCTGGAAGATTCAAATACTTTACATAACTGCCAACCGGATTAAACATAACCGGAATTTCTCCTGGCTCTACCATTTCGTGCCCTTCCCATGGATACGGGCAATTGGTATACATAGGTTTATCATAGCCTTCTAATTGAATATTAGATGGAACTTTTATATCATCCCAGCATTTACAGTCATAGTTTTCTCCTTCAAATCCTTTTATTGTACTTTCATAATTTTTCGCATAATGAAACTTCCACATACCATTCAAGCAAATCTTACAATCATCCTTCTGTTCCATCGCGTGTAATTTGTTTTGATAAAATTTATGATCGGAATGTGCCTCTAATCTATTTTCTCTAAAATACTCAGGATTTTTTACTTTTTCATACTTAAATTCCATTATCTTCCTCCCTTAGTCAAAGCGGATATTCACAATATGCTTTGATACTTGCTCATAACCTTATTCCCACTTCGTGGTAAGGTTAAAATAACGCTTGTAGTCATTTCCGTTCCAAATAGACAATAACTTTAAAATAGCATCCTCTCGGATGCTATTTCATTTGATTCAAACGCCCAGTTCCTTCTTTCTTCACATTATGCGCCTGATTTTGATTTTTAGGTTTCACACTTTTGGTAATCGCATTAAATAAATTCAAGCTCTTATTTTGGGCAGTCTTTTCTTTATGCTGTGTGTCCTTCATCTGATTATGCATATCATTTATCACCTCATTGATAGTATATACACATTAATCCATTTTATAGCTGCTTCATCTTATTTCTTTTAATTTTTGAACAAGATCCTTTGCACTTTGCTCATTTCGCATGACCACCAAAATCGTATCATCCCCAGAAACAGTTCCCACAATACCTGGCCAGTCCATTCCGTCCATTGTTGCACAAACTGCCTGTGCCATCCCAGTAAAACATTTTACAACTACCAAATTATTTGCATAATCGACTTTATTGACTCCTGCTTTAAAAATGGAATAGAATTTATTACTATCCAAAGAATTATCATTTGATTTACTTATCTCATAATGGTAGCTTCCACCTGGATTTGCTGCTTTAATTAATCGAAGCTCTCTGATATCTCTCGAAATCGTTGCCTGTGTAACCACAAAACCCGCGTCCTCGAGTCGTTTTAAAAGCTCATTTTGTGTGCCTACATGTTCGTTTTCTATAAGATTAATAATTGCTTCCTGTCTTGTGATTTTAAGGTTATTGGCATCTTTTGCACTAACTGTATCTTTCACCTTCATTTTGTTACTCCTATCAACTATCATATTGTCTGAATATATGCTTAATCATAGCATAATTATACATAAAATACAATTATAAAATCAGCCTAACCCAATATAAAAATAAATCACTGACGCTAATTAGAACGTACTTATACATATATCAAAGACTTAAAAATCTTTAGCACAACGTTGCATAAACGATTGCTTTAATCGAGTGCATTCTATTTTCTGCTTCGTCAAAAACAACCGATTGTTTGGATTCAAATACTTCATTTGTAGCTTCCATCTCTGACAGACCAAATTTTTGAAAAATTTCTTCTCCAATTACAGTTTTTCGGTCATGGAATGAAGGCAGGCAGTGCATAAAAATTGCTCCTTCTTTTGCCTGATCCATTACTTGTTTATTCACTTGATAAGCCTTTAATACTTCAATTCTTCTTTCCCAAACATCATCTGGTTCACCCATTGATACCCAAATATCCGTATATATAACATCAGCTTCTTTACTACCCACCTCAATATCTTCAGTTAAAGTTACACTGCTATTGTTTTCTTTTGCTATCAATACACATTGTTTTACAAGTTCTTCTTCTGGAAACAATTCTTTAGGTGCGCACGCAGTGAAATTGATTCCCATTTTTGCACAGGCAACCATCAAAGAGTTTCCCATATTATTTCGAGAATCCCCCATATAGGTCAAATTTATGCCTTTCAGTGCTCCAAGTTTTTCTTCTATTGTAAGCAAATCTGCAATCATCTGCGTTGGATGAAATTGATCCGTTAAGCCATTCCAAACTGGAACACCTGCAAAATCAGATAACTTTTGAACTAAATTCTGATCATAACCACGATATTCAATCCCATCATACATTCTTCCTAATACACGTGCCGTATCTTCGATACTCTCTTTCTTCCCCATCTGAGAACTACCTGGATCCAAGTAAGTTACACCCATTCCCAAATCCATTCCTGCAACTTCAAATGCACATCTGGTTCGTGTAGACGTCTTTTCGAATAATAATACAATATTCTTTCCTTCTAAATATTTATGAGGTGTTCCCGCTCTTTTTAAATCTTTAAAATTTTTAGAAAGGTCTAAAAGATATCGTATTTCCTCTGAAGTTAAATCTAACAGTTTTAAAATACTTTTTCCTCGTAAATTAACAGCCATATTTTATCTCCTTTTTCCTTTATTTTTCATTTAGTATATCCTATTTTTATTCCTAAGGCAAGCTATTATTAAATATTTATACATTTTTTTAGTATATTTATTCGTGTCTTCTACTGCAATGGATAGTCTTCTACTATTGCCAATAATTCTTCTTTTGTACCCATGTCGAGAAAGGCTGCATTAATTGCATCTTTAGTAATCCGAATCAACATCTCATTCGTTAATTCAAAGTAACTTGCCATTTTTTCATATTCTTGAGAAAGCGTTGTTCCTGTAACCATACGATTATCTGTATTTAGTGTAATACATAATTCTTTTTCCATAAATTTTCGAATCGGATACTGCTTAATATCCTCCACTGCTTTTGTTTGTAAGTTACTTGACGGACATAGTTCAAGCACAATTTTTTTCTCTTTTACTTCCTGTAAAATACCTGGATGATTCATTATGGCAATTCCATGGCCCACTCTTTTCGCTCCAAGTAAAATAGCATCCCATACATTTTCTGCACGTTGACACTCGCCTGCATGTATGGTAATTGGAAACCCCAGCTTTTTTGCTTCAACAAAAAACTCTTGTTGTAACATTGGCGGAAAATCAGCTTCACTACCTGCTAAATCAACACCGCAAACTCCTTTCCCTAAAAACTCTTTTACATCTTCTAACATAGCAATATTATTTGCAACGAGCTCATGTCGCATACCACATACTAAAACCGCGCTCCTTACCCCAAATGCATCATAGCCTCTCTTTAATCCAGCAATCACACTTTTTACTGCCTTTTTTGCTGTAAGTCCTTTTTCCCTGCAAGATTGAGGTGCAAATCGAACTTCTATATAAATCACATTCTCTTTTGCAACATCTTTTATTAATGAATACGCTCCATACTCCAACGCATCTTCCGTCTGCAAACAGGCAATCGGAAGTTTAAATTTTTCTAAATACTCCGCAAGACTCTTACATTGATTCGTTACTTGTAACAGCTGATTTAATTCCTCTATTGTTTCTGGGATAACAACATTTGACATTTTTGCTAATTTCGTTATTGTTTCACCTGACAGCGAGCCATCTAAATGACAATGTAATTCAATTTTGGGCAAGTTATAAATCCATTTTGATTTCATTTTATCCCTTTCTATTCAACAAAGTGTTACCTTTTATCATACCATATTTATTTTTTGTATTATAACCCAGCTGTCTCTTTTTTTAATTTTTTTCCATTTTCTATTGACAAACATGGTCAAAACCATGTATAATCAAAAAAATTTGCCATGTCATAATTTTAAAACAAAACAATAAGGAAAGGAATGGTGGACTTATGAAACATTTAATTGATCCAACCGATTTGACGCTTCAAGAATTAGATGAAATTCTCCTTTTAGCGGAAGATATTATCAAGCACCGTACCAAATATTCTGAAATTTGTAAAGGAAAAAAGTTAGCGACCTTATTTTTTGAACCAAGTACACGAACCCGTTTAAGCTTTGAGGCAGCAATGATGGAGCTAGGAGGAAATGTACTTGGTTTTTCTTCGTCCGATTCCAGCTCAGCTGCAAAAGGAGAAAGTGTTGCCGACACCGCCAGAACCGTTGAAAAATATGCAGATATTATTGCAATGCGGCATCCAAAAGAAGGAGCCCCTCTCGTTGCATCTATGCACGTAAATATTCCCGTAATCAATGCTGGTGATGGTGGACATAATCACCCAACACAAACTTTAACTGATCTACTTACCATTCGTGAAACAAAACATAGGCTTTCCAATTTAACGGTTGGTTTTTGTGGTGACTTAAAATTCGGACGTACGGTTCATTCTCTTATCAAGCAACTTTCTCTTTATGAAAATATCAAATTTATCTTAATTTCTCCCGATGAATTACAAATTCCTGATTATATAAAAGATGAGGTTCTCATCAAAAACAACATTCCATTTACAGAAGTCGCAAGCATGGATGAAGCAATTCCAGAGCTTGATATTTTATACATGACTCGTGTACAAAGAGAACGATTCTTTAATGAAGCTGATTATATCCGTTTAAAAGACAGTTATATCTTGACACGAAGCAAACTCGAGCATGCAAAAGAAGACCTTAAAATTATGCATCCTCTGCCACGTGTAAATGAAATTTCAGTCGAAGTAGATAGTGATAAACGAGCCGTTTACTTTGATCAGGTAGAATACGGAAAATTTGCTCGAATGGCGCTTATCATTAAATTACTGGGATTGGATAAATAGGAGGATTTTTATGTTAAATGTAGATAGTATTGAACGTGGAATTGTATTAGATCATATTAAAGCAGGTAAAGCGATGGAAATCTACCAGTACCTTAATCTAGATTCCCTAAACTGCAGTGTTGCAATTATTAAAAATGTAAAAAGTAATAAACTAGGGTATAAAGATATTATAAAAGTGAACGATACAATTGATATTAATTTAGATGTTTTAGGATACATTGACCCACATATTACAGTCAATATCATTGAAAACAATAAAACAGTTGGAAAGAAAAAGCTTACGCTTCCCGAACGCATTGTAAATGTTGCTCACTGTAAAAACCCACGATGCATCTCTTCTATCGAGCAGGAGCTGCCTCATATTTTCAAATTGTCAGATGCAAATAAACGAATCTATCGATGCATTTACTGTGATCATAAAGCAACAAATGAATCAAAATAATAACTCTAAGGTAAATTCTGGTTTAACTGGTCAACGGACGCGGGAAATTTTGAGATATCCACGCAAAAACAGGGGTGGGTATTGTTACTCTCTGACAGAAAAATAGGAAGCCGGGAACAATCAAGCGCATGAACACTACGCAGAACCTCAAGGCAACGAAAATTCACTCGTGTGGGAGTGAATTTTCGTTAGAGTTTCTGCTTCGTATGCTCAAATGACTGTTCCCGACTTCCTTTTTTTCTGTCAGAGCTGTACGTAATTGAACTGTTTT
>JBGUEO010000063.1:0-12360 GCA_041821315.1 Velocimicrobium sp. | reverse complement strand
GCTGATTATTAAACCATCTAAGAAATCCATTAAAAGCTTCTCGGACAGCCTTAGTGAAACAGTTAATCATTTATTACCGGCTGAACAAGGCTTACTGATTATGAAACTTAATCAGAAACTCCGAGGGTGGTGTAACTACCATTCAACAGTATGTGCCAAAGATACATTTAAAACAGTGGACTTCATAATGTTCAAGAAGTTGTTATGGTGGATGAAAAGAAAACATAATAACAAACAAATACACCGGTTCTACGCAAAGTATTGGAAAACAATAGGCAAGCGAAGAAATGTATTTACTGATGGGAAATGGATTCTAGTCAGCTGTTCATATACTCCAATAGTAAGGCATCCTAAGCTGAAATCTGGTATGAATCCATATATAAATACAGCGTATTTTAGCAAAAGGACAGAATCCATAAAAGATACAAAAAGAAAGGCAAAAAAACGAGTAGCCGCTGTTAATCCAGCCTATGTTTAAAACGGATTAATAGTTATCAAGGCTCGAGCCGTATACAGGGAAACTTGTACGTACGGTTCCTAGGGGAGGGGGAGTTATAAGGTTAGACCGAAATACTCCTTCTTACCCGACGCATTAGCTACATGGATGATTTCAAACGGAATCAGCGTTGTTCAGGTAAATCCATATGCTGTAAAGCAGAGTAAAGAAATCGAAGATAACAGTCAGCTGAAGGATGACAGAAAAGATCCAAAACTGATTGCCAATCTTGTGAAAGATGGTAATTATGGTATGCCATATCTTCCAGAAGATATCTATGCAGATATGAGAAGACTTTCCATGTTCAGGGATCAGCTTATAGAAGACCGAATTAGAAATATAAACCGTCTTCACAGAGAATTAAAGATCTATTTTCCGGAATATATGGATGCATTTGGAAAGATAGATGGTGCATTCGCATTGGAAGTACTGAAGGTGTCATCGATTCCAACAGATATCATAACGCTAGGAGCAGAAGGTTTAAGAAATATCTGGCACACTGCAAAACTAAGAGGACGCGGTTATAGTAGGGCCAATGATATCGTAAGCTATGCAAAAACAAGTGTAGGATTAACGGATGGAACAGATGCCGGAAGGGAAGCCATGAAGTGGTTTGCAGAGCAGATCATAAAACTGAATGAACAGCTTGCAGTGATTGAAAATGAGCTGCATAAGAAATGTATGGAAATACCATATGCAGAGAACATACTGGAAATCAATGGTGTGGGCGAGAACATCCTGGCAGGAATTCTCGCAGAGATGGGGGATATCAGCAGATTTGACGATGTGAAAGAAATTCAGAAATTAAGTGGAATGGGACTTGTAGCATGCAGTTCGGGCAAGCACAAGGGACAGACAAAAATCAGTCATAGAGGACGCAAAAGGCTGAGATACTGGCTGTTTCAGGCTGCAAAGTCAGCAGTTGTGCATGCAGATGAATTCAAACAGCTGCATGAGTATTACACGAAAAGGTGCAACAATCCACTGAAAAAGATGCAGTCGCTGATTGTAATAGCATGCAAGATACTGAGGGTGATTTATACGATTCTAAAGACAGGGACAACATATGATCCGAAAAAACTGTTGAAGGATATCAAACATCCGGTAAATGTACCATCACAGGCAGTTGCATAGACATTGAATATAAGCAATAGATTCCAGAGCTCTGCCGGGGTTCTGATGATAGGCATCGGAGGCTGGGCAGGGTTCTGGATCAGAAACCCGTAAACGATGGAGTCTGAAATGGACTGCATCATCAAAAAGACCAACGGAAGGATATGATGGTATAGCGTCCACTGAGTAAATCAGTACCATTGTAGATGAAAGCAGGTCAGTAATAATCAAATAAAAACAAGAGCTGTAGCTGGCATCGGTTTTTTCCGTGGGGCATGACCCCGTCTAGGAGCTTGGCTGGCACTCGGTGTATGGTAGATGGTACGAAGGAAGTTGGGACACGATCCCATTAGACACGGAAGGTTCATCATCATAGTTGATCAGAGGGAAAATAGCCTTTATAAAGCAAACAAAAAGGGATGCTTTAAAAACTATACCCATTTATCAGCTATTCGGTACTTGATACTACGACATCCATCACTATCGGCTCTGTTTTAGAGGTAAATAAAAAACGTCAAAGCCTGCAAAATCAATAAATTTAGGCTTGACAGAATAGGAAGGACGATATTGTGCTTAGTTCCATAAGAATTTTAAAAATATACCCAGAAAGCTTTTGCGCGAATTTATATTCTATTGATCCATTTCGAATGATTGGTCTAATAGATGTAAGTATTATGTATTCCTATGGAATAGAAATAGTAACTTTAGCTTTTTATCGTTCCTCCGGTACCAATAGCCATAAAATCAAAGGGTTATGGTATCCTATTGTAGGAATAAAGCTTCATACTGGAAGGTTTACTGAATTTACTGAATATCTGAATTTTGTCTTAACTAACACAACAAAAGATCAACGAGCTGACAAAGGTTGGCTCTCAAAATCTTTATATTTTTCTAAAAAGAATTCCGATAGTTTTAAAATCCAAGGGTTCTCTAATAGTATCCATTTCCACAATCTTTTAGAAATAGGAATAGCATTAAGAGACATGTATGAAAAGAATAAATTTCATACAATGAATTCACTGGATGACATAACATTAAATCATATTATTACTTCAAATAAAATATATCAAAATAGCTATCATACTCAAAGGGAAAACTTTGAACGGTTTATAGCATCCATTTTTATTGAAGATTTTTTCTAAATTCTTTTCTATCAGCCAATAAGCGAATTGCTATCGCTCCTCCCAATGACAAATTCATATAGAAGTTCAATCTCATGATATCCTTTTGCACGTAGCCATATCTCTACTTCTTCTGCAATTTCCTCTCATAAAGTCCATGGTTCTTTTCGCCAATAATCCAAAACATTTTCTTATGGTATCAGCAAAATGAGAAGGGCTTGAAAAACCCGCTTCCTTATCAGCATGTACGAAACGTATTAGTATTCTTCTGATTTGCTTCACACACTCCGGTCCTAAAAGCTTCAATCTTTGCTATTGTCGATGTAACATCCTTTTGTGATTCCTTCACAAGTTCACGAATAGCTCACACTTTACAAAGGTTTTGTCTACCTCGGTGATGATGTGCCAGATATCTGCCCCATATGTAAAGTACCAAGTCTAAAGATTACACAAATACCAAAGGGGGTGGCATAAATGCATGCGGTTCGAAATATCAAATTATGTACGAAAGACTGTCTTTGTCTCTATGTATGTCCAACCGGAGCAACTGATACACAAACCGGTCAGATTGATGCTGACAAATGTATGAGTGGAT
The DNA here is from genome assembly GCA_041821315.1 of Velocimicrobium sp. Classification (GTDB taxonomy): domain Bacteria; phylum Bacillota; class Clostridia; order Lachnospirales; family Lachnospiraceae; genus DIGJ01. Next base: position 9,035 of record JBGUEO010000063.1, on the reverse strand, counting down.
GCCGAGCGTGTGTAGACGCCTGTCCTTCTCATGCCATTTCTCTTGTTCCTGATGAATTCCCACCTCCGCAGGGAAAAACAGATTCGGTAATAAACGCACTACGTTCTCTGTCTGATAGTAAGATCAAACAGGCTTTCTATCATCATTGCTTGAAAAAGATCAACCTAAAGATTTTCCATTTGAAACAGTAAAAAAAATTAATGAATCTTTTAAATCAAAATCCAATACCAACTGCCACAGTTAAAAAGGAGGAACCCAAAATGGAAGGATTTACTGAATTAGCCGCAAGATTTCGCAGGGTTGCTTCAATTGAAAAAGCCCATGAAGAACGCTACCGTGCTTTGCTTAAAAACGTGAAAATAACTAACCAAAGGAGTTTGACAATGAAAATAGAATTACCATCACGTAATGATATCATCGACAGTCATTTTGGACACTGCGAACACTTTACGGTATTAACTGTAAACGAATCTGAAATAGTTAGTCAAGAAATCATACCTTCATCTTGCGTAAAACAACGAACTCTCATAAGTCCATGTAATGCACCTGACTTTTCATGCCTGTGTACTAGTCCTAGTTCTCCCATTCTAATGGGTAATTCTTTATAAGAATGCGGCACTGATTTATAAACAAGCATTCCGCCAGAACAATTCATAGGCTTGATTGCAAAATCTTCTTCGTCAATTTTTGTAGTATACATATTATCCTTATAATGATCCCAGTGCCCAGATGTTTCCCACAGTTCTCTATTCAGCATTATTGGTGTTGAAATTTCTACATATCCTTCTCTTTCATGGAGTTTTCTCCAATAATCTGTCAAAAGATTTTTAAGAATCAATCCTTTCGGAAGAAAGAATGGGAAGCCTGGGCCCTCATCCATTATTGTAAACAGTCCTAACTCTCTTCCAAGTTTTCTATGATCTCGTTTTTTGGCTTCTTCAATTCTTGTTAAATAATCCTCCAATTCAGATTTCTTAGGAAATGAAGTTCCATAAATTCTTGTAAGCATCTTATTTTTATCACTTCCACGCCAATATGCACCCGCAATAGAAGTCAACTTAAAAGCCTTAACATTTTTAGTACTTAACAAATGAGGACCCGCACATAGATCAATAAATTCTCCTTATTTATAAAAACTTATCTCTTCACTTTCCGGCAATTCTTCAATAAGTTCAACTTTATATTTTTCTCTGGTAAAATACCTAATTCACTGCCTGTAGCTTTTTTAGTAATACCAAACATTTTTGGAATAGATGGTCCTGTAATATCGACATCAAGTATTCCGACCTTGTATCCTTTTCTGCAAATTCGATAAATTTAGATGGTGGCAAAACGGTGCCATCTTCCTTCACCATCAGCATCTGGCATAGTTCCACAATTTCTAGGCGCCATAAAATGTTCAATGACTTTATCCGTAAACGACTCACAAAACATATTATCCCTTCCAATCATTAATTTTCTTATTATTTTTATAAGACCAAAAACAATTCATTTTGGTCTTATGCTCATTAAAATATTTTAATGCAATTATGAGCATATGTCAATATTGTATTTAAATTCCCCATACCTTAATATGATACAAGTTATTTTAAAATACAAAAAGGTGCTATAAAGTCAATACCGCATCCTACATCAAGCACGCTGATATCTGATTGAAGCATATTTTCTCTCTCTATTATTTTTAACAAAATACTATCATTCCCTGGAATCTCAAATCTCTTAAACTGCCCTGCCATAGAGTCCCACATTTCGACTGCAGCTTTTCTATCTTTGCATTTATTTGTCCAATTCATTCTTATTTCATCTAAAGTCATATTCTACTCCTAACTAGTGTTTCTTCTGTAAAGGAATCACTATTTTAATACCATTAAAATCTTCCACAGCTACAGGCATTTCATAAACATACTCGATACAATTAGCAGTCATTGTTTGTATGTCTCCATAAGAATGTATTTTTTCATTTTTAATAAATAAAAATCTGTCACAATATCTAAGTGCTAGATTTAGATCATGTATTACGATTATAACCGCAATATTTTCTTTTTTAGCAATATTTTTTATTATTGATAACACTTCGTACTGGTTTTTGGGATCAAGACTACTTTTAGGTTCATCAAGAAGCAGTAGTTTCGGTTGCTATGCAAGAGCTCTTGCAAGCATTACCTTTTGCAGTTCTCCCCCACTAATTTCATCAATATATCTGAATTTAAATTGATCAAGCCCCATCTGTTAAACATAAAATAAATAAAGGCTGCAATTGTACACAAGGCTACGATCAATATTTCATTTTTGCTTGTTCTTCCAATGTCTCCAAATGTCCAAAATACAACTGCAGCAACCTGTACATCTGCCGCAAAATATTGAAGTAGTGCAGACCCTCCGCTGAATAGTGAGCTTAAAGCAGCACCTGCAAGTATAAGGGATTCTGGCGATAGACTTTTTAGTCTGGATAAAAGCAAAACTATTACTGTAGAAATTGAACCACCTATAAAAGCACATATTGTCACAATATACGGATTATTTATAACGACGGCTGAAGCTGCTGACGTAGAATTTTGTACCCCAGCTCCAAATATAATAATTCCAAGTGCGCCTCCAACAAAAATAGCTGTCAAAGCCCGTAGAAGTCTCATATCAAATACAATAATATTGGACTGCTTCGTTCCAGCTCCCAAAAGTGTTTTTATTACATCTATAATACTTATTACTGAAGACCCTGTTAATATTACGACTAAAACCATCGCTAGCACTGCCAGCATCAAGGCCGCAATTACAAGTGTTTTGTGCTTTACAAAGCTTTTATATTCTTTTAAAGTAAGATTATTTTCAGCTATTTTATTCCCCTAAAGTAATTTTGTTAAATCCGAGTCCAGCATCTGCAAGTTCCTGATAATAGGTATCACTTCCAAGCAGGTGTTTCTCCAAGTTCAACTCCTGCTACCAAATCTAGTGCATCAATAACAATTCTTGTTCCGGTTTTCTCTTCACTTAAAGTTCCCTCAGTGTTTACAGTGTTACTGCATCCAGAAGCAACTATAGTAAACATTAAGAAAAATGTTGATAATAAAGCTATTTTCTCTTTCATTTGATATGTACTCCAACAATTCTGTCTTTGATTTTAATTATATTAATTTCTACTAATCCATTCGATCTATTGAATAAATCTGCTATAAGGTAAATAGCAATCCAGACAAAGTTCTTTTCCTCCTTCAAGTCTTATCATACTTTCCGCTGTCATTTCTCCGCATTTCTCACATTTTTTAGACTTTAAAATCCTTGCTCTGTCTGGTACAATAAATGCTGTCTCTTTCACGTCAAATAGTACTGATGGTTCATTACTCATAAGATATTTTTCTCTTTCTCCCCGCTCCATATCTGGTGTGTTTTTAAGAACCAACCTTACTGATTTTCCTGTTTTCCTGTTATAAAATGAAAAAGCTTGTTTTCCTCTCATTTTAAACAATAAATTTCCTTTACCTACACTACAGCCTAAGATAACTTGAATGGCATCTACTCCGCAAGCATCATTTTCTGTCACACAAACAACTTCTTCATCTTTCGAATAATCTAATTCCAATAATTCCATAGCATATAGAGCTGCTTTATAACCAATTGTTATACCTCCACATACGTGACCGTGAAACTCAATACATTTGTTCCATAATATTTTATCGCTGTCCATTTTGAAATCCCCCCAAAAAGAATTTATATATTTCTGTATAAAACAAGTCTATCAATTCATAACACGGTCAGCAAGCCCCCCCTTAGGATAAATTTAAAAATTCTTAGGTGCCGCAATGTAAAACATTTGTATATTACATATTGATAATAGGTAATGGAAAAGACTACAGCGAAGTACTGATTCAATTGGCAGCTGTAATATCTGCTCTTAATAACACTGGTAAGGTAATCTTACAGGATCATATTGAACATTGCATTGTGGATGTAATAGAATTCGGTGATAAAACAGCAATAGATAAGCTGAATAAAGCTATTCAAACCTTCATGAAATAGAAATTTTCTTAAAACCTTAATAACCTATATTTTTTTACAACCCACCAATTATTTAATTAAAAAGGTGTTATAAAACCAATACTTTCTTGAGCATTGGCTTTATAACACCACATTTTTCATAATTTATATTTTCTAATTAAAAGTCCATACCCTTATGACGCCAACAATTCTTGTGGCAAAACTTGTCCTTGCAATTATCCTCACAAATTACATTAACAGAACCACAATCTGGGCATGCATACTTACCAATCTTAATCGCTTCAAGATTTTCAAAGCTTTCTTTCCACTCTTTTCCACAGTCTTTGCACCGGATTGGGCAGATATTACGGGTAAAGTTACCTCCCTCTATGCGTATCATTTTTCCATTGATTAAACTATCTGCTACTTTTTCTCTTGCAGATAATAAAATACGCTGAAACGTAGGTCTCGATACTTCCATTCGCTCCGCACATTCGCCTTGTTCTAATCCTTCTAAATCTTTCAGTCGAATCGCTTCTAACTCTTCCAACTTTAGAATATTTTCTGGTAATTCAGCGACATCTGATTCAGATGGTACGAAATAAGATATCGCTGGAATATGCTCAATTTTTCTCCATTTTGTTGGTCTTGCCATGTTTTCTCCTTACTATTTCTATTGTTAGTTGAAACTTGATTTAATTCAGAAGCTACCGCTTCTTTTTCCAACTCTTTCTCTATACAATTTTTTACATCGACATCACAATATACAGCTGCATCCATGTTATTTCCAGTTGCTGCTATTTTTAATGCCCAATAAAGATTATTTTCTTTACTTTGTATAAACTCTTTTAAATACGGATAAACGCTTTTTGCGGCTTCCAAGTCTCTTTCTTTGATTTTCGAATACGGATCTCCGAGCCCCGTCTGTTCTTTCACTATTCTATGAATTTCTCTAGCCAAATCAGGTAAATTCCTAAATTTTTTATAATTTGTCATCAGATCTATAGTTTCATATACTACTTTATCATGAATCTCTACCTCATTTGTAGTCGCTCTGGCAAGTAAATCCGTTCCTTCCATCTCAAAATAATCTCCATTTTTATCTTGATCCTTAACGCGCACTTTCTGAGGGCGTACCACCTCACCTACATCAATAACAACTAGTCTTTTCATCTATTATTTTAACTATTTTTGATTTTTTACGCAATATAGTATTTTCTTCATTATAATTTCTAATATTTCTTAACGCCATTATTGACCACCTTTATATTTTTAATAAGAAGCTGGCAAATACCAGCTTCCTTTAGGTAATGCATACCAGTAGCAAGCCTACAAAATAAACTTTCTATTTTTTACGATTCATCAGCATTATTTAAATTTGATAACCGTTCTTTCACTGATTTCAACTGGTTTTCCAGTCTTGTTTCCTGCATTTCCAAATATACTTTTTCTTCTGAATCTTGAATATTTTGATGATAACCCAATCTTAAGTACCCAGGTATACCTGTTTGCACAAATTGTCTTTTGTATCCTCTTTGACATCCATATCTACCAAATCCTCTTACTAAATCATGATTATGAATAACTCCGTTACAAAGTCCTGCTCTTCTTCCTGTCATTGCTCCCATTCCAATTGGTCCGGTTCCATCTCCTCTTGGCATAATTCTCACCTCCTGTAAAAGTGAACGCCTAACTATACAATAATATTTTTATTATAAAGTATAGCCTACATTATGGTAACATAATTGCTTCTACTGGACAGGTTGTTACACAACTGCCACATTCCACACACAGTTCACTGATAACTGCTTTTTCATTATTTTATTAGCATATGCTCATAATTATCATACATCCGTTTTGAGCATATGTCAATATCAAAAACTTTTTCGAAAAGTCCATTGATAATCGTTGTCTTTCCACTTTCAAGAAATCCTATAATAATATCTATGTACGTTGCTATAATTACCTCTATAATTCAAAAATAAGAATCTAATCAAATACGTCTCTCTAATAAAATCACGCTAGCTATATTTCGTTTAAATAGTATCATTACTTCTTTAACAATTCTCACAATATCCATACAGATACAGTTTATGTCCAATGATATTAAAGTGAGTTTCATGTTCTAGTGTTCTTTCATAAGACCCAAGTGGACAGTTCTTTACAGATATCATTTTTTTACAGGTAACACAAACCAAATAATGTCTGTGTACCAACTGATTATATTCAAACAACATCCTGTCATCATCCATAATACTTATTTTAGTAACTAACTCTTTATTTTCTAATGATTCTAACGTGCGATAAACCGTGGATAAATTAATATCGATTTGTTCTTCCTTTAATATAACAAAAATCTGCTCCACTGCCATTGGCTGATCGCTTCTTATCAGAATGTCCAAAATAGCCTTTCGGCTTTTTGTAATTTTTAATCCATTGCTTTTTAATCTTTCTTCACATTCCATTTGTTTCTTCAACTTTTCACCTCCTGCCTACCCTACTATTTATTTTATTGCAATTCTTTTTATATTAATTCGAACTATACTTATAATATAGGTAAGAAAATAGCAAACTACAGATAAGATAACAATACATGCCCCGGAAGCAATATTCAGTGTATATGAAATCCGTAAACCACTGATACAGAAAAGCATGCCAAAGATTACCGCAAATATCATACGACTCATAAGTTTTTTTAAAAATAAAGAAGCCATTGCTGACGGTGCCGTTAATAAAGCCAACGCCAAAATGATTCCTGCAACCCGAATAAGCACAACTACCGTCATCGCCACCAAGATTAAAAGTAAATATTCTAAAAATGCTGTTTTTATACCAATGATAGAAGCAAATTCTTCATCAAACAGGTATGCTTTCCAATCATGAAACAAAGCTATTACTATGAAAACCACAAGAAAACTTAAAATAATCATAAGATAGATATATGCTTTCGTTACCAATAATATATTCCCGAAAAGATAGGAACTTATATCTGGAGGATATCCTGGCATAAGGGCAATAAATACAATTCCAAGTGCAGCACTAACTGAGAATAAAAACGCTCCAATAATTGGTTCAAACCCTAATAGGTATCCAAGACCAACGCCTCCGTAAGCAGTATGTGCAATTCCACCGCTCATCATAACCAGTTTCTTTTCAACTACAATAACTCCAATCACTCCGCATACAATACTGGCTAATATGCTTGCAATCAATGCATTCTGCATAAATTGGTAGTCAAATAAAGCTTGTATCATTTTATGCATCCTCCTCATGTTCTTTTAACACTCTATGCGGTACTCCATGTGCTAGCAAATCAACTGGCAGCCATAAAGTTCCTTCACAATATGTTCATTAAGTTGCGGCTCTCCATGATATACTAATCTCCTGTTTAGACATGCCAGTTTTTTTACCTCCGATGAAATAGCCAAAAAATCATGAGTAACAAAAATGATTGTCATTTCTTTATTTAATTCCTTAAGCAAAGAATATATTTACTCTCTTGAATTCGCATCAACACTTGCCGTTGGCTCATCGAGAAGCAATAGTTTAGGATGAGCAGTCAATGCTCTGGCAATAAGTAAACGCTGAAATTCAACACCAGATAATTCAGATATCTGTCTTTTTGCAAGATGTTCTATTCCAACACGCCTTAGTTGTTCATAAGCAATTTCATTATCCTCATTTGAATACTTCACAAACAATGATAATCCCTGTTTCAACCGTCCAGTTAAAACTACTTCCATTGCCGAAATTGGGAATCGTCTGTCCATAGTTGCAAACTGCGGAACATATCCCATGGCAGTTCTATTCTTTCCTGGTAAATGGCCATAAATCTGAATGCTCCCTGTTGTAATTGGAATTAATCCAAGAATTGCTTTTAGTAAGGTAGACTTTCCTCCACCGTTTGGTCCTATTATCCCCAAGAATTCTCCTTGGATAACATCCAGACATACGTTTGTTATTGCGGCAGTTTCCCCGTAATATACAGACAAGTTATTAATATGAATCGCTGTTCAGGCACAATAGATACCGCTACAATTGGTTTTTCTTCCACTGTTTCTTTTTTTGCCTCTTTCATACAGCCAACTAAGCTTATTGCGCAGATTAGCATTGTTACTCCAACTACTTTTCGAGTTATTTTTCTCATTTTTCTTTTCTCCCATATGCTTGTTTTAAAAACCTCTTTTTTTGCAAATGCAACTCATTTGCATTTATTTTTTATTGCCATTATGGTCATATGTCAATAAAAAATTATAAAAAAATGGACTCTGTCATTCCCACACAAAGCCCATCCTTATATATTTTATTTTAATGTTTTCCGTCAATTTTACATGAAATAATTTCATTTTCATCTAATGATATAATATCCTCATAAAAACCTTTATTTTTTATGAGCCAGGTCTTTGCATAAGAACATGTTCTATATCAATCTCGCCATTGGTTTTAGCTGTTAAAACTGCTTCAGCCATCAATTTTTTGTTTTCATCTCAACTTTTTGATTTAATTTGATATAGTCTAAATTAATGTCAGCATCATCGATATCTGTTAAAGCATTACAACTAGAACATTGTTACGTGATAATATTTCCCAATACCATACAAGATTTTCCTGCAAAGAGATCACCTTTCTTAATCGTTACAATGTCCTTCATGAGAATGTTCCGTGCAAACACTTCCTGTTGATTTTAACCCACCAGCTATATATAATTTTACAACATCATCTGTATTTCCCTGTGCGCCAACCACAACTTCTATTCCGTTTTCATTAAATAATTCCTGTGCCGTTTCACCCATTCCTCCAGCAATGATAACATCTGCTTTCTGCTCTTTTAAAAAAACAGGAAGATATCCTGGCTTATGTCCTGGATTTGGCACAAACACCTTATCTTTTACTTCAATATTATCAACATCATACATAGTAAATCCTTCACAATGTCCAAAATGTCCACTTACAAACTTTTCATCACTCGCTACTGCTATCTTCATTTTTATTTCCTCCAATTATTATTATACGTTCTCGGAATCTCTAGCCCTTGATTTATAAGGGTTTGAGATTCTATTTTT
>JBGUEO010000062.1:0-13612 GCA_041821315.1 Velocimicrobium sp. | reverse complement strand
AACAAATAGCAAATAAACTTAATATATGGGAGATAGGTTTTCGCAAATCTACACCTGATTGCTTCTTGGCTTTTAGACATAGTTATTTTCCTCCTGTTTGTTGACTCTTGCAAGTGACTCATTGATACTGGATTCGCGAAGCCTGTTATTGATTCCTGGAAACAGAATCAACTCGACATGGTGTGTAAGTCTTCCAATCAGGGCTGTTGTCATTCGTTGGTCATAGAGAACATTTACCCACTGTGAGAATTCAAGATTCGTATTAAGGATTACGGACTTCTGCTCATGGATTTCGGAAAGGTAATCGAACAGGAGTTGAGAACCAGTTCGGTCGTAAGGCACATATCCGAATTCATCCAAGATCAGAATCTGAGCGCCGTTAAGTTTCTTTTTTAGTGCAGTGAGATTCCCTTTGCTCTGGCTTTCGGAAAACAGGTTGATCAGTCCAGCGGTTCGATAAAACTTCACAGGTATTTCCTGATTACACGCAGACATTCCAATCAGAATTGAAAGCATTGTTTTCCCTGTACCCGTGCCACCATATAAAATGACATTTTTTCCTGAATGATAGAAGTCCAGGTTCAGAAGGCTTTGTAGATTCACACCGTCTGGAAAGTCAATCTCGTCTGTTCGAAATTCATTGACGGCATATCTACGTGGAAGGCCAGCGGTATTCAGATACTTGCTTTTTCTGCGTATATTTCGGTATTCAATTTCGCTTGACAGAAGGTTAAGAAGGTATTCCTGTTGCGACTCTCCTTTTTGCGTCATTGCCTGTTCTGCAAGGTTTGAGGATAGTTTGAGTTTCTTGCAACATTCCGCAATCGATTTTTCTATTTCAGCCATTCGATGCACCTCCCTTCGTAAGAACTGCATCCAGCATCTTTAGGTCATTTCTAAAAGGAATCACTTTCTGATGTGGCATAGAACCATTGTTTTCAATCGGTGGTAAAATCGGAACGTCTGAATAGGTTCGTCGGTGCAGATTTTGAAGGCTGTCGGGATCTATTGCATGGAAACGAATCGCTTCATTAACGGTAGTTACGGCACTTGCAAAACCATTTCTTTCTGTTAGTTCGGCGAGAACCTTAAGAACACGTCCACGATCCTTGCTTTCGCATTGGTCCATGTAAAGCTGCATTGTTTGTGGCATCATGTCATACAGGCCACTATTTCGCAAGGAGCGAGGTTTTCTAGCTATATATGTTAGATATGGTAGCCAGTCCATTCTTTCGTGTTCTTCACCGTAAAGGCGTTTATGACGAACGACTTCATGCATGTCCTTGTCCATTACGCATACTTGTACAGAGGTAATCCGAAGATTTACACAGGATTCACAGAATGCAGGGGAAGCAGAATAGCGATGTTTCCCAGCATCAAGCGTAAACTTCCCATACTTATCGGTGCGTGCTGTCGTGTAAAGAGCCGTATCAAATAGGACGGATGGCAAAGGGATAAGCCTCGCCTTATCTTCTTGAAACAATTCGCTGATAAAACGCTCCTTATCATCGTCATAATGTTCGCGCTGCATGTCAATCTCACATTGGTTGAGTAGATGTTTGTTTCCTTCCGCAAGCGACTTGAAGCGTGGAACAGGAACCAATTCGTTACGTCGCAGATAGCCGACTTTGTTTTCTACATTTCCCTTTTCCCACCCGGATTCTGGATTCATGAAAATCGGCTTGATACGATAATGCTCACAAAAGCGCTGGAAGCGTTCGGTAACGTTACGTCCACCCTCCTTGATGATTTTAGTAACAATTGTTCTGGTATTATCAAACCAGATTTCACAAGGGACACCATCGATGTGTTCAAACATGGCAACAAGTCCTTCCAAGAGGCATTCCATGTTTTCGCCATAATTCAGCTGAAGAAAACCGCCGTTACTGTAGGGGAAACTGAGAACGAGATATTTTGCTTCGTGATGAAGCTTACCATTCTCGTAAAAATCAGCATATCCAAAGTCGGCTTGAGCTTCACCCGGGCGGTGTTTGAGAGGGATATAACCATCCGTTCTTTTAAGATGGAGCTCCTCTTTCTTATGTTTGACGTACATGGCAACAAGTCGGTAGCTGCAGTGGAAGCCTTTCACTTCCATCTTCAATCGCTTATAGACTCGTTTTGCCGTATGTCGTTGCTTTCTTGGTGCAAGCTTATCTGCTTGCAGCCATTCATCAATCAGTGGCTTGAATGCATCAAGTTTTGACTTGCGAGCCTCTTCTGATGCAGGGAATGGATGAGTACTGTTAAAGTCCTCCATATCCACATATTTGCTGACTGTCTTCCTATTCAGACTGATTTCAGCTGAGATTTCAGAAATGTTTTTATCTTGCTGATAATACATTTCTCTGATACGATGTATCTGATCCATTGTAGTTGACATCTCCTTTCCTCCTTTCTTTATTGTTTGGCTACAACAAAGATAAGGGTAACGGTTTCTTATACTGTCTGCAATGGATTTTTCAATAAGACTCATACTTGGTGGCTACCACGTAGGCGCTGCACCGTTCCTGAGAGTCCTTGGACCAAGGTTTGCAACTTTGTCCAAAATGGACTTGCAACAATGTCCGTTTTTACTTTGCAACTTTGGGTAATTCTATTATGCAATAAACATCATTGTGCCGGGAGATATTACTCTACATGCACTTCATTACGTAATAAACAGAGCTTTTGGATGGCAGAACAGTCATTTGCACAGTTTTCATCCATATGAAGATGATTATAATATGATGATTAAATCAGGTAAACTTACAGATTGGGCTAAATTTGCAGGCATGTATTTTCGTTTTCCATGTGAAGATTATGAAGATATTTATTGGGATGACGATTATAAAGCTGGGATTAGTGTGAAAAACTGGATGAGGAAAAAATATACCGGACCATATTGAGTATTCCAATGCAATAGTGCAATCTTTCTGATAATTCAGAGCACCCCTTTCCAGAAAAGCAGAGCATGCTTTTCCGGTAGGAGGGCAATTACCAGTTAGTATTCTAGTGAGAAATCTATCCCGTTTTGAATCAAGATATCTTGAAGGAGTCTTATGTACTCTTGCTGACGTTGGATTTCAATCCAGTTGCCATGGCACAGTTCATCGGCTTCCTCTAGTTCGGATCGGGTAATTTCATAATCCATCCATTTGATACATTTGTGATCTTTGCTAAAAGCACAGTAATTACTCATGGGCACCGCTTTTCTGGCTTGCTTTAAGCCCATGACGTTCCCTCATAGATACACGACCATCAATCATGACCTCATAAGAATTATGAATAATACGATCAATGATTGCTTCGCAAACAGTAGCGTCGCTTTCGTTACCAATACGCGTGTACCAACCACTTGGCTCAAACTGAGTACAAAAGATAACAGAACCTTTTACGCTACGAGCCTCTATGATTTCTAAGAGTTCTCTTGCTTGATCGCTGGCAATCGGGGTAAGCAGGAATTCATCAATAATCAGAAGTTGCGTCTTTTGATAAGCCTTAATGGTTTTTTCAAAAGTCCCCTCTCCATGTGCTATGGCTAACTCATTAAGTAAATCAGGTAGTCGCACATAACGTACTTTGATATAGTTTTTGCATGCTGCAATACCAAGTGCACACGCAATATATGTTTTACCGTTTCCAGATGCGCCTTTTAGGATGATGTGGTGACTGTCTATGATATATCGGCAAGTCGAAAATTCAATCATCTGCGCCTTATCCATGTTTCGGTCTGCATGGTATTCAATATCTTCCACGCAGGCATTCGGATAGCGAAATCCAGCATCCCGAATCATCTTTTGGAGTTTTGTGCTTTTTCGCTTGTCCCATTCCTTATCAACTAACATTCCAAAGCGATCTTCGAAAGGTAGTCCTTCGTATATTTTACTATCATTACACTGACATTCAAAGGCATCAGCCATTGCCCCGAGTCTCATGTCATGAAGTTTATCAATCGTTGCCTGACGAATCATTCGCATTCACCTCCTTTGAAGTAGGAGGCTCCACGGGTAATCCCGTAGGAATTGCTCTTATCTGACCGCTTTGTTTTTACAACTGGAACCTTATCCTGTCCATTTTTGAGTATAGTGGTTATATTTTTCAGGCTTGGGTTCGGAGTATAACTCAGTGCTTTTTCACAAGCTTTTTCCAATCGCTCGGTGGAATACTTATCTGCCAGTTTCATCAAGGAGGCACATGGCTTGTAGCCTTGCTGTTCGACCTTATGCATATATAAAAAGTTTTTGACAACGATGAGAGTTGATACACCTATTGTTTCACCCCAATCAAGGAAGGATTCTGTGTTGTAGGCTAGATATTTTCGATGATTCTCAGGCATGTGCTCCTGTATATAAACCGGATCTTTCGAATACTTTTTTCGCACATGTGATGCAACACGATTGTTATGATAGAAGACCTCGATGCTGTGTTCTGTAGCACGGATGTCAACTTCCTTGCCAATAAATTCATAGGGTACCGAATACTTGCAATCTCCCACAGTTATGAGATAATCAGGTTGTATGGTGGCAGTTGACCAGACGGCCGTTTCATATGGGGAAGCAGGTAACGGCATGAGGAATTCTTTTTCTTCCTCAAGAAATGCAGAAAGCCGGCTTCCCTTTCTTTTCTGAAAGGATTTTGCATTGAGCTCATCTAGTTTTTTAACAATCGCATGGTTTAGATCTTCGAATGAAAAGAACTTGCGATTGCGAAGCGCTGCAAGGATCCATGTTTCAATTACTTTAACGCTTCCTTCGGCAGTAGGCTTGTCCTTTGGTTTAATAGGTCTTGCTGGAATGATAGCTGCTCCATAGTGTTCCGCCATCTCATAATAAGAACGATTCAGAATCAGTTCCAATCGGGTATTCTTGATTACACCTGTTTTTAAATTGTCAGGCACAAGAATACGTGTTACGCCTCCAAAATAAGAATACGCATGAACATGTGCTGTAATCCAGTGATTGGACTTCATGTCGGGAAATGCTTCTGCATATCCATACATACTGCAAGGAAGACACGCCACGAAAATATACGCATTAAGTTCAGTGCCAGCAGCGATATCAAACACTTTTAGCGTATCACCGACCCAATCCACTTCCATGATTTCACCTGGTTTACGTTTGATTCGAAGAGTTGCTTTCTTGGAAGCAGCATAGGCATGATATTTTTCATTGAATTGTGAATGCTGATACGGAATTGTATTTTCCTGTTCACACTTCACGCAGTATTCCGCCCAGAGAAGAGATAGTGTGACTCCTGATCTAGCCAGTTCTTTGTGGATGTACTCAAAATCAGGAAGCTTTCTTCCTTCATTTGCAACACGCTCTGGATAGAACAGTACTTCGATGTCGCGGTTTGTTAATGCTTCTGGTATGGGCCATGCCAGTTCATGTGTTTCTGCATGTTTCGACACTTCAGAAACAGTGTTACGTGAGCAACGGATACTATTTGCAATACCGACGTTGCTAAAGTTCAGACTTTTTAGTCTGATGATTTCTCGATAATCAACCATGGTTATCGACTTCCTAAATGAATTTACACATAAATAATGTGCATGTATTCATTATAGGAGTTGCATTGGAGCGCGGAAATACCTGCTTTCTACTATCGGAAACACCTGCTCTGAATTTTCAGAAAAGGTGCACTATTCAAGTGGAATATCCAATATTATTATGGAGGAACTAGAGAATATTTCTATAGGTGTCAGAAGGATGTAAAAGAGTTATATGAGTGGCAGCCTACCTTAGAAGTAAGAAAATCATTCGGAGAATGGATGGATGAATGCAGAGAGCTTACTGAAAAAACAGGAGATAAGGACGCAAAGGCAAATATGATAAAACGCATTGCGCCAATTATAGAGGTGACAATTACAGAGCTTGCAGACAGCATTACTTTTGAAGGTGGCTTTGATGAACTAATAGAAAGACTTCCAATCTATGACATTTTACTTATGCCAGGAATGATACAAAACTTTGATTCATGGGATTTTTCTAATAGACTAATACTGAAAAATTCAGAAAAGGAAGAGCTATGTCTTGCTCCAGTCACATCACCTATTCTAAATGCAATCCGTTACTGGTACGATTATGGTGACGATTGGAATGTAA
The DNA here is from genome assembly GCA_041821315.1 of Velocimicrobium sp. Taxonomy (GTDB): domain Bacteria; phylum Bacillota; class Clostridia; order Lachnospirales; family Lachnospiraceae; genus DIGJ01. The sequence goes on along the minus strand of JBGUEO010000062.1, from coordinate 7,526 downwards.
AAATAACTGTGACGGCATGTTATGAGACAAAGGAGAAGTATAAAGCATCTGGAAACCCAATAGAACCAATGGAAGAACACCGACCAGTATGCGTGGATGCAGATGCACTGCCAGTATGTGATGATGTTGGTGGAATTTATGGATATTGTAATATGCTTGAAGTTCTTCACGGAGAAGATTTAGAAGAAAAAGAATCTATGAAAGAATGGGCTAGAGGTATGGGTTGGACTGGAAGAAAGACAAATCCTCCAAATATTTTATAGAAGAAAAACAGCCATTAAAGCTGCAACTCATAGAGTTTATAAGACAGAGCTGACCAGAGAATATGATTCGTCTGGTCAAGCTTTCGTCATCCTTATAAATGTATTAGCAATCATGGGAATTATTACCCCCATAAGCTCCTAGATCCTCTTTTAAAAAATGAGACTTGGCGATTTGCAAATCATTAATACGGTAACCCTTTGTTTTTAGGATTGCAAATTTGAAATCAAGGAGAGCTGCGGGGACATTTAAAATGCTTGCTGTTTCAAAAAAGGTATATTCATTTAATGTTTCTAAAACGTTTTTGTCTTCGAGTAGAAGCTCAGCTGCAAATAGATTTGCTTCGTATTCCATAGGCTTATCAGCTCCTTTTTCCAATACTTCCAATTCCTGAAAGCCGGACATCATGGCAATTTCTTTGTGAAGCATACCGTGTCCTAGCTCGTGGGCAATTAGTATGGGATGAAATAGTTCCATGATATTCTCATCAATAACGATATTATTAATACGTGATTGATAGAAATAGTAGGCTTTTAGTCTCTGATGTAAATCTATATAGTGCAATTTATAGTCCAGGACTTCACAGATAACAAAGGGATCTCGGCTACCTGCTTTCTTGACCAGAGCATCTACCACATTAACAATGTAATCAATTGTCATTTGGTATCACATCCTTCAAAAATATTTTGGCATTTTGCTATTATAATAGTAGCAAAAATGCTGTCCTATTAAACGGACTCGTCGATTGGCGGCTTCGTTTTTTTCTTTCTGGAGAATTTTTCAGATGCTTCCTTCTTTGACGAGATATATACCTGCATTAATGACTGCATGAATATCTCTTTAGCATCATCATCAAGATCTCCACCAGCGAAAAGTGCTCCAGCACGGTCTAATACATCTTTTGCCTCTTTTGCACCCTTATAACCGAATTTGTCTTTAACATTATCGAGAAAGTCTTCATTCTCAATGTTCTTTTGTTTATCTGCTTCTTCATCATCTACCAGATAAGATACAGATACACTTAGCGCATCTGCCAGTTTCTTGATATTACTTTTTCTAGGGAGTGTATTTAGCTGCTCATAGGTATAGAGTGAACGCTCAGAGATACCTGTTATTGCTGCAAGCTCCGTCTGGGATAGATTTTTTAATAGTCTTGCCTCTTTTACTTTTTCACCAAAAGTCATGTTACTACCTACTTTCTAGGAAGAAAAATTTTATTTTTACAACTTCCGATTAACTATTGACAAACTTCTTTTAAATGATATAATCATGATTGTTAAGTAACTTCTGGTTAATCATATATCAGAACTTCCGACTTGTCAATAAAAAGTTCTGATTATATATTTTGAAACTTCTGAAAAGAAACGAGGTGATGAACAATGGGTAATCGAGTCATATTGCATTCAGATATTAACGCATGTTATGCGACAATAGAACATTTGCATCGTCCAGAGCTGAATGGAAAACCTTTGGCTGTAGGCGGAGACCCCGAAGCAAGACATGGTATTGTCTTAACCGCTGATTATATGGCAAAAAAACACGGTGTGAAAACAGGTATGGCACTTTGGCAGGCGAAACAGGTTTGCCCAGAACTCAACATTGTTTCACCGAGAATGGATTTGTATTTACGGTTTTCCAGAATGGCTCATGAGATATATGGGGAATACACGGATCTTCAAGAACCATATGGAGTGGATGAATCGTGGTTGGATGTAACCGCCAGTAGTTCATTAAAAGGTGATGGATACAAGATAGCAAAAGAAATCAGCAATCGTATGAAATCAGAATTGGGCATATCCGTTAGTATTGGAGTATCCTTTAATAAGATTTTTGCAAAACTTGGTTCTGATTATAAGAAACCAGATGCCATTACAACTATGTACGAAGATGAATTTAAGAGCAAAGCATGGGCACTTCCTGTATCTGATCTTTTATATGTAGGACGGAGTACCAATCAGAAGTTAGCGCGATTTGGAATCAAGACAATTGGAGACTTAGCACGAACAGATGAACATCTGTTAATGTCACAGCTTGGCAAGATAGGTGGTATTCTGTGGGCATTTGCGAATGGCTATGATGACTCACCTGTAAAAATGGAACATACACATGCACTAATAAAGTCAATTGGAAATAGCACTACGACACCTAGAGATTTAGAGACTGATGAGGATGTAAAAATTGTTCTTTATATTTTAGCAGAGAGTGTAGCCGTAAGGCTTCGAGAAAATGGATTTAAGTGCAGGGTGATTGAAATAAGTGTGAGGGATAATGAGCTTTATTCATTTACCAGACAGCATAAGATTGATCATGCCACGAATATTACCGGAGAGATTGCAACCGAAGCGTATCGGATATTCAAAGAAAATTACGACTGGCGAAAGCCAATCAGAAGTGTAGGAGTCCGAGGAGCAGATCTTGTGAACGACAATTACTGGGAACAGATTGATTTATTTTCAAGTGTAGAGCAAAGAGAAAGACAGATGAAATTGGATGATGCGGTAGATACCATAAGACGAAGATTTGGATTTTATAGTGTTCAAAGAGGTCTTATGTACCGTGATAAGATACTCTCTTCTGTGAATGCTAAAGAGGATCATACGACACATCCAATTGGTTATTTTGGGTAAAAGGAGGCATTTAAATATGGCTTATATGAGATATGATTTAAACGATAAACAGAATAAAATCTATGACTTTTTATGTGATTTCCTAAAGGCGCATGGTTTTCCACCCACTGTCAGAGAAATTGCAGAAATGGCAGGACTTGCTTCAGCATCTAGTGCACATAATTATTTAAAGCAATTAGAAGAAAAGGGATATATTCGCCGAGTAGAAGGAAGTCCAAGAGCTATTGAAATAATGTGAGGAGGTGGTTGTAGCATGGAGAATGTAAAGGTATATGTGGATGTTACTGCTGAGTTTTCCAAAGAAGGTGTATTAACACCAAAAAGTTTTATATGGAAAGATGGCAACGTATATGAAATTCAGCGTGTGAAAGATATTCGACGAGCTGCCAGCATGAAGGCAGGTGGTGTAGGAATGAGATATACATGTGTTGTTGATGGAAGAGAAAGTTATCTTTTTTATGAGGATAACAATCTCTGGTTTGTAGAAGGGAAAACTGGAGTCTGATTATGTGTGGTGACATGTAATCAGTTGGCTTCAAAGATCAGCATATGGTTGGGGCATATTAGACAGGTATGCGACGGAACTCCCACCAGATAAGCTTGCAAAGGTGATTCCCTTTTTCTTTCAAGTACAAAATGTTACTGATGATTTTGTATTGTAAAGGAGCAGACTGAACGATGAGAGAATTAAAACAAATTGAATTTTATTGTAAGAAATGTAGAAAAAGTATGAAAATGGCATATTTACTTACGGGTAATGATGATGCACCTGTTTTACCAGGAATGATTATCAGATGCCACACCAATAGATGTACCAGAGCAATGGTATTAAAAAAGTACACAGAGGAAATGCTGATTTCCCGAGCAGATAATGAAGGGAAAGTATATATCTAAAAGAATCAGAGTACAGTTAACATCAGATATAGCGGATGCTATATGACAAAGACAATTAAAAGAGGGCCTCATGATATGGGAGACGTACTGCATTACGGCAAGGCTGATGCTTGCTAAGACGGACTCACCGTAGACGCATGGGAAAGAAACCAGTTTAAGGACTGGACTTTCTCATGCGTCTTTTTTGTTGAAAAAATTTCATATTAGTAGGAGTAATTTTCCATCCTTAAACGTTTATCGAGCCATACAAACGAAAGGATGGATTTTATTATGTTTAAATACAATTATGATGCAGTAGAATTTGGAGCAAGAATTAAGGGGGTGAGGAAGAAGTACAAAATGACACAGGAAAAATTAGCAGAGTTACTATATTTATCTGTTGATAGTGTATCAAGAATTGAAAATGGAAAGGGAATGTGTATGCCAGAGCATGTGGTACATATTTGTGAGATTTTTAATGTGACTGCGGATTATTTATATTTTGGTAATGTGAATGTAACATGTATTAAAAGTAATACGCTTCAAAAAATATGCAAAATGCTTGGTGAATGTGGAGAAGCCGAACTTAAAAGATTAGAAAAAGTAATATCACTTTTCTTGAATAAATAAAGCAATAGCTAACCCTCACCATTATAGAGTGTAATGGTGAGAACTTACTTATTATTCAATATTTTCTTATTCCGTTCTCGTTGCTTGCGCTTAGCCATAAGCATTGCACATCTGCTGGAACAGTAGATTTTTCTGGAATTACCAACACCTACATCAAAGAAATTGTTGCAGGTTGGATTGGCACATTTTTTAATTTGTGTATTAGGAGCAAAAGATACAAGTAATTCCATATACATTGCTTCTAAAAGAGAAGTTATCTTCCAGTCAGAAGACAATTGATCATTTTCATAACGTAGTTCTGGTGTGATGAACATTGTTTGTGAATTGAAATGATCAGCAAGACAGGTAACCGCAGCACGCTGCAGCATAACATTTGTAATGCCACAAGATTCAATCAATTCATTTGTAATAGGTTTTGAATAAAAAAGATCAGATAATTCGCTATTTGAGGAAATGGATATCTTGGTGAGTAAATTACTTATAATATCGTGATAATTTTGCCAGGTGCAATTGTTCATATATTTGTACTCATCAAGCTTTAGTGGTAGCTGAAGCCAACGATCTTCTTTGTTACCATGTGCAAACTTTGTTAAGTCATTTAAAAATGTATGAAGATCATTTTCATATACATCTTCCAGTTTTAAAATGCAGAAAAAATGTACATCATAATTTAGATATCGGTAAAAAAGATTATTGAAACATTCGGTTTCAGTATTGCCAGGTTCTTGTGTTTTGTATGAATAGCATAACAAAAGTGGAAGAAGTTGCTTTATGATTTCAACCATGTTGTTTTCATCAAGAGCAGACTTTAATCCAATCAGACGACGCATGGTAATTACCTCTTGTATAAATGTATCAAGGATCAGTTCATCTGGAGTAAAATCTGGTACTGCTTCAGAAAAGATGGATTTATAAGTTTTCATAAAAATGTAATTGTTTGTTTTATTGGCTATGAGTCGGTTGGAATATAGCAATCCATATTTATTGCAAAATAGAATGATTTGTTCTGCATCGTTGACGTTTAAGGCAGAGAATTCATATGCAATAGAGCCTTCGTCAAAAGAATTTTGCGAATATAGTTGTTTGAGATTTCCAGGATAAACAGCAGTAATTATGGCATCTGTGTCACGTATCATATAATTTGATTTTTTTTCTTTTAATACATACATTCCTACAATATTGCTAAATGAAAATCCTTTATTTACAACCATGTCATCACATCCTTTCGATATGTCATATAAAAAAGTATATATTCATATGACAAAATCAATTGTATCATAGTATTAAGAATAAAAAAAGAAATTTGGTTCGTCTAGATTCGGAATCAAAACATAAGAAATAGATTCCTGTTATTTAAAAAAAATTATCGTATAATAAAAATATAACAACGAAAGAGAGGCATTCGCAATGAAAGAAAACAAGGTAAAGGCAGCAGAAATATATAAGGAAGTTATTAAGAGGTTGGGTTACGCAGATGATGACAGTACAAAAAGAAATTTGAGGAATAAAATGAATTTTTTACTGGAACAGGTGGCTTTAAGAAAGGTGATGGACTTCAAGGATGGAAAAAATTTATATATTCCACGTAATGATGCAGCAATTATTAGGAATCTACTTATGTTAGCAATTAGTGATGATGGGATGATTGTTGACTGGTTTAATGGAAATATTGATACTAATGATGCAGAAATGTGTGTGCTACTGTATATGCAGTTAAAAGAGCCTGTACTCAGAGCTTTAATGACATGCGAGACAGATGAAGTAACAGTAGATGAGTGGATGGCAGCGATAAGTGGTGTGTTAAATTATGATATGGCAGAAAAGACCATTAAGATGAAGAGAAAGTTGGAGGATTTCCGTGTCAGGACTTTGGTGATGAACAACACAGTCAGGAATGGAGATATAATTGTAGGAAATGAGGACGGAAGCAGACACTATGGACTTGAACGAATGGAGATAACAAAAGAATTACCAGTTGAGTTATTAGATAAAATAGTAGAAAATCTTTATGTCCAAGGTGATTATTTTGATGTTATGAATCAGATTATGGATAGAATGATCATAGATGCAGAGAAAAAAGCTGTCCCAGCAATTGAAACATATGCATTAGCAAAAAATGTAGCAGAATGCGATAAAGCTGTTGAATTAATTGCAACTAGTGATGATTCAATTGTATCAGAGTATTATCCATGGTTTGATAAAATTGCAAATTTCTTAAAAAATCATCCAGATGAATGTAAGAGAATAGAAGATTTCGCTAATACAGATAATTTGGAAGAATTCTTCAGGATGAAATAAAGACTCTTAAATTACGAGAAAGAAGGGAGGTGTCAGCAGAAATGGAAACTACATATAATTCGGTTGAATTTGGTAAGCGGTTGAAGCAAATTCGTAAAAAGCGCGGAATTACGCAGGAGAAACTGTCGGAATTATTGCATCTTTCGACAGATAGCATATCGAACTATGAGAATGGAAAAACTACCTGCATGCCAGAACATGTTACAAAAATATGCCAGATTTTAAACATTTCTGCTGACTACCTATATTTTGGAGTTGAAAAAGAGTTGATACCAAAAGAATCCAGCAAAATGGAATCAATATTGAATGTGCTAGAATCATGTAGTGAGTTTGATTTAGGTAGAATACATAGTATGATTCAAATTTTATTACAGCAACCAGCTGCCTAACACATTAATCAATCGAGGTACTTTGATTTTGATGTTATTATATTCTCAAGTCTATTTAAAATAATCTGCATGAATTAGTATACCTGAGATTAGAAGTAATATATCAACAGTGAATAAATACCAGAATAAGAGAACATATGTGGAAATTGAACATCATCAAGAGTATAATTGGTGAATTAATGAAAGGGGAATTTCAATGAATGAATATGAGTTGTTGGGAGGTCTACATGAAGTTATAGATGGGGATGTAGAATATAAAATAGGGGAATGGTTAGATCGCCATAATGTAAATTATTATTTGTTATATCCGTTAGCTATGATTGAACTAGGTGCTATGAATGAAGCGCCGGAGAGTACAAATAATTTGTTCAGGAGATGCGTGGCTTCGTTTGTTGTTGTTCGGCAAATTAGATGGGTCTTCAATTGTCAAATTAAATGGAGCTAAAGT
>JBGUEO010000061.1:0-14150 GCA_041821315.1 Velocimicrobium sp. | reverse complement strand
CAAAAGCTCCTGCAATCCTTGTGGAGTGTTGCTTCGTGGATGATAAGGACGATTACTTGCTGTACAAGGAAGGAAACTACAAGTCAATGGCAATGGCGAATGGAATTGATAAAGCATTAGGGTAAAAGTAGAGTTCCAGAGAATTGGTCTTTTTTGCTAGTCAAAAATAATTCATCCGAAACCTTTTATTTTACCACTTCCATTTGTAAACTATAAGACTGTTAAAATCTCCCTTTCTCTAATAAAATGAGTATGTAATAAAAATTAAGATTGTGAGGGAAAACAAATGAAGAAATTAACAAGAGTAATATGTGTAGTGGTTTTTTGTTTAGTGGCTACGATGGGAATGTCGAATGTGAGTGATGCAGCAGAGGTACAGTATACGGACAATGTCATACCAGTAATGACAAGCGATACAGCGCCAAGTGGTAAAGCGAGCGCAAGCAGTTTATTTAGTAGCAATTTTTCTGCATATGAAGCTTTTAATCACACTTGTAACGGAAATGGTGATGCATGGAATTCAGTTGATGGACAACCATACGGTTGGCTAGAGTATGATTTTTCTGAGCCAAAATGTATATCAAAATACGCAATTGTTCCACGAAATCCAGTTTGGTCGATAACTGAGTTACCAAAAACATGGACTTTTGAAGCTTGGAATGACACTTCGAGTGAATGGATAATATTGGATAGCAGAAATAGCGTTACAAATTGGGTTTCTGAAACGAAAAAGGAATTTACATTTTCAAATTCAACTTATTACTCAAAATATAGAATTAATATTAAAGCAAATAATGGATTAAGTAATGTATCTATTGGTGAGTTGGAAATGATGGAGGTGGATAACAACAAGGTTTCTAAAAAGTTAAAAGTAGTAATTGAACCTACAGAAAAATTGCAGTTAAGTGTGAGTGAGGATTTGGATGATAATGCAAAGCTTGTTTGGACATCGTCAGATGAAACTGTAGCAACAGTGGATTCAAGTGGAGAAGTTACCGCTATAAAGACTGGTGACTCAGTTATTACAGTAAAAGAAGCTGGAGGAACATATACGGAGAATATTAATATTCTAGTAGTTGATGATGCAGATGACTACAGATTAGCCGTTGATTTAAAAGTGGGGAAGTATTGTAGGCTTACAGTTGATGATTATACAAATACAGAAAAAGTAACTTGGACTTCTATGGATCCTGCAATTGCCACTGTTTCAAGCAAAGGAAAAGTCAAAGCAGTAAGCGAGGGTCTAACAATTGTGGCAGCTACAGATGTTGATGGAAATGAAATAGGACAGGTATATGTTCGAGTAAGAATATAGAGATCAAAGACTTCCCCGGTGATGAGCCGGGGATTTTTTTAGGTAAGTAAATTTCTGTTAAGGTTTCCAACTGGGAGACTTTTTCTTTTGTCAGCAGGCACCAATTTCCTCCGAAACCTTCCATTTTACCACTTCCATTTGTAAACTATAAGACTGTTAAAATATCCCTTTCTCTAATAAAATGAGTATGTAATAAATTTAGATTGTGAGGGAAAACAAATGAAGAAATTAACAAGGGTAATATGTGTAGTGGCATTCTGTTTGGTGGCAATGATGGGAATGTCGAATGTAAGTGGTGCGGAAGAGGTACAGTATACGGATAATGTGATACTTGCAATGATAGACAATTTTTCGGCAGGTGGAACAGCAATTGCTAGTAGTTCTATTGACGCCTCGTATGCGGCATATAAAGTATTTGACGGTTTATCTTGTATACAAAAAACAACCCCTTTTTCTGTATGGCTAGGTTCCCCGATGCCAGCATGGTTAGGGTATAATTTTTCGGAAGCAAAATGTATAACAAAATATACAATATCACCAATTTACAAAGCGTGTATAAATTATTCACCCAAGAGTTGGACATTTGAAGCTTGGGACGATGGAACAAAAACATGGGTAGTGTTAAATACACAAGAAAAAGTAACAAATTGGGAAGAAGGTATCAAGAAAGAGTATACGTTTTCGAATAGTAAATTTTATAAAACATATAGAATTAATATTACTGCAAACTGTGGTGGTACTTATGTAGCAGTTGGTGAACTTGAAATGATGGAAACTATTTCTTCAACAATATCAACTCAATACCAGGTAACTAATCTTACTGCAAGCCCTGGAAATAAAAGTGTAGCATTAAAATGGGATAAAATAACCGAAGCAGAAAGCTATATTATTAAGTATGGCACATCGGCAGATTCTCTAAATCAGACGCGAACAACCTCAGCAAGTGAGTATAGCAACTTTGTAATTGATGGATTGGTCAATGGAACAAAATACTATTTTACCGTATCTTCCATTGTAGGTGGAGTCGAAAAAGAAGCATCGAATATAGTATCGGCTACACCTAGTGAAGTTTCTGATTATGATTTTGAAGGAAATAGCGCCATCCTAGAAATCGTCATGACTAATGGAACCATCAAAGAATATAGCCTAACAATAGACGAAGTAGAAGACTTCCTTACATGGTATGATAACCGCGCTGACGGTATAGGAAAATCATACTACCGTATCCTAAAAAAAAGCAATGTAAAGCCGTTCCTCAGTAGAAAAGAGTATCTATCCTTTGATAAGATATACAGCTTTGAAGTAAAAGAATATAATGAGTAAAGACTTCCCCGGTGATGAGCCGGGGATTTGTTTTTAGGTAAGTAAATTTCTATTTATGGATCCCAATCGGAGCCTTTTTTTTGTACATTAAACAATAACTCTTCCGAAACCTTTCATTTTACCACTTCTATTTGTAAACTATAAGACTGTTAATCTCTCCCTTTCTCTAATAAAATGAGTATGTAATAAAAATATAGATTGTGAGGGAAAACAAATGAAGAAAATAACAAGAGTAATATGTGTAATGGCATTCTGTTTGGTGGCTATGATGGGAATGTCGAATGTGAGTAATGCGGCTACAGTTGGAAAAGCGTTAGCAAATCCTGAGACTGGATGGCAAAGAATTAATGATACTGATTCGAATTTTGTTTATAGTGGAGGTTGGCATCATGATAGTAGAGGTGATGATACACAGTACAATAAATACCGGTGGAACAATAATGTCACTGCTTGTGCTGGCGGAAGCGAATCAGTTCTTTCATTTAGCTTTTATGGAAGTAAACTGCGAGTAATTGGAGAGACGCATACTAGTAGGAGTGAAAATAATATCATTATTATTGACGGAGTTGAAAGCACATTTAGTGAGTATTCTACTGCAGGGTCATATATGGCCTTAATTTACGAAAAGACTGGATTAACATTAGGCGTTCATACTGTTTTGATAAAAACATCATCAACCATGTCATCTTCGCAATTTTTATTAATTGACGCAATTGATATAGATAGTACAGGGTATTTAATAAATCCATATTCTCTTAAAGCAAATGCAGGAAATAAAAAAATAGATTTATCATGGAATGATAATGCTATTGAAGGTGCAACAAAATATATCATAAAAAGATCTACTACAGCTGGTGGTCCGTATATACAAATTGGAACCAGTACAACAAATTCATTTGCTGATACAGATGTAGTTAATGGTACTACCTATTATTATGTGATATGTGTAGATGATTTTATTGATGATTCAAACGAAGTATCTGCAACTCCAAAGGCTGAAACAAAAAAATTAAAAGTAGTTCTAGAGGCAAAAGAACAACTTCAATTAAGTGTAGATGAAGATTTAAGTGAAAATGCAAATGCAACCTGGATATCATCGGATACTGCTGTTGCAACTGTAGACGCTAACGGTGTTGTAACAGCTTTGAAACCGGGTAATACTGTAGTAACTGCTTCCAGTGAAGAAGAATCATACAGTGAATCCATTAATATTCTGGTTATGGAGGATGCAACGGATTATCGATTAGCAGTTGATTTAAAAGTAGGAAAAACTTGCAGATTAACCGTAGATGATGGTCTAGATACAGCACAAGTAAATTGGACTTCAACAGATTCTACAATTGCCACTGTTTCAAGCAAGGGAAAAGTCAATGCAGTAAGCGAGGGTTTAACAATAGTGACAGCTACAGATGCTGATGGAAATGAAATAGGTCAGGTATATGTGAGAGTAAGAGTATAGAAAGTAAAGACTTCCCCGGTGATGAGCCGGGGATTTTTAAATTTTTGTCTATGGCTTCAAACCGGAGCCTTTTCTTTTTTCCTATACAACAAATAACTTCCATAACTTTCTATTTTACCACTTCCATTTGTAAACTATAAGACTGTTAAAATCTCCCTTTCTCTAATAAAATGAGTATAGAATAAAAATTTAGATTGTGAGGGAAAACAAATGAAGAAATTAACAAGGGTAATAGGGATAGTGGCATTCTGTTTCGTGGCTATGATGGGAATGTCGAATGTGAGTAATGCGGCAACAGTCGGTGAAGTAGTGACAGCTCCAGATGAAAATTGGAATAGGTATGATGATTCGGATAGTAAAATAGTGTATACTGGTATTTGGACAAGATTTAATAATGTGAGTAATTATTCTGGATCTGATATATATTCAGGGACAGCAGGATCAAAAGCTAGCTTCAAATTTTTTGGCACTGGATTAAGAGTTATAGCACCAATTAATAATGATAAAAATAGCGATATAATTATTAAAATTGATGGTGAACCTTTTGTATTAAACGAATATGCAAGTTCTTTAAAGTTTCAAGTTTTATGCTTTGAGAAGATAGATTTATTAAGTGGGTATCATACAGTTGAAATTATTGTACCTAGTAATCCATTGACAACGTATGCAACTGTAATAGATGCTATTGACGTTATCGGATATTTAGTTGATGACACTAACATAGATACCGATTTTAGTGGAAGCAGTTCCATTCTTGAAATTACCATGACAAACGGTACAATCAAAGAATATAGCCTAACAATAGATGAACTAGAAGCCTTCTTGACATGGTATGACAACCGTTCTGATGGAACAGGAAAATCCTATTACCGTATACCTAAAAAGAGCAATATAAAGCCATTCCTTAGCAGGAAAGAATATCTGTCCTTTGATAAGATATACAGTTTTGAAGTAAAAGATTATAACGAATAAAGTATTCCCCGGTGATGAGCCGGGGATTTATTTTTTGTTAAGTAAATTGCAGTCTATGGCTTCAAACCGGAGCCTTTTCTTTTTTCCTATACAACAAATAACTTCCATAACTTTCTATTTTACCACTTCCATTTGTAAACTATAAGACTGTTAATCTCTCCCTTTCTCTAATAAAATGAGTATGTAATAAAAATATAGATTGTGAGGGAAAACAAATGAAGAAAATAACAAGAGTAATATGTGTAATGGCATTCTGCTTGGTGGCAATGATGGGAATGTCGAATGTAAGCTATGCTGCAACGGTTGGTGAAGCATTAACACAGCAAGAAGAAGGGTGGCGTAGATATAATAATGATGATAGCTTGATTAATTATACTGATTTCGATTATAAAAATAAAACGCAGTCTTATCCAGATTATAAAGGCGATTTATCATTTACAACTTTGCCAAATGCTGCGATTAATTTTAAATTTTATGGAACTAAGTTAAGAATTATCGGACAATATAATACTTCTGTATATAGAGCTATGGATGGTTTGGTAATTAATATTGATGGAGAGGAATATTATTATTCAGAAAAAGGTTCATCTTTGATTTGCCAGGTGTTAGAATTTGAACTAACAAATTTATCATTAGCAGTACATAATGTCTCTATTACAAAAAGAACAAAAGATAATAAATATATGACGCTAGATGCTATAGATATTGATGATACTGGTTATTTAGTGGATATTAGTCAACCATTAAATCTTATAGTTTCATCTGGTAACGCAAAAGTTGATTTATCTTGGGATTTGGTAGAAGATGTGGAAAGCTATAACATAAAACGTTCAACAACAAATGATGGACCATATACAACTATATCTTCGGTATCAGGATCAGTAACATCCTTCACAGATAAAAATGTAGAAAATGGTAAAACATACTACTATGTAGTTAGTGCTGTAAAATTAGGAACAGAAAGCAAAAATTCAAATGAAGCGTCAGCAACTCCAAAATCAGATTCCGATTATGAAGGAGACAGTGCTATCCTTGAAATCGTTATGACTAACGGTACAATCAAAGAATATAGTCTAACAGCAGATGAGTTAGAAGCATTCCTTACATGGTATGACAATAGATCAGACGGTATAGGAAAATCTTATTACCGTATACCTAAAAAGAGTAATATAAAACCATTCCTAAGTAGGAAAGAGTATCTATCCTTTAATAAGATATACAGCTTTGAAGTAAAAGATTATAATGAGTAACAATATTTCCCCGGTTGTCAAGCTGGGGAATTTTTAGGTAAGTAAATTTCTATTAAGGTTTCCAACTGGGAGCCTTTTTCTTTTGTCAGTAAGTACCAATTTCCCCCAAACCTTTCATTTTACCACTTCCATTTGTAAACTATAAGACTGTTAAAATCTCCCTTTCTCTAATAAAATAAGTATGTAATAAAAATATAGATTGTGAGGGAAAACAAATGAAGAAATTAACAAAAGTAATATGTGTAGTGGCATTCTGCTTGGTAGCAATGATGGGAATGTCGAATGTGAGCAATGCTGCAACTGTTGGTGGTGTATTGTCTAAACCAGAAAGTGGTTGGCAAAGAATTGATGATAGTAATAAAGCATTTGATTATTCAGGAACTTGGGTCTCAGCAGTAACCGGAGAGGCAGATAGGTATAATGGAACACTTCATTGGATTACAGCTTCAAAATCAGATATTAACACGAATGTAATTAAATTCAAATTTTATGGAAGCAAAATTAGGTTTATACATACAAAATATGATGGTCATACAAAAAATTTGATTTATAGAGTTGATGGTATTGATGTAGAAAGTGCAAATTTGAATGGGGCAAAAACTCCACAAGTTCTATTTAGTGAAATTAAAGGATTAGATATGAAAGAACACACCGTATTAATATATTCAGGAGATGGACTTAGATATGATTTTGACGCAATTGACATAGATGATACAGGTTACATGATTGGAATAGATCAACCAATAAATCTTTCTGCAGCAACGGACAATTCTAAAGTTTCACTCTCTTGGAATGCCGTAGACGGTGCTTCGTATTATAATATAAAACGTTCAACAACTCCTGGTGGACCATATACTCAAATTGCATCAGGGACAGCTATTTCATTTACTGATACAGGTTTAGAAGAGGGTACATATTTTTATGTTGTTAGCGCTATTGTTGAAGGAAAAGAAAGCTCTAATTCAAATGAAGCATCAGCTACTATAAAACAGGTAAAAAAATTAAAAGTGGTACTAGAAGTCAAAGAACAACTGCAATTAAGCGTAGATGAAGATTTAGACGAAAACGCAAATGTTACTTGGACATCATCGGATACTGCTGTAGCAACTGTAGATGCAAATGGTGTTGTAACCGCTTTGAAACCAGGTGACACGGTAGTAACGGCTTCCAATGAGGAAGAATCATATAGTGAATCTATAAATATATTGGTTTTGGAGGATGCGACGGATTACAGATTGGCAGTAGATCTGAAAGTGGGAAAGCATTGCAGACTTACTATCGATGATTGCCAAGATACAACAAACGTAACGTGGACTGTTATGGATTCTACAGTAGCTACCGTTTCAAGCAAAGGAAAAGTAACGGCAGTAAGCGAAGGACTAACAATTGTTACAGCTACGGATGCTGATGGGAAAGAAATAGGACAGGTTTATGTCAGAGTAAGACTGTAAGAAAATACGATTGAGAGGGAAAACAAATGAAGAAATACAATAAACTAATAGGTATAATGCTGATAGCTGCAATGACGCTTGTTATTGCACCAGTTAAAGTGTTTGCCAGTGATTCACTAAGCACTATGACACCAATACATAGTTTTGATTTTGACAACGATTCGGGAACAATAATAAATGATAGTGTGACTGGATCAACAGTTAAAGGCACTGCAACAGGAACAACACTGGTTACTGGATATGATGGTAATGGATATGCTAGACATTTTGATGGAAACAGTTGTATAACTTTTAATGATAAAGTGATTCCGGCAGGGAAAAAAACTATTTCGTTTAAAATTAGAAAAAGTACATTACCTACGAATAATAATTGCGAGTATTTTCTGGGGAATCTACATAGTACAAGAACTGATTATGGAATGTATGGTATGATTCTTCCCGGCGGAAATTTAGGGATTGCATTTAGTAATGCAGCTGAAAGTACACATTATAATGTAAAATCAACAATAAGTGTATGTGATGGTAAATGGCACAATATACTTTTTACTTGGAATGGAAGCAAAAATGACAAGGGAGTATGCCTTTATGTAGATGATATGAAAGTACCGACTACTATGGGCTCTGCTCTTTTCTCTGAATCCGATGCATCTGCTGCTACTTATAATTTTAAATTTGGTAGTTTGGGAAGCGAATATCAATGTACAAAATTTATTGGTGATTTAGATGATTTTAAAGTATACAATGATGTTTATGTACCAGAAACACCTAAATCTGATTATGCAGGAAGCAACGCTATTCTAGAAATTGTCATGACCAATGGAACTATTAAAGAATACAGTCTGACAAATGACGAATTAGAATCCTTCTTGACATGGTATGACAACCGTTCTGATGGAACAGGAAAACCCTATTACCGTATTCCTAAAAAGAGCAATGTAAAACCATTCCTAAGTAGGAAAGAGTATCTATCTTTTGATAAGATTTACAGCTTTGAAGTAAAAGACTATAATGAATAAATAATTCCCCGGTGAGAGCCGGGGATTTATTTTTAGTTAAGTAAATTGCAGTTTATGGAACCAACCAGAGCCTTTTTTTGTCATCAAAGACTAATTCATACCTAAACCTTTCATTTTACCGCTTTCGTTTGTAAACTATAAGACTGTTAATATCTTCCTTTCTCTAATAAAATGAGTATGTGATAAAAACAAAATAAAGATTGTGAGGGAAAACAAATGAAGAAAATAACAAGAGTAATATGTGTAGTGGTATTCTGTTTGGTGGCTATGATGGGTATGTCAAGTAAATGTAGAGCTGAGAATAGCGATTTATATTCTGATGGAAGAACATCGTTATTAATGCATATGAATGGGGAGCCTGGAAATAACTCATTTTTTGAAGAAACAGGGAAGACGGTTAAATTGACAGGGAGTCCCCAAATCAGTAATAGCAATTCAAAATTTGGAAATGGAAGTTTATATATTCCATCTACTGGTAATTACATCAAAACAGATAGTTCAGATGATTTTTCATTATCAGGTGATTTTACATGGGAAAGCTGGATATATATGAGTGATATACCAGATGAAAATAAACTTCATATGATTTATTCTACCGTTGCCAATAACGGATTTGGTGTGTGTATATACAATGGAAAATTCGGATTATATAAGGGCTATGTTGGACCAGTTGGATATTTCGATGCTTCAATACCGACAGGAGAATGGCTTCACCTCGCATTTACAAGGGAAAGTGGCTTTATTAGAATGTTTATTAATGGAACGTTGGTCGGAACTATTACTGATACTACGGTATTTCAAGCAGGTCAAGTATATGTGGCATCTGAATCAGGGTCATCAAGCTATAAATCTGAATGTCCAATGTATTTTGATGAATTAAGATTAATAAAAGGTAAAGCAATATATACAGAGAATTTCACAACGTCTAAAAAAGAATATTGTTTAGAACCAGAAAATCTTCATTCAAACTATGAAAATGGTAAAGTCGAATTGTCTTGGGATGCAACTGTAGATGCACAACATTATTTAATAAAGAGATCGGAAACAGAGAATGGTCCATATACAGTAATAGGTCAAAATGATTCAAATTGGGATACAATTTTTATCGATACAACTGTTGAAAAAGGAAAAATCTATTACTATGTTGTAAGTGCCGTAACTTATGGACTAGAAAGCCATAGCTCTAATGAAGTAGCAGTAAATATACCATCAAAGAATACTGATTATGACGGCAACAGTGCTATCCTTGAAATCGTCATGACCAATGGCACCATCAAAGAATATAGCCTAACAGCAGATGAATTAGAAGCATTCCTGACATGGTATGACAACCGTTCAGATGGTATCGAAAAATCCTACTACCGCATACCTAAGAAGGGCAATGTGAAACCATTCCTAAGTAGGAAAGAGTATCTATCCTTTAATAAGATATACAGCTTTGAAGTAAAAGATTATAATGAGTAACAATATTTCCCCGGTTGTCAAGCTGGGGAATTTTTAGGTAAGTAAATTTCTATTAAGGTTTCCAACTGGGAGCCTTTTTCTTTTGTCAGTAAGTACCAATTTCCCCCAAACCTTTCATTTTACCACTTCCATTTGTAAACTATAAGACTGTTAAAATCTCCCTTTCTCTAATAAAATGAGTATATAATAAAAATTTAGACTGTGAGGGAAAACAAATGAAGAAATTAACAAGAGTAATATGCGTAGTGGCGTTCTGTTTGGTGGCGATGTTTGGGATGTCAAATGTGGGTAGTGCAGAGGAAGTTCAATATACGGATAATGTAATTCCTGCGATGACTAGTAATGTGTCAGAGGTTGGAGAGGCAAGTGTTAGTAGTTATTTTAATCAAAGTCCTTGGATTTATCCAGCTTACAAGGCATTTAACCATAGCATTTTAGATACCGAATCATGGGTTTCTGAGAAAGGTATGACAACTGGATGGTTATCATATGAGTTTTATGATGCAAAATGTATAACAAAATATGCAATAGTTGCAAGAAGTCCGTTGGAACACAGCAATGAATTACCAAAGGATTGGACATTTGAAGGTTGGAATAATGAATTGAATTCATGGGTAATTCTAGATACTAAAAAAGACATGACAAATTGGGTAGCTGGCGAAAAGAAAGAATTTGTAATAGTAAACTCAAATAAATATAATAAATATAGAATCAATATAACAGCAAATTGTGGATATACAGATTTTATTGCTATTGGAGAGTTACAAATGATGGAAACAAAACCATCTTCTGACTATGAAGGTAACAGTGCAATTCTTGAAGTAACCATGACCAATGGCACCATTAAGGAGTACAGCCTTACCAATATAGAACTGGAAGGCTTCCTGACATGGTATGACAACCGCTCTGGCGGTACTGGCAAGTCTTATTACCGCATTCCCCAAAAGAGCAATGTAAAACCATTCTTAAGCAGAAAAGAATATCTATCTTTTGACAAGATCTACAGCTTTGAAGTAAAGGATTATAACGAATAAAGATTTCCCCGGTGGTGAGCCGTGGATTTGTTTTTAGCTAAGTAAATTTTAGTCTATGGCTTCAAACCGGAGCCTTTTCTTTTTTCCTATACAACAAATAACTTCCATAACTTTCTATTTTACCACTTCCATTTGTAAACTATAAGACTGTTAAAATCTCCCTTTCTCTAATAAAATGAGTATAGAATAAAAATTTAGATTGTGAGGGAAAACAAATGAAGAAATTAACAAGGGTAATAGGGGTAGTGGCATTCTGTTTCGTGGCTATGATGGGAATGTCGAATGTGAGTAGTGCGGCAACAGTTGGTGAAAAACTTACAAGCGCAGAAAATGGA
The DNA here is from genome assembly GCA_041821315.1 of Velocimicrobium sp. Taxonomy (GTDB): domain Bacteria; phylum Bacillota; class Clostridia; order Lachnospirales; family Lachnospiraceae; genus DIGJ01. The sequence continues at coordinate 2,531 of JBGUEO010000061.1, read as the reverse complement.
TGGCAACGTATCGATGATAGGAATAGTAATATAGAATATATTGGCAGTGATTGGATAAAGAAAGAAAGCACATATTATTCAAATCAGACAATATCTTATTCAAGCTCAGAAGATAAAGAAATTAGATTTAAATTTAAAGGTACTAAAATTCGCCTATTATCAAATAAATCAACATCAAGAAGTGTAAATTATATAACTATAGATGGCGTAGAAGAAACATATTCCGAACTAAGTACTACAGATCAATATCAAATTATTACTTATGAAAAAACAGGATTAGTAGATGGAATACATACAGTTAAAATAACTAATTCTGATAGCGGGAAGTTTTTAGTATTAGATGCAATAGATATGGATGATACAGGTTATTTAGTAGGTTCTTTAAATTTAACTGCAATGTCTGGAAACAACAATGTAACTTTAAAATGGGATAAAGCTTCCAATGCTACAGAATATATCGTTAAATATGGCACAGCTTCTGGAAAATATACTGAGTCAAAAACCGTTTTGACAAATGAATACAAAGATAATTACTCAATAAATAATTTAAATAATGGTACGACATATTATTTTACTGTTTCGGCAATGGTAAATGGAATCGAAGAAAAAGTTTCAAATGAAGCTAGTGCTACTCCACAGTCAGTTTCTGATTACGAAGGAAACAGTGCAATTCTTGAGATCGTCATGACCAATGGCACCATCAAAGAATATAGCCTAACAGCAGATGAATTAGACATATTCCTGACATGGTATGACAACCGTTCAGACGGTATAGGAAAATCCTATTACCGTATTCCCAAGAAGAGCAATGTAAAACCATTCCTAAGCAGGAAAGAGTATCTATCCTTTGATAAGATATACAGCTTTGAAGTAAAAGATTATAATGAGTAACAATATTTCCCCGGTTGTCAAGCTGGGGAATTTTTAGGTAAGTAAATTTCTATTAAGGTTTCCAACTGGGAGCCTTTTTCTTTTGTCAGTAAGTACCAATTTCCCCCAAACCTTTCATTTTACCACTTCCATTTGTAAACTATAAGACTGTTAAAATCTCCCTTTCTCTAATAAAATGAGTATGTAATAAAAATTAAGATTGTGAGGGAAAACAAATGAAGAAATTAACAAGGGTAATATGTGTAGTGGCATTCTGTTTGGTGGCTATGATGGGAATGTCGAATGTAAGTAGCGCGGCAACGGTAGGAGATAATTTGACGAAACCTGAAAATGGATGGCAACGAATTGATGATACAAATGGTATTATTAAATATATCGGGGTATTTGGGACAGGAACAAATCCAGGTGCTTATTATAATTCAGATACTGCTACTACTTCTAATTCAAGTAGAATTATTATTAAGTTTTATGGAACAAAAATTAGAATTATTTCTAATCCATATAATAATAAACCAAAAAATGTTTCAATTTCAATTGATAAAAATAATGAAACTTTTAGCATGTATACTACTGCAAATCCTAAACAAACAATTGTTTATGAAAAAACAGGGCTTGAATTAGGGCTACATACTGTAATTATATCACCTCCTTCAAATATGCCAACAACACAAAATATTTTAATTGATGCTATTGATATTGATTCTTTAGGATATTTTGTTGATCCCCTTAATTTAAGTGCAACTTCTGGAAATTCTTCGGTTATTTTAAATTGGGAGGTAGCTGATGGAGCAACAAGTTATAATATTAAACGTGCATTAACTGCTGGAGGGCAATATGAAATAATAGGAACAACTAGTGATAGTACTTTTACTGATTCTACAGTAACAAATAATACAGAGTATTATTATGTTATAAGTGCTGTAGCATCATCGAGTAAAAGCACTAATTCAAATGAAGTAACAGGAACTCCTACAGAATCAAGTAAATCAAATATATTAAAAGTAGTACTTGAAGTAGATGAACAATTACAATTAAGCGTTGATGAAGATTTAGACGAAAACGAAAATGTAACATGGACATCATCTGACGCCACTGTTGCAACCGTAGATTCAAATGGTGTGGTAACAGCCTTAAAACTAGGTAATACCGTAGTAACAGCATCTAGTGAAGAAGAATCCTATAGTGAATCTGTAAATATATTGGTTTTGGAAGATGCAACGGATTACAGATTAGCAGTTGATTTAAAAGTAGGGAAAAAATGTAGACTTACTATGGATGATTGTCAAGATACAACAAAAGTAACGTGGACTGTTATGGATTCTACAGTAGCTACTGTTTCAAGTAAGGGAAAAGTGAAAGCCGTAAGCGAAGGACTAACAATTGTTACAGCTACAGATGCCAATGGAAATGAAATAGGACAGGTTTACGTCAGAGTAAGAGAATAGAGAGTATCTATCCTTTGACAAAATCTATAGCTTTGAAGTAAAAGATTATAATGAGTAAAGTTTTCCCCGGTGGTGAGCCGGGGATTTTTAGACGGATAAATTGCAGTTTAACGTAACAAAAAAACCAACTACTGATTATGATGAGGGCGTAATTTTTTCTGTGTCCAAAAAAAAGAGTATTTCTTGAATTGAGTT
>JBGUEO010000060.1:0-14827 GCA_041821315.1 Velocimicrobium sp. | reverse complement strand
CCTCTTCTATCCCAGGTTCCAGTTTATTCTTTTTCTCACTTTTCTTTTGCTTTTCAATTACAAGTTCTTCGGTTCCTGCCTTCTTTATATTATCCTTGTCTTCCCGTGAAAAGGTAAATATTTTAACTGGCTTTTTCCCCTTTTTATTGTCTTGAACTTCTTCATGTGTAAATTCGGCTCGCCGCTCTGCTTTTATTTTCACATTCTTTTTTCTTTGTTCTCGCAAACCAGCAAATAAAAACTTTTCTGTAATTAGCATAATTAAAATAGTAATTATACCTATATATACAATATAAGCCCCAACTGTACCAAAAATAAAACACAAGCCTTTGCTCAGTGCTCCACCAATGATTCCACCTGCACTTCGACTTTTTGCAGATTCCACAAAGATCTCATCAAATCCATCAAAATGGTTTCCCTTCACAATTAAATCAAGCATACCCGTTATCACAAGATAGAGCACACCGCTACTTATTAATTTAATACGTGCAGACAGACTTCCCTGATTGGATATTGCAAATGCGATACCAAAAAATAATATAAATGGTATGAAATATGCACAAAATCCAAAAAGTCCAAATAAAACAAAATTTACTCCTGTTCCAAAAATACTGCTTAAATTAAAATAGCTTAGGATTATGAGTAATGATATAACAAGTGTAACAACAAGAATAATCTCTTCACGGTATGGACTTTTGTTTGCTTCCTTGCTGCGTTTCACCGATTTTCCTTGGGATCGTTTTCCATTCGTTTTCTTGCGTGCTGTACTTTTTTTCTTACTTTCTGCCATTCTAAGCCACCCTCTATTAACATTTAATAAAAATTATTCTATATAATAAAATTCCATACAATAGCGATCATACCCACAACAAAACAGTAGTATGCAAAGCCTTTAAATTTCTTTCCGCGAACAACAACCAGCATCGTTTTGATGCAAATGTAGCCAACTACAGCGGCAACTATTGTTCCAATTGCATAATTAACTAAAATCGTTGGTTCGGTTGAAATATTGGCAAAGTCTTTTATTTCTAAAAGTGCTGCACCCAATACAGCCGGAATAGACATAATAAAAGAATATTTTACCGCAAAATTTTTATCAAATCCTAATTTTAAACTAGTAGCAATTGTCGAACCAGATCTTGATATACCAGGCAAGGTCGCTATTCCCTGAACAATACCCACAATTCCTGCCTCTTTATAGGTAATCTGATTTGGCCTCTTTGTCCCATCTTTTGCCCGATCCGCTACGATTAATAATCCAGCAGTAATAAGCAAACATATCCCTGGTACAATTAGCGTAGCACTTGCTTTTTCTACGATATCCTTAAGTAGAATACCAATAATTCCAGTTGGAATCGTTGATACAATCACCAGCATAACAAACTTTCGATATGCAGTATCTACAATTTTTTTATATTCCTTCTTTTCTGACCCCTTAGCAAAAATTGCATTTTGGAAATATCGTGCTAGATTGATGAAGCAATCCCCAATAATACAAACACCCTCTACAACTAGCTTTTTAATATCTTTCCAAAATGCAATAAAAATTGCTACTAGTGTTCCAAAGTGAAGCATAACATCAAATACCATGCCCCCAGATGATTCTAAGTCAATATTTAATATATGCTTAAATATTGCTAAATGTCCAGAACTACTGATTGGTAAAAATTCTGCCAGTCCTTGAACCAGACCCATAATAATTGCTTCTAATAAACTCATTACTTTCTTATCCTCCTTAGAAAAACTGCCTTCCTTCTACAATATAAATTTTATTACTCTCCTTCAAAATTATACCTTTATTTCCCTTTTAATGCAAGATGCTATCAAATATGATTTTCGTTAATCAAGTCATATAATTTTTCAAGAGCCTCCTTTATTCCTCCTACTTCATTAATTATTCCTTCTTTTACTGCTTCTTCCCCCACAAGAATTGTACCCAAATCTTTTGTTAACATCCCCGTATTTAACATTAATGATTCTAATCGTTCTCTAGGAGCCTTACAATGTGACTCAATAAATCCAATGATTCGATTTTGCATCTGCTTAAAGTAATCATAGGTCTGTGGCGCACCAATGATAGTCCCACTCATCCGTACCGGATGAATTACCATCGTTCCAGTTGGCACAATAAAAGAATACTGTGTTGAAGTTGCAATTGGCACTCCAATGGAATGACTACCACCAAGCACGAGTGATACGGTTGGTTTACTAAGCGATGCAAGCATTTCTGCAATTGCAAGTCCAGCTTCAACGTCTCCGCCTACTGTATTGAGTAGGACGAGAACTCCATCAATTTCATCATCATATTCAATCGAGGCCAATTGAGGTAAAATATGCTCATATTTTGTTGTCTTTGCTTTATCTGGCAAAGATTCATGTCCCTCTATTTCACCAATAATACAAAGCAAGTGTATTTTTTTTCCTTTTTTTTCACTTAAAATAACTTGACCATATTCCACAAGCTTTTCATCTTTTAATTTTTCTTTTTCTAATTCTTTTGTATCCTTCTCTTCATCTTCCAATAAAAAGCACATCCCTTCTATTTTTAGAAATAGGATGTGCGTTTCATGTTTTTTTATTCTTCATATATATATTCATTCGAGCTTCGAAATACAGAGCTTTGTGAGCCCATTTGATTCACAACGATGTGATCCTCGCTTTTTAATTCATAGCCATCAATTTGGAGTTCTTTACCAGTAATATAATCTGTCTTCCGTCGATCACCGTTTATGTATACTTTGCTCCATGGAGTAAAATTTTTTCCGAATATCAAATTTTTTTTATCATAGGTCGTTTCTACTTTAGTGATAAGAACATCTTGTGTTCCCATTATCAAATCAGACGCTGGATATAAATCTTCACCCTTGTATGCATAACGATTTCCATACAGTATATCATACTGCAACAATTCAACTTTTCTTAGATTTTCTTTTTCATATTGTTTGACACTCATACCATTTGATTGTGAATCACTATCTAGGTCTAATTCACTTTGATGATACGTAAACATTGTTCCTTCATGAATTCCAATTTGATTCGTCATATCAGCTAACAGCTGATATGCAGTCAACTCTGCGTCTTTTTTTTCTACCCCAAAGTTATTCCAAGTAACATATTTTGTCTTGAAAATATCATTTGCTTTCATATCTTCTTTTCCCAGTGAAAGAGAAGGCAAATGATCTCCAAATAATATAACAATGGTTTTTTCATTTCTTTTTGATAACTGTTCCGTTAAATTACCGATAAACTGATCTACTTCGTGTATTTCATTTATATAATACTCCCACGCATAGCGCATTCCTTCATTGACTGTTCCATTCTTGTCAACTACTCCACTTACTTGTATCCCGGGATCTTCAATTACCTTTTCTTTGGGATAATCACCATGTCCTTGAACGGTAATGGTATAAACAAAATCACTTTGATTTGGCGTTGAATCCAACGCTTTTTCCACTTCTCCAAGTAAGATATCGTCTTTTGCCCATGTACCAATCGGTGTATATGACGTAATGTTCATAAGTTCTTTTGATGTAAATGTATCAAAACCCATTTGACGAAATGCATTCCGTCGACTATAAAAGTTTCCACCGTTATTATGTACAACATGCGTTCCATATCCAATATCATTTAAGTCACTTGCAATACTTTCACATGAATTTGTCTTTAATATTGTTTTGTACGGATATTCTCCCACTCCAAAATAACGCATACTCATTCCAGTCAATATCTCAAATTCTGTATTAGCAGTTCCTGCACCAACAACAGGCACATCCAAATATCCAGACGAATACTGTTTACTCAATGCATGAAAATTAGGAATTGGATCACTGGAACATTGAAGAAATTTCACTTCATCCGGGTCGATAAACGATTCTAGTAAAACTACGATTATATTTGGCTTATCTGACTTTGTTTTTGGAACATCAACCTCTTTTTGTATCTCTTCTATCTTATCTTTTGAATAATAATTCGGTTGTGACATACCTCTGTCCACTACACTTGTGGAAAATCCATATACAAACCCATATTTTTCATAACCCAATGCAATATTTGAAAAATAATTGGTCAACAAATGGCTATGTACCGCTGCTTGCGTTGCTGCTGGGATCCAAACAAAACAAGAAGCAACCAAAGCTATATTGGTAATATAATGACATTTCCCTTTGAATTTAGGTCCTCTTCTCCAAAGGAAAAAAATCACCCCCACTACAACTACAACTACCGCTATTCCAGCAATTGCCTCGACCGTATTAAAATAATTGTTTTTCATTTGAAATAAATCGGTTATTAGTTTTAAATCTGTATATCCAAATGGTGTTACTCTCTTTAGTAATAAGCACCCATTTATAAAGCCTAGAAATAACCACGCACTACTAACGACATAACGAGCCAAAGCCCGACGTTTAAAAAAGTAAACAATAAAAAAAGTTGCAAATATAATGGAAGAATTATATAAAAACACCCACGAACGATCAAACAAGAAATTAATTGCTCCCATAATCGAATGCCTAGAACATGTTTCTATCAAAAAACATATTCCGCAAGAGAGTATCCACTGAAAAAATAAGGAATATCGATTTAATAGTTGTATTGTTTTTTCACCGCACATTTTCTGTATTATTTTTTTCATTTTCACACTACCTGATTTCATTTGTAATAATCATATCAATCTTAAAAATATTATTCCATTTTTAGGAATTTGTCAATCTTAATCTTATACAATTTCACTCAAAAAATCATGCACTTATTGTGCAAAAATACAATTGTTTTTTCTAAAAAAAGTTGTTACAGTCAAATGAACTGTAACAACTTTTCTATAATTTATCATATCATTCAAACTTACGATTCTTTAACTTCTTGAGGAACATCTTTTATTGAAAAGCTGATTCTACCCATCTTATCTTTTCCAAGGCAAACAACTTTTACTGTCTCACCAAGTGTCAAAACATCTTCTACCTGTTTGATTCTTTCTTGAGAAATTTTAGAAATGTGTACCATTCCTTCTTTTCCAGGCGCAAATTCAATAAATGCTCCGAAATCTTTGATGCTGATTACTTTTCCTTCAAATATTTGACCTTCTACAAAATCAGCAACTATAATTTGTATTAAATCAAGAGCCTCTTTCATTTTTTCTTTGTCTGTTCCGCAAACAGAAACTGAACCGTCATCTGTAATATCAATTTTAACACCCGTGCGCTCGATAATCGCATTAATTGTCTTACCTCTTTGTCCTACAACATCACCAATTTTAGTTGGATCAATTTTAATCTGCACAATCTTTGGTGCAAATGTTCCAACTTCTTCTCTTGGTTTTTCAATACAAGGTGTCATTATTTCATTTAATATATATTCTCTTGCAATTTTTGTTTTAGCGATTGCTTCTTCAATAATTGGTCTTGTTAATCCATGAATCTTAATATCCATTTGGATTGCTGTAATACCATCATGTGTCCCAGCTACTTTAAAATCCATGTCACCAAAGAAATCTTCTAATCCTTGAATGTCCGTTAATACGATATAATCCTCATCGGTTTCACCAGTAACCAACCCACAGGAAATACCAGCAACCTGCTTTTTAATTGGTACTCCCGCAGCCATAAGTGACAATGTAGATGCACACACAGATGCTTGAGAAGTCGAACCATTGGATTCAAATGTCTCTGATACGGTACGAATTGTATAAGGGAATTCTTCGGTTGTAGGAAGAACTGGAATAAGTGCTCTCTCCGCCAATGCTCCATGTCCGATTTCACGACGTCCAGGTCCTCTAGATGGTCTAGTTTCACCTACGGAATAAGATGGGAAATTATAATGATGCATATAGCGTTTCGAAGTTTCATTTTCATCCAACCCATCAATTCTTTGTGCTTCTGACAATGGAGCTAACGTTGTTATAGTACAAATCTGTGTTTGTCCACGTGTGAACATACCAGAACCATGAACGCGCGGAATTAAATCAACTTCTGCTGCTAAGGCTCTTATTTCTCCAATTTGTCTTCCATCTGGGCGTTTTTGATCCTTTAATATCATCTTACGAACAGTCTTTTTTTGGTACTGATAGGTAGCTTCATCTATAAGACCTAACCATTCTTCATTTTGAGCAAAACTTTCTGCAAATTTATCTTTAATTTGACGAATATTTTTTTCTCTGGTCTGCTTATCATCTGTAAAAACTGCTACTTCCATTTCATCTGGTGAAATAATAGCTTTCATTGCATCAAATAATTCCTGTGGTACAGCACAGCTAGTATATTCATGCTTTGGTCTTCCACATTCTGCCACAATCGTATCTATAAATTTGATTACTTCTTGATTTACCTTATGTGCTTCAAAAATAGCTTCAATCATTTTATCTTCTGGAACTTCATTTGCTGCAGCTTCAATCATGATGACTTTTTCTCTTGTAGATGCTACCGTTAATTTTAAATCTGAAACTACATTTTGAGATGCATTTGGATTAATTACAAATTCTCCATCAATTAGACCAACCTGCGTAGTCGCACATGGTCCGTCGAATGGAATATCGGATATGGTTGCAGAAATTGCAGATCCTAACATTGCAGTAAGTTCTGGACTACACTGTGGATCGACTGACATTACCATGTTGTTTAATGTAACATCATTTCTATAATCTTTCGGAAATAATGGGCGCATCGGACGATCAATAACACGAGATGTCAATACCGAATTTTCAGATGCCTTTCCTTCTCTTTTATTAAAACCGCCTGGAATTTTTCCTACGGCATATAATTTTTCTTCATATTCTACACTTAGAGGGAAAAAGTCAATTCCTTCCCTTGGTTTTTCTGAGGCTGTTGCAGTAGATAAAACCGTAGTATCACCATAATGCATAAGTGCACAGCCATTTGCCTGCTTTCCAACACGGTTTATATCAACCGTAAGGGTACGTCCAGCTAATTCCATACTAAATTTTTTGTACATAGTAGTCTCCTTTATATTTTTTTCGATGAAAGAGCCGAAACAACTGAACAAATCATTTTTATACAAATGAACTCTTCAGAAGTCTCGGAATGAACTTTCATCACATTAACTCTTTTATTATAACACTCCTGTTTTTAATTATCTACTGTTTTTTTCCATTCATGTATAAAATACACGCAAATTGCACACATTTTTAATATTAATAGTTTACAAGCTTGCAAATGTATGCTATTATACGAAAGTACAAATTAAGCCAATGCTCAGATTGAGGAGTCTCCGACCCCATTCTTGGTATTTGGGTCTATCAAAAAAGGAGGTCTTTACCATGATTAGTAAAGAAAAAAAACAACAGGTTATCAATGAATATGGTAGAACAGCAACGGATACAGGTTCACCAGAAGTTCAAGTAGCTCTTTTAACTACAAGAATCACTGAATTAACAGAACATTTAAAAGAGAACCCAAAGGATCATCACTCAAGAAGAGGTCTTCTTAAAATGGTTGGTCAAAGAAGAGGTTTATTAAACTACTTAAAGAGAACTGACATTGAGGGTTATCGTACATTGATTGCAAGATTAGGTTTAAGAAAATAAGAAAATCGTTTGATTGCAACATTATTTTAAATTATGAATAAAACAAAAGAGTCTCTCAAAATTGAATTTAAATTTTGAGAGACTCTTTTGTTTTATTCAAAAATATTTTTAATTGTGATAGTTGTAACATCCATAAAATCATGTTGTAATCGTTAATAGTTTTTGGTACTATTGCTTTAGGAGGTATTTATCATGTTAACCATACCACTTGATACAACTTCAAAGCTGGCTCTTTATGAGCAAATCTATCGATATATAAAAAACGAAATTATTCAAGAAACACTTCCCTTTCAGTCAAAGCTTCCATCGACAAGAGGTCTCGCAGCTCACCTCTCCATCAGCCGTAATACAGTAGATATGGCATACGCCCAACTTTTATCGGAAGGCTATATTGAAGCATTTCCCAAAAAAGGATATTTCGTAAGTCGAATCACTGCATTAAATATTATAAATCATACCGAATTTATTAAAAACCCACCAATTACCGTTTCTTCAAAAACTGTTTTGCCCTACTTATATGACTTTTCGCCTTTTAGCGTTGATTTAAGTCACTTTCCTTATCAAACATGGCATCAATTATCAAAAAATTGTCTGCAAGATAATGCTGATTTATTTCTATTGGGTGATAGCCAAGGCGATCTTTCTCTACGGCAAGCAATTACACACTATCTTCATCAATCGCGAGGTGTAAATTGTGAAGAAGACCAATTAATTGTTGGTGCTGGTGTCGATTATTTATTACAAATGTTAGCACAATTGTTTGGAACTACCTGCCATATTGCAATGGAGAATCCTACCTACCAACGAGCGAACAAAATTTTTAAAGGATTTAAAATTAAGACAATCCCCATTCCACTTGACTCTAACGGATTGAATATTGATGCATTAGAACGAACCGATTGTACCATTGCCTATGTTACGCCATCGCATCAATATCCGCTTGGAATTGTTATGCCCATTCAAAGACGAATTGAATTGTTGCGTTGGGCAAATAAATGTTCGCATCGCTATATTATTGAAGATGATCATGATAGTGAATTTCGTTATAAAGGAAAACCGATTCCTTCCCTTCAAAGCATTGCATCTTGCGATAATGTAATTTATATTGGTACATTTTCAAGAGCAATTGCTCCTGCAATCCGCGTAGGTTATATGGTTCTTCCCAAACCTCTTTTAGAAGAATATAAAATCAAATTTTCCTATTTTGCATCTACGGTATCACGCATTGACCAAGCAATTCTTACTGAATTTATAAACGAGGGATATTTCGAACGTCACCTTAATCGAATGCGCAAAGTCTATAAAACAAAACACGACCTTATCCTTAGCAGCCTAAAATCAAGCAATCTCCCAATTGCAATCAGTGGTGAAAACGCTGGAATGCATCTAGTCGTGCAGCTAACAAATGGTATGAGTGAAGAATCTATCATCAAACGAGCAAAAAATAATCAAATCAAATTATATGGTTTAAAAGAACACTTTTTTACCATACCAAAAAACTATGATTCAACTTTCTTATTTGGATATGCCAATTTATCCGAAGCGGATATTCAAAAAGGCATACATCAATTTGCAACTACTTGTTTTTAATATTTTATGCAAGCCAAAAAAGGTCTTTCAAAATCGTATTCAGATTTTGTAAGACCTTTTTTGATTGAGTCAAACATTAAAATAATTTCGTCCAAATTCTATATCCAGCTTCATTTGATCCTTTAGTTCATCGATTGAATCATACTTTTTTTCTGGTCGTTCAAATGTATATAATGAAACCTTTAATTCCTCACCATACAAATCACCAGAATAATCAAAAATATAAGTTTCAATTAATCTCTTTTTTTCCGCTCCTACCGTTGGTTTCACTCCTATATTAGAAATTCCTTCAAATGCAGTTCCGGCAATCCATGTTTTCGAAGCATATACCCCATTAGGTGGCAATAATTTTACTTCTTCTGGTACAATATTGATGGTTGGTATTCCTAATGTCCTTCCCAATTTTCGACCGTGAAGCACTTTCCCTGCAATACAATACGGACTTCCTAGCATTTGATTTGCCTCTTCTATTTTTCCTTCACGAAGACATGCCCGAATGCGAGTACTGCTTACAGCCTTCTCAAGATAATGTACTTTATCAAAGGCATGTACAACAAATCCATACTTTATCGACATCTCCTGCAATAAGGATACATCCCCTACACGATTATGTCCAAACTTAAAATCCGTTCCAACGATCAAATGTTTCGTATCTAATTTATCAATCAAAATATTTTTTACAAAACACTCCGGTTCCATAGAAAACATAGCAATATCAAAGGGATAAGATAATAATATATCTGCACCTGCATCCTCTATCATTGCTCTCTTTTCTTCTTCTGTATAAATTTGACTAAAATCCTCTGTATTTTTAAGCAGTCGTGGATTCATTAGGAATGTAAAGATAACCGCTTCAAGCCCATATTTTTTCATTGAAACAGCATATTCAATAAGTTCCCTATGTCCAATATGTAATCCATCAAACTTTCCAAGGCAGACGGCACTATTTTTTAATTTAAAATCACTGTAATCAATGTATCTCAAACCATTTCACTCCTATAGAGAAAAATGCCCCATTTCTTATAAAAACATCTTATAAGGTTTTAGGCACTTTCGATTTTCTGTCATTTGATATAATCCTTTAAATGTATGTTTCGTATCATACATCTTGAAGATAGATGCTTCTTGATTTTTTTCTTGCATTTCTCCATCTTCGATAGAAAGTTGATTCCCATTATTAAGAAATCGTTCTTTTTCTTCTTTTACATTAAAAACTCCATATTGCCCAAACATATCTTCAATTGCCATCACAGCTGTTTGAAGAGTTCCGTCCGCTACCCTTTGTTCTACCTCGGATAGTAAAATACTTTCTGTAAGCAAAAACCGCTCTACTCTGGTACGTAATAACGTTTTCATAGTACCACCACATCCCAATTTCTCGCCAATATCAAAACAAAGTGTTCGAATATAAGTACCTTTCGAACATTCAACTCTCATATGAACTTCATTCTCGGATGCATTCATTCCTAAAATTTCAATCCTATAAATTTTCACAAGACGCGCGTTTCGCTCTATTTCAATTCCTTCTCTTGCTAATTCGTATAACTTCTTACCATTCACTTTTAGCGCAGAATACATAGGTGGAATTTGCTCATAATCCCCTTGAAAAGATAAAATTGCCTCTTTTACCAAATCTTCTTGAAACATTACATCTTGCGTGGTTAAAACAAGTCCTGTTAAATCTTGTGTATCTGTTGTAACTCCTAGTTTTAAAACCACTTCATAACACTTATCTTTTTCCGTCAATAAATCGCACAATTTCGTTGCTTTTCCAAGACAAACTGGCAATACTCCTTCCGCATCAGGGTCAAGAGTTCCTGTATGTCCAATTTTCTTTTGTTTTAATATTCCACGAAGCTTTGCTACAACATCATGTGATGTATAGCCTTTTTCTTTATAAATATTAATAATTCCATCCATTTTGGCATCCTCATTCTAGCAATTTCTTAACTGACTTTCAATATGACCAGTAATATTTGTAATAACATCATGGTAACTACCTTTGAGTGCGCACCCTGCTGCTTTTACATGACCACCACCACCAAAATAAACAGCAATTTTACTTACATCAACTGCTCCATTTGAACGCATACTTACTTTATATTCACCCGATTCCATTTCATAGGCAAATATTGCTACTTCGACACCATTCGTAACTCTCATTTGGTCTACTATACCATCTAAATCATCTGGTTTTGCACCATAAAACGATAAAACTCGTTGATCCACACAAGAAGCAATAACGGTTCCATTTAAGAGCAAAAAGCTCTCTAACAAACATCGACCCAATATCTGGTTTTGTAAATATGTTTTTTGATAAAATGTGTCATCAATAATTTTTGAAAATGGGATTCCCTTTTTAATTAATTTACCAGCAACAACCATAGTTTCCATTGTAGTATTCGAATGTTTAAACACTCCTGTATCATACACAATTCCCAAATACAAGGCTTGGGCAATTTCACTGGTAATCAATGTCTCATCTAGCAAAGAAAAAAGGATTTCACAAGTAGAACTTTTTTGTGGTTCAATGATATTTGTCATTCCAAACTTTGTGTTACTGATATGATGATCAATTACAATGCGTTTACCTGCATTTTTAAACAGACTTTCTGCATCACCCAACCGATCGGATGAACCACAATCAAGCGATATAAATAAATCATATACCTGATTCACATTTTTAGATGTTTTCACTTCTTCCACACCATTTAAAAAGGAAAAAGTCTCTGAAAAAGGGTCTAAATATACATCTACTCTCTTATCAGCAAAATACTCTTTAAGATAACTATATAAGCCCAGACAGGAACCTACACAATCCCCATCTGGCCTTATGTGACCTGAAATTCCGATTGAATTTGCTGATTCTACCAAACGAAACAAATCATTCATCATCTTCTGACCTTTCCTCCAAACTATCTTCCACACTGCTATCCTTTACTTGAACATCTTCGATTAATTTTGACATATTAACTCCATACTCAATCGACTGATCCATAACAAAGGTAAGCTCTGGCGTATTTCGAAGATTAATTGACTTTGCCAACTGACTTCGTATAAAAGGTGCGGCACTTTTTAATCCTGCGTATGTGTTTTTTCTAGATTCCTCATCCCCAAGCACGCTAATATATACCTTAGCATGCTTTAAATCTGGTGCAACTTCAACTGCAACCACTGAGGTCATAGGATTAATTCTTGGGTCTTTAATTTCCATAGAAATAAGTTTGCTTAACTCTTTTTGCACTTCTACATTAATTCTGGTATTTTTTATACTATTCTTGCGCATGCAAATCCCTTCTTTCTATCGTGATATTTCTTCCATAACATAAACCTCAACCTTATCTTCTTCCTGAACACTATCAAATTTGTCAAATACAAGACCACATTCATATCCCGCAGCGACTTCCTTTACGTCATCTTTAAATCTCTTTAATGAAGAAAGTTCTCCTTCAAAAATCATTGCATCATCACGTGTAATCCTAACTTTAGAATCTCTTACAATCTTACCATCTAATACATAAGATCCCGCAATATTTCCAACCTTAGATGCCTTAAACACCTGACGGATTTCGGCATGACCGATAATCTTTTCTTCAAATATAGGATCAAGCATTCCCTTCATTGCAGCTTCAATATCTTCAATCGCATTATAGATAACTTTATAAAGTCTTAAATCAACATGTTCTCTTTCTGCTGTTTCTTTTGCTGTCGGATCCGGTCTTACATTAAATGCTATTATAATCGCATTTGATGCACTTGCCAATGTAACATCAGATTCATTCACTGCACCAACTGCACCGTGGATAATACGAATCGCTACTTCTTCATTGCTTAGCTTTAACAAACTCTGTTTTACAGCTTCTACAGAACCTTGAACATCCGCCTTCACAATTAGGTTTAGCTCTTTTATATTGCCTGCTTGAATCTGTGAAAACAATCCATCTAATGACAGTTTTGCTTTTGTATCTGCCAATAGTTTTTCTCTTCCCTGCTTAATATATGCACTCGCAATGCTTCTTGCCTCTTTATCATTTTCTGTTGACATAAAGATTTCACCAGCATCCGGAACTTCATTTAATCCTAAAATTTCAACAGGAGTAGATGGTTTTGCTTCCTTCAGTCTTCTTCCTTTTTCATCCATCATCGCTCTTACTTTACCATAAGAAGAGCCAATTACAATGGAATCACCAACATGAAGCGTTCCTTTTTGAACTAAAATAGTAGCAACAGGACCTCTTCCTTTATCAAGTTGGGCTTCTATTACAATTCCTCTTGCCAAACGTTCTGGATTCGCTTTTAATTCTAATACTTCAGAAGTTAAAATAATCATCTCAAGCAACTGATCGATACCATCACCTGTTTTTGCAGAAACAGGAACAAATACTGTACTTCCGCCCCAATCTTCAGCAATCAGTTCATATTCCACCAATTCTTGTTTTACACGTTCTACATTCGCACCTGGCTTATCAATCTTATTGATTGCAACAATAATCTCTACCTCTGCAGCTTTTGCATGATTAATTGCTTCGACCGTCTGTGGCATAACCCCATCATCTGCGGCTACAACTAAAATAGCAATATCCGTTGATTTTGCTCCACGCATACGCATAGAAGTAAATGCTTCATGACCAGGCGTATCCAAAAATGTAACCAATTGACCGCCTGCTTCCACCATATACGCACCAATATGCTGTGTGATTCCACCTGCTTCTTTTTCTGTTACATGTGTTTCTCGAATTGCATCCAAAAGAGAGGTTTTACCATGATCAACATGCCCCATTACGCATACAACTGGAGGTCTTTTTACCATTTCCTCTTCATTTTCTTCGTCTTCTTTTAAAATTTCTTCAATTACATCAACTTTTTCTTCTAACTCAACAATGTAATTATATTCTAAGGCAATTTCTTCTGCTTCTTCAAATGCTATTTCCTGATTGATTGAATACATCTTGCCTTCTAAGAATAACTTTTTCACAATACTTGCAGCAGGTAATTTCATCTTATCTGCCAAATCACGAATGGTTATAATTTCTGAAATCATAACTGTTTTGATTCCATCATCTGGTTCTTTCTCTACCATAACTGGTTGAGGTTTGATAAATGCACCTTTACGATTTGGATCTTTCTTTAAAATACTAATATCTTTTTCACGATACTTATTGCTTCTATTTCTGTCAAATGGCCGTTTACTCTTATCGTTCTTTCTTTGTGCTGTTTTATCTAACGGTTTAGCCGTTTCATACCTAGGTTTATCAAAATCTGCTCGTTGCTTAGCAAAGCTGCTTGAATTCCCATAACGCTGCCCACTATTTTGTCCTTGAGCTCCTGCTGGACGATTGTTATTATATGGACGTGCAGCTCCTCCATTGTTGTTGTTATTATTGTATGGACGTGCAGTTCCTCCATTGTTGTTATTATTGTATGGACGCGCAGCTCCTCCATTGTTGTTATTATTGTATGGACGTGCAGCTCCTCCATTGTTGTTATTATTGTATGGACGTGCAGCTCCTCCATTGTTGTTATTATTGTATGGACGCGCAGTTCCTCCATTGTTGTTATTATTGTATGGACGCGCGGCTCCTCCATTGTTGTTGTTATTGTATGGACGCGCAGCTCCTCCATTGTTGTTATTATTGTATGGACGTGCGGCTCCTCCATTGTTGTTGTTATTATTGTATGGACGCGCAGCTCCTCCATTGTTGT
>JBGUEO010000059.1:0-15453 GCA_041821315.1 Velocimicrobium sp. | reverse complement strand
AAATAATCTGATATAAATAGGATGCTAGGAGTATTAATAATTTGTAGTATTACAAAGTGTTGAACTCCTTGAACAATGAAAAGATACCATTTGAAATTTTATTTTTAGATGCCAGTACGGAAGTTTTAGTAAAACGGTTTAAAGAAACAAGACGTACCCATCCATTGACTGGAGTTGGGCGTGTGGAAAAGGGAATTGAACTGGAACGAGCGGAGTTGATTTTTTTAAAACGACAGGCAGATTTTATTTTAGATACCAGTCATCTTCTAATTCGAGAACTAAAAGCAGAGATTGATAAAATAATATTTTCAGAAAAGGGATATGCTAACTTTTTTGTAACCGTCCTTTCCTTTGGATTTAAATATGGAATACCAGCAGATGCAGACTTAGTATTTGATGTAAGATTCTTACCAAATCCATTTTATATCGATGAACTAAAATGTAAAACAGGAAATGATCAAGAAGTATTTGATTATGTAATGAGATCCGAGGCAGCTCATGAATTTCTGAGTAAGTTAGAAGATATGCTGAAATTTTTAATTCCTAACTATATGATAGAAGGAAAAAACCAGCTTGTAGTAGCCATCGGCTGTACAGGAGGAAAGCATCGTTCCGTTGCCCTTGCAAGAGAAATTACAAAGCTATTAAAAACAATGGATTATAGTATAAAAAATGAACATCGGGACATTGATAAATAACAGGAGAAGACATGTCATTTTCAAAAAATGTAAAAGAGGAGTTATCAAAGCAAGTAAGTTTGGCAAGACATTGTCAAATTGCTGAAATTGCTGCAATAATAAGTCTTTGTGGAAATATTATTATTAATGATAAGAACGAGTATTTTATAAAAATTCATACAGAGAACTTGACAGTAGCCAGAAAATACTTTATTTTAATAAGGAAATCATTTCATGTTTCTGCAGACATATCAGTTCGTAGAAATAATAATTTTAAAAAGAGCAATGTATATACGGTTTGGATAAAAGATGCGTTAGCATCCATGAAAATATTGCAGGCAACAAAGCTAATCGATTTTGATGGAGAGATTCGAGAAGAACTGTCCATTACAGATAATCTTGTGGTTCAGAATACTTGTTGCAAAAGAGCATTTATCAGGGGTGCATTTTTAGCATATGGTTCAATGAGTGACCCAGCAAAAAATTATCATTTTGAAATCGTAACATCCGCTCGAAAAAAAGCAGAACAGCTGCGCGATATTATAAATTTCTTTCAAATGGATGCCAAAATTGTGCAAAGGAAAAAGCATTTTGTTGTCTACATTAAAGAGGGCTCACAGATTGTTGATCTACTTAATATTATGGAAGCTCATGTGTCATTGATGAAGTTAGAAAATGTCCGTATATTGAAAGAGATGCGTAATTCGATTAATCGACAGGTCAATTGCGAAACTGCCAATATCAATAAGACGGTTGTTGCAGCAAGTAAACAGATTGACGATATTAAATATATTCGAGATACCATCGGGTTTCTAAAATTATCCGAAGGATTAGAAGAAATAGCGAAACTTCGAATCGAACATACAGATGCTTCATTAAAAGAGTTAGGGGTTTTGCTTAACCCTCCGATTGGAAAATCGGGAGTAAATCATAGGTTAAGAAAGTTAAGCATGATTGCTGACACCCTCAGGGAAAAAAAGGAGAGATAATATGGTAACGAAAAGAATGACAATTAAGATTCCAACCGGTCTTGAGGCAAGACCAGTTGCATTACTTGTTCAAGTAGCAAGTCAGTATGAAAGCAGCATTTACATTGAATGCGAAGAAAAAAAAGTAAATGCAAAAAGTATAATGGGAATGATGAGTTTAGGTCTTGCTGCAGGCGAAGAGTTAACGGTTTCTGCAAATGGAGAAGATGAGGAAGCTGCAATTGAGAATATTGAAAAATATTTATCAAGTAAAGAATAATAAAAATGACATTTAGACAGAAAGATGGGAGATAATATGAATTTTACCCATTTGCATGTGCATACCGAATATAGTCTTTTAGATGGTTCTTGCAAGATAAAAGAATTAGTTGCAAGGGCAAAAGAATTAAAAATGGATAGTTTGGCAATCACCGACCATGGAGTTATGTATGGAGTGATAGATTTTTACCGCGCAGCCAGGGAAGTAGGGATTAATCCCATTCTTGGGTGCGAGGTATATGTAGCACCCAATTCTAGATTTGACCGTGAAAATGGAAAATCAGATGGACGGTATCATCATTTAGTGTTGTTGGCAGAGAATAATATTGGCTATGCAAATTTGATGAAAATAGTTTCTAAGGGTTTTATCGAAGGATTCTATTATAAGCCGCGGATTGACTATGAAATACTCAGTCAATATCATGAAGGAATTATTGCATTGAGTGCTTGTTTAGCAGGTGTGGTTGCATCAAATCTAAGAATGGGATTTTATGAGGAAGCAAAAGAGGAAGCGTTGAAGCTTCAACAGATTTTGGGCGAAAATAATTTTTTCTTAGAGTTGCAAGATCATGGAATACAGGAACAAAAAACAGTAAATCAAGGGCTTTTGCGACTTCACAATGAAACGAAAATACCATTGGTTGTGACCAATGATACCCATTATATAAAAGAAGAGGATGCCAAAGCACATGATATTCTTTTATGTATACAGACGCAAAAGAAGGTTACAGATGAAAATCGAATGCGTTATGAAGGCGATCAATTTTATTTAAAGTCAGTCGATGAAATGGCTGCTTTATTTCCTTATGCTCTAGAAGCAATTGAAAATACACATAAAATAGCACAAAGATGCCATGTGGAAATCGAATTTGGAGAATATAAACTTCCAAAGTTTGAAGTTCCAGATGGTTATTTTGCATGGGATTATTTGCAACTTTTATGCAAAGAGGGATTAAAAAAGCGATACCCAGAGTCATGGAATGACTGGATGGAACGATTGGAATATGAGATGGACACCATTCATAATATGGGGTTTGTTGATTATTTTTTAATTGTGGCTGATTTTATAAAGTTTGCGAGAGACAATGGGATTCCAGTGGGACCTGGACGTGGTTCGGCAGCGGGAAGCATCGTGGCATATAGCTTGGAAATTACTAATATTGATCCAATCAAGTATAATTTGTTGTTTGAGCGTTTTTTAAATCCCGAGAGACTAACTATGCCAGATATTGATATTGATTTTTGCTATGAGAGAAGGCAGGAAGTCATTGATTATGTCATCCAAAAATATGGGAAGGATCGTGTTGTACAAATTGTAACGTTTGGAACAATGGCAGCCAAAGCAGTTATTCGAGACGTGGGACGTGCCTTAGATCTTCCTTATGCTTATGTAGATAGTATTGCAAAAATGATTCCGACAGAACTTGGAATTACCATTGCAAAAGCTCTTAAGTCAAACAAAGAATTGCGCGATCTATATGAAAATGATGAGCAAGCCAAATACTTAATTGACATGTCAATGCGGTTGGAGGGTCTGCCAAGACATACTTCGATGCACGCTGCTGGTGTTGTAATAAGTAAAGAATCTGTGGATGAGTATGTTCCATTATCGAGAGCATCGGATGATACAATCACAACGCAATTCACAATGACTACATTAGAAGAACTTGGCCTGTTAAAAATGGATTTTCTGGGTCTTCGCACATTGACAGTTATTAATGATGCAGTCAAATTAATTCATAAAAAGGGAATTTCTCTGGATATGGAGAAAATCGATATGAATGACAAGAAGGTTTATGAATTAATTGCATCTGGAAAGACCGAAGGAATTTTTCAGTTGGAAAGTGCTGGAATGAAGAGCTTTATGAAAGAATTGAAACCAGAGAACATTGAAGATGTGATTGCAGGTATATCGTTATATCGCCCAGGACCGATGGATTTTATTCCAAAATATATTAAAGGTAAAAATAATCGAGATAGTATTACTTATGATTGCAATGAACTTGAGCCAATATTGGCACCAACGTATGGGTGTATTGTTTATCAAGAACAGGTTATGCAGATTGTTCGTGATTTAGCTGGATATAGTTATGGAAGAAGTGATTTATTACGTCGTGCTATGTCAAAGAAAAAAGCGTCTGTTATGAAAAAAGAGAGAAAAAACTTTGTATATGGAAATAAAGAAGAGAATGTAGGCGGCTGTATTGCAAACGGAATTTCTGAAGCGGTAGCAAATAGAATTTATGATGATATGGTTGATTTTGCAAAGTATGCATTTAATAAATCCCATGCAGCAGCGTATGCGGTTATATCCTATCAAACAGCATTTTTGAAAAATTATTATCCAGTGGAATATATGGCGGCTCTTTTGACATCGGTATTAGGAAATATGACGAAGGTAGCAGAGTATACACTTCATTTGCGGCAAATGGGAATTCGTATTCTTCCCCCTGATATTAATGAGGGAGAAGGTAATTTCTCCGTTTCTGGATATAATATAAGATATGGTCTCTCGGCGATCAAAGGACTCGGGAAGCCAGTTATTGAGGCAATTGTATTTGAACGAGAAACGAATGGAAACTATCTTTCTTTGCGTGATTTTGCAATGAGACTTTCAGGAAAAGAAGTAAATAAACGAACAATTGAAAACTTTATTAAGGCCGGAGCTTTTGATAGCTTAAGTGGTACCAGAAAGCAGAAAATGGCAGTATATGCTCAGATACTTGACGGAGTCAGTCAAGAAAAGAAAAATGCAATGACCGGTCAGATATCATTATTTGATTTTGCAAGTGAAGAAGAAAAGATGGATTATGAGATTACCTATCCAGACATTGGTGAATATGAAAAAGAACAGCTACTTAGCATGGAAAAAGAAGTGTTAGGTATTTATGTAAGCGGACATCCAATGGAGGAGTATGAAGAAGTCTGGAAAAAAAATATCACACATACAACGGCTGATTTTATATTAGATGATGAGACAAATGAGGTAAAAGCGATAGATGGAGAAATTGCTGTTATTGGTGGTATGATTACTGCAAAGACAGTGAAGGTTACCAGAAATAATGCTACAATGGCGTTTGTTGTCCTTGAAGATTTACTAGGTTCGACCGAAGTGATTGTTTTTCCAAGGGATTATGAAAAAAGTAAATCCAATTTGGAAGTTGATCAAAAAGTGTTTATTCGTGGAAGAGTAACTGTTGAAGAAGATAAACCAGCTAAGCTTATTTGTCAGTCCATTACTTTGTTTGATAAAGTTCCGAAAGAACTTTGGATAAAATTTAAAGATAAAGAGGATTTTGTTAAAAATGAACAAAGTTTGTATGAGTTATTAAGTGAATATGACGGGGATGATGCAGTCTTAATTTATTTAGAGAGTGAAAAACAAATAAAGCGATTGCCAAAAAGCAGAAATATAAAAGCAGAAAAAGAAGTTTTAACGAAACTTAGCGAAAAATATTCGACACAAAACCTTCGAATTCAACAAAAGAGTATTGAAATAATCTAAGATAAGGGTTAGAATGAAAAGGAAAATTCGTTAAGCTTAGGAAAATTTGGAGGTTTAATTATGTCAGATTCAATAAAGACAATTGGTATATTAACAAGTGGTGGTGATGCTCCTGGAATGAATGCAACTATTCGAGCTGTGGTTCGTGCTGGACTTGCACAAGGACTTCGGGTAAAAGGTATTCGTCGAGGATATTCAGGACTCTTAGACGAAGATATCATTGATATGGATGCAAAGAGTGTTTCTGATATTATTCAAAGAGGAGGAACTGTCCTCTATACGGCAAGATGTAAGCGTTTCCGTGAACCAGAATATCAGAAAGCGGGAGCTGATATTTGTCGTAAACACGGAATTGACGGTGTTGTTGTAATTGGTGGAGACGGATCGTTTCAAGGAGCTAGTAAATTAGCTCAAAATGGGATTAATACCATTGGACTCCCAGGGACAATTGACTTAGATATTGCTTGTACTGATTACACCATCGGATTTGATACGGCAGTTAATACTGCCATGGAAGCAATCGATAAGGTTCGTGATACCTCTACATCGCATGAAAGATGTAGTATTATTGAAGTTATGGGCAGAAATGCTGGATATCTTGCATTATGGTGCGGAATTGCAAATGGTGCAGAAGAGATACTTACGGTTGAGCGATATGATGGGAATGAGCAGTGGCTTATTGATAGTGTCCTAGAGAAAAAGAAGGTAGGAAAAAAGCATCATATCATTGTAAATGCAGAAGGTATTGGTGATTCCTATGGTTTAGCAGAACGTATTGAAAATGCAACTGGAGTAGAAAGCAGAGCAACAATTATTGGACATATTCAAAGAGGTGGAAGCCCTACATGTAAGGATCGTGTGTATGCTTCTGTTATGGGATCGAAAGCAGTTGATTTATTAGTAGAAGGAAAGTCTAATCGCGTGGTTGCATATAAGCATGGTGAGTTTGTAGACTATGATATTCAAGAAGCACTTAGTATGACGAAGGATTTGGACGAGTACATGTATCAGATGTCAAAGAGACTTTCAAGATAAAGAAAATTTGTTAACCCTTTTAAAGGGTCTCCTATCATACAAATGTGCAAAGAAATTACGGTATATGCACACGGTAGGGGGCTTTTTTTTCTGTTTTTTACGAAAAGAATTGCATTCTTTTCTTGCTATGGATAGAATATAAAAAGAAGTGAGCGCAAAAAACTCATACATCGCGTGGATATGGGTGCCCTAAACGGCGGATAGGAGTAAGTATGAACATATTAGTGGATGCGGATGCATGCCCAGTGGTGCATGAAGTGGAAGTAATAGCAATTAAGTTTAAATTGCCTGTTAGCTTATTTTGTGATACCAATCACGTGCTATCATCTAAGTACAGTGATATTATTGTAGTTGGTATGGGTGCGGATGCAGCAGATTTTGCATTGATAAGTTCTTGTAAAAGAGGGGATATTGTCGTGACACAAGATTATGGAGTAGCTGCTATGGCACTCGGGAAGGGAGCTACTGCGATCCATCAAAGTGGAACGTGGTATACCAATGATAATATTGATCAAATGTTAATGGAGCGTCATCTTGCAAAAAAAGCAAGAAGAACATCAAAAAGAAATCATATAAAAGGACCTAGAAAACGTACGCAAGAGGATAATGAACGATTTAAGCAGTCACTTGAACGGCTTATCCTAGCGGAAAGTAACACGCAATAAAATACGTCTTATGCTAGCATTTTATGATATACCAGGAGGAATGGATAAGAGCATGAATACAAGAACAAAGAAATTTTTATCATTTTACAAGCCATATAAAGGTCTATTTGCAGCAGATATGGTGTGCGCATTAGTTGCGGGAGTGATATCATTAATTACTCCATTGATTATACGCTATATTACCAATGATTTATTAGTCAATTATCCAATTAATCAGGTGGTAAAGCAGATTATAATAATTGGAGTTGGAATGCTTTTACTAGCGGCATTTCAGTTTTTTTGTAACTATTTTGTAGCCTATCAAGGGCATATGATGGGTGCAAAAATGGAATATGATATGCGAAATGAATTATTTGATCATTATCAAAAACTATCGTTCAATTTTTATGATAATCAAAAAACGGGTCAACTTATGTCTCGTATTACCAATGATTTATTTGATATTACGGAACTTTGTCATCATGGTCCAGAAGATTTGATTTTGTCCATTATCAAACTGATTGGTGCTTTTGTTATTTTATTACATGTAAATATTGTGTTAACTTTAGTTGTATTTGCATTTATTCCTATTATGATTTTCTTTGCGATGCTTATGAGAAAACGTATGAGGAGGGCATTTCGCAAAAATCGTGAAAAAATTGCGGATATTAATGCGCGTATCGAGGATAATTTATCTGGAATTCGTGTGGTTAAGTCATTTGCAAATGAAGAACTCGAGATGGAAAAATTTGAAGAGGGAAATCAAAGATTTTTAGATAGTAAGCGAAACAGCTATATCAACATGGCAAATTTCCATTCGGGATTAAATTTGTTTATATCAATGATTAATATTGCGGTAGTTATTGGTGGTGGGATATTTATTGCCAAAGAGATTATTAATTTGGGTGATTTAATTACATATCTTTTGTATATTAATACGTTGATTGAACCAATTCAAAAGCTGATTAATTTTACGGAACAATTTCAAAACGGAATAACTGGATTTGATCGTTTCATGGATATTATGGAAATAGAACCAGATATTGTAGATGCAAAAGGGGCAAAGAAGTTGAAAAATGTGAGGGGTGAAATTACATTTGAGCATGTTTCTTTTAAATACAATGACTCCATGCAGGAAGTATTCCGAGATATTAATTTGAATGTGAAAGCTGGAGAGTATATTGCTTTGGTTGGATCTTCTGGAGTTGGGAAGACAACGATGTGCAGTTTGATTCCAAGATTCTATGAGACTTCAGATGGAAATATTTTAATTGATGGAATTAATATCAAAGATATCAAACAAAAGTCACTTCGTAAAAATATTGGTGTGGTACAACAAGATGTCTATTTATTTGCTGGAAGCATTATGGAAAATATTCGCTATGGTCAGATGGATGCTACCGATGAACAAATCATTGCAGCAGCTAAAGCAGCCAATGCGCATGAATTTATTATGGAACTATCAAATGGCTATGACACTTACATTGGGCAGCGTGGTATAAAGCTTTCTGGGGGACAAAAGCAAAGAATTAGTATTGCAAGAGTCTTTCTTAAAAATCCACCAATTTTAATTTTTGATGAAGCAACCAGTGCACTTGATAATGAAAGTGAAAAGGTAGTACAAGAATCCTTAGAAAAATTGGCAAAGAATCGTACCACTTTTGTTATTGCGCACCGTTTAACAACGATACGAAATGCGAAGAATATCATTGTTCTTACGGAAGATGGAATCAAAGAACGCGGTACACATGAAGAACTTATGCAAACAGATGGTATTTATAAGAGTCTTTATAATGTCAATCGATAAAAAAGGATAAAACAAGAAACAGGAATTGATACACGTAAAGCGATCAGTTCCTGTTTCTTTTTTGATTAAAAACAGAGTTTAAG
Organism: Velocimicrobium sp.; assembly: GCA_041821315.1. Taxonomy (GTDB): domain Bacteria; phylum Bacillota; class Clostridia; order Lachnospirales; family Lachnospiraceae; genus DIGJ01. Next base: position 6,455 of record JBGUEO010000059.1, on the reverse strand, counting down.
AAAAATTAATTGGAAAGCTCCGTTAATTTTAAAATAGCCTGATTGCTGGAATAGTGTAGTGTTACCTCAATAAAACCTCTTGCATAATAAGATAAATGATATGGAGGATAATAAAGGCATACCCCTTTATTGGTTAGGTAAAATGGAGAAGAAAGACCAGCTGTTTTCTTTACGGTTTTTAATGCATCGTCCCAATACATTTCATCAGTGTCATTTTTAAATAATTTGTTGTAAGCACGCGCAATCTTTTGCGTCATTTCTTTGTCTGTTAATTGAAAAATATCACCTAATGTAATTTCATTACCTGTGTTTAGGTCAAAGGTATGTGTGATATAATAAGGCATCCCATGTGCACCACCAGTATAGATATAGCCAGTTTGATGAATGGATAAGTACCCATTTTTATTATAGGTAGTATCAAAAAACAATTCATCCGTGGTATGAAAATCTTTATCGGCATACTTTGCAGTAGCTTTGAATGATTTTATTTGGGAAATACGCTGGTTCTTATAAAAATCATTAATTTTTTGAATCGCGGCAGTATCCCCTGATAAAACGGGTTTATGATACTTGTATTTGGCAATCGTAGTTCCGTCACTATCCTTATATATCTTTTTGCTCGTCTGATCCTTTACTATGGCGGACTTTAGGATGGATGTATCATTCGTTGTCACAGGAGCAGGAGCAATTAAAAGGCTTGAAGCGTAGGAAGTAATTGAGTTCGAATACATGAACGTGGTTGTAATTGCTGCACATGCAAGGCTTAGAAGAGTGGCACGGCATAAAAATTTTTTCTTTTTCATTTGAATATCCTCATTTCTTTTCTTGTACTTTGATTATACCTTCTTTTTTTGAAAAGGGAATGGGATTTATAGAAATGTAAAGAAAGTTAAATGAAATGCAATATTTGTTATGGTAAATTTTGATTTAGAAGAGCAACGAAGGCAGGGAGACCTTGAAAACGGACGCAATAAAAGATGTTACAAGGCTACTTTGTTTTTGAATCAAAAGGGTACTTGACACTAGAAAATCAAGCGCATGTGCATTTCGTAAAACCTCAGATATATCTAAAATTGACTCTTAGGGGAGCCAATTTTAGATTGAGTTTTTACTACATATGCTCAAATGATTTTCTAGCAGCCATTCCCCTTTTGATTCAACTGTAAGGTATTGGAGCATCTTTTTTTGCTGATTTTCTAAGATATTCCGCTATGGACTTCAACCATAAATACAAAATTTATCGGGGGATAAGTCGTTTTTTCAGGACTAAGATACTTGTGAATTCTGTGTTTAATCTTCAAAACAGATAGCGGAAATTTTTCAAACGTCAGCAAAAACAGTTCGATTAAGTAAATCTCGAAGAGAAACATACAGAGCCCGGAAATAGTCATTTGAGCATACGAAGCAGAAACTCTAACGACAATTCACTCCCACACGAGTGAATTGTCGTTGCCTTGAGGTTCTGCGTAGTGTTCATGCGCTTGATTTTTCTGGGCTCTGTATGTTTTCCTTCGAGAATATGAATACCCACCCCTGTTTTTGTGTCTGTCTTTCATATTTTCCCCGCGTCCGTTGACCAGTTAAACCAGAATTTAAGTAATAACAATTTTGTATTGCTCAATAATTCGATGGATGGTCTGATATAAAAATGGTTTATAGTCTTTTATGGGAAGTGGTTCATTATACAAAATGCAGCTATGACAGGTGCCTCCGACCAGTTCAATAATCGAAAAGAGCATGACTTCGCGATTATGATAAGAACTGTCATCTTCTTCTAATAATTTTAAATACCCCTCATAGAAATTGGCACCTTTTTCACTGTTGTCAATTGGAGTATTAAGAGCGGCTCGAAAGACACCCCAACTTAAATTTTTAGAGATAAAAGAAAGCAATGCACGGTCTTTTTCAAATGCATTAATGATATAATCGATGATGAATATGAGACTTGGTTCTAAACCAGATATATCTGTTTTGCGAAGTTCACGCTCTCCTTTGATAAAAAGATCACCGGCTTTTTTAGAAATCAATTTGTTCTTTACATCGTACTTGTCCGTAAAGTAAAGATAAAAAGTTCCTTTTGCTACCCCAGCTTGTTGTACGATATCAGAAATGGTAGTTTTATTAATTCCCTTTGTAGTGAATAACTCAAAAGCAGTATTGAAGAGCGCATCTTTCTTTAACTGTTTGTTCTTATCTAGTTTCCCCAAAATATCACCTACTCTCTATATATAATAAAATGAAGTATGTTCTTTTTTTATTATAAGTATAAAAATGACCAAAAGTCAATATTTTTTTAGAAAAGGTATTGACTATTGGTCATTTTTGTTGTATAACTCTTAATGAGCAATAAAAATGACTGATAGTCACTTTTAAAAATAGGCATAAGGAGGCAACTTAAAATGATAGGTTTTGGTAAATGGATTGCCAAACACAAAACGCTTATCGTGGTACTAAGTATAGTTTTACTAATACCTGCGGCAATCGGTTTTGTAAACACAAGGGTTAATTATGATTTGTTAAATTACCTTCCAGAAAATTTGGAAACGGTAGAAGGTCAGGACATCTTATTAGATGAATTTGGAATGGGTGCATTTTCTATGGTTGTAGTAGAAAATATGGATCTTAAAGATGTTCAAACATTAAAAGAGAAAATGAAAGAAGTGGAGCATGTAAAAGATGTTTTTTGGTATGACAGTCTTTTAGACATTACGGTTCCAATGGAAATGTTACCAGAGGATATCAAAGAAGCATTTAATAGTGGAGATGCCACTATGATGGTAGTTTTGTTTGATACCAGTACATCTGCAGATGAAACGATGGATGCGATTGATGAACTTCGATCCGTTACGGATAATCAATGTTTCATCAGTGGAATGTCAAGTATTGTTACCGATGTTCGTAACTTATCGAACAAAGAAGTACCTATTTATGTGTTGATTGCATGTATTTTATCATTGATAGTACTTGGCTTAGCAATGGAGTCATTTGTTGTACCATTTCTATTTTTGCTAAGTATTGGTATGGCAATTCTTTACAATATGGGAACGAACTTGTTCCTTGGTGAAATATCTTATGTAACACAGTCTTTAGCAGCAGTATTGCAATTGGCGGTTACGATGGATTATTCGATTTTCTTACTAAATAGTTATGAAGAAAACAAAGAGCGTTTTGAGGGAGATAAAGACAGAGCTATGGCTCATGCAATCTCGAATACCTTCAAATCAGTAGCAGGAAGCTCAGTAACAACGGTAGCAGGGTTCTTAGCCCTTTGTTTTATGACATTTACGCTTGGTATGAATATTGGTATTGTAATGGCAAAAGGTGTAGTGGTTGGAGTTATTTCTTGTATCACAGTACTACCTGCATTTATTCTTACTTTTGATAAATTGATTGATAAAACGACACATCGATCCCTAATACCAAATCTTTCAAAAGCAAGTAACTTTATTACTAAATATCACATTGGATTTATCGTAATTTTCCTTTTAATGATATTCCCTGCAATATATGGTAATAAAAATGTAAATGTATATTACAATATGGATAAAACATTACCAGCAGACTTACCTAGTTCGCAAGCCAATACAAAGTTGGATGAAGATTTTAGCATGAATGCGATGCATATGGTGATGTTGAAAAACGATATGACGGCCAAGGATAAGAAACAGATGATTGATGAAATGAAATCTGTGGATGGAGTTAAATGGGTAGTTGGACTAAATTCGTTGGTTGGGCCAGCAATTCCAGAATCAATGATTCCAAAGGATGCAAAGAAAATGCTAAAGAGTGATAATTATGAGATTATGTTTGTCAGTTCCGATTATAAAACTGCAACTGATAAAGTAAATGTGCAGATTGATTCGCTCAATACAATTGCAAAGAAATATAGTGAAAATAATATGGTAATCGGTGAGGCACCGCTTACAAAAGATTTAATTGATATTACGGCGGTCGATTTTAGAAATGTAAGCATTGTATCAATTGGAGCAATTTTCATAATTATACTGATTATATTTAAATCCATTTCACTTCCGATTATTTTAGTAAGTGTAATCGAATTTTCGATTTTGGTTAATATGGCGGTATCTTATTATACGGGAGTAACCTTGCCATTTATTGCAAGTATTGTTATTGGAACCATTCAGTTAGGTGCAACTGTGGACTATGCCATTTTAATGACGAGTAAATATCAGAAATTAAGAAATAGTGGAATTTCAAAGACGGAATCTATTTCTGCAGCACATAAGAGCTCAATGAAATCAATTTTGATAAGTGGACTTAGTTTCTTTGCAGCGACCTTTGGCGTAGGTTTATACTCAGAGATCGATATGATTAGTTCGCTTTGTACATTACTTTCCCGTGGAGCTATAATTAGTACCATTGTTGTTATTTGTGTATTACCAGCAATGTTTATGATATTTGATCCAGTTATTTGTAAAACAAGTATTGGATTTGGACCCAAAAAGAATAGAATTTAATGGAGGAATCGCTCATGAATAGAAATAGAATCAATAAAAAAATAGCAGTTGTTGGATTAAGCATGGCAATGGTTGCAGGACAGACAATAACAAGTATCCCTTGCATTGCAAGTGCACAAGAGGTTTCCAAAGAGGAAAGCGTATATGTTAATTTGGATGCGAACGGAAAGACATCCGATGTTACAGTAAGTGACTGGATTAAAAATGTAGCACTTGCAAGCGCATTAAAAGATAAGTCAGATCTAACAGATATTCAAAATGTAAAAGGGGATGAAACATTTACACAAGATGGATCGGATTTGACTTGGGATGCAAATAATGAAGATATCTATTATCAAGGAAAGATTGACAAAGAACTTCCTATTACAATGAATGTTACTTATAAACTGGATGGCGAGGAAATTACACCAGAAGAATTAGTCGGTAAAAGTGGAAAAGTAGAAATGCATATTGAATATACGAATCATGCAAAACAGAAGGTAACCGTAGACGGAAAAGAAATGGAAGTATATGTTCCATTTGCAATGATTACAGGTGTTATTTTACCAACGGATCATTTTAAAAATGTAGAAATAGATAACGGAAAAATTATGTCAGATGCAGATAAAGATATTGTAGTAGGATATGCACTTCCTGGATTGGAAGAAAGCCTTGATTTATCCAATGACATAAAAGAAGATATTGACATTCCAACGTCGGTTACGATTACTGCAGATGCAACTGAATTTGAACTTGGAGGAACCTATACCTTAGCAACAGCTGAGTTTATGGATGATATCAATATGGATCATATTGATGCAGTCGATGATTTAAAAGATTCGATGGAAGACCTAAAGGATGCATCTTCTAAATTAGTAGATGGATCAGAGAAATTAGCAGATGGTGTTGGTACATTGAAAGAAAAGTCGGGGGATTTTACAGATGGAATCGATACGCTATCCAATGGATTAACTCAATTAAATACAGGAGCAAATTCATTGGAAGATGGTATTAAATCGTATACAACAGGGGCGGATCAATTAGCAGCCGGTATTAAAAAATTGGGTGCTGCAATTAAGTCATTACCAGAAAAATTAAGTGGACTTGTTACTGGCCTTACGGGTGCAAAAGAAGGAGCAGACCAACTGGTGACAAGTACCGAGCAGTTAGAACAAGGTATGGAAGCAGTAAATGGTGGAATTGATACAGTGAGTGGTACATTAACACAGGTAAGTGCACTTTTATCATCCGTTGATGGAGCTTCAAAGGATCCAAAGATTCAAAAAGCAATTGCAACAATTAATGCATTAGCGGAAACAACAGGTTCCGAGGGTACCCTTAAGAGTGGTGCTGCAGCTGTAAAGACTGGACTAGGTCAGTTGAATGAAGGTCAAAAATCACTGCAAGCAGGATTGGAAACCATGCAAAGCGGTGTTGCAGGAATAGCAGGAGATAGTGATTCAACAACTTCTCTTACGTCAGCATTGGATCAGTTGAGTGCAGGAGCGGATCAGTTAAGCAAAAACAGCAGTACACTTGTGAGTGGGGCAGAAAATATCGCTGATGCAACGACTGAATTAAAATCAGGTGGCGATCAGTTGAATAGTGGAGCAGATGCACTTACCGATGGAATCGGGGATCTGAAGGATGGATCCGTCGAATTACGGGATGGAATGAAAGAATTCAATGATGAAGGTATTATGAAGCTTTATAATTTAGTGAATGATGATATAATAGGAATGTTTGATCGCTTGGATGCAATTAGTCAAGCAGGAGCAAACTATAACTCCTTTACTGGTATTGATAACAGCATGGATGGTACCGTTCGATTCATTATGGAAACAAATGAAATTAAATAAGTAAGTGAATGATACCCTGTCAGGTAAATGGATAAAAAGATTTGTTATCCGACAGGGTATTTTTTAAATTTAAAATTAATAAAAAGAGGGCGTAATTTTTTCTGTGTCCAAAAAAAAGAGTATTTCTTGAATTGAGTTA
>JBGUEO010000058.1:0-15498 GCA_041821315.1 Velocimicrobium sp. | reverse complement strand
TTCTTATCAGGCTCCTTGTTTTGAGCCCCTGACTTAGAACTTTTCTAATCTATTTTTCACAAACAACATAAAATGCCACAGTGGTTAGACGTTACTAACTATTGTAGCATTTTATTCTCAATTTATCAATTCAAATATAACTCGATTATATAAGTCCACCCTTAACAAAATGTTTATGTAAAACTTTTTTTCCGATTATCCCGCCAAAAAGGCCTCCAAATAGTGCTCCTAAAATGACAATAAAAATCATCCAGTTTGGAGTAAATCTTTTTATTAGTTCCGCATAACGAGCTCCTCCCGTATCTTCCATTTTTTTTAAGAACCAATCTCTATATAGCCATATTGTTAGCATTGCACCAAGTGACCAGCAATTAAAAAATGAATATCCAGCGATCAAGTAATTACTTTTTTTATATTTGCCCATTCCAGAAACTATTTCTGCTGTGACACCTGAAATCAAACTTGTTATTAGTATCAACCATATACCAGATATTAGAGACATAAGTCCACCAAGTATGATTGCCATAATTAAAATCATACCTCTTTTCTTCACTTTTGAAACAAAAAGCATATAAATTATCCCACAAACACTTCCAATAATAGTGGGCATTGCTATTATTAAGACTGGAATTAATTTAATCACCACTCCTGTCATAAACATGGTAACAAAATATAGTGCGGTAAATAATCCTATATTGATATAATCTTGGATTTGTAACGATTTAGTTTTCAAGTTTACACCTCGTTTCATTCCATTCATTCAGTTCGTTCTTGATCTTCAAGCTAAAATAAAAGGTCAACAATACTGTAAGCAAATCTGAAATTGGCTGTGAAACAATTACGCCATTCAGTCCTATTATATTAGGTAGTATTAAAATAGCTGGAATTAGAAATATCCCTTGTCTTCCTAGGCTTAAAATCAAACTCTCTCTACTTTTGCCTAGTGAAATGAATAAGCCTATAAAAATCGTTTGAAAACCAAACGCAAAAAATACAATGCTATATGCTCTCAGAGCTTCTGAACCAATCATTAATACCTCTGCTTCGTTTGAAAAAATTGATACAATTGGATTTGCAAACAATATTTCAACGATACTCAAGACAACGCAAAAAACAGATGTCCATATAAGGGCAGTTCGAAGAATTTTCTTTAGCCTTCCATAATTTTTTGCTCCATAATAGTAACCTGCAACTGGTTGAAACCCTTTTGAAAAACCTAATACCACATAACTTCCTATAGCAAATATCCGATTAACAATACCCATTGCTGCAACTGCAGCATCTCCATATGGCAATGCCGCTGAATTTATCATTCCAATGGATACTCCCGAGAAAATTTGCACAATCAGATTAGGTAGTCCAATTTTAATAATTTCAGCTATTTCCTTCCTTGATAACTTAAAATAGCGCAAAGATATTTTTATCAAACTTTTACTACTGTAAAAAAAACGTAGCAGCAAAATAGTTGACAGCATTTGGGATAACACTGTTGCAATAGCTGCTCCAGCAATCCCTAATTGTAGTTGATAAATAAAAATTGGATCTAGTACACAATTTACTAAAGCGCCAATTAATAAAGTATTCATACTTACCTTGTTTGCACCTTCTGCTCTCGCCAAATGATTTAATGCAATATTTATGATACTAAATATACTGCCAGGTATAAAATAAATCATATACTCTCTTGCATACGGTAAAATAGATTCACTAGCTCCAAAAAATCTCAAAATTTCATCCAGAAAAACCATACACGGAACAATTGCCAATAATCCCAAAAAAATACTACCCCAGAACGCAATTGCGGACATTTCATTTGCTTTACTAATATCACCGGTACCTAGTAATCTTGATACAAATGACGCCGCACCACTACCTAAAACCAGCCCAACCCCAATTGCCAGCATCGAAATTGGAAACGCTACTGACATCGCCCCCATTGCACTGGTTCCTAACCCCCCAACAAATATGGCATCAACAAAATTGTAAACTGCCGTTATCAAAAATCCAATAATAGCTGGTATTCCGAACTTTATCAGTATTTTTGAAACACTTTCTTCATTCATTATTTTTTCATTCATAAGAAACCTCCTGATTATTTATGCAAATATATCCAATAAACTTATGCACTTATACAAAAAAGGATATAACGCTTGCAGTTAGTTTTTGCTAACTACAAAGTATTATATCCTTACATCATTTAAGCTTCTACTCCATTATCTTCGATTTACTCCAAAACAGCCTCCCAATGTATGCTTCTATATGTAATAGGATTCATACACATTATGTCTGCAAAGGCTTTTGAAAACTTGCTTGCATTTTGATACCCTACCATCAATGCAATATCCGCTATTTTGTAGTCCGTATTTTGCAATAAATCAGCAGCTTTCTTTATTCGAAATTCTTTCATATAAGCGTAGTATGTGTTTCCGTATATTTCTTTAAAACACTCTGCAAACAATTTTTCACTGACTTCATATTTTTCAGTAATATGATTGATGGTCAAATGCTCATCAAGATTGCAAGTTGCTTCCTTTTTAATCTGTTTAACCTTATTAACTGTTCTCTTGTCAAAATACCTACCGCTTATTTGATATTCCATATCATGATCTAATAATATTAGCATAAGCTCTGCAAATTTTATGATACATTTCTCCTTAAAAAATGCATGATTAGTTAAGCTCATATCCTGAAAAATCATAGCTATTTCAGTCTGATTTATCATCGCAATATACTCACGGTTCTCTTTCAATTTGTCAAAAAGAACTTTTGAAATAATTTTCGGATTATCAAACATTTTTTGCAAAAAGAAATCCAACTTCTTTTTCGTTGCTATAATAGATATCCCAGTATAATGTCCCAGAGGAAAGTTATGTTTATAGTGTTTATTCTTTAGTAATCCAATAATAAAATCTCCCTGTCCAATATAATATACCTTACTATTTTTATAATGTAATTCGCATCGTCCACAGATGCAGTAGTTCATCTGAATGATACCATCTCTTTCCATTGGGTATAATTCAGGTTTATTTAATGTTAAGTCATGAAATACCATCCAAATTCCATCAAATATCTGATATTGTATCGTTTTACCAATCATATAATTCTTATTATAGTAATAGATAATTCCGTCATTAATAACCTCTGTCCGTTCTATCATGTCACGATACGAATTGCTATATTTTGTATCTTCCAAAAAAAAATTATTATCCATCTTTCCTCAATCTTCCTAATGCTTATATATGATGATAACTTTTTCACCAAGTCAAACTGTTTCCTTTATGGCAAAGATTTTCCCCGGGTTATTTCTTTCTGCAAACAGCATGAAGTCTCATGGCGGGTCTTTGTTCAAATAACTCCAACTTCATATTCGCATTTTTGCATAATAGAACAAGTTCCTTTTTATTATATAAGTGTACATCTCCCTTATGAAATAATTTATTTGCACATGGAATTTGAATATGATTCATGAGCCAAAGCGGAATTTCTGAGGCTGTTCCGTCTCTAAGAACCAACCTTCCTCCCGATTTTAATATTCTATTACAGCTTGTAAAAAACTGATCTGGATTCGGGTAATGATGAAAACTCATAGAGCAGGTAATCACATCAAATGAAGCTTTGTCAAATGGCAGATTTTCACAATCTCCTTGAACAAAGACCACCTTATCTAGTTTCTTTTTCTTTGCCACCTCAATCATTTTACCTGACAGATCAATGCCAGTATAATTCTTTTTTGGATATTTCTGCTTTAATAGTGCAATTACAGCCCCTGTTCCACATCCCGCATCTAGCATATCCTGGAACGGTTCCTTTTCTAACTCTTCTAAAATATCTGGATAATCCTTCCTGCACATATTGTAAATACTAAGATCGTCACCGTCGAATTTTTCTGCGGCAGCATCAAATTCTTTTATTGACAATTTTTTATATTGTTTCTCATTCATAATATCTATCTCCTTCTGCATATAGATTCAACTGTACGATAGAAATATAATCGGTAAAACAAACGCTCACATTTAAATGAGATTGCCACAAGACAACCTCACATCACATCTACTAGGACACTCCCTCGAAAATCGCCTTGAGATTTCCCTCTGTAGTTTCATTTAATTCATATAGTTCTTTGTTTTTACCCTTTTCCAAGTGAAGAACATGCGTACAACAATTCAAGATTAATTCCATATCATGGGTAATCACAAATATCGTTGCCACTTTTTGTGATAATTGAGAAATTTGCTCTGCCACTTTATTCATATGAACATAATCTAATCCACTGGTAGGTTCGTCAAAGAATATAATATTTTTACCAGATGCTATCGCACAAGAAATTGCCACTCGTTGCTTCTGACCTCCAGAAAGCGCCATGGGATGCATTTCTGCGTAATCATCCAAATTCATTTTTTTCAGAATTTCTCTTGCCCTTTCTTCTCGTTGCTCCTCACCTAGTTCCTTGTAATTATATAAGCTAATCGCTACTTCATCTAAATTGCTCTCTGTAAAGAGTTGATAATTTACATCCTGCATAACTAAAAAGCATTGCGTCAGCATTTGTTTGTTATTATATGTTTTACCTTCCATAAGCATTTGCGCTTTACATTTTTTCTCAAGACCACAGATACACTTTGCCATCGTGGATTTTCCTGCCCCATTATGTCCTACTACCGCAACAACAGAACCTTTGTGAACAGAAAAATTCTTCATTGTAATTCCTTCCGTTCCATTTTTATAGTAAAAAGAAAACGGTTTGAATTCTACGACTTCATCAGACAGTATCTGTTCTGACGGGACGAGTTTCAAGTCTTCAATGGATAGGGTTCGTAAACCTAAGTGATTCAGTTCCGCGGTTGTAAGCCTTACCGCCTCGTCTCCCATATACTCTATTTCAATTTTTCCATTTTTTAGCAATACCATTCTGTCCATCAGATCTCTTAGATAATAAAGACGATGTTCTGAAATAACAATTGTTTTTCCTTGCTTTTTCCATTGTAGCAGCATTTTTTTCATTTCTTCTATCGTTGGTATATCAAGATTTGAAGATGGCTCATCCAATACAATAATCTCGGCTTCTGAAAGTGCTGCACCCGCACAAGCCAGTTTTTGTTTCTCCCCACCACTTAATTGAAAAAGACTGCGTCCCATCAGCTTATCAATATGAAATTCACGAATAACTTTTCTCATTTTTTCTTCTATAATTTCCGGTTTGACACCTCTATTTTCCAGTTGGAATGCCAGTTCTCCTGTGCTATCCACACTAAAAAACTGGCTTCTGGGATTTTGGAATACACTTGCTACCTTGGTGGAAATACTGCCAATTGATTTTTCAGCTATATTTTCTCCATCCAGACAAATCTCACCAGATAAGTTTCCTTCATAATAGTGTGGTATCAATCCATTGATAATTCTTGTAAGTGTAGTTTTTCCACACCCTGATGCTCCAGTAAGTACTACAAATTCTCCTCTTTTTATATGTAGGTTCACCTCTTGAATTCCTCCACCATTGCTTTCTTCGCCATAAGTGAAGCTTACATTGTTTATATCTATCATCTTTGCTCTCTTCCTAAATATTATGTTAGATTCCATTCATTTGATTAAAAATAAACAGGACTGCGCCTGCTATAACGCAACTAAATACAATCAGATCTGAGAAATGAAATCCAATTTTGCAAATACTCGTACGTTTCTGGTTTGTTTCCAACCCCTTTGTTAGAGCTGCTGCCGATAGTTCGTTTCCCACTCTCACCGTCGCCATTATAACCGGAATTAATCTGTACTCCACCAATTCAATGAAGTTTTTTCGATTTCCACCGATTCCAATACCGCGCATTTTCATTGCCATACCAATGGATTTATTTTCATCCACAATGGTTGGAATAAATCGAAACATAACCGCAAAAGGAATTACAATCTTATCACTGATTCTCATTTTTTTCATTGCAGTTATAAATTCGCCTACTGTGGTTGACGAAACCAGGTAATATCCCATAAATACTCCTGGAAGGAATCTCGAAATCATACCGGACAGAAATAAAAAAATAATATTTGCAATCCCAGAAATATTCATTACCATAATTTCCATAATACTAGAAAATGTAATCAATATGCCGTAAATAATAGCTTTTGATAAATTTCCAGAAATCAGAAGCAGTACAAACGGAATGATTGCAATACCTATTCCTATGTAAAATCCTATTCCGCTAATGTCTCCTGTTATCATAATCATGCTCACAACAATCATAGCAAATAGTTTGGTTCTTGGATCCAATTCCATTTTCGTTCTTCCTTTGATAGCCGAAAGACCCACTTGCATGCTTTATCCCTCTTTCCTATATAATGCCTGCCTTCTTAAAGTGCTTTTTAAGAACTGCAATTCCAAGCATTCCTCCTATTAATCCCCCAACAAACGCCCCAATCACCAACACCCAGAACAACCAATCGGGAGTGATTTTATATAAGGTATCAACATAAGTGTCGCCATATCCCGCACGATAAGATTCTAGATATTTTTCTTTAAAACCGAAGAATAGAGATATAATTGCTCCCGTTGACCACATAGAAAAAATACCATAACTGATCACACTCATTTTTTTGCTTTTGTACTCTCCAAGCTTTAATACGATATCAGCAACAAAACCGCATACAGTTCCTGTAAGTAGCACAAGCCAAGGATGCCCCATCACAAACATAATGGCACTCACTATGATTCCTGTAATAGTAAGCATGCCAAACTTCTTTATTTTTGCCATATACAGCATAAGTGGTATTCCTGTAATAATAGGACACACAACTGGCACCAATATAATAAAAACAGGAACAAATCCAATACAGGAAGTAAGTGCATACAGTACAAAATATAATGCTGAAAAAATACCTACATTAATTAAATCCTTGACCTCCAGTATCTTTTTCTCTGAAACATTTACATTTTTGCTCATAACAGCTCCTTTCCAATTCTTTCAATTTTTTATTTTACTAAATTATAAAATTGCCATGGTTAGTTTTAACTAACCATGGCAAAACAAAGTGTAGCATAATACTATTTCATTGTCAAATAAATCATATGTTTTAAATGATATTTTTTATCATTTTTTATTTTATCTTTTCTCTATGGTTCCAACCATGACCTTGCGTTCTCATCGTCACAAAATTCCGATAAGTTCCTTCCTTTGCAATCAATTCCTCGTGATGACCTCTCTGCCCAATTTGTCCATCAGAAATTACAAGTATCTCATCTGCACCCTGAATCGTATTTAATCTGTGGGCAATGACCAACAGCGTCTTGCCTTTGCAAAGTTCTGAAATTGCTTTCTGAATATATCTTTCATTATCAGCATCAACGCTTGCAGTTGCTTCATCTAAGATAACAATAGGTGCATCCTTTAAAATACATCTCGCAATCGAGATTCTCTGACTCTCTCCTCCAGAAAGGGACGCACCACCTTCTCCAATTACCGTATCAAACCCCTGTGGCAGCTTTTGTATAAATTCATAACATCGTGCCTTTTTTGCCGCTTTTATAACTTCTTCCTTTGTAGCATCTGGTCTTCCCATACTGATGTTGTTATAAACCGTATCCTGGAATAGATAGACTCTCTGAAATACCATACTGATCTGTTTCATCAGTTCAGATAATGGAACATCCTTCACATTATTTCCATAAATCTGCACCTCTCCGGCATTTATATCCCAAAACCTTGCAAAAAGGCTGGCAACAGTTGATTTTCCGCCACCAGAAGGTCCTACCAGTGCCGTCATAGTATTCTTTGGCACCTCGAAAGATATTCGATGAAGCACTTCCTTCTCTCCATAAGAAAAGTTTACATTCTTAAATGCAATTGCTGGAACATTTTCCTTCTCTACAATAAAGTTACTTCCATTATCTTCAAGTTCCTTTTCTGCAAACACGCCTTCTATTCTATCCATGCAGCTATTCATTACCGTAAGTCTTGTTGCATTTCCGTACAGTGCTTTCATTGGTCCAAATACATCAAACGTAAAGAGAATCATTCCAATTGCAAAAGAAGCTTCCATATTTCCTTTTGAGTAAAGGAACATACACAACGCTAAAATCACAACAGATGCAAGACCATAAACCATATTCGATGCTCTCTGCCATGGGGCATGTTCTGCTTCAAAATGAAGGCTAGTCTCGCACATTTTCTCAAAATTTGCTGACAATTCCTTTGATTTCTTTCCCAAAAGATTATAAGTCTTGATGATTCCAATGCCTTCTGCAAAGTCCAGCACTGCATTTGTCAGCTTCTCACTTTGTTCCTGCCTATGCGCAGAATCTTCTAAAGCTTCTTGCTTTAAGCCTCTGCCAACCAGTAAAAATACACCCAGCATAACGATTGCAGCTACTGCCAAAATTGGATTCAGATAAAACAAGAATAAAATCATAATTCCTTCTGAAAAAATGTAATTCATCATATCAGCAAGAACAGTCATGCAGTTTTCCTCAATGAACACCATATCGGAGGAAAGAACCGAGCTTATTTTCCCGATATTTCCCTCAGTAAAATATCCCATTGGCATCTTGCGAAGATGTTCACCAAGTTCCATTCTCTTGTCTGCAAAAATCATAAAACCAGCTGCTGACTGCAGTCTGTCAGCAATATTCTGAAATATTACCTGCAGTATTAGGCTGACCAATACTCCGATTCCAAGATTCAGACACAACTGTTTTGTAATGCTATTCTCTAAAAAGGCGGTAATCATTACAAATGCCAGAAATAAAGGCATCTTACTTGCCATAGATTTTAGGAAAGCAAAAAGAAACGCAAGTTTGATTCTTCCTTTATATTTTCCAGATACATTTAAGATTCTTTGAATTAATGCAATCATGCCAGCACCTCCTTTTCAAAATGAACACTCCATGAAGCCGTCTGATCTGCCGCTCTCCAAAGTTTCTGGTATTCTTTGCTATTGTGAAGCAGTTCTTCATGTGTTCCTGCTGCTGCAAGTGCTCCTTCTTTCATAACAAGAATTTGATCTGCATTCATAATGGATGGCAACCGATGTGCGATGACAATGACCGTTTTATCCTTAATAACCTCTGCAATAGCCTGATTCATTTTCTCCTCATTCTCTGGATCCATAAAAGCTGTTGCTTCATCCAGAACTACGATAGGTGCATTTTTCAACAGTGCCCTGGCTAAGGAGATTCGCTGCCTTTCACCTCCAGACAACTGCTTTCCACCATCTCCTGCCATGGTCCAAATTCCATGTTCTAACTTTTTCAAAAATTCATTACACTGTGCTCTTTTGGCAGCTTCTAACACTTCTTTATCCGTTGCTTCTAGTTTCCCCAAACGTATATTTTCCATCAAGCTCATGTTAAATAAAAACTGCTCCTGCGATACATAAGAGATTTCCTGATTCAAGGCTTCCACACTCATATCCGTAATATCCTGACCACCGATCTTAATAGCTCCACAAGATTTGTCATAAAAGTGAACCAAAAGCTTTGCAAGTGTTGACTTTCCACTTCCTGATTCTCCTACAAGCGCTGTCATGGTTCCTTCTTTTGCTTCAAAAGATACCCCATGAAGTACTTCCTCTTCTTTATATGAAAAATGAACGGCTTCAAAGGTAACCGTGTGATTCTTCCCAGCAAAATCTCGGTTCTTTTGTTGTAATGGTGGTGCAGCCAGCATATTTTCCATTGATTCAATTTTATATTTAAGTTGCGGAATGGTAGATCCAAAACTCAAAGAGCGTAACAGTGGTGTACCTACACCAAATCCCATGCATAAAACAAGGATTAAATTAGGCAGTGTTGAATGTCCCGCCAGTACCAGATAAGCTCCAATTGGCAGTGAAAACATTGCTGTACATGGAAGAATACTATTATAGAGCGCCATCCACGGCCAGCATACCTTATACCAATCTAAGGTAAAGTCGCGGTATTCTTTTACGCTTTTTGAAAAACGTTTGTAAGAATCTCCATCTCGATTAAATACCTTAACAACTTCCATACCATTTATGTACTCCACAATAGTGTTATTCATTGCCTGGGCTGATTCATAATAAGCTCCCATCTTGTTCATTCCACTCTTCATCATCATTCCCATCGCCAGCAGCCCAATAGGAAGTGATGCCAGACTTAACAATGCAAGTTTCCAGTCTACAAAGAACATGGAAATATAGATAATAACCGGTACTGCCACATTCGCAATTCCCTCAGGAAGCGCATGCGCTAAAAGTAGTTCAATAGACTCTATATCATCTATGAACATCTTCTTAATTGTTCCGTTTCCATACTCAAGAATTGTTCCAAGTGGCTGCTTTTCCATCTTTGCTTGCAGAGAAACACGAATGTTTTTTAATGTGTGATATGCTGAAATATGAGATAATTCCAGACCATGACCATATAAAAAAGCGTACAAAATACCACATACCAACATAATTCCAATTCTAAGGAAAACATATGACACGCTCATACTCTCTCCTACTACAATCGGTGTAATCAACTGGTATAAAAACAGATATGGCAGCACACTCATGACTACACCAGCAACCATAAATACCGCTGCCAGATATGTCTTCTTACGATAAGATCCAGCATACTCCAATACTTTGTTTAACAACTTTGTTTCCTCCTTTTTCAATTTTCAACAATACAATTTCAGTTAGTTAGTTTTTCATAATTTTAGTTAGTTTTATGTAACTGTTAGTTAAAAATATTGAGAAATGTTTTCAAACATTTCTCATATTCTATGGTTGCTTAACATTTCTAATAAAACCAAGTGAACTGTGCCAGTCAAAAAATTTGCAAACGATGTTACAGTGTTCCCGTATCTGTGCCCAATCCATTCCATGTATAAATGGCTCATAGATTGTTGTCCAAAATGCCGTAATTAATATATGCATTTCTTCTCGGTCCACATACCTTTCCACTAGTTTTCTTCGATAAGCTTCCTCATAATAGCTATAGGTAGCCTGATTCATCTGTTCTACCCATGTATTTGCAAAATCATAATAACTAGATCCAGATGCGCACTTTAAAAGTAGTACAAAATCATCGTACCTCTGATTTAGGAAATCAAACCACCACATCATATAATCTTCATCCATATACCAGACATCAATCAGTTCCTGATCACTCATTTCAGTGAGATTCTTATTTAATTTTTGATTGATAACTTGTGTCAAATCATCCATGGTCTGTTTTACCACTGCACAAAACAATTCATCTTTCCCGGCATAACGCTTATATAACGCGCCTGTTGTAACTCCTGCCAGCGTACAAATATTTTTTAAAGACGCTCTTTCAAATCCATACTTCAAAAACTCTTTCCGTGCACTGTCAAGAATTCTTGGGTCTATTGTCTTATCTGCAACTGCCAATTTATCACCTCTCTCTTATGATAATATGATTATCGATAACATAATTATCATACTAGATAACGATATGAATGTCAATAACTACAAGATTTATTTTTCCTCTATATTATAGCAAACAGGTGCACCCGTCCATTTTGACGTATGCACCTGCATATTTATTTCCTACTTATTTCTTTCCAATAACTTTTCAGTTTTTGAAAGCTCTCATCACATAAAACATGTTCCATAAAGCAGCCTTCTTTTTCGGCTATTTCTTGTTGCGCACCTGCTTCAATAAGCATTGTTTTAAAGAACTCGTGACGCTCATAAATCTGCTCCGCCAGCACCCTACCTTTTTCTGACAGTTTCAGACTTCCATTTCTACTCATTTGTACTAATTCCCTCTTTCGAAGTTCTTTTATAGCATAGGATACACTAGGTCTGGAAAACTTCAATAAAGCTGCTATATCAGCAGAATAAACTCCGCCTTCATCACCCCATATCTTCTTTTTTATCTAAATATAAATCTCTAAATGCTCCAGGAAACAGCCTCTTTTCTTTCTCCAACAAACCGCTTATAGATTCCTTCTTGTTCAATCAACTCTTCATGCCTTCCTTTTTGAACTATTTTTCCTCCGTCTACTACAAGTATCTGATTTGCATGGCGAACTGTTTTTAATCGGTGCGCAATCATAATAATCGTTTTATTTCTGGTTAGCTCTTCAAAAGCCTTCTGTAAATGTACTTCATTCTCTGGATCCACATTGGCCGTTGCCTCATCAAAAATGATAATTGGCGCATCCTTTAAAATAGCTCTCGCTATGGATATTCTCTGTTTTTCTCCACCAGAAAGAGCAAAACCCTTTTCTCCAATTACAGTATTATATCCGTCTGGGAGTGAACTAATAAACTCATGACAGCATGCTTTTTTTGCAGCTTCTATTACCTCTTGTCTACTTGCCCCGGTTCTACCAAAACGAATATTATTTTCGATGGTATCCTTAAAAAGATAAACATTTTGAAATACCATGCTAATCTGATCCATCAATGATTCTAGCGTATAAGCTCTTACATCTGTTCCACCTATAGAGATTTTTCCACTACCTACATCCCAGAATCTTGCAATCAGATTACAGATTGTTGATTTTCCAGAACCGCTTGGTCCAATAATGGCTGTCATTGTCTTGTCCTTGATCTGAAGGTTTATGTCGTTTAAAATTTTCCTCTTCTCATAGGAAAAATCAACGTGCTCAAATACAATCTCATGATTCGCTGGTTTTACCGTCTTTCCTTTTTCATCCATTAATGGTACATCATCCATCTGATTCGCCTGTTCAATAGAACTGCCACATACACGTAGAATCGCAACTCCATGTCCTGCTGATTCGATCTGCTCAAAGATAATAAAAGATACCACAAGAAACATCAGAGCATATGTAAGTTGCATGGTTCCATCAAAATAAAATTTTAATGATGCCGCCATCATAATCACACTAAATATACGTAATATTCCTTCTTGCATAATCGTATATGGTGTAATTAATTGTTCCATTGCCAGATTTGTCTTTTTACTGTTTTCAATCGCCTGATCCACATTTTTGTTATCAATTCTTGTAAGGTTAAAGGATTTTACGATTCCCATTCCCTGTATGGTTTCCAACATGTTTTCAACAAGTAGCGCTTGCGCTTTCTGTCTTTTAGGCGCGGCAATTCTTGATTTTTTCTCCATGGCAGAGGTTATTAGGCAGAACAAAAAAATACCCACCGCTGTGATCAATCCCATTCTCCAATCAAAAATCAGGATATATGCCGTAAACACAATAGCAGTAATAAAGCCACCTAAGGTCAAGACCATGACCATTGGCGCTGTCATTTCTACATCTCCCATAACAGTAGTACTAATACCTGTAATATTGCCAAGACTATTCTGGTTAAAATAACCCATCGGTATTAATTTCATTCTTTTTCCAATGAATATTCTTTTGTTTGCAGCCATAAAATATCCTGCATGTGTCTGCTGAAGCTGTGAAAAATAATTTGTAACAATTTTACCTATGATGCTTACCACCATTAACCCCAGTACATACCATATAGTTGTTTCACTTGTATCTTTTTCAACTAGTGCCTGAATGGTAAGAAAAATTGCTCCAATCTGCAGCATATGAAAGATTGCATTCAAAAATCCCACAAGAATAGAATTACGAATATTTTTTTGCTCTTCGCCAGCGAATCTCCATATTTTACGAAAAATTTCTATCATAGTTGTTTACCATCCTTTGCTCCAATATGGGCATCCCACATATTCTGATATAATTCTGATTTCTGTAATAATTGTTGATGCGTTCCCATGGCCTGTATCTTTCCCTGATCCACAAGAAGAATTTGATCTGCTCCAATAATTGTCGATAATCTGTGCGCAATCATAATGAGTGTTTTCCCCTGTACCAGTTTTGAGATTGCTTTTTGAAGAACCGCTTCATTCTCTGGGTCAATATAAGCCGTCGCTTCATCCAGGATGACAATCGGTGCATCTTTTAGCATGGCTCTTGCAATGGCTATTCTCTGACGCTCACCACCAGACAGGTGTGCTCCACCACCACCTACTTTTGTCTCATACCCATGTTCAAGGCCTCGTATGAAAGCATCACAACCTGCCTTTCTTGCTACTTCCTCCACTTCTTTATCAGAAGCATTTTCCTTTCCCATACGGATATTTTCTCGAATGGTATCATCAAACAGAAAATTATCCTGAGATACATATGCGATCTGATCTGCAATCTGTATCAGTGGAATTTCACTGATTTCTCTTCCACCAATTCGAATACTACCTGCTTTAATATCCCAGAAACCAGCAATCAGCTTTGTAATGGTTGATTTTCCGCTTCCACTCGGTCCAACAAAGGCATTAACCGTACCTTGGTGAATCTTTAAGCTGACATCAGTCAAAATATTTCCCTGTTCCTCTTCGTAAGCAAAAGAAACATGATTCATTTCAATATCCATTCCCGTCAAGGTGACGGATTCTTTTGGATGATGTTGTTCCGGTGCATTTAATATGGTTTCAATAGATTCGATAATGGTACCTGCCTGCGCTAGAGAATCGATAAAATTAGAGGCTGCAATAATCGGACCAACAATTCCCATTGATAGAATCATAATCATGATAAACTCAGAGGATGTAACACTTCCATTTAGATAAAACGTTAATCCCGCTGGCAATACGCCAATCAAAACAGCCGGACTGAAATTTCGATAGCACGCCATTCCAAACTGAGCACTTTTCATCCATCCATAAAAAAATGACGCATTCGCATTCACAGCTTCCACATAACCCGCATACGCTTCCTGTCCCTGATTATATGCCTTGATCACTTCTATTCCATTGATATACTCTACAATGGAATCATTCATTTTCTTTCCAATTTGAACTGATTCCTGATATTTTGCAGGATAAGTTTTCATTGTTGTCATCATAAAAACCATACCAATTGGAAGGGTTACAATTGATAATAATGCCAATCTCCAATCAATAAAAAATAGTGTAACAATCAGCAGTAACGGTGATAAAACATTTGATGTCATTTCTGGAAAAAGGTGAGCAAGTGTTGTTTCCATACTCTCAATCTGATCAACCAGAATGCTCTTCCATCTTCCAACAGACTGATTTTGTAAGGTTCCCATTGACAGCTTTGCCAGCTTATGCACACATTTATTGCGTACTTCTGCCAATACTGCAAAAGTCGCCTTATGGGACCAAGCGGTTGAAAATGTAGTGAGTAATACTTTTCCAATACTGCCTGCCAACGCAAGTGCAAGCCACGAAATACAGTTTTGCATATTAGCTTTTTGTTCCAGTAACATGATAATGATTTTTCCTGCACAAAAATACGGAACGAACCCTGACAATACCCCCAGAACAGCCATAATAATAGAAAACTTTAGTCTTGGATGTTCCACTTCTGCCAATGCCCATATTCGTTTTAGTGGACTTTGTTTTTTTTGTTCCATAAATCCTCCTTTTTGGGTTAGCTATGTCTAACCTTGACTTTTAAAAAATTGCGGGTGTTCCCCGCATTTTTAGGCATTAATGTTCTCATTTCCAGTTATAAATTCTTGCAAAACCTGCATAATAAAATTCTCTTAGCTGTTTTGCATACAGCATGCCATCTTCTCTTTTCA
>JBGUEO010000057.1:0-16047 GCA_041821315.1 Velocimicrobium sp. | reverse complement strand
TTTCCAAGAAAGAGCCATTTATTTCCAAAGACACAATTTATTTTACACTACCGAAGTTTGCCGGATATCTTCTCTTCTTGTTCTAGGTATTCTTTTGCGTCTTCACACCATTCCAAATAGGCTTCGTATGTTTTTACTCCAAACATTGCTGTCAGCATGTAATACCTATGTGCAATTTCTGAATCTAATTTTTTCAGCTCTGCTACAGATGCTTTTAAGAAAGGTAATTCTTGTTTAATTTTTTCTTCAAATGCTTGAATATGCTCTATTGTTATGGTTGCACCAACTTCGTTTCCAAAGAATAGTTTTAGAAGTGTTTCATATCGTAATTCATCCTTTACAACCGGTTTTTCCAGCCACTCTCTTAAGTATTCTCGACCTTTTTGGGTTATCATATATGCAATCTTATCTCGACCTTTTTCCGTTGTCTCGGAGCTTATTATGTGCCCCTCCTTTTTCAAAAGCTGTAAAGTAGGATATATACTACCATAACTTGCATTCCAAAACAGGCGCATGGTCGTATTTAATCGTTTCTTTATTTCATATCCAGTCATAGTGCTATGACTTAATAAACCAAGTATAACATAATTATTTTTTTTCTCATTTGCCATATTATTCTTCCCTTTCAAATTTCGACTAGCTCTTTATTGAATAATGTAATATCTTTTTCGGACAGGAGTCGATACACGTGGAGCTATCTGCTTTAATATGTATCTGCGGAATATGCAGCATTCTTCCAATTTTTGAACCTATTATCATAAATGGTGCCATCCAGCAAAAATAATGGCATGCAAATCGTTTTCCAAACAATAGAGCTGGTATTAAAAACAGCAGTACGATGCCATAATATATAATATAATTATATATTTGAGAAATAGAGATTCCATGGTCCGTCATATAAAAGAAATTTATTTTATAATCACCTTTTCCTAAAATATTGCTAAGAATTACAGATAGAATCCACAGAAACCATATAACATATTTTATGTTATATTTCCAATCTCGTTTTAAAGGGCTATCATTAACCAACATTGCGCATTCCGAAAGTCCTCCAACTGGACATAAATAACCACAGAATATACGTCCCATAAACAGGGAACTAACCAGCATAATTATGAAAACAATAAAACTTCCATTTACTATGTGCTCCATTGCTGCCTGAATAATTAGATATGGTGAAAAATACCATATAATTATTGGAAATAAGAGTAACGAGGTAATAAGCATTCCTTTTCTGATTTTTTGCCTTTTCATAGTTCCTCCTTTATGTATCAAATTGATATGTATAATATATATCATATTGATACATACGTCAAGATATCCTTGAACCTAGGATGTAAAAAATTTGTTTTACACAGAGAAATGGAATAAACCAAATTAATCAGGCACATATAGCAAGTTGATTGGTAATAATGAAGTCTTTGAATCAAAAAAATTGTGCATTATATACAAAAAAATACTTTTCAAAAAAAATAATTGACATAAAACAACTAACATGCTAACATGTTAATAGCAAGTGAGCATAAATTAATTTTAATTTTGGAGGAGTTATTATGAAAAAAGTAGTATCAGTTATTTTGGCATGTATGATGGTATTCTCTCTCGTAGCATGTTCATCAGAAAAAAGCAGTACAAGCAATAAAGGAACCACTACACAAGAGGTTGAGGCGACAGGAACGGATGAAGCAGCGGTGGATACTTCAAATGCAGAGTATGAATTAGTAATTGGTCATATTGTAGATGAAGATAATACATGGCATAAAGCCTCCGAAAAATTCAAAGAAATTGTAGAAAAAAATTCAAATGGAAGAATAAAAGTTACAATCTATCCGAATTCGACCTTAGGAACAGAAGTAGATATGCTTCAGTCTATGTTAACAGGCGGTGGATGTGATATTACATTTACTGGGGAATCCTTACAGACCTATGCGGAGGAAATGGGAATTTTAGGTATGCCTTATGCCATTACAAGTGAAGAACATCTAAAGGCAGTTGTAGACGGTGAAGTTGGGGATGAGTTAAAAGAGATAATGCTTAATAGCGGATTTAGAGCACTCGGATATTTTGAAAGAGGACCACGTTATATTACGTCAAATAAAGAAATTCACACGCCAGATGATTTAAAAGGATTTATTATTCGTACCCCTCAGTCAACTATGACAGTAGCAGCATTTGAAGCGATGGGTGCAAAACCAACACCAATGGCATTTTCAGAAATATTTACCTCTTTACAGCAAGGCGTTATTGATGGGCAGGAAAATCCACTGGCTATGATTAAGTCGGGCGCATTATATGAAGTACAGGATTATGTAATTGAAACAGCACATTTAAGAGCATGGGTATATATTACAATTTCAGAACAAAAATGGCAGCAGTTACCAGAAGATTTACAGACTGTTGTTGCGGATGCGGCCACTGAAATGCAGAGTTATGAACATGAATTATTCTTAAAAAATGAAGAAGCAGACAAAGCATTCTTAGAAGAAAAAGGAATGAAGTTTATCGAAGTAGATCAGAATTTATTTAAAGATAAAGCGGTTGAAGGAGTGTTGAGTGTATTAACAGACAAACAAAAAGACCTTTATGATAAAATTGTAGCAGCTAATCCAGCAAATTAAATGTTTAGATAGAAAGAGTTGGATTGCCAACTCTTTCTAATTATGGAGGAAGAACGAATAATGAAGAAATTCGTAAAGATATATAATAATATAATGAATTACATTGCAGTAATTTGTTTGCTAGGCTTTGTACTAAGCGTACTAATACAAGTATTTAGCAGGACTTTTCTACCATCGTCTCCTTCCTGGACGGAGGAAGCATCTAGATATTTATTTATCTATATGGTAGCATTTGGAGGAAGTGTAGCAGTTAGAAAAAATGAATTTGTAGGTGTAGACTTTCTGAAAGAAATGTTGCCAGAAAAATTCCAACGGATATTACGAATAATTATATTAGTAATTTTAGTTGTTTTTAGTGGCTATGTGCTGATTAATTCAACGCTTGGATTTGCACTTATAAAATATCGAATGGTATCTACCGCAATGCAGATACCAATGCAGTTAGTTTATGTAGCACTCGTAGTTTTTTTTGTATTATTAGTAATTAGTTATGCATTAGAAATAATTCTTGTAGCAACCAAACAGGACGCAATAGAAAAGGGAGAGTAGAACGATGATTGCTGTATTATTTATTACATTTTTAGTATGTCTTGCGATTGGAGTACCAGTGGCATTTAGTTTGGGTATTTCGTCTTTGGTATATTTTGTTGGTGCAGGAATGCCTTTGGTTATGATGTCACAGCGATTCTTTGCTGGTTTGGATTCTTTTACATTACTTTGTATTCCGGGGTTTGTATTAGCAGGTAGTCTTATGAATCAAGGTGGAATTACAGAACGATTGATTGGGTTTTGCAATAAATTAGTTGGACATATCACTGGGGGGTTAGCCATTGCTAATGTTGGAGCATCTATGTTATTTGCAGGAATTTCTGGCACTGCGCTTGCAGATACTGTAAGTGTAGGTGGAGTAATGATTCCAGCGATGGAAAAGGAAGGATATGATTCTGAATTTTCTTGTGCCATTACAGCGGCCTCTTCTTGTGTGGGACCAATTATTCCGCCTTCCGTTCCAATGATTATGGCAGCTACTATGGCAAGCTTATCTGTGTCTAAAATGTTTGTGGCAGGGATTGTACCAGGTGTATTGCTCGGGTTTGGAATGATGTTTGTTGCATTTATTATTTCAAAGAAGAGGAATTATCCAAAAACGGAGCGACGTGCTACCGTTAGAGAGGTCTTACAAACAGGAAAAGAATCATTTTTTGCTATTATGATGACTTTGATTATATTAGTTGGAATTTTGGGAGGTATCGTGACACCTACGGAAGCTTCCATTATCGCAGTGCTGTATGGTATTATTGTTGGATTTTTTGTGTATAAAGAATTGACCTTTAAGAGCCTTTTTAAGTGTTTGAAAGATACCGTAGTTTCAAGTGCGGCTATTATGGCACTGGTTGGCTTTGCAAATATTTTTGCATATATTTTATCAAAGGAACAAATTCCACAAATGATTGCAGATTTTATGCTATCCATGACAACAAACAAATTAATCATACTATTATTAGTAAATTTATTATTAATTTTTGTTGGAATGTTTATGGAAACAATTGCAGCAATACTAATACTTTTTCCGGTATTATTAAATTTAGTAACAGCAGTTGGAGTTGACCCGATTCAGTTTGGTGTAATTTGTGTATTAAACCTTGTTTTAGGATTATGTACGCCACCGGTTGGAGTATGCTTATTTGCGGCAACCAATATTGGAGAATGCAAATTAACAGGGGTTGTAAAGGAATTAGCACCATTTTTAATTAGTAATTTCGTAGTATTAGGACTTGTAACTTATGTACCACAACTAACAATTGGTGTTGTTAATTTATTTATGAAATAGTTACGTTAGGCAATCGTATTGTGGTAATATAAAAGTATCTGTTTAAAGACATCAGAAAACAAAATGATAGAGGATGGTAATATGAAAATTACACCCAAGATTAATGGGGAAACGGCTAGAGAATATGTAGTACGAACATTAAAACAAAATATAATATCCTTGGATTTAGTTCCAGGTAGTGAAGTGAGCGTATATGAGTTATCGGAGCAGCTAGGTGTTAGCAGGACTCCTTGTCGGGAAGCTTTACTTGAATTAAGTAAAACAGGTATTATATCGATTTATCCGCAAAAGGGAAGTAAAATTGCTTATGTTGATTTTGAGCTTGCCAGCGAAGCTAGATTTTTGAGACTTGCAATTGAACGCGCTGTTGCAGAAGAAGTGTGTAACTATGCAACCAAAGGAGATTTTATAAAACTTGAAAGTAATATAAAGTTACAGGAATATATGTTAGAAAATGATGAACTAACTAAATTTTTAGAATTGGACAATGAGTTTCATTACTTATTGTTTCAGATTAGTCATAAAGAAAGAATTTATGATATAAAAGATGCGTTATCCATTCATTTTGACAGACTACGAAATATGATATTACATTCGGTTAAGCCACAAAAGACAGTGGAACAACATAAAAACATCCTGGAAGCTTTGCGTTCACGAGATAGACATTTGGTTAGAGTTGCGCTCGATGAGCATTTGTATGTATACTCCGAAGAAGAAAAAAGAGAAATAAAAGAAAAGTTTCCCGACTATTTTGAATAAATAACAATACCATCCGATATTGTAAAAATAAGGACTTATTAAATTGACATTTTTTAGCTAACATGCTAATATGTTAGTTAAAAAAGAAAGATTCTATTTATATAAAATAAATGAAGAAATGGAGATTTGCAATGAAAGCAATACAAATTGAAAAACCAGAAGTACTAAACATAATAGAGATGGAAAAGCCGGTAATTACAAAAGAAGATAATGTATTAATAAAAATGGTTGCATCCGGAATATGTGGTTCTGATGTTGGAATCTATCATGGACACAATGCGGCAGCTACTTACCCACGTGTCATTGGACATGAAATAGTAGGACGCGTAGAAGAAGTAGGAGATGAGGTGACTACATTAAAGGTAGGAGACAGGGTGATCATTGATCAGGTCGTAAACTGTGGAACGTGTTATGCATGTAAAATAGGGAGAGGAAATGTATGCGGAACTCTTAAAGTCAGAGGTGTTCACATCGATGGGGGATATCGGGAATATATTGCTGTTCCAGAGAAAGACTGCTATTTGCTGCCAAAAGATTTATCCGACGTAGATGCTGTTATGATTGAGCCAACTACGATTGCAATGCAAAGCTGTGCAAGAGCTGAATTGTGTGAAAAAGATACTTTATTATTACTGGGTTATGGTGCACTTGGAAGTACGATTTTAAAAATAGCTAGATTAAGTAAAGCTACGATTATTGTTGCAGATGTTGTAGACGAAAAATTAGAGGAAGCACGGCAAAGTGGTGCGGATTATACGATAAATATTTTAAGCGAAAATATAGTAGAAAAAACAAGAGAATTAACAGATGGATATGGACCTAGTGTATCAATTGATGCGGCATGTACAAAGGATTCCCTAGCTACCTTATTAGAGGTAACCGGAAATGCAGGACGAGTAGTGACAATGGGATTTTCAATCGACCCAACTGAGGTGACTCAATTTAAAATCACGTCAAAAGAGTTAGATGTCCGTGGCTCTAGATTACAAAATAAGAAATTTGGTGAAGCCATACAGTTGATACAAGAAGGAAAATTGGACTTAAAGGGTACCGTCTCACATACATTTCCATATCTAGAGGCACAAAAAGCATTTGATTTTATTGATACGAAAGATGCATCCATACGTAAAGTGGTGCTTACGTTTGAATAATCAAAAGGAATTATAATTACAAAAAACAACAGGTGCAAGAATGGAGTAAATTATGCGAATGACATTAAGATGGTACGGATCGAAATTTGATAGCGTTACATTAGAACAAATAAGACAAATTCCAGGAGTAACTGGAGTGATTTCTACATTATATGATTCCGTAGTTGGCGAAGCATGGAAGGTAGAAGATATTAAGAATTTAAAGAAAGAAATAGAGGATGCAGGTCTTACACTAGAAGGGATCGAAAGTGTTAATATACATGATGCAATTAAAATAGGTTCGAATAATCGCGACCACTATATTGACAATTATATTACTACATTAGAGCGATTAGGTAAGGAAGGCATTCATCTGGTATGCTATAATTTCATGCCGGTATTTGACTGGACGCGTACGGAATTAGCGCGTAAGAGAAACGATGGTTCTACTGTACTAGCTTATAATCAGGATGCCGTCGATGCATTAAATCCAGAAGACATGTTTGCGTCCATGGATTTAGAAGCGAATGGATTTGAACTTCCAGGATGGGAACCAGAGCGAATGGAAAAAGTAAAAGATCTTTTTTCTATGTATCAAGAGGTGGATGAAGAAAAATTATTTGAAAACCTAGCTTATTTCTTGAAGAGAATTATGCCTGTTTGTGATAAATACGATATCAACATGGCGATTCATCCAGACGATCCAGCCTGGAGTGTATTTGGATTACCACGCATTATTATTAATCAGAAGAATATTCAAAGAATGATGGAGATGGTTGATAATCCACATAATGGTGTTACATTTTGTTCAGGTTCTTATGGAACAAACTTAGAAAATGACCTCCCAGAGATGATTCGTTCTTTGAAAGGAAGATTACATTTTGCACACGTGCGTAATTTAAAATTTAATTCAAAAAAAGATTTTGAGGAGGCAGCACACCTCTCTTCCGATGGTAATTTTGATATGTATGAAATAATGAAAGCGTTGCATGACATAAAATTTGAAGGTCCCGTGAGACCAGACCATGGGCGTATGATATGGGATGAGGTTGCTATGCCAGGTTATGGCTTATATGATAGAGCATTGGGAGCCACCTATTTAAATGGACTGTGGGAAGCAATAGAGAAGGGAAGTCATTGACATGAAGCTAAATAAAAGTGGCGTACTTGATAATAAGGCAGAATGGATTAAAAAAGACTATGCAATACCAGAATTTAATATAGAAGAAGTAATAAGAAATACAAAAACGAACCCAGAATGGATTCATTTTGGGGCAGGAAATATTTTTAGAGCATTTCAAGCTAATGTGGTACAGACGTTACTCAATGAGGGTGTATTGAATAAAGGACTGATTGTAGTAGAAGGCTATGACTATGAAATCATTGAGAAAATAAATAAACCTACGGATAGTTTTAGTATTTTAGCTACTTTAAAGGCAAATGGGACGGTAGAAAAAACTGTGGTTGGTAGCGTAGTAGAAGCATTAACTGCAGATAGCCATAATGAAACTGATTTTAATCGTTTAAAAGAAATATTTTGTGCAGATTCCTTGAAAATGGTGAGCTTTACGATTACGGAAAAAGGGTATAGTCTATTAAATGCAAAAGGAGAATTGCAAGAACAAGTAGCTGCTGATATGATAAATGGACCGCAAATGCCAGAAAGTTATATGGGAAAAGTAGCTGCTTTATTATACGAACGATATATAAATGGTCAAAAACCGCTCGCTATGGTCAGCATGGATAACTGCTCGCATAATGGAGATAAGCTATATGCAGCCATGAAAGAATTTGCTAACGGATGGGAGCAAAATGGAGTTTGCAGGCGTGGTTTTTTGTCCTATGTAAATGATAAAACAAAAGTGACATTTCCTTGGAGTATGATTGATAAAATAACACCAAGA
The DNA here is from genome assembly GCA_041821315.1 of Velocimicrobium sp. Lineage (GTDB taxonomy): Bacteria > Bacillota > Clostridia > Lachnospirales > Lachnospiraceae > DIGJ01. Next base: position 7,805 of record JBGUEO010000057.1, on the reverse strand, counting down.
CCAGATGAAAAAATAAAGAAAATTTTAGAAAAAGATAAGATTGAAGGACTGGAACCGGTTATTACTTCAAAGAACACATATGTAGCAACCTTTGTAAATGCGGAAGAATGTGAATATTTAGTAATAGAAGATGATTTTCCAAATGGAAAAGTTGAGTTAGAAAAAGGTGGCATTATATATACGCAAAGGAAGACTGTTGATCAAGTAGAAAAGATGAAGGTGTGTACTTGCCTAAATCCACTTCATACTTCATTAGCTGTATTTGGTTGTTTACTTGGGTATCATCTTATTTTTGAGGAAATGAAAGATGATACATTAAAACGCTTGGTTGAGATGATTGGTTATGAAGAAGGATTAAAAGTAGTGGTAAACCCAGGAATTATAGATCCTAAAAAATTCATTGATGAAGTATTGAAGGTAAGAGTACCAAACCCGTTTATGCCAGATACACCACAAAGAATTGCGACGGATACTTCACAAAAACTTTCCATCCGATTTGGAGAAACAATAAAAGCATATATATCCTCAGAAAATTTAGATGTGAAAGCGTTAAGAGGTATCCCATTGGTATTTGCAGGATGGTTACGATATTTAATGGCAATTGATGATAATGGACGCCCATTTAAATTAAGTGCAGATCCCTTACTAGACTCGGTTTGTCCAATTGTTCGTGATATTAAATTAGGCGACAAGATAGATGCTCACAAAGTTTTAAAGAATATACTATCTGAACGCAGCATTTTTGGAGTCAATCTTTACGAAGCAGGACTAGGAGAATTGGTTGAGCACTACTTTACAGATATGATAAAAGAACCTGGTGCTGTAAGAGCAACCATTGATAAAAACATATAGAGCGTTTACGTAAAAGTGTGTAGGATATAAATTTTTGGGTTACAAAAAATCAATTCGAAGGAAGAACAAAGTGATTGTTCTTCCTTTTTTTGTACGGTGTATTCGCGCTCTTGACGGGAAAATTTCTTGAAAGTATAATAACATTGAATCAAATAATCGAGAAAGCCTTTTGAATCGTTGGCTACAGAATTTTTTTATAGAGGAATGGAATATTTTAAAAAATGTTTTGTTAAAGGATAACGGTTAAATTATAGTTACAGATTGGAGTTTATAACGATGAGAAGGAAAAAGAGGTTTATACTCTTAGCAGTAGTTTTAATAATTTGTGCAGGAGTAGGAGCTTTTACAGCAGTTACGCTACATCGAATGAGTCGACTGCCTAAAATGTCATTTGATGAGATGTTAGCGTATACAACAAAAAATAATGAAGACGTGGCTATTACGGTAGGAATTATTAATGAGGGTAAAATGACATATACGGTGTATGGAAACAATGCCTCTATTTTACCAAAGGAAGAACATATATATGAAATTGGTTCGTTAACAAAAACATTTACAGCATCATTATTATGCAAGGCAATCAGTGAAGAAAAAATTAATTTGAATGATCCAATCAATACTTACATCAAATTGCCGGAAAAAGAATACTACCCTACATTAAAGCGCCTTGTAACACATACTTCTGGTGATAAGGGATATTACTTTGAATGGCAAATGGTTTCTAATTTTCTTCATGGTCAGAAAAATGATTTCTATGGTATTACAAACAAGAGTTTCCTTAAAAAACTGGGAGAAACTAAACTTGAAAATAAAGCGTATCCATTTCACTATTCAAATTTTGGATTTGCTACGGTAGGAATGGTATTGTCAAACGTTTATGGAAGGGAATATACGGAGGTTATGAACCAATTTATCAAGGATGAACTTAACCTTCGATACACTAAATTTTGTGATGGGACGGGTGATCTTAACGGATACTGGAACTGGAAGGCGGAGGATGCTTATTTACCTGCAGGAGGTCTTACTAGTACAATTGGCGATATGATGAAATACATTAACTTGCAAATGTCAGGAGATATTCCATATCTTTCTAAAGGTCAGGACGTTATTGCGAAAGTCAATGCTACGACAAGTCAATATGAAAAAATGAACATAAGAATCGATGCATTAGGTATCGGCTGGATTATTGATAGGAAAAATAATGTAATATGGCACAATGGAGGTACCAGCAAGTTTAACAGTTATGCGGCTTTTGATAAAGAAAAGCAAGTTGGAGTAGTTATTCTTTCAAATTGTTCACCAAACTATAGAATTCCTGCAACGGTAATGGGTGTGAAACTTATGATGACGTTACAAAATGAAACCAAGGACAAGTAGTAATTAGTTAGGATGATATCGATAACCCAAAAAGCATATAAAGGTACAAAAAATAAGAAAGCAAATAACATAAAATGGATTGGATAGGATGCCGCCGAATAGAATAATGGCTGAACCGAGCAATGCGAAAAGGGGACATAATATTCCTTTAAAATAGCCTTGGATTTGTTTTTCTTTTTTCATAAAAATTACTTTAAGATATAAAATGCTATAACAAGAGTAACTGAAGACAATTGAAATTTCACTGATATCTCTACCATTTAAAATTCCACTTTTTTGTGTAAGATAGTGCAAAATCATCCAGATAGCGGTAGCAATATAGGAAATGATTCCAGAACGTAACGATATTTCGAATGTAGGATGAATGTTTGCAATTTTTTTGGAATTTGGAAGCATATTCTTACTTGCCAATGCTTGTGGCATACGAATACTTCCTAGAGAAATCCCATTAATCACACCCAATACTGCAATAATGACAAATATCATAAGGAGACTGGTTCCGTATTTGCCAAAGAGCAAGGAACCTACCATGTTAATTGCCGCATTACCAGTTGACATAATAAATGGGGCACCTAACATATGAGTGAGACCTAGGAAATAGAGTAAGTAGACCATTAAGACAATAATTGGTCCAATGATCAGTGCGAGAGTCATGTTCTTTTTCGGATTTTTTACTTCATTTGTTATGCTAGTTGCTACAATCCATCCGTCAAACGAGTAAGCAATTGGTGCAAGTGCGGCTAACCAATTAAACCCTACATCTGTTTTAGTGATTAACGTGATATCTGTTGGTATTGCAGGAGCTGGATGATTCCAAAATAATCCAACTCCTGCAATTAAAAGCAGGGGTACTAATTTGATAAGGGTGGTTATATTTTGCAGATATCCACCTAGTTTATATGAGAACATATTGATTGTGTAAATACAGGTAAATATAATAAAACCAACAAACACCTGAGTCTCTAACGTTGCATTTACATCAAATAGTGATAAAATATAAATACCTGCAACCCATGAAATCACTGCATTTATTGTGGGATAATAGACAAAGGTTTGAAACCAACCGAAACCACTGGCTGATTTGGTAGAAATAAATTCTTCAAAATAGCCTACGATTCCTCCGTTTTTCTTTGTACGGATAGAAAGTTCTGTAATTGTTAAACTGCCAAATATAATACTAAGTGCACCAATACAAAAGACCAGAACACCTAACCAGACATTTCCACCAGTATCGAGTAAAACATCATCGCTTTTGAAAAAGATTCCGGAACCAATTACAATTCCAATTATCATAGTGGTAGCTGTAAATAGACCATAATGTTCTTTTTTATTATCTGAAATCCCCATAATTCTCCTAATATTCATGTTTTTTCATTGTATTCTACAAAGCTATATTGTATAAAGAATTGTGGGATTTGTCAAAGCTATTATTACATAGAAAAAAGTTTCAATATGTGAATTAGGATAGTATCATACGATCATTAGCAAATTCACCACCACTGGCTTGCTCAAATTTTTCAAGAAGATCACTGACATGCAAATTTTTCTTTGCATCACCAGATACATCAAAAATAATTTTACCATCATACATCATAATAAGACGGTTTCCATACTGGATTGCATTTTTCATATTATGAGTTACCATCATTGCAGTTAATGCATTTTTATGGATGATTTGATCGGATAATTCTAATACTTTACTAGCTGTTTTTGGGTCAAGAGCAGCGGTGTGTTCATCCAATAAAAGGAGTTTGGGCTGCTTCATAGTTGCCATAAGTAAAGTTAATGCCTGTCTTTGACCACCAGATAATAACCCTACCTTAGAAGAAAGTCTGGTTTCTAGTCCTAAATCCAGCATTTTTAAATGTTCAATATAGAGTTCTCGTTCTTTTTTTGTAATTCCCCAGCCAAAACCTCGTTTTTGACCTCTACGGTAAGCAATTGCGAGGTTTTCTTCTATTTCCATATTAGCAGCAGTGCCTAGCATTGGATCTTGAAAGACGCGGCCAAGATATTTTGCACGTGCATACTCTGGAAATTTGGTAATATCTTCGTTATCTAATACGATAGAACCTTGATCAGGGAAATGAACGCCAGCGATCATATTTAACATGGTAGATTTTCCAGCACCATTTCCACCAATTACAGATACAAAATCGCCATCATTTAAGGTAAGACTTAATCCATTTAATACGAGCTTTTCATTTACTGTATTGGGATTGAACGTTTTATATATATTTGTCAATGTTATCATCTTATTTTCTCCCCTTCCGTACACGTGGATCAATATGTTTAATCAAGGTTACAAACTTTATTAGCTGTTTTGTAATATAGATGTAAGGCATTGTCTTTTTTAATATTGGAATCGATAACGCTAATGCGACAACAAAAGCGGTAAGTAGCTTCATATCATTTGCATTTAATCCCATCCAAAGGACAAGGGCGATGATGACGCGATAGATGATGGAACCTAGGACAACTGCAATTAGTTTACGAGCAAAATTCTTTACTTTTGAAAAGATAACTTCCCCGATTACAATGGATGCCAATGCAATAACGATAGCACCGATCCCCATACCAACATCGGCGTAACCTTGGCTTTGTGCTACTAAAGCTCCCGAAAGTGATACTAAGGCATTACCTAAAATCAAGCCAAATATCTTCATTTTATCTGTATTTACACCTTGTGCTCTTACCATAGCATCATTATTACCAGTTGCACGAACACAGCAACCGATTTCCGTTCCAAAGAACCAGTATAGAAATAAAATTACAATTCCGGAAAAGATAAGGCCAACCAATATAGTGATAGAAGTCTGCAAAATAGAATTTTGGATACCGAGTGTTCCAGCTTCTGGTAATAAATTTTGTATTATGGTGATTATTGTGTTTTCTCCAAGTAAGGCAGTGTTTGCCTGTCCCATGATTCTTAAATTAATCGAATATAATCCAACCATGGTTAAGATTCCGGCAAGAATTGCTGGTATCTTTAATTTGGTATGTAAAAAACCAGTAATTAAACCGGCTGCCATACCAGCTGCCGTTGCAATGAGCAAGGTTATAAATGAGTTCCAGTGAAAATTTACAATTAACACAGCACTGACGCTTCCGCCAAGTGCAAAACTTCCCTCACAAGACATATCAGGAATATCTAAAATACGAAATGTAATATAGACTCCTAAGGCTAAAATAGCCCATGTTAATCCTTGTGAGGTTGCACCAAATATTGACAATAATATACCGTTCATTTTTTATCCCTTTCTTTCAATTAGAAACATCATTATAAATGTATTGTTGCATTTATGGGAACACACACATGAACCGGAGATATTCGCAGAGCGAATCTCTCCGGTTCATGGACACGGATGATATATGATTTATGTTGAGTAACACAAACCAATATTATTCTGTCTTTAGATCCTCAGGAATAACAATTCCCAATTGAGCAGCTACATCCTTATTGATACTAAGAGTAAGTTTATCTTCGCCTAAATATTCAATTGGCATAGTAGCAGGTTCTGCTTCTCCCTTGATGATCTTAACGGCTTGAACTCCGGTTAATTTACCTAGTTCATAATAATCGATACCATAGGTAGCAAGCCCACCAGCATCAACCATACCAGATTCACCGCAAATAACCGGAAGATTATTATCATTTGCAACCTGTGCAACGGTTGGCATACCTGCTGCAATGATATTATCGGTAGGAGCGTAGATGGCATCCACTTTTCCAACCAATGATTGAACAACTTGTTGTATTTCATTGGAATTTGATACGGATGCTTCTTGTACGGTTAAACCGGCATCTTCAGCAGCAGCAGTTGCTAATTCTACCTGTATTTTTGAGTTGCTCTCGCTTGAACAAAATAAAATTGCAATGTGTGCTGCAGTAGGAACTAATTTTTTTAACAGAGCAATTTGTTCATCTACTGGATTTAAATCAGAAGTACCAGATACATTTCCGCCAGGAGCTTCGTTTGATGCTACAAGTCCAGAACTAGCAGGATCCGTAACGGCAGTTACTAGAATTGGAATATCCTTGGTTGCATTTACACATGCTTGAGCAGAAGGAGTTGCAATTGCTAAAATCAGATCATTGTTATCATTAACTAACTTAGTAGCAATGGTGTTTGCTGTGGATTGATCTCCATTGGCATTTTGATAATCAATTTGAATATTTTTTCCATCTTCGTAGCCGGCATCTTTTAGTGCATCGAGAAATCCCTGATAGCTTGCATCGAGTGCAGCATGCGTAACTAATTGATTGACACCGATTTTAAATACAGTGTTATTGGCAGTATCCTTTGATTTGCAACCGGTTAGGATGGTAGCAGCTAAAGTAAATGCAAATAAACTTGCTAATAATTTTTTTTTCATTCAAAAAATCCTCCTCTTGTTCACAAAAAAATCATAGTTTTTGCGACATTCTTGCGTTAAAGCTTTAAAACTTTTAATGGTTAAAGTTTACTATTAAAAGAAGAATTAGTCAATACTTATTTGTATAATTGGGTGATAGAGGATTTATTAATATAAAAATAGGTTTCATCCAATAATCAGCAATGATATAATAATTGTAAATATAAAACGAAGAAGAAGGCTTTAATTGATTTAGATAAAAGGAGAGAGTAAAGATGGAATACATATATCGGTATCATTCAAAAATTGGTGTGCTTACGTTAGTAAGTGATGGAATAGCACTTACAGGACTTTGGATAAAGAAAGGAATGTATCTAGAAGATTCAAAAGTATCCGAGGTTGATGCAAAAAGTTTGCCTGTTTTTAAAACAACGATAAAGTGGCTTGATGACTATTTTGATGGTAAGGAGCCAGGTTGTATGCCTCCCTTAAAGGCAGAGGGAACAAAGTTTCGTAAAATGGTATGGGATTTGCTACTTGAAATACCATATGGGAAGGTGGTTACGTATGGCGAGATTGCAAAAAAGATAGCAAAACAAATGAGAAGGGAAAAAATGTCTGCACAGGCGGTGGGAGGAGCAGTAGGAAGTAATCCCATTTCTATACTCATTCCTTGTCACCGTGTAGTAGGAATAAACGGAAACCTAACAGGATATGGGGGAGGACTTGATGTAAAAGAATATTTAATGGAAGTGGAAGGGATGGATATGGAGCAATTCCATAGGCCAACAAAATAAAAATATAAATGGCGAGGCGATTCATGATGGAACATGAAGGTCTCGTCTTTTTTGATTGGAATGAAAGGGTAAAAAATGCAAATATGATAAAATTGAACAAAAATCATAAAATTTTTAAATAGGAATGCATAACCTAGTAGACAATGTAGGGCGTTATTTAAAAAATCAAACAAACTCAATAAAATTTTTTATTTATAATATAAAGCGATACTGGGGGTTTTATAAGGATGAAAAGTGAGTAGAGGGAAAGAAGGAGGATATGAATGAGAAGAAAGCGAATCATAGCGAAACTATTGGTAATTCTGATGATAGTTAGCGTATTACCAAGTAACAAGGTGCAAGCCACCAATGCGGGGGTAAGCACAAGTGGAAGTATAAGTGAGGATGCACTGATTACGCATTATACAATGGTAAAAAAAGGGA
>JBGUEO010000056.1:0-16271 GCA_041821315.1 Velocimicrobium sp. | reverse complement strand
AATAATCTGATATAAATAGGATGCTAGGAGTATTAATAATTTGTAGTATTACAGCCAGCAACACCTTGAATAAACAGAGTATGATATTCTTCTAGTAATTCATATAGTTCTTCCAATTCTTTTTCCCTGCCTACAAAGGTTTTAATAGGCTTTGGCAGAAGCGTAGTCAGAATAATATCATCTAACAGCGGGGATGTGCAACTAGAAGCTTTCGCATCAAATTTGACAAAAGATCTGGACATACCAAACAAAAGAACTTCAGCGATAAAACTTGCATATGCGTCACTTGATGATTCTGCATAAAATGAAAGCAGTCGTTCTTTTTCAAAATCGGATATGGAAGTATCGGAAAGAAGAAGTTCTTTAAGTTCTTTAGCTGCATTGGCAAAATCACTGAGGTAAGGGAAAAATTCCTTTTCTATATCCTGATACATGGCTTCCTTGTGGGAATCATCTACATAATAGTTGATGATTAAAGGGCTGACCTTTGCCTGCCCTTTAATCCATTTGCAGACTAGTCCATTGTCATACATAAAATCATTGGTATCATTAGAAAAGCTGGCAAAAATCATATACACATAATCTATTTGTGATGTATCTACTTCTTTTAAATAGTGGAATAGAATTGCAGATACAGAATGAAAATCAACTCGGTTCAAATAATCATCTCCTTAGAATGTTTAAATTTCAGATTCCATCAAATGTTAGTTGCTATGGAATATCTAAAGTATATTATAAAATGTATGAACGAACAAACGTTCTTTTACGAAAAGGCTCAAATTTCAATCAGTTTTCTGTCAATGTCTGTGGATTCATTTCACGGTAGGATAGAAAGAAAAAGCTTTATGAAAGCAGGAAGGTATACCGATGAAGGCAAATCTGGTAAAAGCGTAGAAGGAAGACCAGAGTTTCAACAGATGCTTCAGGATATAGAAAGCAGCAAGGATAACGTAGATTTTGTTCTTGTATTTAAGCTATCCCGATTCGGAAGAAATGCGGCGGATGTTTTAAGCTCCTTGCAGAGAATGCAGGATTTTGGCGTAAATCTGATTTGTGTGGAAGATGGAATAGATAGTTCTAAGGATGCAGGAAAATTGATGATTTCCGTATTGTCAGCGGTGGCTGAAATTGAACGTGAAAATATTCTTGTGCAGACCATGGAAGGTCGTAGGCAGAAAGCAAGAGAAGGAAAGTGGAATGGTGGATTTGCGTCATATGGGTATAAGCTGGTAGATGGGGAATTACAGATAGCAGAAGATGAAGCACCTATTATCCGTCTGATCTATGATAAATTTGTTAATACAACGATGGGGATTGGAGCAATCGCAGTATTTTTAAATCAGAATGGTTACCGAAAGAAAATCCGACAGAATAACACTATGGAGACCTTTTCATCTTCCTTTATCAAAGGAGTACTGGACAATCCAATCTATTGTGGCAAGCTTGCTTTTGGCAGACGAAAGAATGAGAAAATTGCGGGAACCAGAAATGAATATCATGTGGTAAAGCAGGATTTTTATTTGATTAGCGATGGAATTCATGATGAAATCATTTCAGAGGATGACTGGAATCTGGCACAGAAAAAGCGTCAGGAAACCGGAGTGGGAAATGAAAAGGTGCATAGTCTTGAACACGAGCATATTTTATCGGGTATTGTAAAATGCCCAATCTGTGGAAGTGGGATGTATGGAAATGTCAATCGTAAGAAACGTAAGGACGGAACCCTATACAAGGACTATTTTTACTACGCCTGCAAACATCGAACATTTATTGATGGTCATCATTGCACTTACAAAAAGCAGTGGAATGAAGATAAAGTAAATGATGCGGTTGCTGAGATTATTGGAAAGCTAGTAAATAATCCAAAGTTTGAGAATGAAATTAGGAGGAAAATTGGAACTAGTTTGGATACAAAAGATTTAGAGAAAGAGCATACCAACTTGAAGGAACAGTTAAAGCAGTTGCAAGGTGCAAAGAATAAGCTGGCCTCTCAGATGGATCATTTATCCGTATCGGACAAGCATTATGATAAAAAGTATCAGGATATGCAGGAACGCATGGACGGGCTGCATGATGAAATGGATGCAATGGAACTATCCATAGAAGAAGTTGAGAATCGCTTATTCAACATCAAACAGCAGAAAATTTCTGGCGATAACGTCTATCAATTCCTACTGTATTTTGATAAACTGTATGATAAGATGACTGATGGAGAGAAAAAGGAATTTGTAAAAAGCTTTGTAGAGGAAGTACATCTTTATGAGAAAGAGCAGGAAGATGGCAGATTCTTAAAGCATATCAAGTTCAAATTCCCTGTATTCTTCAATGGGATGGAGACAGAGGAACTTGATTGGGACAATGAAAGTACCGTTGAAACTGCGATAATAATGATGACATGTTGTGGTCAAAACGATAAATAGGACACCTGAACCACAAGATGTTGTGGATTTGGAACGAAAAATGGGCAAAAATTAGGCATAAAAAATGCCCCATTTTTGCCCTGATTTTTAGGGGAAAATATAGATGACATAGTAAAGACGTGGATTAATTTCGGGGAATTATGAAAAAAAGGATTTTTATTAGTTAAAATAAAAACTCCCCAAAAACTGTTTGGAGGTGAGCTCTTATGCAAATTGCTATTTGTGATGATGAAAATGAAATAAGAAATATGATAGCGAGATATGTGAAAATATTTTCTCCAGATTGCTTTGTTAAGTTATATGGGTCAGGTGAAGAATTATTGGGTGATATACGGGTATTTGATTTAATTTTTCTTGATATACATATGGGTGGTATAAATGGTATGGATATTGCTAGACAGCTTAGAAAAAATGGCTCCAAGTCAATTATTATTTTTGTTACTGCGTTGGAAGAATATATTTTTCAAGCATTTGATGTTGGAGCATTTCATTATTTGGTAAAGCCGATTGATAAAGTTAAATTTTTTGAGGTATTAAAATTTGCAGTTGCAAAATGGAATGAAACAAACAAACTAGAACGGTTAGCACCGGAAGAAAAAAGTATAAACATTAAGATGGGAACTACAACGAGTAAGATTTATAGAAAAGAAATTATTTATATAGAAGCGCATAATCGAAAGGTGATTTTACATAAAGCAAATGGTATTCTGGAATTTTATGCGAAACTTTCTGACTTAGAGCAAAGCCTTGGCGATGATTTCGCACGATTACACCGGTCGTTTTTGGTTAATATGAAATATATACTAAAGTATAATGCTACATCCGTCACGTTGGAAAATGGCGAGATTGTAATGATGGCAAAACAAAAATATGGGGAATTTGTAAAACAATATTTAAAATATTCAAAAAGGAAGATAATGTAGATGAATGCTGAAACGATAGAAGTATATTATAGGATTGTTTCAATGTTATATACAATAGGTATCCAAGTCATTACAGCATTTTTTCTGTATAAGATGTCCAGAGCGTTTTTAAAACAAAAAAATAGTAAGCCGTGGATAGTAGGTATGGTGTATTTAATAAGTGTTGTTATTATGTATTTCATTCCATATGAACTTGAAAATATGGTTGTATATTTCATTGGAATGGTTATTTCATTTATAGTAATGCTTTGTATATTCAGAGGAAATATTCAAATTAAATTATTTATATTAGTTACATTTTTTGCGGTACGTTGGCTGGGATTATCTATGGGAACTTGCATTTACCTTCCTATTTCCGATGCCATGCAGAATGTGATAGGAAAATTAGTTCATATTCCTTCGGCTGAACTATGGAAATATAATTTTATTCTATATGTAGTTGTAACAATAGTAGACTTAGTTGGGGATTGTATTTTTATTGGAATTCCGGTAGTAATCATTAATAAAACATTTGTTTACAAAAAGGCTAGATATAGCATTAAGGAAACCATACTTTTATTAGTTCCTGCAATATCAGGACTTCTTGATTATGTAATTATGTGGAATTATAATAATGTATATGAAAAAATGTTAGGAATAGATATCTATAGCTCGTCTCCCTGTTTTTTTGTTTTTCAGTTCTTAAGCGGCTTTACTTCTATAATGACAATTGTTGTGGTAATCGTACTTTTTCAAAATTTTGAAGAAAAAAGGGAAGAAGAAAAAAAACGGTGTGTTTTGCAAAGTCAGATAAAAGACATTCAATTACATATTAGTGAAATTGAACAGCTTTACCACCGAATTCGTGGATTAAAGCATGACGTGAAAAACCATGTGACAACATTGGAAAGTCTTATGGAACAGAAAAACTATGATGAAGCTACTGAATATTTAAGTTCTATGAATAAGGCAATGGAGATTTTGGATTATCATTTTAAAACTGGTAATCCGATAACAGATGTAATTATCAATGGAAAATACAACGAAGCGGTAAAAAAGAACATTAAATTTTATTCAAATTTTGCGTTCCCGATAGGCACCAATATTGATTCATTTGATTTGAGTATTATACTGAATAATGCTCTTGAAAATGCCATTGAAGCAAGTGAAAAAGTAGAAAAAGGTTTTATCAGTATTAAATCTGTCAGAAAGAAAAATACATATTTATTGGTGGTGGAGAATACATATTGTGGTTCAATAGAAATAGATGAAGCCAGAGGGCTTCCTCTCACTTCAAAAAATGATGCAAATATGCATGGTATCGGACTTATTAATATGCGTGATGTTACAAGAAAATATTATGGAGATATTGAAATAGAACTAAAGGGAAATAAATTTTATTTAACGATTATGATAATGATTGAATAAAGATGAAGAGTGTGAAAAAGTCTGTCAGAATGGCAGAATTTATTGGTAGGTGGGCAATGCAAAACTAATTTACTACAAAAAAAAGATGATTCACAACGTTCTGCTAATATACAATTCTTTGAAACCGAAAATATAAATATAGAGAAACTATAAGATTATCAAAATACATAGGAGGTAACAATTATGCAGATAGGAAGTACTACAAGTAGTGATTTAAATAATTTTTCGGCAATGAAGACAGGAATATCCATAGGAACGGATACGCAAACAAAGAATTTTCAGAAGCAGATTGAAAATGCTCAGAAAAAGTTACAGGAACTTGCGGAAAATGACCAGTTAAGCATTGAAGGTAAAATGGAAAAGCGTCAGGAAATTAATCAACAAATTAATGATTTGAAGAAACAGTTAAGACAACATCAGATTGAGCTTAGAAAAGAGAAGCAACAATCAAAAGGTTCATCAACGGATGATATTCTTGGAGCCCAACAAAAAGAGAAAAGCACCACCAAAAACTATAAGGGAACAGGCATGTCACAGGCTGGTATGATGGCTATGATATCTGGAGATACAGCGATGAAGCAGGCACAGGTGCAGGAACATGTTGCGACTACCATGAATGGGAGAGCAGGCGTTCTGGAAAGTGAAATAAAGATGGACAAAGGAAGGGGTGCTTCTACAGAAGCCAAAGAAGCAGAGCTTGCAGATATACAAGAAAAGGCGTTGAAGGTAACAAGATCATCGATGGAAGCACTTGCGGATGCAAATAAGGAAATGCAAGAAGCTGATAAGGCAAATGAGACAGAAGAAAGTACCGATATAACAGAAAATAGCAATACAGCTAAGACACAGGCAGTTGATGACACAGAAATGGAAAAAAAAAGAGCGGCATCTGCTAGCGATGGTAGTAAAGATATAGTTACTGCAGAGAGTTCTGATTATTTAGGCTTTAAGTCGGTAGATATAAGGCTTTAAATCCAAGGAAGGGAAGCTTTATGTATTTGGGTTAAGGAAGATAAAGTATAATGCCACCCAGCTATTCGATTGGGGGAAATTTTTTAAAGAGATGACAAATGGATTCTTCCGTTGTCTGTTCAAGTGCATCATTCTTTTGTAGACGGGATACATATTGGAAAGTTGGCAGATTCTTTGCAAAATTATTTGAATAGCTTCTAATTTTATTACTAAAAATTGTCTAAATATAGACAGTTGATGATAAACCTTCAACAAGCACTTGAAGCGGTGATAATGATGACATAATAATTATGCAAAAATTGTTTAATTATTTATCAAAAACTAATGTATTATGCATTTTTTCTGAAAAAATACGCAAAAATTTAGTTGATATGTTTCCAATAATGGCGCATGTTGAAACGATAATACTGATGACGAAATGTGGTTCGGAGGCTAAAAAGTAGGGTTTGACCACAAGATGTTGTGACTTTGGAGCGGTTTTTGGCCTTAAAAATAGGCGGAAAAGTCATCTGTTTGAGGGTCAAAAATGGACAAAAATATAGATGACATGCGGTGAAAACAGAAAATATATGGTTTTGTACAGGCTTTGAAGGCACAATTCCATATTGAATGAGTGAAAAATTACGAGGCAGAGTTTTTAGGTCAGCTTAAATGACCTACAGGCGCTGCCTCATACTCATTTACATGCCCTGAATCCAGACAAATAAATTCTAAAATGTTCCTGCAAACAGTGATTCAAATTCATTTCTGGATAATCGGAAATTCATTCGAAAATAAATCCTCTTAAGTCGTCACAAAATCGTTAGCAATGGCATCGGCAGAGTACTCCTCTTTAAACTCACCACTTTAAATGCCAAGGGTGACTAGCCTGAAAACAGCACTATTGATGGCCTTGTTATAATTCATAAATAGGTTGTGGTTTAATTTTACTGATAACTACGTTAGTAAAATAGGCGATTATTTCATCCTTGGAATGAAAATCAACATAGAAGGTTCCTTTTGATAGTCCAATTTGCGGTACCGGATAAAAAGTTTTAACCTGCACAATATTCAACCCTGCTGTTTTTTCAGGTATAGCCTTAAATACTTCTTTCTCTGTTTTTATAAATTGTTGTTCTGGAAGGTTACTATTCTTCTAGTTTATTCCTATCCGTTTGTGAGACAGCCAAACCGGAAAGCTCATAAGAATTATTGATCTGACTGCCGTTGCAAAAGTTTTTGGTAACCGTAATCAGCCCTGCATCGGAAAGCTGTTTAATGGCTTTGCTGACGGAACTGACGGCAATTCCGCAGGCCGATGCGATGGTTTGTTTGCTAGGATAGCATCCGCTTTTCTTATTTCTGCATTTGCATAGATAACAGTAGACGTAAAATGCAATTGGTGACAGCTTGCAATAGAATATCTGATTCTGTACGACAAAAAAGTTTCCTCGTATCATATTTGTGAACACACTCCTTTCCAACGAGAGAGAAGACATAAAAAATGCCCCTCACTTCTATTAATGAAAAAGTGAGGGGGTTGGACGGGACTGATAAAGTTAAGATTTATTAACTTGATTTTATTTTCTTCAACGTATACACTAAAAGTCATAAAATGGAGGAATATAAATGCTTGATTATATATCTGTGCAGCCGGCTTCTGACAAATGGGAAATCTCCTAGCGAAGAAAACAAAAGCTCTGTGAAGAAAATAGAATTGAAGGAGCGGTTGGCTTTGGCCGTGGATGGGCAATTTCCAAGGATGCACCAAAGCCTGCAGATGGCAGGCTGAAAGAAAACAGGAAAAAGGAGTGATGATTTCATGTATCAAATTATGGTGATTGAAGATGATCCAGTTATTCAAGAAGAGTTATCGGTGCTTCTAAAAAGTAAGGGCTATGAAGTAATCCTGCCAAACAATTTTTTTAATATTATCAATGAAATACAGAAGAACCCTCCACATCTGCTTTTACTGGATATCAACCTGCCAGTGCAGGACGGCTTTAAAATTTGTTCGGGAATACGCACATTTTCCAATGTGCCGATCATATTTGTCACAAGCCGAAACACAGATATGGATGAGTTGAACAGCATCATGCTGGGTGGCGATGATTTTATCACAAAACCATACAATACACCTATTTTACTGGCTCGTATTGCATCACTGCTAAAACGCACCTATGCTTCGGAACACACAGAAGTAATGACCTATCGAGAAGTCACCCTCCATTTGGAGAACAGTAGCATCGATCATCAGGGCAAGTCGGCAGAGCTGACTAAAAACGAGCTGAAAATTGTGGTGTTTCTTTTTCGCAATGCAGGAAAAATTGTTCCCCGTGCGGATTTGGTGGAATATCTTTGGGACAGCCAGCTTTATGTGGATGACAATGCCCTCAGTGTAAATATTACAAGAATCCGGGAAAAATTAAAGCAAATCGGAGTGACAGGCTTTATCCAGACGAAGCATCGGCAGGGGTATTTGATATGAGGTATAAAGAGTATTTAGAAGATCAGCTTCCTGCTATTGTTACACATATTCTATCAATGCTTTTCTGTGTGGTTTTCTTGTCGGCAATCGATATGCAGGCGAGCATTATTTTGATTCTGCTGGTTTTCTGGATTTTGATTGCTGCAAGCTATATTCATATCCGTTTCTTTTTACGGAAAAGGTATTTTGATGAGCTTCTTTTACAGTTGGAACGGTTAGATAAAAGATATTTGATTTCTGAGGTTATGGAGCAGCCCATACTGACAGAAGATAAAATTTATTATAGGCTTTTAAAAGTTGCAAATAAGTCCATGATGGAGCAGGTGTCAGAATCCAAAAGAGAGCGCAAGGAGTACAAGGAATATATTGAGCAATGGATACACGATGTTAAAACACCAATTTCGGCAATGAAACTCCTATGTGAAAACAATAAATCCGATATCACTCGAAAGCTAATGGTAGAACTTACAAAGGTTAGCCACTACACTGATCAGGCACTTTATTATGCCAGAAGCGAAAATATAGAAAAGGATTATTTAATCAGGGAAGTTTCCCTGTCAGAAATGATCCATGCCGCTGTTGCAGAGAACAAGCAGCTTCTGATTCAAAACCATATTTCGGTAGAAGTAAAGGATTATGACAATACGGTCTATACCGATGAAAAATGGATTGGCTTTATTCTAAACCAGCTCATTGCTAATGCGGTAAAATACAGTAAAAAAGAACCAAAGATAACCTTTGAGGCAAATTCCAAGCAAGGGCAAGTCGTTTTAAGCATTGGCGACAATGGTGTTGGAATATTAGAAAGTGATCTGCCTCGCATTTTCGAAAAAGGCTTTACCGGTGAAAACGGCAGAACCGGGAAAAGCTCTACCGGGATCGGATTGTTCTTGTGCAAACGCCTTTGTGAGAAGCTGGGCATCGGCATTGCCGTAAAGTCAGAATCTGGGCAAGGAACACAAGTAGAGTTGTATTTCCCCAAAGGAGATTTTGTGAAAGTGCAGGAGTAAATTTCCTGCACTTCTTACATTTTTGTAAGAACTTTGTAAGAAAAGTAGATACAATCAGATTTCTTTATTCGTTAAAATGAATGTGAGGTGAAAAACATGAATCAACTTTTAAAGATTGAACATATTGAAAAATATTACGGCAATAAAGGCAACCTTACCAAAGCGCTCGATGATATCAGCTTTGAGGTGCAAACCGGTGAGTTTATTGCAATTATGGGGGCTTCCGGTTCTGGAAAGACAACTTTGCTGAACTGTATTTCCACCATTGATACCGTCAGCGCAGGTCATATTTACTTAAGTAGCACAGATATTACGGAAATCAAGGAAAAAGAAATCTCCCGTTTCCGCAGAGAAAATCTTGGGTTTATCTTTCAGGATTTCAATCTGCTGGATACGCTCACGATCAGCGAAAATATTGCAATGGCTTTGACCATCAATAAGGTTCCTATAGAAGAAATTGAATCTCGTGTAAAATACATGGCTGAAAAACTGGATATTGTGCCAATACTGGATAAGTTTCCATATCAGGTATCTGGAGGCCAGAAACAGCGCTGTGCCTGCGCAAGAGCGATTATTAACAATCCCAAGCTGATACTAGCAGACGAACCAACCGGAGCGTTAGATAGCCGCTCGGCGCAGATACTTTTAATGACCATTCAAACCATGAATCAAGAATTGGGCGCAACCATCCTTATGGTAACCCATGATGCTTTTACAGCAAGCTATGCAAAACGAATCTTGTTCTTGAAGGACGGTCAGATTTTTACGGAAATTCTGCGGGGGGGACAAAGTAGAAAGCAGATGTTTGGGAAAATCCTTGATGTGATGACACTGCTGGGAGGTGATTTATCCGATGTACGTTAAGTTGGCCTTGCGCAACGTTAAGCGTTCTGCAAAGGATTATCTGATTTATATGCTTACCTTGATTTTATCGGTGGGACTATTTTATGGCTTTTTATCCATCACAAGCCCTTCCTATAACAGCAGGCTGCCGATTCAGATGAATCTAGAATACTTCTCAGGAAAAATGAAAATCATCATCCCGGTTATTGCGCTACTTCTTGTTTTTCTTATTTCTTATGTCAATTGCTATATGATGAAACGCAGAAAAAAAGAATTTGCACTGCAAACCATTATAGGGATGGAACAGCGGACAGTAGCTTATCTCTTTTTTATAGAAATGCTTCTAATGGGGCTTGTGGCGGTCTGCTTAGGTGTTGTACTCGGAGTGCTTTTATCTCAAATTGTAAGTGCAATCATTATGAGCAGCTTTGGGGCGGTATTTAAGCCATATTTCGCTGTTTACTCTGACACTATTCTCTGGACTTTGCTGTTTTTTACCACATTGTTTCTGATCATCGGTATCGGTAATGTGCGTAACATACGCAAGCAGAAAATAATCGATATGCTGAACGACAGCAAGAAAACAGAAAGTGCTTCTACGCTAAAGGACATGCTTCTTTCTCCTATGGCTGCCAGTTGTGCGGTGGATATTGGTATTCTGCTTCTTTGCAGCCATAAAATCATGCCCTTTTGGAATCGGCTAAGTGAGCAAGCAAGGTGGATGACAGGAGCCAATATTGTCAGTGCAGCTGTCTTCCTGTTTTGTGTGTTTATGTTTCTTTTTGTCACCGGAAAGATGAAAAAAGATGGCAGCTTCGGGGCAATTCTGCTGTCTGTAGCTTCTCTGATTACAGGAATATTGCAATTACAACTTCAGGGGCTAATTGATGAACTGCTGCGGAGTGGACTCATCAGCGGTGCTTTTTATACCTTTGTTTCTCCTGTATTGGCGGTTGGCATGATCATTTTTAGTCTAATTTCATTTTTTAGCTGCCTTTCATGGCTGCTGGTTCTGATGAAAGGAAAATCAAAGCATTTCAATTATCAGAATTTGTTTTTACTTGGGCAGATTATTTCAAAGCTAAAAACCAATTCCAAAACAATGGCAGTTCTATCCTGCGCTTTCCTGTTCTCCTTAGTTTTGCTTGGATGGCTGCCTACCTATACCGCACAGGTGGACGGATATTTGAAAGCACGTTCCCTCTATGACGTTCAAATTTTTTCAGCTTATACACAGGTAGACAATATGAGTCAATTGCCTAAAACTGGGATAGGCAGCTCATATCTGGACCACTATTTGTCGGACGGAGGCTATGAAATAACCGGAAGTGCAACCGTAGAAACCTATTTTTTGAAAAACAGTGATTTTGATATTCGAATTCAAAAGGATATGCCGGTTCTTGGTATTGCTCTCAGCGATTACAATGATCTTCTTAAATTGTCCGGACACGAAGAAATCACTTTGCCTCAAAATGACTTTGCCATAGCGTGGGATCATAAGGCTTTATCAAGCGAAATAGAGGTATTTAATCAGCAGTACACACAGATACAAGCGGGAGAAACTATACTCACCAAGGTTCACGGAGCAGATTATCAGATAAATGTCGGTATGGGGATTTTTACAAGCAGAATGAAAGCAGTGTATATCCTACCGGATTCTGTATGTAA
The DNA here is from genome assembly GCA_041821315.1 of Velocimicrobium sp. Taxonomy (GTDB): domain Bacteria; phylum Bacillota; class Clostridia; order Lachnospirales; family Lachnospiraceae; genus DIGJ01. The sequence continues at coordinate 4,561 of JBGUEO010000056.1, read as the reverse complement.
CAGCCTTACTCTTGCAACCATCTATTACGCCGCCAATACGACTGAGCCTCTTTCCTACGATTTCGCCAGCAAAATGGATGAGGAAATTAGTCCTTGGTTGAATAACAGCGGTATGGTTCCCCAAAACAGTGGATATGTGAGACTTAAGACCTTACAACTCAATGAGGGAATCTCAAACTCGCTGATGCTTCGGCTGGGAGGTGCTTATACAGGCTTGGTTTTAATTGTAATATCCCTTACAATCTTAGCTTTGCAGCAGCTTACCGATGCCTCCGAACACAAACAGAGATTTCAGGTAATAGAAAAAATTGGAGTGGACAAAGTCCAGATTAAGAAGCTAATACGGCAGCAAATGTCTGTATGGTTCTGTGTTCCCATTGTTGTGGCTCTATGTGGTGCTGGGGCAATCTTTATATATCTGTTGAAAGTTAATTATGGAAATTACATCCCTTATATCACGATAAATCACGTACTCAGAAATGTATTTAGTATATATGGTACTTTCCTTTTCATATTTGCCTGCTACTTGGCTGTTACCTATGCTTTGTTTAAGAGAAATATAGCGGGAAGTGAGTAGCAATACCTGATAGCATTTTAATAATAGGTGTACCCGCCGAATAAAAAAAACGGTGCTTTGGCGGGACACTCCACATGCTTAAATACCAGTTACATTCATAGTATTAAGGCTAAGATGTAGTTCGATTAATGATCTACATCTTAGCCTTTTTATATACAACAAAACTGGTATTATTTTATTAGGAGGTTTACACTGTGAACAATAAAAAATTGATTATTATTCCACCGTTATCTAGCTTTGAAAATACGCTTGAAATACAAGATAGAAAAATTAAAGGAGCATTATTCATCCCAAATAAATCTAAGCATATTAACTTGTATTCTCTACAATCAGCACTGACGCAATTAAAATTTCTTGATATGGTTGGCTGGCTTACAAATGAAAAAGGATTCCAAAGAGGGGACCATAGAATAAAGAAACTGTTTGACCTTTATAATAAAAGAGAGATAGATATGGCTATCTGTTATTCTAAGGAAGATTTATTAAGGTATGAATTCAGTTTAGAAGATACGAAAAAATCTATTGAAAAGAGTGGCATTCCTATTTATTGTATTAAGGATTGTATTCTTATAAAAGATAATGAAATATTTTCTTTGTCGTAAACTGTAAAGGGGTTCTCCTTGCTTTCTATCACTTATCGTGCTAGTATAGTGTCACAAGTGACAGAAACTGATAGAAGGGGTGGGGTTATGAAGTTATATGAAAGTGAAACGGTTGAGTTGAAGGAAATCTACACAACTGACTTAAAAAAAGAAATTGTTGCCTTTGCGAATACGAGTGGTGGGACAATCTATATTGGTGTACAGGATAGCGGAGAAATCATTGGCGTTGATAACACTGATTTTGTAATGCAACAAATTTCCAACTCTCTAAGAGATAGTATCAGACCGGATGTTTCTATGTTTACTAACATTGAATTAGCACAAGAAGATAAGAAGTTTTTTATTAAAGTGACCGTTAGCCAAGGCACAAAAAAGCCTTATTACCTATCAGATAAAGGACTGAAACCAACGGGTGTATATGTTAGAAGTGGAACAACATCTGCCCCAGCATCTGAAGATGCTATTCGCATGATGATAAAAATGACAGACGGCGATTCATTTGAGGAAAATCGTTCTCTAGTTCAGGAGCTGACTTTTAATAGATTAGGAGAGGAATTGCAAAAAAGGGGCTTAGAATTTACAGAAGTTCAAATGAAAAATTTAGGTATTCTTTCTTCTGATGATATTTATACAAATATGGGGTTACTTGTTTCAGATCAATGCAAACACTCTATCAAATTTGCAATATTTCAAGGTACAGATAAGTTAGTGTTTAAGGATAGAAAAGAACTTACCGGTTCCCTATTTGCTCAACTTACAGATGCCTATAAAACCATTGACTTTTATAATGGTATAAAAGCGACCTTTCATGATTTACTACGCGCAGATGAGAGGGATTATCCAGAAGATGCTGTTCGTGAAGCATTGCTGAATGCCATCGTTCACAGGGATTATTCATTTAGTGGTAGTACATTTATAAACCTTTACTCTGATCGTTTAGAGATTATCTCTTTAGGTGGATTGGTATCTGGATTATCATTAGAGGCGGCTATGATGGGAGCATCACAACCTCGAAATGAAAAACTCGCAGCATTATTTTATAGAATGAAGCTAATTGAGGCATATGGAACAGGTATTAGCAAAATCATTAGTTGCTACAAGGGGTTAACAGTACAGCCTAAGTTTGAAAATGTAGAAGGGGCATTTAGAGTAGTTCTTCCTAATATACATGCCAAAGTATTAAGTGTAGAAGAACAAAAGTACTTGCCGATACTCAGACTATATGATAACCAAAAAGAAATTACTCGCTCTGATGTTGAAGAAGTCTTGGGCAGTGGTACGACTCACGCAATTAATATTCTTAAAGAAATGTTAGATAAGGATTTAATTCTTAAAGTTGGAAATGGCAGATTGACGAGGTATGTGCAAAAACAAACATAGTTCTGTCAAAAGAATGGGACTATAATTTGAATGACTCAACCTACCCTTGAAGCGATAAAACAGATGATATAACAAATATGTAAAACAAAGCTTAATATACACTAATTTCATAAAAACATGTAAATAAAATGTATAAATATTCATAAAATCCAGTGGATCTGTTCCCTATTACAAGGCACGTTGAAACTGTGATTCTGATGACACGTTGTGGTCAAAACAATAAATAGGGCACTCAAACCACAAGATGTTGTGGTTTTGGAGTAAAAAATGGGCAAAAATTAGGCTGAAAAATGCCCGATTTTTGCCCTGATTTTTATGGGAAAATATAGATGACATAGTAATTTTAATTTAAAATCGATGATTCTGAGTTTGAATTGATAGAGTAAAATAAAGAATTTCTTCTCTGGTGATGCTAGAGATAATTTGTAAAATCTGCATATTTGGAGGATATGATATGAATACTGAAACTATATTAAAATACTTATCTCATTTGGAAGCGCACAATGAACGAGAATGGTATCATGCGAATAAAGCTCAATATAAAGCAGCAAATCAAGAATTTGAAGATTTGATTCAATCCTTGATCTTTGAAATTGGAAAAACAGATAGCAGTATCTTACATAACATTCCGAAAGAGTTGACATTTAAGTTAGTACGTGACACACGTTTTAGTAACGATAAATCACCGTACAACCCTGCTTTTCGTGCCCATATATCTTCAAAGGGGAAACTGCCTATTCCAGTAGGCTATTTTCTTGTAATCAAACCCGGAAATCGTTCTTTTTTAGGCGGAGGGCTATTTGCCGATATGTTTAAGGATGCTACTACAATGATACGAAATTATATTGTGGAACACGGAGATGAATGGCAGCAAATAATTACTGATACATTATTTACAAAATATTTTTCTGTGAAAGGTGAAGCATTAAAAAATATTCCTCGTGGATATGATAATCAGCACCCACAATCTGAATATCTTAAAAATAAAAGTTGGTATTTGGAGTACTCTGTTACAGATGAACAAATACTTGATGAAGAATTTATTTCCTTTGCAGCTGAGATTTTTGTTGCAATGCAACCGTTTAATGCTTTTCTCAATCGTGCGTTAGAAAAGTTTGAGATGCCAAAGCGTTTATAAGATTATAATAGATGAAATAATGGATTTTCAAGAGCTAATAAGAGAAAAGAAAAAGTTCTATTAATGATGGAGAAGAAATGTAGTTAATCTCGTACAAAGGAGAGAATTTGTGGAACATATTACATTGGGAAAGACGAGGCAAACGGATATAACAATTATGATTTTTGCAGAAGGTACTGTGTTAAAACCAAAATCACGGTTTAGCTTGTATAATCACAACAGTTATCAGCCAATTGGAAACTGTGTTGAAATAATAAAAGACTGGCAAGGGCAAGGAGCTAATATTGTATATTGCACATCACGAAAAGCGAAGCAAGCTGAAGATGTTGCAGCCTTGCTGAAAAAATATGGGTTTGTTGGTGCAGAGCTTTATTATCGCAGTAAAAGAGAAAAATACAAAGATATTGTAGAAAGAATACAGCCTACCATATTGATTGAAGATGACTGTAGAAGTATTGGTGGGGCATGGCAAATGTGTATTACAAAAGTTGCTCCTAAAATAAAGGAAAATGTAGTATCAATTGTTATTGGAGAGTTTAAGGGAATAGATGATTTGCCACGAAATGTAGTTATACTTATGCAAAGATTATGAGTATTCCCATTATTACATAAGGGTAATCCAAAGGTATTGAGATGAAAAATATTAATGGCAAGTACAGTTTGATTTGCTTTTTTGAAAGCAAAAACTATATCCCTTACAATCCTCGATGTTATATTCTATTAGAAAAAATATAATTAACTACATGTAATAAGTTTAGCAGAAAATACAAAAGGCGATTATGCTGTTATAAGGAGAAAAAGATATGTCTAGCCTGAATTATTCATGATAATTCATTCCACTGCGGCTGAAGCCGCATAGTTACA
>JBGUEO010000055.1:0-17741 GCA_041821315.1 Velocimicrobium sp. | reverse complement strand
TCTTTCCAAGAAAGAGCCATTTATTTCCAAAGACACAATTTATTTTACACTACCAGAAAAATCAATCGCATAAACACTAAGTAGAACCTCAAGGCAACTAAAGATCACTCGTGTAGGAGTAATTTTTAGTTAGAGTTTCTACTTCGTATGCTAAAATGACTTTTTCTTGGCGCTGTGTTTTTCCATTCGAGATTTACGTAATTGAACTGTTTTGCTGAGTTATAAAATTGGCTTCCCTAAAAGTCAATTTTAGATATGTCTGAGGTTTTGCAAAATGAATATGCGCTTGATTTTCTAGTAGCCGTTCCCACTTTGATTCACCTATACAATACCTTGTAACATCTTTTTTGTGTCCGTCCTTCAAATTCTTCGCGTCCATTAATCTGTTAAGCTAGAAGGTAAGAATAGAAAGTGCAATTTGCTTCATTTTTAAATATGAGGTATACTAGTAGAAGTAATCAACAAATAAAGAAAGATGTGTGGATACATATTGTTTTGAAGCAGGAGTGTGTGGATAAAATGGAAATGAATCAATTAAATATAGAGCAACGAAAAAATATTTATGAAGAACACTTGGTGAAAGATTTTCATAAAGATGAAGTAAAATCGCATGAAAGAATAGAAACGTTGATTTCACATGATAAATATATGTGTTTTGGCTTTTTTGAACAGAATCAACAGATGGGATATGCTTATTTTGCAAAGGAATCCAAAGGAGAATCGTATTTGCTTGATTATTTGGTGGTATTTAAAGAATATCGTAGTCAAGGAGTTGGATCATTATGTTTAGACCTTATAAAAAAGAAATTAAAAGAAGAGGGTAAATTATTATTGGCAGAAGTGGAAAATCCTTCGTTTGCATCAACAATGGAAGAAGAAGCAATGCGAAAGAAAAGAGTTCATTTTTATCAAAAAAATGGATTCAAGATAAGTAAAATTCTTAGCAGAATTTATAATGATAATTACCAAATTATTTATTTTACATGGAAAGATAGGTTAACAGACCAAGTTGCAATGGAAAAATTATGGAAACTATATCAGACGATATTTGAAGACAAGTTCATAAAAAACAATGTATGCGTAGAACTATCGGAGTAAAAAATTTATGAAATCTTTATTGATATTAAAGCTGTTTTGATATATAGTGTCCTTGTAAAGCAATTGAAGGAAGAGAGATATAAGATATGGAATTTAGTAGATTAGATAACGATACCATTCGTTGCGTATTAACAGAAGCTGATATGAAAGAACATGGAATCGAATTAGAAGATTTTTTTAAAAACAAAGAAAAGATTCAATCATTTTTTGAAGAAATAGTAGAAGAAGCCAAGAAACAAGTTTCCTATCAATCAACTAGTGGGATTTTGGCTGTTCAAGTGATGCCATTGCCTGAAAATGGACTTGCTATTATCTTTTCTGAAAATCAAGACAATGAATTTGATGGGATCATAAAGAATATAAAAGATATGGTTGGCGATTTAAAGCAAAATACCATTTCTGTTCAAAAAAACAAAAAACAGTCGCAAATTCGAATTTTTGCATTTACATCATTGGAACATATTGAAATGTTTGCGCAGACAATTCCACTTGATAAAAAGATTAAAAGCCAACTTTATAAGAGTGAAAAAGAGAATCGATTTTATTTGGTTCTTGAAAAAGGAAGAATTTCAGCAAAACTTTTTAATGCTGTTTGTGAAAGAGCAATTGAATTCGCTGAATTTGTATCCGATGATTCGAATTTAATTCCATATTTTGAGGAGCATTTTAGTTGTTTAATAAAGAGAAATGCAATTTCTAATATGGCGATTATTGCAAATTATAAATGAAATTAGCTTGAAATGAAAAACAGTTGATCAGGGCAAGATTAGGAAACCTAATGGATGCCCTTTTTATTTACTTAAAATCATTGTTTTATTTTGTAGGATATCTGCTTCGCGCAATTTGTTTGATGGCACGAACAATGTAAGCGATTAGTAGAATACCTATTGCTATGGAGCCTGCAATCTCGAAAGCGTAGATTCCCATATCTGCACCAACCCTAGTTTCCCCAAGAATTAGATTTTGCATGGTATAGAAGATAACTCCGCCAGGAACCAAAGGAATCATGGATGTAACCAAAAAAATGGTAACAGGTACTTTGCGAATCATTGCCATGCATTCCGAATAGAGAGAAATGAAAGCAGCAGATACGAAATATTGACCAAAATCAACGGGTAAAAAAAGACCCATGAGAGAAAAAATCATCCAACTTAGGAAACCACCAAACGCGGCGTAAAATAAGTTTTTACCTCGTATATTAAATAGTATGCCAAAACCGAGTGAACCAGTAAAGGCACAAATACATTGAATTAGTTGCGTCATAAAACTCCTCCTTTTTTTATAGAAAGAACATTGCACAGGCGACACCAAGAGCAACACCAATTGCAACAAATAGGGCTTCGGTTATTCGAGATAGACCGGTCATCGTGTCATTTGCGATAAAGTCGCGCATGCTGTTTGCAAGTGCAAGACCAGGTACTAAAAGCATAATATCTCCAATTGTAATGGCATTGGTATGAAAATATCCATGAAAGAGAACTCCCATTTTTCCACTTATAAAAGCCGCGAAGAAACTACAAATTACAGTAACGAAGAAGTTGTTGGCATTTATTTTTTCTAATAATTTATTAAGTGACATAAGAAGGGCTCCAATAGCAGCAGCAATAAGGGAGTCGAAGAAATTTCCGCCAAAGAAAATGCAAAAAGAAGCTCCGGTGAGCATATGTGCAACATACTGCCATTTAATATTCCAACGTGGGGTGGCTAATATTTCATCCATTCGCATTACAATTGTCAGATAAGTTGGCTTTGCTGCACAAATATACCGAGATAACCCAGCTATTTTTTCTACACAATCGAGGTTTGTTTGTTGTTTCAGAATTCGTTTTGTTTTGGTCAAAGACATCGTATCGTTGGAGATTGTTACTACAATACTTGAAGGAATTGCAAAAGCGTTAATCTCCCTAGCTCCATAAGCTTCGCAAATATAGTCAATACTTTGTTCGACACGTGATACATCTGCTCCATTGCAAAGAAGATGATAACCAATCAAAATGGCAGCATCTAGAATTTCTTCTAATTTCATAGCTAACTCCTTAAATTAGTAGTATATGACGCTTATTTTTCAGTATAACCGAGAGAAATATATCCATACCCATTTGTACAAATGCCTGCCCATTCTAAAATTGCGGCTAAAGGAGAGATGATTCGTAAACAAGATTCCCCCATTTTTGTTCCATAAGCATGAAATGCAACGTAACCTTCTACCGAATTAAGTGGGAGATAAATACTTCCTAGTTTTCCTTTCATTGCATTTCCTTTGGAAGCAGTTCCGTTATTTTTTTCGAGAAGTTGAATGACACAGTCAAAGGCGCGCCATGTTAAAATGCGTTGGTGCGGTAAATTACTTGCATAAATACCATTTCCAAACTCTTCATAGTAGATTTGAAAAGCATCGCCCTTTGGTAGATATACCATTGCCATGCCGCCGCTTTGATTTAGCTTGTCCTTTATGGACTTTATGGTACTGCTCTCGTTTTGATAAATCGCTAGATTTGTAATAACTGGTTCAAAGCTGCTAGTTTCATTTTTTTCGATGTGGAAGCCGAGGGCTTCTTGTGCTTTTACCAGTCGTTTTTTTGCGGATGGGTACGAGAGATGAAGTTGTCTTTGAATTTCTTTTAAACTGCCGCCATAGTGAATAAATAATTCGACAAATTCTAATTCATCCTCAGATAGAAAAGAAAATTTATTTAAGGTAAAGTCATTTGATAATTCTAGACCACAATTGTGACAAGTAAGCTTTGTCGCTACCAATTCTTTTTTACAAACAGGGCAGTGTCCAATAATATGTTGTGACATAGTAGGCTCCTTTCAAAAGCTAGTAGATATTATTATTTTATACGAACAAGGTGCATCTTACAATAGGGGAAAAGTAGTTTTATCAAAGATTCAGGGAGAAGAAACTGTTTTGAGAAAATAAAATATGTATAAAAATTTAGACTAAATATAGGAAAAAAAAGACAAAACAGAGAATACTAAAAAAGACAAAAATGATTTACTCAAAAACATAGAATAGAATTAATACTATAATAAGATGATTAGAAAGTAAGAATATTCAATACTATGTTGATAAAATGAAAACTAAGAATAAAAAATGAGGTATATTTGCTTGGACTAAATATAGAAAAGGGCGTAAAATCGCGGGTTTGGGCATAAAAAAAGGCGCTTGACAACCATAGTGCCATATGATAAGATGAAAAATGCACTATTATGGAAGCTTACGCAATAAATTACTTTGTAAAGTGATTATAGCATAAGCGAAGACAATAGTAAAGTGATTTTTATGTGGATGCAAGAATCTCACAGTAAGAAAGTGAATCAGCGCAAGAGCGCTAGAATATATCAAGGGGTGAAAACATCAATGGAAAAAAACAGAATTCGTCCAGTTAAAATTGGAAATGGTGTAAGAATGAGTTATTCCCGTCAAAAAGAAGTTTTGGAAATGCCAAACCTTATTGAAGTACAGACGGAATCTTACAAGTGGTTTTTGGAAGAAGGACTTAACGAAGTTTTCAAAGACATTTCTCCAATTGAAGATTATAGTGAGCACCTTAGCTTAGATTTTGTGAGCTTTGTATTGTGCGAAGATGATGTCAAATATTCAATTGAAGAATGTAAAGAGAGAGATGCAACTTATGCAGCTCCATTGAAAGTAAAAGTTAGGCTTCGAAACAAAGAAACAGAAGAAATTACCGAACATGATATTTTCATGGGAGACCTTCCGTTAATGACAGCAACTGGAACATTTATTATCAATGGTGCAGAGCGAGTTATTGTTAGCCAATTGGTTCGTTCCCCAGGCATTTACTATGCCATAGGTCATGATAAGATAGGAAAGGAACTCTTTTCTGCTACAGTTATTCCCAATCGTGGTGCGTGGTTAGAATATGAAACTGACTCCAATGATATTTTCTACGTTCGTGTCGATCGAAATAGAAAGGTACCGGTAACGGTTCTTATGCGTGCACTTGATCATAGTGTGTATGATTTTAGTGCAGATCCAAACAAGGGTTGGAATATTGATGAAGAAATTCATAGTGCCACCAATAGCCAGATTACAGAATTTTTTGGCGAGGAACCAAAGATTTTAGCTAGTATTCAAAAAGATTCTTCTGATAACTATCAAGATGGACTTTTGGAGTTGTATAAAAAACTTCGTCCGGGCGAACCACTTTCGGTTGATAGTGCGGAAAGTTTAGTACGTAGCATGTTCTTTGATGCAAGAAGATATGATCTTGCAAAAGTTGGGCGATATAAATTCAATAAAAAATTATCTCTAAAAAATAGAATTGCAGGATGTAAGCTAGCCGAAGATGTAGTGGATATGGAAACAGGCGAAGTAGTTGCAGAAGCTGGAGTTATTGTTACACAAGAATTAGCAATTACAATACAAAATACGGGTATTGGTTTTGTCTGGCTAGAAGTAGAAGATCGTAAAGTAAAGGTTGTTTCAAACCGAATGGTTGATATCAATGCTTTCCTTGATGTTGATAAGGTAGAGCTAGGAATTACCGAGGATGTTTATTATTTTGCACTTAAGTATATTATGGATACGTACAGTGACGCTGAAGAGCGAAAAGAGGTAATCAAGAAAAATATCAGTAAATTGATTCCTAAGCATATTACATCGTGGGATATTTTTGCGTCAATTAACTATAATATTCATCTGGAATATAGAACGGGTAATGCGGATGACATTGACCATTTAGGAAACAGACGTATTCGTGCAGTTGGTGAATTGTTACAGAATCAGTACCGTATTGGACTTTCTAGAATGGAACGTGTGGTTCGTGAAAGAATGACAACACAAGATATAGAAGGTGTTTCACCGCAGTCATTGATTAATATTAAGCCAGTAACTGCTGCTGTAAAAGAATTCTTTGGAAGCTCACAGTTGTCACAGTTTATGGATCAGAACAACCCATTGGGTGAGTTAACACATAAGAGACGTTTGTCAGCATTGGGGCCAGGTGGTCTATCTAGGGATAGAGCTGGATTTGAGGTTCGTGATGTTCACTATTCTCATTATGGGAGAATGTGTCCGATTGAAACTCCAGAAGGTCCTAACATCGGTCTTATTAACTCGTTGGCTTCTTATGCAAGAATCAATGAGTATGGTTTTATAGAAGCACCATATCGTACCGTAGACAAGACGGATCCGATGAACCCAAGGGTTACAGACCAAGTTATATATTTGACAGCGGATGAAGAAGATAATTTTGTTGTAGCACAGGCTAATGAAACGCTCAATGATAGTGGGTACTTTGTTCATAATAATGTATCGGGACGTTTCCGTGAAGAAACTTCAGAGTTTGAAAAAAGAAAAATTGATTTAATGGATGTATCGCCTAAAATGGTATTTTCTGTTGCAACAGCGATGATTCCATTCCTTGAAAATGATGATGCGAATCGTGCCTTAATGGGATCTAACATGCAACGTCAGGCTGTGCCACTTCTTGTAACAGAAGCACCTGTCGTAGGGACTGGTATGGAATTGAAGGCTGCTGTTGACTCTGGAAATTGTGTTATTGCAAAAAAAGATGGTGTGGTTGATAAATCTGCATCGAATGAAATTGTTATTAAGAATAACGATGGAACAAGGAGTTCCTATAAATTAGAAAAGTTTTCAAGAAGTAACCAAGGTACTTGTATGAATCAACGCCCAATTATTACAAAAGGTGATGAAATTAAGGCGGGACAGGTAATTGGAGATGGACCATCTACAGCAGGCGGTGAAATTGCACTTGGCAAAAATCCGTTAATTGGATTCATGACTTGGGAAGGCTATAACTATGAGGATGCAGTACTTCTTAGTGAACGTTTAGTACAAGAAGATGTATATACGTCGGTTCATATTAATGAATATGAAGCAGAAGCACGTGACACTAAGCTAGGGCCAGAAGAAATTACAAGAGATGTTCCAGGTGTCGGCGATGAAGCCTTAAAGGATTTGGATGAAAGAGGTATTATTCGTATTGGTGCAGAAGTTCGCGCGGGAGATATCTTAGTTGGTAAAGTTACGCCTAAGGGAGAAACAGAGCTTACCGCAGAAGAGAGATTACTTCGTGCAATTTTTGGAGAAAAGGCACGTGAAGTTCGTGATACTTCACTTCGTGTACCACATGGTGAGTTTGGTATTATTGTAGATGCAAAGGTATTTACAAGAGAAAATGGAGACGAATTGTCACCAGGAGTAAATCAGTCGGTTCGTATCTATATTGCCCAAAAGAGAAAAATTCAAGTAGGAGATAAGATGGCGGGTCGTCATGGTAACAAGGGTGTTGTTTCCAGAGTACTTCCAGCAGAAGATATGCCATTTTTACCAAATGGCAGACCACTTGACATTGTACTAAATCCATTGGGTGTACCTTCTCGTATGAACATAGGACAGGTGCTCGAAATTCATTTATCCTTAGCTGCGAAAGTATTAGGATTTAATGTATCTACACCTGTATTTGATGGAGCAAACGAGTATGATATTATGGATACTTTGGAATTAGCGGATGATTATGTAAATACTCCACTTGGCGAATTTGAAGCGAAATATAAAGATTCACTCGAACCTGAGTTAATGAAATATTTATTGGAAAATCAAGAATATCGTAAACAGTGGGAAGGCGTTCCGATTAATCGCGATGGTAAGGTAAGACTTCGTGATGGTAGAACGGGAGAGTATTTTGATGGTTCCGTTACGGTTGGATTCATGCATTACTTAAAACTTCACCATTTGGTAGACGATAAGATTCATGCACGTTCTACAGGACCATATTCCTTAGTAACGCAGCAACCTTTAGGTGGTAAAGCTCAATTTGGTGGTCAGCGATTTGGAGAGATGGAGGTATGGGCACTAGAAGCTTATGGTGCTGCTTATACATTGCAAGAAATACTTACTGTCAAATCGGATGATGTTGTTGGGCGTGTTAAGACATATGAAGCAATCATTAAGGGAGAAAATATACAAGAACCTGGTATACCAGAATCCTTTAAGGTTCTTTTGAAAGAACTTCAATCACTGGCACTTGATGTTACTGTATTAGATGAAAATGGAAATGAAATTCAAATGACAGAACATATTGATTATGGTGATGAAGAACTAACTCCATTGATTGAAGGAGAAGAAAACTTTGGGTTCGGGAATAACGAATCCTTTGAGAGCGCAGGATTTAGGGAAACAGATGCAGAGAATTTGGATGAAGAAATAAATTTCAATGAATTAGCAGATGCTGAGAATCTTGATGGCGATGATTTTGATGAGTAGAAGGGAGTGTCTTTTATGTCAGAACTTAACACAGTGAATGAGGAACCGCATTTGATATACGATGCAATTAAAATCCGTCTTGCTTCTCCGGAAAAGATCAGAGAATGGTCACGTGGTGAAGTGAAGAAACCGGAAACAATTAACTATAGAACATTAAAACCTGAAAAGGACGGCCTTTTTTGCGAGAAAATTTTTGGACCGCAAAAAGATTGGGAATGTCACTGCGGGAAATATAAAAAAATCCGTTATAAGGGTGTCGTTTGTGATCGTTGTGGTGTGGAAGTAACAAAGTCAAGCGTTCGTCGTGAACGGATGGGACATATTGAACTTGCAGCGCCAGTATCACATATTTGGTATTTTAAAGGTATCCCTAGCAGAATGGGTCTTATTTTAGATCTTTCACCTAGGACACTAGAAAAAGTATTGTATTTTGCCTCTTATGTTGTACTTGATAAAGGAGATACCGATCTTCAGTATAAGCAAGTACTAAATGAAAAAGAATATCAGGAAGCAAGAGAAAAGTATGGAAATCGCTTCCGGGTAGGAATGGGAGCGGAATCCATTCAAGAATTGTTAAAAGATATTGATCTAGAGAAAGACTCTGCGGAGTTAAAAAGGGACTTGAAGGATTCAACAGGGCAAAAAAGAGCTCGTATTATTAAACGATTGGAAGTTGTTGAAGCATTCCGTGAATCGGGCAATAGACCCGATTGGATGATTCTTACTGTAGTACCAGTTATTCCACCGGACATTCGTCCTATGGTACAACTTGACGGTGGTCGTTTTGCCACATCTGATATGAATGACTTATATCGTAGAATAATTAATAGAAACAACCGTTTGAAAAGACTGTTAGATTTAGGGGCTCCTGATATCATTGTTCGTAATGAAAAGAGAATGCTTCAAGAAGCAGTAGATGCTTTGATTGATAATGGAAGAAGAGGGAGACCGGTAACTGGACCTGGTAACCGTGCACTGAAATCTCTTTCTGATATGTTAAAAGGAAAGCAAGGGCGTTTCCGCCAGAACTTACTTGGCAAACGTGTTGACTACTCCGGACGTTCTGTTATTGTAGTAGGACCAGAACTAAAGATTTATCAATGTGGTCTTCCAAAAGAAATGGCAATTGAATTGTTCAAACCATTTGTTATGAAAGAATTGGTAGCAAAAGGAATTGCACATAATATAAAATCTGCTAAGAAAATGGTAGAGCGAGTACAAAATGAAGTGTTTGATGTCTTGGAAGAAGTAATCCGAGAACATCCAGTTATGCTAAATCGTGCACCGACACTTCATAGACTTGGTATTCAGGCATTTGAACCAACCTTAGTAGAGGGAAAAGCAATAAAACTTCATCCATTGGTATGTACTGCATTCAACGCCGACTTTGACGGTGACCAGATGGCAGTTCATCTTCCGCTTTCCGTGGAAGCGCAGGCAGAGTGCCGTTTCTTGCTACTTTCTCCGAATAACTTACTAAAACCTTCGGATGGAGGACCAGTAGCGGTTCCTTCACAGGATATGGTGCTTGGTATTTATTATTTAACACAGGAGAGACCTGGAGATCTTGGTGAAGGTCATTTCTTTAAAAGTGTAAACGAAGCAATTCTAGCATATGAAAACAATGCACTTACGCTTCATGCGAAAATTCATGTTCGTAGAAAAGGAATCAATGCAGAAGGAATAGAAGAAACCAAAAACATTGAATCCACGTTGGGACGCTTTATTTTCAATGAAATTTTAAGCCAAGATTTAGGATTTGTTGATCGTTCAAATCCAGATAGTTTCTTGAAACTGGAAGTGGATTTCCATGTAGGGAAGAAGCAATTAAAGCAGATTCTTGAAAAATGTATCAATACCCATGGTGCAACAGGAACAGCAGAAACTTTGGATGCTATTAAATCATTGGGCTATAAGTATTCCACAAGAGCAGCAATGACGGTTTCTATTTCTGACATGACCGTACCACCACAAAAGAAGGAAATTATTGCACAGGCAGAACAAACAGTAGAACGAATTGCGAGAGATTTCCGTCGTGGTCTTACAACCGAAGAAGAAAGATACAAATCGGTTATCGAGACATGGAAAATAGCCGATGATGAAATTACAGAAGCACTTCTTTCCGGATTAGATAAATATAACAATATTTATATGATGGCTGATTCTGGAGCCCGTGGATCTGATAAACAGATTAAACAGCTTGCAGGAATGCGTGGATTGATGGCGGATACTTCTGGTCGAACAATTGAATTGCCAATTAAGTCAAACTTCCGTGAAGGACTTGACGTTTTGGAGTATTTTATTTCAGCGCATGGTGCTAGAAAAGGACTCTCTGATACAGCACTTCGTACTGCCGATTCTGGCTATTTAACACGTCGGTTGGTTGATGTATCTCAGGATTTAATAATTCGAGAAGTAGATTGTGCAATTAATAAAAAAGAAATTCCAGGTATGTGGATTAAAGCCTTTACAGATGGAAAAGAAGTAATAGAGAGTTTACAAGATAGAATTTCGGGTAGATATTCTTGCGAAACAATTTTGGATGACAATGGTGAAGTTATTGTAAAAGAGAATCATATGATTACACCAAAACGTGCAGTTCGAATTATGAATACGAAGGCTATGATTGCTGCGGATGATAAGGCTAAAATTAGAATTCGTACGATTCTTACCTGTCGTTCTCATATCGGAGTTTGTGCAAAATGTTATGGTGCAAACATGGCAACAGGTGAAGCTGTACAAGTCGGCGAAGCAGTTGGTATTATTGCGGCACAGTCAATTGGTGAGCCTGGTACACAGCTTACTATGCGTACATTCCATACGGGTGGTGTAGCTGGTGATGATATTACACAAGGTCTTCCTCGTGTTGAGGAACTTTTTGAAGCAAGAAAACCAAAAGGTCTTGCTATTATTGCAGAATTTGCAGGAACTGTAGTTATTAGTGATACGAAAAAGAAGCGTGAGGTCATTGTAACCAATAAAGAAACTGCGGAATCAAAAGCTTATTTAATTCCTTATGGATCCAGAATTAAAGTTATGGAAGGACAGGAATTAGAAGCGGGGGATGAACTTACCGAAGGTAGCGTTAACCCACATGATATCTTAAAGATTAAAGGTGTTCGTGCAGTTCAAGATTATATGATTCAAGAAGTTCAAAGAGTTTATCGTTTACAAGGTGTAGAAATTAACGATAAGCATATCGAAGTTATTGTGCGTCAGATGCTTAAAAAAATTCGTATTGAAACAAACGGAGATTCTGAATTCTTACCAGGTACTTTAGTAGATACACTTGATTTTGATGATGAAATTGAACGTTTGAGTAAGGCAAAAAAAGAAATTCCAGAAGGAAAGCAGGTTATGCTTGGTATTACAAAAGCATCTCTTGCAACAAATTCTTTCTTGTCGGCAGCTTCCTTCCAGGAAACGACAAAGGTATTAACAGAAGCCGCTATCAAAGGAAAGGTCGATCCATTGATTGGTTTAAAAGAAAACGTAATCATTGGTAAGCTGATTCCTGCTGGAACGGGCATGAAGCGATATCGAAATGTGCAATTAAGTAGTGATATTCCAGACGTAATTGATTTTTCAGATGATTTTGATTCATTTGATGACGAAGAAGAAATAGTAGACGATATGATACCGACAGAAGAATAAGACATTTTATAGCAGGGGGCTCTCTATGATAGTGAGCCTCCTGATTTTGTAAAATTTTCCTGAATTTTACAATGAGTTAGTTGACCGTTAAAAAAAATCCGAGTATAATATGAAGAGAAATTAAGGGTAGCATCTGTTATTTGGCAGAATGTGTTATTGACGGAGGAAATGAGATGGATAAGGCAGATTTGATAAATCAATTAGCGCAAGAAATGAAACTATCAAAAGAAACAATATCAGCTGAGGATGATCAATATATTAGTGCAACAGGAACTTTGGCGACAGATCCTGAAAAATCATTGGAAAATTTGAAACCAGTAGAAAAGCAAAAGGAAGATCCGTGGAGTCGTTTAGTATTGAAACCTACAGATTTTCGTTAGCAAAACGGAGCCTGATAGAATAGGCTCTTTTTATTTTAGGAAGGAAATAGTAAGAATGAAGTCATTAGTAATTGCAGAGAAACCATCCGTTGGGAGAGATATTGCAAGAGTGCTCCAGTGTCCACAAAAACAAAATGGATGTTTAGAAGGAAATAAGTATATTGTAACTTGGGGGCTTGGACATTTAGTGGAGCTGGCACCACCTGAAAGCTATCAGAAAGAATATAAAGAATGGAAAATGGAGCATCTGCCAATCATTCCAAAGGATTGGAAATTCGAAGTGATGAAGCAGACAGCAAAGCAATATAATACGGTGAAAAGCCAAATCCATCGAAAGGATGTAAATGAAATTATCATAGCAACCGATGCAGGACGAGAAGGTGAATTGGTAGCACGCTTAATTTTGGAGAAAGCAAAAAATAATAAACCATTAAAACGCCTTTGGATATCATCGGTTACCGATAAAGCAATTAAAGAGGGTTTTGCTCATTTGAAAAATGGGAAGGACTATAATAATCTGTATTTTGCTGCAATCTCGAGAGCGCAGGCCGATTGGTTAGTTGGTATGAATGCAACGAGAGCACTGACTTGTAAATATAATGCACCGCTTTCTTGTGGAAGGGTACAAACGCCTACGCTTGCTATGATTGCAAAAAGAGAAACCGAGATAAAAGCATTTATACCAGTACCGTTTTACAAGATAATTGCAAAAAAAGGGGAAACTACTTATTATTGGCAAGAAAAGAAATCGAAATCTTCTTCTACTTTTGATAAAGAGTATGCGCAAAGAGTTTATGACAAAATAAAGGGGAAACCCGCTGTTATTTTGTCGATAAGCAGTCAGCCGAAAAAGAGCTATGCACCTCTTCTTTATGATTTAACAGAGCTTCAGCGAGATGCAAATAAATTTTTTAATTACTCGGCAAAAGAGACGTTAAATATTATGCAACGCCTCTACGAAAATCACAAAGTACTTACCTATCCTCGTACTGATTCACGTTATATTACAAGCGATATTGTAAGTACGCTTTCGGAGCGACTATCGGCAATTGCGATAGGACCATATTCTAAATTGGCGGGAAAATTATCACATCAAAAATTTGTAACGAAAGCTTCTTATGTAAATGATGCTAAAGTATCGGATCACCATGCAATTATACCAACAGAACAATATGTACAAATGGATCATATGACAATTGATGAGAGGAAAATCTATGATTTGGTAATCAAACGGTTCCTAGCTGTGCTTTATCCTCCTTATGAATATGAGCAGACTACAGTTCTTGCCTTAGTAGAAGGGGAAACATTTACAGCAAGAGGACAAGTTGTAAAAAATCTTGGTTGGCATGAAGTGTATGAAAATAAATGGGAAGAGG
This sequence comes from Velocimicrobium sp., assembly GCA_041821315.1. Taxonomy (GTDB): domain Bacteria; phylum Bacillota; class Clostridia; order Lachnospirales; family Lachnospiraceae; genus DIGJ01. Next base: position 3,972 of record JBGUEO010000055.1, on the reverse strand, counting down.
AAGGTGAGGAAGAATCGAGTAATAAAATGCTGCCTTCACTCTCTAAGGGTGATAGTCTTAATCAACTTACCTTTCAAATAAAAGAGGAAAAGACAAAAGCACCAGCGCCATTTAATGAAGCGACATTGTTGACGGCAATGGAAAATCCAATAAAATATATGGAGTCAAAAGATAAAGAGCAAATAAAGATATTAGGAGAGACAGGCGGGCTTGGAACGGTTGCTACAAGGGCAGATATTATTGAAAAATTGTTCCATAATTTTTTGATTGAAAAGCGAGGAAAAGATATTTTTGTTACAGCAAAAGGAAAACAACTGCTTGAACTTGTACCAGAGGATTTAAAGAAACCAGAGTTAACAGCTGATTGGGAAGTAAAGCTATCAAAAATTTCCAAGGGAAATTTGAAAAGTACAACCTTTATGAATGACATAAAGACATATACCGATTTGCTTCTATCTAAAATCAAAAAGCAGGAAGGTACATTCCGATATGATAATCTAACCAATAAAAAATGTCCAGAGTGTGGAAAATTTCTTCTTTTAGTTAATGGGAAAAATAGTCGAAAGCTTGTATGTCAGGATAGAGAATGTGGGTATCGCGAGACGATTGCAAGAATAAGCAATGCGAGGTGTCCGGTTTGTCATAAAAAAATGGAACTGCAGGGAAAAGAAGAGAAGCAGCAGTTTGTGTGTGTCTGTGGTCATAAGGAGAAGCTCACTGCATTTAAAGAACGTAGAAAAAAAGAAGGTGGAGGGGTGACAAAAAAAGATGTTGCAAAGTATATGAATGAACAAAAGAAAGAAGCAACAGAGCCAGTGAATAATTCACTGGCAAAGGCTTTGGCAAATCTGAAATTATAATTTTGTGGATTTTACTTTTGTTAAAAGTATTCCACTCGTAAGAGCAGTAAAGGGTGCAACGGTTACTAAACCAAAACTTCCTATCATAGTATCGAGAATTTCGGCAGAAACATATTTGTAATTAAGAATATTGTAAATAGGAGTTCCCTGTGCCATAAAGGTCATTAAAAGAGCGATAAATCCACCAGAATAGGCTAATAAAAGAGTGGTGGTCATGGTTCCCATTGCAGCACGACCGACATTCATTCCAGATTGAATGGCTTCTTTTACGCTAATGTCGGGTTTCTTTTGTACAACTTCATAAACAGCCGAGGTGATATCGACTGCTAAGTCCATTACAGCACCAGAAGAACCGATAAAAATACTTGCCATAAATATCTTTGTTAAATTCAGATCTTGATAACCACTATATAAAAGACTTTCGGAATAGCTCATAATAGCTCCATGTATCCTGAATTTCGATGTAAAAATCATTCCAAGTATACAGGTAACTATAATTCCGAGGGTAGCACCACTGCAAGCGGATAACCACCGTCTGTCAAAACCATAAACCAAAGAGATAATAACTAAGGTTAATAAAATGACAATCATAAGACCCAGTAAGATAGGGTTCCTTCCATTTAGATATGCTGGAACTAAAATTTTCCAAATGCAAAGAATGGTGATGACAAATGAAAAAATGGCACGAAAACCAGTTATACCAGCAAACAGAATTAATAAAACAGCAAATAAAACGGCAAGGATAGCTTCAAAAGGAAGGCGGTAAAGATCAATTAAATTAACAGAAAGAATGGAATCTCCTAAAAAATTTACTACAACCTGGGCTTTATCCCCAGGTTGAAATATTTTGTCAGTTTCAAGAGAACCATTTAAAAGATTATAACCATCCGCTGTTTGCCCTTTGAATTTACCATTTAAAAATTTAACAGTGCAAGTCTGCTCACCCGATTTAACTAAGCCAGTTGAAATAATTCGGTCATTATATACAGAAATGACCTTGGCAACACAGTGTTCTGCATCTTGGTAGATTTGGGCTTCTTCATACCCAGTAGGAATGAGCAAAAGAATGATTATTAGTATAATGGAGCCTATCATTGGTAAGTGATACGATATTTTCATATTACTTCACCTGTGAAAGAGCTGCAAGTTTTTTATAAATGTCGGTATTGTCATAATATCCACTGAAATTAGATTGACCAAGACCTTTTGCATAAACCGGTACAGGAAGTCCTGTATGAGAATAAGAAGTAAAACTGATTCCGGATTTGTTATTCAAAATATGAGTAATAGTCACAGTAAGTGGTTCGTAATTTCCATACAGTAGATATTCTTCTTGATCACGTTCACTAGAATCTTGGCTCATTGTCTTGTCGTAAGCAGTTTTTAATTTTTTGTATTCAAATTCAGTTAAGACCAGATTTGAATTTGTTGCAGAAGTTTTGTTTTTTTCGCTAACAAGTCCAAACAGTGATTGAATATCCGTTAAAACTGCGCTAAATGAAGTCTTGTTTTCTTTATATTTTGATACATAATCAGAGTTATATTTTGCATACGATATTTGCTGATTGTCTAAATTATCAAGATATGTATTATAGTTTGTTCCTGCAAAACCAATGGTAAGACCGCCAGTTTCATGATCTCCAGTTACTAAAATAAGAGTCTCCTTTGGGTGCTTTTTATAAAACTTAATTGCTTCATTAACTGCATCACTGAATGCCTTGGTATCGGAGATAGTAGATCCTGCATCATTTGCATGACATGCCCAGTCAATTTTTCCACCTTCTACCATCATAAAGAATCCGGTATTATTTGTAAGTACTTCGATTCCTTTTTTTACATAATCTTTTAGTGCCCATTCACTAAAAGCACGGTCATTGCTATAGGACATGGAATCGGAATCTGCAAGTGTTTCAGCAATAACGATTGTCTTTGCAGTTTTTTTGCTAAGAGCCTTCGCCCCACTTTGTGTTGTGACAACCTTATAACCAGCAGACGCTGCTAAATCATAAATGCTTGTTTGGTCGTTGCCCTTTCCAGTTGGCTCCATCAAAGCTCCGCCAGCAAAATATTCAAATCCGCTAGCCACTAATTCTTCGCCAATTTCGTAGTTGTTTTTTCTGCTTGGCTGATGAGCATAGGTGGCAGCAGGAGTTGCATGATTTAGATTAACAGTAGTGACAACGCCAATTTTAAACCCTTTTTGCGCTTTCAGCTGTTCAGCAATGGTGGTATATTTTTTAGTTTTTGTAATATCCATATTGATTGTACCGCTATGGGTTTTCTTTCCTGTAAAAATAGAAGTAGCAGTCGATGCGGAATCAGGTGCAAAAGAAGTTGCATCGTAGGTCTGTGCACTTCCAACAATTGGAAAGTTCATGAAAGATAAACTGCTGCTGTAAGGAGAGTCGCTTTTGTTTGTTGACTGTTTTACGGTCTCAACATCGCCACTGGCATCTTTTCCATAGTAATCGGCGGTTGCCTGAATTTGAGGATAACTCATTCCATCTCCGATAAATAAGAAAATGTATTTTGGAGCAGTGGATTTTTTACTTGTTGCTGCGTCTGCTACAATTGTAGCGTCCATAGTGTCTGAGACGTTCTTGCTTGGTACGTTAAGAAAAAATGTACCTACTAACATTGTTCCTGCTAAGCCAAGTGCGAGTCCTTTTAACCAATTGCTTTTCATAATAATCCTCCTAGATTTTTTTATACACGTTACAATTCCATTCATAACACAGCTCGTTTTTAAACTCAATAGGTTGGAAAAAGAATTAACGTAGGTTTTACTGGAAGTTAATAGTAAAGAGGATAGTTTACATTATGGTAATATATGTAAACGCATGGATATTATAGGATGAAAAAAGAATTTATTTATTTGTTAAAAAAGTATTGACTTTTATCTCGTTGCATTATATACTTATCAACGTTGCTCCACTTCTAAGGGCAACAAAGTGTTTGAAAAAACCGCAAGTCTTGTTATTTATAAAGAAAATTATGAATAAAGATTTGATAAAAAAAACAATAAAAAGTGTTGACAGACACAAACAAGTATGTTACACTAAATAAGCTGACTTCGAGAGAAGAAGCAGACAGAACCTTGATAATTGAACAG
>JBGUEO010000054.1:0-17813 GCA_041821315.1 Velocimicrobium sp. | reverse complement strand
AAAATAAGTAGAAATAAAGCGACTTCATAATTAGCGTCAATGTGCCGTTTTACAGCATAGAAAAAAGACAGCTATCAGAGCTGCCTTTCGTTTGGGAGAAACACCGAGAAGGTGGAGCCTTGGCCTATTTCAGATTTCACCTGAATGTAGCCACCCTGTTTTGAGATAATCTCACGGCACAGGTAAAGGCCAACGCCGATGCCGCTGAATTCATGCACCTCATCTTCCCGATAGAAGCGTTTGAATATCTGTGCGTAGTGCTGTTCCGGGATGCCCCTGCCTGTGTCGGTAATGTCGATTTTAGTTGCCAATTCCCAATGCTCCACAATCACGGATATTTTGCCACCTGACGGTGTGTATTTTACTGCGTTATCCAGAATGTTGAACAAGGCTTCCGCAGTCCACTTTTTATCATGAGGTACGCCGACGGCAGGATCACAGTCTACGGTTACTTCAATCTTTTTCTGTTCTGCCATCCGTTCAATTCCAGATAGTGCAAGCCCTACCGTATTGTAAATCGGTGCGGGGGAAACGGATAGGGTTATAACGCCGGTTTCCAGCCGAGACATCTTTACCAGTGCCTGCATCAAAAAATCCAGTTTGTCAATTTGTGATTCCATCCGTTCATGAAACTTCCGTGCTTTCTCTGGCGTAAGCTGCCGTTCCAGCAAAGTGGAGTTATACATTTTTAGGTTTGTCACCGGGGTTTTCACCTGATGGGAGATGTCGGAAATCATTACTTGAATAACCTGGTTTTCCTCCTGCACTTGCCTTTTTCCATTCTGTATGATTTCGTACAAGCGCCGGAGCTTGTAGTTGAATTTTCCAATCAGCGTTTCCGATTCCAAATCAAAGGTTACATCTTCTTTTCCGGCTACAATATCATCAATACATGCGTTCAGAGAATCCGAAAAGGCTGTCAGCTTGCCTTTAATCAAGACAATCAAAAGTATGCCAAGAAGCAGAACTAGCAGAGAGAAGATGATAGCCGTTCCTCGGATTACCCGGTTTTCAGTGTTGTAAAATAGAATGAAATAGAATACGGCTGTACAAGTGATAAAAGCAGCGCCAATGCCGATATAGATTCCGTTTGTCGATAGGTTCTTTTTCATTCTTTATCACCCGCCCATAAATAGCCCATACCATAGACTGTTTTGATATATTTTCTATCCACGGTTTCAATCTTGTTTCTCAAACGATTGATGTTGACGGTCAAAGCGTGTTCATCCACAAAGTTTGCATCCACATCGTACAGCTTTTCCAGCAGCACCTGGCGGGTAAGCAGTACATTGGAATTGCTGGTAAAGATTTTCAGGATTTTATACTCCGTAGGGGTGAAAACGACCGGCTTATCCTTGATAGCTGCTATCATCTTGTCGAAGTCTATGACAAGATCGCGGCATAGATAGAGTTTTTGACTTGCCAGTTCTCCCGACCGCTTCAAAACAGCGGCTACTTTTTTCCTGAAAATATTGATGTTGAACGGCTTTGTGATGTAATCATCCGCACCTAAATCAAAGCCTTTCATCACATCGGCTTCCAAATCACGGGCGGTCAGAAATATTATCGGAATATCCCGTGCAGCACTGATTTTTTTGCACAGTTCGAAGCCATCTCCATCCGGCAGATTAACATCCATAATCACCAGATCAAAGGTTTTGTCCCTTGTTTTTTCAAGAGCTGTTGCTGCATCATGGGCAGGAACAGCTTTATATGCATCCAGTTCGAGGTTATAGCACAAACCGGAATTCAGCATTACATCATCTTCTACTACAAGAATTCGTTTCATATTATCACTCCTAGTATTTTAATGGACTCAAATACAATACAACCATCAATGGGTAAGTAAGTAACATGGCGAAAATAAGTGCCATGTCGATGAAATCGTTCCTTAGCACCACATTTAGGGCATGTATACTCAAATGTATTATAAAAATTTAAAATTTTTTCATTATAATCCTTGCTAAAAACTTGAAATTTTATTATCATAAGTTTGTGTTTAGATGTTTTGTAACATCTGTTTTAAAGAATGGAAGGAACTTTCGAAGGGTCGCCTTCCATTTTTTATGGTTACTTTCAAACAATAACAAAGGCTATGATAATTTGCAACTAATTTTGCAGTTTATCATAGCCTTATTTTTTTGTGATGGAGAAAATATGCCCACTGTGCAGGGACTTGTTGTTGGTTGTAAGTTACAAGCGGGTTCGGTTACAGCACTTGTTACCCAGCTATTAGTACAATTGCAAAAAATCTTAAGCTATCTTGTAGAACCGTACAGCGAGTTATTAACGACATTGAACAGTCCAGGCATTTATCAAGGAGCAGCGGTGGCGAGAAAATGGTGGAAAAAGTAGTCTCCTCTTTACGGTGAAGTAGGCAAAAAATATAGTAAACCGCCAAGGGGGCAGTCTGCTTCCTTGGTGGCATATGGTAGGTGACATTATGGCTCATGCAGTGAAGAACTCACTCTAAGAAATTTATTTAACAACAGAGAAAGAACAAATAGCTTATTTAGCTATATAGAGAAAACCATCCTCTGAACTGAAGAAGATGGTTTTGGCTTAGTTGGTTTCCAGAATTGTTTTTACGGTAGACATAATAATTTTATGATCACGCGTGCTACAAAGAGGAATCATGCGAATGATTTTGCAAAGCATATCAAGGCTTGACTGTTTGTTTTCAATTTCAATTGTATTACCTAATTGTTAAAAATATCCTCCACTGACAGTTCACTTCCAATGCTATTTTACAGTTCAGGTGAAGAAAGAGGAACGTATTGTTAGTTCTTGTTTTATAAGAACTAATCATAAAGTGCTTACACTGTCGACAATTAAAATTGACATATTAGTATATTAAAAAAGTAAAGTTACTTACTTTTATGAATTGTAACAGCACGGCACGTTGAAACTGTGATTTTGATGACACGTTGTGGTAAAAGCGATAAACAAGCGCACGCTTGTTCAACTTCTGATTTTTAAGGGAAAATACATCTGATAGGTGAAGCATAATTATATATTCTCATTCTAAACTCTACGGAGCGTTTATTGAATTATAGTCCGTCTGCGATTATTCTTAATACAGGGAGGTGAACAACATGGATTGCAACAAAGTTGGAAAGCTGATACTTAGTTTGCGTAAAGAGAATAGAATGACACAAAAGCAGCTTGCTGATGCTATGAATATTAGCGACAAGACCATCTCAAAATGGGAGCGTGGATTGGGATGCCCTGATGTATCCTTGCTCCGTGAACTCTCAGAGATCTTAGACGTAAATATCGAAAGAATATTATTGGGAAATTTAGAACCTAATAATGCAGACGGAGGAAATATGAAGAAAGTAAAATTTTACGTGTGTTCTAACTGCGGAAATACACTGACTTCCACTGGGGAAGCGGAAGTTTCTTGTTGTGGACGAAAACTTGTGCCACTTGTCCCAAATCTGGCTGATGAAATTCACAAATTAACGGTAGAAGAAGTAGAGAATGATTTTTATGTAACCTTTACGCATGAGATGAGCAAGACACATTATATTAGTTTTATAGCCTATGTTACTTGTGACAGAGCACTTTTAATTAAACTATACCCAGAACAAAACGGTGAAGTGCGTTTTTCGAAGATGTATGGCGGAAAAATTTATTACTGTTGTAACCAACATGGATTGTGGGTGAATGGATAATGGATAAATCAAAAATTTTTCATACTATTGATACTCAGACTTGGCCTATGGCACAATCGTTTTATTATTATACTCAAATGGCTCCAACTACCTACACTGTCAACGTGACAATTGATGTTACGATTCTTCGAAAAACATTGAAAAGTAAAGGATATAAATTCTTTCCTGCATACCTTTATTTAGTAACTAAAGGTATTAGTAAGCAGCAGGAGCTGCGTATAGCTTTGCAGGATGGTGTCCTTGGATATTGGGATTATCTTACTCCTGCATACCCTCAATTTCACGAGGATGATAAGACAACATCATTGCTTTGGACTGAATACGATGAACACTTTGAGACGTTTTACAGACATTATATTGAAGATACAGCACAACATGGCAATAGCCACGGAATTTTATCGTCCAAAGGAGTGCCACTGCCTAATGCCTATATTATTTCGTGTATTCCATGGTTTACTTTCAACAGTTTCTCATTACACAATCACGGAATAAAGGATTATTATGTTCCAAGTTTTGAAGCAGGAGGTTTTACGGAAGTGAATGGAAAGATTACAATGCCACTTTCAATTACAGTCCACCATGCAACAACAGATGGTTACCACTTAAAAGTGTTTTTTGATGAATTGCAAAAGATGATGAATCATCCTAATGAGTGGCTGTAAGATTATGAGGCATCCCTAAACAATAGTGAAATCCAGAGGCATTGAGATGAAAAAATTTGATACCTCTTTTTTTATTGTTTTATTTAATATAAGCAATAGCGTTATCCGTGATTTATGGCAGATAACGCTATTGCTTTTTATAAGACGCAAAATTAATGACTATGGCGAGGAGTGTTTTTTGAAAATCAAAATCCGTTCATCGTCTTTATGCAAGGATACTCTGGACTATTTTGGGCATATAGACAAAGTAACAGCCACAGGTAATCGTTTATTCAGTAACTTCAAATATATCTTCTATAGTGCAATGAAATACTTTTGCAATATTCCAAGCTAAAACCAGGGATGGATTGTACCTGCCTTTTTCAAGATTACCTATTGTTTCTCGGCGAACACCAACTAAATTGGCTAAGTCTTCTTGTTTCATATCGTGCTTTGCTCGATATTCCTTGATTTTATTATTTATCATTCATAGCACCTAATCTTTCTTTTATGCTATATGATACAACCATAATAGTGTGAACTAAAATGGATACTACCCACCCATATGACAAGCCCATTGAAAGTGCTGCAGAGCCATCTTGAATAATAAATAAATAAGAAAATAATGTTGCTATTGCCATAATAATTGTACCAAGGTAGAATCCAAAAGCAGCTGATTTGTTTAAGTATTCATTTATCATTTCATCTGGTTTAGTAAACAAGTACTCAAAATCAACTGCAAATGCAAAGAAAGCGAGAAAAATTCTTTCGTCTGAAAAAGCACCTATAAAACCCAGTAGAGAAAGAAAACCCATACAGCCATATAATTTACAACCTAATTTCATAATAATACATCTCCTTACAATCGTGTGGTATATTTATATCTTTATGTTATAAATATACCACATTTATGATTGAGATGTCAAGGAGAAATTGCACAGTTCTAATGCAAGTATCTTCTGGGGTATCTTGGGGATATAAGACAAAAGCACAGGGTAGCCACCAAAGCCACCCTGTGCTGATTTGCAGTTTAGATGAGAAGATGCGGAAAAACGCGCATGGTTTCATCTGTATACAAAAGAACAATTATTCCTCTAAATTGTAGATATTTCTATCCGCACGAAATGGAAGACAGGACAAAGCTCCGAAGATTCCAACTACCAGAAATAACAGAGCAGCCCCAGAACCTTTTCCTGATCCGAATAGTATGACCCACAGGCTAGTCGTTGGTTGTGTTGCCATAAATGGCTCGAAAACTTTGTCAACCCAAATACCGCCGCACAAATATCCCAACGGTATGGTGAAAAACTGAAAGGTATTCCTAACTGAATAGACACGCCCTTGCATCTCAATAGGAATTTTCGTGCGGAAAAGCACATCCATATTGGCACTCATGATGGGGATAAATATCCATCCAAGGATAGCACCCAAACACCAGACTGGTGTGCTCTTGCCGAAGGCAAGGATAAAGTTTTCCGTGCTCATGGAAAAAAGCAATGAATTGCAGATGACCCTGACTCGGCTTTTGGGTGGTGGCAGGACAGCGACCAAAATGCTTCCCAATAAAGTCGCTAGTCCCGTAGCCGTGTTGACCATGCCAAGCGCCAACTCTCCACCGCCTGACCGAGAGAGTATCATCGCGGGTAGTGCGGCATTAAAAATGGAGGCTGTAAAATTGATCACAGCGAGAAACAGGATTAAGTCCAGAATTCCCCGATTATTTTTGAGATACCGTAAACCGCTTTTTGCGGACTGCAATATCATTTCGCTCCTTGCACTGTCTTGGTCTGTGACATTAGGGATTTTAATAAAGCATAGCAGTGACACGAATGCCGTAGCAAATGTAATCAGATCAAACAGGATAACGATACGGATGCTTGTAAAGGAAAGCATTGCTGTAGCGATCACCGGCGTAAGTATGGTAACTAGAGAGTTGGAAAAAGAACGCAGTCCACTTACCTTCTGGTAATGTTTTTGTGGCACTAAAAGGCTGATAGCGACATCCGACGCTGGTTGCTGTACTGTGTTCATTAGGCCGTTTAAGGTGTTAATAAAATACAAATGCCAAATCTCAAGTTTGCCTGTTGTCAGCAAAAAAAGTACCGAAGCAGTACAAAGTGCGGCAAAGCTGTCACTGATCAACATGGTGACTTTTTTGTTCCATCGGTCGCTTAGTGCACCTGCAAAGATGCTCAGCAGGACATAGGGCGCATAGGAACAGATGGCCAACAGTGAGGTAGTAAGTGCCGACTCTTGCTGTTGATAAGACCAAATCACCAGTGCGAAGTTGGTCATTGCGCTACCCAGTGCCGAAAGAGATTGGGTAATCCATAAAATAAGGAAGGAGCGAAGCTCCCCGGCGGTTGTTTTAAAATTTATTATCATGACTTTGCTCCTCTTTCATATGAAATCTATTGATTCGATGAAAGTGCAAAGCCTAACAGACGAATTTGATTCACTCCATGCAGTTTCGTCCAGTTCAGACCTTGCACGGAGCAGTGCAAATACAGAGCTTCATTTTTATTATCCTTTCATGATTTATTATGTTGGTGATATAGTGATCTTCTTGCCAGTTTCCTTACAAAAACAAGGAAAATAGTATAACTATATGACCAAAAATCAAACAAATTTTTAATCAAGTTTACCACAAATGAAATTAAAAAGCTACCACACGAACGTGAATTTCAGAACAGAAGAGATACCTTATGAATCAAATCAGACTAGCACAAATACAAGCATGAAGGCAAGACGATGGAGTTTGAAAGTATAGAACAGGCATCTGAGTATGCCAAATCACTTAATGAAAACCTACGTACTTTGAATGTGCATTACTTTACGCATTTACAATCGCCATGTGACTCCGGTGGAAGAAAAGAAAATCATCAGCGAATGACCTCGACCAGCTTAAGCTGTTACAGACGGAGGTGTTGACAGAATTAATCCGCAGCAATCTGACTTGTAATAATGCCAATAAAGTCATCTATATTCTTCATATTTAGCCAAGTTTCATTTGTCGGATTGGTAAACGCAGGCTTGCCACCAAATGATTTAATGCAGACTGAATGGTTAGTAAGTTCAATTGGTATGTTTTTATCAATAGCTTTTTGAAATGTATCTGGGTAGGCGTTACAGAAGTAAATAGCAACTGCCTTAGTAAGCAATAAATCTAAATTTTTTCTGATAAAATTCAATACGGGTTTATAGATTTTTCCCATACGCACACCTGTGCCAATAATAATCATATCAAAGGCTGTAATATCAGGCGTAGTCTGTTCTAGATTGTATGTAGGGCAATTTTTTAATTTCTTTGCCAACATACTTGCACATTCTCCGGTTGCTTCGGACTTTGTTGCGTACAAAATCAATGTTTGCATCGCTTAATTTCCTTTCTTTGTATGGCGAAAACTAATAATAATGAGTATCAATGTGATAAAGCAGAAAACAATGGAGGCAATACCACAGTTTATGTGGAAATTGATAGAACCTGGCTCACCTGATTTCAACCAAAACCCGCAGATCATGGTAGATAATAAAAGTAAAAGTGCAATAACTGAACTAATAATTGTTGCTATTTTCATCTTGCTTTACTCCTTTCTTTAGTTAACTAAATTATCAATCAACATATCAATGAAGTGGTTTCTTGCTCCCGTATCGTACAAATCAAAACCACTGTACATACGGAATGCTGCTGGGGCTATCGCTCCCACTTGGAGAGGTAGTAATGTCTGCAAGGCAATAACCCGCAATTCAATCGCTTCCTTTTGGACACCAAATATGTCTTTAAGGGCAGGGATTATGTAAAGCGAAGAATTCATATCTCCACTCATAATTCCCTGTGTCGCCATGAATCTAATGAGTTTTTCATTAGTAACTGCTACATTACATAGTTCTTTTAACATGGTTTTTAACCGATCGACTGGTTTTAAATTTAAATTGCCTGCTTGTTTCGAAAAACCTGTAGCCATTTCTGCAAGAACATCTCCAACCGCTATACTTAACAAATTGTTCTTTGAATTAAAATGATAATTTATCGAACCAACTCCTACTTTTGCTCGTTCTGCAATCTGACGGACCGTAATTTTATCTATATCTGAAACCTCGTTCAATATTTCTATGGCTGCCTTGATAATACGTTCTCTTGCATATTTCTCGTTATTATTCATTTTGATATCTCCTAAATATTATCTCTTTTTCTGTCTATTCAAAAAAACGTTCAGTATTAATTGATAGAATTCACCTGTCAATAAATAGACCCTTGCGGTTTACGTTGCAGTATTTTAAAAATAAAAGAATACATGTTTCTTCTAACGATGTAAATAAGGCAAAGGTTGTTAGAAATCCTATCATAGCAATTCGTATCAGACCATAAATAAAATAGATTGGTAATATCGAAAAGACTACAAGCCCAGCGATTTTATTTCCAACAGCATGTATTACAATCCATTGTTTACATTTTATTTTTATTATTATAATGTTTGCAGTGCGTAATACTAAAACCAATGAAATGTAAATTATCATATAGCTGTTTGAACTCAATTGCGTTAGTGAGTAAATATAATAAAGGATAACTAAAGAGAAAACTATGTCTGCCAAACTGTCCATCTTTGTTCTATAATGGTATCGGCAACAAGATAAGATGGTTGGTATCTGTTTCAAAAAAGTATAACCTCTCTTTTATTTCTGCTGAATGCGTTCTGAACATGTTCAGATTACAGCAATATAATCGTTTTGTCAATAGAAATAAAGAATTGTACTAAATATGGCACAACACACAGCAAAAGCAGAAAACACATATAAATTCCGATGTGGGATTGATTGTGTTTACCAAAAACGTTCATGGCGGCAGGCAGATTGAAATACGGCTTTAAGTCATACAAAAATCGAGGAAACTCCAAAACAAATTGAGCAACATCAGAACTTGTCTGGTGTCGCTTTCTCTATTTCCAAAAGTCGAATTGCAAAGTGAGAAATTATGCCGGGCAGAAAAGTATGAGAATTTGTAAGCTGAATGCTTAAAAGGAGTTATTATTGCAGAGCTTCAACAGCCTGTACAAATTAAAACAACAGAAGAAAAACAAAGCAGCGGCTTAATTTTATCTTAGACTGCTGACCGTTTGAAAGGAGGTTTACAATGCAAGCGATACAAATTATTACATTGATAGTTATCGGGCTTGGTATGTTTTCTGTCATTGGTTCTATTTCTTTGCAGGCACATTACTATACTCTAAACGGAATCAAGTCTAAGACCGTTGGAGATATTCATTGTTTAATGATTGGTGCTGCCGGCATGAGCTGGCTCTGCACCGATACCAAAGGTGATTTGTTCCGAAATTACGCAGGCATTGCAAAAGATTATTATGGCTACAATATTTCCGTTTTAGATTTGCGTAACCCAACCAGATCAGATGGTGATAATATTCTCCACTTAGTTAACAAATATATGGATGCCTATATGAAAAATCCAGAGAATCTATCTCTCAAGGCAAAGGCAGAAAAGTATGCCAAGTTTATAGCCAAGACCATAAATACAAGTAGCAAAGAAGCGACACATCATTTCAGTGTTCAAGATGAAACAAGACTTGTTAGCCCTTTCTCCAGTGCCTTAATCTAATATCAATGCGTTTTGCAGGCCCATCCTGTGTGAATTGCGCCGCTATTTTGGACTGCTTGATTGTTGTACAAAAATATTTTTTCCAAAAACCTCTTGACGAGTAAACGGTCGTTCACTATAATTAAAGGTGAACTACCGTTTACCGAAAGGAGAAGCCTATGTCTGATACAAAGGAAAAAATCTTATTTACTGCACTTCGTTTATTTGCACAAGATGGTTACGAAGCGGTTTCAGTTAGCACCATTGCAGGAGAACTAGGAATTACAAAAGGCGCTTTATACAAACACTACAAGAACAAGAGGGACATATTCGATCATATTTTAGAGCGTGTGTTTCAAGAGGATGTCATGCGAGCGAAAGAATATGGTGTGCCGGAAGAAGAATTTGATAAAGCACCGTTGTCATTCCAACACACATCTATAGAAGAATTAAAAAATTACATTGAGGCGACATTCCGCATTTGGCTTGAGGAAGAATTGGCTCGGAATTTTCGCAAGATGTTGACATTAGAACAATATCGAAGTCAGGAGATGAGCGACCTGTACAAATTGTGTGTTTGTCAAGTCAGCTATATTGAAGATTTATTTCGTGAAATGATTGAGCAAGGCGTTTTGAAAAAAAGCGACCCAAAACTGCTTGCGTTGGATTTTTTTGCCCCATATCATTTTCTTCTCAATATGGCAATGGTAGATTCATCGTCTGACATAGAGGAAACCGCTAACCTTTTATCGAAACATATTGAGCGGTTTATAGCAATAAATTCTGTAAAATAAAACAAACCTACAAAAACCCGAAAAATAAGGAGTAATCACAATGGGAAACAAACTAACATTTACCGAATTAATCTGCGGAACACATTTAGGTTTGGAGCGGCAAGGACCCGGAAGCTCTGAAATGACGATTAAGGCGCTGAGTTTTCTCGATGCCCTCTGCGACAATCCACGAATAGTAGATTTAGGCTGTGGAACTGGTGGGCAAACAATGACTCTCGCACAAAACAGCAATGGAAATATTACTGGTATTGACCAATTCTCGGAGTTTATTGAAGTCTTAAACAATAACGCTAACAAGCTAAATCTGGGCAACAGAGTGAGTGGAATTGTTGGCGATATGCTAAATCTTCCTTTTGGCAAAGAAGAAATTGATGTTATTTGGTGTGAGGGAGCGATTGACAGCATTGGCTTTGAAAAGGGATTTGTTTATTGGAATGAATTTATAAAAAAAGATGGCTATGTTGTCGTGACCTGTCCCTCGTGGTTGACAGATGAACATCCTACTGAAATTCAAAAGTTTTGGCGTGATGCAGGCAGCGGATTAGATACAATTGGAAATAATGTTGGGATAATGCAAAAAGCCGGATTCATTCCAGTTGCCGTATTTACCTTGCCAGAAAGATGCTGGACGGATTATTTTATCCCACGAGAAGAAGCCGGAAAAGTGCTTTTAGAAAGGCATACTGGTAACGAAGATGTAAAAGCGTTTATCCAAAATGATAAGCACGAAGTGGAGTTATATTTAAGATGTAAACAGTATTACGGCTATGTTTTTTATATTGGTAAAAAAATATGAAAATATTATACGCCACTTTAATATAACAGAGTTACATGAGGTGCAAAATGATAAAATTGAAAGTCGCTGCCGCTCATCGCCGCTCGACCCTCTCACTTTTTCCTTTATAGAAGTGAGGGGGTATTTTTTATCTCCCGTTGTTCCTTGAAAAACACCGTAACCAATTGGTCATATCCAGCAGCTTAAATACGTTAACTGTTCAGCCGAAAGGAAAAGCGGCACTGGAGAATCCGGTGAGGGTGAGAGTCCCATGACAGCCCTACCAAGGCTGGTTTAAGCTGACTGCCCATAGAGCGCACAAGGCGTTATGCTCCGGGGAGTAGTGTCGAATAGGAGCAACAGAAAAGGAAGAACAAGACTGGCGTTTTATGCCAGATACTATGAGGACAGCCGCCATTAATGGAAAAATGGATGTGATGATCATTGACTCCATCAACCGCATTGGTCGTGATGCCAAACAGGTGCTAGAGTTTTTAAATAAGCTGTCGGTATCCTTACAGGGCAGCTTTACTTCAGGCATCCTGGATTTGGTACAGATTTTAGCACCGTAGCCAGCAATATCTCTGTGCGTTCAAAAGCCAGTATCAGTGCAAGAATTTATGCCCTTATGACAGTACTGAAAGGGATTGCTGAGATAGTTACTTCAGTTATTTTTTAGAAGTCTCAGTTGTAGCGCAGTAGGAAGATTCTATGTATTAAATAATTTATTGATTTCGCTCCAACTTAAGCAATAAAAAATTAAACAGAATTGCTGCGGAAACTGCAGCTATCACATGGCTGATTAAAATTGCTAACCATACGCCGTCTAGTTCGAAATTGGTATGGGATAAAAGATAGGCAAGAGGCATCCTGATAATAATGTAGTAAAATATCATTAAATACATCCCCATGCCCGGCTTGCCCAGCCCGTTGATAGCACCCATAAAGGAGCTAGTAACGGTATACAGAATATAACCGATACCAACAATCAAAAAGTAAGTTTTTACAATTGCGGCAGTGTTCGCATTGTTCAAAAACAGGTGAGAGAGATTTCCAGCAAATGTGACTACAAGGGCTGAAAGAACAATAAGTAATCCCGTACCGTAAAATAAGGATGTTTTTAAATAGTCTTTTGCGAGGTCCAATCTTTTTGCACCAATACACTGTCCAACAATTGTAGTAATTGCCATATTAAGAGCCATAGCTGGATAGAATAAAACTGTTTCAAGCTTTCCAGTAATTCCATAGGCTGCAATTGCAGTTACACCAAAACTGCTGACAATGGAAGTTAAAACGCTGGTACTAAGAGGAGGAATACTTTGCTGTATGATGGAAGGTAATGATTTACATAGCAATGTTTTTACGTCAGTCCAAGCAAATAGTGAGATGCTAAAATGGAATAGCTTCTTTTTCATGATATAGCCTACCATGAGAATCAAAGCAATTGACTGTGAAAGAATGGTTGCAATTGCTGCGCCACTGAATCCTATAATATGAATAAAAATGGGATCTAATATCATATTTAAGATGGTACAAAGAAGAATAGCGATTACTTGAAATATCGTATTGCCATAGCTGCGCAGGACGGCTGTAAAATATAAATATAGGAAAACTGGCAGAAAACCTAACAAATATACGGACAAATATTCTTTTGCCATTGAGAATATTTCGGTGGGGGTATGCAGAAGATGTAGTATTCCATCCAAAGAAAATTCACAGAGGATAGTAAGTGTGATACATAAAGCAACTGTGCTAATCAACGAGGTCGATAAAATACGCTTAGTTTTCATATTATCTTTTGCCCCGATTGCCTGAGACAATAGAATAGCTAGGCCATTTGTTGCACCCATACCGATAGACGTTAAAAGCAAAATAATAGGAGTAGAACTAGTGAGTGCTGCCATTGCATTTTCACCAAGAAGATTACCAATCCATAGGCTGTCCACCAAATTGTAAGCCATGTTCAGCATCATAGCGACTATTAGCGGAACGGTCATTTTAAATAATCCGGTTCTTGTTTTTTCGTTTACAAAATCAATTTGTGAGTTCATATTAGTCTTTCCTTTCATAATATGAATGAATATCATTCAATAATGTGCTATTTTTTATCCCTGACCTAAAAGGACAGGGATTTTTTAAAGTTCAAACAGTTGTAAAAGAAATGTTCGTATTCGGTTAAGCCTTTCTTCCCCAGAAAGATCATCACGCAGTAAAATGCCGAGTTGACCATATATGCAGAAACTGGCGGCTGTGTCCGCATCGGTAAAATGAAGTTCGCCTAAATCTATTTCCAACTGTATCTGCTCTTTTAGTGCAGGTACTAATTTGTGGCATATTTTCATGGATAATTGGTCATGAATTTTTTTACTGTTTGCACCATGGCATACTTTATAATAAACACTATTATTCTGTTCAATATCCATAAAAGTTGGGGTTTCATATAGCTTTTGCCTTAATGTTTTATTAGTGTCACATAATATTGGTAGCATTTGAGTTACCTGTTGCTCTGCATAATAGTCTAAAGCGGTATCAAACAATTCTTCCTTCGACTTAAAATAGCGATAACACAGACCTTGCGCAATTCCAAGTTTTTCAGCAATGTCACTGATGGATGTTTTATCATAACCATTTTGATAAAATAGTTCCATTGCGCAGTTCAAGATTTCCTGTTTTCGAACTTCAGGTTCTTTTGTTATGCGAGCCATATTTTCGCCTCCTTACGTTGAATCTATTCGTAGTCTATCATAAGGGTTATACCATGTCAATGAATAATGTTCATTCAAGAGAAAGTTTTTAATAAATAGGTAGAAGAAATAGATTATTTTTACTTACCAAATGTGGGGAAATAATTTCCAAGTGTGTCTTTCATAATCTTCATAAGAGGAACCGAAGCTTGTTTCCAAAGCTTTTTCTTCCACTTTAATTCGATAGCCGTATACTACTGAAATAATAATAACAGTTGCAATAATACCAAGCAGTGACCGGAATGAAACAGCAATCCCCGAAAGTGTTATGATGCTTCCAGTATAGGCAGGATGACGTATATATTTATATGGCCCGGTTTTTACTATATTCTGTACTGTAGCAACCTGAACGTTTAAAGTAAAAAAATTTCTCAATGTCCACACAGAATATACTCGAGTGAGTATCCCTAGTATCGTAAGTATAACTCCGATCCAAAAGAGATACACAGGCAGCATAAATGTAGTCATATTAACACAGATGGGATTTATTAATATTGCCAACCAGAAGCCTATGATAATAAACAGCATGGAACCACGGTCACTCATAGTCTTCTTTTCCAAGTTTTTATGATTATTCCAAGTGGTAAAAATTAGAATGGCTAATTCTGTTATTATCACCGCCATGAAAACTATTTGAAAAACATTTTTTAATAAGGAACCTTGAAAGTATGTATTACCAAAAAAATACATAAGAAATGCCTCCTTCTCTACATTTTTTTATTTATAAGATAATTATTTATTTCAATCGCTTCTTTTTTTAAGAGGAAATGATCGTATATATGCTGGAATGAAAATATTACCAGAAATAAGCTTGAAAATATGATTAAATTTACAAAAGTTAAGCTAAACCAATGTCCTAAAAGTGAGAAGAGCAGAAAGCAAATATACATAAGTGTAAATTCTGCACATAGGTATGTGCTCCTGGAGTGAAATGGTACATAATCCACAGCATAATCGATGATTTCTAAACACATTGTAAGCCCAAATATCTCTAGCAGTAATAAATAGTCACCTTGTGGTTGACCAGTCGCCAGATTATAAAGTGCTAAAAAAATAACGGCTAACGTAAAAGATAACGTTGCTCTAAATACAAGCGTATTCCACAGCGTATTCATATTGAATTCCTCCTAACCTTTAATTTTTTCTTTTAAGTTTTGAATATAATGCTGAGTTATAATTAATTTTTCACCATTTAACAGAAGTGCTTCAAGCCTGTGATTGCATAATGAGTGTACAGATTCTAAATAAGAAATGTTTAAAATACAGTTTTTACTAATTCTTACAAAGGTGGAATCGACCAGTTTGTTTTCAAATTCTGATAAACTCTCTGAACTAATGTATACATTTTCTGCTGTAATTGAGCACATCTTGCCGTCTATCTTAGCACGAAATGTATAAGCATACTGCTTGATGTGTTTTATAAGCTGATCAAGCCGTTCATCGACTTCAGGACAAGTTATTGTGATTTCCGTTTCAGAAGCTTTGGGATCTTTATGTATCGTTAATTTCAAACATTTCACCTTCTTTCCTATCCCATACAAAGTATAGCTTTACAATTTTAATAAAGCAACGATATCTACCCAAGATGCCCTTCAAGGTTGTTAAAATGCAATTATATAAGAAAAGGTAGCTTTTTATCTGTTTAATAAATATCAATCATAGTCAGTTCGTAATATTAATCCGCCATAATTGTGCCGCATTTCAATAGGAGATCTGATGACAAAACCAACGCCAATATCCTCATCCTCGGAAATGGTGGGACAACAAGAAGTCGCATAGTAAATTGCTGGTCGCCAGCTACCCTATCCATTTGGGGTAAGAATGTTATAGAGAACGTAAAGTGAACCATTGCAGATTTCAAATCATTTTTTAATAATCAATATCATGTGCTTTCATCTTGTCTAATTCTGCTTTCTGTCTTTTTATATATTTATCTCGACCAGTAAACCACTCCTCTGTTATAAAGAGGTTAAGGATAAAGAACACAATAAAGGATGTGAGATTAAAAGATATCATGCCAGTTGCTAAAATATAGATAGTAAAAGCTAATGTGAGCAGGGGTATAATTCCACCCCAAAGTGGGTTTTTAAGCTTTGTGCAAAGCAAATTTTCTGCAATACATAAGATAACAGTAATACCACCAGCAATAAGAAAAACTTTCATGATTTATTTCTCCTTTCGTTTTTGTATTTTTCAATTATAATCTTCGCTGTTTCCAAATCAATTCGCGAGTCAACCGCTAAGCCTTTGATAAACGCGTGAAAAGGTTCTTCTTCATGCTGATCGCTCATTTCAATTTTTTGAATAAGTTTATCCAAACGTAATCGTACGGTTGGGTAAGAAACTTCATAAAATTTTGCAATCTCTTTTAGAGAACCTGATTTTAAAGCAAAATTTTTAAGAAAGTTAGTATCTTCTTGCTCTAATGCAAGTATCCACTGTGGAATTTTATCAATATCCAATTTATGTCTCCTTTCATATTGATTTTAATAATATTAATTATACACTGAATAATATTAAAGTCAATACGAATATATAAATGAATATTATTGCGATTTTATAGCCATGCAAATCTTGATTTATAGGATGTTAGCCAGTTCTGAAAAAAAGCCAAATGCCTGCGTATGAAAGCCGCAGGCATTCTATTATTTTTCCGGGAAAGGAGTGATGGTTTTAAATGTTCATAGGGGACTTTGTCATCGACACTGTCCTCGGTCAGATTGTAGACTAGATCTGTGGTCAGACTGTGGGCTTTCTCGGCGATTTTTTTATGCAGAAGCACATCCACAATAAGGACAGACTAATTTCTCCCATAAAAATATCACCAACATATGAAATGCCTACAGCACTTCAAGCCTTACGCCAAGCTGACAGATTTTTGTTTGAAAAAGAACCTAATCTTGACAATACATATGTATTTATTCACTTTATCTCAAACAATCCTTTATATAACAAAATATATGATTTTGGAGTTATTGACTTTTTCGACATAAAGGCTTATCATATGAATGAATAAAATTATTCACTCATAAGGAGGCGAATGTATTTTTTGAAATTACATCAGTCAGGGGAAGATTACATCAAAACAATTCTACTGCTTCATAAGCAATCGCATGAGGTTAGAAATGTGGACATAGCTAAAGCTATGGGATATAAAAAACCGAGTGTAAGTCATATGATAAAGAATTTAAAACAACTTCATTATGTTACTGTTATCGGAAATAATGTATGCCTCACAGCAGATGGTCTACAGTATGCAAATAAGATTTTTGCACGGTACTGTATAATCAGGGATTTTTTAATTTATTTGGGAGTTTCACCGCAAACAGCAGAAAAAGATGCCTGCAGCATAGAACATATGATAAGCGATGAAACATTTGAAGCACTGAAAAACCAAATGGCAAAGAGAGGAGAGATGATAAATGGTGTCTTTGCTGACTCGACTATTGATAAAGGATTATAAGAATATCTCATTACCATCAGTCAAGAAGTCCTATGCAAAACTTTGCAGCGTTATTGGAATTTTATTAAATATTCTTTTATTTACAGTTAAATTATTTTCTGGGCTTATAAGCGGATCAACGGCTATTGT
>JBGUEO010000053.1:0-18351 GCA_041821315.1 Velocimicrobium sp. | reverse complement strand
AAATAATCTGATATAAATAGGATGCTAGGAGTATTAATAATTTGTAGTATTACACATTGGAACCTCATTATCATCTGCCAGATAGTATCTGGTCTTACCATCACTTGTTTCAAATGTTACTACTTTCATTGTTCATGCTCCTTTCGGTTTTATCATGAACAATGATATATCATTTACTTCTGTTCAGGTACTTCGGGTACTATAGGGACAGTGAACGAGTTATAGTGTCCCCCAACTGATAATTATCTCTGTTCGGGTACTTCGGGTACTATATATTAGGTACACGAGTTATCTCTAAAATATATTTAATCTGCTTTTATTTGAATAAACCTCTTTCGTATGCTTCTTCAAATGAAATACCATCCAAGTCATTAACATAATCAGCAGAAGGATTATACTCTTTTTTATCTGATATTTGTTTTATAGTCTTATTATCTTTTTTACTCAATTGCTCAAAATCTAAAACCTTTGATTGTTTTCCATTGTTATCCTTATCTTCTGATGTATTCGAATTGTTTGTATTTTCTTGCTCACGACGAATCCGTTCTCCTTTTGTACGTGCACTTCTACTTTTTGCAGCTCTATTTCTAAGTTCATTCTCATAACCAATAAGTGACGCAATAAACGGGCTATTTTCAGACTTATTCTTTCTAATATATTTAAGTGCTTCCTTACGAGTCTTTAATGAATGGGAACGCCTTCCCCATACTCCTGAAGCTCTTAAATAGCCAAGTTCTATACCATCCTCGGTATAAGCTAATACTGAGCTTACATCATCGGGATTGACCTCTAAAAGCAGCTTTGTTCCAACAAGATGGGTACTAATGGATACTGCCTCGTTACGGTATTCTACACCTTCATAAGAGATATATGGGCGTTTTCCACTGTTGAAAGCTCCTCTGACGGTTCTTTCAATGATAAGATTAGTAAGACCTTCAATAGATTCTTTCATCTTCCTATCTGCTACACACGGAATCATACCTGCATTTTTAATACGTTCTTTCATTACTTGAATAGGGGTTCTACCACTTAAGGCTGAGTGGGAGCTATTATTATAAGTTGCAATAAGATACTCTGTTAGTTCAACTAGGTCATTATATGTAACATTATAATTGACAGCATCTTTTTCAGCATTCTCTCTTCTGACATCTCTGGTATTGCTGCCGGTAGTAGAAACAACCCTATGATAACCATTCTCTTCAAGAGTACCAAAGAAACGTTCTACAATACCTCTGGTTTCAGGTGTTGCAACCGAACCGAAATTTATGGCACACATAAGCTTTTCTGTGATTTTACTTACAACATCATGAGCCAGATGCGCTTTGGCATTATCTAACATGATTGCATCAAAAATAGCCCAATTTGTTTCTTCTATCGCAAAACAAGGATAACCGCCATCAGCTGGATAATGAAATTCTGGTATTGTGAATTCAATTCTCTTTCTTGGATGTATCGAATCTTTTATTGCTGTTAGTACATCTGTTTGGTTATAATTTTCTTCGGAGGATAATGAGTACCCTAGGATTGTTCTAGTTGCAACATCAATAACAGCAATCACCCACAATCGAGTTGCTGGGAGATATGAAACACTCCCATCTGAATTAATAACTGGTACTGTGTAAAGCATATCAATTTTATGCCCGTCGAGTTGAACCAAAGAATACGGTGTCATAGGTATTGTTGAATATTTATGTCCTTTTCCGGTTGATTGAAATTTTTGTCTGGCATCCTTTCCTTCACGTTTTATAGCGAGTTTTTCGTTTTGATGCTTTAAATTATGCACATATCGCCTTAATGAACGTAAGCCTTTTGATTCGGTATTAAAAGGATACTCATAGTCCTGAATACCAAGATTGCGGCATTCATAGAGGAATTTATTATGCAGTGTTGTTACTTTCATATTTTTTTCTAAAGTTACATCTCTTTTTCCAAAATAATTATCAGCTATAAAGGAAACTAATGACGGGTATTTTAATAAGAGCATATCAAATAGACCGGTTGTAGAAGAAACATTGTAACAATTAGAATCTCGTGTATATTTTTCAATATGGTAGTAAGGAATTAACGCTGCATATCCATATGGCTCATTTGTAATTGGATTTATCTTACAGCATTTTTTAACAAAAATGTATATCTTGGATTTTTTAATCTTTGTCTCATTTTCAATAGTAGTAAGAGTTACACCATCAATATACATATCTACCGCATTCTTTCGGTTAATAAATACCTCTCTATTTTCTGGATTTAAAGCATCTTCAAGTACCTTTTTCCAAGTCAATCGGTTAATCATTAAGTCTGATAAGTTATATTTTTTACTTGCCAAATAAGGTCACCTCCGTTCTATTATCTAACGGTCTATCATCTATACTCATATGAATTATACCTTCAAAGTGCATATAACATAAAAAATTCATCTCATTGCTTAGTGGAAGTCTGCCAGATTCGATTAACATACGAATATCCGTTTTCTTGCAAGAGTCAAGATATCCAATCAAAATGTTACGATATGATTTTGCATCCTCTGGTAGTGTATACCGTCTGACCCTTGCTGCCATAAAGGCATAATTATCGATTGTATATTCACCAGTATATATTTCTTTTTCACTACGAACAGTATAAGCAATGTTAATTTCCTCACACCAGAGCTTTTGTTTGTGAATCTGCGCTCTAGTGCGAATATAATCTTTTGAACCCTCCGTTAGACTTTCTATACTTTTTACTTCTTGTATTTCTTCGCTACCATCATCATATTTAATCCATAAATCCAGTATTGATTTTTCGAGTTTTCCGTCAATCATAACTTCTATTTCTAAAGGTTGTTCGCACATTTGAACTACTTTCGGATTCATTTCCAGCGTTAAGAAATTATGATATTCTAAATTGCTAAAAAAGTATGCTTTTCGATTCATTTTTTTACTATACACTTCCCAGTAATTATTACCATAATGAGTGCCACGGGGCATCTTAATTGGCTTATCAAAATACATTGTTCAATCCTCCTTTGGTATTTTTTTGAAAATAATAAGATATGTCTTTATCAAATCTTATAGAAAATTAAATTTTCTGTTAGAAAGCAGCACAGAACGTCAGTTCGTATGCCTTGATTATAGAACATATGTTTTTATATGTCAATTAGAAATAGACATTTTAACACTTTCTTGTCACATTTACTGCATTTAACATTTTTCTTGTCCGTACATCTACTTTTAACCGAATTTGTGTCCTTTATTATGACACAAATTCGGTAACATATTATACTTAGGCAACAAAAAAACCGCTCATTTAGGCGGTTTCTTACTATTTATATGTTACCACATTTGTGTCCCTCGACATTGAAGTAAATGTTAGGACAATTTTGAAGTATATCAGTCTTTTTATATGATCATTAACTTTTTCATGCCCACCGTAAACACCAACAATATTTCTTAAAATTTATCCATATTTGTGAACACCAAATTCTCCTCTAAGCAAATCGTTGAAAGCATTAAAATTATGACCTGTCTTCCAAGTCAGGTTCTTTGTAAAAACCTTATCTATTTCACAATAAAAGCCTTCTAAATCATCAAAATTATTACCGTTAATTACAATTTCCCTACGCATATTCTCGCCCCCTTACTAGTATTTTTACTATGCAATCGCCACCGACAGCGAATCTTTTTTACCTAAAGCTATCCATTTGACTAATAAATATAATGGGCAGTTTAGAATCCCCTACAAATTGAAAGTTGTATTAGTAATGGTATGTAAAAAAACCACCATCCCAAAATATTTTATTCAATAATTTTGGAGTACATAATCTAAAGAACTTTTTTATTTTAAAACCATTCGGACAATCCACAAATCCTTCTTGATTCATAAGTCGCTGCTTTTCGTTTAAATCATTATTGATTTTCCTTAATAATTTACCGTGCTCTTATAATAAATGTTTTAACAAGATGAGTACCCCATGATAATTTTTATAAAATTTGCTGTTTCCTTATCTGTTAGCATCTCCAATAAGCGAAATGCTACTTCAGGTGCAGTTTGTGGACAATAGGATGTTATGATATTTCCATCCGTTACCACCGGTTCATTTACTACCGTAACTCCCTCATAGGATGCAAGTTCTTTCTGCCTTGCTCCATCAAGCAAATGATATGTTGTAGCCTTTTTTTCCTTTCAATATTCCACTTTGGGCAATTGCAAATGCTGCAACACAAACTGTTGCTATAGGCTTTTCTTGATTATTGAAATCATAAATCAACTTAGTTGTTTTCTCATGAAAAGCCTCATCCCTAAATCCATATTCCTGAAAACCTCCTGGTATTGCAAGCGCGTCATAATCATCTACACAGATTTCATCAATAATATCAATAAACACGCTGAAATCCCTGAATAATATTGTTATCTTCGTAAACGAATATGGTTGAATTGGGCAACATCTCTTTAACCATATCATAATTCCCCTGCCAGTAACTTTTGTTAATAAAATCATGAGCCTTCATGTTGGTTTCAAGCCATATGCTCATAACTGTATCTAATTCTTCATTTTTAAACTTTGTAATCATATTTTACACCATATAATGTTCCTTATTTTTCCAATTTAGATAACCTAATATTAAATCAACTGCCTTATAAAGATGCGATTTTTTTGTCAACTGCATGAAAAACATAACCTAACACAATGCATGCAACTCCAAAAAAGCACATTTTATACAATTCAAAATCCAAAAGTAAATAATTACCAAGCACACCTCCAATTGCAATTGCAAACATGAACAGTAATATTCTTAAAATCCTTTTCATTGCTTATCCTCCTCTGTTACCCCATAAAACAAATAAATATCATTCTAAATTTCATCAAAAACCTTCTAATCAAAGTAAAATAATTGTTCAAACGTCTTATCCAATGCAATGCATATAATAAGTGCTAGCTTGGCTGTTGGATTAAATTGCCCTGTTTCAATTGAACTAATTGTATTCCGAGATACGCCAACGATTTCAGCCAATTTACTTTGAGAAATATTCTTCTCTGATCGAACTTCTTTTAATCGATTTTTTAGTATCAATTCTTCTTTCATACTAATATCCCATACAAAACCGTATTAGTGCAATGATAGCCACACATATGGTTATAACGGAACACATTAAGTCTGATTTACATTTTGTTTTTATAAATCGATACAGGAAAGCTACAGAAGTTGAACCACACATTACAACAGCTAAATCCATTATTGGTAAATTTTGTTCACTTCTTATAAATGCAAATATAGCACTAAGAATCGCCATTGTAATTAACGCCCATTTTAGTGATTTATCCTTTTCGAATTCCTCTCGCTCATCCATTTTTTGAGAACGACTTCTTTCTAAAATCTCTTCTTTGTTCATAATCATATACTCCTTTGCCAAGTTTACTTGTTATTCATATCATAACGCCGCCAAGTTTACTTGTCAAGAATAATGTGAAAATTTTTCGAATGGCTCTCCTAACAATGGCGCATAACTAGACAACATTCGGAAAAATAAGTTCAATTTCGAATCCTTCACCATTCATTGATAATGGATTAATAAATACCTCGATGGATAGCAACTTTGCATATTTATAGTCAACATGGTCAGAATGAAGACGTGCATAATGCAATATCTTTTCTATTTCCTTTCATTGATGAGATTTTCACATCTCCCATTATATACCAATTTCAATTTAGTTCAAAATAATTCGCTTTCTTTTATTTAATAACACACCCATCTTCTCTTTCAAATAAATACATTAACAAAAGGACACCTAACAATTATGTTAAATGTCCTTTGGCAATAAATATTCAATTTTTTCCAGCTTGTTCACACATCTATTGTGATATTTTATTTGTTCTAGTTGAATCAATTCCTATATTCTTATTCATCTTTTCAACTTTGCCAGAGCCAACCTTTTTTTCGTTTTGTAAGAAACCGCCTTTAGATTTCTTCTCTTCTAAAAGCTTTTTCATTCTTTCCATATCTTTCATCGACATTTTAGTTCCTCCACTCGTACTTACTTTCACTTATTTTTTGCTCAAGACATATTATACTATACTTTTCATCGTTTTCATAATTTTAAATCTTTTTTTCCAAAATTATACCTTTTTGGAATTGCTTGTGACCACCAGAAAGATTATATACTTCTTTAAATCCATTGTTAAGCAATATATTCTGAGCTGCGTTCCCAGTAACCCCTTTGTTGCAATAAGTCACTGCTGTTATGTTAGGATTTAACTCATTTATACCATCTCTTAATTTAGTATGAGGTATATTGACTGCAGTTTCAATATGATCTGACTCATATTGGGAAGTTGTTCTTGCATCGATAAGTTCATACTCTTTACCCGACTGAATCATTTCCTCAAGCTCATCTGCGGTAATCAGTTTTCTGCCTTTGTTGATGGCATTATCTAAAATCATTCCAGTATACATAACCGGATCTTTTGTAGTTGAAAAAGGTGGTGCATATGCCAGATCTAGATGGAATAAGTCTTCCACTTTCGCCTTATATGTGATTGCTGTAACAAAAACATCGATTCTTTTATCTACACCTTCAAAACCAACAATCTGTGCGCCTAAAAGTCTTCCAGTTGCTTTATCTGCGATGCCCTTAATTACCATTTCCTTGCCACCCATATATTCGGGTCTGTTCGGCTTAATGTTATGACATACGGCTACATCGTATCCTTCCATCTTCGCTTCTCTTTCAGATAATCCGGTCAAAGCTACTGTCATACCAAATACCTTAAATATTCCGGTTCCAAGGATTCCACGAAATGTCAAATCGCCTCCGGTAATCGTATCTCCTGTAATTCTCCCAGTTTTATTTGCGGTTGATCCCATCGGACGATAGACTGGTTTTCCAGTCACTATATGGAACTGTTCCGCACAATCACCGCAAGCATATATGTCTGGCACATTCGTCATCATCTTTTCATTGACTCGAATCGCTTTTGTTATACCAAGCTCAACTCCTGCTTGAATGGCCAATTCGGTATTTGGACGTACTCCTACAGAAAGCAATACAAAATCGGTTTTTATTTCCCTGCCATCTTCTAATACAACTTTGTCCGCTTTAACCTCTGTTGCCGATACACCAGTAATTACCGTGACACCGTTTTTCTTTAGATGGTCCTCAACATAGATCGCTATCTCTTTGTCAAGTCCTGGAGTGACCTGTGGCAGCCGCTCTACCAAAGTAACATCTATGCCAAGACCTTTGAGGTTCTCACATACTTCAAGACCGATAAAACCAGTTCCAATAATCACAGCAGATTTCGGAGAAAACTCGTTGATATAGGCTTTTATTTGGTTCATGTCGCCAATATTCCGTAAAGTAAAAACATTTTCATGATCCGCACCCTTGATAGGAGGTATAACGGCCAAAGCACCGGTTGCTATCACAAGCTTATCATAATTATCTTGAAAGATTGTGCCAGTAGTCATATTTTTTATCTCCAAGGTCTTATTATTATGATCAATGGTAAGTACTTCATGTTTTATAAAAATGTCAACATCATATTTACTTTTGAAAAACAACGGATCACGTGGTGTCAATTTTTCTGCATCTTCAACTTCACCACCAATATAATATGGCATTCCACACCCTGAATAAGAGATAAATCTGTCTTTATCATAGATTACAATCTCTGCATTTTCATCGTTTCTTCTTGCTTTTGCAGCTGCTGAGGTTCCTGCTGCTACTGCACCAATAATAATTATTCGCATCTGTTGCCCTCCTTCAAATGAACACAAAAACAGTTACTAGAATCCTAAATAAAACATATAAAACGCAATTACTAGAATTACACATCCCATAGCAATTTTTAATACCGCACTAAATCTTCCATATTTTTCACTACTAGTAAGTTTTTTAACAAATCCTATACTTGTTCCAGCGATTACCACTAAAACAGCATGGCCTATGGAATATAAAAGTAACAGAAGCACTCCCCATAAAATACTTCCTTTACACGCTACAATTGCCAAAAGTGCAATCAATACTGGGGTCGAACAAGGAGATGAGAATATTCCACCTAGAATGCCTGCAAGCAATGCCCCTACATACCCTTTTTTTGTATCTTTTTGTCCGGTTCCACCTACAACTCCTATTACGAGAGGTATCGTTGATAAAGAACATGGAGTAACCGAGGTGAAAATACCTGCTACCAACGCTAATACTGGAGCCAGCCAAGTACTTTCTTTTATTAAAACTGAAATGGATTCGAGTAGTTCATTCATTTACTCCACCCCCATTTCAGCAAATATTTTTCTCATCTCTTCCTCCGTTATTCCTTCCTTGATGTATAGTAAACAGATGCTCATTCGTATCGTTCGAACCATACATGGAAAATTCAATTTCCTGAGCGAGTTCTTCACTTGGTACAAAAGAGGTTCCATCTGCATTGTAAAATACTTGTGTTGGAATAAGCGATATCGGAAAATCCTTCGCGGCAGTCGTATTTTCCCATACATCAACAAAATGTACAATTGCCTTTTCATTCCATTCTTCATGCAATGTTTCCAAAACTGGTGCCATTGCTTTACAAGGTTTACAAGAATCCGAACCAAAGTCAATGACAAAAGGAAGTCCATAGGATTTTATTTCATCCAAATCAACGGAGGATATCTCCAATGAAAGACTTTCATCGGTACTATCCGCCGATTCTTCTTTCACATCTTCTTTCACAATATCCTGAGTGTTTTGATTGGTTTTATCAGTTTGAGTATTTTCTGTGTTTTGTATGATTGGCTTGTTATCTTCGGCCTTCTTGTATGCATAAATACCGACTAGCACTACTATAATGAGAACCGGAATTACTATTTTTACCCATTTACCATTATTACTAATTCTCTTATTTTCTTTATTCACAACAATTTCCCCCATCTGTGCTCAATAATCATCCATCAATTCGGATCATAAAACGCTTTAAATTTTATTGCATCTTTCTCATATTGTTGTATCAAATTCCTCACATCATATCTATATTTATCGATATGATATATACTATATTATCTTTCATATCGATAAATGTCAATGAGTATTTGCTTGCAAAAATTGATAAGCCACCTTTCGAACTGAGTTGTTCCGATTTAAGCCTATGGAAAATTGTTATTTGCTTTTAGCCTTGACGTATTCAATGGCTTCCTTTCCAGTTATATGCTCGATGTCAATTGCAATAAGAATGGCGTGCTTACATTCGGTTATTTCCTTGTGTTTAGCTTCTTTGGGTTGATCTTTTGAATACTTTTCAACTAAAGCATGAAACGCATCTAACCATTCCTCACCTTCTACAATTCTTACTTTCCCAAAAGCAATAACACTACGAAAATACGTAGTATATTCTTCACTTACTATTGTATCTTCATCTATTACGGTAAAAGATACCTTTGGGTTTTTCATAATAGCATCTACTTTATGTCCAGCTTTTGCTGAATGAAAATAGATTTTGTCATTGAAATAGACATAGCTAAGTGGAACTGCGTACGGATAATCTTCATCGCCTAAGCATGCCAAAACCCCATTGGTACATCTATTCATTACAGTTGTGGTATCTTCTATTGATAATAATTGCTTACCTCTTCTCATTTCTCTAAACATTAGTTATTTCCTCGCTTTCCTCGTATCATTTATATTGATGCTATACAAACAACGTTAATAAACATAATAAGCATAACATATTTTGTCCTAAGCCGCAGTAAATTTAAGCCCTAAAATTCCCACCAGTATAAAGCAAAGAAATACAATTCGTAAAATATTGACAGGCCCATTGAACCACAAAAAGGTACTGCTATTTTTATTTATGATAAAACATCATTTTTTAGTGTTTCTATCATATTAACATTACAAATCTTTTTGCCTCCAATATAATACGCTAATGCTACGCATCCCATAATCATGCATGCAAATGTCAAAAGAGGAACTACTGGCATATTGTCTAAGAATTCCATTGGATCGATGTAACTTGCGGTGGTTGCAAATATAACAAAAGCAATTGTCAAAGGTAGCGTAAACAAAATAGGTTTACCTCCTATAATAAGCGCCTCCATGCATAATATCTTCTTAATTCCCTGCGGTGAAAGACCAATGGAAAGATAACGAGCAAATTCTCGTTTTCTCTGGTAGATATATCCCAATGTATTTGCGAATACACTGGCCAGACCTATGAAAGCTAAAAGACTACATAATCCACCCATAATAATCGTGTATCCTTCTTGGATTTCTTCATTATACTGTTCTTTTTCCACACGATTTTCTATTTCATATTTATAATTTTTGCCACTCAATATTTTCTCTATCTTTGTTTGAACAGACCCGATAGAATCATCGGTAACAGTTTGTATATTCATATAGGTTTCCTGCGATTCGAGACTCATATTTGCCAGCATACTCTGCCATGTACTTGCAGACATAACTTGAACTAACGCATAATTCGCATACTCTTCTCTAAGTACTGGCAATTGGTCCGTATAGGCTAATATCGGTACTTTTACGGTATCATTACTTCCGTTCGTATTTTGAAACAAGGAAAGAGTGAAGTCACCTTGCTCTTTTATATAAGGCACATATTCTTTATATCGGAAATTACTATTTATGTTGTCCCAGATACGGTTGATCGTAACCATTCCACGCTCTGTATCGCTAATATTCACTCCTATACTTTCACAATAGTTCTTAAAGCTCTTATCACCCATTATCACAATTGGCACTTTAACCTGGTATTTATCACCTTTCACAGCCACATCTGAGCCAGCGACTGCCAGAATGCTTCCTAGCGCCTGTAAATCATCGCTAAACATGTCATCTGTCAGATATGTATAAGCAAGTGCCTTCTGATAAACAAAGCAACTGTCTACCTTATCTAATGTATCTAGTCTCAAGGTATTTATATTCAATGCATCTTGAACATCACTTGCATCTTGAACACCACTTGAAATTTTATCTTTTACTGTCACCATGATATCCCATGCATCTTTGTATCTTTCGAAATAGGTATACTTTGTACTGATTCCTGACAAAGTCATAAAACAAAGAAAGATACTAAATGCAAAAAAAGAAAGCGTTAAAGAGACTGTTGCTGTACGAAGTGCCTTTCTTCTTACATATAACGATTTTCTTGCCAATTCTCCCTCAACTCCAAAGAGCAGGGAAATAAGACGAAATTTCTTCACTTCTTTTATGGCATTCTCTTCTTCACCCTTAATCACTTGTAACGGAGCCATCTTGCTTAACTTTCTTGCTGGCAGCCACGCGGAACATAACACGGTAAGAAGGGAAGCAAGAAACGCAATCAAGAATAACCCAAAGTTGTAGGTAAAGACTACATTTTCTCCACGGTAGTTACCAGCTATTCCATTCGCAAACCGGATAACGCCTGCGCATAAAATCGCTCCAATTCCTATACCAACGATGATTGGTAAAAGACATAAGCCGAATGCTTCCTGCAATAAACAAATTCTAATCTGCCTTGGTGTTGCACCAATACTCTGTAAAATTCCCAATTGATGCAGTCTGGAATTCATAGATACCAAAAAAGCATTTCTAATAATCAGAATGAGAGAAATACATACGATAGCCATAACAAACACATAAAAAGCCAGTAGCATAGGTGGTTGCTCATCATTTGGATCAAATATGAAATACTCAGACAAGAGCATTTCATGATACTGTATTTTTGATTCATCTACTTCTATCAATTTTGCAATCTTTGGCATATCATCATAGATACTTCTCATTTCATAAAAATATACGAAAGTTTCCATACCATTTTCTGTTTGTGATGGTATTACTTTTTTTACATTAGTAAAATTTTTGATGCGCTCAATCTCATTTTGTGAAATATTTCCGGTAATCCCTGCCTGCCAGTCACCCTCTTCTTTTACAATCTGATTTATATTATCGATCCAAGTATTGTAGAAGACACTGGTAATAAGCGACAAGAATATTGCTGATATAATTGCCGCCATCATAAGCGAAACACTCGTAATCTTATTATTTTTTATATAACGGATGGAATACTCTTTCCACATGCACATTACCTCCTTCTCTTCTCATCGGAGATAATTCTGCCGTCTAGTAGAGTGATGATGCGATCTGCTTCTAACGCGATCTGCTCATCATGGGTAATCATTATTATTGTTTGCTCAAGATTTTTGTTGGATAATTTTAACATCTCAATAATTTCTCTGGAATTCTTATAATCCAGATTTCCAGTTGGTTCATCTGCCAAAAGTAGTGCAGGGTGATAAAGCAAAGAACGGGCAATAGCAGTTCTTTGCTGCTCCCCTCCTGATAACTGACTGGGAAGCGAATTTAACTTATCCTGAATTCCTAAGGATGTTATCACTTGTTCGAACAATTCTTTATCCGGCTTTTTTTTATCCAAAAGCAAAGGCATCAGAATATTTCGTTCCACTGTAAGTGTCGGAATCAGATTGTAGAATTGATAAATTAATCCTACTTTTCTGCGGCGAAAGATGGCTGCTGATGTAGGGTTAAGAGTTGATAAATCCGTATCTTCTACCAATACTTTACCTTCTGTAGGCTGATCAACTCCACCTAATAAATGCAGAAGCGTAGATTTTCCTGAACCAGATGATCCCACTATAGCTACAAACTCGCCCTTTTGAATGCTCAAATTCACATGGTCTAATGCTACAACCTGATTATCTTTTGTCCCATATACTTTTGTAAGACCTTTACAACAAAGAATTTCCACGATAATTCCTCCTTATGAAATTGCCGTCAACGCTTCTGTTGACAGCATATCATTCCAAACAGTCCCATCGGAACGGTAGTATAATCTTTCAATCGAACCGTCTGTTTTTGTATAGTCTATAACAAAAAC
Source organism: Velocimicrobium sp. (assembly GCA_041821315.1). Lineage (GTDB taxonomy): Bacteria > Bacillota > Clostridia > Lachnospirales > Lachnospiraceae > DIGJ01. Next base: position 5,506 of record JBGUEO010000053.1, on the reverse strand, counting down.
TTGCCCGGTTTCTATCAGCATCGGATAATTGTCACAAGGCAGTACATCGCCTGTTTTTGATTTATCCTTAAAATCGTTATATGCATTCTCCAAGCGCCAAAATTCCCGGTATGAATAATCTTTAAAGCCAGTCAGATTTTCTTTCCCAAAATACGATGCCTCATAATTTTTTCCACCAATTTCGATAGTATCCACTCTCGTCGGTTCAATATCTTTTGCTATCCAAGTTAAGTCCTCTGAATTGATGATATTACCGTAAGCTTCCTTTAACTGATTTGCCATGCAAGGAACATCGTTGGTAAAATTCATGGCGTCAAGCCCAGTATGCGCTTGACCATAAATCCCCATAATGGTTTCGTCACTTACATTGTCAAATTCACGAATAAAGTTCTCTACCATCTTATTTTCGCGATACACATCATCCGAATTCTTATAATAATACTCCCCTTGCTCAATTGCGTCCTGCGCCAGCAAATACTGCTTCGAGTCTTTTAGGTTATTCTCTTCCAGATAGTTCAAATATCGTTTTCCAGTCGTATCGTACTGGTGACCTACATCGGTACCGTGAAATATGGTTTCGGGACAATTACTTTTTATCTTCTTATAAAATTCCATCGTATAAGAATTATACGATGCACTACCTTTCCAATCATCATAGACCGAATCAAAAATTTCATCACTATCTGACTTCATCCAGACATTTAATAATTCTGCCGTATAATACGGAAGTTCAACAAATAAGTGTCGCATATTTTTATTTTCGTAGTAATCACACCACAGCTCAAATTCTTTATCCAATATTTTTTCTACACCATGTTCTTCTCCATATAGATAAATCTTCCCTGAGTGTTTTGATGAGGATACAGGCTTATTGACCGATGTAGAGTTATCGGAACAAGCAACTAATGCGATCAGCAAGACCAACGTCAATGCAAACAAAATGAATCTCCTATTTTTCATAGCTTCTCTCCTTACCTTTTATATAAATAATTACACATAAACCATGCCCAAAATTCCAACTGTTTCAGCGTTACAAAAGTTTTTCATATAATCGAAACCAATCTAAGTTATATTGACTCAAGCCTAAATCCACCGTATCAATATACTCAAATCCACATTTTTCATATAAACAGATGGCTGGCAAATTATTCTCATAAACATCGAGGCGAAGCGACTTGATGTTTAACTGATTACCAATGTTTGAAGTAAAATCAAGCATTGCTTGTCCAATACCTTGACCTAAATAATCCGGATGCACAACAAACGTATATATAACAAAGACTTCCTCATAATCTAATTCATTTCGCCATTTGACCGGCAAATAAGCCGGTTCTGGCTCATGACGTAAGATAATTGACCCTACAATCTTTCCGTTACAAATAGCTACATATAAGCACCTTTCACTGATACCATCTACCGCCGTTTCACGAATCGGATATACATCTTTTTTCCATCCTGGATAATTTGTTGTAGCAGATAAGTAATCATTTAAGCTATTATATAGTTGCTCTAACTCATCAATATCGGCTTCTTCTCCAAGTCGTATTGTTATATTCATTTTCAAATTACCTCTCTATGTAAAATAGTATTAAATAAAATAATCGATATTAATTCAAAGGGAATACATACAACAACCGTTGGCTTTAGGATTTTATTCTTCATTCCGGTAAGCACAAATTGAAACATCGATTTCATTACTGCAACGGTTTCTTCAAATTCAGCAACTACGTTTCTCTTAAACGTGAAATAGACAGTAATCTCGCCCTTTGCAGATTTTTCTACTTCATCCATATATTTATATGCCTCTTTTCCTATTGCAATAATTCTATGCGTTGCATCTGTTGCGATAATTGCATAATCAGAATATGTTTTCATCGACCTTGAACTATATCCTCTTATTTCAACAGGAGAAAAATCTCCCTCTAATCTAATAATTCACATTTCTATTCCACCTCACCATTTTAAATTGTACAATAAAATAATTCCCGAATAATAAAATCTCATCTTAAGGGATTATTTTATAAATATCTGCTTGTTCCCCTTGAAATTCAAAACTTCTTTCATATTCCCCGCCATTTTTTGTAATAGTCATTATTGAAGGTTTATTATTTCGTTCAACAGACAAATGCAATTCATTAAGTCCTGCCTTTTTTGCGACAATGAGAAGTTGCTTTAGCATTTCAGTGGCATATCCTTTTCGGCGCTCTGATGGTCTCACACTATATCCAGAATTCCCAAAATTTATAAGGAAATCATTCAATGTATGCCTTAAATCTATAATTCCAATAATTCTTTGTGTATCATCATCTATAGCAAAGAAAGTGTCTGTCAACACCCATTCAGGATTTACGGTTTTCTCATCTGCATTGTTAGTTACCGCTTGAAGCCATTCTTCATAGGAATCCGTTTTATCCAAAAGTTCACTTCCATAGATAATCATTTCATTATTATCAAAATGTTCCTGTCGATAATTCAATGCTTTTTCTTTAAGTTCTATTGTAGGTCTAATAAGTGAAATATTCATATTTTGTTTCCTCCTTTTCAAATTTGTCGTTTCTTTCTTCTATACCTTATTCAGATAATCTTTCTAACATTTCATAACTCATTGTTCGAAACACCTGACAAAATTTTTGAAACCCATCCTGTCCAATTATATAAATATTGGGCATATAGGACATCCTTTTTTTTGAATATGCAATACGTTCTAAACCATTATCTACAGATGTATGGTTACTTAAAACAACATCTACATTTTTACTCATAGCTTGATTAATAAAGTAATCCAAGGACTTTAGGTATTGCTTTACTCCGTTTTTTGTCCATGGCGGTGTTGTACCACCCCACAAAGCGGCCATATGAATTCTTCCATGTTTCCGGTCTATCGGGTTTCGTTGGGTGTTCTAGCCAAAAAATATCATCAATTTCAGAAAGGTATGTATCAACTTGATATTTATCAACAAACCACCTCCCACATCCTGTATGATCGACATGTCCATGCGTCAAAATAAGTTTTTTTATTGTATCCGTATTCCACCCTACCTCTTTTATCGCATGTTCTATAGCATCAAAAGCCTCTTTTGCAGGGCAAATGGCGTCTATTACTATCAACCCGTCATTTGTCTTTAATACAAAACAATTTGTTTCTCTTTGAGCAACAATCAGCAAATCATCGAAAATCAAAGCATGGGTAAAAAAAGACATATCCTCCATTGACTTGATCGTTTTCTCTGTTACAACTGGTTTATTTAATCTATTCATTTTCTCTGCACTCCTCTGTACAATTTTATATTTTATAGTTGCACAGAGGTTAAGCCATTTTTTGGATGTATTCTCAAAAGTATCTTCATTATCTACACCTTCTCTATTTTTTTCTTGAAATTTGTCATTTCGCAAACATACTGCACATCCAATCAAAAAATTTTTCCTCTTCTTCAAATTGCGGATAATGTGCTGAGTTCTCGAATATTACCATTTCATGTGTAGACTCTCCACTTAAACTATTGAGGTATTTTTCGGCAGCTTCTGGAGAAGTCATACAATCATATTTACCCATTACAAAGTAAACAGGGATATTAATCTGTGTTACCAAATCAGAAATCGGTTTATTCAGTGCTTCCATAATTAATGCATCTTGGGACTTGATGGATGCCGTATAAAAACGAATTGTATCAAGTAGGTTATACTCGCTTCCAAGGAGAAAACCCTTCAAATAATCTGCATTCTCATCAATATTTCTCGCTGCGAATCCATATTTTCTTACATAATTCCGGGGAGCCATCATCTCACCTTGTGAAACCGAATTCTCTAACCCACTTAAATATGTAACATCCTCTGCATTACCCTCCAGTTTCGCAGCATTGATACATTTTTGAAGTGAATCCATCTCACTTTCAATCGTATTTGACATCTGTCCTATTCCTACATATGCCCGATACAATTCTGGCCTTTTAGCCGCTGCCAAAGTGGCGATGTAGGTTCCATAAGAATGCCCGATTAAAATTACTTGATCTTGATGTAAATATTCCTTGATATATTCGGTAAGTGCGATTAAATCATCTGCATGGGTAGATGCAGTCACACCAGTATAATTTTTATTGAACGCATATGATTTTCCACTTCCACGTTGGTCGTAATGGACGATTGTAAACTTCGTTTCAAGTAAGTCCTGATATTTTTTAACGTATGGTATTTCCGAACAACATGGACCACCGTGCACAAATACAATCACTGGATTATCACGATCGTTTCCACGTACCATTACTTCAAGATTAGCGTTATTTATCTTAACTTTTTGCAATTGGCTAATACTATTATCTCCCAATATTTTTGGGGTCCATGTAGGGAAAAATAGCCCTATAACGACTAATGTTACCAAGATAATTGCAAACCACTTTATTACTTTTTTTATAATCTTTTTAATCATATAGTTATCCAATATCTTTGTTCAATAATACCCTCATCATCCGTAACTTCATTTTCTAAGATTCCTCCATTATTTTGAATGCTTTTTGCAGAACCAATATTATCTTTATCACATACCATTAACACTTTTTCTATTCCAATTTTCTTACATTCTAAAAGTGCAAGACCAATCATTTTTGTTGCAATACCTTTTCTTCTTTCGGATGGTCTCACCCCATCTCCAATATGTCCACCATTCAACAGCAAGAAATCATTTAGATAGTGCCGAATATTAACAGCTCCAACAAACAGATTTCTTTCTTCATCCAAACAGAAATATGTAGAATCTGGAACTAATCCTTCTTCCGGATCTTTGACTTCCAATTGATTCATATAATTCTCTAAATCACGATAATCTACTTTTCTTATGGCATATGGAATTATTTCTTCATCCGCTTTATACCATTCCTCCATCATATCATTTAAGTGCTGACTATATTTTTCAGTAAGCTTCACCAATCTCAATTTCATTTCTAATCTCTCCCATCAAAAATTTAAATTTAACGACTATAGTCTACTCCTTAGGTAATCTGTTTTTCATGCAAATCATTTTCCTTTCCTCAACGCCAATATCATTTGCAATCACATCACACTTGGTCATTAACAGGAAATAGATATTTTTATTTTCTTCACTCAGACATTCATAATTCGCTTGCCCTTTAGCAATTACTACATCGGCCTTATCATAGATATCTTTGAATGCAGGGCTTGTTCTACTAAGGACAGTTCCCAGAGATCCATCCCCATTATCTATAACCTCTGCATATTCATCGATACCTACAAAATGCGCATCTTCAGCTATAGAATCATTTACAACCGGTTTCCCACGTACCCCGAATAGTAATTTACCATTAGGATTCAATTCTTTTATTTGCTTTAAAAGAATCTTGTCCATACAGATTTCTCCACAATTATCACCTAGATATAATAAAATCTTTGCATTTACAATATCTTCCATCAGTGTCTTTGAATCATTCATTGTTAATTCTAATTGTAAAACGGCACATTGACGCTAATTATGAAGTCGCTTTATTTCTACTTATTT
>JBGUEO010000052.1:0-19101 GCA_041821315.1 Velocimicrobium sp. | reverse complement strand
TTTTATTTACAGTTAAATTATTTTCTGGGCTTATAAGCGGATCAACGGCTATTGTAACGGATGGTTTTAACAATTTAGCGGATGCAGCTACTTTGGCAGCTTCGTTTCTTGGCTTTTGCTTAGCCGGAATTGGATCTGGTGAAAATCATTTATTCGGGCACGGTCGGTATGAATGGCTGATGGGATTTCTATCTGCACTTGCAGTACTTGTAATGGGCACTACATTAGCAAAAAGTTCCATTACATCAATAAGTACCCCTAAAAACATTGAATTTAGCTGGATCATATTATTGATACTCATTTGTTCCATTCTTGTTAAGCTTTATATGTTTTTTTACAACAAGAATATTGCATGTAAAATAAATTCTTCTGCCATGAAAGCGACTGCTTCTGACTGCATCAGTGATATGGCAGCAACAGCAGCTATTATGATTTCACTTATTGTACAATATTTTACCGGATGGAAAATTGATGGTTGGTGCGGATTGCTGGTTTCTATTTTTATCATGTTTTCAGGTCTGAAATCTATGATGGAAATTGTAGAAAGATTGTTAGGGCAAACACCGGATAAAGACTTAGTTGATAAAATTACAACCTTGGTTATGCAGTATCCACAAGTAAAAGGTATCAATAGCCTGATCATTCATGATTATGGTCTTGGACATTATGTAGCTTCTATGCATATTGAGGGAGAGGAAGAAAACAATGTCATATTAAACGACATTGCCAATGAAATTTCTTATAAACTATATCTGGAAATGGACTGTGATACAACAATACAAATTGATTATTTAGATAATGATTCCGTTATGTATGAATTGATATATATAAAAGCGGAACAAGAAATCCATAGATTCGAAGCGAATGGAAAGATAAAAAGTTTGCGAATTGTAAAATCAGGCTTACATAAAAATGTGTTATTTATAGTCTCAGGATCCAGAAAGCTGCAAAAGAAACAAGATCAAGTTAGGAAGGCGATAAATCAATCAATCCTTTCAGTTAATAGCAATTGCAGGGTAATCACTAAGATTGTCATTGCAGCCTTACATTCAAAAACGTAATACCGCAATTTCATTTATAAATGTATACAAATTTTAAACTAAAGGAGATTTTTATCATGAACAAGGAAGAACGTATCACAATGCTAAGGGAAGCCCCAATCCCTCAGCTTTTATTAAAAATGGGATTGCCGACAATGATCGGCATGCTGGTAACAGGGTTTTATAATCTGGTTGATGCCTACTTTGTTGGAGGACTTGGGACAAGCCAAATGGGGGCAATTTCCATTGCTTTCCCGCTTGGACAAGCAATTGTCGGTATCGCAGTTATGTTCGGTGGCGGTGCAGCGGCATACATATCCAGATTATTGGGAGAGAGAAAGAATGAAGAAGCAAGTCATGTAGCTTCAACCGCCCTTTATTCAAGCCTTATTATTGGTGCAGTTGTAATCATTTTACTAGAGTGTTTCTTAGATAAAGTATTATGGGGGTTAGGTGCAACGGAAACAATTTTTCCTTATGCAAAGCAATATGCCCTTATCTACGTAGCCAGCTCAATTTTTAACATATTTAATGTTACCATGAACAACATTGCTTCAAGCGAGGGAGCGGTTAAGGTTTCGATGACTGCGATGCTGCTTGGTGCCGGACTAAATGTCATCTTTGCTCCGGTTTTCATTTATGGTCTGCATATGGGGATTATAGGGGCTGGTATGGCAACGGCGGTTGCTCAAATTGTTACCTCTATTATGTATTTGTTTTACATATGGAAGAAAAAAAGTATCTTTAGCTTTTCTCTAAAAGAAATCCGTTTGGAGGGTACAATTTTCAAGGAAATTTTCAAAGTTGGAATTGGTATCCTCGTTTTTCAGCTTTCGACCAGTGTTGCTATAAGTTTAACAAATATGGCAGCACAGCCATATGGGGATTCTGTCATTGCTGCAATGGGAATCGTAACTCGTGTAATTTCTATGGGCATCTATGCGGTATTTGGTTTCGCAAAAGGCTTTCAACCCGTTGCCGGATATAACTATGGTGCAGGACAATATGATCGGTTACAAAGTGCAACAAAGATCGCAGTGAAATGGACTACCATCTTTTGCGTTTTAATGTCATTGCTCATGATTTTATTTCCGCAGCCAGTCGTTTCTTTATTTACAACGAACGATGCATCAGTCATAGAAATAGGCTCATTTGCTCTTCGTATCAATATCATAACATTCATTTTCTATGGCATAGAAGCAATTTACTGTATGCTCTTTATGGCACTTGGTAAACCGTTAGGTGGCTGGGTACTTTGTGCTGGACGTCAGGCCGTGTTCTTTATTCCTATTATTCTGATGCTTCCAAAATTCATGGGATTAAACGGAGTGATAGCTGCTCAACCAATTGCCGACATTATCACAATCATCATCATGGGAATTTTAGCAGTAAAGCTAAATGGAGAAATCAAGCATTCTGCAAAGGCGCAGGTATCTAATACAAATTTGAATGTAATGGATAAATAGTTTTTGCAGTCACACTTGATAATGAAACATGTCACCTAAAAATATAAAGGAACTTATTAAAATTGAGGAGAAATGAGAATGAAAGTTAAGCAGATTTTGAATCGGATTTATGTAAATGAGATGAATCAGGCAGTAGCGTTCTATGAACACTTGTTAGATGAAAAATGTAGTATGAGATTTGAGCACAAACAATTTCATTTGGAATTAGCACAAGTAGGCAGGATTTTCTATTAAACAACGATGCCACGATAATGAAAGATGTAAAGAAAACTCCTACAGGGCTTAATATGATTGTCAAACATTTTGACGGTACGATTGTAGAATATGTGGAACAACAAAAATAGTTCAAGGCAAAACTACCATAGGTAGGAATAATCTTTTTATCAATCAAATTTAAAATAGGCATTACCCGCCAAAGAAAAAAACGGCACTTTGGGTGGGGTATTTCCTATGCAGAAATTTCGGAACATGTAGAATGCGAATTGAAATATGAGAGTGTACAAACGGAAAAATATGTCTGTGAGTATGCTCTTTTTTTGTTATACAGAATTACTGCAAGATGTAGATTCCCTCCCATAGTCTTTCGTTTTCAAAGACAGTTATGAGGACTGAAAGGGGTGAAGGGGGTAAATTATTAATTGACAGCCAAGGAGTACGGTATTATTTTGACAGTGGTTTTTACCGTTTTCTATACGGTAAACGCACGGACACTCCATTAATAGTGATTTAGGTGACTGAATATTGCTTTTGCGAATAATATAATGGCAATTCGCAAGATGGTATGATATAATATGCAATATAGAAAATATTACATATCTAATTTGTGGATTATTAGGAGGTTGTGCGATGAAATCCAGAAGAAATGAAAAAGACATATCGAATAATTGTATTCAATTTGCTAGTGAAGTAACATTCTTGATGGGAATATATCATCACAAACAAATTTGCTAGCACTTAATGCCTCTATTGAAGCTGCTCGTGCAGGAGAAGCCGGTCGAGGATTTGCTGTCGTTGCTGAAGAAATTAGAAAACTTGCAGAGGCAACAGCTAATCAGGAAAATTCTTTGAATCAGATAACAGTAGTCTCGGAAGATTTAGCAAAAACAGCTCAAAATTTACTTATGGAGTTTAGTAAATTTAGATATGAGAATATGTAAAGCTAGAGTCCTAATTCTCTGACTTTGGTCAGAGACAAGCTACCTAGAAGTTTAACTTCTCATTCTGAAAAGTGCTTGTAATCCCTTGCTTTGCAAGAAAAAACAAAAGAATTAACTTGTTAAGGTATCCACACTGTTTGCAAATTATTTTATTTTTCGTTGTTTTAACAACATAAATATTCTTAGTTTGATGATATCATTGTATTAACAAAAGAATAACATATTGATACTAATGATTCAGTGAAAGGGGATGTTCGTATGAAGTATTTTGTAAACGATAGTTGTATCGGATGTGGGTTATGTGCAATGGATTGTCCAGAAGTTTTTGAAATGACGGATTCTGGTGTTGCAATAGCTTCCCATGGAGAGGTTTCTGTAGAGGTGCTGGATTCAGCCGCACAGGCTCAAAGTGGTTGTCCTGCTAATGCAATTGAAAATGAAGATTGAGGAGGATAGTGTATGAATTGCATTAAAAATATGGAACAAGAAAAATCAATTTATTTAGCTAATGAGGTGACGGTTCAGGAGGGGCAAATTGTAAGCAAAACTCTGACCCAAAATCCACATGTCAGCATTACGCTTTTTGCATTTTCCAAAGGCGAGGAAATCAGCTCTCATGATTCTGATGGTGATGCAATGGTTTTGGTGCTGGAAGGTACTGGTCTGTTCACTGTGGATGGTGCTGAGTACGTTTTGGGTGCAGGTGAATCAATAATTATGCCTGCAAAGAAGCCTCATGCAGTATTTGCCAAAGAATCATTCAAAATGCTGCTTACAGTTGTTTTTCCTCCAGTTGTCTGAGGAGAAGCAATTTAGAAACATTATATTAAAATAATAATTTTAGGAGGAATAATGATGGAAAGTAAAATGTTTTGTTATCAATGCCAAGAAACAGCTGGATGTGCTGGATGTACCCAAGTAGGTGTATGCGGCAAAAAGCCAGATGTTGCTGCTATGCAAGATTTATTGATTTATGTAACTAAGGGTCTATCAGCTGTTACTACTGCGTTACGTGCTCAGGGTGTGGAGGTATCTTCCACAATTAACCACTTGGTTACATTTAATCTTTTCACAACCATTACCAATGCTAACTTTGATAAAGAAGCTATTACAGCCCGTATTCGTGTAACTTTAGATTTAAAGCGTGAATTGCTTGCCAAAGTAAGTAACATAGAAATTCTTCCAGAGGCAGCACACTGGGACGGTGATGAATCTACATTTGAGGGGAAGGCAGCCATGGTAGGTGTACTATCAACTGAAAATGAAGATGTTCGTTCTTTGCGTGAGCTGATTACTTATGGATTGAAAGGACTTTCTGCCTATTCTAAGCATGCAAATGTTCTACTTCAAGAAGATAGTGAAGTGGATGAATTTCTCCAGCGTGCTTTGTCTGCTACTTTAGATAATAATCTTTCTGCAGATGATTTGGTAGCACTTACACTGGAAACTGGTAAATATGGTGTTTCTGGTATGGCGCTGCTGGACAAGGCAAATACACAAACCTACGGCAATCCTGAGATTACTAAGGTAAACATTGGTGTGGGTTCAAATCCCGGTATTCTTGTTTCAGGTCATGACTTGCGTGACCTGGAAATGCTTCTTAAGCAGACTCATGGAACTGGTGTGGACGTTTATACCCACTCTGAGATGCTACCTGCACATTACTATCCTGCATTCAAGAAGTATCCAAATTTTGTGGGTAACTATGGTAATGCTTGGTGGAAGCAAAAAGAAGAATTTGAATCCTTCAATGGTCCTGTTCTCATGACTACCAACTGTATTGTTCCTCCTAAGGATAGCTATAAAAATCGTCTGTACACAACGGGTGCGGCAGGATTTCCTGGTTGCAAACATATTTCTGGTGCTATTGGGGAGGAAAAAGATTTCTCTGAAATCATAGAACACGCAAAACGTTGTGCTGCTCCTACGGAAATCGAAACAGGAGAAATTATAGGTGGCTTTGCACACAATCAAGTACTGGCTCTTGCTGAACCGGTGGTTGAAGCTGTAAAATCTGGTGCAATTAAAAAGTTTGTGGTTATGGCTGGTTGCGATGGTCGTGCAAAGAGTCGTAATTATTATACTGATTTTGCAAAGGCGCTACCCAAAGATGCGGTTATACTCACTGCTGGTTGTGCAAAGTATAAATATAACAAACTTGACTTAGGCGACATTGGCGGCATTCCTCGCGTATTAGATGCGGGTCAGTGCAATGACTCTTACTCATTGGTAGTTATAGCTTTGAAACTGAAAGAGGTTTTTGGACTTGATGATATTAACGATTTGCCAATAGTATACAATATCGCATGGTATGAGCAGAAAGCGGTTATTGTACTTTTGTCTCTTCTACATCTTGGAGTAAAAAATATTCATTTAGGACCAACACTTCCTGCTTTCCTTAGCCCTAATGTGGCAAAGGTACTGGTGGAGAATTTTGGAATAGCCGGAATTGGAACTGTTGATGAAGACTTAAAGCTGTTCTTTGGCGATGAATGAGCGAGAAATTTATTGTCTAGGATGCCCTTCTTCCTAAATGGAATTTTTAGCAGATGCATGCATGGTTCACGGTTTAAATGTAGATGATGCACTAAAAGCGGTTAACAATAAGATAAACGGTTAATAATAAATTTGGTCATGGGACACTTTGATGTTCCATGACCAAATTTTTAGAAAGGAATGAGAATATGAGTGCATTTTTAGATCCAATTCATTACTGCCTTTATTTTAGGAAGTCTCTCAGGCAGTTGGTTTTCCTTTCAGTAGATAGACAAGCAGTTTCTCATTCTGGAGGTGTAAAAAAATGAATTCTATTGATTTAATGGTACAGGAACATAAAAATATTCTTACCCTTGTAACGGTAATCCGTAATGCCAATTGCCGTGTGCTGCTGTAAAGCTGATTCGATATGGTATGTTGGTTGAGCATGATATGGGGAGGTTTCCCTTGGATGAGTTTGAAAGCGCATTAGAACGTTATGAGTCTGCCCCAACTACTCTGGACAAGCTGGAAATTTGTGTCCCGTAGCAATGGAAGTAGTTCATGTCAGTGAATACCAAAAGCGTCTGTATGAAGAGGCTGAACTTGAAGAACAACTCAACAAGCTAAATTTTTGTTTCTGTTAAAGGATTTGGAGACTGAAATTATTTATTATTTAATATTTTTTAGAATAAATTTCACTCAGCTAGAAAAACTAATACAAGCGGAATAAAAGTACCCTAAGGAGGTTTAATAATGGAAAATTCAATGTTTTGTTATCAGTGTGAGCAAACATTAGGTGGAAAGGGTTGTGTGAAATCAGGAGTATGTGGCAAAAATTCAATTGTTGCCAATTTACAGGATGTACTAATTCATGAATTAAAAGGTATAGGATTTTATGGTCAAAAAAATTTAGAAAAAGGGCTAAAGATTAGAAGTGAAATAAATAAATTTGTAGTAGACAGTATGTTTTCTACACTTACTAATGTCAATTTTGACCCAACTAGATTTGTAGAGTATATTAAAAAAGCGGAGAAAATAAAAGAAGAACTTAAAAATACAGTTGGTGAGATAGAGAATATACCTGAAGCGGCAAAATACAAAGCACCAGAAACTATGGAAGAAATGGTAGAACAAGCGAAGAATATAGGTATAATGTCTGATGAAAGTTTAGATATGGATATACGTTCTTTAAGAGAGCTGTTAATATATGCATTTAAAGGAATGGCGGCCTATGCCCATCATGCTTATATACTAGGTAAATTTGATGATGAAGTGAATAATTTCTTTTATAAAGGGTTAGCTGGTACTATTGATGATAGCTTAACGGTAGACGAATTATTTAATCTAAATATGGAACTTGGCAAAACAGACCTTAAATGCATGGAATTATTAGATTCTGCAGTTACTAGTACGTATGGTAATCCTGAACCAACAGAAGTATTGATAACTAAGAAAAAGGGTCCTTTTATTATAGTATCAGGACATGATTTAAAAGATTTAAAAGAACTGTTAGAACAAACAGAAGGTAAAGGTATAAATATATATACTCACTGTGAAATGCTTCCTGCAAATGCTTACCCTGAATTAAAAAAATACAAGCACCTTATTGGAAACTTTGGAGGTGCATGGCAGAAACAACAAGAAGAGTTTGATGGAATCCCTGGATGTATATTAATGACTACTAATTGTGTACAAAAGCCAAGAGATAGCTATAAAGATAGATTGTTTACAACAAGTATAGTTGGTATGCCTGAGTGTCCACATATAGACGAATCTAATGGAAAAAAAGATTTTACTTCTATTATTGAAAAAGCATTGGAATTAGGTGGATGGCAGGGAGATGAACCTGAAAAGAGAATACCAATTGGTTTTGCACACAATGCTATTTTAAGTCATGCAAATGAAATCGTAGATGCAGTTAAAAATGGTGACATTAAACACTTCTTCTTAATTGGAGGTTGTGATGGGGCAAGACCAGGCAGAAATTACTACACAGAATTTGCAGAAAAAACTCCAAAAGATACTATTATTTTAACTTTAGCATGTGGTAAATTTCGTTTCAACAAACTTGATTTAGGAACAGTAGCAGGTTTCCCAAGGATCCTTGATTGCGGTCAGTGTAGTGATTCATTTTCAGCTATTAAGGTTGCAGTTGCATTAGCAGAAGCATTTAACTGTGGAGTAAATGAATTACCACTCTCATTAGTTCTATCTTGGTATGAACAAAAAGCAGTTGGCATACTTCTTGCTTTATTATCTTTGGGAATTAAGGACATCCGTCTTGGACCAACACTACCAGCATTTATAACACCAAATATACTGCAAGTATTAGTTGACAAATTTGATTTAAAACCTATTTCAACACCTGAACAAGATTTAGAAGCAATTTTAGGTCAAAAAAGTTAATTTCCACATTTATTGTAAATACTAGATTAAAACATTAATAGGTTCTTGATTAATCAATAAAAATATGCTAAATATATAATTAAAACTTAAATTTGTTAAAGATGAATTAATAAAATGGAGGTATACAAGGATATAGCTTGAGGCAATAAGAAACCAGACAATCAGCAGAATCAAAATAATACTTGCTTGCATATCGATTGCCGACAAAAAAACTACAAAAAAAAGCATGGATAAAATCTGTTACCCCGATTTGCTTTATTTTCCCCCGAATTCTTGTAATATTTACACTGAGGGTATTGTCATAAACATAAAGCTGGTTGTCCTAAAGGTATTCCACCAAATCCGCACGGAAAACAATTTTTTCCTGCATTGTGAAAAAGAAACGCCATGATTTTCACCTCATTTTTTCGTCAGCTGTGCCCACAGGTCTTGATACTCAATTTTGCTATTTTCCAGATGTAGAAAAGCCTGTTGATGGTAGGATAAAAAAATCAGTTGATAAATAATTGATAAATGTACGGTATCCTTGAGGATAGAGGAGGTGCTATGTGATATGAAAAATCGAATTTTAATCGTTGACGACGAGGATGATATTATCAGTTTATTGAAAGATCATTTTGAATACAGTGGCTATGACGTACTTACTGCTGGAAGCGGCGAAGAAGCAATTAAAAAAGCGGAACAGCAGCCGGATATTATTCTGCTTGACATCAATATGCCGGAACTTAATGGTTTTCAGGTCTGTGACCGTATCCGTAATTTTGTTCCCTGCCCTATCATTTTTTTAACAGCGCGAATTGAAGATGCAGATAAAATACTCGGCTTTGGACTTGGTGCGGACGATTATATTGTCAAGCCGTTTTCTCTTGATGAACTAAACGCAAGGGTTGCTGCCCATATTCGACGTGACCAAAGAGGACTGATAAAAATAAAGGCTAAGTTTGAAGACGACTTAACCATTGATTACGCCGCAAAGGAAATCTGCTTTAAAAATGTTCCTGTTGCACTCGCTAAAAAAGAATTTGAAATTATTGAGCTTCTATCCTTGAACAGCGGACAGGTATTTGATAAAGAAAGAATTTACGAAAAGATTTGGGGGTATGACAGTACAGGGGATGCATCCGTGGTTGCCGAGCATATCCGCAAAATTAGAGCAAAGCTGGTTGCGGCGGGTGTTAAATCGCATATTGAAACCGTGTGGGGGGTCGGATATAAATGGGTAAAATAAAAAAGATGTTGAACGACATCTCCATACGCAAAAGTTTTGTACTGTATATGCTAATTTTCATGGTGCTGGCTATTGTTTTTAGCGGAATTTCACTGAGAGTTGTTAACATTGCGATAGATAACATCAACGCCTCCTATTTTACCGGACAGAAAGAACGATATTATTTAACGACGGAGGATGGTAAACAATTAGGAAAGGGTGCTGGTATCATTGAGCAATATGTGGAACCGGATTACTCCCCACAGGACAAGCAAAAAATACTTGCATTAGGTGTGATTCAGACCATTATCAGCCCTCTTGCGTATTTGCTGTGTACCGTAGTTGCCGCTATGCTTTTCTATCGCAATAAATTGCGTACCCCACTGGCAGCATTAAACACGGCATCAGAAAAAATAGCTACTGATGACTTGGATTTTTCTGTAGAATATGACAGTACGGATGAAATGGGCAAGCTTTGTGCCTCCTTCGAGAAAATGAGAGGTGCATTAGAAAAGAACAATCGGGAAATGTGGCGGTCTGTGGAGGAAAGAAAAAGGCTTAATGCCGCCTTTGCTCACGATTTGAGAACCCCGCTGACCGTATTGAGCGGATACACAGAATTTCTATCAACCCATCTGGTTGAGGATACCGTACCAAAAGAAAAAGTAATATCCACCGTTCACACCATGAGGGGTCAAATCAGCCGTCTTGAATCCTATGTGCAAAATCTCAATTCCATTCAACGATTAGAGGAAATTAAACCCCAGCCCCAAAAGGTTATTCTATCCGATATTCAGCAGGCGTTTCAGGAAATATCGGATATTGTGCGCGGCGATAAAACGGTATGTTTTTCGACCTTAAAACAAGAAGAAAAGCCCATATCCATTGATCTGGATTTGTTATTGCAGGTATTTGAAAACCTTATATCCAATGCCATTCGATACGCCGAAAACAAAATTGATGTTGCCATTATTGCCACTGATAATGTGCTGAAAGTAACTGTTTTTGATGATGGAGAAGGGTTTAGCGCAGAAGCGGTCAAAAAGGCAGCTGAGCCTTTCTATCGTGCTGACGGAAAGCAGGATAAGTTACACTTTGGACTTGGTCTATATATATGTAAAATCATTTGTGAAAAGCATGGAGGCGGGTTGCTTGTGTCAAACGGTTCTAATGGAGGAGCCTTTATCACTGCAACATTCCATAATAGCAACTAATTTTCAAAAGTTGATAAAAAGTTGAACATTAAATAGTACCGTACCTTTAAGGGGGAAATGGTGCTATTTTTTTCCTCTCATATATGAAGGAGGGTATCACGTGACCATACAGATATTAAATTTAACGAAACAATACAGCAAAAATGCTACGGCTCTAAATGATGTTTCTTTGTCCATTGACAAGGGCATTTTTGGATTATTAGGACGCAACGGTTCGGGAAAAACGACCTTAATGCGCATCATAACGACGCTGCTTGAACCGACAAGGGGCAGTGTTCAAGTTTTGGGAATGGAAAGTAATCGAGCCAGTTGTATGGAAATCAAGAGAAATATTGGATATCTACCGCAGGAATTTGGATTTTATAAGGAATTTACCGTATTGGAAATCATGCAGTACATTTGCCTCATGCGTGGGATTGGGAAAGGACAGCAAAATCAGCTCATCACAGAAACACTTGAAAAGGTAAATATGATGGATGACAAAAAGAAAAAATACCGGCAGCTTTCAGGTGGTATGAAAAGACGGGTTGGATTGGCACAGGCGATGCTTGGCAATCCGCCGATTCTGATTGTGGACGAGCCTACGGCTGGCGTCGATCCAGAGGAAAGAATCCGAATCCGCAAGCTACTCAGTGAGTATAGTCAAAACAATACCGTTTTGTTCTCAACACATATCATTGAGGATATTGAGTATACCTGCAACAGGCTTGCCATTTTAGAACAAGGAAACTTGTTATTTGGCGGTACATTGAATGATTTGTTAAAGATGACAGCTGGAAACATTTTTGAATGTACATTTGATAGGTTAGAGGATTTCCAATATTTTGACAGCCACCATACCGTTATTTCTTTTAAGCGAGATGGGACACAAACAAAAGCTGTTTTTATTGGAAATAAAGATACAGCCGCTGACAGCAAGCCCTATAAGGCTACTCTCGAAGATGCCTATGTATTTATGACGGCAAAAAGGAGAGCGGAAAAATGAAAGGATTAAAATTAACAGCCTTTGAGGTCAAGCATCAAATACAAAGTATAACATTTATTATTGTGCTGCTATTGTTTGCGGTATTTATCGCTACTCAAATGAGAGAAGCTTTTCATTACCCTGTAAATAACGATCATGACATTGAAGTATTAGAAAGTAGCGGTACACGTGAATATCTGTTTGTTCCTGCTTCGGAAGCTGAATTAAAATCTGCAACAATAAAATATCTCCAAGAAAATATAGATAACGCTAGAATTCCTGCGGAGAAAGTAAAAGACGTTGAGTATGTGATCGAATTATTACATAACAATAGCTTTGACGAGGTTTATACAGCCATGCAGGAGGACGAATGGATTGCCCAGTGGCTTCGTGTCGGCAAAAGTCAGTTTGGACAGAAAATAGGCAGCAGAGAGGAAGTCAACCATAATTTGCACAATGCAATAGGAACAACAGGATACGGATCACAGTTATATGAAAAATACGTTACTTATATGCAAATATGTGCGACATTTCTGATGTTTCCCATCTTTCTGCTTTTGTTCACAAGGGATTCTAGACATAATATGTCCGAGATTTTATATGCACAGCCCATTTCATCAACAAAATATATCTTATGCCGTTATTTGGGTGCGCTGATTCCTCTGCTGTTTTTCTTCTATGGTTTTGGAATCGTTCTGAACTTGATCAGCACAGCTCGATTTACCGGGGCCGGATGGGATATTGGGTACACGTTCTTTTTCAAGGATTTTGTGGCTTATATATTGCCGACTGTGGTTTTTCTGAGCGCATTTATTATGTTCCTCATGTTGTTGTTCAAAAAAGCCATCGCTGTATTCCCAATCTATATTGCTTACGTTATTTTTAATGTAACGCCGGGAGTGTTTGAGTGTGGAAGCCGCTTGGGTGTTTTCTCCAGAGCGATTATCCGGCTTGACTGGCAGACAGTAAACGCTCAGGATGTCATGCTGAATCGGGGAATCTATCTATTATTGGCGGCAGTGATGATTTTTGCTTCCTGCAAGTTGTATGACCGCATGAAAAACAACTTGAGAAAGGTAATAACAATATGAGATATAATTTGAAGCTCCTGTTTTCTCCAAGCAAATGGCTTTGTTGCCTACTGTTTGTTGCCATGATTCCTGTTTTCATGTACGCGCCGACCTATTACGATTTTACCAATATCAGTACCATATATATCCCTTTTGTTGGAGTGGTTCTGTTTACGGACATCGTAATGATGGATAAGAGCAATAACTTTGCGGAAATAGCGTATCTGTCAAATCGGAAGCCAATTAAAACATTTTTGCAGAGATACTGCATTATGGCTGTTCTGCTGTTAGTACTTGTATTGCTTGCTAATGGAATTTTCAGGATTTCTCAGCTCATCAATAATAATTTTGCTTCGGAGCCGATCTCTTTACTGGAATATGTACTGCTTGCCTGTGGCAGTAGCCTGATGCTCGGAACGCTATCCATGAGTATTGCTAATGTTTTGAACAATCCCTATGTCGGCTATGGCGCGACCTTGTTCTATTGGCTGTACTGGAATATAAACTATAAAAAACAATCGCTGCTTAATCTGTTTCCTTTTATAGCCAATCCAACATTCTACGAAAAAATATTAGTGGCGGAATACTTGTCAATTGCTGTATTGGTAATCCTTAATTGTTTGTTGACCAAGAAAAGTCCATTTTTCCTTGCTGATCAAATGAAAAAAGTTTGTAGAGTAAATTTGTTAATATTAAAATAAAAGATTATATAAGGCTGTTTGTTGTGAATGAATCACAGCAGACAGCCTTTTTCTTTAAAAGATGCGATAGAGAGATGTTTATATGAGATTTAGTTGCCGATACTGTCATCGGTCAGATGATATAATGAGTACATGGAGGTGAAGATACTATGAATTTCATCCGATTCAGTTGAAATTCTATATTATGCACTACAATTTTAGTCTTGGAATCCGCGTTCGTCTATTTGCTCAAAGCCAAACCATTCAGAGGTTGGTTCAAAGGTAATGGTTATGAGATCGTTGCTGTACTGGTTAGCAAAACCCTGCAATTTTGCAAGCATGTCATCCTTGCTCATACCTAAAAGCTCATCTATACTTGTTTCATCCCAAAACTTCTGGATACCGTTTATCACTCCACCAACACAGCGGTCACGTTCGCCAACGGTTATCTTGCTTTTATCTGATATTTGATAAGACATTTGATAATACAGACTACTATACACGTTGCCGTTGCTGTCGAAAGCTTCTTTAATAAGTGGGTTTCCACCAATAGAGGGAGCCTTCTCTGGTTCGCCGGTACGTTCACTTATTATCATTGCAGCATTTTCTGCCCCAGAACGGTTTATGGTCAGGGTTACAAAAGAAAGCTCCTCAGGTGTCAGGGATACGGCAAAATCATTCCATGCTGTATCAATCGCGATTCGTTCGCTTCTTTCATAACCTTCATTCGCCCACTCCAGTAGATCAGAATTAAAATCAGACAGCGTGCGGCTCTGATAATCCGTTGTTTTGAGTTTCAGCAGAGAACGGTAATCTTCTTCTGTGGCATTGGGGTATTCGCGTTCTTCTACATAATTATCATCACTTTCCCCGGTACCTTTATAGTTCTCATTCACTTCCAAAGGTATAAAAAAATATTCAACGTCGATTTGTAGTGATTCTGAACTCCATTGTTCTTTCAAGCTGTCTATCTTGGCATCCAACACCTCCCTCATGCCCTGTTCATCCTGAAATTCCTCCTTTGTCCGCTCTTGAAAGAACATTAGAAGCTCATTCATTACCCCTTTTCGTGCTTTGTTATATTCCCCAACAGTTAAGTGGTCAGCGTTCAAAACGGAAAGGGTGCAAGTATATTCAAATTGTGCATTGTCGGAATTCTCGTAGCTCGTCATGCCGCCGTCGTCAAAATCCTGCGTTTGCCATTGTTCAGCTGTAAGCGGTGTTAATTCATAGAACAGAAAGGACGCAATATCATTTGTATCCTTCATTTCATTCAACTGGTCATTCATATAAAACCGCTCCAGCAAAGACATATATTCGGTTGTATCCCTAAGAGTCCAAACCTTCTGCTGAAATTCTGACACGCTCATATTTTCATAATCATCAAACCGCAGGGCTAAGAGCTTTTTGTATTCTTCCTCCGTGAATGCCGTGTTTGGGATGAAAGCAGCTTGTTTTCCGGCGGAAACCAGTGTTGCTCCTGTAAGCATAATTCCAGCCAGCACGATACAAAGAACAGCGACACCGGCTTTTTTATGTTTGCTGTCTAACATAGACATTATTCGATTTTTCATACCTCGTTTTCCTCCATAAAAATTAGTTGATAGTGTGGTTTGGTGGGTTCTGCCGTTGCGTACAACCGCAATAATTGTTTCACCATATTGCTTGCGTGTTTGCATATCCGCATTTTGCAGTACAAGAGCGTCACAGGATATTTCACATTGTGCCGAAGTCGCTCTTGCCATGAAATAGGCTGCGGGGTTAAACCAATGCAAAATGGTTGCCGTTAAAATCATAGCTTTATACCACAGGTCATGCCGCTTGAAGTGGGTCAGTTCGTGCCTCAAAATAAGGGTCAATTCGTTTTCTGATAGCTGCACGGGCGGCATCAACACAACCGGATGTAAAAAGCCAACCATCATAGGGGTTGAAACACTAGAACAGGTTTTGTATTCAATTTTGGCTTTAATCCCTTGTTCCTGTTTCAGAGTGTCCATTAAATTCAAAATATCAGGCGTTGTTACGGCTTCGCTCCAACGGACTACGATTTTCATAAAATGTCTGTGACGCAGTACGTGATAAGCTAACATGAAAATGACGCCAGTCAACCAAATCAAAACGGCAATAGTCCATATAGATAACTCCGGCGTATTTGCCGCTGTTTCATGGGCGGTGGTCAATACTCCCGCAGTATTATTTATCACTTGGGAAGCGGGAGCGAACTGCACAGGCATTAATGGTGTATCGGTGCTCTGCACGGGTAAAAAAGGCAGTTCAATCAAAGGTCGGAAAGGAATAAGCCAACCAACCGCAATAACCAGCCAGACCATATAGCGCCACTTAGGAGCATACCACTTTGAAAGAATTGGCAAAACCGCCGCATACAAAAGCGTTATGATTGACATGGACAGGGTACATTGTAGCAACCGGATTAAAAATGTTTCCATATCAATCCCTCCTGTCTTTGAGCCACTTTTCAAGTTCGTCAAGGTCGCTGTCTTTAATTTTCTTGCCGTCATACAGTGTTGTAATCAAGCTGGCGAAGGAATTACCATGAAAGCGTTCTATGAAGTCCCCTGTTTCAAAGTTCAAATAATCTTCTTTTCCAATCAAAGGAAAATAAGTTCGCTCCTTTCCATTCTTTTCTGTCCGCAAAAAACCACGCTCAACTAACCGAACCATAAGTGTGAGAATAGTTTGAGCTTTCCACTCTTTTTCTTTGCCTAACTGCTCCATAATGATGCTGGTAGTAATGGGCGGCTCATTCGCCCATACCACTTTCATAATTTCAAATTCTGCATCGGGAAGTTTTTTCATCGTGTTCATAAGGATACCTCCATATTCTACATTTGTCTTTTTATATTCTACATTTGTCTTTAATCGTTGTCAAGTGGTTTTGAGGAACATTTTCGTCATTTGTAGAAAATGTTCCTCAAAAAAGTAGCAGCTACACTATTTTCTAACCAAAAGGTTTCACTTGGAGTCAAGTTGGAGGTGTTGCAAGCCAATATTAGAATAGGAAACAAGTGGGATAGATCGTTTTGGGCAAGAGGCTATTATGTTTCTTACGCGTTCAAACATTGTTGTTGGTGACTACACTTACTATGACGATATAATGGAATTATTCTAGCGCGAGGAAAAGTAATGGTGGATGCTATAATTGAGTATACTGCAGAAACAGCAGATTCTAAATTAAATAAAAGTATGTGATTTTTAACGGGAAATGAAATTATATTCATAAATTCTGCTTGACACTAAAGAAAGGTTTAGCTACAATATTAAGTGACCAAACATGATAAAAACAGTCACATGAGGAGGCTAGATATGTCAATATTTCCGATGAAAAAGCGAGAAAGCATTAAGACAACAATGTTGGAGGTTGGTATAAAACTAATTAAGCAAAAAGGTATGCAACATATAACGATTAGTGAGATTTCAAAGCAAACGGGCATTGGAAAAGGGACGTTTTATCATTTTTACAAATCTAAAGAGAGTTTTATTTATGAAGTAATATTATATAGCAAAGAAAAAATTTATCGAGAAATAAATCAAACTGTCGAAGAGAATGGTGGTATCAATCGCAAAAATTTTGAGAAACTTTTTAATATGTTTTCATTTGCGGGAGAAAACAATATTATTAGTTTAATTACCGTGGAAGATGAAAAATGGCTGGCAAAGAAGTTATCCTTAGAATATATCTTGAATCCGTCTAGTGAGGAGACAATCTTACAAAGTATATTAGAAAATACGATTGGTATTCGAGAGGACATTAATTATCATGTGTTAGCGAATATGATGAAAATTATGGCTTTTGCAGTGGAAAATAAAGAGTTTTTACATCAAGATGTTTTAGATGAAAATATAGGACTTATAGTAAGACAAATATTGGATTATATTTTTGAGAAAGAAGAGGGATAGATATGTTATTTATAATTGAGAGTATTATTTTATGTGTGTTATTTTCAATTGGAATATTAGTGCCACTAGCAAAAAATCCAGTTGGGCAGATAATGTCATATCCAGTTGAAATCAGAAGAAGAGTGGAGTCTTTGCCACAATATAAAGATAGTATTAAGAAAAAGGAGACAAGGCATATTTGGATTAAGATTTTGGGAGCATTCGTATTTGTATTAGTATTAGCAGTAATTGCATATTTTTCAGGAGCAACAACATTTAAAGAAGCTTTTCTTCATGTTTTTTTCTTGTTCTTTGTTGTTAATATATATGATTTGTTTATTATGGATATTGGTATTTTCATGCATTGCAAAAAGTTTTGGATACCTGGAACAGAAGATATGATCCAAGAATATCATAATCCAAGCCATCATATTGTAGGAGCAGGTAAAGGTACAATAATTGGATTGTTAGTAGCTTTTCTTGCTGCGGTACTGATTCAAATTGTACATATCATACAAATAGGATAACTTTAAAAGTATATATCACAGTTAAAGAAATCTTCAGTATTTGAGTACAATACGAAGCATGACAACTTTCAATTTTCCACTCAAATAATAAACAATTAGGAAAATAAAATAATTTCATGGAAGGCTATAAGGCGAAATACTTTGTATTTATTTATGCTCAAATTGGGGAGGGGGGTGAGGTCATGGCGAGCAGAATACAGGGAATAACCGTAGAAATTGGTGGGGATACCATCAAATTATCAAAGGCTTAAGAGGTGTGAATTCAGAAATTAAGTCAACACAGTCCCAGCTTAAGGATGTGGATTTAGATTTGATGCTGAAAACACTTGATTATACCAAAGTATTTGAAGATGGAATGCTTTCAGCAACTCGGGATAGCCCTAGTTGGCTTTTTTTCTTACTCTTTTTGGTAGAAAGATGGAAATATGTGTGATAAAATAGAATTTAATTAAATTGGTGAACATTCTTTGTATATGGGCGATATGAACAAACTGATTTTATCATGCGTAAAGATCTCATCAGCATAATTAATATGAGACAGGTATAAAAGATACACTGGCAATTTTGGGAAACAGAGGAGCCTCTTTAAAAATTGTAGAACAAGAAGAGTATGCTCATTTCTTTTTATGTATGAAGGGGATACGACGGAAAGTGTCATATCATATGCAAGGAGTAATCCAACAATTGCTGTGACATATCCTGAGGATGAAAAATATGGTTTGATTTCAGATCCTATAGTACTTATCCAGGAAGTTCCAGATGAAAGGAATCCTTTTGTTGGATAAGTATATTCCAATTACATTAAAGATTTTCCGCCAAGGGGCTACTAGCTTCCTACGTCATCATTATCACCGCCACAAGGCATGTTGAAACTGTGATTCTGATGATACGTTAAGGAAAAGGTGCATAAAAGATTGATTATATAGACACAACAAAACACACTAAAAAAGGAGGATGCTATGAACTGGGAACCATGGACAGGCTGTTATAAAATT
>JBGUEO010000051.1:0-19707 GCA_041821315.1 Velocimicrobium sp. | reverse complement strand
GCAGGACATCTGGCAGGAAGATGACTTCTTCCTCTTCGACATCGGAGTAGCGAACCATTTGGCTATTGGTGCTTCCTGTGACAGTTACAATCTTGACATAAGCGATCTCATCGTCTAGGTAGGTTGCGTCGTCTGCGTTACCCGTTGGGACCTCCGGTTTGTCTCCGCTGTAGATACAGAGTATGTCACCTGAGTATAGAGTCGTGTTACCTGTGTATGTAAAAGTGCCGTTGGTGATTACATCACTGTTTCCACTTTCAGTCAGATCAACCACTGCAACGGACAGACTTTCTACGGATGCCCCGTCTTTTGTCATATTTTTCACTGAGCTATCCGGTATGTAGACAATGTCATCATTCAGTTCGATATGATACACTTCTTCTTTTGCAATCGTGAAGGAGCATTTACGGATAGAAGTCTCTTTATCCTTGAAACTCAATTTACTATCAGTCAGTGTCAGCGTATAAGAAGCCCCTTCCGTAAACCCCTCTTGTGCTGTAACGAGGAAGGTTCCATTACTTTCATTGACTATAAGCTCCACAGCTTCCGAGCCATCAGCAACATTTAGTGCAAGGGCACCTTTCACAGCAGACGCATCCAATGATGCATCTGTCGAGATGATTGTAAAGGCTAACTCTGGATTTTGATCCATAAGCGTGTAGGAATCATTCAGATTTTCTTGCTCTACCTCAATTTCCGAATATTTGGCATAGAGAGTCAGATTTGAATTGACAGTACTGTCCTCGGTAAATTTATTTTGGTATCCAGAATCCGTATACCAGCCTAGAAAGATGCTGTTATTCTTGTGTGGAGTCGGCAGGGAAGTAAGGCTTTTTCCTTCTTCTATGAGAATAGCATCTATGGCAACTCCGCCATTCGAGTCATACGTTACCGTATAAAAAGTATTGTTATCCGATGGTGTATCTTGAGAATCGGTTGGATTTGTTATAGCAGAAGCACCATCACTTATAACTGTTTTCCCCTCTCCTATCACTTCGCCACCACTGTGATTTGTTGTAATGATAAAAATCTTTTTTGTATTATTCTCAATCTTTACTACGACTTTACTTTCACTTTTGTCAATCGTCGTATCTTCTGCCCCTTGATTGAGTGTAATATCTGCGCTTGCTTTCAGTTCAAGCTTTAATGATACCCCAGAGGTAATCTTACTTCCTCCTGCTGTTTGTTCCACCGTAACAGGTATTCGCGTGCTACTTCCTGTAATATTAATTGTGGAAGGCTGTAATACACGAATTTCACTCACAATTCCTTTTACATCAATGTTAAGTTGGGAATTTGCTTTATTTATTACGATTTGTTTTATGGTTGCATCTTTATCAACGATAAACCCCGTTGTATCATCCTGCAAATAGAATATATTCCCCTTCGAAAATTCATTCCAAGTACTATCCTTTATTGCATTGATTGTTATTTCTTTAAATTTACCATAATTTTTCATATCAGCATTTGCTGCATTTACAATCAAAACTTTCTTAGAATAGTCCCCTTTTGGTATTGTAAATTCCAATGCTTTCTCTGTAGACAGGGTAATTTGGGTAAATCTGTCATCCTTAAGCAGCTTATTTAATTGCTCCTGTGTAGATGCTGAAGCTATATTTTTTGACGAGGTCACATAAAGCGTAACCCATTCACTTTTTGCTGTAATATACTTTTTATTAGATTTTTTATCTGCTAACCATAACTTGTATTTTGCTTTACTCTGAAAGCAAACGGCACGAATTGTAAATTTTCCTTCTTTTTTTGGTAACACAACCCCTTTGCTTGTCGCAGCTTTAACACCCGCCGTATCCTCTTTTACTTCCCAGCGTGTGATTCCCTGCGTTTTTGCTTTTTTACCTGCATCCGTATCTAACACAGTTCGATTAAAATCATATTTAACTCCAGGTGTAATGGTTGAACTCACTGGAAGGTTATTTATCTTAACCTTTGTGATATTATTTCGTACCGTAACTCTGGCTTCCGGTCTGAGAATTGTTCCATCTGCAAGGGTTATCTTACATCTGATATAAGCCGTACCTGCTTCTTTTGCAGTTACTATACCAGTTTTTTTATGAATTGTTACTGAATCCGGGTTACCCTTATCTGTTTTAACGTACCAACTATAGGTTGCGCCCTTCTTCTGTTCTTCCTTTTTAATATTAAAATTATAAGTCTTGGTGCCTTGCTCACCAAGATATAAATACTTCTTGGAAGAATTCAGATAATTGGTTGTTGATTTTACCTGGTTGACCGCAGCTTGCACCTGTTTCGTTGTACCATTAGTAACACTACCAACTACTATTGCTACTATAAGTATTGATGCTAGTAACTTCCTAATTCTTTCTCTCATATTGATTATCCCTCTCCTTTTTTCTACTTTATAAATTTCATCTTTTTATTATAATTTTTTCTAATGGCAGCAATACCTATACTATGCACACCGAAAACAGCAGGCTACCAGTTTGTTTTTTTGTTCGTTTAACCTTTGGTATTACCTCCATCATTTATTGTTTGCATTGACAGCCAGTGCAGTACCTCTCCTAAAACAATCCTCGTGCCATTCCGCCAGAAAATACTCTGACCGTCCACGATGTCCACCGGGGTTATTTGTAGCATAAAATATCACCTCATTTCATCCATTTTTGTTTCTATGCTCCGGTACATTAAAAGGATAATATAAAAATTGTCCTCTGTGTGCACGGTCAAGAAATCTTAACCGTTTTTTTTAAAAACTTTCGCAGCACTTTCTTTTGTCATAAAATTAATCCTACAATGATGGAGCAAATAATCACACAACATTGAGAGGAGACAAATCTATGACAAGGAGAATGTCTATGAAAAACATCAAAGAATTCCTGCGGCTTGCTACTAGCTTCGTAAAACAGACCGCATTTACAAATACTATGAAATCTCTTTTTATACTCTGTATTTCTATTTCTACAAATCAGGCAACAAAAAAAGAGGCTATGTTTTTCAGTAACAAAGAACATAACCTCATGGATGTTTGCCTGATGGCAGATTATTTATCGGTTTTACCACAACGTATCATCAAAATCACGGTTTCCACGTGCCTTGAGCTGAAAAAAATGTCATGAAGACCCACTAATTCCCTTAACGGTAAGTTATTTTTTAACGTTTCTATACACTCCTGCAACTCACAGTAGAAATTACTTGTCCAGAGGTCCACTCCTTTAAAATCGATACATTCCTCACACTCTATTAATTTCTCCTGAACTTCATTTTGTATCTCTAACAAATTACATAGCTCAATTATTTTCATTATACGTTTCACCAGTCCTTTTGCCTCCCAAATAAACACTTTGTAATACTATCTTTTTATCTTTTCAAAATGAATTGGGTTATTTGTATAAATATAACTTTGAAGTATTTATGATCTTAATCTTATTTGCTTTATCCTTCATTAAATATAGAACATATCGTAACCCTGTCTGTTCACTCGAATTTTCTGAAATCCAAATTAAAATAGGCTTATCCTCCGAAATATGTTCAATTTGATTGATAGCCTCAAGTTTTCCTCTGAATACAATTTTTCATGAATCGTTGATACTGCTCCTAAAATCGGATGCCCTGCAAAATCCAATTCTTCCTCTACTGTAAATATTCTTGCGCGAAAGCGCTTTTCTCCCGTTATCCTCAGAAAAATAGTCTCAAATTGCTTAAAGTCCTCCTTGGTCATTGCTTATATTTTATTTTGAAAATCCTATAAATCCATGACTTGCCTTCCATTTGATCATATTTTTCTATAATATAAACGGTGATTTTATTACCAGTCTGACATATTACTTCCTTCCAAGAATAAAATCTTCAGCTACAAAAACGAAGGGAATCTTCTTTTAGTTGTAATCAATTGCTTTTACTGGACAGGAATCGATTGCATTTTTCAAAAGCTTCATATCAAGATCGGCATACTCTTTTACGCTGGCTTTTTTACCATCCATTAAAAACACTGCCGGGTACTTTTTGGTGCAAACCGTGCAACCCATACAAGCATCTTTATTAATGCAAACTCCTGACCATACCTCAGCTTCTTCCTGCGGTAAATCTTCATCTTTTACAATTTTTGCGGTAATCCATGCAAAAATCAAAATAGCAATAACCGTAAGTATCCACCGAACAACCATAAACTTTAGCCCCAAAAACTTTACTTCATTTAGTAGCATAGGAACTTTGACAACTGCCCACGAACTTAAAATAATCACTATATTTTTGATGCTTGCTCCCTTTTTACGCAGCATACCACAAAGCGGAAATGCCGCATAAATTGGGCCTGCGGATATGCTGCCGAGCAAAAATGATAAGACAATGCCTTTTGTCTTTGCCTCTTTTCCTAAAATTTTGATAATGGTTTCCTTTGGTACCCATGAATCCAAAAGAGCGGTCAACACAAAGATAACTGGCATAATCATCAGCATTTCTTTGATGTAGTAGCTGCTGTTTTTAATGCCCTGTAAACCCATATGTGGAGTTACAATAGTCAATATAAGATATACAAGCAAAACTGCTGTTAAAAATAAATTATCTTTTATAAACTTGACAGACTTTGTCATCATAATATCACCCCCATAATCAGTGCAATACCAATTGCAAATACAAAACTCAGTCCATTGCGTGTTACTGCAAATTTTGAACCAAACTCTTTTTTTTCAAGCGGAAAAGTTACCACGCCAACCATAGTCAGCGTGGTTAAAAATGCAACCGAAGGCATGATTTTAACCCCTGCGCCTACCAATGTGCCAATCAGTGGAAACGCAATAAACGCCGGAATCAACGTTACGGTTCCAAATGCGGCAGCTGCAATCGTGGCAACCAACGCATTCTGCTTTCCGATCATATCCGCTATCTGCTCAGGAGGTAAAATTGCAAGAATGAGTCCAATGGCAAAAATCACTGC
This sequence comes from Velocimicrobium sp., assembly GCA_041821315.1. GTDB lineage: Bacteria > Bacillota > Clostridia > Lachnospirales > Lachnospiraceae > DIGJ01. Next base: position 14,795 of record JBGUEO010000051.1, on the reverse strand, counting down.
AAAAATGGAAAGTGCCATACCTCTGCCCATAAATAATGCCTTTTTTAAAGCTTCTTTTGTTTTCTCTTTATCCTTTACAAAGGAGATTAACAGTAGTACTGCAGTAATTACCCAAATTCCAATCGTAAAAATATCCATATCTCTACTCCTTTTCTTAATGATGCTTCCATCATACAAAAACCAACAAAGTTAGAATAGACACTTATGTTTCTTTTTGATATAATATTTTTAAGGAGGAGACAACTATGATAGATATTCCTTTTTTTAATGGAGTGGATCAAGCAATACTAAAGCAAGTAACTATTGCTTCTAAAAAATACACAAAAGGCGTAACAGTACACTCGCAAGGAGACCCCTGCAAAAGCATGGACATTGTATTATCTGGTTGCTTAGTTGCCTACGCTCTGTCGCAAAACGGCTCAGAAAACGTTGTGTTCGAATTTCAGAAAAGCAGCATCATCGGTGCAAATCTTCTTTTTGGCAATACGAATCGTTATCCTATGAGCATCTACTGTACAGCAGACTGTGAGCTTTTGCATATCGAAAAAATTGACGTAGATTTATTACTACACGACTATCCGTTTGCAATAAATTTTATAAAAAGCATTTCCCTAAACTCTCAAGGCATGAACAATAAGATTGCCATGTACACGCAAAAATTATTGCGGGAAAATCTGCTGGATTACTTTGGTGCATTGTCCGCAGAGCAAAACTCAAGGACAATCACTCTGCCAGTCAGCAAAAAGCAATTAGCCGATTACTTCGGTGTTCAGCGCCCCTCTCTTTTTCGGGAATTAAAACAAATGAAGGACGAGGGACTCATAAAGATATACAATCGGCAGATTAAAATACTTGATTAAAATTTGATGATTTCTTTGCGTGTGATAAAATTATTACGAATATCATTGCATTTTTGAATAGATGCACACCTACAATAGGTGCGTAGGCGTAGTGCTTTTTAATACAATAATTGCGTTGTAGCTTTTTTGAGGTACTACAGACATAGTATGAGTCATTTTTAATAGTTTCTGCCAAGCAGAAAAGGATACATTCAACCCCAACATTTTTTGTGAACTATTAAGCACATCTTGCCATGCACTATCGTTTAAAACTTTAGCAAAATCAAGATAGTAAAAATCTTTTGGTATCTTATCAAGCTGAGCCGTCAGTGCGTTTTCATTTTTTACGTTAAAGACTTTGTATCCATTACCGCTTTGCCCATTAAACTGACATTGCTCTACATCTGTTCCGATTGTAAAATATTTGTCTGCATACGTTTGATCCAGTTGAGAACCCATACAATCGTAGCCGGAACCAGATATCTTTGCAATATGTCCATTATGACCGTTAATAAAAATCAAACCTTCATATTGATTGCAAATCCAATCTACTTTGTTTTTCATTGCGACGTCACGCAAAGCGTTATACTGTTTGCTGTTTCGTCGTAATTGCGTGTTTTCTAATATACTTTGGGCACATTGCATCGCAAAATCAAAAGATGCATTTTGCTCATTTTCCGGAATTTCTTTTGACATAGCACTTATCAGTGCAGAAATATCAGATTCTGCCGATGCAAGAGATCCATCATTTAACTCATACATTTTATCATCTGTCAAATTAGTGAACTTGCTTTCATACTCAGTAGCAAGGTGTGGAGTTGTATTTTCAAGGTAATGCATCAGAAAACTTTTGTTATTATCATAGCGTTGCATATCAAAGCCAAGGAAATGTAAATCCTCACCATCCGCAGCCGTTTGGTTATATTCCCGCATCCACTGCACTAAATCTGCCAGTTCTTGTGTACGATAAATTCTAAATCCAATTCTAGCTACAACTTCCTCGACTGTTCCAGAACCACCATGGATATATTCATCTACCTTGGCACAACCACCAAAATCACCTTCGATAGCAAATACCCGACAATTATTATTTGTAACCAACGCTTTAAAAACATCCACTTTTAGCTGTTGCAACTCGCTTGCACCATGGGATGCTTCGCCAAGGCCAACAATGCGCACCGTATCGGGCACGGTGATGGAAGAAATGTCATAATTAAAAGAGCTATTGTCTAGTTGTGCTGTGCTTTGACCGCAACCTACAAGCAAACTCAGACAAAGTGTTAAAGCTAAAACTATGTAAATTAGTCGTTTCATTTATCATTCTCCTTCACATAAGCGTCGTACTCTTTTTTTGCTTTAATAGCCCAGTAACCGTACGATATACCCATCACCAACAAAATAAACCATAAACCTACTCGACCAACTGCAAACGGCAACTCAAAAAGAAAGCTTTTCCAAAATGCTACACCAACTTTATCCCACAAACCGGGCGTTAAAAAAACGAGATTCGGGAAGTTAAAATCATTAACATACAGTAACGCAGTGCAATATACTGCCCAGGCAACTAAATTTGCTATGCAGATTTGAAACAATGTTTTATATCTTTTATTTGCAGATTCGGCGTCAGAAAAAATTTCTGTACCGGACTGTTTATTTTTAGACAAGAAATAATGACTTCCACTATGTTTAGTGCCCCAGATATGCTGCCAGCCAGCATCTTCAAACAAAGCAAGATAGCTAATATAATCAGACTTTTTTATGAATAATTTATAATCTATTTTGTAGCTTAAATTTTGAGGAGTCTCATCTGCAAAGGTGTAAATGCCAAGTGTAGAGTAGCTTCTTAAAATATGTCCGTTTCTCGCCATATCTGCCAGCCAGTTTTCTTCCTCTTTAAAATTCCAAAAAATTTTAAATTTTTTCATGTTTATTGCTCCCCCATAACAGTATGATATAATGCAATTTGTTTTTCCATTCGGATTGTCTCTTTCTGCAACAAATCAAGACCTTCAGCAGTTGTTTTAAATACCTTCCGGCGTGGATCTTCAGATTGTACTGGTTTAATCAATTTTTGTTTTGACAGGTTATCGAGTGCTCCGTACATCGTACCCGCTGCAATACGCACACGACCTTCGCTCATTTCCTCTACCCGTTGCATAACTGCATAGCCGTGGCCTGAGCTTTTAAGCGCTAACAGGATAAGATATGTGGTTTCTGTTAGCGGTAGCTGTTTTGAAATATTCATAAGTTTCTCCAATCAATATACGATTTTGTACAGTTCTAATGTTCAGTTGAACTGTATAGTTTGATTATATATCGTCTAACTGTATATGTCAATAATTTACGATTAATTTTATTACAAGGGTATGAGCATCCGTTGCAGAGAACCAAGATTTGTTGCCTAACGAGCAATATATTTCTTGACATTAAGCATTATTTGTATTACTCTACATAATACAAGTAATGCTTAATTAATTGTTGGAGGATAATAAATGATAATTAAATTAAATACTGCAGGTTCAACGCCTATCTATGTACAATTGCGTAATCAAATTGTTATGGGAATAGGTCGAGGAGATTTAAAAATTGGCCAAGGCTTACCTACTGTCCGGCAAATGGCTGAAGATATTGGTATTAATATGATGACCGTAACAAAAGCCTATACTATTCTTAAAAATGAAGGTTTCATTGAAATTGACCGTCGGCATGGAGCGAAAATTAAGCCCACAGCACTCTTAACTGATAATTTTTCAGAAAAAATTGAAAGTGAACTAGCTCTACTGATTACTGAATCATCACTTAAGGGTATTGAAAAAGAACATTTTTTTAAGATGTGCGCTGAAATGTTTGACCGTTTGAATATTTCACAAGTTGCAGGAGGGAACATATGATTTCTATCGTTATTAATTTATTTGTTACACTGGTGGTTTGGGTTTCTCTTGTTTTAACGGATAAAACCGCTGAATCAGCAAACGGCAATATACTTCTTGGGGTATCACTTCCTCATTTAGAACTCCAAAATAATGAAGTGCAAATAATCGTTCAAAAATATCATAAAGCATATACGTTAACCGGTACAATATTCTTTTTGCTTATGCTCCCTCTTCTAATTATTTCAAAATACGTATCGATCAGCATATTATATATTTTGGCTTGGTGCTGTTTGCTTTTCTTTGTAAACAGTCTTATTCAAAAAAGGTACTTTAATAAATTATATACGTTAAAAAAAGAAAACAAGTGGTATGTCGGTGAAAAACACATTATCAGTATTGACACGGAAGTAAGCAGATTAAAAGGTAAAATGCCTGCTTCACGATTTTGGTTTTTTCTAGCTTTTATTATTTCGATAATACCCATTGTTCCATTGTTGTATAAACAAGAGTATCATTATTTTTCTTTGGTATTTCCAATTTGCTCATTGATAAGTGTAGTAATAGGATTTCTAGCCTACATGATAGTTACAAAGGAACGGACTATCACATATTCGGAAAATACAGAAGTAAATCTTGCGCTGAATCAGATTTACAAACATCAATGGTCAAAATGTTGGATTCTGCAAGCTCATATTGGAAGTATTCTTTATACGCTTATGTTTTTCCTAGTTCAATATCGTATCCTCGATTCGTCTGTGATGATGGCTCTGCTTGGTATATCTACTTGTTTAACCTATGCACCTATTTTATCGGCATATTATACAATAAGAAATGAACGTCATAATCTGCTCTTATTTACTTCTAAAGAAGTTTACATCGATGAAGACCAATACTGGGCAACAGGAAATTACAATAATCCCAATGACAAACGTATCTGGGTTGAAAAGCGCATAGGCTTTGGAACTACAGTTAATATGGCATCTAAATTTGGAAAATTTTCAAATGTTTTTCTAGCCATAATTGTAATAGGCACAATAGTTCTTGCAAAGTTTTTAATGCCACTAGATTTTGGTACTGTGGAATTTGAACTGAAAAATCATATAGCTTATATAAGCGCACCAATGTATAGTGATTCTTTTTCGATAGATGATGTGAAAACAATGGAGCAAATAGATCAACTTCCAAAAATGAGCAAACACAATGGTGGGGATAGTGATAGATTTTTTGTGGGTAAATTTAATGTACAGGGATATGGAAATTGCTCCGTATACGTTCATCGGAACAATCCCCCCTATATTGTTATTACTCTTTCAGATAGGATTATTATTTTTAATGGTGTCACACCTCAAAAAACGGATGAATTTTATTTTCTTCTAAAAGAATAGTATTAATTCAACACTTTCGTGCAGTCAAAGCAGAGGGCTTTCATCTCTGTTGATGTTAGCCTATAATCTGCTTAATCAATTCATTATATTTTTCTCTCTTTTCAATATTGGCAATATGACCGGTATTTTCAAATACTACACCATCTACTGAGTCATTTTTGTTTAAATACTTTTGATATTTCTTCAAATATCTATTAATATCTTTATCTTTCGGATTCTTAATAATTGTAATTGGCACATTTTTTTCTCTAGAACTTCTAAATAAGAATAATTTCCTAACTGTATATGAGATGTAATATTAGGAAATTGCCTGTGAGACAGATAAAACAAGATTATATTATGCAGTAAGCGATCAATCTCAAATTGAGGTTTGTGAGATGGCCTCTCCATCTACGATTTGGAACGACTACGAAAAAATCGGGGAAAATGTCTGGAATATTTTTGAAAATGGTCTGCTGAAGGTATTTAGCTACTATAAAAAAGTGGGCAAACCTTGCTATTACGGCTTGGTTTGCCCACTTTTTATTTCACCCAAACCTTTATTTGCCTAAACCTTTTTATAGGCATCAAGGAATTTAAGGCCTGTATTTTAAACCACTCATGGAAAATTCAATCTTCCCTTGAGAATTGGTTATCGTTGCATCTTCAATGCCGTTTTTGTTTAAATGCTTAAAAAGGTTATCATAAAGCAAGGTGCGGATATCCTCATAGTCTGTGTTATACTTAAAGATCTTATCTGCAAGCCCTTTGATTTTCTTTCCAGATACGGGCATTATGCAAAAGTTCCTGACTGATGAACCAAATTCCGAGCCATCTCCTGCTTGCTCATATTTCTCCAGAATATAGCTGCCGCTATCATCTTTACGATAAGTTATTGCTGCTGGAATAATACTACCGCCTTCTTCCGATAAAACATTACCAAAAAGTTTATACCTCGCACTGTAAGTGGTTACGAAGACCCTTAACAGATTCTCTTCCTCATAGCTTCCAAAAATTTTGGGCGCAACAACCATGAATCCTCCTCTTGTAGAATCTGAATTTTTCTCTATTTCCGTATCATAGATAAGTTTCTCAATTGGATCCTGACCATCATACTCATAATTTGGAAGTATAACCTCCTGGCGGATGGACAGGGCATTGTACCAATCCTGTGGAGACATCGTTTCATCGGTAACGTTATTTCGTGCCCCCAAAAGCTCTTTACACAGCAGCATCATGATTTGCCCTCGTAGTCCTTTGGCATTACCAGCCTCAAACTGAGAAAGCATATATTGTAAGGCATCATCACCACCATACTTGAAGAAGTTTTCATATTCGTTTTGATGGGAATTGATATAATCTTGTGGATTGGAAGAAGTCTTTGGCGACGACATAATGATAGTCAAATTACTTTCAACATTAAAACTGGTTTGATCATTAAGCATCTTGTTTCCGGCATCTGTAAAGATAGTGATGATTGATTTCATAGTATTAAAATCAATCCCATTGATGTGATCATAAGGTTCATCAATATAGTAATTTTTTTCATCCTCTGTATAAAGAAAATAGGAATGATATATTTGATCCCCAATCATTTCTATCCGAATATAATCGGGTACCGGAGGAATATCGTTCTGCGTTGAATTGAAAAACAGAGATGGATGATATATCTCGCCACTTTGCATAAGAACTGCCATCCTCATGATTGTTTTGCTATCAGTTATAGTTATCAATGCAGAGTCATTGCCGTTCTCATGCTCAGTAAACGTTATACTCTGAACATGGGGGTAGCCTGATCCAGCCATTGCCGCCATTGCCGAATAATCCTCTTTTGGAATTTTGTAATACTGGTATTCATCTTGATACAAAATCATAACAAGGGTAGGCTCCGATTCGAAAAAGCGAATTTCATTCCCTGTTTCATCGTTCATATGAATAGTGATAGATGGTGAAAGCTCATATGGGGAAGGAACATTTTTTCTTTTCCAATCGTTTTCAGCTATATCCAGCCATTTTGCAAGTTCTCTTCCTGAAACAGAAGTATTACCATAATCAGCTGATATAATTTTTACCTGTTCCTGATCCCCTATCCAGGACAGCATATTATTAGGTTTAAGAAAAGATAAATCCTGTTCACTGTCAGTGGGATTTGTCAGCAATGCGATACCAACAATTATTAAGACAATAATCGAAGCAATCGTCCCCCAAAACCTTGGCTTTTTATAGTTTAACACATTTTTTATTCTCCCTTTTACATTCCCCTCACCAAAGGCAATCGGACTACCATTTAAGATATGGCTTCCAGTCGCAAGAGACAATAACGAATTAGCATAAGGCTTTTTCATATCTTCATTCATTTCTTTCAGTACCTGTTCATCACAGGAAAGTTCCATATCCATACTCATTAACATGAATGCAATCCACACAAGAGGATTAAACCAGTGGATGGACAATATTAAGAACGCAAATATTTTAATAATGTGGTCCTTTCGACGTATATGGATCTGTTCATGTAGCAAAATATATCTTCTTTCTTCAACGTTAAGTCCAACTGGTAAATATATTTTTGGTCTGATTAAGCCAAGTAAAAATGGTGTTTTCAAATTCTTAGCTTCAAAAATATTCTTCTCTACTAATTCTGCACTTTTAAGCTGTCTTTTTAATAGTAAAACAGAAGCAAAGCTATATGCAAGTAATACTATCATGCCTATAATCCAAATGTATGCTCCTATTTCTATATATGCTTGCAGCGGATTTACACTAGACCCAACAGACGGTGTAGGAAGTGATTCGCTAACCAAAGAATCAACTACCCCTATCCCACTATTAAACTGCGGACTTTGCTGATAAATGATATCATGGGGGATTGGAACAGCATTCGTATTTCGTGGCATAAGACTAAACATGCTTTCAAAGGAGAATGGAATGATAAGGCGAAATGCCACTACACCCCATAATACATAGGAGTTGACTTTTGGAATCTTTTTAAGCAGCAACCTGATAAGCACCACTAAAATTATTACATAGCTTGCCGTAAGGCTCATATTCAAAACAGCAAGAAATTGTTCACCCATTGCTACACCTCCTTATACTCATCAATTAGCTTTTTTATCTCTTCAGCCTGGTGTCTACTTAATTTTTTTGCTCCGATAAAAGATGTTAGAAATTTGGGCAATGACCCTCCAAAGGTATCCTCAACGAAGCGAACGCTTTGCTTTGCGTAATATTCATCTCTATTAATTAAAGATGAAACAACTGCATTCTTATTTTGGAAAATACCTTTATCACATATTTTTTTCAGTACTGTATATGTAGTGGATTTTTTCCAACTCATTTCCTTTTCAGATAGCTTCACAAGATCCCCAGAAGCAATTGGTTCATTCTTCCAGATTAATTCTGCAAACCTTTCTTCACTTTCTGCAAGTTTATATTCTTTCATGATAAGTGCCTCCTTGGTCTATTCATTATCGACTTATATAATTAGTCTATATTCGTTAGACCAATATGTCAATGAAAATTTTCCCCTATTACATTTTATCGTTCACCCTTTTTCGATCAGAAGCTCTGAGTTTTTTTCTCGGAGCTTTTTGCTTCTTTTGTCAATTTTTGAGTAAGCTTTTCAAGATTTTCTATGGTAGATTTATTAATGAAATGTTCAATTTTTTCCACCTGCTCCAACTCGTTATCTGAATGATTAATTGCACATAAAAAATCATGAAGGACATCGTGTCGGTATAATAAATAGTTACCTGTTTCAATTCCTTTTTTAGTTACAACAATGTATCCGTATTTTTCAAATTCTATATAACCTGCTTGTTTAAGGTTGCTTACCATTTTAGATGCAGAAGATGGTTTAACATGTAATTTTTCAGCAAGTTTATTGATTCTTACAACATCACAGTTTTGTAACACTCTGCATATCATTTCAAGATAATCCTCCATAGAGGAAGATAATTTTCCAGTATCATTTAATTGATACCCTTTAAAAGTATAAAAACCTTCTTTTTCACTCATAATTTCCACCCTCCAATCTATCATAAAATCAGTAACCAAATTTGTGACATATCAATATAATAGGATTAGGAAAGAAAGTTTCCCTATCCTAATTTATATTATGAGGTGATTTTTTTATGAATAAAGCACGTTGCTTAAATGATATAAAGCCTGGCCAAACAGCGAAAATAAAAGAGCTCTTGTCAACGGGCAGTATCAGAAGAAGACTATTGGATATCGGTTTGATTGAAAACACAGAAGTTGAGTGTCTTGGCAGAAGTCCGGGCGGTGACCCCTCAGCATTTTTAATTCGCGGTGCTGTTATTGCAATTCGCTCAGAGGATTGCAATAATATTTTAATATGTTCTTAACAAATATATAAAGGGGTGTATATTATGAGGCTCACAAACAATTCTGTAAGAATTAAAGCAGTTGATTCCGGCTTGAAGATAAAGAAGAAAACTCCAAGTGATAAAGTGATTGCTATAGCAGGCAATCCAAACGTGGGTAAAAGCACGATATTTAATAACCTTACAGGACTGAATCAACATACAGGAAACTGGCCTGGCAAAACAGTTACCAACGCGCATGGCTATTGCAATACCAAAAAGAATTCCTATGTTATGGTGGATATTCCCGGTACTTACTCGTTGATGGCACATTCCGCAGAGGAAGAAGTTGCACGTAACTTTATTTGCTTTAGTGAACCAAATGCTGTCATAATTGTTTGTGATGCTACCTGTCTTGAACGAAATTTGAATCTGGTTCTTCAAACATTAGAAATTTCAAATAAAGTAATTGTCTGTGTTAATTTGTTGGATGAGGCAAAGAAAAAAAACATTAAAATTGATTTACAAAGTTTATCCAACAAACTAGGGGCTCCTGTCGTAGGTACTGTCGCCAGAAAAAAAAAGAGCTTATCTATCTTAATGAACGAGCTTGACAATTTAATTGATGACAATAAACAAACAAGGACGCTACCGGTTAAATACATCAAATCCATTGAGGATGCAGTTACCGTTATAGAGCCTATACTTCAAGAAAAGGTAGGTAATAAAATCAGTTCTCGCTGGTTAAGCTTAAAATTACTTGACTATGATAAATCTTTAATTGACGAATTAAATGCTTATCTGGACGAAGATATCCTAAAAGATGAAAGAATCATTACTGTGTTAGAACAAGCAAAAATTTTACTTAAAGAACACGGGATAGACTCCAATAATATAAAGGATAAAATAGTATCCTGTCTTGTACTTACGGCGGAGGATATCTGTACTGATATTGTAGAATACGATAAATGTAATTATAATGCAACTGACAGAAAGATTGATAAACTCCTTACAAGTAAGTGGGCAGGATATCCTATCATGATTGCCCTTTTAGCAGTTGTATTTTGGTTAACTATTACCGGTGCAAATTATCCCTCTCAATTGATAGCGAACGGTTTGTTTTGGATTCAAGACAGACTAACAGATATCTTTCATTACATGGGCGCTCCTAATTGGTTGCATGGAATGTTGGTGCTTGGTGTTTATAGAGTTTTGGCATGGGTTGTCTCTGTTATGCTACCTCCAATGGCAATCTTTTTTCCATTATTTACACTGCTTGAGGATGCAGGATATTTACCGCGTGTCGCCTACAATTTAGATAAATCGTTTAAACGTTGCAGTGCTTGCGGCAAACAAGCCCTCACTATGTGTATGGGCTTTGGCTGTAACGCCGCGGGAATAGTTGGATGTAGAATTATTGATTCTCCGCGTGAACGTTTGATTGCTATGATTACCAATAACTTTGTTCCATGTAACGGAAGATTTCCGACACTCATCGCCATTATTAACATGTTTTTTATTGGGGTTTCCTACGGTGCCTTCGACTCATTGTTATCAGCCATTTTATTGACAGCAGTCATCGTTCTTGGTGTATTTATGACCTTTATAGTGTCAAAACTGCTCTCAAAAACAATTTTAAAAGGCATTCCATCATCCTTTACATTGGAACTGCCACCATATCGTAAGCCGCAAATTGGCAAAGTTATTGTCCGCTCTATCTTTGATAGAACTTTATTTGTGTTAGGTCGAGCAATAGCTGTCGCTGCACCCGCCGGATTGTTAATCTGGATTATGGCTAATGTTACAGTAGGTGATGCAAATTTATTAAACCATTGTGCGGGATTTTTAGATCCTTTTGCAAAGCTATTAGGTTTAGATGGTTTTATCCTAATGGCATTCATACTCGGACTTCCCGCAAATGAAATCGTTATTCCAATAATCATTATGGCATATATGTCTCAAGGTAGTATTTTAGAGCTGGATCGTCTTGCCAAACTAAAACAATTATTTGTTGATAACGGTTGGACTTGGGTTACCGCAATCAGCACAATGCTGTTCTCCTTAATGCACTGGCCTTGTTCCACAACTTTGCTAACAATTAAGAAGGAAACCGGCAGCTTTAAATGGACTGCTGTGTCGTTTCTTATTCCGACAGTTATGGGTATTATCATCTGCTTTGCTTTTGCCAGCGTAGCAAAATTGTTTTTATAAAGTAACGAGGTTATGTTTTTCAGTAACGAAGAACATGACCTCATAGTTGTTTTGCCCGATAGCAGATTTATTAAATTTCATTTTAGGTTTATATAAAAACAGAGACATTAAGATTTCACTCTCAATACCTCTGAAGCAACAATATAAAGTAGTTTTTTCATTTTTTATTTCCTCCACTTTTTATAAGTAACCACACTATTATCTGTACTAGAATTAGGAAATATTCAGATTTTTTACTTATAAATGCCAATAACTCCAAAATCATATGTTTTGTTATATACAGGATTGTTTGAGATAAAGTGAATAAATACAGGTGTATTGTCAAGATTAGGTTCTTTGTCAAACAAGAATCTGTCAGCTTGGCGTAAGGCTTGAAGTGCTGTAGGCATTTCGTTATAGAAAATCTTATTTCTTATATAAGCATTTCCTACTACACCATTACCATCAACAATCACGGAGCCAATTAACGCAATTCCTTCTTTATATAGTTCCCAAGCAACTCTTACCTCGTCACGCATTCTTGTAATTTGATCTTCAGCATAATTTTGGGCTACAAACACAAATAGTTCTGCCGTTAGATCCGAATGTGTAATCGTATATAATCTGCTCATAACAGGCTCATATGGTTTCATTATATCCCGATATTGCACAAATACTTTTTGAGAATTAAGTTCTTTCACTTTTCAAACCTCTTTCATGTTTTCACTTTACTTTAAGAAAATGGCTAGCCAACAACCTCTACAATACTCTTCGGTACATGCCGGTTTTCATATTTACATATCACTTCATGGGGGCATCATCAATATAAGGTGTATAGTCTCCATACGCAAGATTATATATTATAAGTTTTTCGTTAGCATATATATCAACATTAGCTGTATATGGGACATTGTGTATACTACGTACGTAACCCATTGACAAATTTCTTTGGGTATACATGGAATTATTATATATGTTTTGTTTCTCCAAGATTAAGTTACGGTATAATATATGCTTAAATAAATATATTTGTGATGTTTTTATGATTGATTAATTTATAATATCAAGTTTTTCCTGCATTTTATTCCGATTTAAGCATACCTCTCTTAAGCTTTCCTATAAATTCATATGTTACTCCATATTTGTGGCTCAAATTCTTTAGTTGTTAGATTAGCTTATTCATTTACTTCAACAAATTCAATTTTAATACTTCCACTAGATGCATTTGTGTTAATGTCCTTTGCTGTCATAGAACCACTACTAATTTTCACTTCAATACCTTCTTGTACGAGAAGATTATTTAAATTAACGCTTCCACTTGAATTATCAATATGCAGTTGCCCAATCAATTCTTTTGGCATTTCAATTACTACTCTATGAGATTCAATATTAAAATTTATTTGAAAAATGTTACATATATTTGACGGTATTTTTCGAAGTTGCAGTGTTTTTTGATTATCCGTTATCTCATATTTTTGATTGTTCAATTTCATATTCCTTTTTTTCATATTTTTTTCAATGATTCATCTCCTTTATTTCCTTCTATTACTGTTTGGGCTTCTATGCGAAAAGAGTGTCCTTTAAATTGTAGACCCAGATTTCCGATATGAGTATACAAAATAATAGATTGAAAGAGGCCACATCAAGACCGGATAGACAAACCATATGACCTTCGACGTATAATAAATATTGATAAATAACGTAAGCCCCATAACAATAACAAAGCTGCAAACAGAGAAAGCAAGAGAAAGACCTGTTTTTTTACTGTTAGCAATCCTGGCGCTGTCTGTTAGTTCCTTTTTTAAGTCGTCAATGTTACCGAAATCATCAACCGCTTTTTTTATTGCCTGCTCCTTCGTCAGCCCCTTTGAAATGAGATCTGAGATCTTTTCATTGAGATTCTGGATTATCTCCTGTACAATTTCATTTTTGCGTTCACTTTCTGGTATATCCTAAAAAAGTTTTACTATATACCTTTCAATATCATTCATTGCAAACCCTCCATAAAAATATTTATAATATCACGAGCCGCTGCAAAACTGCATATAATGTTGCTTCTTTAATCTTAAATTCGTTATTGGTTCGACTTATGATTTCATTTGATATTTCATAACCATAACAATCTTTTTCATAAATCAATCGTAAAATGATTGTATCCAGATGCCCTCTTATAATATTGCTGCTAATTAATAAATTTTCTTCTTTCAAAATTCACCGAATAGAAACACTCTTTGTGAGTTTCTCTCGTTCGCGTACGGCATCAAATGGATGTGCACGTGCATCCTCTTGACTTGTGCCTTCGCATAAATGAAATCTCTATCAGATAGTGTATTATTATCATAAATTATTCCAACTGTCAAAGCAATTTATAAAGATTTTGGGAAATTCTCTCATGCCTTGATTCAAGCGGAATGGCAACTTGGGACTGGACTTCAATTTTTTTAAATACTACAGGCTCTGCAATCTTTTCTGGAATTGATACAGGAAGTTTATCTATTTCCCGTTCGCGTATTTTCTTCAGGTAGTAGTAATAGGATTGCTTTCTTTTTCTGCAAATCGATACAATAAAAAGAAGCAATGTTTTTCAGTAAAAAAAACATAACCTCTGAATTTTCTTCCTTTTAATAGCCAATGAGGTGCACTGCGCCCAATGCTCATTGGACTGGTTCAGAACATTAATCAAACAAAATAGGCAATAATGTTTTTATATTAGTCCATTCCTGTCAAAACAACCTTTTTCCGTCTGAAATATTTATACCTTGCTCTTTCGCCATACTGGTTTGCTTAAATGGATTTACTTTTTCCACTACTCCGTCACGTTTAAAAAATGAGCCTGTATTTTTGAACCAAAATGTTACATTTGCTTTTACGCATTGTTCACGGATATTTTGTACCCAATCATAATCACATTCACGAGCTGCTCGCCCCGTTTCACCGCCAACTGTAACATGGTCTACTCCATGAAGATATGAGGTTAAATCTATCGCTTCCAAGAGCGGTGCGCAGGCAATAAAACGCCGCTTTATCGGATAGGATAAAAATAATGGAAGCCTATAATCGGCTACTATTTGATTTTCGACAGTACATCCAATATTCACATTGTCATATCCAGTATCCCAATCTGACGGAAGCGATACAAGGAAGCGGTCAATCCGCTTTGTCAAAATCAAAAATTCTATATCTGTTCTTTTCTTGATGATAGCCCAT
>JBGUEO010000050.1:0-23104 GCA_041821315.1 Velocimicrobium sp. | reverse complement strand
AATTCATAGGTTCTCCGAAGGAGAACTTTCCTATGATAGAACAAAGTGTCTGCTTACAGACACTTTCGCGCCCGAGTGGATTGCGTAGCAATAAACTTCTTCTCCACGAGGTGCGCATTTTGGCACGTAGTGCCTTTTAATGAATAGGGTAGTTCGTAAAACTTTCCTATTCATTTAAAAGCCTTGAATATCTATTATCAAGTTCTTTTTCAGATTCTAAATTAGTATGGTATTCCTAGTATGCTTTACACAGATAACCGTACAGTTTTTGAGTATAAGAATAAGAAAATGAAAGATGTATCAAAAGATACTTTCACACAGTTCAGTCTAACTTCTTCTAGAAGGAACAACACACTTAGCGAAGCAAATGTATTCTTGAACTTCTACATAATAGAATACAGCACAAAATTTGCGGTTCCTATACATCATAACAAATTCGTATTCATTCAGCAACTAGATTTGGAAACAATTCATCAAACACTAGCCATTCGGACCCCCACAGAATTGTTGATACTGGTCATTACATCAATTTAATATCGGTTTTGAATCAAGTCATATCATCCCGAAGTGCGTCAATAATATTTTCTTTTTTAATCTTGCTAATAGCATACAGCATTGTAATGAACACGATAAAGAGCACGCTAAATATACTGATTGCCATACTCTCCCATGGGAATACAAAATCGAAGTTATCCATCCTTTCTACAGTCACAAATCCTTCATAAATCAGCCACGAGAAGATCCCTGCTATTGGAATTCCTAATAGCAACGTCCTCATGCCATAAAAAACACACTCAAACGTCATCATCTTATTGAAATCGCGGTTGGACATCCCCACAGAACGAAGCATGGCGAGTTCTCGCCTGCGCAGCCTGATATTCGTAGAAATTGTGTTGAACACATTGGCAACCGCAATCAGCGAAATCATAATGACAAAAACATAGGTGAACACATCAATAACAAATGTCATACTATGAAATTGTTCAACTATCGTGTACACATTTTGCAATGTATAATCAGACGTAATTCCTGAGTCCTGAATCATCGCTTCCATTTTAGTTACCGATTGCGAAGGATTCTTTGATAGAAAACTCATGCCTATATCCACATGGGTATCCGAGGTTTCAAACTTCTCTTTGAGCGAATAGGGAGCCACAACCATAAAAACACATGTATTCTTCTCAGAAGATCGATTTAGGGACTTAAGCGGATCCACCGGATACGTATCGACAAATGTAATGTTTATGCTTTGCCCCTGTTGCATCTCCCTCTTGTCATTTGTTTCGGGAGCGACACTTAGCGTAATGGAGCGACCCGCAAACATATCAAACACTTCGCTTGGCCCGTCTTTCTTGTCAACCCGCTGTTTGGCACAGGCAATCATTTTCGCGTTCTGCCCGGTATATTCCTCTGCGGGCAAGCCCAATTCTTTGATAAAACGCAGATATTCGCTATCTTCAATAAACTGGATGTCCACTGGCAGATAAACTGCTTCGTCAGACGTAGTATAACCCGCGTATTCTCGGTAATGGTCTGAAAAATCGCTTGCCTTAACCGCGCTTGAATACGCGAAGATTGCTTGGTACGAGCTTTCGTAAACCCCGTCTGCAGTTTTTAGTTTGTCGTAAAGCGGGAAGATTTCGCTGTCGTCCATATCTTGAGTGGTAAAAGCGATATCATAGTCAAAGTCCATTATAAACCGTTCTGCAAGCCGTTTCAGAGTTGTTCCAAAAGCATTTCCCGATACAAACAGTACAACGCTTAAAATAAGAGATAGCACAATACTGCGATATCGTTTTTTATTTCTCTTAAAATTTTTTAGCGCAAGTGTTCCCTCCAAACCGTAAATACGCTGTGCGAATTTTGATATTTTCACGTCTTTCGATTCAGTTTTGACCTCATTGGTCTGGCGAATACTCTCCATCACAGGAGTGTTTGCGGCTTTCTTGGCTGGGATATAGGCTGAAATCAAAATGGTAATCAAACTGACCACCGCCGCCACCACAATTGCAGGGACGGACACCGCCAAGGTTAATGGTACGGTGCTGTTGATAATGTTCCTGAATTTCTCGGCAACAATAGGAAGTACAAGCAAGGTACTGCCTATGCCGACCATAACACCAATCGGTATGCCGATTGCGCCTATGCAAAGTCCCTCAAACAGTACCGAGTTTCTCAGTTGCCTTGCCGTGGCGCCCACCGACGAAAGAATCCCAAACTGACGTGTGCGTTCATTCAGTGAGATGTTGAACGAGTTATATATCAGCAAAATAGAACCTACCATTATTATGGCTACCAAAATGCCACCCACCGTATATAGTAATGAGTTAAACAGTTTATTGTCCGAAACGCCCATAAATCGCAGCACATAATCATTAAGGACATAAGCCTCTGCTCCAGCTTTGTTGCTTACGTAAGCTTTGACTTGACGCGGGTTTTTAAGCGTAACAAATAGACTGAAGCTGCCCGCTTGCTCCTTAGTATCTGCTTTGGTTATCAATGTATATCCCGGTGCGGTATGTTCCTCAAAACCGGGTCTATCGCAAATACCAACAACCGTGTAGGTTTTCTTTGCCTCTGGCACAAGGACTTCTTTGTCCTCTCCCAATTCTCCCCCTGACAGATAAGGATCGTGTTGACCGAGATTCTTGTCTCCATCCATGCGGCTTCCTACCGCAAGTGAAAGCGTGTCGCCCACCTTAAATCTAACACCTCCCTTTACTGCAACATGGGACGGTACAAGAATCTCACTGCTGTTTTCAGGCAGCCTGCCAGAAATCAGGTTTATGGGTAAGGTATCAAAAGCTTCTTCGCTGAATCCGGCGATAAAAAGATAGGGCTTTTCAGGGCTTTTCCCACCGTCAAGCGTTGCATAACCGATATCTTCAAACGCTGCTGTGTTTACAACCCCATTATCATGGGTTCGTTCCTGTACGAAAGAGGAATCAACATCCAAAAACTCAACATCCCAACCGCCGTATTTCGCAATAGAACCATTTACCAGAAAATTTAATAAGGAAGTGCCAAAAGTAGTGACTGCGGTAATCATGGCAGCGGACAGAACAACTCCGATAATTGTCACAAGCGTTCGGGTACGGCTTTTTTTCATGTTTTGAAGGGTTACTTTGTTGAAAATGTTCATGAGCGCACCACCCTCTCGTCTCTCACTACTTTGCCATCTGATATACCTATAATGCGGTCTGCTTGCAGTGCAATATTTTCGTCATGGGTGACGAGGAGCAGGGTCTGACCATATTTTTTATTGCTTTCTTTCAACAGTTTAATAATCTCATGCCCATTTCGGCTGTCCAAACTGCCCGTAGGTTCATCGGCAAGCATGACTGCGGGGGCATTCATCAAAGCGCGTCCTATAGAAACACGCTGTTGCTGACCGCCCGAAAGCTGATTTGGTAAATGTGTTTTGCGGTCTTTTAGACCAAGCAGTTCTAACAAGTCATTTAGCCGTTCCTCGTTGACCTTACGTTTATCCATCAGGATAGGCAAGGTGATATTTTCCACCACATTCAGAGTAGGAATCAGGTTATGAAACTGATAAATCAGTCCAACCTGTCTCCTGCGAAAAATAGCGAGTTTTTCATTGTTATGGGCATATACATCCTGCCCCTCTAAATACACCTTTCCGCTTGTTGGCACATCCACGCCACCGATGATATGAAGCAATGTTGATTTGCCAGATCCAGAAGAACCGATGATTGCGGTAAACTCCCCCTTTTCGATTGTAAGTGAAACATGGTCAAGCGCGATAACTTGGTTTGCGCCCTTGCCATAGGCCTTGCATAAATTTTCAATTTTTAAAAACTCCATTATTTGAGTCTCCTTTCTTATGTATCACCCATATAATAGAACTTTCAACTTACATCTTCGTGACTTTTAGGTGAGAGATTTGTCACTTTGGGAATCGAATGAAAAAAATCGCGCCGCCCTGCGGGTGATTTTTTGCAGCAATCGTCCCTCCTTGCCGTGTTATAATCATCTTACAGAGCGCCAATCCAATCCCGTACCCTGTAGTGTTTGTATTTTTCCCACGATAAAACCGGTTAAACAGGGAGGGTAACTCTTCTTTTTCAAAGCCTGATCCGCTGTCGTGGATAACAATCTCGGTAAACAGTGGGTTGTCAGTACAGACAATCTCAATCTTCCCGTTATCGCCTGCACTTTCCATGCAATTTTTGAGAATATTTTGAATTGCTTGCGAAAACCAACCTGAATCTCCCTGAATAATCATCCCTTTCGGTGCATCTATATGTAAATCAATATCGTGCAATTCCATTGGGATTAGTAACGGGCGAAGCGCTGTGCATATCAAATTGTTTACATCTATCTGCTCGCTTTGAAACGCCACAATACCAGCGTCCAAGCGGGATAATTTTAATAAAGAAGTAAGTAGCCAATCCATCTGTACAAGTAATTCCTCTGTTTCCCGCACCATTGTTTTTCGTTCCTTATCATCCAAATTATTCTCTAACAATGAAAGAATAAGGTTTACAGATGTGAGAGGTGTTCGGAGTTGGTGCGCTATGTCAGCCAATGAATCGGCAAGATGTTCTTTTTCCTTTTTCAGCGCATCGTTTTGCTCCCGCATACGCAGCGTCATTTTTGTTATCTCACTTTGCAGAATGGAAAGTTCACCCTCGTCCGATTCACCAATATACATATGATTATCGTTATGAAGCACAAGGTCGATTTGATCTGAAATCTGTGCAATGCTTTTATATCTGGCTTTGGTAAACGCAAAAAACGCTGTTCCAAAGGCAGCGGCAGACGAGATAGCAAGGATTCCCGCCGCCACATTGATTGCAAATCCCAGCATTACAGCCATGGCGGCCATTAAGGAGAACAAAATGGCAAACCGCCGAAATTCTCTATTTCGAAGCATACTCGCTCCCCAATCGATACCCTGTACCTCGAACAGTCAGAATGATTTGCGGGCTTGCTGGTTCGTTCTCTATCTTCTCCCGCAAGCGTTTGATGTACACGGTCAGTGTATTGTCATTGACAAACTCGCCCGCCGCATCCCACAATTCGTCAAGTAGCCTGCCCCTCGTGATAATACTTTGCGGGTTGCTAATAAACACCAACAACAAGCGGTATTCTAATGCTGAAAGAAAGACCTCATTGCCGTTTTTTGTCACAATGCCGCTTGCCGTATCAACATGAAGCCCACGAATTTCAAAATCCGACCCGAAACGCTCACTTTTTCGCAAGGCAGTTCCAATTCGCGCAATCAATTCGCGCGGACGGAAAGGCTTGGTGATATAATCGTCCGCACCCATGTTCAGCCCAGTAACAACACTCGCTTCATCGCCAGAAGCAGTTAGAAAGATAACTGGAACATCCCTTGATTCTTTGATTTGTGTGCAAACCGTAAAGCCATTTCCGTCAGGCAAAGATATATCAACAAGTGCCAAGTCAAATTTATTCCCAACAAGTGCGGCTAGTGCATCACTGTGTGTAGGGGCGTGGGTAACTGTAAATCCCTCTGATCGGAGCAAAAGTATAAGGTTTTTAGCAATTGTCTTGTCGTCCTCAACCAAAAATATCCGTTTCATTTATTGACACCCTCCTTTACTTTTCTACTTCTATATCGTCCGTCAGCGCAATGGTACAATACCATTCTGTCTGTAATTTTCCAATTTTTTGCTGCTTCTTTTGCCAATATATATTCCACGCATAACACCTCCTAACTCTATTGTATTTCTTTTAATGGAAATATACAAGTTCTCCAGATACCGTTTTCAAGCAATAATCTGTGATTTTCTTATCCCCAATCAGTTCTCTGGCTAATTGTCTATGTTAATCCTGCTATTTTTTCTTACTCAAAATTACAACCTCCATTCATACATCTAGTGTTTGAAAATAAAAAAGACACAAACATAATGGATAAAATCCAGAATACTAGTGTCTTCAAAACCGATATCTCAAAAATTGTATTACACATACGTTGGTTGGGGATTAGCTCAATGATTAAATCCAGCTATTCTTCACCAAGTCCGTATAATCCCCACTGTGTATGCCAAGCTACATTCCGCAAATATTAAGCATAGCAATCTTTATGACACCTTTTCAAACTGGCTATTGTACAGTTCTGCATAGAAGCCGCCTTTTGCGAGCAGATCCTGATGGCTTCCACTTTCAATAATATCACCATCCTTCATTACCAAAATAATGTCTGCATTTCTGATGGTTGAAAGGCGATGTGCGATAACAAACGATGTCCGGCCCTCCATCAGTTTATCCATAGCCTGCTGTATAAACACTTCTGAACGGGTATCAACGGAACTTGTGGCCTCATCGAGTATAAGCATCGGCGCATTCTCGATCATAGCGCGTGCAATAGTGATCTGTTGCTTCTGCCCTGCCGAAAGACTTGATGCTTCACTTAAAATAGTGTCATATCCCTTCGATAGCGTCTTGATAAAATGATGGATTCCCACCGCTTTACAGGCTTTTACTACTTCGGCATCACTCACACCTTCCTTGCAGTAGACGATGTTTTCCCTAATTGTACCTTCAAACAGCCATGTATCTTGAAGAACCATGCAGAACAGATTATGAATATTTCCACGTGTAAGCTCGCTTATCGGGGTGCCATCGATTAGTATCTCTCCACTTTTGATTTCATTAAAGCGCATGAGCAGATTAACAATCGTTGTTTTGCCTGCACCTGTTGGTCCGACAATAGCAATTTTCTGACCTGGATTTGCCTTTGCTGAAAAATCATGAATGACTGTTACATCAGAATCCTCATACGCAAATTGTACATTTCTAAATTCCACTTCGCCTTTTGCGGTGGCAAGATACGTCTTCTTATTGCTTTCGTCTTCCATTTCTTTTTCACTCAGAAATTCAAATACACGCTCACTGGCTGCTGCTGTAGACTGAAGACTTGTAGCCACCTGCGCAAGTTGCGAAAGTGGCTGAGTGAACAGCCTGACATATAGCATGAATGCAACGATAACACCAAATGAAATTGTACCATTGAGGGCAAGTACCGCTCCTGTAACACAGACAGCAACATATCCAAAGTTTCCAATAAATGTCATGATTGGCATCATCAATCCGGATAGGAGCTGTGACATAAAAGCGCTATCACAGAGCTTTTTGTTGATTTCGTTAAAGGTTTCCTTTGCATTTTTCTCGCCATTATACAATTTCACGACATTGTGCCCTGCATAGATTTCCTCTACATGACCGTTCATTGCTCCAAGATGACGTTGTTGACGCGTAAAGTACTTTTGCGATTTCGACATAATTACCATCATCAGTGCAAATCCTATGAGCGTAGCAACAACTGCCGCTAATGTCATGATTACATTGGTGAGTAGCATCATGATGAGTGAACCTATAAAAAGTGTCACGGAGGATGCGAGCGTGCCTATACTCTGATTCAAGGTCTGTCCGATGGTATCAACATCGTTGGTCACACGACTAAGTACATCTCCATGTGTGGTTTTGTTGTAATACCCGATGGGTAACTTGTTGATTTTACCAAAAACATCCGAGCGCAGACGTTTGGATACCTTCTGCGTAACCGTTGCCATGATATACCCTTGAGTAAAGGAAAGCAATGCGCTAAGCCCATAAAGAACTGTAAGAAAGGCGCAGATTTTCACAACAGCGTTTAGGTCGATTCCCGTTTCCAACCCTTGAGAAATAAGGTTGGTGACTTCACTGAGCTTATTCGGTCCTACGAGTGTGAGCATTGAGCCAAGCGCTGCGCACAAGAGTGCTGTGACAATAACAATCAGATAGGGTTTACAATATGCTATCAAATCTCCCCAAGTCTTTTTGAAGTCCTTCGCCTTTTCTTTGGTTCCTCCCATAGATCCGCCTGGACCTCCCATATGACCCCCGAGGCCACCGGAGCTTCTATGGTTAGTGTTTTTATTTTCGCCAATTGTATATTCATTTTTACTCATTATGCCAATTCCTCCTTTGAAAGCTGTGAAAGTGCAATTTCCTGATATACTGTGCAATTTTTCATGAGTTCCTCATGGGTGCCAATATCAACCACGCTGCCTTCATCCAGTACAATAATCTTATCTGCATCCTTTATTGTGCCAATACGCTGTGCAACGATGAGTGAAGTGATATCCGCAGTTTCTTTTCTCAGCACTGAACGCAAAAGCCTTTCTGTTTTATAGTCAAGTGCAGAGAAGGAGTCATCAAAAATATAGATTTCTGGTTTTCTGCAAATCGCACGTGCAATGGAAAGTCGCTGTTTCTGACCGCCGGATAAATTCATTCCGCCCTGTGCGACAATCCCGTTGTATTGCTCCGTCATGTTTTCAACGAAATCTTTGCTCTGTGCAATTTCAACAGCCTTTTTTACATCTTCTTTCGTGTAATCAGCCCTTCCGTTATCACCATAGGCAACATTTGATGTGACCGTACCGGAGAACATCACTGCTTGTTGTGGAACATATCCAAACTTGTTGTGAAGTGCTTTTTGCGTGTACTTGCAAACATTGTTATTCAAAGCCTCAACTCCGTTGCCTGCCTCGTAAACACTAAATCCCGCGCGCGTCAGGTGAATGCGCATCAGATTTCTGAGTTTCTCATTATCCTCAACTACTAAAATATTGATCATGATACACCTCCAATGGATAATAGTTCAGCTACTATAAAGATAATAGCATACTGCTGTAATATAGACTGAACATGAACTGAACGTGCAGTTGGCTATTCACTTTCTTCCCTACTCAAAAGTTATACCAAACACTTCTTTTCACTTAACATGCTCCCAAATATAATTCTGATCATTCTGAATTATGCAGTAATTGCTCTTTTTCACCTATAATAACGAGTGCCTCTGGTTCATAAGAAGGAGCAATAATACCCTCTGAAAATTCATTTTGAATTATTTTAGCTTAGCAATGTCATAGACATCGGATAATACTATATAATCTCCATAGGTAGACATTCTGTCTGTGCCTCTAGTCTATGCATACGGTTTTGATAATGGAGATAATTTCATATCATCGGCTAACCTGTAAGGAGGGCATTCTACTATCAGTGATTTTTTCAATCGTCTTTATTTTATATTGTGACCAGAATGCATCAATGATTTTCTTTCTAGTTTTTATCCTTGCGTTATCATAAATCTCCATAAGAACCACCGCTTTATTTATCACCACCTACGGTCACGCATCACATTCAAAATCTCGAAGCAGAACTAAATATTTTTCATCATTAAATCGCTTTTTAATAGGCTTTGCTGGCACACTACCCGCTATTGTAAATAGCTCAGCATTTTTGTTACAACTACTCTTGTTCCTATAATTGCTCCATTTCCAATATGAATTTCGGACATAATAACCCCTTCATACCCAATCCATACATCATATCTAATAATGATATCGCCCTTGTTATCCCATGCCTGTGTGCCACCGTTCTGAGCAAACCCATATTCCAAAACAAAGGGAACGGATAAGTAGAGAGGGATTTCAAGGTATGGTTGGCACTAGTGAAAATAAACTTAGCACCACTAGCGATGAAACAATACTTACCAATAATCAATTTATCATCTTTCAAGACACTCTTGTAACAGAATGTCGCAAAAGCACTGCCTGTAAATATCTTGATATCTTTATCAATGCTTTTAATAATATTGCAAAATTGGACTTGTGAGTACCAAGACTCATTATATGTACTTCAACTCACAATTTTTGCATCTGCATCTGTGAAAGTTCTCTTTAAGGCTTCCAAGGAACCACACGCTTCTCGTTTAGCATTTCAATATACCTCCCTTACGCTTTATTAAAGCCATAAACTATAATTGACTTTTCCCTCTCTACTAAACTTTGCCTTTCTGCGTTATGTCTCAAACCTATGTTTACATATTATCCAATTTTCTTTTCTGTATAGCATAAATCACATCACTTACTAAATATAATACCACAAAAATAATAAGCCCCTGAAGGTCTTTATAAGAAAACCAATTATATAAGATGCTCAAGACAATTGTTAGTTTAGCAAACTTATAAGCAACAGTTGTCGCCAATCCATCTAACTGAATATTTCGCTCATCATTTTCAATTTTTACTGCCTGTGGACTTCTTTCTACTAAAAAGCGTAGAATCCAACTCATTGCTCCCCAACCTATCAAACAAGCTCCAGCAACGATTGTATAAGTTGTGCTTTCTGGCAATAATATTCCTGCTATAATCAGTATGCCTCCTAGCAAAATGACTATAACCGATACTAATCTACTATTCATTGTTTTCATCATACTCCTCCTTTTCAAACTCGAATACGTCTTCAATCGTTAAATGAAAAACTTTTGCAATACGGTAGGCTAACAAGACAGTTGGATTATAATGGCCTTTTTCAAGCGCTATAATAGTTCTATTCGTTACACCTACTTTATCTGCCAACTGTTGTTGAGTTATCTCTTTATCTAAACGCAATTTTTTAATATTGTTCATAAGAACTATTTCTTGAATCTCTTTCATCTTCACCTCGTTCTTCTTATCTATATCTACTAACAAATATAATCCGGAAAAAGTTTACTTCATGTGAAGTTTATTTCATATGAAGTAAACTTCACTTAAATAATATTCCTATTTCTTGAATTTGTCAATATATCTATTTCTTGAATTTTGCACTTCAAACAGTTCTGTATTTAGTTTCATGATGACAGTCAATGTTGTTATTCCTTTTTACTTATAAACAGAAATCTTTTTCTACCATCAACTCTGATATTCAAAAGTTTCACGACTGTCTAATTTAAAATGACTGCAAACACGCCCGTATGAAATACACAGGTAAATATTGTATTCCTATTTTTAATTACCTTGAAAATGACATTGTTATCTGCCTTACACATCCAAAGTATGTGAAAACTATCAGAGGATATAACATTGAGACAGATCAATTAAAAAGCTTGAGCTTGCCTGGCTCACCTTGACTACCTTGATGATATAATTTTGCAAACTGAAGTCGAACTTTATCTTCGTATCAAACCTTACTACGAATTTGTTGAATACATAGCTTCTCTTCCTGGTATTATTAAATTAAATGCAACTATTATTCTTGCTGAAATTGGTGTTGATATGGATATCTTTGATGATGCAAAACCTCTTTGTTCTTGGTGGGGACTTGCTCCTGCCAACAATGAATCTGCTGGCAAGGAAAAATCAGTTCGTATTGCAAAAGATGGTGCCTATTTAAAACCAATGATGGTTGTATGCATCTATCACATGGCTTCTGAAAAACAGCCATTTAGGTCACAACCTCTCCAAATTATTAAATTTCAGTTTCTTTTGTTTCCAAACAAAAAGAGACCACTCATTCTCAAATGCTTGAAAATAAGCGGTCTCTTCGACATTTTAATATTTAATTGAATGATAAAAAACGTTTAGTCCATTCCACGAATAAAACACTCGTGGCTGCCGCGGTAGTCGCCAAATCAGAATGTAAACATTCTGGCTTGGCTCGTTACTCCGCAAATTATGAATTGTAGATTTATGTGTTCCCCAACACCATGTCCAGAACCACCGACTCATTCACACCATCTAAAATTGTTTTTTCTTGTATTTTCGGTCTCCCGAGAAAACATGAAATGTCTCTCAAAGTGCCTAAAATCAAGGATTTTTACGTATCTTTCGGATGTAGTGCAACTATTGTCTCCACGTGCCCAGTTTTGTAAAAAAGAATATTCATTTTCTGGCTCGCTGTTCCAAAAAGAACACCCCGCATTACACTCTGGTGCAACCTCTATAAACTCATCAGATTTTGCATTGTTTTTTTCATTCAATAAGTCATCTTGAACGCTCATTTTAACATTCCTTTCTACTTGTCATATATATTATTTTTTTGACCGTTACATAAATATCCACACACTTATGCTGTGGTAATTTCACATTTTACTTTTTTCACTAAATCCAAATACCTATCTTTTGCATTTTAAATAGTTTTATTATCATTTCCTTTTAAAACAAATGTGTTTTTGTATGGATCAGGGAAACCATCATCATTTACAGCTCCTATAATTACTTTTTCAACAATACTATCAAATACTGTTCGGTCAAATGTATCAAAACTACTATCTTCTGAAAGCTTCTTTCTGATTTCCTTCATTCTTTTTTCAATGAATTGTTGGGAAGATTCATTAATTAAAAAGTAACCTCTTTCTTCTTTTGCCCTCGTAAGTTTTGAAGTAATCTCGTTATATTTTCATCGTATGCTTCTTTTGAAATTGTATCATCTAGTAACATGTCAGTCAATTTCTTTCGCTTGTTCTCTAAAGTGTTGATTGCTGCATCTAATTTTTTTACTTTGAAATCATCATCACTTTTTTGATATGGTATTTTCTACTGTTTCTAATACAGATTCTAACACATCATCAAAATTTTCCTTCAATAATTGATAAGCTTCTAAGAATGCATTTTCGATAACAGATTCGTCTATTGCTTTACTATGAGGACAATTTGTAATTCCTTTTTGAGTAGCTGTTCTGCATTTTCAAACAGGTTTGGTGCTCTTACGATCCTGATTATGTGCCCTGCGAGTTAGTTTTGTTTCACAAAATCCACACTCACATTTGCTGCTAAGTGCATATTTTCTAGTCCGCATCAGTTATTAATTCCATCTGATATATTTTAGCAAGAACAGCTAATTTCTTTGCTAACTCTAATTCTTTCATCTAAAAACCTCCAACAATTTTTAGGTAGTGTCAAATTTCACTACCTTTTTTATTGTTTATGCCTTGATTTTATGGGAGTTTGCAATAAAATAAGCATTGACCTCCCTTTTTGATATAATATCCTCGACCAAAATTCCAAAATACCGAAAGGAGCCAATGCTCATGGACATTATACTTTATTTACTTAACTTAATTCAATACCAAAATAAACAAATCTGCTGGCTTATTAACTTTATCTGTAGATACATTCCTCTTAAACAGTGGGCTTTCGATGATTCTCAAGCATCCTTTTTATATTTGTAATATGTACTTCTTGAAAGATCCAATTCATATAAAATATCTGTTTCTTTACTCTTATCTTTCGAAAGATAAGTTTTCTGCAACACTTTGAAATAATATTCTCCCAAAGATGGATACTCTTTTACTTTCAGTATAGCTGTAACAATAAGTTTAGCCTTTTGAAACTCCGCATCCAATATTCCACCTGAATTAGTCATATACTTTTCAACCACAGTAAGTATTTTCTCGTCTTCATTCTGTATAACCACCAATTCCAGGGACACTGGTAGTTTTTTGGTGGCAGGATAATTATTTTCTAATCACTTTCTAACTTAATCATCCGATACCCAATTCCAATATGTGTTTGAATATAAGTACCCTTTTCACAATTAATTTCTATTTTTTTCCTTAATGATGCCATATATACTCTTAGTGAAGACAAATCACTTTCTATTGTATTTGTCCATACTTTATCCAAAATAAAATGATGTGTTAATACTTTTCCCACATTTCTTGCCAAAAGACATATTAAATTATACTCAATTGGCATTAAATGAATTTCCTTGTCTGCTATTTTTACAGTAGCTGCCATGTAATCAATACTTAAATCTCCATTCAGAAAAACTGTTTCATTTATATCTGAATTATTTTCCAAATATTGTAATCTCCTTATCGTGGAGCGAAGTCTTGCTAACAACTCATCTACACTAAATGGTTTTGTTAAATAGTCATCTGCTCCTGCGTCTAATTCCATTATTTTATCTCTGTCTTCACTTCTTGCACTTATTACAATAATCGGGATAATAGACCACGTCCGTATTTTTTTAATCACTTCGATTCCATCCATATCCGGAAGTCCCAAATCCAAAAAAATAATATCCGGACTATGAGATGTTGCTTCCATAATGGCAGTGGAACCCTTTTCTGCTGTTATATATTTGTATTTTTGCATTTCCAGTGTTGTTGCAATCAAGTTACGTATTGGTTTATCATCTTCAACAACTAATATTACAGGTTTTCCATTTATCATCTAAGACTAACCTCCTCTGCTTTTAATATAAATCCAAATATCGTTCCTACTGGTTTATTATTTGACACCCATATTTTTCCTCCATGAGCCTCTATAATAGACTTACATAAGGCGAGACCTAGTCCCATTCCCCTTCTTCCATCCGCAATCATATTGTTAGTTGTATAAAACATTGTAAATATTTTTTCTTTTTGATCATCTGGAATTCCAGCGCCATTATCAGATACCTCTATTTTAACTTCATCATCAATCTTTTTAACATCTAATACAATTTTAGAACCTTTATCCGTATATTTAATGGCATTATCAATCAAATTAATAATTACCTGCATAATAAGTTTTGCATCCATTTTAGCCACTAACATATCATCCTCTTGGCGTACACAAATATCATGATCAACAGCTCTACGATTTATGTGTTTCATACTTTCTGATATCACATCATCTACTAATTCTGACTGCATATTTAATTTCATAGAACCGTTTTCTATCCTTGTAACTGATAGCAAATTCTCGACAAGATTCACGAGCCACATAGAATCATCGTAAATGTCACTATATATTTTACTTTTTTGTTCCAAGCTCATTCTATCCTGGCTTTCAAGTAACATATCGGCATTTCCAGAGATACTTGTTAATGGTGTCCTCAAATCATGTGATATCGAACGTAATATATTCGCTCTTAATTGTTCTTGTTCTAATCTAATTGCTACTTCTTTCTCCTTTCGCACCAATTCTTCTTTTTCAAATGCTAATGCACTTTCATTGATTATCGCAAACATAATACTTTCTTCAAAAGATGGTATCATCTTTTTATTTAGTTTTATCCCAACAACTGCAAAAATCTTATCTCCATTTCTTACTGTCATATATAAACATTGTGCTCCTGGTAAGGTAGTAGTAGATGCTCCCGCATGTTTATTGTTTTTATAAGTCCATTCTGCTACAGCTAATTCTTCTTTCTGCAATATATCCTTCGTATCATCCACAGATTGATAGATAATTGGTTTCTGATTTTCCTGCGGGTTACCAATATAACAATAAATAGTACAACTCAATAATTTCCCAAGCTGTTTTGCAGTCATTTCCGCAATCTCGTCTATATTTCTTGCCTGTTGTAATTTTTGACTTGTTACTAACAAAATTTCCATTCGATAGGACTTTTTAGCTGCTTGTTTTGCTGCCTGCGTTACCTTTCTGGTAAGTGTAGATATAATCATTGCAGTAACAAACATAACGAAAAATGTTACTAGATATCCCGGATTATATACATTTAATGTCAGCCTTGGTTCCGTAAAGAAAAAGTTAAATGCCAAAATGCTTGTTATACCATAAATAATGCTTGAAACTTTATATCTAGTAAAGAGAGCAGATAGCAGAACTCCTAGAACGTATACCATAATTAAATTTGCTTCACTAAAGCCAAATTTTTTAAAAACAAGATTTATTAAAGTAGCCATAAATAATATAAATGTGACTACTATAAAATCAGCTGTAGCAGTAATTTTAGGAAATATGAACTCACTTTTCCTTTTAACATATTTTTTATCGTAAGAATCCGGTATTAAAAATATTTCCAACTGAGGAGACATTTTAGCCAAGCGATCTGAAAATCTTTCTTTCATGGAAAATAAAGTTCTTCTTGTATAAGTCCTTCCCAAAACAATCTTGGTTACTCTAGCGACTTTTGCGTATTCAGTAATCTGTTCTACAATATCATTTCCATAGGAAATAATTGTTTTTGCCCCTAGCTTCTCTGCCAATCTGGTATTGGTCCTTAATCTTTCTAAATCTTCCTTTCGCATTTTTGAAAAATCTGGTGTTTCTACATAAAATGCCGTGAATTTACCATGAAATGCTTTTGACATTCTTGCAGCTTGTCGAATTACCTTTGCATTAGATGGCGAAGATGATAAACACATCATGATATGTTCTGAAGAACTGATTTGTCTATCATTATATATCATCAAATCTTGTTCAAAGTTAACCCCGTCAGCCATGCGTCTTAATGCAATTTCACGTAATGAGGTAAGGTTTTCAATTGAAAAAAAATTATCGAGTGCATTTTCCACTCTCTCTGGCTTATAAACTTTTCCTTGCCTTAGTCTTGTAATCAGTTCTTCAGGCTGAATATCGACCATTTCAATTTGATTTGCTCGATCAAATATGGAATCTGGTATTCTTTCCCTAACCGTCACTCCTGTAATTCCTGCTATTGTATCATAAATACTTTCTATATGTTGAACATTTAGCGTTGTATAAACATTGATTCCCACCTTCAACAATTCTTCAATATCCTGATATCTTTTTCTATGTCTACTAGACTCTGCATTCGTGTGTGCCATCTCATCAACCAAAATAGTTTCAGGTTTTCTTTCAAGAGCCTTATCAATATCAAATTCATTGCAAATAATACCATTTACCATTACCTGTTTTAGTGGAAGCATTTCTAACCCTTTTGTTAATTTCATGGTTTCTGGCCTAGCATGGGGTTCTATATATCCAGCTACAATATCTGTTCCGGCATCCTTCTCCAAATGTGCAGACGACAACATAGCATAGGTTTTCCCTATGCCTGCTGCGTATCCAAAAAATATTTTTAATTTTCCTCTTTTATTCTTTTCTTTTTCTTGCTCTATCTTCTTTAAGATAGTGTCCGGATTTCTTTCCGTTAGTTCCATGACATTACCCCTTTTCTTTTTCCCTTAAAATAGGTTTATTAAATAATTCCATCTAATGCAAGATTTACTTTTAGTACATTTACTGTTTCCTCTCCTAATATACCAAATAACTTATGTGTTGTATACTTTTCAATAATTGCTTCCACTTCTTCCTCTGTCAACTCTCTACTCTTGGCTATTCTTGCTATTTGGTATTGAGCCGCATTCACACTTATTTCAGGATCCAATCCACTTCCAGAACAGGTAACTAAATCTACTGGCACTTTATCTACAGTTGCATCTG
The DNA here is from genome assembly GCA_041821315.1 of Velocimicrobium sp. Taxonomy (GTDB): domain Bacteria; phylum Bacillota; class Clostridia; order Lachnospirales; family Lachnospiraceae; genus DIGJ01. The sequence continues at coordinate 6,164 of JBGUEO010000050.1, read as the reverse complement.
GATTTAATAGCTGTAACTTCTCAACTCTTTCCGCGATTAACTGCTCAAAATCGTCACTTGCAGGACTTAAGTTAGACGGTCCCGCGTAATATAGGGCATTTCCATCATTATCTTTATAAGTATCTGTATTAGGTATCATAATTCTTCCCCATAGATACTGACTTCCCTCATATTCTTGTGCCAATAACTCACATCCATAATTCACTCCATCAACACTTATTATACTGCCATTCGCTTTGTCTTTAAAAAACAACTGTGATATTCCGGTTACAATAAGTGGATATATTACCCCACATATGAGCGTCAGAATAACTATCATAATAACTGCATTTTTCATATTTAACCTTACATTTTTCATTATACATCATCTTCCTTCTTAAAAAGTTATAGTAAACCTGTCGCTACAATAATCATATCAATTAATTTTACAAATATGAATGGTGCTATAATCCCTCCCACACCATAGATTAAAAGATTCTGAGACAACAACTTTCCTGCTGACACTTCACGATATTTTACACCCTTTAGTGCTAATGGAATCAGCGCTATAATAATCAGTGCATTGTAAATAATAGCAGAAAACACTGCACTTTGGGCACTATGTAAATTCATGATATTAAGTGCCGACAGCTCTGGGTATAATCCCATAAACAATGCTGGTATAATTGCAAAGTACTTAGCCAAATCATTTGCAATGCTAAACGTTGTCAAACTTCCTCTGGTCATCAATAACTGCTTACCAATCCTAACAATATCAATCAATTTCGTTGGAGATGAATCTAAATCTACCATATTACCTGCTTCTTTAGCTGCCTGTGTCCCCGTATTCATTGCAACTGCAACATCTGCCTGTGCTAAAGCTGGAGCATCATTGGTACCATCACCTGTCATAGCAACCAAATGTCCTTTTGCTTGAAAATCACGTATCATCTGCAATTTTCCTTCTGGTGTGGCTTCAGCAAGAAAATCATCTACGCCCGCCTCTGCTGCAATAGCTGCTGCTGTAAGCGGATTATCACCGGTAATCATAATGGTTCTGATACCCATTTTTCTTAGATCAGCAAATTTTTCTTTTACCCCTGATTTGATAATATCCTTTAAATAAACCACGCCAAGGATCATATGATTTTTGGAAACCACTAGTGGAGTTCCACCTTTATTTGCAATACTTTTTACTGCTTCATCACACTGATTACTATATATTCCCCCAGCTGCTATTACATATTCTTTCATCGAATCTGCTGCACCCTTACGGATTTCATGCTTTTGCATATCAACACCACTCATTCTTGTGGTAGCTGTAAACGGAATAAATTTAAGTTGAAGTTTTTCTAGCTCTCTTTCCCTGATTCCAAATTTTTCTTTCGCTAAGATTACAATACTTCGTCCTTCCGGAGTCTCATCCGCTAAAGAAGCTAGTTGTGCCGCATTTGCTAAGTTTTCCTCTGTATGACCGTCTACGGGAATAAACTCCGCTGCTTGACGATTTCCTAAGGTAATTGTGCCTGTTTTATCTAACATTAAAATATCCACATCACCAGCCGCCTCTATTGCTCTTCCACTCATAGCAAGTACATTTGCCTGGTTTAGTCTGCTCATACCTGCAATACCAATCGAAGATAGCAGCGCTCCTATTGTTGTAGGTGCCAGACATACTAACAATGCAACCAATGATGTAATAGATGTAGGGTTATCAACACCTATTTGCTTTGCTGAAAATAAACTATATGCATACAGTGAAATTGTAACTAAAATAAATATTATGGTAAGTGCCACCAAAAAAATCTGTAATGCTATTTCATTTGGTGTCTTCTTCCTAGAAGAACCTTCTACCATTGCAATCATTTTATCTAAGAAACTTTCCCCAGGATTATTTGTAACCAAAACAACTATCCAGTCAGATGTCACGCTCGTTCCACCTGTTACAGCGCTCCTATCGCCTCCTGCTTCTCTGATTACTGGTGCAGATTCACCAGTGATTGCACTTTCATCTACCGATGCTGCTCCTTCTATTACTTCTCCATCTGCTGGTACCTGTTCTCCTGACTTTACATACACCATATCTCCCTTTTTCAAAGTTGCAGATGATACCATTTCATACTTTTCTTTTTGATCTACATTTACTATCTTTCTTGCTTCTACATCTTTCTTGGAAGCTCTTAATGCATCTGCTTGAGCTTTTCCTCGTCCTTCAGCAATTGCTTCTGCAAAATTAGCAAACAAAACTGTAAACCAAAGAATTAGAGTTATTCCAAAGATGTATCCTGAGGATGCATCTTTTACTCCAAACAAAGATAGAATAAACAAGAATGTGGTTAGTATTGCCGAAACATATACCAAAAACATAACTGGATTTTCTATTTGCGTTTTAGGTGACAATTTTATTACAGAATCCCTTAACGCTCTTACAATCATTTTTTTATCTTTCATTTCACCATCTCCTAAACTAACATTCTTAAATATTCTGCAATTGGTCCAAGTGCCAACGCAGGAAAGAAACTTAATGCGCCTATCAGTAATACTACAAAAATTAATAAACATATAAACATAGTATTTGAAGTAGAAAGTGTTCCAGATGTACTTGCAATTTTCTTTTTACCTGCAAGGCTTCCAGCCATCGCTAATATTGCTACCATTGGTACAAATCTAGCAAATAACATACATAATCCAAGAGAAACATTTAGAAAAATTGTATCAGCTCCAAATCCTGCAAAGGCAGAACCATTATTACCTCCTGCAGAAGAATATGCATATAACATTTCCGAAAAGCCATGCGCACCTGTATTATTCAAGCTATCTGCTACAGAAGGTACGATTGCTGCAATTCCGCTTCCAATTAAAATAACAATTGGCGTAGCAAGACATACAAGTACTGCCATTTTCATTTCAAAAGGTTCAATTTTCTTTCCTAAATATTCTGGCGTCCGCCCAACCATCAATCCTGCTATGAATACTGTTAGTATCGCAAAGCCAAGCATACCATATAGTCCGCATCCTACCCCTCCAAAAATAACCTCACCAAGCATTATAAGAAGCATTAATACCATTCCACCAAGTGGTGTATAAGAATCATGCATAGAATTTACAGATCCGTTGGAAGCTGCTGTAGTGAATACTCCCCATGTTACTGAAGAAGCAATACCAAATCTGCTTTCTTTCCCTTCCATATTTCCGCCTGCTTGATGATTGGTTCCAATGTCAACCTGCTCATTATTTACCAGTTGTGGTGAGGCAAATTGTTCACTTGTAGCCACACTTGCAAGGGCAATTACCAACATTGACATCATAGCAATAAAGATTGCTCTTCCCTGTTTTTTATCTTTTATATTTCTTCCAAATGTAAAACATAACGCCGCAGGAATTAATAAAATAGAAATCATTTGAATTAAATTCGAAAAAATTGTAGGATTTTCAAGAGGATGTGCTGAATTAACACCAAAAAACCCTCCTCCGTTGGTTCCTAATTGCTTAATTGCTATCTGACTTGCAGCCGGCCCCATTGGCACAACCTCTTGCGTTACTACCGCTCCATCAGAAAGAGTTATTGGTTCTAGTAAATCTACAGTCTCATAATCATTAAAATTCTGTACAACTCCTTGTGACACTAGTAGTACGGATACCACTAATGATAGTGGAATCAGCACATATAAAATAACTCTTGTTAAATCGGTCCAAAAATCACCTATTCCTTTTGCTTTTACCCTTGTAAATCCTCTAATAAGTGCAAATAATACACATATACCAACTGCCGCTGACACAAAATTCTGTACCGTTAATCCTGTCATCTGTGTGAAATAGGACAATTGTGCTTCACCACTATATGCCTGCCAATTTGTATTTGTTATAAAACTGATTGCTGTATTAAATGCAAGATGCCAACTAGTTCCACTTACATTTTCTGGATTCAAAGGCAATCTACCCTGAAATAAAATAACGCTGAATAATACAACAAAGAATAAACCACTAAATACTAATACATTGGCTGCATATCTTTTCCATGACATGTCTTCCTCTTTATCGATGCATAATAATTTATAAATTCCTTTTTCGCAAGGAACTAAAATCTTCGACATTAATACACGCTCACCATTCATTACTTTCCCTATGTAATTACCTAATGGAATAGCTAGGACTATGAGAATCACTAAATACATAACATATTGAAGAACTAAACTCATTTTTTTCACCTCTACTTATACTTTTTCTTTTCATACTTTTATATTTTTTTGATAGAACCTTGTAAGCTGCATTTACAAATAGCATTACTCCATCCATGATTAAAGCCACCAAGCTTCTTATTTAAACACCAATTCAAACTATTTTCCTCCTTTTCAAGTCTAAAATAAATTTATCATATCTGATATTAAATTGGGATTACAATTCTAATCCCTTACATTAATATGACATTAAAATCCTATTCAATTTCTTGCATGACATGACCTATGCCAAATTCATCTTCTACTATTTTTATCTTTATCTTTTCTTCATCTTTTGGTGTACAATCACTTTCATCGTATGCGACATGACCAATCGGGTAAAAGCTCGCATATAAGTCCAAGTTATGTCTTACCGGCCAGTAAGTAGGATCTAGTGAATAAGCTGCTCTAAAATGTTTCATTGCCAACACATGATTATTCTGTTTCTCTAATAAAATTCCTAATAGATTGTGTGGAATTGCAGAATGAGGATATTTACTCATTGCATTTTTTACCTCCATCTCACCAACCGCAAAATTTTTACTCTTAATCCTCTGCTTAATTAAAATACATAAATTTACAAGATCTTCGTTTTTTAATAAATATGTATCTTCCATGGTACTTACCTCCATTTGAATGTTCTTATTAATTATCATTTTATATTTTTTCATATAAAATAGGGGTAAGAAAATATGACAATTATATTAAAATGAAATTAAAATGGTAAAATGCTGTTACTCTTTAAAATCTCTTTTTATGCTCTACATTTCTAAAAAGCATTTGGTTCACCTCGTTGCTTGTTTTTCCCAATTGTAGATTTATTAAATTGTAGAAAGCACGCATAAAAATAAACATAAAAAACCCCCGAACCACAATTTCCCAGTTCGAGGATCACATTCTTCATTTCTTATTTATTTTGCTGACATAAAGTTCTTTTTGTGGTTGTCGTTCTCACATAACATCATTCCTTTTGAATATAACGAGGCGGCTTCCATACTGTATGGAACGGTTCCAAATAATTTAACTTCATTTGTTCGGCAAAATTTTTTCACCATATTATCTTGTCCGTCATCTTTATTAATGATGATTCCGTATGGGATGTTATAAAGTTTTACAAGCTCTACGGCCATTTTCAAATCATGAAGACCAAATTCTGAGGGTTTAGTTACTAAAATTGCTGCATCCACATACTTAAGTGCTGTTACTACATTACAGGAAGTGCCTGGTGGGCAATCCACAAGATAATCTTCCTTCGATAATTCTTTCAAGAGTTTGCGTATTACCGGAGCTGCCATTGGTTCATCTACGTTAAGGATACCACGATAGCAGTTAATCTCCTTCGCCATATTCTACAAAAACATCTTCTCTTTTTTGAATAGAAGGATTCAAAAAGATAAATCCATTCTCCTCGTATTCACCTATTTCATTCCATTATGTGCATTCCCTGCAGCATTAATCTCTGAAAGCCCGTTTTTTTGAAACATTTCAACTGCTCTGAATACTGGAAGCGCTTCACAACTATACGCTTTGATTCCGGCTTTTTCTATCAATTCAAATGCATTCGGACCAAGATTGCCAGTAATAATCACTGATACGTTCTCTTCTATCACTTGACTTGCTGCTGCTATCCCAGCTCCTCCTCCAGAAGATACCCCATTGTTACCGATTGCTTTAAACTCTTCCACCTCTGTGTCGTAAATCAAAAAATAATCACACCTACCAAATCTTCTATCTAATAGACTCTCTTTATTCTGACCTGTTGCTGATATTGCAATTTTCATATTGTACCTCTCTTTCTCTTTTATTGTTTATGGGCATATGCTAATTACTGTAATACTATTCATAATTGTTTTTGTCAAATGCCAATTAGAAATATTTTAAATTTCTATATGGCGTTATAAGTTAAACCAAGTTTTTTCTATTGCTAATACTGGTTTCTCTTCCTCTGTTAATATCACTTCTACATTA
>JBGUEO010000049.1:20629-23599 GCA_041821315.1 Velocimicrobium sp. | reverse complement strand
TTAGTAAAGCAGTTGAAGGCAAAGCAAGTGTGGGCGCGGTTAAGTTTGATTTTCATCCAGGATTTGATTTTAAAAGTGGAGATGAGCTATTTCAATAGAGCCTGGTAGGAGAACGTGTATGTATAGAGGGGAATGCCGTTCTCCTTTAAATAAATATTAAAGAGGGATATCATGATTTCATTTTTAGCAAAAATTTTTATTAAGAATAGTAATAATGTTACGGATAGTAAAGTTCGTCGTGAATATGGAATGCTTAGTAGTATGGTGGGGATTGGATTGAATATGATTTTGTTTGTTGGCAAATATTTTGCAGGAGTCATAAGTGGGTCAATTGCAATAACAGCGGATGCATTTAATAACTTATCAGATGCAGGTTCCTCACTCATTACATTGATAGGATTTAAAGCGTCGGGACGAAAACCAGATGCAGAGCATCCTTTTGGACATGGAAGAATAGAGTATATATCGGGATTTATTGTATCAGTAGCAATTATTTTAGTTGGATTTGAGTTAGCAAAATCATCGATTGCTAAAATAATCACACCATCTCCAGTTGAAACGAGCATCAGTTCCATTGTTGTACTGATTGTATCCATTGGAGTCAAGGTATATATGTCTATTTATAACAAGAAAATAGGAAATAAAATTGATTCAGCCGCAATGAAGGCTACAGCAACAGATAGTTTATCAGATTCTATCGCTACAACGGTAGTATTATTATCAATGATTGTAATGAAAGTAACCCATGTTGCAATAGATGGTTGGAGTGGAATTTTAGTAGCAGCATTTATATTATATGCAGGATATAGTGCAGCAAAAGATACACTTTCACCTTTACTTGGACAAGTACCCGATCCACAATTTATTAAGAAAATTGAGGAAATAGTTATGTCACATGAGGAAATTATAGGAATACATGACTTGGTTGTCCACGATTATGGTCCAGGAAGAATTATGATTTCTTTGCATGGAGAAGTGCCAGGAGATGGGAATATATTTAAAATTCATGATGCAATTGATAGAATAGAAGAGGAATTAAATACCAAACTTGAATGTAAATCAGTAATCCATATGGATCCAATTGTAGTGAAGGATGAAACGGTTAATCATTTGCATAAAGAAGTAGAAGAGAAAATTAAAGTTATTCATCCAAGTATTAATATTCATGATTTTAGAATGGTAAAAGGGCCAACACATACAAATATAATTTTTGATGCAGTCGTACCTTTTGGATTTGAAATAAGTGATGACGAGATTAAGGGGCAAATTGAAATTATAATAATTAGTTTAGGGAAAGAATATATTCCCGTTGTTAAGATTGATAAACCATATGTATAAGGTGTGAATTGTCGCCACAAGGGTTAAGAACACATCAAAACATTAATATAGATAATATAAATAAGGTAGTGCGAGATATCATGTTGTAACAAGTAATAGAATGATTTCAAAGGAGAAGATAATGAGTAGAGTTAAAAGTATTACGAAACATACAAAAAACAAATTCTTAAATCTCTTTGAGTTAGAAGCAGAGAGAAGAGATGGTAGAATAGCCCCCTATTATTTATCTTCTAGGGCAAAGGACATCGAGCATCTTAAAATAACAACGCGAGATAACAAACCGGATGGAGTTATTATTTATGGAGTCTATGGGGAACAAAAAGATAAGGTTGCACTGGTACGACAATACCGATATCCAATTGATGATTATATTTATGAGTTTCCAGCGGGCCTTGTTGAAGAGGGCGAAGATATGATAGCGGCAGGAATTCGAGAAATGCATGAAGAAACAGGGCTTAAACTAATACCATTAGAATCAAAAGAGGGGTACTCAAAACCATTTTTTACTACAATTGGAATGACGGATGAGTCGTGTTCTTTATTGTTTGGATATTTAAGTGGAGAACCTACGAATCGTTATCAAGAAGCTTCAGAAGATATTGAAGTGATTCTAGCAGATCGAGAAGAATGCAAGCGAATCATAAAAGAAGAAAATGTAGCAGTCATGTGTGCATATATGTTAATGCACTTTATCAATAGTAAAGAAGAACCATTTGAGTTCTTGATATAGAAGAATTTGACAATAATAGAACTTCTGAATCGTTTTAAAGTTGGAGGTTAATGAGATGATAGAGTATAGCTCAATAATTAGGAGAGGAGAAGTTGAATGATAAACAATACAGTTGAAATAGTAGATGGTAATGATACTGGATTACTAACTACTTATATAATAGATAACACCGTAGAACTAGATAAAGTAAGACCATTAGTGCTAATATGTCCAGGAGGTGGATATGCAAGAACGTCACCGAAAGAAGGAGAACCAATTGCCTTACAAATGATTAGCATGGGATTTCATGCCTGTGTACTTCATTATAGTTGTAGCCCAGCAGTATTTCCAACCGCACTGAATCAATTGGCAAAAAGTATAAAATATATTCGCGAATCAGCCGAGGAATGGCATGTAAATGCTGACAAAATAATTGTGTTAGGATTTTCTGCGGGAGGTCATCTTGTGGCAAGCCTTGGAACTTTTTGGAACAAGGAATTTTTGTTAAGAGGTTTAAACGTAGAGAAGGAAGAAATTCAGCCAAATGCATTAGTATTATCTTATCCCGTTATTACTTCAGGAGAATATGCACATAAGGATAGTTTCATTAACCTATTGGGAGATAGAGCGACAGATTCTAATTGGAGACAGCTGGTATCATTGGAAAAGCAAATCGATGAAACAATGCCGAAATCCTTTATTTGGCATACCTTCGAAGATCAAGCAGTACCAGTCGAGAATTCCCTGGCACTTGCAACGGCTATGAGAAAAGCGAATGTACCCTTCTCCTTACATATTTTTGAAAAAGGTGGGCATGGTCTCGCACTTGGAACAGAAGAGTCGGGCGTAGTCGTAACAGAAGTTCAACCATGGATTGAAATGGTTGGAGATTGGATTATATCAAATGTTTAAAGGTAGGTAAA
>JBGUEO010000049.1:0-20529 GCA_041821315.1 Velocimicrobium sp. | reverse complement strand
GAACAGTACTTGCAACTGTTAATGAAAATACAATAAATTAAATATTAAAAGAAAGGGAATTCTTAGATGAAAAAAAGAAGTTTTGTATTTCTCTTAATAATAGTTATGATAACTGGTTATAGTACTGTAAGTAACAATAGCAAAACAAATAATGATTCTTCTAATGAGAATTTAGCGTTTGCAGATGATTCAACTACATTAGATGATTTGAAATATTTATTTGAAGAAGATGGATATACATTTTCATATGAAAATGCAAGTAAAAGCTTTTTAGAGGGTGACAAAGTTAATGTAACATTAAATGATCAGAAAAATATTCAAGTATTTATTTATGAATCAAAGATAAAAGCAGATTCAGATACTCAACATATTAGCGCAGATGGTTTTACCTATGAAAGAGACGGCATGACTAGTATAACAGATTGGTATGAACCACCACATTTTTTTAAATATAATAATATAATAATTTTATATGTAGGAAGTGATGAGGCATTGCTTAATTTTCTTTCAGATAATTTTGGAGTTCCAATAGCGGGGGAATAAAAATTAATCAAAATAAATATTTGCGTGAATGGGTCTGTAAATGAATGCAAATGGGAGCGTTTATATTAAAGGATAATTTATTAATTCTTAATAAATTGGAGATTAGTTTGATGAAATTTTGTGCTTAAAAGATTTTAGAACAAAATCAGAAAAAGTAAAACTTATCATAGTGGAAATTCGAGGGTCAATCAGAAATGGTTGACTTATTTTAGTGGAAAATAATTAAACTTGAATATTAGTGCAACACATAATAGTACAATAGTACTATTATACGACAAAAATAGACTATTCACGTTCTTAAATGGTCTATTCACGCTTAAACTATTTACAAATATGCAAAATATGATATGTTAATTATGTAACTAATTATATTTAATCAATGGGAGGTATAAAAGATGAAGAAATTAAAAAAATTATTAAGTGTGGTGTTAGTGTTAGTAATGATATTTGGTGTAAATGCAACTACTAGAATGCAAGAAGTATCAGCGGCAGGTACTACCATTATAGGTAATAATACAATGACTACAGCGTATAACTTTGGAAGATGGCAGTTAATATCTAGTACAACTAAGATAGCGGTATTAGAGAAGGAAGAAACTGAGGCCTGGTTCAAATTTACAGTTGCAGCAAATGAGCATATTTTTATAAGGTGTTCATCGGATGCAGAATACGTTGGAATGAATGCGGTGGTTAAGGATGGGTTAGGAAACTCAGTTTCTACAATTCAAAAAAATCCAGAGCATTTAATTGGTAAAATAAATATGGCAGGGTTATATCTTGATTGTGACAATACAAGTTCAACGACCCAAACATATTATGTGCTTGTGCAAAGAGGAACATATGACGTTAGTAAGGGAATTTATTTTTATTTAGCTGCAGAAAATAGAATTAAAACAGGGCAGGCAACATTTTCGTTTTCTGGCTCTGCTACAAATAGTGGAAATAAGTCACTAAGCTTAGCCGGTATAAATTCTACAGAATTAATGTTGAATTTAACAAATAGTACTCAAATACCAAAAGAAGCAACTGTTACAAGAGTAACAACCACGGGAGTACAATCACCTAGTCAGGGAAATGTACATCATTTAGTTAAGGCTAAAGATAAAGACAATTGGTATACTTCTACGGTAGCAAGTAATGATTGGGGAACTTATGCGGTAAATGTGGCAGATGAAATTATGGCAAAACAAATATGGTATTTTAAATATAATGTATTATCTCCAACAAAGTCTACTATGAGTAAAATTAAACTTATATTAGAGTGGCAATATGACGTGAATAATACTAAGTATGCAAGTTTTATTAATTAGATGCAATTACAGTAAATCTTAATGTTTCCGAAGTAAAGGAGTAGGGTTATGGCAATAGAGACAGCATTTTATAATTATTACAATCTAAAAGATAGGTATACACCAGAAACGCCACAAAAACCAAGTTGGAAAACAGAATGTGAGCTTGTAACAAATAAAATACAAAGTACAAATGGCAACCCAGAAAGTGAACAATATAAAATTTATGAAAGGTTAGAAAATAGGTATTATGCGGCATCGGTAACAAATCGTTCTAGATATAGTACAGAGGATGAGCTTTGTACTGCATTGAGTAAAAAGTATTTACAAAGAACATCAGAATACTATGGAAAGTATGATGAGACAGAACGACGAGCCATGTATGAAAATGAACTAAACATGACCCTGTTTGGGTGCCTTAGTACTGGAGGACATCCCAAAGACCCAAATGCAGGCGGTGTGGTAAGTGGAATGGAGGATTATGAGGAACAGAAAAGCTATAACCGAACAATGGTCACAACACAGATAAATAGTCTGTTTGAAGAGAATAGACTTAGCAGCCTGATTGGAAATAATAGGCTTACCTTTACAATTAATCCGTTAACTTATTCGCTAAGTGTATCTGGAATTGACGATGAAAATCTAAAGCAACAGGTGGAAGAAATCTTGAATAAAGATAAAAATTCAAGTGAACTATTTTTTCATATAATGAGAAGTTCATCTTCTAATATTTCTACGCAGATGCGTAATAAATATCTTCTACAGAGTGAATTTTATGATGCGACGGGACAAGACTTAAATGATTACATACAACGCGACGGTGGATTTTATGATAAAGAAGGAAATAATGCGTTGGACATTTTTAAAGATTGCCTATTCAAATCAGATTCGAGTCATAAAGGAGAGACATATAGCTACTTTGAAGATTTAGTAGAAAGAGTATCCAATGTGAAAATCTCGAATGTACCAGATATGGTTTTAAGTATTGGGTATAAAAATGGGATGTTAATAGATCTTCCATTGTTTGAGGAGCAAAACAGTACGTTTGATTTGAAAGCGTAAAAATATTCTATTGCAATATTAAAGAAAAATGCATATAATATTAGAGTATTATTCTTAGAAGTAATTATATTTATAAGTTGAAATCTATATATTTGGATAAGATTAGGTTTTTATATATATGAAGAATATAAATAATTAATAGCTCTGAAATATTGGGTTTTAGAGCTATTAGTTATAACGAAGCGTGGCTCAGTTTGGTAGAGCGCTGCGTTCGGGACGCAGAGGTCGTGGGTTCGAATCCCGCCGCTTCGGTTAGATTAAGAATACCCCAAAGGCTCTGGTTATAAGCTTTTGGGGTATTTGTTGGTTTTGTGAAAACTAGTAGTAAAAAATGTATAATGTGGATTTTGTCCTTTATTGAAAATAAACTGTGATTTGCAAGAACAACGTTAGTTCGCTTAGCTTTACAAAAAGGTATCGAGAGATAAGCGGTATTCAGATTGTTTTATTTGCACTTGCGTAAACATTTGTAGTGGTATCATATAAGAACGTTTTTGTTGATAGCAGGGGTGCTTTTTAGTAGTACTTGACATGGGGTTTACCCTATGTATATAATATACTTAACAAGACAGCCGGAGGATAGCTCGACTCTATCCATCTCGGTAAAATAAGTTAATAGCTACAGAATAGCCGTCCTAAACTTTACGAGAGAGCAGGACGGCTATTTTTGTTCTTGTCATTTCTGACAAGGGTTATTATAGTGACAAGCATAATTACAAATGTAAATAAATCACTATATGTAACATACATAAGTACCACCCCTTTCGCAAGACTCGAAACGGATAGTATTACCGTCCTAGCGGCTGCCCGGCTAAATATATTATTGTCAGGCTGAGGTATTTCTAATTTTGATCATTGCTTTTATCCAATGTAGTTCCTTGCTTTTTTTATCTATATCAAAATATAGAAAGTAATAATCAGATTCTTTACGGTTATCTATTTAATTATGAACAAAAGGGAATATATTGTCAATATAAATAAATTAGGACTTTTCAGGATTATAAATAATTGGAGCAAAGAACATTGCTATGAAATGAATCGTTTGTAGGATACTTAAGTATTAATAAATGGTAGAATTTGTATTACGCTATTATTAAAAGAAAAAATATACCGAGTATGGCGATAAGAAATGTTGGCTTATGCGGCAAGGATATGTTGAAAGTTAAAGATTAGGTTGTAAATGATATATTGCAAAAAGATGATATTGATTATGCTATAGATTGTGGTGCTGGGATAGATTACGGAGATGCTATTGTTACGAAAATTGGTGTTATTGATACATATGATGTAAAAGCTTTTGATGATTGTATAAATACAGCATCGAAATATTCAAAAAAAGACCAACTACTCACGTGAGTAATTGGTCTTTACTTAAAATCTTGTGTTAAACTTCCTGATTTTGCAATTGCATTAGAAACTCTATTTAAGAAGCTTATAAGTTCTCTTAATTTCTTGTTGTATCCTATTTTGCTATTCGTTATTTGTTTAATTTAATTTTACGTACTTTACTATACTTGCCATAGACTTTATTCCCTGCGGAATCAGTTGTATATGCTCGTACTTTTACATAGTAAGTTTTTCCTTTTATTAAATCTTTAAATGTTTTACTTCTTTTAGTTAGAGTAACGGTATTTTGGTTTGAGGTGAATTTCTTGTTTGTTGCATAGGTAATCTCATATCCATTCGCGGAAATTTTTCCATTTGCATTCACGGTTGCCACACTGGTGTTAGAGGAAGACCAAGATATTGATTTATTTATAGCATTATCTGGGGTGATTGTCGCAGTTAATGTAACACTCTTTCCTTTTGCTAAAGATATATCAGTACGATCAAATGCAATACCAGTTATTTTTACAGGTATTTCTTCCAACGTATCAAGTGCGCCCTGTAATGCTACTAACTGTGCATTCACCTCTTCCTGCGATGATTCAGGATTATCTACTGTTGCTTGTGCAGTTGCAATTGCCTGTTTCAGCATGTCAAGACTTGCAGCTGTATAATCTTCAACTTTTTTCAGTTCCGCCCCTGCTGTTGCAATCTGGCTTATGAGAGATGTTGTATCCACGGGGGCAGATGTAACTGTAATCCCAAAATTCTGTGTATAGTCACTGGATTCTGAAAGGCCGTTTTTGACGGTAGCCGTTACAATAACAGTACCTGCCGCCGTAGTTTTTAAAACATCGTTTTGAATAACAGCACCAGTTGTTCCAGCGTCTTTTAGGCTCCACAAAATGGATTGATTGGTGGAGCTGGTAGGAACTATGCTTCCGACAAGGCTCAGTGCTTCACCAGCGGACACGGTACTTGAAACACCAGTAATATTTGTTACTTTGATAAACGTACTTTGTGTTTCTGGAAATACTACCGTAATTACGCCGGAATCTTTAGTGTTTTTTACTGTAGTTGCACCGGTAATGATAAATGAATTTGCAGTCACGCCAATAAGCGTGTACCCGGGTTTTGGCAATAGAGTAACGGTTGCCGTGTAACTGGTGTTAGGTAAAAATATACTATCGTTGGGCGACCAGGAAATTACCCCCGTATATTGAGTTGTTTCTGTAATTGCACTAGTTGGTGTATCACCTGTTTGGGGAATGGACACACCAGAAATGGATAACTTGTTGATAGTTACTTTTTGCGTATTTACAGGTGCAGAAGTAACTGTAATCTCAAAATCATGCGTATAGTCGTTGGATTCGGATAGACCGTTTTTGACGGTAGCTGTTACGATGACAGTGCCTGACGCTGTAGTGTTCAAAACGCCGTTTTGAACAACAGCACCAGTTGTTCCAGCGTCTTTTAGGCTCCATAATATAATTTGATTGGTGGCGTTGTTAGGTTCTACACTTCCGACAAGTGTCAGTGCGTCACCAACTGACATTGTGATTGGAACGTCTGTAATGTTTGTCACCTTGATAATCGAACTTTGTGTTTTGGGAAACACAGCCGTAATTACGCCCGAGTCTTTTGCATTTTCCACTGTAGTTGCACCATTCACGGTGAACGAATTCGCAGTGACACCAGTCAGGGTGTATCCCTCTTTTGGCGTTAAGGTAATTGTAGCCGTATAACTGGTATCTGGTAAAAATAGACTATCATTGGGAGACCAAGAAATTACCGCCGTATACTGCTCTGTATCTGTGATTGTACTAGTAGGTATTTTGCCTGTTTCAGGAACGTCTGCACCAGCAATGGCTAACACGCTGATTGGAACTTCTACAGTAATTGTGCATTTTGCCGTGAAGTGGCCGTCCGCTGCGGTAACAGTTATTTCTGCCGTTCCCAATTTGTGTGCAACCACTGTCCCATTACTGTCTACCGTTGCTACACTGCTGTCAGAGCTGCTCCATGTGACGTTTTGGTTTGTGGCGGTGTCAGGAGTAACTGTTGCCGAAAGGTTAATCGGATTGCCAAGCACCATTTTTTGGCTATCCGTGCTTATGGTTATACCATTCACAGAAACTACAGATACCAAATTAAAACTGGTTAAGGCGCTTCCGTTTAGGCTAATGGTAATGATTGCACTTCCTGATACATTGCTTTGAGGGGCAATTTTTATCGTACGGTGATAGTTATCGCCGCTTAGTGTTATATTTGAATCAGGAACAACAGAAGAATTGGAAGAGGACGCCGTAAGGGCAACACTATCTGTAGCATAACCTATTGTGAAAGCTAGATCTCCAGTGCTAGAAGAATTAAGAATGCTCTGATCTTCGATCGTTGTGCTCTTTGGTAATCCAGCACTGTTTATTATAAAGCTCACATTGTCAAGAGAGCATCCGGCAGGACCACCTATTGAAATTCTTATCACCCTTGTTCCGGCGGGTATTGCTTTTGTTCCATTCGTATTTTGCCACAGCTGAGTGCCAGCGGCGTTATACCCATAAAGCGTCATTGTTCCTGAACCTGTAGCATCACAGGAGGACGTAAAGGTTAGAAAGTTCGCGTCTATCATGTCCGCATACTTGGATATATCAATATCCTGATAGATGTAATAGGTAGACATCCCACTTGGAAGGTTATATATTCCGAATGAAGTTCCATAAGTAAAGCGGCTTTCCAAATCTGTCCAGCCAGAGAGAGATTCACCTGTACCATTTGTTACAAGATTCGCATCCATGATAACATTCGGGTGAACAGTAACTTCAAAAGACATGGTTGTTGTTTTTGTACCATCTGATACGGAAACTGTGATGACAGCGCTACCGGTTTGTCCATTGACAGAAGACATACTAATACTTGCGTTATTGGTAGAAAGACTGGCAGAAATATTAGAATTTGGAATCAGTGTAGTATTGGAAGAAACCGCGGATATGGTAAGACTATCAAAATTGCTATCTGGATCAGTTACCGCAAAGTTTAGCGGTTCCATGGTTTCGCCTGATAAGGTTGTTTGATTTTCAACTTGGGCAATAACCGGAGGCTTGTCTTCGTTTGTGGAAAGAACAACAGATAAATCATCAAAGACAGCGAGTCCCAGATAAGTATGTGTGCCTGTGATTGTAACACGTAGCTTCTTCGCATCAGAAACAACTGCACCAGACAAGGTGGTAAGTGTCCATGCACTTGCTGTGACCTGTTGGTCATATATAGCAGTGTTCAACACATTGTCAGAGGCATCCAGCTCCTGGAGACTGATTTCGGCAATGTTGCCTCCTTTTGCATAAAGATAGCCACTTAATTGGAATATGATGGTGTCAGTACTAATAGCCGCGCTTTGGCTGCTGATATCAATATCCTGATAGCAGCTGTAGGTGCCAGTACTTGGAGCTGCGGTAGTAATAAAGCCCATAAAATATCCACCACTGTGTGGATTAACTGACAGTACAGTGTCATAGGAATATCCTTGGTTGGCTCCATTCCAACCGTTTGATTGTAATAAACCGCTATTTCCTACGGATTCACCGCCAGGGTTCACCAGCAGATTTGTGTCCAGTTGTGCGGCGCGTGCCGAAACAGATGGACAGAGCATAATTGCACAAATGAAAATTGAAAACATCCCGATTTTAATTGTTCTTATCATAATTTGTATTCCTCCCTCGAAATAAGATGAAACAGATTACTGTTTCACTTGTCTTTGTTTTGTCTTTGGATAAAAATGGTAAAATATCATAATTTCCTTCTTACAATTATATAGATAAAAGTTTTCCAAAACACGAAAAGGCGAAATTAGCACCTCTAGTGTCGAAATTGGCAAAAAAATACCCTGCCAAAAACTTGACAGGGTATTTATAATAAAAGTAGGTTGCAAAATATTAAAAGGCACTACATGTAGTTCGCTAAATCGTGATTACACAATTATTTAGAAAACTGAAGTGTTACCTTAAATGAAATTTTTTCTTCACAAAGTTGATATTTCTCAGCCAATTCAGGGCCACAAGAATTAGAACCAACACCGCTCATTTTGTAGTCGATACATAAAACAGTACTATCAGACTTCACTAATTCGTAGTTATGCGCCTTCTGTGCCAATTCTTCTTGGGTAAAACGACTTGCTTGGAAGGAGAATGGTGAGGCAGCACTTACACGGAGGGTATTACCAAAGGTTGAAGATAAGGTTGCCTCTTCACAGCCATAATGGCTAGAATTTTCTTGAGGTTTAATGTAATCTTCATACATATCGTCTACCTTAGTGTTAAATTTAGCAAACCAAGATGAGCGATGCTTATCAATGTAACTTTCATTAGGTCCATATCCTAAGTATTGAACGTTCTCATATTCCTTTGGAAGGAAGAGACGTAGCCCAAGTCTTGGAAGGAAAGGAAGGTCGGTATTTCTATTTCCATCTAATTCAAAGGTTAGAGTGCCATTACTTCCAATAAACCAAGTAGCATTTACATCCACAATATGCTGTATCTGAATGGCATTAATAGCAAAGCGACAGTGAATCGACGTACTATTATTTTCTTGGGATACAGAAGTTTCATAAACACGAACAAGTGCTTTGTCATATCTTGCTTTTTCCCATTCACTTCGAATATTGCGGTCATTATCAATTGGCGCACGCCAAATATTGTATTCCATAGGTTGATTCAAAACCGTATGATTATCAATGACAATGGAATCAAAGTTACCACGTAACTTGTTGAATACATAACTAAAATTTGCACCCGATACAAGAATTTTGGTAGTGCTTTCTTCTAGGTCTACGGTTTGATTTGTTTCATCTTTTGCATGTATAAAAGGTAGGGTGCTTTCTTTTAAAATAAGTTGGTCAAAGCCTAAGTTGTGACCAGCTTTCGTAAGGCCTCGATCCGTCAACTGTATATAGATAAGCTTTAAACTAAGACTTCCCAATTTGGAAATATCAGTAAAGTAGCTTTGATTGATTGGAACTTGAATCACAGTCCTTTTATGTGGCAATAAATCAATGCAACCTACGTCATAGGTCTCTACTTTATTCCCTTCATAGAGAAGCTCTGCTTTGATGGTTACGTATTCTTTGAGATTGGTAAAGTCTAGTAAATTCTGTAATTCAATACTACCTTCTTGCAAATCAACTAATTTAGCACGTACTGGGCGAATGACATTTTTGTATTCTGCCAAGGCAGGATGAGGTGTACGGTCAGGTGCCACCATTCCATCTACGCAGAAATTGCCATCATGTGGGTATTCAAAGGTGTCGCCGCCATAATGAAAGATTTTATTGCCATCGACTGTTACACCACGATAAATCGCATGATCACACCATTCCCAGACAAAACCACCGACGAAACGGTCATGTTTGTAAATGCATTCCATATAATCTTCAATATCTCCAGGGCCATTTCCCATGGAATGAATAAATTCACAAAGCATATAAGGTTTTGAATTAGTAGCTAAATAATTTTCAATGCTAGCAGGTGATTCATACATTGTACTGTATACATCTAACATAGAAGTATCATTTATGTGTCCGCCTGTTTGATGAACACTTCCTTCATAATGAACCAGTCTGGTAGAATCATAAGATTTGATGTAGCGACCAGTATCTTCAAAGGCTTTGCTATAGCCGGCTTCATTTCCCATTGACCAAATGATGATACTAGGGTTGTTCTTATCCCGAATGATATTTCGTTGGTTGCGGTCTAATACGGATTGTGCAAACATCTCTTGTTGTACCAAATCACCATAGGTGGTATCAGCTCCACCACCATAGAAGGAGGTGGCGCCATGAGCTTCTAAATCACTTTCACCCACTACATAAAATCCATATTCATTACAAAGCATCGTAAACCAAGGTGCATTTGGATAATGACTGGTACGTATGGCATTGATATTGGATTCTTTCATCAAAATCAAATCTTTCATTGCCTGTTCTTTACTGATGGTGTAGCCAGTAACAGGGTCACTATCATGACGGTTTACACCTTTAAATTTAATTTTAGTACCGTTGATATAAATAATGTCTTCTTTAATTTCAATACATCGAATTCCTACTTTTTGATAAATAACCTCGTTCTCTGTAGTGAGGGTAAGTGTATAAAGGTATGGCTGCTCTGCATTCCATAAAGTAGGAGAGTCGACTTCCATAACAAGAGAAGAATCCGTTACCGCCTTAGTTGAAATCACTTGACCGCTAGCGTCTGTCAATGTCGCAGTAGTAGGAATAGCAGTGCCAGAATAACTAAAATCAACGGTTACCCTCGCATTGCTATAGGTATCATCTAATATTGTTTTTACAAAGAAGTCACGAATGTGGTTGGTTGGACGGCTAAGAAGATATACATCACGAAAAATTCCAGTCATACGGAATTTATCTTGATCTTCTAAGTAACTTCCATCACACCATTTTAAAACCACGATAGTAAGGTCATTATCTCCTTTTTTCAAAAATGAAGTAATGTTGAATTCACTAGTAGAATGAGATACTTGACTATAACCTACAAATGCTTGATTAACATATACATAGAAACAAGAGTCGACTCCTTCAAAATTCAAATATTGCTGATAATCGGTGAGGTTGTTTGCCACTGCAAATGTTTTGTGGTAAACACAAGTCGGATTCTCAAGTGGAACGAAAGGAGCATCATATGCAAATGGAAAGTTAACATTTGTATATTGGTGTTTGTCATAGCCGTGCATCTGAATACAACTAGGAACGGGAATTAAATCATAATTATGATATTGGTAATCTGGTATTGTAAAATCCTCTACTTCAAATGGATTCTTATAATAACGAAAATCCCAATCTCCATTTAAAAGTTGTACTCTAGAGCTAGTGGTAGTTTCTTCTTGAGCGTAAGGTATATAGTAGCTTCTGTTTTCTTCACAGCCAATGTGAAGTGTGGATGGATCTTCATAATACTTAGGTAATTGTAATTCTTGACGATACATAATAATCTCCTTTCAAAATAAGCATAAAGTTGTTTGTGTCCACTGAAATATATTATGGACTGTGAAGGGTATTTAATTGTTAACTATTCAGTACCCACTAAGGTGAGGTGTTTTGCAAAGTAAAATCCCGAGTTTTATAGCGCTAAAATGCAAGTTTCTTGCATTTTATGTGTATCGAGTAGCGGTAACTATGAAGGTACTGAATAGTTACTTTTATTGTTTTTATAATAACTTGAAGTATAAGTTTAAACATATTAATTGTGCCTATTTCTAAATAAAATATATCAAAAAAATAAGTATTATTCTATACATAAAATTGCTGAAAGCATGCACAAAGTTTTCAAAATGAATAAAAAATAAAATGTTTATTATGTTACTTTTAACGATAGCAGCATGCTTTTTCTTATATGCGTGTGCATACGATACGGCACAAGAGGATACTTCTGCTATGAAGGAAAATACTGAGTTTACAGAACATACCGTGAATCTTACCGGGGAAGGACAGAACTTCCGGTGGCGTGAGAGGCCGGTAGGTAAATTAATTAGCTACCTCCTCCTCGATTGCATATTTCTATTTATCTTTAAACTGCAAAAGTTCCCACTTCGTTGTAACATTCAATTTTCGATATAAATTTTGCATATGCTTTTTTAACGTATGAGGACTGATACTTAGCTTATCTGAAATTGCATTATTGCTAACACCGTCTAAAGTAAGAACTAATATTTCTTTTTCACGTTTTGTTAAATGGTACTTTTCAATAAACAAATCATCTAGCTGGGAAGGGAGTACGTTAGAAGGAGAATGGTTCAAATAATATTGGTAGAATCGGTAATTGAGATGTTCTTTAAAGGAGTCTAAAATAAAAACTTCTTCATCAGTAAAATCTCCAGTCTCTTTGGAACGATATAGGGTAACAACGCCCAAAGACACCTCTTGATAAACAAGAACTAACTGAAGGGAGTAGTAAATGTTATTTGGGGCCATAAGATTTTTAAAAAAATCTGTTTTGGAACGCTCTTCATCTGATATTAAGTCGGATTCTCGAAAAATCATACATTTATGACTCATCATCACCCAACGGGTGTAATCTAAATTCTCAAATTGCAAATAATCTTTTTCTGCACTTGAGTCACCACCAGGAAAAATAACTGGATCACAGATTAAGTGACCCGAATTCGTGTGATCAGAAAGAAAAATACTAGATTCTTGATTTGGTATTAAAACAGCTACAAATGATAAAAACGTTTCTCTCATCTGATCGAAATCTGATAGGGTATATATTCTATGAATAATGTCGTTAATTAATAAAAAGTCATTATTTCGCATTTATTTCACCTCAATTTGTAAGTAACTGTTTTGCTTAATATGTTTAATTTCACTTGCTTGCAAAGGTGAAATCACAGTGTTAGGAGGAAAACAGTTTTTTAACCTTTCGCTATAGAACTTGGGATTTTGACTTGCAAAACACCTTGCGTATTATGTGTATTGAATAACTATATTAACTTTAGCATACGAATAGAAAATTGTATAGATAGAAAGAGTGTTTCTACTCCAAAAGTAGTATAAATACTCCTTAGTAGTATTTATAAATACGGTAAAAAGGTAATTGTGAGTGTAGTGAAAACTGTTATAATAATAGTTACAATAAATCAAACATTGCAACGGCGCTTTCCTATTAGGATTGCGCTTTTTTTCATTCGTTTCCACATGGGCTGAACTGTAACAAATAAACAACGAAAGGATGGTTGAAAGATGGAAGTTAAGAAAATGTATATCAACGGAGAATGGGTAGAAAGTATTTCTAAAAAATCAAGAGAAGTAATCAACCCTGCAAATGGAGAAGTAATTGCAATTACAACAGAGGGAAGTGCCGAAGATACGAAACTTGCAGTTAAGGCGGCAAAAGATGCCTTCTATAATAACGGTACTTGGAGAAGAACCAATGCACAGGCAAGAGCCGATGTTTTATTTAAAATCGCAGATTCCATCGAAGCAAATTTATCGGATTTGGCATATCTAGATACCATTGATAATGGAAAACCATTACGTGAAGCAGAAGGCGATATTGATGACGTAGTTCATTGTTTTCGTTACTATGCGGGATTAATTACGAAACCATCAGGGTTAACCTATGATGTGAATGACAATTTTGGTGCAATGCACTCTTATACCATACATGAACCAGTAGGTGTATGTGGACAGATTGTTCCTTGGAATTACCCATGCCTGATGTCAGCCTGGAAATTGGCGCCAGCAATAGCCGCAGGAAACAGCGTGGTATTTAAGCCAAGTACGATTACTCCATTATCAGCAATTAAATTATTTGAAATATTTGATCAGGTTGGGCTTCCAGAAGGAACGGTAAACCTAGTACTAGGTTCTGGTGCAACGGTAGGGCAGGAAATTGCCCAAAGCATGGATGTAGACATGGTAACATTTACAGGAAGTACAGAGGTTGGTCAGTCAATTGCACATGCAGCAGTGGCAAATCTAAAAAAAGTAGGATTAGAGCTTGGTGGTAAATCTCCAAATGTAATCTTTGCAGATGCAGATTTAGAAGGTGCAGTTGAATGGGCAATGATTGGTATTTTCTTTAATCAGGGAGAGGTTTGCTCTGCTGGTTCCAGAATTATTATTGAAGAGTCTTTTCATGATGAATTTGTGGCACGTTTGGCTGAAAGAGCAAATGCAATGACGTTAGGAAATGGATTAGACAATCCAGATATGGGACCCTTGGTATCAAAAGATCATATGGAAACCGTATTAAAATATATTGAAATAGGTAAATCGGAAGGTGCAACCTTGGTATGCGGCGGTGAACGTTATATGAAAGGCGATTGCGCAAAAGGATACTTTGTAAGACCAACTATTTTTGATAACTGTACTTCGGATATGACAATTGTAAAAGAAGAAATTTTTGGACCAGTTGTTACTATTCAGACCTTTAAAACAGAAGAAGAAGCCATTGCATTAGCCAATGACACTATTTATGGATTAGCAGGAGCAGTATTTACAACGGATGGAGCAAGAGGACTTCGTGTCATGAAAGAAATTCGTGCTGGAATCACGTGGATTAACTGTTATAACCCAACCTTCAATGAAGCACCATGGGGGGGCTATAAGATGAGTGGATATGGTAGGGAATTAGGCGTTCATGGACTAGTAGAATACCAAGAAATTAAACAGGTAAACATTAACCTAACACCAGGCACCATTGGGTGGTATGAAAATTAGTTTTGAAAGGAAAATATTAAATGAATAATAAAGAGCAGGTAATTAAAGAATTAGATCAAGTCATACATTATATTAAAAGTGATGAATTAACAGAAGAAGAAAAAGATAGAATGACAAAGGAAACAGTAGAATATTTTAATACTTATGTTAGCCCAGGTTGGTTAAAATATCGTAAATCAGTTTCGACAAATGCAGCTGTAGTAGAATGGAAAGATTATGGAACCTATTGTACAGGATTGCATGGAGAAGAATTTATCGATTGTCTTGGTGGTTTTGGAATTTATACTTGCGGACATCGTAACGAAGAAATTATTGAAGTAGTGAAAGCTCAGTTAGATCATCAGGCATTACATTCGCAAGAATTACTTGATCCACTTAGAGGATATTTGGCAAAAGCAGTGGCAGACATTACACCAGGAGATTTGGAAAAATGCTTTTTTACCAATGGTGGAGCAGAAGCCGTTGAAATGGCACTGAAATTAGCTCGTATAGCAACAGGTGGAAGATGGTATATCTCAACGGTAGGCGCATTTCATGGAAAATCAATGGGAGCAATCTCGATGGGTGGAAAAGGTAGTTATCGTAGTCCTTATGCACCAATGGTACAACAGGTACAACACGTAGAATATGGAAATGCGGAAGATGTTAGAAAAGCAATTCGTAACCTCCATGCAGTTGGTGAAAAGGTAGCAGGTGTTATCTTAGAACCAATTCAAGGGGAGGCAGGTATTATCATTCCGCCAGCAGGATATTTAGCAGAAGTACGTAGTATCTGTGATGAGTATGGAGTTGCCTTGATTTTTGATGAAATTCAAACAGGAATGGGTAGAACAGGAGCAATGTGGCGTTGTGAAACAGAAGGCGTTACTCCAGATATTATGACATTTGGTAAAGCCTTTGGCGGTGGCATTATGCCAATCACAGGTATCATTTGCAGACCTAATATGTGGACAGAGGAATTAGTGGAAAATCCGTGGTTACTTGGTTCACCAACTTTTGGAGGGAATCCACTTGCATGTTCCGCAGCAATAGCTACCATTAAATATATGCTAGAAAATAATGTTCCGGGACAGTGTAAAGAAAAAGGTGAATATTTAAAAGCTGGATTAATAAAATTACAAGAAAAATATCCAACAGTAATTGAAGAAGTTCGTGGAACTGGACTTATGCTAGGTGTAGAATTCGTAGGTAGCGAAGTTGGCTATGATGTTGCAAAAGGATTGTTTGCAAGAGGTGTTATGACAGCAGGCACATTGGTAAACGCAAAATGTATTCGATTTGAGCCAGCAGCAATAATTACGAAGGAAAATATGGATCAGGTAATCGAAAGAATGGATTTTGCATTAGAAGAAACAAAAAAGAATTTTAGTTTATAAAATAAATTGTATCATTTTAAACAATATGATATTATGAAAAAAATGCAAAGGAGCATACGCTTTTAAGAAGTGTGTGCTCTTTTTATTATGATAGGATAATTAATTCTATATCAAACTATAAATATCTTTGGGAGGTATTAAAATGAAAGAAATAATTATGATTATTCGTCCAGAAAAGTTAGAAAAAGTAAAACATATTTTAGATGAAAAACACTGTGGTGGTATGACGATTGCAAGCGTTATGGGTTGCGGAACACAACGAGGTACCGTAGACGAAGTAGGTGTGAATGAGATTAAAGGATTTAAAACTACAATTAATTTATTACCAAAAATCAGTGTTTCGGTGGTTGTTGCAGATGATAGCGTGGAAGACCTTATAACAGAAATACAAAGTAAAATAGCCACCGGCCTTGTCGGAGATGGAAAAATTTTTATACGAAATATGGAAAATGCTGTTCGAATTCGAACAGGAGAACGAGGCGATAAAGCATTATAGATAACATAAAGGTGGTGTATAGCTTGGAAAAATCCAACGTAATTGTTGAAATCAAAAATGTAAATAAATATTATGGTGAAAACCATGTTGTAAAGGATTTGAATTTACAGGTATATGAAGGTGAATTTTTAACGCTATTAGGTTCTTCGGGATGTGGGAAAACAACTTCATTACGAATGATTGCAGGTTTTGAAGAACCATCTGCTGGAATGATTTTAGTAGAAGGTGAACCAATTGAAGAAAAAGAACCCTATGAAAGAAATGTAAATACGGTATTTCAAAGCTATGCATTATTTCCACATATGACAGTATTTGATAATGTTGCATATGGACTTAAGATGAAGAAGGTAAAAAAACCAATTATACAAGAAAAAGTAATGGAAATGCTTGAAATGGTTCAACTGATTGGAATGGAAAAACGCTATCCATCCCAACTATCAGGAGGACAAAAGCAACGAGTTGCAATTGCAAGAGCCTTAATTAATTGTCCAAAAGTTTTACTCCTCGATGAACCGCTTGGGGCATTGGATTTAAAACTTAGAAAACAAATGCAACTGGAACTAAAGCGTCTTCAGAAGAGATTGAATATTACATTTATCTATGTAACACATGATCAAGAAGAAGCATTAACCATGAGTGATCGTATCGGAATTATGAATGCTGGCATTTTAGAGCAGCTTGGAACGCCTACTGAAATTTATGAAAAACCAGCGACCAAATTTGTGGCTACGTTTATTGGTGAGACAAATTGTTTTGATGGTTGCGTTAAATCAATTTCTGGTGAAAAATTAGAAGTAGTAATTGAAAATGGGATAATTAGTGGAATGGGATCAGATTTTACTGAAAATGAGTTGATTAGTGTCTCAATAAGGCCAGAGAAGATGAAATATTCCTATGAGCCAGTTAATGGTTTTGAACTGGTTGGTATGGTCAAAGAACATATTTACATAGGTTCCATTTTAAAAACCATCGTTACTCTTTCTAACGGACAAGAAATTAAGTTTGAACGTTTGGCAGGAGAAGAAATTTTAAAAGAAAATGAACAGATTTATCTCTATTGGAATTTAAACGATGCGGTTATCCTTCATAGTATGGATAATACCTTCTATCAAGCAGTAGACAATGTAACATTGAGTTAGGGGGGGAAAACAGATGGCACATCATAAGATGAAATCGAACACAGTTCCTAAAATTGTAATGGTAGGACCAGTTACGTTATGGCTAGCATTTTTAGTTGTCATTCCACTACTTTATGTTTTTGTTATGAGTTTTTGCAGCGTGGATGAATCTTATAATGTAGTATTTTCATTTACATTGGATAACTATAAACGCTTGTTTGCTATTAATTATCTTCAAATATATATTAACTCTCTACTCATTGCATTATTGACCACCATTATTTGTATTTTATTAGCGTATCCATTCTCTTTTATCATTGCTAGAACGCTAAGCAAGAAAAAGGTAATATTGTATATGTTTGTTATTATTCCATTCTGGACCAACTCATTAATTCGAATTTATGGTTGGAGAACCTTCTTGGGAACGAACGGGGGATTAAATACAATGTTACAAACGTTGCACCTTGTAAATGCGCCAGTTGAATTTTTATTTAATCGAGGAGCTATTGTTCTTGGTATGGTATATGCATTATTTCCATTTATGGTTCTTCCTTTGTACACCGCAATTGAGAAATTAGACCAAAATCTTTTGGAAGCATCTTCTGATTTAGGAGCAAAAGGAATGACTACCTTTTTTCAAGTAATATTACCATTAACAATATCGGGAGTTTTCGCTGGCTCGATTATGGTCTTTATTCCTTGCTTAGGATATTTCTTTGTTTCGAATATATTAGGTGGTGGAAATGCAGATGTAATTGGTAACTTAATTGAACGTCAGTTTAAAAGTGGAAATAACTGGCCACTCGGTTCGGCACTGTCCATTATATTGATTTTAATTACACTTTTACTAGTTAAGTTATATCAAAAATTAGGTGGAGACATGGAAAGTCTGGGGGTATAGAGATGAAAAGAAAAACAAAAAAGTCTTTAAAGAAGAACATTAGCGCTCTATATTGCTTTTTAATCTACCTATTTTTGTTCATACCGATTTTCGTAATTGTTATTAATTCATTTAATGCAACTACTTCCAAACCTTATTTAAGTTGGAAGGGATTTACGTTTAATTGGTATATTAAGTTATTTGATAATACTGCATTATTAGAATCTTTTCAAAATACGATAATCATTGCAATTTGTAGTACATTAATTTCAATTATTATAGGAACAATAGCGGCGGTTGGAATGTACAAATATAAATTTGCAGGAAAAAATATCATTGATGCACTACTTTATATTCCGGTGGTAATTCCTGAAATTGTATTAGGTATTTCTTTGTTAACGCTATTTGCTAAGACGAACATACCTCGTGGTATGGTTACACTGATTTTAGCCCATGCAACCTTTAGTATACCTTTTGTTATTTTTAATATTAGAGCGAGGCTAGCGGGGTATGATAATTCGATTGAAGAAGCCTCGATGGATTTGGGTGCTAATCGTATTTCTACATTTTTTAATATTACAATTCCGGTTTTGGCACCTGGTATTGCGGGCGGAGCCTTATTAGCGTTTACCTTGTCTATTGATGATGTAATTATTAGTTATTTTACAAACGGACAGGTAAAAACATTCCCTCTTAAGGTAATGGAAAGTATTAAGAGTGGAGTATCACCAGATGTAAATGCACTTTCAACCTTAATATTAATCGGTACAATAGGTTTTGTAGTTTTGACACAAAGTGGTCTTTTCAAGAAAAAAGCAGAGTAAGAGGAGGAATTTAGTATGAAAAAAGTAATTTGTATTTTATTAAGTGTAATGATGATGTTATCTTTAGTTGGATGTTCTTCGTCAAAAGAAGCTAGTAATGGGGAATTAAATTTTTTTGTATGGACTGAGTATGTTCCGGATAGTGTAATTAAGGGATTTGAAGATGAAACGGGTATTAAGGTAAATGTTAGTACGTTTTCTTCCAATGAAGATATGTTATCGAAAGTTAAATCAGAAACAGAAGGCGCTTATGACATTGTGCAACCAAGTGATTACATGGTAGCGCAAATGATATCACAAGATATGCTTCAAGAACTAGACAAAGAACAATTAACGAATATTAGTAATATTGGAGAAGCGTATTTAGATCCTTCTTATGATCCCGGTAATGTGTATTCCGTTCCTTATTTGGGAGGGGCTGGCGCAATTGCTGTTAATACGGATGTAATCATAGATACAATTACTTCATACGCAGATTTGTTTAAACCAGAGTACAAAGACCAAATGGTCGTATTAGATGATTATAGAGCGGTAATTGGTATGGCAGCAAAAAGTATTGGATATGGAATGAATGAAACAGATCCAGCGATTCTTGATGAAGTTAAGACACAGGTTTTATCATTAAAAGATAATATTAAATTATATGACAGTGATAGCCCAAAGAGTGCGTTGATTTCAGGAGACTGTTCTTTGGCATTTTGCTGGAGTGCTGAAATTGCATTAGCGATGGAAGAAAATCCTGCAATTGAAATTGTTTATCCAAGTGAAGGACCATTCTTATTCTTAGATAACTGGTGTGTAACGAAGGGCGCAAAAAACTATGACAACGCAATGAAATTTATTAATTATATGATGGAAGCTGAAACGGGTAAAGCGGTTGGAGAAGAATTCCCTTACTTAAATCCAAATACAGCAGCAGTTCAGTTACTAGGAGATGACTTTATCAATAACCCAGCTAAAAACCCAACAAGTGAAGACTTAGCAAATGGTGAATATGTTGAAAATATATCCAATGATGCTATTAGCATTTATGATGAAATTTGGACGGAATTGAAAAAATAAGAAATTAACTTAATAAGGAAAGAGTAAAAAGCAAATTTCACTTTGGTGTAATTTGCTTTTTACAATTAATATATAAAATATGTATAAATTAATTATTAAATTGTGCTTTTGTCTATATGAATAATGTATAATATAAATAAATTTATAGTAACAGTTTTGCCATACCATTTATAATGTGACAAAATATACAGATATGCTAATTAGTTCGGTAATTGACTGGCACATTATTCATGTAGGGCGTCAGCCCTATAGAAATGATGATACAAATTGTCCTTAGAGTGCAAGCACTCACGGTCAATTGATATAATTATTTCTGCATGGCTGAACT
>JBGUEO010000048.1:0-24235 GCA_041821315.1 Velocimicrobium sp. | reverse complement strand
CTTTCCAAGAAAGAGCCATTTATTTCCAAAGACACAATTTATTTTACACTACCTATCCTTTATAAAAATCACAATGCCTGTCAGTAAAGGCAGAGAAAAGATATCTTCCAAATATTTTACCTGTTCTATGCCCCATACATTGCAATTTTTCTAAGTGGGGTAAAAAATCTGCCCCTTGGGGATTACTATACTCTACTGCCAAGGGAAATGTAACATAACGATTACTGATTTCCTCTGCCTCCCACAATAGCTTGCTTTCTTTTGAATAACACTGTGTCATTCCTATTTCCGGCTCATCACTTGTTCTATCGTAATATAGTATATTGGAATACTGGTCGCTAATACAGAGTGCCCAGGCCTTAGCATTGTGATAGGCGAAGGAATAAACTTTGTCAAAATCTATCGTATCCTCTTGATAAGGATTACTTACAAGTGCCATATAGCATTTAATGTTCTCTTCTCTTTTTTTTAGTTCTTCCTTCGACTTAAGTAACTGTTCTATTTGTTCCTCTAGTTTGTGATCCAAAGCCTTAAGACTGTTCTCAAGTTCGGATGGCGTTACCTCTTTTAATCGTTTCAATTCCTTTAGAGGCATATTTAAAGAGCGGTAATACACTAAATCAGAAAGACTAATCAGGGTATGAAGGGAATATTCCCTATAATTATTCGTATCATTTCTGGATAAACTAATTAACTCTTCACTATCCCAATACCTAAGAGTCGATTTTGGGATATCTAACAATTTTGATATTTCTCCTATAGATAAAGGCTGTTTCATAGTACCTCCAATATTCATTTATTATAATAGGTCTTCACTTATAAATCTAAATTGACATTAAAAAATATATTACCATACTTTCTATTGACATTCAAGTTGGTTGAAGGTTTATAATAGCCTTTGTGGTTATGAAACATCAACTACACCAAAATAGAAAGAAGGATCAAAATTAACTATGAAAACCTTAGATTTACTTAATGACAATATCAAAAAAATATTTTTCAAATATTTATTTCCATCTGTTGGCGCGACTATTGTTACGTCAATTTATATTCTGGTAGATACGATTATGATCGGTAAAGGAATTGGAAGCCATGCTGTTGCAGGCCTTAACATAATACTCCCTCTTTTCTCAATCCTTTTTGGTATTGGATATCTTTTTGGAAGCGGAGGTGCCATATTGATGTCCGTATCCTTAGGAAGAGGAGATACTAAGAAAGCGAGCCAGTATTTTTCCACGGCTCTATTTTTAATTACAATTGTCGCTGTATTTTTTACGATTCTATTGGCTATCTGTTTCGAACCTTTATTGCAGCTATTAGGAGCTACTGATAATACTTACTATTATGTAACGGAATATGGACGCATTTTTATAATTGGAGCACCTTTTTTTATCTTTTCTCCATTTTTGCAGATTTTTGTTCGTAATGACAAAGCAGTTAAAAAAGCAATGGTTGGGGTGGCTGCAGGCGGTATTTTAAATATTATACTGGATTATATATTTATCTTTCTATTTCACCTGGGTATGGCAGGAGCATCATTGGCCACGGTTATTGGCAGCTTTATTACGTTTTTGATACTCTGTTCTCATTTTTTAACCAAAAATAATACGTTACGGTTTCGTAAGAGAGATATTTCCTTTTATAGAATTAAAAATATTATTGGGAATGGGTTATCAACATTTTTTATTGAAATATCCTCTGGAATTGTTATTTTTGCTTTTAATCACCAGTTAATTGCCTATAGCGGTGTTGCCGGTGTCACGGTTTACAGCATTATATCGAATACAGCAGCCGTAGTCAGTTCTTTAAATAATGGTATTGCTCAGGCAGCACAGCCTATTATCTCTAGAAATTTCGGGGCAGGCAAAAAAAACAGGGTACAGATTACGCTAAGGTATGGCTTAGGAACCGCCTTTGGAGTCGGCGCCGTTTTTATGATAATTGGTTTATTGTTCCCGGCTATGGTTACAAATGTATTTTTAAATCCTACAGAAGAAATTTATGTTATGGCCAAACCAGCGATTCAGTTATATTCGTTGGCTTTTTTAACCATGGCAGGCAATATCTTTTTAAATACGTATTTTCAGGCGATATTATGTCCTAAAACAGCACTTCTTATTAGTTTTTTACGAGGTTTTATATTAAATCTTGCTTTTTTATATTTCCTTCCCCATGTATTTGGTGTTAATGGGATCTGGATTACTATGCCTGCTACGGAACTCATTACGTTATTTACAGCCTTTATTCTATTTAAAAAGAAAGGTGCGGAACGTTCTAAAATGAAAAACGGAAATGAAAGCGGCATAGTGAATATCGTGTAATCGGTTTATCTGATTCATTATTAAAAATATGCTAGATGGGACGGTGGTAGAGTCATTGACAGTGAAATTTTTGCTATAGCAGAGAGTACTGAAGGATAAAAGGATATGATTATGAAGGCTATGTTCTATTTATTTTGGTGTTTGGAATAAACTAAAAGAAAAAGCGAAACGTGATATGGAGAATGCAAAACTTGACACATCATTAAATTTAGCTCTCGATACACCAGAGACGGTACGCTTGGATACGAGTGATCTAGGAGTGGGGTATAATCCGATTACGAAAAAATGGGAGTTAATCGTACGTTTTCATGGAAATCTTTTAAATGTAATGGAAGAGTTAGGAGCGAATGCGGTTCTTCTATCGGGGGGCTATGCTATCATTACAATTGCTCAAGATAAAATTGGCCAACTTAGCAGGTTTGAAGAAATTGAATTTATTGAAAAACCAAAGAAGTTGGAGTTTGCAGTACTTAATGCGATTCCAGCCTCTTGTATCCAGGGAATACAAAAGACACCAGAAGGATTATATGGAGAAGGAGTCATCTGTGCAATTATTGATTCGGGAATTGATTATACCCATCCTGATTTTCGAAATCAAGATGGGAAAACAAGAATCCTTGCATTTTGGGATCAGACTGTACCTGGAACACCTCCAGATGGATTTATAAGGGGAACATTATTTACCGAAGAAGATATAAATAAGATACTGTTTGATACAGAGGGGGAGGATTTAGAAGATAAGATACTTCCAAGTCTGGATCAATCCGGACATGGAACACATGTAGCAGGAATTTGTGCTGGAAATGGGAGGGCAAGTAGAGGAATCTATCGAGGGGTGGCAACAAAAAGTGAGCTTTTGATCGTGAAACTGGGGGATTCCATTGGGGAATCATTTCCAAGAACAACAAATTTGATGGAAGCACTGCAATTTATCATTAATTTTACAATGAATCTGGGGAAACCAGTCGCAATTAACATTAGTTTTGGAAATAGTTATGGCTCTCATTCGGGGCGAAGTCTACTAGAGACTTATATAGATGATATGGCTGCAATGTGGAAGAATGTTATTTGTGTTGGAACTGGGAACGAGGGAGCAGCTGGGAGACACCAAACAGGAGCTTTGGAAAATAAAAAGGAAACGATTGTTGAACTCGTAATTGGAGAGTACGAGACTACGATGAATCTTCAGATTTGGAAAAATTATTTTGACCTATTTAATATAGAAATTATTAGTCCTGGTGGACGAAGTGTGGGTGTATTAACGGCAGAGCTTGGAAGTAATAACTTTGTATTAGAGGATACGCAGATTTTATTTTACTATGGTGCTCCACGCCCGTACAATGCATTACAGGAGCTCTACATTGAGTTTATTCCAAAGAAAAAATATATTAATTCGGGAATTTGGAAATTGCGTTTTATTCCAAGAAATATCATTGATGGCAATTATGCAATGTGGATACCAAGTGGCGGCGTATTGAATGTGAACACAAAATTTCTTCGACCAACCGAAAAGACCACGCTCACTATCCCTTCAACAGCTGCTCGCGTAGTGACGGTAGGAGCATATGATAGTCTCTTAGAAAGCTACGCATATTTTTCTGGACGTGGTTATACATGGGAAAATCAGTGGGTTAAACCAGATATTGTAGCACCTGGGGTGGGGATTACTTCGACAGCACCTGGGGGTGGGTATACCACAAAAACAGGTACTTCAATGGCTACACCGTTTGTAACGGGAGGAGTTGCACTTATGATGGAGTGGGGAATTGTAAAAGGAAATGATCCATACTTATATGGGCAGAAAGTAAAGGCATATCTAATCAAGGGAGCCAGAAAACTTCCAGGGTTTGATGTGTGGCCAAATCCGCAACTTGGATATGGAGCATTGTGTGTGGAAGATAGTTTGCCGTTATAAGGTTTTTTATAAAATGCATTGTCTCTGTGATTGGCGTATATCATGGAGATAGTGCTTTTTTTATGAAATTTTCAAAGTGCGATATAAGAATAATTACCCTTCTACTTATAAGCCGAAAAAAAGGGGTGGGTGCGCCAAATAAAACCATTATTTTTTCATATTTGTGAAATGTGCAGAAAGAGAATAGTGTACCCACAAAAGGTGTTTTCACAACTTTTATGTATTCACAAATAGGTGTTCATTTTATTGTTGTGAAGTACGAGTTTATGGGCGATAAACGAAGTACGAAGAAGTTTTGGATAAAATTATTAGAAGAGGATTTTAATCAGGTTCTGGCGTGATAAACATTGCCTATTCCAAAAATAACAAATTGCTTTACTTTTATAGTGGAATGGAATAAGATATTATTTGTGATAGAAAGAGATATATTAATTTAGTTTATTAATGTTTTATAATTGGATAAAAATAAAAAGGGAATGAAGGTCTCCCGTGGTAGTAATACCAAAACTGCATGCTGGCTGATGACTTCTGTAGAAAATATAGAGTTATCAGCTTTTTTTTGCCTATATCTGAATTTAAAAGTGTAATAATGGGAAATAATCAATATGGGAATGGAGTCTCCCGTGGCTATTGCCAGAATCACCGATAAGGTTAATGACTCCTGAAATACTACGAAGGAGGTAGCGAAATGCTTACCAGTATTGCTTTAATTTTTTTACTCGGAATGTCCTTAGGAGGGATATTTCAAAAACTAAAACTTCCAAGATTATTAGGAATGTTGCTTACAGGAATAATTCTTGGACCGTATGTTTTAAACCTACTTGATTCCTCACTTTTGGAAATCTCAGCAGATCTAAGGGAAATCGCTCTTATTATTATATTAACAAGAGCGGGGCTGGCATTAGATTTAGATGATTTAAAGAAAGTAGGAAGACCGGCTGTATTGATGTGCTTTGTTCCAGCTTGTTTTGAAATTTTGGGTATGGTTCTATTAGCTCCAAGACTGTTAGGAATCACAGTGTTGGAAGCAGCTATTATGGGAGCTGTTGTTGGAGCAGTATCCCCTGCAATTATTGTACCTAAAATGCTGATGCTTATGGAAAAAGGCTATGGTAAGAATAACAATATACCGCAGCTTATCATGGCCGGTGCATCGGTTGATGATGTATTTGTTATTGTAATGTTTACTGCATTCACTGGATTGGCGCAGGGTGACAAAATATCTCCAATGAGTTTTGTGCAGATTCCAGTATCCATTATAACCGGTATTATTGTGGGTGCAGCAATTGGGATATTATTAGCATTGTTTTTCAAAAAAGTACATATGCGTGATTCGATAAAAGTAATTATCCTATTATGTATTTCATTTTTAATGATAACATTACAAAATGCAGTAGATGGATTTGTACCGTTTTCAGGGTTATTAGCGGTAATGAGTATTGGAATTGCTTTACAAAGAAAGAGACAAATCGTTGCAGAAAGACTTTCCGGCAAATACTCGAAATTATGGGTAGCAGCAGAAGTTATGCTTTTTGTATTGGTAGGGGCAACCGTAGATATTAGTTATGCACTTTCAGCGGGAGTTGCAGCGATTATTTTGATTTTTGGTGTTCTCATATTTCGAATGGCAGGAGTATTTTGTTGTATGCTTAAAACCAAATTATCAATGAAAGAGAGACTCTTTTGTATGATTGGTTATATGCCAAAAGCTACTGTTCAAGCAGCAATTGGTGGAGTGCCACTTGCAATGGGTCTTGGTTGTGGCAAAATCGTTTTAACTGTTGCAGTGCTGGCTATTTTGATAACGGCACCACTGGGAGCATTTGGCGTTGATATGACATACAAACGTCTACTTACAAAATAGGAAAAAGAATAAAAATTTTACTACAATAATATATTTAGGTAAGTCCTATAAATAGAGTTTAGAAGAGGAGGGAATCAATATAAAAAAACTATTGGTACCAATCGATGACAGTGGAAGAAACTTGAATTCGTTATCTCTTATTAAAGAACTATATCTGCCTAAAAATGTTGAAATCCATCTTATTATGGTGAAAGAGAATTTTTATGATTTTCGTTCCAAAGAAGAATTTGATGAGGTTAGAAAAGACTACAAAGGATTTCTCGAGGAAGTGATGCACCAATTAGAAGAGTATCAAACGGTTTCTTACATTGCATTTGGCAGTGCAGGAAGTGAAATTTTAGATTATGCACAAGAGATCGAGGCCAATAGTATTATTATGGAAAAATCTTTCAAAAAAAACTGGCCGCTTAATGTTGGTTCGACAACTACATATATTGTAAAGAATGCAAAATGTATAGTAATGATTCTGCCGGAATAATTTTTTCTTGTTTTGGACAACGTGGGTAGAAAGAACTAATGGTTAAAAGAACTTGAGTAAATTTCAAATTGTTGATATAATAAATGCAGGGAATGAAGGTCTCCCATGGTATAATACCAAAACCGCAATTTAGCTGATGACTTCTGTATAAAATACAGAGTTGTCAGCTTTTTTATGTATGTTTTGTAGTTTGGGATAAGCTGAAAAAATTGGTAGTTCAATTTTTTAGAATATAAAAAAATGGGGGGTAGTATTGATGCATGTTAGTGCACTATATGATATGAATCCTGTTATAGGAAATTTAGTGGAAGTATCTCCCTATGAAAAGGAAGTGGATTACAGTAAGCAGATAAAAGAAACATTTGCAAGATTCAGCCAGGGGCAGGTTAAGAATTATCTATACCAAAGATTTACGGATGGCCCTTATATGAATCAATTGGAAGAACGCATTTTGGATTGTGTTGCTAAGATAAATCCGGAACTATCTAAGGATAATAAAGAAACAGAGGTTCATAATTCGTTTGATATAGGATTGGCAAAGAAACTAATAGAAACAGGAGATAAAATGGTATGTAATGATTTTGCTTATTTGGAAGAAGAAAGAGTATTAATTGTGTTGGGACCAAATCAGGGGGGAAAGACTACGTTTGCCAGAATGATTGGGCAGATATTTTATTTGTCATCGCTAGGTGTTCCGATTCCTGGAACTTATGCGAGATTATTTCTTTGTGATGCAGTATATACGTATTTTGAAAGAGAGGAAGATGTCAATACCTTAAATGGAAAACTCAAAGATGATTTGTGCAGAATTCATCAGATTATAGAAGAAGCTACTGCTGATAGTATCATTATTATGAATGAGATATTTTCTTCTACAACACTATATGATGCTGTTTTCCTGGGGAACAGAATAGTAGAAAATATTATTAAAAAGGGTAGTCTGTGTGTATATGTTACATTTTTAGAAGAATTATCAAAACTCGGAGGACAGACAGTCAGTATGGTCAGTATGGTTGATAGGGATAACAACAATGAACGGACATATAAAGTGATTAGACAAATGGCAGATGGTTGTGCATATGCCTTATCTATAGCCGAAAAATATCATTTGACTTATGAAATGATTAAGGAGAGTCGCAGCTTCAATTTGTTTAGTGATTATCCCGCAGCAATTATCAGTCAGGCAATTGACCGAATGGTGATATATGTTGAAGAATTAAAGAAACTTAAAGTAATTGCTTCTGATAAAAGTGATTTATTCGAATCAGATGGATTTTGTAGCTTTTTTCTAAGAATATGTGAGGAACTACCGGATTCCTATTTTAATGAAATAGAAAGCCACTTGAAAAAATGTCGTTTTCAAAAGGGAATGTTAATAGGGGCACGACTAGGAGACGGGAATAAAAGCACAGGATATATTATGAGAGAACCGAATCACCCTGAAGGAAAATGGTATCAAAAAATATTCCATAAAACGGAGAAAGTGTATTCTTTTCGTTTGGCGCCAAGTGATGAAAACGGAGCAAGGGCTTTGTCAGAGTTAAAAATGAAAAGATTAAATCCAATTGCGAATGCACTCGCTCAATCAGCAGATCATACTTTAAACTTCTTTATAATATTACAAAAAGAACTGTCATTTTATTTTGGATGTATGAATTTAAAAAGCAATCTGGAAAAACAGGGTGAATTTATATCGTATCCAGTTGCTTTTGGCAAAGAGGAAAGAAAACTTGCATATAAGGATCTATATGATATTGCGCTTTCGTTAAATAAAAAAGAGAAAGTAATTGGAAATGAATGTGATTTGAATAATAAGAATCTTTTGATTATTACAGGAGCAAATCAGGGAGGAAAAAACACATTCTTAAGAAGTCTTGGACAGGCGCAGGTAATGATGCAGGCAGGAATCTTTGTGGGTGCAAAAGAATATGAAGGAAGTATTTGTAACGGAATCTATACGCACTTTAAAAAAGAGGAAGATTCTGAAATGAAAAGTGGAAAACTAGATGAAGAATTAAACAGAATGAGTTTGATCATTACAAAGAAGTATTATTCTATACTTTAATTGCTGCTTTGATTGGTTTTATTGTTGGTATAATAGATACAATATTTGGAAGAGTGCTACTAAGAATATCAGAACTTAGAGATTCAAATATAAATATCTTTGTTCCCTTATTGCCACTTGCAGGGATAGCAATACTGTTTTTGTACAGACAATATAGCAAGGAAAGTATAAAGGGTATGGCACTTATCTTTCAAGCGGGGCATGGTGATTGTGAGAAAATACCAAAGATGTTGATTCCATTGGCAATGATTAGTACATGGAGTACTCATTTATTTTGGGGTAATGCCGGAAGAGAAGGCGTTGCGGTACAACTTGGTGCTGCCATAGCACATACAATTGGGCGGATATTGAAACTGCCAAATAATTCAAGAGTGCTATTGATAACAGGAATGGCTGCAGGGTCGATATGTTATGAGGCACTATTTCCTACTCTGGCTGCTTGCACCAATTTTAATAGGTGGGGAGGTTTTCGGATCAGAAAATATCTTACTTTTTGTGGTGATTCGTCATTGCCGGATGAAGGGGCTTGTGTTGCATTAGGCATGTCTTATATGTATAAGCAATTAGTAAATCAAAATATATTACTGATAGGATTGCATACGGATAAAAGAGGTGCATATGTAGATTCAAAACTAAATCCAATGTTAGAAGCATCAATGGATTCTATTTTTGAAAGTGTTTCTGAATTACTAGAATATTTATCTGATTTGTAGATGATCAAAAAAGTGGTGCGCTATGATGGACATCATATTGACATATGCTCAAAAAATAGTAAAGTTTTTAATAGAGTTTGGCGACCTTTAAAAAAAGGCTGGCAAACTTTATTTTTAATAATAGGAAGGAAGTAAAATGAAATGATGACAGAGAAGGAATTGTTTTTAGGATTAAAAGAAAAGTTCATTGCAATTTTAGAAAATGAAAATATGTTTGATGATAAGATTCATATTACATTAAAGACCCTTACTCCGAAAGAAGCAATCGGAAATACGGAAAGACAAGATTTTCCAATTATTGTAGGTAAAGAGGTTATGCTACAGGCAGAATATAAAGGTTCCTATGGTCAAGCTTTTACTGATGCACCAGCTTTATTTAATGGAAACATGAAAGATATTTGCGAATTGGATTTAATGGAAGACGGTCATGCAAGAGGTTTATTTATAGCAACACTAAATGCAGTTATGAATTTTTTGAAGAAAGCCGATCGATGTGTACACTGCAAGAATGATCAGCCTGAGTTATGTGCCAAGAAAATGAAGGATGATTTGAAAAAGAAATATGGAAATCCTAAAATTGCACTTATTGGATATCAACCAGCCATGCTAGAAAATTTGTCAAGCGAGTTTGAGGTAAGGGTTTTTGATCTAAATCCAGCAAATATCGGACAAGACAGATATGGAGTTTTGGTTGAAGACGGAGAAAAACAATATAGTGAAGTAACAGAATGGGCGGATTTGATTTTATGCACGGGAAGTACATTGTGTAATGGAACCATTGTAAAATATATGGAACTGGAAAAAGAAGTCCTGTTTTTTGGAACTACACTTTCTGGAGCAGCACCACTACTTAATCTTAAACGTATTTGTTATGCAGATGATTAAAAATAATAATTAGCCTAAAATGTGAAAAGGATTGGTACATGGATAAAGTGTATCAATCCTTTTTTTGTAAGTGCTATGAAAAAGGTTAAAATTTGTAGAAAAATATAATTGAAGTTTGACAAGTAAATTTAGAAATTGTATTATTGTAATTAGCATATGCTCATATTTAAGATGCAGTAGAGGCAACGCAAAATAACAATGACAATAAAAGAGTTGGTGGTAAATTTCATTACCTATCCATTATGTGAGGTGTAAAAAATGGAAAATAGAAAGAAAATTGGAAAAATTTTTAGTATTTCAATTAGTCCTAAAAAAGGACAGCTTAAGCATGAGGTTCCAGAGGCATATATGATAAAAAATTATGGAATCGAGAGTGATGGTCATGCGGGAAATTGGGACCGACAGGTTACTTGCCTTACTTGGGAGAGTATTTGCAAAGTCAATCGGGAAAATGACCTTACTATAGGTCCTGGTGACTTTGCAGAAAACATATTGTTAGAAGGATTGGAATGCCAAAGTTTATTGATTGGAAATCGATTGAGGATAGGAACAGATATAATCCTTGAGATTACACAGATTGGCAAAGAAGATCATCCAAGTATTGTGTCTGAGACTTTTGGCGTTAGTCTGCTTCCAAGTGAAGGTATTTTTTGTAAGGTAATTCAGGGAGGCGTAGTTCGAAAAGGGGATGCGGTAAGTATATAGTTTTTTATGATATACAATTAGAAATAAGATAAAATTTATTAAATAAATAATAAATATTATTGACATATGCTTATAATTTGATATTATAAAAGTATAAAGCATATGCTCATAAAACAATAAGTTTGTTTTCCTTTTCTTCAACAAAGGAAGCAAACTTTTTTTGCTATATTATATCAAAAGTTCTGATGTTCGGAAGGAATTGAGCCTATATGCGAGAAAAAAAGTTTTCATTTGAAATATTAAAATGTAAGTTGAAATAATAGAAGAGATGCGAGGAGAAAGGAAAATATGAAAATATTGATTAAAGGAGCTGGTGATTTAGCAACAGGAATTGCAATAAGATTACATAATGCTGGATATGATGTATTAATGACAGAAATAAGAGTACCGACAACGGTAAGAAGGATGGTGGCATTCTCAAGAGCTGTTTATGAAAAGGAAGTAGTTGTTGAAAATGTCAAAGCAGTTTTATTAGAGAATCAGAATATTGAAACTCTACAAGAAATAGGTATAGTTCCTGTCCTTGTAGACGAAAAAGCATCAATTAGTACTTTCTATAAACCAGATATTATTATTGATGCAATTATTGCTAAGATAAATATTGGAACAAACAAAACAGATGCTGATTTAGTTATTGGTGTAGGTCCTGGATTTCTGGCTGGAATTGATTGTCATTCAGTAATTGAAACAAAAAGAGGTCATGATTTGGGAAGAGTCATTTGGGAGGGAAGTGCAATTCCAAATACCGGTATACCTGGGAACATTGGAGGTTTTACAACAGAAAGAATTATACGAGCAACATGTGACGGTGAATTTCAACCAGTAGCAGAAATAGGAGAGACTGTAGAAAAGGGACAGATTGTAGCTTATTCAGGAGAAAAACCAATTTATGCATTAATGAATGGAATTATTAGGGGCATGCTACAATCTAGGGTTTTCGTAATGGATGGGATGAAATGTGGGGATATAGATTCTAGATGTGAAAAAAGTCATTGCTATACAGTTTCAGATAAGGCAAGGGCAATTGGGGGAGCAGTGCTAGAAGTTATTTGCAAATACGAGCATTCTATAAATAAAATATAGAAAAGGAGAAGATTTTTATGCTTAAGTTAAAAGTAAATGGTAATGAAATAACGGTTCCGGAAGATAAAAAATTGATGCGGTTATTGAGAGATGATTTAAAAATTAAATCCGTTAAAGATGGATGCAGTGAAGGAGCATGTGGAACCTGTACCATTTTAGTAGATGGAAAACCAGTAAAATCCTGTGTACAGATGGCTTCCAAATTTGAAGGCAAAGAAATTTTGACAGTAGAAGGTTTAACAAAAAGAGAAAAAGAAGTTTTTGTATATGCATTTGGTGAAGCGGGAGCTGTACAGTGTGGTTTTTGCATCCCGGGAATGGTATTATCTGGAAAATCCTTGCTGGACGTGAATAACAATCCAACCAGACCGGAAGTGGCGTATGCGATTCGTAATAATGTCTGTCGATGCACTGGTTATAAAAAAATTATCGATGCAATCCAACTTGCTGGAAAAATGTTTCGTGAAAATAGTCCAATTCCGGAAAAAGACACAAATGTTAAAGTAGGAACACATGTACATCGTATTGACGTAGAGGAAAAAGTGCTTGGAACAGGCGAGTACGTGGATGATATTGAAATGGAAGGAATGATTTATGGAAGTGCGGTACGTTCAAAATATCCAAGAGCTATTGTAAAAGCAATTCATATAGAAAAAGCAAAGGCACTCAAGGGAGTAGTTACTGTTTTAACTGCAGAAGACATCCCTGGAAAAAATAAGGTGGGACATTTAAAACAGGACTGGGATACTATGATTCCGGTTGGTGGAACGACTCATTTTATTGGAGATTGTATTTGCCTAGTTGTAGCAGAAACTCCGGAAATTTTAGAAGAAGCGAAGAAACTGGTTGAAGTAGAATATGAAGAGTTAGAGCC
The DNA here is from genome assembly GCA_041821315.1 of Velocimicrobium sp. GTDB lineage: Bacteria > Bacillota > Clostridia > Lachnospirales > Lachnospiraceae > DIGJ01. The sequence goes on along the minus strand of JBGUEO010000048.1, from coordinate 11,332 downwards.
GATTACAGATCCCATGTTTGCTTTAACGAAAGAGGCACCTTATGTTCATCGGGATGGTAATGTGATGGCTCATGAACATTTAAGAAAAGGAAATCCAGAAGAAATTATCGGAAAATCGAAGTATAAAGTGACAAAAATATATGATACTCCATGGACAGAACATGCATTCCTAGAACCGGAAACAGCGGTTTCCATGCCTTTTGATGATGGTGTATACATATATTCTTCTGATCAAGGAACCTATGATACAAGACATGAAACCTCCATTTTGCTCGGACTTCCTCCAGAGAAAGTGATTGTAGAAAACAAATTAGTTGGTGGTGGATTTGGAGGTAAAGAGGATGTTACGGTACAGCATCTAGCAGCGTTAATTGCATTTATTACAAAACGGGTTGTAAAGGTTAAACTTACACGTGCGGAAAGCATTATGGTACATCCCAAAAGACATCCTATGCATATGGAATTTACGACTGCCTGTGATGAAAATGGATACCTTACAGCGATGAAAGCTGTCATTATAGCGGACACAGGAGCATACGCATCCTTGGGAGGACCAGTACTTCAAAGAGCATGTACCCATGCGGCGGGTCCTTATAATTATCAAGATATTGATATTGACGGAAAAGCAGTTTATACAAATAATCCACCGGCAGGAGCATTTCGAGGCTTTGGTGTTACGCAGACATGTTTTGCGACAGAATGCAATTTGAACCGGTTGGCAGAAATGGTTGGAATTTCACCATGGGAAATTCGTTACCGTAATGCAATTCGTCCGGGGCAAGTATTGCCAAATGCACAGATTGCAGGAAAAGAAACTGGACTGGTAGAAACATTAGAAGCAGTAAAAGAGGTATATGAATCGGCAAAGTATGCAGGGATTGCCTGTGCATTGAAAAATAGCGGTGTTGGTGTTGGCCTGCCAGATACAGGGCGGGTAAAACTGATTATAGAAGATGGGAGAATTCATATTCATGCGGGGGCATCCTGTATTGGTCAGGGACTTGGAACGGTATTAATACAGGTTGTATGTGAAACTCTTGCCGTAAGTACAGACAAGGTAATTTATGAAGCTGCGGATACTTTAGTAGCTCCAGACTCTGGTACAACTTCTGGCTCCAGACAGACATTAATTACTGGAGAAGCAGCAAAAAGGGCTTGTGAAAAATTAAAAATAGAATTGCAGGAACGAGCGTTGGAAGAGATACCAAATGGAACCGAATTCTACGGTGAGTATCTGGCAAAAACGGATAAAATGGGAGCGGATTTGGAAAATCCGGTGTCTCATGTTGCGTATGGTTATGCAACGCAGGTTTGCATATTAAATGAAAATGGACTGGTTGATAAAGTTGTTGCGGCTCATGATGTAGGCAAGGCAATTAATCCAAAAGCGGTAGAAGGTCAGATTGAAGGTGGAGTAGTGATGTCATTAGGATATGCATTAACAGAAAATTATCCACTGGAAAATGGAATTCCAAAAGCGAAATATGGAACGCTGGGATTATTTCATGCAGATAAAGTTCCGGAAATTGAAAGTATTATTGTGGAAAAGGCGGGTCTTGATGTTGCATATGGAGCGATTGGTCTGGGCGAAATTACATCAATACCTACAGCACCTGCTGTGCAGGGAGCTTATTATCAGTATGATGGCGTATTTAGAACCAGCCTGCCACTAGAAAATACACCATATGTAAAATCAAAAAAATAAGAAAAATAGGAGAAATAAAACGTGCATTGTAATTATTCGGAATTTTCAGATATTGTAATAGAACATTTTATGTCACCAAGAAATGCAGGTGCAATACCGGATGCAGATGGAGAAGGAAGATATGGAGACTATGCTTGTGGAGATTCCCTAACCTTATATATCAAGGTGGAGGATAACCGAATTAAAGACATAAAGTTTCTGGCATTTGGCTGTGTAGCTGCAATTGCAAGCAGTAGTATGACAACAGAACTTGCTATGGGAAAAACGATAGAAGAGGCAAGTGAAATTACAGAGGATGATATTGCAAGTGCTTTAGGTGGATTGCCCGAAAATAAGATTCACTGTTCTTTGCTTGGAGCAGGAGCACTGAAAAATGCAATACAGGACTACATGGACAAAAAATAGGTAAATATAGAAAGGGGTTTACACATTATGATAGTAGGAAAGAGTATTACACGTGTGGATGCCGTGGATAAAATCACAGGACGTGCAAAGTACACCGATGATTTATGTGACAAGGCTGCTTTAATTGCAAAGATTTGTCACTCAAGTATTGGAAATGGAGTAGTAAAGTCGATTGATACGAGTGAGGCTGAAAAAATTCCTGGAGTGGTAAAAATTGTAACATGCTTTGATGTAAAAGAAAAACATTATTTTCCAACAGCAGGACATCCATGGTCGACGGATCCACATCATCAGGATGTAGCGGATCGCCTGGTATTAACCGAACGTGTCCGCTTCTATGGAGATGACATTGCCGCTGTAATCGCAGAAGATGAGGTTGCAGCAGTTCAGGCAGTTCGGTCTCTGAAAGTAGAATATGAGGAATATCCGGTTGTATTAGATGTCTTGGAAGCAATGAAAGAAGGAGCACCTCAGCTTCATGAAAAATATCCAAATAATATTTTAGCACATACCAGTAGCCGAAAAGGAAATTATGAAGAAGCAGCAAAAAAAGAAAAGCTTACCAAGGTAGAAGGATGGTATGAGACACCAACCGTTCAGCATTGTCACATTGAAAATTGTATCTGCTATGCTTATGAAGAAGCAGGCAGAATGCATGTAGTTTCTTCCACGCAGATACCACATATCGTTCGCAGAATTGTAGGGCAGGCTTTGGGTATTGACTGGGGAAAAGTACGTATTGTTAAGCCATATATTGGTGGTGGATTCGGGAATAAGCAGGATGCGCTGTATGAACCACTTTGTGCATATCTTTGCAAACAAGTGGGCGGACGTCTGGTTAAACTGGATATCTCTCGTGAAGAGACGTTTGCCTGTACACGGGTGCGTCATGCGATGAAACTGCATGTAGTATCTTATGTACGCCCGGATGGCACATATGCTGCTCGTAAGATTGAGATTTTTTCCAACCAGGGAGCATATGCTTCTCACGGACATAGTATTGCAGCAAAAGCAATGGGAGCCTTCCCACAGTTATATCCATGTGAAAACGTGGAATGTGATGCGTATACTGTATTTACAAACCGTTCGGTAGCTGGTGCGATGAGAGCTTATGGAATGCCACAGTTTGCATTTGCAGTAGAAGGACATACCGATGATATCGCAAAAGTTATGGGAATTTCTCCAATTGAATTAAGAGTTAAAAACTTAATGCCTGTAGGCTATGTGGATGGATTTTCTAAGAATGAACTTTATCATGATTCCTTTAATCAATGTATGGAAAAGGGAATGAAATATATAGATTATGATAGAAAAATAAAAGAATATGCAAACCAGACAGGGGACATTCGTCGTGGAATTGGTATGTCTGTATTTTGGTACAATACAGCAGTATGGCCAATCTCCTTAGAATCTTCTTCTTGCCGTATGGTATTAAATCAAGATGGTTCTGTACAGTTGCAGGTAGGAGAAACTGAAATTGGACAGGGTGCGGATACTGCATTCGCCCAAATGACTGCCGAAGTACTTGGTATTCCATTTGAAATGGTTCATACAGTGAGTACACAGGATACCGATATTACGCCATTTGGAACCGGTGCATATGCATCTAGACAGACCTATGTGGCAGGTTTTGCAATAAAACAGACGGCAATGCAGATGAAAGAGAGAATCTTAAAGTATGCTTATGAACTGACTCGGATGCCTTCCTTTAATCTTGATATTATCGATGGGAATATTGTTCGTACTACCGATGGGAGAGTTCTTATGACACTTGGTGAACTTGCTACAACTGCACTTTACAGCTTGGAGCACAGTGTACATATTACTTCAGAGAGTACTTATCAGATTAAATCAAATGCATATTCTTTTGGCTGCTGTTTTGCAGAAGTAGAAGTAGATATTCCAATGTGCAAGATTAAACTGGCAGATATTATAAACGTTCATGATTGTGGAACCTTAATTAATCCAGCACTTGCAGAAGCGCAGGTACATGGTGGTATGAGTATGGGTATTGGTTTTGGAATGTCAGAAGTGCTTCTTTATGACGAAAAGACAGGTAGACCACTGAATGATAATCTTTTGGATTACAAACTTTCCACTTTTATGGATCATCCACATTTGGAAGCTCAATTTGTTGAAAATCCAGAACCGACGAGTGCATTTGGAACCAAATCACTTGGCGAGCCTCCTGTCTGCCCAGTAGCATCTGCAATTCGTAATGCAGTATTACAGGCAACTGGTGTTGCAATTAATGAGTTACCATTAAGACCACATGTTCTTTTTGAACGTTTCAAAGAAGAAGGACTTATTTAAGGAGGATGTAAGCAATGTATGATATAAAAGCATTATATGAAGCGACCAGTGTAGCGAATGCAACCGAGCTTTTGCTGGCGCATCCCGAGGCGGATGTCCTTGCTGGAGGAAGCGATGTATTAGTTCAGATTCGTGAAGGACGTCGTGCGGGTAAAGAACTTGTTAGTATTTTTAAATTAGACGAACTACGTGGTGTTAAGATGGAAGAGGATGGAACCATCCGTATTGGATCTTTGACCAGCTTCTCTCATATCACTCATGATCCGATTATTCAAAAATATATGAATGTTCTAGGTGAAGCAGTTGATATGGTAGGTGGACCACAGGTTCGTAATATCGGAACCATCGGTGGAAATACCTGTAACGGTGTTACTTCCGCAGATTCTGCATCCACCCTTCATGCATGGGATGCAATTGTTGAGATATCCGGACCGGAAGGAATCCGCCGTATTCCAATCAAGGAATTTTATATTAAAGCAGGTAAAGTTGATTTACGTGCAGGTGAAATCCAGACCGCTATTTTAATTCCAAAGGAAAGCTATGAAGAATATAAAGGACATTATACAAAGTATGCAATGCGTAATGCAATGGATATCGCAACCACAGGGTGTTCTGTAAATGTTAAATTATCGGAAGATAAGAAAACAATTGTAGATGCTCGTATTGCTTATGGAGTAGCAGGTCCAGTTCCTATGCGTACACCATCTGCAGAAGCTGTTGTAAAGGGTCAGCCTATTTCAAAAGAAATTTGTAAAAAATTCGGAGAAGCGATTCTTCTTGACATTAATCCTCGTGATAGCTGGCGTGCAAGCAAAGCATTCCGTTGCCACATTGGTGAAGTTATGGCTGAGCGTGGACTTGAAAAAGCAATTAAGAGAGCTGGAGGTGTATTCTAATGGCAGAAAAACAATATCAATTGGTTACTTGTACAATAAATGGTAGAAAGACTGAAACAATGGTAGACGTTAGAGCATCCTTGACGGATATGCTTCGCAATGATTATCGTTTGACAAGTGTAAAAAAGGGCTGTGAAGTTGGTGAGTGCGGAGCTTGTACCGTATTGATTGATGGGGAAGCTTATAACTCTTGTATTTATCTTGCCGTATGGGCTGAGGGAAAACGTATCATGACGGTAGAAGGATTATTAGGTCCAAACGGAGAATTATCCGATATCCAGCAATCATTTGTGGATGAGTCAGCCGTGCAGTGCGGATTCTGCTCACCAGGATTTGTTATGACGGCCTTAGAGATCTTAAACACTGGAATCGAGTATAGCGATGATGAACTTCGTAAACTTCTTTCGGGACACCTTTGTCGTTGTACCGGATATGAAAATATATTTAAGGCAGTGAAGAAGACCATGTTAAGGCGGTTGGGAAAATGAACCTTGAAAGCATGACTCTTTTGGATATCATGGTAGAATATCCTCAAATGGAGACTGTATTTCATGAGTATGACTCAATAGACGGGAAATGCTTATTATGCGAGGAATTATTTGAATCACTCGATAAAGTTATAAATAAATATTCAATAAACAGAGAAGAAATATTGAATAAATTATTGGAGAAGATAGAATGTTTGTGAAAATAAGAAGGGTTGAGAACATTGGCTGAATCTAGAAGCCAAAATCAATCCTTCTTATATTTTTGTATTTGAGAAAAGTCTATGCGAATAGAATTGATGTGAGTGACTTCATCACTGATAAGATGATGAAAATGACTATAATTAAATTATAAAAACAAATTAACAGTACCTTAACTATTGAAATTATGAGGAGAATAGAATATGAGTGTATTAAAAATAACAAAGGATAATTTTGAGCAAGTAGCAGAAGAAACAGTAAATACAGCAAAAGTTGGTAAAGTCAATGTAGATGAGGAACCGGAGCTTGCACAGACTTTTAAAGTTATGAGTATTCCAACATTAGTCGTGAGGAAGGATGGAAAAGTAGTAAAAAGCACCGTGGGTGTTCAGTCTAAGCAGGCATTGTTATCTATGCTTCAATAAGCAATGAAAGGCAGAGAGTGCAACCTCTGTCTTTTCTTATGGTGTTCGGGTAAAAATATGGTATGAAGACAGAATTATTTTATTCTATAAAAATACAGAAAAGATTGGCGTGATACATAATGAATTCTAAGAAAAAACTGAATTTAAAATTGAACCATTTGCCTGTTCAAATGGTATTACTTATCTTAATCGTGGTAGCAATGGTGGAGTTTGTTTCTGTGTCGGTTATTATTATCAATGTACTAAAGAAACTGAATATCAATCCAGATGATAAAATAATACAGATATTTATGGTAAAGATAGCAATTATAAATGTGAGTATGATCTTACTTTTCGTACTCATTGTACTGCTCGTATCAAGGGTCTTTAAGAAGATTAACAATTATGCGTTTTATAGCTGTACCACAGGGTTACCAAATAAAAATTATATGATGAATAATCTGATGAATAAGATTGCTAGGAATGGCGAATTTGCAGCCTTAATCAGTCTTGATATGGATGATTTTAAAGCAGTTAATGATACCTTGGGTCATCTGGCAGGAGATGAACTTTTGAAGCTAGCGGGTGAACGATTTGAAGAGGTAATTCACCAACAGGACTGTGTGTGTCATATTGGGGGTGACGAATTCTTGTTTTTTATTAAATCAGTGAAATCCAAGGCTGAGACAGAACAAATGGCAAAAGCTATTCTAGGTTTATTTGCAGAACCATTTAATATTATTGGGAGTAAAGTTGACTATGTGAGTGCTAGCCTAGGGATTGCATTAATGCCAAAAGATGGAGAGGATTTCCAAACCTTGTACAATTGTAGTGATGATGCAATGTATATGGCAAAAAAACATGGAAAAAGTAGTTATATGTTTTATGATAAAAATATGAGTATTCATCTTTATGAAGATACAATAAAAAAGAAGGAAATAAAAGAAGGAATTAAACAAAAGGAATTTAAAGTGTTTTATCAGCCAAAATATTCCAAATGCAGACAGTTAATAGGTGCTGAAGCATTAGCAAGATGGGTGAAGGAAGATGGCACCGTTTTGCCACCATCTAAATTTATCGAATTTGCAGAAAAGAATAGTCTGATTGTCGCTATAACCGATTTGATTGTGGATGAAGTGTGTAAGGATATTCTGTTATGGATAAGTATAGAGCAAAGTGACTTTGTCGTCTCAATCAATATTACATCAGAACACATTACTAATCGAAAATTAATTCAGAAGCTGATAGAAAAAATTGAATATTTTCAAGTACCGACAAAATATATTGAATTTGAAATCACAGAATCCATGGTCATAGAAGATTTTAATAAAGCAGTTGAAAATATAGTGCTGTTAAAATCTTTCGGAATCAAAGTGAGCATGGATGATTTCGGTACAGGTTACTCATCCTTAAATTATCTTAAGACATTACCAATTGATATTATAAAGATTGACAAATCTTTTATCGATTCTATCAATCATGATGCAAAAGATAGGGTGCTTTTGGAGAATATCATCCATTTAGCACACGGGTTTCAACTTGCAGTAATAGCGGAAGGAATCGAGAACGAGGATCAATTGAAGGTGTTACAAGATATGCAGTGTGATATGTTTCAGGGGTATTATTTTGGTAAGCCTCTAGCAAAAGATGATTTCGAAAGAATGTTTCTGAAGAGGCATATATAATGAATGAGTTACCATGTTCTTTCATAGACCCTTACAATAAGGCTGATTGGAGAAAAAATAGGCTAATCTTATCCAGACAATACGGACAGATCAGCTTTTTTCTATTTTACGGGAGTGCAGATTAGCTAAACAAATTGAAATTATCATAATGATAGTATAGATAATGGTTTTATTAGATTAGTGGAAATATTCTGTTAAAGATCCAGTATCTTGCAAAAGAATTTGAGGATAAAAATCGAACCATTAGCGCAGGAGCTAATCAAAGAAAGAAATGGGAAAAGTTATTTTGTGCGTGGAACATTTACTGCAAAAAACAAAGATTTCTCAAATGATGTAATGCATCTTGCAGATTTGGGATTTAAAGAGATCTCAGTTGAACCTGTTGTGGGTTCCGGTAGTGATTTATATTTTAATGATTCTGATATCCATGACGTATTAAAAGAATACGAAAATTTAGCTGTGAAATATATTGAACGTCTTAAATCAGATTGCATATTTCGTTTTTACCATTTCAATATTAATCTTGAGAATGGACCGTGTTTATTTAAAAGAATTACTGCATGCGGAGCCGGATATGAATACATTGCAGTATCTCCAGAAGGAAAATTATATTCGTGTCACCAATTTGTTGGACAAGATGAATTTATTATTGGCGATATATATTCAGGCATTTCAAATAATAAATTATGTGAAGAATTAAAAGAAAATACAATATTTGCAAAAGAAAAATGCAGGGATTGTTGGGCAAAATTATTTTGTTCAGGAGGGTGCCATGCAAATGCATATTTTACAAACAGCAATATAAAGGAACCAAATGAAACGAGTTGTTTACTTCAGAAGAAAAGAATTGAATGTGCACTAATGGTAAAGGCTTGGGAATCAATCAATAAATAGTGTATGTAAAAATATTTAAATTGGTATTTGACAAAAATCAATTTAAATAGTAATATAATAATTAGCATATGCCCATAATAAATAATGTATTTAATGAAAGTGAGGTAACTATATGAAAATTGCAGTATCAACAACTGGTCAAAGTAAAGAAAGCCAACTTGATAGAAGATTTGGCAGGTGTGAGTATTTTTTAATTTATGACACTGAGACACAAGAGTATAAAGCAGTTAGAAATAATGGAGTATCATCGCAAGGTGGTGCAGGAATTGCAGCGGCAAGCCAGGTGATAGATGAGAATGTATCAGTAATAATTACCGGCAATCTCGGGCCGAATGCATTTGAGTTGATTGAAAAAGCAGGAATAGAAGCATATAGTTGTGAAGTGCTTCCTGCATTTAGAGCAATTGAAATGTTTCAGAAAAATCAGCTTGAAATCATTTCTTCTGCGGGAAATTCTCATCAAGGGATGAAATAAAAAGTGCAAAGGAGTGAGTGTGAATTATTGAAATGCATAATTCACATTTCTTATTAAGGCAGTATCTCAAGTAACTTGCGATATGCACGGGAGGTAGCATGAATATAGCAATACTAAGTGGAAAGGGAGGAACCGGAAAAACAACGGTATCTACAAATCTTGCGATGACATTGGGCATTAGTTATGTTGATTGTGATGTAGAAGAACCAAATGGATTTATTTTTTTGAATCCTATTATTCAAAAAAGTGAAGATGTTTTTGTGGGATATCCTGTTATTAATCAAAAAGAATGCGTATTATGTGGTGCGTGTGCAAAAGCATGCCAGTTCCACGCACTTGCTAAAGCGGGAAAAGAGATTGTTGTATTTGAAAAACTGTGTCACGATTGTGGAGCATGCCAAATAGCCTGTAAACCGAAAGCTCTATCTTATGCGAAGCGTTCCATTGGTAAAGTGGAAAGTGGCACATCGAAAGAAATACAATGCTTTCGAGGCATTCTAAATGTTGGGGAACCAATGGCAGTTCCAGTAATACGTGAACTTCTAAAAGAATTATCCAGTGAAGACCACCTTGTGGACTGTCCGCCAGGAACTTCGTGTAACGTAGTAACTGCACTTAAATATGTAGATGCAGCAATCTTAGTGACAGAACCATCTGAATTTGGGCTTCATGATTTAAAAATGGCAGTAGAGCTGGTAAAGCTATATAATATCCCATACGGAATCGTTATAAACAAAGATGATGGAAAGGATAACATGGTAAAGGCTTTTTGTCAGAAAAATGAAGTTGCATTATTGGGAACGGTTCCTTATAGTATGGAAGCAGCCGCACTATATTCAAAGGGAATCATGTTATGTCAGGATGAGAATCATAAAAAGAACTTTATCAATATGGCACAGAAGATAAAGGAGGCGTTTGCATGGTAATATCAGTGTTAAGCGGAAAAGGAGGAACCGGAAAAACAACGGTTGTAGCTGCTTTATCTGAACTGGCTAAAAATATAATTAAAGTAGATTGTGATGTAGATGCACCAAATCTTTATCTGTTCTATAAAGGAATGGATATCGAAAAGAAAAACTTTTATGGTGGAAAAAAAGCAAAGATAGACAAAAGTCTTTGCATACAATGTGAAATTTGTGAAGAGGTATGTAAGTTCGGTGCAATAAAAAACTGGAGTATCGATCCGTTTGGCTGTGAAGGATGTGGAGCTTGTACACTGGTCTGTCCACAGCATGCTATTAAATTAGTAGATGAAAAAACAGCAGACAAATTTATCACGAAAACAGAGAAAGGTATTATTTCCAGGGCTATGATGGGCATTGGAAGTGATGGGTCAGGAAAGCTGGTTACTGAACTAAGAAAGAATGCAAAGCGTTTTACGGAAGATGACAGTATTGTAATTCTTGATGGTTCACCAGGTATAGGATGTTCTGTAATTGCATCAATTACGGACACGGATATTGCACTTATTGTTACAGAACCAACCAAATCTGGACTTGATGACTTAAAAAGAATTTTAGAACTTGCACAACATTTTGAAACACAGGTCATGATTTGTGTGAATAAGTATGACATCAATTCAGATATGACGTCTCAGATCGAGAATTTTGCAAGAGAAAAGAATCTTTTTGTAGTAGGGAAAATACCTTTTGACAAATTGGTTATGGAGTCGGTTAATACTTTAAGACCAATTACGGATTTTGAAGATAGTCCTGCAAGAAAAGCAATTGAGCAGATGTGGGTTCGTATTAATAGTCTAATGAAAAAATAAAATCAAGTGGAATAGAATACTATTTCGCTTCAAAAAAATAATAATAACTTCTCGGAATTAGCACCTACCGGTGCTAACGTAAATTGAAAACTGAATAC
>JBGUEO010000047.1:0-24558 GCA_041821315.1 Velocimicrobium sp. | reverse complement strand
TTTGCGTGAATATTCCGAGATTCCCACGTTCGTTGCTCTCCTAAATCAGAATTTATTAATAGCTCTTTAGTAATTCTTTTCTCTCTTTCCAGTCTGGCATATGCACTGCCACAAAGTCATAAAATTGCTTTGAATGATTCGGATAGATAAAATGTGAAAACTCATGCAACACAACATATTCCACACATCTTTTCGGTTCTTCTATTAATTTGCTATTAAGTGTTATACTTCCTTTTTGGGGTCGACACGACCCCCATCTTGAACTCATATCTCTAACCTTAACTTCCGGATAGTTACATCCGTATTTTTGAAATATTGGATATACTTCTCTGCATATTTGATGAAACGTTTCTAACTGGAACTCTCTCATCCAACTTATTAGCAGTTTTTTCTTTCTTACAAAACTATTTTTATCATTTACCGTTAGGTAGATAAATTCACTATCTATAGCAACCATTTCTGCTTTTCCTTCTATTACCTTAAGTGTGTGCTGTATGCCCAAAATCTTAAAACACTCACCACTAATATATTGTTTGGGAGAAGTTTCTTCTTTTCGCCCCTCCTCATACTTATCCAGTGCCTTTAATATATAGGTGCTTTTCGATAAAATAAAATCATCGATATACGTTACTGGTACTTGCTTATTCGCAGACACAACTACACTACCATCCGTTTTTACCCGAAGATATATATTTTTAATCTGCTTGCGAGTCAAACTATATTCTATTTTTTTCCCATCGCAAATAACCTGCCGACGATTTTTCATATCTGCCATTAATCGTTCAATCTCCTTTGTATTGCATTTGTTTTTTTCCAATAAATGCAACCGATTAGCAAGCGCCAAAGCAGACTTTAATTTCTAGTCTCAATATCGCTAATTAAATCAATACGCCGCTGATGCCGATCTCCCATAAACTCTGCTTCTAACCATTCTCTCACAATCATCTTTGCAAGTTCAATCCCAACAACGCGTGCTCCAAATGCTAGAATATTAGTATTGTTATGCTGCTTTGAAAGCAATGCCGAATAAGGCTCGCTACAGACAACTGCACGTACACCTTTTACTTTATTTGCTGCAAGAGAGATTCCAACTCCTGTTCCACAAATTAAAATACCGCAATCTGCTTCTCCTTTTACCACTGCATTCCCCACTATTTCTCCATATATTGGATAATCACAACTCGCCAACGAATCCGTTCCAAAATTTATGACTTCATGTCCGAGTTCCTGTAGAAATTCTGTAATCTGCTGCTTCATCTCAACTGCCGAATGATCATTTCCGATTGCAATTTTCATATCATAATCTCCTATCATCTTAAATATTCTACTATTATTACATTGTTTCATTGTCTTGTCAATGACAGGAGGATTGCTATATTTTCTAACTTTTTTTACATTTTCGTAATTCACATGACGTGTTTATAAAATTAGCTCTCTTACAATATAATAATTAGTTCCAGTTTCTGTTACATATGCCTTTGCTGCCTTTCATTATTTCTTTAAAATCACGAAAAAACACTTCTGATTTTTACTTAAATAGGTAAATATATGTTATAATATTTTTAGTATGATTCTATTAGTATCTTTTAATTTTATACATAAGATACAACAGAAATTTTAAAACCAATTACCTTTAATCATATAGTAAGGATGGCGAACGATATGAAACTATATTTTGCAGGACCGCTATTTTGTGATGCTGAAAAAGAATTTAACAAAAAATTAACGGAACAAATAGAACGATTGGACTATGAAGTGTTTTTACCTCAAAGAGATGGCGTCGTTCTAGATTGCAATAGCTCGACAAAAATGACTACCTTAGAAAACTCAAAAGCTATCTTTGAATTCGATAAAAAAGAAATGTTCAATTCGGATGTGTTTTTATTCGTATTAGATGGTAGAATACCCGATGAAGGGGCTTGTGTTGCATTAGGCATGTCTTATATGCATAGAAATTTAATAAATAAAAATTTAATGATTATTGGACTACAAACAGATAAAAGAGGTGCATATACATATTCAAAATTAAATCCTATGATACACGCAGCTTTGGATTTGATTTTCGAAAGTGTTCCTGAATTACTAAAATTTTTATCGAACCCTAGCTCTCGCTTTATATAATGACGATAATGAACTTGGAGTTCCTTTTACAAACAATGAAATAAAATTAGTAGTGTCACTAGTAGACTAAACTCTCCATAAACCACAAAAATTTCCAAATAAAAAGAATTGTAAACATGCCATTTTCTTCTGTTTCATAAAATTCTTTGAATTTGATTTCTTAACATTTCCTTAAGTCTCTTGTAAGTACAAATATACTATGATATAATCCAAATCGAACCACCATGAAAGGAAGATTGCTGTGAAAACATTGATTTCAAAATATAAACACGGATGGATTATGTCATACTTGTTTTTTTATTTAGTTTGGTTTTTTGCTCTTGAAAATCGCGGATGGGTACACACACAACTAATTCATAGCACACTTGATAATTTAATACCCTTCAATGAATTTTTTCTGATACCATATCTACTATGGTTTATTTATATACCTTTTGTTGTTTTATTCTTTTTCTTTACTTCAAAAGAAGATTATTATAAAACTTGCTCCTATCTTTTTATTGGTATGACAATTTGCCTTATAATATACACCTTTTGGCCAACAAGACAAAATCTTAGACCTGAAGTATTTGCACGGGATAATATCTTGATTACTACAATTAAGCATTTATATTCCCTTGACACCTGCACAAATGTCTGTCCTAGTATACATGTTTTCAACTCGATTGGCGCACATATTGCAATTATAAATAGCCGTCGATTTAAAAACAATCGATGGGTAAAAACCGCATCTTTTATTCTTGCGTCTAGTATCTGTCTATCCACGGTCTTTTTAAAACAGCATTCCATCATTGATGGTGTTTGTGCTATTGTACTTGCTTGTATTATGTATTTCTTTGTATATTATGTTGACTATACTGGTATCAAAGCTTGGTATCAGGAGCGAAAAGAAAAAATTGCTTATCGATAATTCAGGTTTTTTACATTATAAAAAGGAGCTTCACACAAATGTGTGCTAGCTCCTTTCTTATTTAAAACTAAGTTCTAATTACTTTCTTCCCTTATGCTTCCATAACAACATCCAAAAGTGCTTCTTCATACTTCTCAAGAATAATTGTCTGAATACGATCTCTTGTTTCAGAATTGATTGGATGTGCAATGTCGCGATATTCACCATCCCCAGCTTTGCGACTCGGCATAGCAATGAACAAACCTTTGTCTCCTTCAATTACTTTAATGTCATGTACCACAAATTCATTATCCAATGTAATTGAAATAACAGCTTTCATTTTCCCTTCTTTTGCTACTTTGCGTACGCGTACGTCTGTAATTACCATTCTTATAAACCCCCTTATTTTGTCTACAATATGTATCTTTCATTTTTCTCTACCACTATCTTGATGTCATTTGGATCTCCAACAAAAGATGAATTTGCACATATTGTGTTTCGACTCTCCACGATGCAATTCTCAATGTAAGTATTATCCCCTATATATACATCATTCAAAATGATTGAGTTCTTTATCGTACAGTTGTTTCCAACGTATACTTCTTTAAAAAGTACGGAGCCTTCTACTTTACCGTTTAAAATACACCCACTCGAAACAAGACTATTTGTTACCTCTGCACCAACATTATACTTAGCTGGTGGCAAATCAAGAATCTTTGAATACACATCCGGATAAGTTGAAAAAAAGTAATCTCTTACTTCTCTTTTCAAAAAATCGGTATTCGTTTTAAAATAAGCTTCTACCGTAGAAATATTGCTCCAATAATTTTTCATTTCATAGGAATACATCTTTTTAACCGTACGATATCGAACTAAAATATCACTTACAAAATCATAACGATCTTCTTGCATGCTAGACTCAATTAACTCAATAAGCTGTCTTCTTCGAATGACATAAATCCCTGTAGAAATCAAGTTTGAGTTACTCCTCAATGGTTTTTCTTCAAATTCTTGAACACGACCTTCTGTGTTTGTTTTAATAACACCAAAACGGCTCACATCTTCATTCTCAGAAATTCGCTTGGTCACTATTGTGACATCCGCTCTCTTCTCAATGTGATACGCTAGTACATCATTGTAGTCAAGCTTGTATATACAATCACCAGAAGCAATTACAACATATGGTTCATGACTCTTTTTTAAAAAATCAAGATTTTGTGCAAGTGCATCTGCTGTACCACGATACCATGAATTATTATCCGAAGTAATCGTAGGTGTAAAAACATAAAGTCCACCTTGTTTTCTTCCAAAATCCCACCATTTAGATGAATTCAAGTGCTCATTTAGTGACTTCGCATTATACTGTGTATAGACTGCAACTTTTTGAATGTGTGAATTGGACATACTACTTAATACAAAGTCAATTGCACGATAGCCACCTGCAATCGGCATAGCTGCTGTTGCTCTTTTATTTACCAGTTCTCGCATTCTATTATTACTTCCACCTGCTAAAATAATCCCGATTGCTCTCAATATTTTTCACCCACCTTATTTATCGTACCTCCACTAACTAAACAACCGTCTTCATAATCCTCTATAGTGGTCTCTCCCATAATTGCAGTGTTTTTTCCAATTTTCATACCTGCAGGAATTATAGATTTGTCACCGATTGTAGCTAATCCAAAGGCATAAACATCTGGTTTCCATGTGTTTGGCTCTTCTTTACCGATTCCGATCTCACAACCCTCACCAATATAAACATTTTCGGCAATAATTGATTGATAAATTTTAGTGTTTACTCCAATATAGCTGGCATTCATAATGATAGAATCATATATTTCTACACCATCTTCAATTATAACTCCAGAACCAATAACCGAATTATGAATCTTACCATACACTTCTGTAGAGTCTCCAATAATTGCTTTATCTATCACCGAATTTTTTGAAATATATTGTGGTTGAATTTTATCGCTCTTTGTATAAATTTTCCAAAATTCTTCATATAAGTTAAACTCCGGAATCAAATCAATGAGTTCCATATTGGATTCCCAATAAGCTCCTAATGTACCTACATCCTTCCAATACCCATTATACTCATATGCAAAAACACGATCTTTTTTTTCATGACAATATGGAATGACATGTTTACCAAAATCACAAGCTTTTTGATCCTTTAAGGCTATGAGTGCGTCACGAAGCACTGGCCATGAAAAAATGTAAATTCCCATGGAAGCCAAATTACTTCTTGGGTGTTCTGGTTTTTCCTCAAACTCAAGTATCTGCTTTGTCTCATCCGTAATAACAACACCGAAACGACTTGCCTCCTCAATTGACACTGGAATTGTAGCAACCGTTACATCTGCCCTGTTTGCCTTGTGAAACTTTAGCATCACTTCATAATCCATTTTGTAAATGTGGTCTCCACCCAAAATCAAAACATAGTCCGGGTTATAATACTCCATATATTCTAAGTTTTGATAAATGGCATTTGCTGTTCCTGTGTACCATTGACTGTTCACACTTCTTTCATAAGGTGGTAAAATAGAAACCCCTCCTACGCTTCGATCAAGATCCCAGGGAATACCAATCCCGATATGTGTGTTCAATCTCAACGGCTGATACTGTGTTAATACTCCAACAGTATCGACGCCAGAGTTAATACAATTACTCAGCGCAAAATCAATGATGCGGTATTTGCCACCAAATGCAACTGCTGGTTTCGCGATTTGGGATGTCAAAACTCCAAGTCTGGAACCTTGTCCACCCGCAAGTAACATAGCTATCATTTCTTTCTTAATCACGTAATCACCTCTTGTCGGTTTAATAATATTATTATAACAGAAGCTAAGTAAAAAGTGAATCCTTTTACAGTAAAATATACTATATTTTCCTTTTGTTTTTGAATTTATTATGTCAATATATAAAATTTTTTTACTTTTCCAAATAATATTTGTATTTTCTTCTTAAAAGGTTATAATAGCAATATATTACAGTATTACTATTTATTTTATTTAAGGAAGGTTTATTATGTACAAAATTAATTTTCAAAAACCATGTCATATTCACTTCATGGGAATTGGTGGTATTAGCATGAGTGGATTTGCTGAACTTTTACATACCTTGGGCTTTAAGATAACAGGTTCCGATCATATAGAAAGCGAAATCACAAAACATTTGGAGAATCTTGGAATTCCTATAATATATGAACAAGTTGCTTCTAATATTACGAAAGATATTGACTTAGTAGTGTTTACTGCTGCCATACACGAAGATAACGAAGAATTCATTTCTGCAAAATTGGCTAATATACCAATGATGGATCGGGCAGAAATGGTTGGTCAGGTTATGAAAAACTATTCTCGTGCAATTGCTGTGTCTGGAACACATGGGAAAACAACAACAACTTCTATGATTTCACATATTATGCTTGCTGCAAACTTAGACCCAACCATTTCTGTCGGTGGAATATTAAAAGCAATTCATGGTAATATTCGAATTGGTAAATCAGAGAATTTTATTATAGAAGCATGTGAATACACCAATAGCTTCCTGAAATTTCATCCTACCATCGGTGTTATTTTAAATATTGAAGCCGAACATTTAGACTTTTTTAAGGGATTACAAGATATTCGTGATTCCTTTCACTCCTTTGCTTCGCTTCTACCAAATAATGGTCTTTTAGTTATCAATGGAGAAATTAACAATTATCAGGAAATTGCAAAAGATATTACTGCTCCTTATGTTTCCTATGCGCTCAATAACGATGCTGTTGATTTTACAGCAAAAAATATTTCTTTTAATGATTTTGCTTGTGGTAGCTTTGATTTATATCATAAGAACTGTTTTGTAGATCGAATTGATCTCAAACTAGTTGGAATGCATAATATCTCAAATTCTCTCGCAGCAATTGCGGTTGCCTACGAGCTCAAAATACCAATCAATCAGATAAAAGAGGGGTTATCTACATTTACTGGTACAAATCGCCGTTTTGAATACAAAGGTGAAGTTGGTGGTGTTACTATTATTGATGATTATGCCCATCATCCAACTGAGGTAAAAGCATCCTTAGAATCTGCAATCAATTATCCTAAGAAGACCTTGTGGTGCGTATTCCAGCCTCATACCTATTCGAGAACACGCTCTTTCTTACCTGATTTTGCTCGTTCCTTATCCCTTGCTGACAAAATTGTACTAGCAGATATTTATTCTGCCCGCGAAAAGGATTCCGGTGATATTTCTTCCCTTGATTTAAAGAGGGAACTAGAAAAATTAGGAAAAGAAGTATACTACTTTCCTAGTTTTGATGAAATTGAAAACTTTTTATTAGAAAATTGTACGAACGGTGACCTGTTGATAACTATGGGTGCCGGAGACATTGTAACCATTGGAGAAACACTCCTTGGTCTATAGTTATCCACATTATCCACATTCTTATCAACAATTTGTTGATGAAAAGTTTGTGGATTTTTTTATTCCCAAAATACAAGGATTCCATTTTTTATCCACTTTATCCACTCTATCCACTTTAGGGTAAATAAAAATGCACTTGAAAATAGGCTATTTCCAAGTGTTTTTTTCTGTGCTATACTAGGAATCTAAGAAAGAGAGGAGTATATATTATGGATCGAATTACTCTTTGTACATCAAGTGATCTTGACGCAACGGTTGTCTCTAATGTATTTATTGATTCTTATATGCCCGCTGCTAATGGAAGCTATGTTAAAGTATATCTATACCTACTTCGTTGCCTATCTGGCCATGTTAAGGATTTTTCTATTTCCTACTTAGCAGACCGTTTAGATGATACAGAAAAGGATATTGTACGTGCATTAAAATATTGGGAAAAAGTACAGCTTATCAAATTATCCAACAATGGTTCTGGAAATATTACTTCTATCACTTTAAAAGAACCAAATACGATAAATACCCATCTTGAACCAGCCGTATACAAAGAAAATGAGCCTGCAAGCAATGAATTGACCGCTACTGCTACTGATTCGTTGCTTGCAAACACGTATGCTTGCGACATATCCGAACGACCCACTTACACAACTGCTCAAATCACAGAGCTTACCAATAACGATGAGATCAAATGGATTATGAATATCATTGAACTCTACCTCGAAAGCCCGCTAAAACCAAAAGACATCCAACTCATTTTATATTTATATGAATCTTTATCTTTTTCACCCGAATTAATCATGTTTCTTTATGAATACTGCATCTCAAAAAGCAAAAAAAACACTTCCTATATCGAGGCTGTCGCTTTATCTTGGGCAGAGCAGGGAATTAAGACCGTCGAGGAAGCAGAAACTGCAAATATCCTTTACAATAGTAATTATACTTCGGTAAGTAAAGCCTTTGGATTAAATCGTGCACCCGGAACCGTTGAAAAAAAATACATTGATAAATGGATGACAAAATATGGTCTTGAAATTAATATTATTGTAGAAGCCTGTAACCGAACTATTTTGAATACGCAAAAAGCCGATTTTAAGTATGCCGACAAAATACTTGAAAATTGGAGTCACAACAAGGTAAAACGATTAGACGATATAAAGAAATTAGATTCTCAGTTCAATGCAATTAAAAATGTAAAACAAAGTGCAGCATCTTCTCATGATGCCGTACCAAAACCAGTTAATAATCGGTTTAATGCATTTCCACAACGTAATTATTCGAAAAAAGACTATGAAGATATCGAAAAGCGTTTACTTAACAGACAGTAGAGGAGAAATACATGGCTCTCAAAAATTTTCAATATAATCGCATCTTACAAACATATGATGAGGAACAATTTAAAAATAGGCATATTTTAGATGAACGGAAACAACGAATATACAAAGAAATACCCGAATATGAAGATATAGAACAAAAAATAATATCATTCAGTATATCACACGCAAAAGCCTCTCTTTTCGATAACGAACGTGATACAGCGAGCTTTTTACGAGAAAGCAAGGCTTTGCTTGATCAAAAAAAACAGCTTTTACAACAGCACAAATATCCCACTGATTATTTAGACCCTATCTATACTTGCAAAGACTGTAAAGACACTGGCTACATTGAAGGCGAAAAGTGCCATTGCTTTAAACAATCAATTGTAAACATATTATATGAACAAGGAAATGTGGGAACACTATTACATACAGAAAATTTTAATTATTTTAGAATGGATTATTATGATAACACTACACTAAACCCGACCCTTGGCTTAACCCCTTATGCAAATATGCTAAAAATACTGTCTGACTGTAAACAGTTTGTTTCCGACTTTGGTACTTCTTATTCCAATCTTTTATTATATGGTAATACTGGTGTCGGTAAAACTTTTTTGGCAAATTGCATTGCAAAGGAGCTCTTGGATACTGCACATACCGTTGTTTACTTAACTGCCTTCGAATTATTTGATATCCTTGAAAAAAACAAATTCAGTAAATCTTATGATGAAAAGAGTGAAATGAATGAAAAATTTCAATATATCTTACATAGTGATTTACTTATTATTGATGATTTAGGTACCGAACTTGTCAATAGTTTTAGTTCTTCCCAAGTTTATCTTTGCATTAACGAGAGGCATTTAAATCAAAAATCAACGATTATTTCGACAAACCTATCACTTGATGACATCAGTTCCGTTTATAGTGAACGAGTCTTTTCCAGAATTATTAGTGATTATCAATTATTAAAAATTGTTGGTGAAGATATTCGATTAAAAAAAGCATTTTCACCTTGACTTCGCTTTTTTTCAATGATATAACTTTAAATGGAGATGAACAACCAAGATAGACGGAGGATATTTTAATGCCAGTACAAAATAAAGATTTTGGTAATATTCCAGTTGGTAAACTCGGAATCATTGCACTTGAAAGCAGTAAGACTTTAGGCCAACGAGTGGATAATTATATTGTTCAGTGGAGAAATGAGCGTGAAAATGAACATAAAACGACTCTAGCTTTTTCAGGATATCAAAGAGATTCCTATTTACTCAAAGCAAGTTGTCCACGCTTTGGATCCGGAGAAGCAAAAGGTATCATACGAGAATCCGTTCGTGGTGCGGATTTATATTATCTATTAGATGTGTGCAATCATAGCTTAACCTATTCCGTTTGTGGACAGGTTAACCACATGTCACCAGACGACCATTATCAGGATTTAAAACGTCTGATTGCCGCTGTAAGTGGTAAAGCCCGCCGCATAACAGTTATTATGCCATTCTTATACGAAAGTCGACAACATAAACGTAGTGCGAGAGAATCTCTCGATTGTGCACTTGCATTACAAGAATTAGAAAACATGGGAGTAGATACCATTCTTACCTTTGATGCCCATGATCCTCGCGTACAAAATGCAATTCCTTTAAGTGGTTTCGAAACTGTACAACCTACTTATCAATTTATTAAAGCTATGCTCAAAAATGTTCCAGATATTATATTCGATGAAAAACATATGATGGCAATCAGCCCCGACGAGGGTGCCATGGGTCGAGCTGTCTATTTTGCAAACGTGGTTGGCGTCGATGTCGGGATGTTCTATAAACGTCGCGATTATACACAAGTAATTGATGGGCGCAACCCTATTGTTGCTCATGAATTTCTGGGTGCTGATTTAGAAGGAAAAGATGTTGTTATCCTAGATGATATGATTTCTTCAGGTGAAAGTATGCTTGATGTTGCAACTGAATTAAAACGTAGAAAAGCAAAAAGAATTTTTGTTGCTTCTACCTTTGGACTTTTTACCAACGGATTAGAAAAGTTTGACAAAGCTTATAAAGATGGTATCATTGACCGTGTTATTACAACAAATTTAGTATATCAACCAGAAGAATTACTTCAAAAAGAGTATTATATCAATGCAGACATGAGTAAATACATTGCACTTTTGATTGATACCTTAAATCACGATGATTCAATCAGTGACCTATTAAGCCCTACCGAACGAATTCAGGGTATTCTTAAAAAATACGGTCAACGTTAGATAAAAGTGTTACTTTGAACGTTAAAAAAAATGTGTAAACTTAATTTAGCTTTTAAATAAATTAAGTTTACACATTTTTTTAATTATGTAAAAGTGCTCTTAAAATAGCCGAAACACTTCTCTCTTTTGTATAGATGGTATTTACTGCTTCATTGATATCCCAAAGATAATGTGCATCCGAATTTGTGATAACCTTACAATCCTTTAAGTAGGTGTTTGCTGCTTGTAGTACATGTAAGTTTGCCATGTTTTTTACTTCAAAGCAAGAAAACTTACTGTCAGGTGGCACAAATCCCAAATTTGAAATCAAACTATTTGCATTTTTATCAATATGAGCTGGAATCATAATTCCATGATACTCCTTAAGCAACTCATACACTTCATCAAAACTGATTCTTGTACTATTGATTAATAAGCTATCCACTACTCCTATAACCTGCTCCGTATGATTCATAATTTGCTGCTTTCCGAAAATATCCGGATTGTTTTTCACTCGCACCAATTTTTCTTCTACCAGTTTATCAAAAGACATTGCATCGACAAGTTCAGCAAATAAGCACACTACGTGAACTTCCTCAAGTGTTGTAAGTTCCATACCTGGAATTGCAAGAATACCTTGCTCCTTTGCAGCCTTTAAAAGGGCAGGACAATTTTTACAACTATTATGATCGGTTAATGCAATTACATCCAACTCTTTTAATACTGCCATTCCCACTATATTAGCTGGTGTCATATCATCATCCCCACATGGAGAGAGGCAGGAATGTAGATGCAAATCATAACTTAGGCTAATCATTGATACACTTATTTACGGTAAGAGCCGCTTCAAAAACAGGAAGTTGTGTTCGAAATACCGTGATATTCTCTTGCTTTGCCTTCTCCAATGCCGACTCATCGAACACAGCATTTTCCGCAAGTACAATACACGCTGCATCTGTTAAAGAAAGAACCGCAAGTGTATTTATATTCCCCATAACCGTTACCCATGCTGCATCTTGTGGCATCCTACTCATACAAATACTTAATAGATCACAACAAAACGGTTTCTTTATTTCTTGCATTTCATTTTCACCCAGATTAAGCAAGGTAAATACTCCACTATCTGCCAATTGTTTTACATTCAACCCTAATACCCCCTTCGCTATCCACTCCTTGCTAACTTAATTCCGAAAATTCATCGGACAATTTGTGAATTTTTTGTTTTAATATATAAATACAGTCTTTTTCCTTTGCAACACCACGAACAATATCCTCTGCCAATGCTTGACAGGTTGGTGCTCCACATGCACCGCAGTCAAGTCCTGGAAATTTTGTTACAAGTTCTTCTACCCGTGACATTTTTTCGATACTTTCTTTTAGATTCTCTCCTAGTTTAAATACGGGTTCATATTCCACTGCTCTTGTCCAATATGGATTAATGGATAAATAAGCCCGTTGCATTTCTTCTATCTTTGGCAAATGGTTCATTGCTACTGGCATATACTTTATCATTCGCTTAATCTTAACTTTTGCAACATATGGGTTTTCTACCGTCAAAACTCCACCAACGCAACCTGCGCTACAAGCATTCAATTCAATAAATGTTAAATTAGAAAACTTTTCATCTTCCAAATCTTCTAGCACTCGGATTACATTTTCAATCCCATCTGCGGCAAGATAATTATCAATTAGTAAGCCGCTCGCTTCACCACCACAATTGCCCCATCCAACTCCTATTTTCCCTGAAATTGCCAAATCCTCAACATGATCCACTGCATCTTTCATATGCCCCAGTAAAACTGGATATACATCCTTGATAGCAAGCACTGCATCAATATTGCTTTTATCAATACCAAGTGGAGTCTTCACCGCAGAAACTTTAGCAGGACAAGGTGAAATAAAAATGATACCAATTTTTTCTGCCGAAAGTCCCGTTTTCTCCATTGCCTGTTTTCTTGCTACTGCTGCTGCCAAATCAACAGGGGCTTGTATCGGAAGTAAATGATCCAGCAAATTTGGAAAACGAACACGAATCAGACGAACAATGGATGGACAAGCAGTGCTTACAATTGGCCATTTTTCTTGATGTTCCTCCACATACCTTCGAGACATTTCTGATACTAATTCTGCCGCTCCACTTACTTCATACACATCATCAAACCCCATACGCTTGAGTGCGGTCAACACAATATTAATGTCATCTAAATTATTGAACTGACCATATAAAGAAGGTGCTGGCAAAGCTACCGTATATTCATACTTGTTCATTACACTAATCGGATCATAGGTCGCTTTCTTTGCATGATGCGGACAAATTCGGATACATTCCCCACAATCAATACAAAACTTTTTCGTGATACACGCTTTCCCATTCCGTACCCGTATCGCCTGTGTAGGGCAACGCTTAATACAATTAATACACCCTTTACACAAATCTTCGTCCAACTGCACGGAAGTAAAAAACTTATCCATGTTACTACACACCTTTCACAAACCCATTTACGAAAGAAATACTTTCATCGTTACTGTTGTACCTTTTCCAATTTCTGTATCAATCCTCATCTCATCGGAGTTTTTTTTCATATTAGGCAATCCCATTCCTGCTCCAAACCCTAATGCTCGAATATTATCTGGTGCAGTTGAAAAACCAGCTTGCATTGCCTTTTCTATATCTGTAATTCCAGGCCCACGATCTGCAAGCTGCATCAACACCTCTTCCGAAGAAATAGTGACCTTGATGGAACCCCCATTTGCATGAATCACCATATTAATTTCTCCTTCATACATGGCAATTGCTACTTTTGTAATAACTGCTGGCACCACTCCCATTTGCTTTAACTTCTTTTTAACATCGCTTGACGCTTCTCCTGCCCTTGTAAAGTCCTCTGCTGAAACCTCATAGTTCAAGTTTATCCGATCAGTCATTATATGGTGCACCTCCATGAAGTCCCTTTTCATACAACATTCCACAGGCAGAGAACAAACGATGCCCTGTGCACAAAATAGGTATCTCTTTTTCTTTTGCTAGTTCAATCATTGCTTCATCTGGAAGCTTTCCTCGAACAAAAACCACACATACGATATCCATCATTTCAGCGGTTCGAATTACTTGAGGATTACAAAGTCCAGTCAATAAAACGGAATGATCTTTTACAAATGCCAAGACATCACTCATCATATCGGATCCACAGGCTGTATTGACATCCCGATTCAAATACTCTTCCCCACATATGACACGAGCCCCTAGAATAATTTTAACGTCTTCAATTGTCATAAATTTACCCTCTCTTTTGGTGGTTATAATAATAACTCTATTTTAAAAATTATATCATTGGATATATTGATTTGCAAATTAATCTAATTTTTAACAAATATATTTTTTTCCACTAAACATCCATGGATTTTTATACTTTGTTATGCTATAATCTATGTGTTCTGACAAAATCTTGTTTTTAAAAAATAAGAGATTATCTTTTTACTATCAAGGAGGTCTAAAAATGGGTTCACAAACAAAAAGCGTTCCTTTTAAAGGAACGAACGAGCAGGAAATCGCCTTAAAAAATGTTATTGCCGAACATCAAGACGAAAAGGGTGCACTGATGCCTATCCTGCAAAAAGCACAAGATATTTATGGATATCTTCCAATAGAGGTGCAAACCATGGTTTCTGACGAAATGAATATTCCGTTAGAAAAAATCTATGGTATTACAACCTTTTATTCACAATTTTCACTCAATCCAAAAGGAAAGCACTGCGTTAGTGTTTGCCTTGGTACTGCATGCTATGTAAAAGGATCCGGTGATATTTTCAGCAAGATTTCTGAAAAACTCGGCATTGAAAATGGTGGTTGTACACCAGATGGCAATTTTTCTTTAGACGCTTGTCGTTGTATCGGTGCTTGCGGTCTTGCTCCAGTTCTTACGATTGACGACGAAGTTTATGGTCGTCTCACCGTTGATGATGTCGAAGACATTTTAGCGAAATACGCTTAATTTCTTTGCCCACTTGGAGGTGATAAATCATGATGCCTGAACTATCGTTAAATATTCTAGACGTAGCCGAAAACTCAATTCGAGCAAATGCAAGTCTTGTTGAAATATGTGTGCTCGCTGACACAGAGAAGGACAGATTAACCATATCAATTAAGGACAACGGGTGTGGTATGTCTGCTGAACAGATAAAAAAAGTAGAAGATCCTTTCTTTACTACCCGGACTACTAGAAAAGTCGGTCTTGGCATTCCTTTTTTTAAACAAGCTGCACTCGGTACAAATGGTAGCTTTCATATCGAGTCAAAAATAAATGAAGGGACACTGGTAACAGTAACTTTCACATTATCACATATTGACCGTATGCCTCTCGGCGATATTACAAGCACCATACACACATTGATAACCTTCAATACACAGACGGATTTTTATTACACGTATACTTATAATAAAGAAAGCTTTTCCCTTGATACACGCGAATTCAGAGAAATATTGGATGGAGTAACCCTGGATACCCCTGAGGTATCTACTTATATAAAAGAATATTTAATTGAAAACAAGCAAGATGTTGATCATGGTGCTTTCTATTAGAAAGGATGGATGAATATTTTATGAAATCTCTAGAAGAATTAAAAGCAATTCGAGAGAAAATGCAAGGCCAAGTTGGACTTCGTTCAGAAGACAGCTCTCAAACAAGAGTTGTTGTAGGAATGGCTACCTGTGGTATTGCTAGTGGTGCAAGACCGGTTCTCACCACATTATCAGATGCCGTACAAACAAAGAATTTATCGACGGTTGCGGTAACACAAACTGGATGTATTGGACTTTGTCAATATGAGCCAATTGTAGAAATATATGAACCTGGAAAAGAAAAAGTAACATATGTTAAGATGACACCAGAAAAAGCATTGGAAGTTGTAGAGCAACATCTGATTCGTGGTCAGGTCGTTAGCGAATATTTAATTAACAATGCCATTCAATAAACAAGAGGAGGACATATTATGTATCGTTCACACGTTTTAGTTTGCGGTGGTACCGGTTGTACTTCCTCAGGAAGTCAAGATATAATAAAAGCACTGCAAACAGAAATAGATAAAAATGGTCTAAGTAACGAAGTTTCTGTTGTACAAACAGGTTGCCATGGACTTTGCGCATTAGGACCAATTATGATTATATATCCAGAAGCATCCTTTTACTCTATGGTAAAAGTAGAAGATATCGAAGAAATCGTTTCTGAACACTTACTAAAGGGACGTATTGTAAAACGCCTGCTTTATAATGAAACCGTAACGGAAGAGGGTATCTTATCCTTAAATGAAACTGCTTTTTATAAGAAGCAAAAAAGAATTGCACTCCGTAATTGTGGTGTAATCAATCCAGAAAATATTGATGAATATATCGCAACTCGTGGATATGAAGCACTTGGTAAAGTTTTAACTGAAATGACTCCAGATGATGTAATAAAATCCATCTTAGACAGCGGACTTCGCGGTCGAGGCGGTGGTGGTTTCCCTACTGGGAGAAAATGGCAGTTAGCCAAAGACTTAGTAAAAGGTGGCCAAAAATATGTTTGTTGTAATGCAGATGAAGGTGATCCAGGTGCTTTCATGGATCGTTCTGTATTAGAAGGCGATCCTCATGTTGTATTTGAAGCAATGGCTATCGCAGGCTATGCAATCGGAGCCGACCAAGGTTATATTTATGTTCGTGCAGAATATCCAATTGCGGTCGATCGCCTAAAAATTGCCTTACAACAAGCGAGAGAATATGGATTATTAGGGCATAATATATTTGGAACTGATTTTAACTTTGACATTGAGTTAAGACTTGGTGCTGGTGCATTCGTGTGTGGAGAAGAAACTGCACTTATGACTTCCATCGAAGGAAATCGTGGGGAACCACGTCCACGCCCACCTTTTCCAGCAGAGCAAGGATTATTCAACAAACCTACTATTTTAAATAATGTAGAAACTTATGCAAATATTCCTCAGATTATTTTAAATGGTGCTGAATGGTTTGCTTCTATGGGTACTGAAAAATCAAAAGGAACCAAAGTTTTTGCTCTTGGAGGAAAAATTAATAACACCGGACTTGTTGAAATCCCTATGGGAACAACTCTTCGTACTATAATCGAAGAAATCGGTGGTGGTATTCCAAATGGTAAGAAATTTAAAGCAGCTCAAACAGGTGGTCCATCTGGCGGCTGTATTCCAGCAGAGCACTTTGATATTGAGATTGACTATGACAACCTAATCAATATTGGTTCTATGATGGGTTCTGGTGGACTTATCGTAATGGATGAAGATAACTGCATGGTTGATATTGCAAAATTCTTCTTAGAATTCACCGTAGAAGAATCTTGTGGTAAATGTACGCCATGTCGAATCGGAACAAAAAGAATGCTTGAAATTCTTGAAAAAATTACAAGCGGTCAAGGTACCTTAGAGGATCTTGATAAATTAGAAGAACTTTGCTATTACATCAAAGAAAATTCTCTTTGTGGTTTAGGTCAGACTGCACCAAATCCAGTTCTTTCTACTCTTCGTTATTTTAGAGATGAATACATTGCCCATGTTGTCGACAAAAAATGTCCTGCCGGTGTTTGTAAATCCTTACTATCCTACAACATTGATCCAGCAAAATGTAAGGGTTGTACGTTATGTGCAAGAGTCTGTCCAAACGGTGCAATCTCTGGAACAGTCAAAGAACCACACATTATTTCACAAGAACTGTGCGTAAAATGTGGTGCATGTATGGAAAAATGTAAATTTGGCGCAATTACAAAGAAATAAGGAGGCAAACATGATTAATTTAAAGATAAATGGCGTAGATGTATCTGCACCAAAAGGCTCTACAATTCTTGAAGCTGCCAGATTAGCGCATATTGATATTCCGACTCTTTGTTTCTTAAAAGAAATTAATGAGATTGGTGCTTGCCGTATCTGTGTAGTCGAAGTTAAGGGTGCAAGAAGCTTAGTTGCTTCCTGTGTATATCCAGTAAATGAAGGAATGGAAGTATGGACAAATACTCCAAAAGTATTAGACTCCAGAAAGAAAACCTTACAATTAATCCTTTCAAACCATGATCGAAAATGTTTATCTTGCGTACGAAGCGGTAACTGTGAATTACAAAAACTTGCAAAAGATTTAAACGTAGATGATGAAGCAAAGTATGATGGAGAAAGAAATGAGTATGAGCTTGATTTTTCTGCCGCTCATATGGTACGTGATAATAATAAATGTATCCTTTGTCGTCGTTGTTCTGCAGTTTGTGACCAAATACAGTCAGTTGGTGTCATAGGTGCTAATGAACGTGGCTTCAAAACTACCGTTGCAAGTCCATTTGATATGGGTCTTGGTGAAACAAGCTGCGTATCTTGTGGTCAGTGTATCGCTGTTTGCCCAGTTGGTGCAATTTATGAAAAAGATTATACCGATGAAGTATTTAAGGCAATTGCTGATCCTGCAAAACATGTAGTGGTTCAAGTTGCTCCAGCCGTTCGTGCAGCAATTGGTGAATCCTTTGGTCTTCCAATTGGAACAAATGCGGAAGCACAGATGATTGCAGCTCTTCGTCGCCTTGGTTTTGATAAAGTATTTGATACTGACTTCAGCGCTGATTTAACCATTATGGAAGAAGCAACTGAATTCCTTGATCGTGTTCAAAACGGCGGAAAGCTACCAATTATCACATCCTGCTCTCCTGGATGGATTAAATATTGTGAGCATTACTTCCCTGAAATGATTGAAAATCTATCTTCTTGCAAATCACCTCAGCAAATGTTTGGTGCCGTATTAAAAACCTACTATGCCGAAAAGATGGGCTGGGATCCAAAAGATATTGTTAGCGTTAGCGTAATGCCATGTACCGCTAAGAAATTTGAAATTGGCCGTGAGGATCAAAGTGCAGCTGGTGTTCCTGATGTTGATATTTCCATCACAACCAGAGAATTAGCTCGCATGATTGAACGTGCAGGACTTAATTTCTTAAGCTTACCTACTGATGAATCATTTGATCATCCATTGGGTGAATCGACCGGTGCTGCTGTAATTTTTGGTGCTACTGGCGGTGTAATGGAAGCTGCACTTCGTACTGCTGTATGGAAATTAACTGGTGAAGCTGCCAATTCTCCAATTGAATTCAAAGAAGTTCGTGGAGTAGAGGGAATTAAAGAAGCAACTTATAATGTAGCCGGCATGGATGTTAAGCTTGCCGTTGCTTCTGGACTTAGCAATGCAAAAGCACTCCTTAAAAAAGTTGAAAACGGCGAAGCAGACTATCACTTCATCGAAATCATGGGATGCCCTGGTGGCTGCGTAAATGGTGGTGGACAACCTCAAGTGCCTGCAAGTGTTAGAAATTTCACAGACATTCGTGCACTTCGTGCAAAAGTCCTCTATGATTTGGATGAATCCAGAGAGTTTAGAAAATCTCATGAAAATCCTGCAATCAAAGAACTTTATACAAACTACCTTGGTGAACCAGGAGGCCATAGAGCACATGAGACCTTGCATACAAGTTATGTAAAAAGAAGCGTAAATAAGCACTAATTGATTAACATGAAATGCCCTGCCAGCTGGCAGGGTATTTTTTTATTGCAACAAAAATTAATTGTAATGAACACTATTTCTTAATTTCCCGAACACTTTCTCCTTTTACCAAAATATATGGTGTCACTTCACGTACGGCACCCGCATTCCGTTCAATACAATTCAATAATATTTCAACACTTTTCTCTGCAATTCTTTTGTGCTGCTGCTGAATGGTCGTCAGCTTAGGATTATAGTATTTTGCAAGTTCAATGCCGTCAAATCCCATCACCGATATTTCTTCGGGAACCTGAATTCCTCGATCTTTTAGTGCACAAATGGCGCCAATTGCCATAACATCACTCATTGCAAAAACAGCGGTCAAATCCGGATTTTTTGAAAGCATGTGTAGCATTGCTCGATACGAACACTCAAAAGAATATTTTGACTTTTCAAAAATTTTCTCTATATCAAATGGTAGATTATGATCCAAAAAGCTCTGTTTACAACCAATAAAACGCTGTTTACTTGTATACGAAACCTCTAAATCCCCACCAAGAATTCCAATTTCCTTATGTCCTAATTGAATCAAATAATCAACTGCACATTTTGCACTTGCAATATCATCCGTGCCAACACAAGACAAATTTTCAAATTCTCCTGGTTCAATTACATTCGTTACGAGCACACAAGGTACGTTAATATAGTTAAACTTCTCCTTAAATCCAGGAGGATTACCTCCAAGAAATAAAATGCCCAAAGGTTTTCTTTCTCGACACAATCGAAGTGCTTCTTCCACCTCATTATCATATTCATCGAGATAATACACAAAAACAGAATATTGAGACTGTTCAATCAGGTTTTGCAGTTGCTCTACAATATTAGCAAATAACATATTAGAAGTTCCTTTTACCAAAACAGCAATACTTTTGCTTATTTGTTGCTTTAAGTGCTTTGCATTATCATTGGGCACAAAATTACGCGCTTCTACTACTTTTTCAATTCTAGCCTTTGCAATCAGGCTCACATCTGGATGTTTATTTAATACACGCGAAACCGTACTTACTGAATAGCCCGATTCCTTTGCAATATCCTTTATTGTCATCTCTCATCACCTTATCTCTTTATCTATAATAACTGTCTACCCTTTTACAGCACCTGCTGCAACTCCCTCAATAATATATTTTTGACAAGCTAAATAAAATATAATGATTGGAATAATTGCCAAAACAAGCATCGCCATCATAGCTCCCATATCAATGGAACCATACCCCCCCTTAAGATACTGTATAGCAATAGGAATTGTCTTATATTTTTTCATATCCAATACCAAATATGGCAGTAAATAGTCATTCCAAATCCACATAACCTGTAAAATAGCTACTGTAATTGCAGTGGGTTTCAAGATTGGAAACACCACCTGAAAAAATGTGTGAAGTGGATTGCAACCATCCATCATAGCTGCTTCCTCGATTTCTAACGGAATTGATTTTATAAACCCACAAAACATAAATACAGAAAGCCCCGCCCCAAAACCTAAATATACTATAACAATTCCAAGCGGATTACTCAAGTGTAATATATTTGCTACTTTTGATAAAGTGAACATAACCATCTGAAAAGGTACAATCATAGAAAATAAGCATAAGTAATAGATTCCTGCTGTGAATTTATTCTTTACTCTTGTAATATACCAAGCGCACATTGATGTACAAAAAATAATGAGTACCGTCGATGTTACTGTTATAAACAAAGAATAACCAAATGCACTGAAAAATTGTGTTTTTTGAAGTCCAGAAATGTAATTTTCTAGTCCAACATACATTTTGTCCGTCGGAAATCGGAATGGGAACTTGCTGATATATGCTTTTTTCTTAAACGAATTCATACACACGATTGCAATTGGGGAAACATATAAAACTGAAATGATGGTAAATAATGTAGTTAAAAGTGTACCATGTTTTGTTTTTCTAGAAGACATTATTGCTGCACCTCCTTTGTTCTGGTTAGATGAACCTGTATCAATGCAATCAATGCTACTAAGATAAAGAATACCACCGCTTTTGCCTGTCCTACACCTTCCCATCCAACTCTTCCATAAAACGTATTATAAATATTAAGAGCTAGCATTTCGGACATACTAGATGGTTCTCCTGCTGTGAGTGCCAAATTTTGATCAAATAACTTAAACGAATTTGTTAATGTTAAAAACGTACAAATTGTAATCGATGGCATAATCATTGGAAGCGTTACCTTCCTTAAAAGATGCCATGCATTTGCACCATCCATCTTAGCTGCTTCAATTAATTCACCCGGAATATTTTGAATCCCTGCAATGTAAATAATCATCATATATCCAACTTGCTGCCAATTCATTAAGATAACTAATCCCATAAGACCATAAGCAGAATCATAGGTTAGCGTACGGTCAAATTGAAGTAAAACTCCATTCATAATTAACTGCCAAATATATCCTAATATAATACCACCAATTAAATTTGGCATAAAAAATACCGTTCGAAAAAGATTCGTTCCTTTAATTCCTTTTGTTAAAAGCATCGCAATTACAAATGCCAAAATATTAATTGTAATAACACTAGCTATTGTAAATAATGCGGTATACCATAATGCATGGATAAATGTTTTATCTTGAAAAATCCGAAAGTAATTTTTAATACCTACGAATCTAGCATCTGTTACTGTGGTAAATTCACAAAATGACAAATAGATGCCCATAATAAAGGGAATTATAAAACCAATTGCAAATGCAATTAAAGTGGGAAGCGCAAAAATCGGAAAATATTTTTTAATTGATTTTTCCATATGTTTTCCTTTCTTATTCCATAAATGGGTGAGCAATTGCTCGCTCACCCACCTAATCCTCTACTCCATGAATATCTGTACCTTATTTATTTGTTGCCGCATACTCGGTTGCCCAACCGTCAACAAATGCAGTTTTTACAGTATCCCAATCACCAGTTCCTTGTGCATATTCAAGTAATGCACTACCCACACCATTTTTCCATTCTTCCGATGGCATTGTAGTAAATGTCCAAGCGACTGCGCTCTTTCCTGCTGCAATATACTCATTTGCTGCTGCAAGCAATGGATTTTTTGGTAAATATTCATCCGTAAACGTTGTAAATGGTGTAACGAATCCCATGTCACTTGCAAGCGATTGTTTGCCCGCATCACTTGAAACAACCCAATCCAAGAAATCAAGCGTTGCCTGAATGTTTTCCTCAGAAGCATTTTTATTAACACACCAGTAATTTTCAGAACCCGTACAAAGTCCCTGATTTTCTTCTCCATCAACACCAATGTAAATTGGAAGCATTCCTATATCTTCGTCAGCCACTTCATTTCCAGTGATATCTCCATAAGCCCATGTACCATTTTGATAAAATACTGCTTCTCCTAATGCAAATTCTGATGCTGCATCTTCACCTGTTTTACTCGATAATAAACTTGGGCTACATGTCGAGTTATTAATATACAAATCAAAGATTTGCTTGTAATTATCTAGGTATGTACCTTTAATTGCATCTGTTGAAGTAATTCCATCGTTCTGATATTCATAATATATTGGAAGATTTGCTAAATGCGTCTTAAATCTCCAGTCACTACTCGAATCCATTCCTGTCGATGCAAAAGCACCTTCTACTCCTAAATCTTTTTTGTGTGCTTGGATTCCTTCTGCTACTGCTTTTAAGGTTGCAAAATTATTAATTTCATCTGCAGATTTGATTACAGCATCTGGCAATTCACAATAATTTGCAACAAGTGCCTTATTATAAATAATACCATAGGTTTCAATAACGTACGCAATACTATAAACTTCTCCAGCATCGCCCTTTAATGCAAAATCGTCACTCTTTAAATAGGAATATATTTTACTATCTTTTAAATCATAGCAATAATCTTTCCATGATTTCAGTCCAACCGGACCATTTACCTGGAATAAAGTAGGTGCTTCTGCTTTTGCCATCTCAGATTTTAATGTTGATTCATACGTTCCCGATGCAGCCGTTACAACTGTAACATCAATACCGGTTTCTTCTGTATATTTCTTAGCTAAGCTTTCCCATTGCTCAGCCTGTTCTGGTTTGAAATTCAAATAATAGACGGAGCCAGTTGCGGCTTCTTTGTTCCCATCATCCGCAACGGCTTCTGATTGCGTATCAGTCTCGCCTTGCTGTGTTGTCGTCTCATCCTTCTTGCTACCGCATCCAGCCACCATTACTGCTGTCGTAGTTAGCACTAGGAATAAAGCTAATAATTTTTTTCTCATACTAAAACCCTCCTGTTTTAAATAAATCAATTATTTGGAAACGTTTCTGGGAACGTTTCCAGTTGATATATTCAATATATACCATTTTCCCATTTTTTGCAATACTTATTTATTATTTTATACAATAACAATATTATTTTATCCTATTTCTTGTACAAATTAACGATACTTTCCATTTTCCAAGGATTTCGCCGATTTGACTTAACTTATTATAAATATATCTTGACAGAGGCATATATACTCGTTACAATTATAGTAACTATTACTGTTATTATAAAATTGGAGGTCAATATGGCAAACGCAAAATATAGTCGCCAGAGAGAGGCAATTCGTGAATATCTAGCTGGTACTCACTCCCATCCAACTGCAGAGGTGGTTTATAGCCATATTCAAAGCATATACCCAAATATAAGTTTAGGTACCGTTTATCGCAATTTAAATCTACTGGTAGAACAAGGCGATGCAATTAAACTGACTTGCGGTGATGGCATGGATCATTTCGATTATGACACTTCGGAGCATTATCACTTTATTTGTAAATCATGCGGAAATGTGCTTGA
Source organism: Velocimicrobium sp. (assembly GCA_041821315.1). GTDB lineage: Bacteria > Bacillota > Clostridia > Lachnospirales > Lachnospiraceae > DIGJ01. Next base: position 220 of record JBGUEO010000047.1, on the reverse strand, counting down.
TCTTACTATGGACTCCATTAACCATATCAATGCAATTGCTGAATCCTCCTTTGGTGGTAAGATAGATGGAAGTGTTACGTACTTTTACGGAATCTGTCCAGCATGCTTATCAAAAGAAAAGAAGAATGATTTTAAAGAAGAAGAATAATAATTTTGGAAAAAGGGTGTCAAGCATTTTTGACTATGTCCCACAAAATTTAATATATTAGCACCGGTCAAT
>JBGUEO010000046.1:0-25313 GCA_041821315.1 Velocimicrobium sp. | reverse complement strand
TTTTGCGTGAATATTCCGAGATTCCCACGTTCGTTGCTCTCCTAAATCAGAATTTGAACGATTACTGCATCAAGCTTCCTAGAATTTCGTTTACAAGTTTCCCATCAGCCTTCCCTTTTACCTTAGGCATAAGGCTTTTCATGATAGTTCCTTTATCTTTTCCAGTTGGAGTATCAATGTTTAAATCTTTTAATACGCCTTCAATAATGCTTTTAATTTGAGCTTCGTCCATCATTTTAGGAGCATAATCTTCCAGTATTCCAATACGAAATTTACACTGTTCAATAAGTTCTGTTCGGTCTGCAGGTGTTAATTCAAGTGTTTCTTTTATTTGTTTAATTTCTTTTAAGACAACTGCATTTTCTTCTTCTTCGGTTAAATCTTCTCTTTTATCAATTGCTTTATTTTTAAGGGCAGAAAGTAATAAAGAAAGAGTATCTTTCTTTTCCTTTTCACCAGCTTTCATTGCGACAACCATATCGCTTCTTACAGAATCAATTTTAGACATAATATTCCTCCTCAAATTTAAAATAATAACATGTTCTAAAGTATATCACACTAGTAATAAATCTTCAAATTTTATGGAAACATTTTGACAAAAGATGTTAAAACGATTATAATGAGGGCGGAATACAAGCCAATCCAGATTCAATTTTAAGGCTTGTTAAATAAAAAACAATATAAAAAACGGAGGACACAATCATGGCATTAGTATCAGCAAAAGAAATGCTTATTAAAGCAAAAGCAGGAAAATATGCAGTTGGCCAATTCAATATTAATAACCTTGAATGGACAAAAGCCGTTCTATTAACAGCAGAAGAATTAAAATCACCCGTTATTCTTGGCGTATCAGAAGGCGCAGGAAAATATATGTGTGGTTATAAAACCGTAGTTGGAATGGTAAATGGAATGTTAGAAGAACTTAAAATTACAGTTCCAGTATCCCTTCATCTAGATCACGGCAGTTATGAAGGTGCTAAAACTTGTATTGAAGCAGGATTTTCATCGGTAATGTTCGATGGTTCTCATTATCCAATCGAAGAAAATATTGAAAAAACAAAAGAATTAGTAGGAATCTGTAACAGCAAAGGAATCTCGATTGAAGCTGAAGTTGGTTCAATTGGTGGAGAAGAAGATGGTGTTATTGGAGCCGGAGAATGTGCAGATCCAGACGAATGTAAGTCAATTGCAGACCTTGGTGTAACAATGCTTGCAGCAGGAATTGGAAATATTCATGGAAAATATCCAGCAAATTGGGCAGGACTTAGCTTTGAAACGTTGGATGCTGTTCAGCAGAGAACCGGAGATATGCCATTAGTACTTCATGGTGGTACTGGTATCCCAGAAGATATGATTAAAAAAGCAATTTCTCTTGGCGTTGCAAAGATTAATGTAAATACAGAGTGTCAGCTATCATTCCAGGAGGCAACACGTAAATATATTGAGTCTGGCAAAGATAAAGAAGGAAAAGGATTTGATCCTCGTAAATTGTTAGCTCCAGGTACGGATGCGATTAAAGCAACTGTAAAAGAAAAAATGGAGTTATTTGGTTCGGTAGGAAAAGCATGATTGTAGTATAATATATAAATAAAAAGCACCGATTTTAAGACTATAAAATTGTCTTAAAATCGGTGCTTTTTCTATTTATCATATCCATGAATCCAATCGGCTTTGTAGTAGTAAAGGGTGAATACAATGGAACTTAGCGTCCAGGTAATTGGATATGCCCAAAAAATTACTTGAATTTGCGGAATATAATGCGTAATAACCGTTACATAGGTGACGCGAATAATACACCAGCAGAGTAACATGACAATCATTGGAATAATAGATTTTCCAGCTCCTCTAAGAATCCCAGCAAGGCAATGGGAAAAAGCTAATAAAAAGTAGAATAGGGTAACGGTATGAGCCTGAAGAGATCCAAAACCAACTACCTGTGCATCTGAATTAAAGGCAGAAATAAAGATAGGAGCAAATAGATAAATAAAGAGTCCTACAAGTTCTGCTAGAAAAACACAGGTAAGAATTCCAAAGCGAGCTCCCTTTTTTGCACGTTCATATTCATGAGCCCCAAGATTTTGTCCAATAAAAGTAGTTAAGGCTAATGCAAAGCTTGTAATTGGAAGAAAGCCAAACCCTTCAATTTTAGAGTAGGCGCCACAACCGGCAACGGCGATAGCACCAAAGGAGTTTATGTTCGATTGGACTACAATATTTGCAAAAGCGATGATTGAGTTTTGAAGACCAGATGGAATTCCAAGCTTTAGAACTTGTTTTAACATAGGACCATGAAACCGAATTTTCTTTATCTGGACACGGTATTCCGTGTTGATATGACAAAGTCGATAAAAAGCTAGAATTGCACTTATGCTTTGTGAAAGAACAGTAGCAATTCCGGCACCTGCAATTCCCCAATGATATACAGCAACAAATAAAAGATCCAGAATTACATTTGTAATCGAAGAAACCATTAAATAATATAATGGATGGCGGCTATCACCAACTGCCTGAAAAATACCACTTGCTGTATTATACATCACGACAGAGAGTACACCGGAAAAATAGATGCGAAAATAAAGGATTGAATTGGGTAAAACGGTTTTTGGGGTACCCATTAACTGAAGAATAAAAGGAGATAGGCATACACCTAAAATCGTTAATACGACACCGGCAACTAAGCCAAATGCGATGGTTGTATGAATTGCAAGCTCTACCTTTTCCAATTCACGGGCACCGTAGTAGCGGGAAATAACGACGCCAGCACCTACAAAAATTCCACCAAAGAGACCGACTAAAAGGAAAATTAGACTGCCAGAAGAACTGACAGCGGCTAGGGCATCTCTTCCTATAAAGTTGCCAACTACAAGAGAGTCTACGATGTTATAAAGTTGTTGAAATAGATTTCCAAAAAAAATAGGCATGGCAAACATTGTTATCTTTTTTGAAATAGAACCTTCTGTCATTAAATTCTTATTAATGTCCATACATATCCTCCAGTAGTCGCTTACGATATCATTAAAAAAGGGGCAATGCGCGATGCATCACCCCTTGCATTGCTGTATTTTGTTAATTTAGCTTTTGTCCACAATTGGAGCAAAAGTTACCATCACCGGTCTTTGTTCCACAGTTGGGGCAAAATTTAGGCTTTTCCTGAGTTGTTGCAGGGTTCGAGGCTGTTGGATTGGAAGCTGTGTTCACATTTTGCATCATCTGATTAGCCATTTGCACTCCCATCATCATGCCAGCCATATCAGATGCAGCACCACCGCCTTGCATTTTTCCGGAAGTCATACCTTCTACCATAGCAGCTTGTGTATAGGTGTTCATATTTCCAATCATACTCTGTGAAGCGTTGGTATTAATCATTTTTTGAATTTCCTCTGGATAGTTAAAGCTTATAACATTAAATCCAGTAATGGTAATTCCGTCATGAATGGTTTCCATATCGAGATCATCTTTAATTCCCTTGGCAATGTCAAATGCGTTTGCCTGGAGGTTAAACATATCTTTTCCTTCTTTGGAAATCCACTTCATTAATAATTGATCTAATATGGACATAATACGTTGTTTGATGTCTTCTACCCTATATTGTTGTTTCGTTCCGGCAATCTTATCGATTAAGGTTACATAATCATTTACCTTAAAGGTGAAGGTACCATTTGCACGAATTGGCATTCCACCTGGTAACTGTGGAGTTGGTATATGAATTGGTCCCTTCGTTCCCCATTTTACTAAAAATTCTTTGGTATTCACAAAGAGGACTTCGGCGCGCATTCCACTGTTAAAGCCGAATTTAAATCCCTTTAGTGTAGATAAAAATGGAATGATTTGTGATTCAATATCATAATCACCATCATCTGTAAAAATTCCTTCAATTTTACCGTTGTATAAAAAGATTGCATCCTGACCGGGGCGAATGATAAGGCGGCTGCCTTTTTTTACTTCACGATTTGTCCATTTCCAGAAAATCATTTCGTCGTTCCATTCTTCCCACTCTACAACATTTGCAAATTGGTTTGAAAATAATCCCATAGTTGTTCTCCTTTATTTGTTCTAAAAGCTTCGACCACCACCAGAATGTGAACTTCCGCCGGCAGATACTCCACCACCACCAAATCCGCCACCGCTATTATTTTGAGGAGGTTTCGGTTTTGGAACTCGTGTCGTCGTTGTTCGAACATAGTGGTCATACTGACCTAAGATTTTTGAATGCGAAGCATCTAAATAAGCACTCTGTGTTGTTGTCATTCGTCCTCCTGAATTGTAAGCCATAATAAGCACGCTAATAACTCCGATTACAACAGCAATCAGTAAATTCCGGAGGCTCTTAGTCGTGAAGCTGGTAGTATTCACTGTGTTATTGTTATTCGAATGATCTTCTCTATAATTTTGGTTGTCTTGTTCCGTATGCTGATAATTTGTAGTAGGGGTAAGATTGACATAGTAATCAACATCATCGATAAACGCATTCATTGAATTATAATATGCTCCATCCGATAAATATGGAGTAATATCGTCAAGGATGGATTCAATGCGATCGTCACTTAAGGTGGATTCACAGTCTCCATAGCCTTGCAGTTCAACACCGCGATTATCAGAATCCATATTAATTAGAAGAATTACGGCATCCGATAAAACAGAGTCCATCGAGTCATAATAATTTTCTATGTATTGCTTTCTGGTGAGATCGGTTCCATTTATGGTAAGAATAATTATATCAAGGTCGTTCGTATTAGAGACTTCGCGGCAAGTATCTTCTAAGGCTTCTTTTTCATCATCTGTAAAGAGAGCTGCATCATCGGAAACATACGTAACTTCGGATGCAAAGACAGCTTGTGGGGAGAGAAGACCTAGCAGCAAAACACCAAAGAAAAAAATAAGGGGTAATTGATGCATCCACTGTTTCATAGTAACCCTCCTTGTGAAAATATGGTTAGTAGTTCAAGAAGCAAGAATATGCCGCCACTGATTCCAAAAAACCAAGCGGCTATTTTTCCAATACTAAGAGGGGGATTACCGACAATTTTTCCGGTTTGTCCGTTCATGGCAAAGATATGTTCGGAATCTTTGTAATCATAGCAAATCATCCAAATTGGAAACAAGGCATAGGAAGCATTTCGCTGTTTTACATCTGCCCACTCTTGACGAATTATCGTCGAGGAATAGCCATGAATCGTAGAACGAATATAGTCTTCTACATACCCGTTAATCCGATCTTTTACACGGGGGAATAATTCTTTGTCTGTATAATTGTATTTTTCTGCAAGATAACCGGCAAGGTATGGCGTCTTAAAATCCGCTAAATCATCATAGTGGAAGGGCTCTAGTTTATCCATTAGGGTATCATTCATTTTTTCAGAGGCATCAACGGGTACTTTGTTATAATTTAAATCGACTTTTCGGTATACGTCATAGTGTCTTGTTTCCGTATAAATATAGTCACCGGATTCGTAAGTGCGAACCTGTGTACAATCCGCATGAGCTTCTCCACGTCCATTGAGGTCATAAAGCCAAAAAGGAACATAGATACCCGTAATATTTTTGATGCGGTCTGCAGTGGCAAACCCTTTTGGGGTCAATAAACCATTTTTACACCATTTTCGAAAAGCAGAAATGGCATCTTCTTTGTTGATAGAAAAAGGAATAATTGTTGCAGGAGCCATTTGACCAGAAAGTCGATCACCTAGTATCATAGGAGCACCGCAAAAACTGCAAGTAGTTGCAGTTGTATCATTGTCTGTAATTAAGATGGCTCCACAGTTATTACATTGGTACTGAGTTGCTTCTTCGCTGCCAAAGGTCTGGTGAAGAGTCTTTGATTCAAATTCTTCAAACTCTTCAATTGTTTCATCCAAGGGTTCCTTGTAATCAATGATAGGAATGGTTTTGCCACAGCTTTCACAAGAGAGAGTACCTACTTTTGTATTGTAAGACATGTCGGAACCACAATCGGGACATTTATATTGTATCACCATAATATTCTTTTACGCATTCTCCTTATTGGTTTAAGCTCTCCTTTAATCGAGCCAATTCATCTTCGACGCTTGTGGATGAGGTATCATATTTTTTAGTAAGTGCGTCAACTTCGTCAACTGGTTTTTGATTAAGTTCGGCCATAGCATTCGCCTTATCAAGTGCCTGATTTGCTTTCTCTTCCATCCGTTCAAATGCAGAGATAGAATGGTTGGAATTATCAAAAGAAGCATTCATTTGATTGATGCGTTCCTGTGTTTTTGCGACTGCCATTTTACCTTTGATTGCATCCTTACGAGATTCGAGTTCGTTGATATCACTCATTAGCTTTGTATGCATTGCTTTCATGTTCGAAGCATTTGATGCTGCTGAATCGAAGGATTGCTGAAGAGAGGATAGGGTTTCGGACAAGGAAGCTTTTTTCTCTAAAAACTTTCTGGCATCCGCTTCATTTCCAGCCTCTAAAGCTTTTATTGCATAGGTTTGATATTTGGTAATCTCTTCCTTTGACTCATCAAGTGCACGTTTAGCACGCTGTTCTTCTGCCATAATGGCAGCGGTTTCTGATTTAACCTTGCCTAAATCATTGCTTAGATTGCGTAGGCATTGATCAATCATTTTTTCTGGATCTTCTGCTTTATCAAGCAAGGAATTGATGTTAGCAGACATAATGTCTTTAAAACGAGTTAAAATATTCATGCGTATATTCCTCCATTTAGATACGTATACTTCGTTGCTATGTATCATTTTAGTATTTTTCAAAGAAAGAATCAAGTGTTATCATATATATGTATGTTTCTTGCACAATGCGTCGGATTTTATTATACTAAAAGAGGGAAGAGCAGTTATGGTGAAGGAGATGAAAAAGGCAATGGCAAACAAGCAGATTACACAAATGGCAATTGCGAATGCGTTAAAAAAGCTTTCGGATACCATGCCATTTGAAGAAATTTCCGTTCAAGATATTAGTATTGAATGTGGAATCAGTCGAAAAACGTTTTATAATCACTTCGAAGATAAATATCAATTGGTAGACTGGATTTTTCGCTATGAGATTGGAGATAAACTGATAGCAGAGACTAGCTTGAATGATTGGAAAAGGGGATCATTATTACTTTGTCGTTATTTAAAAGAAAATAAAAAATATTACGAGAATGTCCTTAATTTTGAAGGGCAAAATAGTTTCAAAGAATATTTGTACGATTTAACCGAACGACAAATACATATATTAACGGAAGAATTACAACGAAAAAAGGAAACACTAAAAAATAGACAAATCACAGAAGAAGATATGGAATTTATTATTAATTTTTATTATCATGCTTTTATTGGAGAAATATCAGTATGGGCGAAACAAGGGATGAGAGTTTCTTCCGAACGACTTGTGGAGCTGTGGATAGGAATGGTTGATCAGACGCTCGAAAATTTTGTGATTAAATTTTCGGACTAAAGAAAAAATGGTAACACAAAGGCGAGAGTGTGTAATTTCTATACACTCTCGCCTTTGTGTTAATGTATAGACAATTTGCTTTTTGCTAAACTAAGAATAACAAATTTTAGGAAGTGAGGTATTGTATGAAAAAATACAAAGTTATAGTTTGGGGTTTGGGGAACGTTGGACGGGCAGCAATCCGTATGATTCAAAGTAAGGAGTGCTTAGAGCTTGTGGGGGCAGTTGATGTAGATCCTAATAAAATAGGAAAAGATGCAGGAGAAATATTTGATTTTCCAGCATCCGGAGTCATTGTGAGTGATAAAGTAGATGAGGTTTTTGCGATGGAAGCAGACGTAATCTTAGTATACACACCACTTACTCGAGATGAAAAAGGTGGATTTACACCGAGTGCGAAAGATATTTGCAAAGCACTAAAGGCTAAAAAAAATGTAATCACTACGTTGCCAATCTACTATTCTCAGGTTTTATCACCAGAACTTTATGAAATGATTGATAGTTGCGCAAAGGAAAATAAAGTTAGTTATCTTCCATCTGGGTTACTACCTGGTGCATACGCTTCTTATATTCCAATGGTTGTTGCAGGCATTATGGGAAGAGTAGATAAAATAGTTGTTGAAAGTGGCGAAGATGATCAACATAATTTTTCAAGCTGGGTAAAGGTATTTGGATATGGAATGGAACCGGATTCATTTCCACTTGAAAAGCTAAAAGCTGGGATTGCTTCCTATTATGTTTCAGGTGTGTATGAAATGGGCGAACGTCTTAATTTTAAATTTGATGAGGTGAAAGTAACACATGAACACTTTGTTGCACCACAAGATTTACATCCTATTTTTGGTACGGTTAAAAAAGGAACCTTATGTGGACATCGATTTATTATGAGCGGAATGATTGATGGAGAGGAAAAAGTATCCTTGCGTTATGTACATAAAATTTGTGATGAAGTAGCAAAAGAGCCTGCAATCAGCGACCACATTCATGTAGAAGGACTTCCAGGAAATATTGATGTAGATTTAAAAGGCATGATGCCATTGGACGAAAGCTATGTGACCAGTGCTGCACCAACAATTAATGTGATACCAGCATTAGTTGAAGCAGAAGCAGGATATCGTCAAGCAATGGATCTTCCAGTAGTCGTACCTATTCATTAAAAGAAAGAGTGAGCTTATGAAATATCAACTTGATTTTACAGATAAAATTGTATTGATAACTGGTGCAAGCAGAGGATTGGGGCGTGCCTATGCTTGTGGTTTTGCAAGTCTTGGAGCAAAATTGATTCTTACGGCAAGAGATGAAGCGATGCTTTTAGAAACTGCAAAATTGGTAGAAAAAGAAGGGTGCAAAGATTATCAGATTATTCCATGTGACATAAGGGATACAAAGGCTTTGGATAATCTCCTAGACGAAGTGAACCGTCTGTATGCTAGATTGGATATTCTAGTGAATAATGCAGGGGTGGGACATAAAATTCCTGCAATTAAGGTTTCTATGGATGAATGGCATCGTGTAATAGACACAAATTTAGACGCTCCGTTTTATTTGAGTACAAAAGCAGCTGAGCGATTTATGATTCCGCAAGGCGGGGGGAATATTGTAAATATTGCATCAATGGGAGGATTTGCCGGAATACCAGGAGGTGCAGCTTATAGTGCTAGTAAGGCAGCACTCTTAAATCTCACCAGAGCACTTGCAGGTGAGTGGGCGAAGAGCAATATAAGAATCAATTGTGTATGCCCACATTATACCGAAACCGATATGGTAAAACCGTTAATGGAATATGAGCAGTGGATGCAACTTAATAATCTTCGTACTCCACTTGGACGTTTAGCTCAGCCAGAAGAAACCGTGGGAGCAGTTCTTTTTCTAGCGAGTGATATGGCCAGTTACATTACAGGAGGCTACATTCAGGTAGATGGAGGATCTTTTGGTGTAGCATATTAAGTGTATCGCTACTATTTTAATATAGTTAGAAGGGATAATGGTCTGATTTAGGCTGTTTATCCCTTTTTTCATGGAACAGAAAAGTAAGTCCTATTCTATGAAAAGGAGAAATTAGTCCTATAGTCCTGGTTTGACTTGACACTTTTGAAAAGCTATAGTATTTTTTATATATAAATGAATTTAGGAAAGCGAGAACAATATGTGGATTGCAGATGGATGGAAAGACTATGAAGTGATCGATTGCACCAATGGAGAAAAGTTAGAACGTTGGGGTGACTATAAATTAGTAAGGCCAGACCCACAGGTGATATGGGATACACCTCAAAAAGATACTGCATGGAAAAAGCCAAACGCACGTTATCATAGAAGTAGTAAAGGCGGTGGTGAATGGGAATTTTTTGATTTGCCAAAGCAGTGGAAGATTCAGTATAAGGATTTAACGTTCAACCTGCAGCCGTTTAATTTTAAACACACTGGATTATTTCCAGAACAGGCAACAAATTGGGATTGGTTTGGTCAAAAAATAAAGAATGCAAATAAGCCAAGAAAAGTGCTTAATTTATTTGCATATACAGGGGGAGCAACGTGTGCGGCAGCAAAAGCAGGAGCAACTGTGACGCATGTGGATGCCTCAAAAGGGATGGTAACATGGGCAAAAGAAAACGCAGCTTTATCTGGACTTTCGGATGCACCAATTCGCTGGATTGTGGATGATTGTGTAAAATTTGTTGAACGAGAGATACGGCGAGGTAATAAATACGATGGGATTATTATGGATCCACCGTCTTATGGGAGAGGTCCAAAGGGCGAAATATGGAAGATAGAAGAACAAATTTATTCATTTGTGAAGCTTTGTACACAGCTCCTTTCAAATGATGCAGAATTTTTTTTGATTAACTCATATACAACAGGTTTGCAGCCGGCAGTGCTCTCTTATATGATTGGAAGTGCGATTGTTCCGATGTTTGGTGGTAAAGTAGAAGCGGAAGAGGTGGGGCTTCCTGTTTCTGGAAATGGATTAGTACTTCCTTGCGGGGCAAGCGGAAGATGGAGTAAGAAGTAAGGAGGACGAGCAGGGGGAGAAAAATAGAAGGGTAGAAGGAAATAATGATGGATGAAAATCAATCTTCAAAGAAAACAATGATTCAAATCAGCAACGATAATATGTTAGCAACGATAGTTCTTGCTCCACCATTGGAGGAAGAACCGTATAGCATTGATGAGATAATGAGCATTTTATCAGATGCTGGAATTGAATATGGAATAAAGCGAGATGCTATTTGGGGATTGATTGAAAAAAATCAATATAATAAAGAAATAGTAGTGGCAGAAGGCGTAAAAAAAGAAAATGGAAGAGATGGAGTCTATGAATTTTTCTTTGATACAAAACGCAAGCCCAATATGGTGATCAAGGAAGATGGCTCAATTGATTTTCATAACATTCAATATTTTGAACCTGTTTTTGAGGGGCAAGTGATTGCAAAGTATTATAAAGCAACGAATGGAAGATGTGGATGTGATGTAAAGGGTGCTATACATATGGCGAAACCGGGAAAAGATTTACACGCCCTTAGGGGTAAATTTATTAAGGCGAACAGTGAAGGAACGGTATATACTGCCTTAATATCGGGAAAGATTGAACTGCAAAATGACAAAACAATTTGTATTACTCCGGTTCGAAACATAGCTGGCTATGTGGATTGTACAGTAGGTAATATTTATTTTGACGGTGATATTGTTGTTCAAATGGATGTATTGCCGGGCTCTATTATCGAAGCGAGTGGTTCGGTCTTTGTCAATGGCTCTGTGGAGTCTGCAACAATCATAGCGGGAAGAGATGTGGTATTGAGATATGGAATGCAGGGTGGAGATCGAGGATTAGTGATTGCTGGTGGAAGAGTAATGGCAAAATTTTTCGAGGCAACATCGGTAGAGGCAGGGGGCGATATTAATTCCAATGCAATTATTAATTGCCAAATGGTTTCCAGCGAAACGATCACAGTAATTGGATGTTTTGGTGCGATTGTTGGTGGATGTGTCTTTGCTAAGAGAGGTATTGTAGCATCAAAAATCGGAAATTCCTCAGAAATACAAACAAAGGTAACTGTTGGTATTACACAAAAAGATTATGATCGCCTTCATAAGCTAGAGGATACTTGTAGACAGATAGAAAACGAAATATGTGGGTTAAAGGAAGTTATTTCTTTGTTTGAAGACAGAGCAGTTCGATTGTTACAGACAGGACAGATTGTAGTAGAGGATTTGCAACGGAAAAGGGCGGCGGATCGTTTACGTGAAAAAGAAGTTGAAATGGGGAAACTAAAGTACTGTTATGAAAGTCAGAAGAATGAAATTAGCGAAATAAGCAATGTAGAACTTCGTGTGTTGATTGGAATATACAAAGGTACGATTCTTCATATTAATGCGATTGAGCAAAGGATGCATACGATAGAAGAAGCGGTTACCATTCGTTCCAAAGGATCAGATGTTTTAATGTATAATAAAATAAGTGGTAAATTTATGGATATAAAATAGAAAAATAATCATGTATAAAATAAATCAGAAAAATAATCATGTAAAAAATAAAAAAAATAAAAATAATACTTGCAATGATTGCAAAATAGGTATATACTGATTAGTGCTGTGACATGATAGCGGTGAAGCGAGAGGTTGCTACCATTCGATGTGGTAGGTTTTCCGTGGAGCGAATGTCAAGTTAGGAAACTGGCGACAAGTCACTGTACAAACAGATATTTTCTGCAAACATGCGGATAACGTGTTAGAGGTTGCATAGATGTATTTTTGCGATACGCACGGATGAGTGTACAGTCACCACTTGTCGTACTGAAATTAAGTGCGAAAAGGAGGCGGCTTTTTTTATGGCAAGTCAAGTAATGAGAATCACACTCAAGGCATATGATCATCAATTAATCGATGCATCTGCTGGTAAGATTATCGAAACTGTAAAGAAAACAGGATCAAAGGTGAGTGGACCGGTACCTCTTCCAACAAAAAAGGAAGTTGTTACAATTTTGAGAGCGGTTCATAAATACAAAGATTCGAGAGAACAGTTCGAACAGAGAACACACAAAAGATTGATCGACATCATGACACCATCACAGAAAACTGTAGATGCATTATCAAGATTAGAAATGCCTGCAGGTGTTAGTATTGACATCAAGATGAAAGAAAAGTAAGAAACACAACAAAAAGAACAAATCCTTAGGGTATATATATATGTGAGTCCAAGAAACGAAAAGTGTAAGCAAGCTAGAAAGGCATATGCTTAGGATACCAAGCACTCTGGTGTATAACCATCTAGGATGAGCGTTAGGACTTAGAGTTTGCCGAATTTCGCAAAGCCACGGACAACGAGTAAGCAAGGCTTTCGAGATGTTGCAAACGTAGACAGGAAATAACGTTCCGCTGTAGATTAAATAGGAGGTGCGATATGCAGAAAGCTATTTTAGCAACAAAAGTCGGAATGACTCAAATCTTCAATGAAACTGGTGTGTTAACTCCAGTAACTGTATTGCAGGCTGGTCCTTGTGTAGTTACACAGGTTAAGACAGTTGAAAACGACGGATATAAAGCAATACAGGTTGGTTATGGCGATATTAGAGAAAAATTAGTCAACAAACCAAAAAAAGGACATTTTGCAAAAGCAGGTGTTGCGAATAAGAGATATCTTAAAGAATTTAGGTTTGACAATGCTGAAGAGTATGCGGTAGGACAGGAAATTAAGGCTGATATTTTTGCAGAAGGCGATAAGATAGACGCAACTGCTAAGTCAAAAGGTAAAGGATTCCAGGGCGCAATTAAGCGTCATAATCAATCCAGAGGACCTATGGCTCATGGTTCTAAGTTCCATAGACATGCAGGTTCTAATGGTTCAGCATCTGATCCAAGTAAGGTATTTAAAGGTAAGAAAATGCCAGGACAGATGGGTGCTGTAAAGATTACAACACAAAATCTTGAAATTGTTAGAATTGATGTTGAAAACAACTTGATCTTAGTAAAGGGTGCTGTACCTGGACCTAAGAAGTCGACCGTAATGTTAAAAGAATCAGTAAAGGCAAACTAAGCTTTAAGGAAGGAGGACTACACAGATGGCAAACGTATCTGTTTATAACATGGAAGGCAAAGAAGTTGGTTCATTAGAACTTAACGATAAAGTATTTGCTGCTCCGATAAATGAACATTTAGTTCACATGGCAGTTGTATCACAACTTGCTAATAAGCGTCAGGGAACACAGAGCGCTAAAACACGTGCTGAAGTACGTGGTGGTGGAAGAAAACCTTGGAGACAAAAAGGAACTGGCCATGCAAGACAAGGTTCAACAAGATCTCCACAATGGACAGGCGGTGGAGTCGTTTTCGCTCCAAAGCCAAGAGATTACTCTTTTAAGATGAACAAAAAAGAGAAAGCAGCAGCAATTCGCTCTGCACTTACATCTAGAGTGAATGAAAGTAAATTCTTGGTACTTGATGAATTGAAAATGGATGAAGTTAAAACAAAAAAAATGGTGACAGTACTTAATAACTTAAAGGTAAGAAAAGCTTTAGTTGTTATTGCTGACAAAGATGAAAACGTAGTGCTTTCAACTAGAAACATTCCAGCTGTAAGAACCGCATTTTCTAATACAATTAATGTATATGACATCTTAAAATATGATACAGTCGTTATCACAAAAGATGCTATAGCAAAAATTGAGGAGGTGTACGCATAATGGCAGATTTAAAATATTATGATGTAATCCTTACTCCTATCATTACTGAAAAGAGTATGACTGCTATGAACGAAAAGAAATATTCTTTCTATGTTCATACAGAAGCAACAAAAACTCAGATTAAAGAAGCTGTTGAAAAAATGTTCGAAGGAACAAAAGTAAAGAATGTTAACACTATGAACTTAGATGGAAAAACACGTAGACGTGGTGCTACATCAGGAAAGACAGCTAAGAGAAAAAAAGCAATTGTTCAGTTGACACAAGATAGCAAAGATATCGAAATTTTCGAAGGACTATAAAAAAGACCCCTAAGGGATTAAGATTGAAGTTTGATTACAAACTTTTAATGTTTCGACCAAAGGGAGAAACAATGTGAAAGGAGAAATATCATGGGAATTAAGAAGTTTAACCCATATACACCTTCCAGAAGACATATGACTAGCTCTGATTTTTGCGAAATAACAACGGATACACCGGAAAAATCATTACTTGTTTCTTCTAATAAGAAGAATGCTGGTCGTAACAATCAAGGAAAAATTACTGTTAGACACCGCGGTGGCGGAGCAAAAAGAAAATATAGAATTATTGATTTTAAGAGAAATAGCAAAGATGGTATACCTGCTGTTGTTAAAACCATTGAATATGATCCAAACAGAACAGCAAATATCGCATTAATCTGCTATGCAGATGGTGAAAAAGCTTATATCCTTGCTCCAAACGGATTAAAAGTTGGACAGAAGGTTATGAATGGTGTAGAAGCTGAGATTAGAGTTGGTAACTGTATACCATTGGAAAAAATTCCAGTTGGTACATTGGTACACAACATTGAATTATATCCAGGAAGAGGCGGACAGATGGTTCGTTCTGCTGGTAACAGCGCACAGCTGATGGCGAAAGAAGGTAAGCATGCAACACTTCGACTTCCTTCCGGTGAAATGAGAATGGTACCAATCATTTGCAGAGCAACCGTAGGACAGGTAGGAAATGCTGATCATGAATTAATTAATATCGGTAAAGCTGGTCGTAAACGTCATATGGGTATTCGCCCAACCGTTCGTGGTTCGGTAATGAATCCAAATGACCATCCACATGGTGGTGGTGAAGGAAAGGCTGGTATCGGTCGTTCTGGTCCATGTACGCCTTGGGGTAAACCTGCTCTTGGATTAAAGACAAGAAAGAAAAAGAAACAATCGAATAAGATGATAGTAAGAAGAAGAGATGGTAAAGCTTTAGCAAAATAAGGCTTGACGTTGAATAAATAGGAGGTATTCGCATGGCACGTTCATTAAAAAAGGGACCATTCGCTGATGCTAGTTTGCTTAGAAAAGTAAACGCTATGAATGCAGCAGGCGATAAACAAGTGGTTAAAACCTGGTCACGTCGTTCCACGATCTTCCCAACATTTGTTGGACACACATTCGCAGTGCATGATGGTAGAAGACATGTACCTGTATATGTTACAGAAGACATGGTAGGACATAAGCTCGGTGAGTTCGTTGCAACTAGAACTTACAGAGGACATGGTAAAGATGAGAAAAAGGGACGTAGATAATTAAAGCGCCCCGTAAACTAGTATATAGAATTTGAAAGGAGGCTTCATCCATGGCAAAGGGACATAGATCTCAAATTAAAAGAGAAAGAAACGAAAACAATAGAGATACAAGACCATCTGCTAAGTTATCCTATGCTAGAGTGTCTGTACAAAAAGCTTGTTTCGTATTAGATGCCATCAGAGGCAAAGATGTAAAAACAGCACTTGGTATTGTAGCATACAATCCAAGATATGCTTCATCACTTATAGAAAAGTTATTAAAATCAGCAATTGCAAATGCTGAAAACAACAATGGAATGAATCCAGAAAATCTTTATGTTGCGGAATGTTTCGCAAATAAAGGACCAATAATGAAGAGAATTAAACCAAGAGCACAAGGTAGAGCTTATCGTATTGAAAAAAGAATGAGTCATATCACAGTCGTGCTTGATGAAAGATAAGAACTCGACAAAGTCGAGCCGGTGCAAAGAAAGGAGTTAATATGGGACAAAAAGTTAATCCTCATGGCTTAAGAGTTGGAGTTATTAGTGGCTGGGATTCTAGATGGTATGCCGAAGCTAATTTCGCAGACAACTTAGTTGAAGATTACAACATCAGAAAGTTCTTAAAAGCGAAGCTTTATAGTGCTGGTGTTGCAAAGATTGAAATTGAAAGATCCGCAGATAGAGTAAAAGTTATTATTCATACAGCAAAACCTGGTGTAGTAATTGGTAAAGGTGGATCTGAAATTGAGAAATTAAAAGTTGAATTAGTTAAATATACAACAAGTAGAATATTAATTGACATTAAAGAAATTAAGAGACCAGATAATAATGCTCAATTGGTTGCAGAAAATATTGCAGGACAGCTTGAAAATCGTATCTCTTTCCGTAGAGCGATGAAATCAACAATGTCTAGAACAATGAAATCGGGAGCATTAGGAATTAAAACAGCAGTTGCTGGACGTCTTGGCGGTGCTGATATGGCTCGTACCGAATTCTATAGTGATGGTACGATTCCACTTCAAACATTACGTGCTGACATTGATTATGGATTTGCAGAAGCAGATACAACTTATGGAAAAGTTGGAGTTAAAGTTTGGATATACCAAGGTGAAGTTCTTCCAACAAGAGCACCTAGAGTAACAAAAAAGGAAGGGAGCGATAAATAATGTTAATGCCTAAAAGAGTAAAACGCCGTAAACAGTTCCGTGGCTCTATGAGAGGTAAAGCTTCCAGAGGTAACAAAATTACAAACGGTGAATACGGTATTGTGGCTATGGAGCCAGCATGGATTAAATCCAATCAAATTGAAGCTGCCCGTGTTGCTATGACTCGTTATATCAAACGTGGTGGTAAAGTTTGGATTAAGATTTTCCCAGATAAACCAGTAACCAATAAACCAGCTGAAACTCGTATGGGTTCCGGTAAAGGCTCACTTGAATATTGGGTAGCAGTAGTTAAACCAGGACGTGTTATGTTCGAAATTTCAGGAGTGCCGGAAGAGGTAGCTAGAGAAGCGTTACGTCTTGCAATACACAAATTACCGGTAAAATGTAAAGTAGTTTCTCGCGCAGACTTAGAAGGAGGTGCGGGCAGTGAAGAGTAAGACATTTATGGAAGATATTAAAACCAAATCCGTTGTTGAATTAAATGAGGATTTAGTAGCTGCTAAAAAGGAACTTTTTAATTTGAGATTCCAGAACGCAACAAATCAGTTAGAAAACACAGGTAGAATTAATGAAGTTAGAAAAAATATCGCTAGAATTCAAACTGTAATTTCTTCTTTGAAATAAAATTCGTTTAGAAATAATAAGCATTGTGATATCTCAATTGATAGAAAGGAGAATTTGTTGTGGAAAGAAATTTAAGAAAAACACGTACTGGAAAAGTAGTAAGTGATAAAATGGATAAGACAATCGCTGTTGCAGTTGTTGATCATGTAAAACATCCGCTTTACGGTAAAATTGTAAAGCGAACATATAAATTAAAAGCGCATGATGAAAACAACGAATGTAAAATCGGTGATAGAGTTAAAGTTATGGAAACAAGGCCATTATCGAAAGATAAAAGATGGAGACTTGTAGAAATTATAGAAAAAGCGAAATAATTCGAATGATAAATTTGATTTTAAAAACAAATTTATTGAAATGTACAGATTGGCGAAGCCAAAATGTAATGATCGGATTATGAAGATGCAGATTGGCGAAGCCAAAATGCGGACGAGAAAGGAGAACTGAGCTATGATTCAACAGGAATCAAGACTTAAAGTTGCTGATAATACTGGCGCAAAAGAATTACTTTGCATTCGTGTATTAGGCGGATCAACCAGAAGATATGCAGCTATCGGTGATGTCATCGTTGCTACAGTTAAAGATGCAACACCAGGTGGCGTTGTAAAAAAAGGTGATGTTGTTAAAGCAGTAGTTGTTCGTACAGTAAAAGAAACCCGTCGTAAAGATGGCTCTTATATTAGATTTGATGAAAATGCAGCAGTTATTATTAAAGATGACAAGAATCCGAAGGGAACACGTATCTTTGGACCAGTTGCAAGAGAATTAAGAGATAAGCAATTTATGAAAATCGTTTCGTTAGCACCAGAAGTATTATAAGGAGGTGTCGATAGTGGCAACTAGCAAAATAAAAAAAGGTGATACAGTAAAAGTAATCACCGGTAAAGATAAAGGTAAAGAAGGCAAGGTTTTGTCCGTAAAAGATGGTAAAGTTACCGTTGAAGGTATCAATACAGTAACAAAGCATACAAAACCAAGTCAAGCGAATCCAAGTGGTGGAATTATTCATCATGAAGCAGCAATTGATATATCTAACGTTATGTATGTAAATAAAGGCAAAGCAACTAGAGTTGGATTTTCGATGGACGACGATAAAAAAGTTCGTGTAGCGAAATCAACTGGCGATGTTATTGACTAATTCAAGAGAGGAGGACAATTACGTTGGCTCGATTAAAAGAAACTTATTTGAATGAAATCGTTGATGGTATGACCAAAAAGTTCGGTTATAAGAATGTTATGCAAGTACCTAAACTTGAAAAAATCGTTATTAATATGGGCGTTGGTGAAGCAAAAGACAACGCAAAAGTATTAGATTCTGCAGTGAAAGATCTTGAAATAATTTCAGGTCAGAAGGCAGTTCTTACAAAAGCTAAAAAATCAGTAGCAAACTTTAAAATTAGAGAAGGTATGCCTATTGGATGTAAAGTTACATTGAGAGGCAAAAAGATGTATGAATTTGCAGATCGCTTAATCAATTTATCTTTACCACGTGTACGTGACTTTAGAGGTATTAATCCGAATGCTTTTGACGGAAGAGGTAATTATGCACTAGGTATTAAAGAGCAGTTAATCTTTCCTGAAATTGAATATGATAAAATTGATAAGGTAAGAGGTATGGATATCATTTTTGTTACAACAGCGGAAACAGACGAAGAAGCACGTGAATTATTAGCACAATTTGGTATGCCATTTTCAAAATAATTAGGAGGTAAATTTCATGGCTAAAACTTCAATGAAGGTAAAACAACAACGCCCTGCAAAATTCTCTTCAAGAGAATATAATCGTTGTAGAATTTGTGGTCGGCCACATGCTTATTTAAGAAAATACGGAGTTTGCAGAATTTGCTTCCGTGAATTAGCATATAAAGGCCAGATTCCTGGTGTTAAAAAAGCAAGTTGGTAGAAGGAGGAATAACGAAATGACAATGAGCGATCCAATTGCAGATATGCTTACAAGAATTCGTAATGCGAATACTGCAAAACATGATACAGTTGATGTACCTGCTTCTAAGATGAAAATCGCAATTGCAGAAATTCTTTTAAAAGAAGGTTATATTAAGAATTTTACGGTAGAAGAAGTTGGTGGATTTAATTCAATCCATATTACATTAAAATATGGTCAAGACAAAAGTGTTAAGATTATTTCTGGTCTTAAAAGAATTTCTAAACCAGGTCTTAGAGTTTATACAAACGCACAGGATCTTCCAAAGGTTCTTGGTGGTTTAGGTATTGCTATTATTTCTACAAATGAAGGCATTATCACTGATAAAGAAGCTAGAAAGAATAATGTTGGTGGAGAAGTATTAGCATTTGTATGGTAAAATAGTCTTACAAAATGTTGTATGACAAATAAGCGTAAAGGGAAAAATCCCTTTCACTATAAAGAATTTAGGAGGTACGGGCATGTCACGTATAGGAAGAATGCCAATCGCGATACCAGCAGATGTAACAGTTGATATTGCAGAAAATAATAAAGTGACTGTAAAAGGTCCAAAGGGAACGCTTGAGCGAGTGTTACCTTCCGAAATGATAATTAAAATGGAAGGAAGCGAAATAGTAGTTTCCAGACCAAGTGATTTAAAGAAGATGAAATCATTACATGGTTTAACAAGAACATTAGTTAACAATATGATAATTGGTGTAACAAAAGGATATGAAAAAGTTCTTGAAATCAACGGAGTTGGTTATAGAGCTGCAAAACAGGGAAAAACATTAACATTGTCATTAGGTTATTCACATCCTGTAGTTATGGAAGATCCGGAAGGTCTTGAAGCTGTACTTGAAGGACAGAACAAGATTATTGTTAAAGGTATCGATAAAGAACAAGTTGGCCAATACGCTGCTGAAATCAGAGAAAAAAGAAGACCGGAACCTTATAAAGGAAAAGGTATTAAATATGCTGATGAAGTTATTAGACGTAAAGTTGGTAAGACTGGTAAGAAATAATTAAAGGAGTGAAAAACGATGGTTAAAAAAGAATCAAGAACAAAAGTTCGCGCAAAGAAACACTTAAGAATTCGTAATCGTTTTGCAGGTACTGCAGCAAGACCACGTTTGGCAGTGTTTAGAAGTAATAATCATATGTATGCTCAGATTATTGACGACACAGCTCGCAATACCTTAGTTTCAGCTTCTACTCTTCAAAAAGACGTGAAAGCAGAGTTGGAAAAAACCAACAATGTGGAAGCGGCTACCAAATTAGGCGAAGTAATTGCGAAGAAAGCATTAGAAAAAGGTATTACTGAAGTTGTCTTTGATAGAGGCGGATTTATATATCAAGGTAAAGTGAAAGCATTAGCAGATGCAGCTAGAGAAGCTGGTCTGAAATTCTAGGTAAGGAGGAAAATTTATACATGAAACGTGAAATCATTGATGCTAGTCAAATGGAATTAGAAGATAAAGTAGTATCAATCAAACGTGTTACTAAAGTAGTAAAAGGTGGACGTAACTTCAGATTTACTGCATTAGTTGTTGTTGGTGACAAGAATGGACACGTTGGTGCTGGATTAGGTAAGGCTACTGAAATTCCAGAAGCTATCCGCAAAGGAAAAGAAGATGCAATCAAAAAGTTAATTTCCTTGCCTTTAGATGAAAATGGTAGTGTACCACATGATTATATAGGAAAATTCGGTAGCGCTTCTGTTATGCTGAAACGTTCCCCAGAGGGTACTGGAATCATTGCAGGAGGTCCTGCTCGTAACGTACTTGAGTTAGCTGGATTCAAGAATATCCGTACAAAGTCTTTAGGCTCAAACAATAAACAGAATGTAGTTCTTGCTACAATCGAAGGTTTAAGTAAATTAAAGACTCCAGAAGAAGTTGCTAAACTTCGCGGAATTTCTCTAGAAGAGCTCTTAGGATAGGTCAAATTGACCTCGCGTGCAGTCGCCAAGTTCAAGCAAACTTGATTTTGGCTTGTTGCTTTCGCGAAAATAAACCCGGAGAATCGAATCGATTCTTCGCCACTAGATCAGGAGGTGTAGATACGTGGCTGATAAATTAAAAATTACATTGGTTAAGTCTACAATTGGTGCGATTCCTAAGCAAAGAGCAACAGTTGAAGCATTAGGCTTAAAGAAAGTAAACAATTCAGTTGAAATGCCAGATAACGAAGCAATTAGAGGTATGATTTGGCATGTTAAACACTTAGTAAAAGTAGAAGAAATCTAAGACAGATAGAAATATTATAAGGAGGTGCGCAGGATGAACTTATCAGAATTAAGACCTGCTGATGGCTCAAAGCAGAATGATAATTTCAGAAAAGGCCGTGGACATGGTTCAGGGAATGGTAAAACTGCTGGTAAAGGTCATAAAGGACAAAAAGCTCGTTCAGGAGCTCCAAGACCTGGTTTCGAAGGTGGTCAGATGCCACTATACAGAAGATTACCAAAGAGAGGTTTTACTTGTAGAAATTCTAAAATAATCATTGGTATTAATGTAGATATGCTCAATAGATTTGAAGATGGTGCAGAAGTTACAGTAGCAACATTAATGGAAGCTGGTATCGTTAAAAATCCAAGAGATGGTGTGAAAATTCTTGGAAATGGAGAATTAACTAAGAAGCTCAACGTTAAAGTAGACGCTTATAGTACAGGCGCTGTGACGAAGATTGAAGCTCTTGGTGGAAAAGCAGAGGTGATCTAGGAAATGTTTAAAACACTCCAGAATGCTCTCAAAATTAAGGATATTAGAAAAAAACTAATATATACTTTTATTGCATTGGTTATAGTGAGGCTGGGTTGCCAGCTCCCTATACCGGGTGTAAATAGAGAATACTTTGCTAGTTGGTTTGAACAGCAGACCGCTCTAAACTTTTTTGATGCAATGACAGGTGGATCTTTTACAAAAATGTCTATTTTTGCATTGAATATTACACCTTATATTACATCTTCCATCATTATGCAGTTATTGACGATTGCAATTCCTAAATTAGAGGAAATGCAAAAAGATGGGGAAGACGGAAGAAAAAAAATTGTAGAATATACTCGTTATGTAACTGTTGCATTGTCATTGATTGAAAGTATTGCTATGGCAATTGGTTTTGGAAATCAAGGCTTATTAGAAGGTGGAATTACATTTACAAATGTAACAGTAATCGTTGTTTCCTTAACAGCTGGATCCGCATTCTTAATGTGGATAGGCGAGCAGATAACAGAGAATGGTGTTGGTAATGGTATTTCCATTGTTCTTTTAATCAACATTATTTCGAGAATTCCAAATGACTTGATGAACCTGTATAGTAAGTTTATTGCAGATGCATCGGTTGTAAATGCAATTCTTGCAGTTGTAATTATCTTAGCAATTATTGTTGGAATGGTAATATTTATTATTGTGTTACAAGATGGGGAAAGAAGAATACCTGTTCAATACGCAAAAAAAGTACAAGGAAGAAAAATGGTAGGAGGTCAGTCCTCTCATATTCCATTAAAAGTAAATACTGCTGGAGTTATTCCAGTAATTTTTGCTAGTTCTTTGATGTCATTTCCAATCGTAATTGCTCAGTTTATGAGTGTTTCACCTGCATCTGGTTCAGGTGCTACTTTAGTTCAGAAGATTTTAAAGGTTTGCAATCAGGGTTCATGGTGTAATTTGACTAGTTTTTCAGAATTCAAATATTCACTTGGATTACTTGTATATATTGTACTTGTTATCTTTTTTGCTTATTTTTATACTTCAATTACTTTTAATCCGATTGAAGTTTCCAATAACATGAAGAAGCAAGGTGGTTTTATCCCAGGTATTCGTCCTGGAAAACCTACCACAGATTACTTAACAAAAGTTCTGAATAACATAATCTTCATTGGAGCGGTAGGCTTAACAATTATAGCAGTAATACCAATTTTCTTTTCTGGAGCATTTGACGCAAGTGTTTCGTTTAGTGGAACATCATTAATTATTATTGTTGGTGTTGTGCTTGAAACAATGAAACAAATTGAATCTATGATGCTTGTTCGACATTATAAAGGATTCTTAAACGACTAGAAAACATACATTTTGGGACGGTGAACCTTTGGTTTATCGTCCCTATAAGTATTTTTGAGGAGGACACTAAAAATATGAAAATTATTATGTTGGGTGGACCTGGTGCCGGTAAAGGGACTCAGGCTAAAAAAATTGCAGAAGCATATAAAATTCCGCATATTTCAACAGGGGATATTTTTAGAGCAAATATTAAGAGCGGAACAGAACTTGGAAAAGCGGCAAAAGAGTATATGGATCAAGGTCTACTTGTTCCAGATGACTTAGTGGTAGACTTAGTGGTAGACCGCATTAGTCAAGAAGATGCAAAAAATGGCTATGTTTTGGATGGGTTTCCACGGACTATTCCCCAAGCAGAAGCTTTAGATAAGGCATTAAGAGCAATCAATGAAACCGTTGATTATGCAATTGATGTGGAAGTGCCAGATCAAACAATCATTCATAGAATGTCTGGTCGTAGAGCATGTATTGGTTGTGGGGGCACGTATCATGTAGCATATAATCCACCAAAGCTAGAGACAATATGTGATCTTTGTGGCGGTGAGTTAGTACTTCGTGATGATGATAAACCAGAAACGGTAAAAAAGCGTTTGGATGTATATCATGAGTTAACCCAACCATTGATTGATTATTATACCAATCAAAAGTTACTCGTTGAAATTGATGGAACACAAGATATGGCTGAAGTATTTACAGCCATAAGGAAAATTTTAGGGTGAACAATATGTCTGTGACAATAAAATCTAACAGAGAAATAGAATTGATGCGTGAAGCAGGAAAAATTCTTTGCAATGTGCATGAAGAACTCGGCAAAGCATTGAAGCCAGGTATGTCTACATTGGATATTGACCGTATGGGAGAAGAACTTATTCGAAGTTATGATTGTATCCCATCTTTCTTAAACTACAATGGATACCCAGCATCTATCTGCGTATCCGTAAATGATGAGGTCGTACATGGTATTCCAAATAAAAAACGCATAATTAAAGACGGCGATATTGTAAGCTTAGATGCAGGTGTAATTTACAAGGGATATCAATCAGATGCAGCCAGAACCTATGGAGTGGGTGTGGTAAGCGATGAAGCAGTGCGTTTAATAGACGTTACAAAACAGAGTTTTTTTGAAGGCATACAATATGCAAAAGCCGGGAATCATCTTTATGATATTTCCAAAGCAATTCAAAAATATGTGGAATCCAATGGATTTTCTATCGTTCGAGATTTAGTCGGGCATGGAATTGGTTCAGAGCTTCATGAAGAACCACAAATACCTAATTTTAAACCAATGGGTCGAGGAATTAAATTGGTTCCAGGTATGACCTTGGCAATTGAACCAATGGTAAATATAGGTGCTTATGATGTTTGGTGGTTGGAAGATGACTGGACAGTTGTAACGCAGGATGGATCACTATCAGCACATTATGAAAATACAGTATTGATAACAGAAGGTGAGCCGGAACTATTGTCATTACCAAAGAACTAGTTGAAATAATCGTCGGAAATTAATATAGGAGGTTAGAAAATGTCAAAAACAGATGTAGTAGAAATCGAAGGAACGGTAGTAGAAAAATTACCAAATGCTATGTTCCGTGTCGAATTAGAAAACAAACACATCGTATTAGCACACATTAGTGGAAAATTAAGAATGAATTTTATTCGTATACTTCCAGGAGATAAAGTTACATTAGAACTTTCACCATATGATTTGACTAAGGGAAGAATCATTTGGAGAGATAAATAAGAGAAATAATAAATTCTGATTTAATGGAGCAAAGGGCGTGGGGAGATCTTGAAAACAGACGCAATAAAAGATGCTACAAGGCTACTTTGTTTTTGAACCAAAAGGGTACTGGACACTAGAAAATCAAGCGCATGTGCATTTCGTAAAATCTCAGATATATCTAAAATTGA
>JBGUEO010000045.1:0-29017 GCA_041821315.1 Velocimicrobium sp. | reverse complement strand
GCACCCATGTCATCTCGAACAGTTCGGCTCCCATATTACCCATTTGCATAAAAAAGTCGCCGAGAAATCCAACGATTTGACCGTAGATCCAATCTACAATCTGACCGAGGACAGTGTCGGCGACAAAATCCCATATAAACATTTTTCTTCAGCCTCCTTTCTGCTAAGTTAGCAAAATCTACTTTTTCAAGTTGTTTACGAACATTGCCTGAGAATTACATCCCAAGCACCTGCCAGAGTATCCCTGCAAAAGGGTGGTGGCAGCTTTTGTGTTCATATTAAATTTCTTCCATATTATTATTTAACTGAATTCACAATCTGTTTGTTGAATTCTTAGCATTGGTATAGTATACTCTTTATATCCCCCCATAGGGGATATAAAGGAGGTGCATAATGGCGCATCATCATGAAAATTCACAGGCGGTTATTAACCGCTTGTCACGAGCAATCGGACATTTGGAGTCCGTTAAGAAGATGGTCGAGGATGGCAAGGATTGCAGCGAGATTCTGATCCAAATAGCGGCTGTGAAATCGGCGGTCAATAATATCGGCAAGATTATTTTACAGGATCATATCAACCACTGCGTTGTGGATGCGGTGGAAACCGGCGATCAAAAGGTACTTGATGATTTGTCTGTTGCCATTGATAAGTTTATGAAGTAGGTGGACAGATGAAATCAAAACAAACAACATCAACCTTGTTCGCAATTTTGGCGGCGGCTTTGTATGCCATCAGTTCACCCTTTTCAAAACTGTTGCTTGAGAAAATCCCTGCAACCATGGTGGCGGCATTGCTATACCTCGGTGCAGGGATTGGACTTTCCATTGTGGGCATCATTCAAAAGAAAAGAGGCTTGCAGCAACAGGAGCAGCCACTGACGAAAAAAGAATTGCCCTACACCATCGGAATGGTAGTGCTGGACATTGCCGCCCCTATCTTTTTAATGATAGGTCTGACCATGACAACCGCCGCCAACGCTTCGCTTCTCAACAATTTTGAGATTGTTGCCACAAGTGTGATTGCCCTTTGCGTGTTTAAGGAAGCAATTTCAAAACGATTATGGCTTGCAATCGCCCTTATCACGTTGTCCAGTGTCATTTTATCGGTGCAGGATATCGGCAGTTTTTCATTTTCCTTCGGTTCACTTTTTGTTCTGCTTGCCTGCGTTTGCTGGGGTTTTGAAAACAACTGCACCCGAATGCTTTCAAGCAAAAATCCTTTGCAAATTGTGGTCATTAAAGGTATTTGCTCCGGGCTTGGTTCTCTCATTATTGCGTTGACACTTGGAGAGCGAGTGAGCAATCTTTGGTATATCCTCGCTGTCCTTGTGCTTGGATTTATTGCATACGGCTTGAGTATCTTTTTTTATATCTATGCGCAGCGTGAGCTTGGCGCAGCAAAGACCAGTGCCTATTATGCTATAGCACCTTTTATCGGCGTTGCGCTATCCCTTGTGATTTTCAGTGAACTACCCGACGTGAGCTTTATCATCGCACTACTTATTATGGTAGTAGGAACATATTTTGCATCAACAGACAGCAAAATGCAACAAATCAAATAGCAAACAGGGTAACTTCATCATTTAGGCTCAGTACCCTGCTATTTATTGTTATAGACCCAAAATCGTCCAGATATATAATGGGGCTGTTAAGGTAAACACAAGACAAGCAAATAAAATTGCCGGTGCCGCCCATTCAAATTGACCGTGCTTGCGATAATCAAAATAAGCTGTGCCTAGTTTGGCAAAGAAAAACACCGCAAGTATAAGGTCAATTGCAGGAAATACAACCTTATTAACTACTGTTTTAATCTGCTGCGATGCAGTCGTCCATGTTCCTTCAATTGCTCCGGCAACATCACCTGTTCCGGCTGCGAAAGCGGTTGTGCTAAACACCATTGTCAGTAGCAGAACGATGCAAACAAGCATTGCAATTCGTTTCATTTTCATTGATTTTCCACCTTTCATTGATAGACTTGCGAAAAAGAAAGATCGTAAAACTCAAAGCAGAGCCTTACGATCTTTTTTCTTTTTCTGTTGTTATTTAGGGTTTTGCGGAGCAATGTGCCAGTCCGTCCAAAGATTTCCGCTGATGTTTACTGAGTCAGTCAGGTTCATAGACAGCATTCCTGTAGGTGTCCAGCAATCAATCAGCCAAGTGTACGGTGTATAGCTTCCATCCGGTATCCAAATCGGAGTAAAATGTGTCCTGCGGTTATAGGTGCTGTATTTATTTTTCTTAAACTCAAAGGTTGGACTGTAGTTGCTACCTGAACGGTCAAGCAGCCTCCAAAAACTTTTGTATTGAAATTCAGGAAAATACGTCACCGCATTCTGAGCTCCTGTAACTGCTGAGGATTGATTGGTACTCACATTTGCCGTTACAGTCTGGTTAATTCCATATCCAGACTTTATGGTTTTACCGCTTGCTGTTGGATTTTTGTCATCGGGCTTAATGCTCATAGCGGCAGAAATGCTAGCATGATAGCGGTCAAAATCAAACTCCCACCAGCCATGATCACACCAATAACCATCATCATCTCCAGTGCTGTGCCATACCCAGTAAGCATGCCACCAAGGTCTCCACACACCCCATGAAGCTGATGTGACCTGCGCATTGCTTGGTACAGATGGTTTTGTGTAGCTGTCATTGCGGTCATCCGCTACCGGATTAGGCGGAGGATTCTGATCCAAATCTACAATCTTAGCAGTAATTACTCCTTGACTAGTACTGCCGCCACCTGATACAGATACATTGATGGTCATTGTCTGAGGTGTAGATGGTGTTGTCCAACGTACCCATGCAATCTGACTGTCCCCTTTTGGATAATAAACATTACTGACATGATAGCTTCTGCCTCCAATATAAAATGTGACTGACACGGGGTTGTCCGGATCGCTTTGGCCACCGCTGACCGTAACAGAAGTGATTACCTCGGTATTGACTCGGTACTCATAGTCATAGGTGCTAACTTCTGGTGGCTCTGTCGGCATATCCTTAAAGCGAACCACACCAAGTCCAAGGGATGACTTGATATCTGAATCAGAAGCAGCACTGGTTCTGCTCCCTCCCCATGCCGGATAACCTAAATCAGCCACTTCCAAAAACATAGCCAACGGAAGATTTTTATGGGAAAGGGATACCATCTTGCTACGCAGTAGTCCACCTACTTGCTCATCATATAGAGCTGATTCTGTTGCAGTCATGGCTACCTTAACACCTTGGAAGGTGATATAAGCAATGGGTTCAATAAGCAATTTGTAATCGCCGCCAACCAAGGTATCAAAGTCCATTCCTGTCATACCTGCAATACTGCGGATGACCTG
This sequence comes from Velocimicrobium sp., assembly GCA_041821315.1. Lineage (GTDB taxonomy): Bacteria > Bacillota > Clostridia > Lachnospirales > Lachnospiraceae > DIGJ01. The sequence continues at coordinate 25,691 of JBGUEO010000045.1, read as the reverse complement.
TTCATCGGTAAAATAACTTTTGATTGCTTCGATATTGGCATTGCCGCTGCCGGAACTAATAATAGTAGGCAAGGCTTGTGCCGGATTCACATAACTGTAATTGGAACCAGAAGGAGATAATCCTCTACCTCCGGTATAAGATAATTTACTAACCTTGCCAAAATGTGATTGAATATCATCCGGCTTTTTGTTTGTTAAATCAATCGGAGTGGTAACTACTGCATGGTCACTCGCCCGAACTACCGTTACACGTACACCCTCATTACCAGGACTCCATTTATCTGTGCTAGTGCCTTGCCCCATTCCACCGCCACCATTGTCCACATTTCCGTCACCAACCGCATAGGCAGTGGTGGAGCATAGCGAAGTGAACAATAAAGTAAGCAGTAACAAAACACTACATAATCGTTTCATTTACAACCTCCGTTCCAAAAGAAAAAGCACAGCATTTCGGCTGTGCAATCTCTGTAAAATATTTTGTTGTTAATTCATCTCTCCTATTTTATTTCCGTTTTCGTACATATCGTCGGCTGTTGTACCTTGCCCTTCACCGATATCATCAATCCAGCCGAATCCCTCAACATAAATCTTTCCATTCTGTGTTTCTCCACCCTGCGGTTCATTCTCTTTCTTTGTCGTATCGGTTGAGGAAGTCACATTATCGTGTTCTTCAGCTTTTGGAGTACCAGTAACTTTTTCGCCATCGGGCTTTTGGGTAGGATCAGTTTTTTGTTCCTCGCTTGGTTCTGCTGGTTTAGTAACCTCCGATTGGATGTTTTGTTCCGGCTGATCCGTCTGAGCTGGTGTTTCATCTATAGTCTCTGTAGAACTGTCGGTGTTTGAATTCACTACTATGTCTTTTTCTCCTGTAGATGCATCTGTGTCAATACTTGGATTTACATCGGATACTACTGCAGCGCTTGACGGCAGTGTATCCGCATCTTCCGGTGCTTTAGCAAATTGTGAGGCGATAGCCACAACAAGTACCAGCCCAATTATAGTGCATCCTGCAATGGTAAGAACCTTTTTGGTCTTTTCATTTATTTTCATATAGAAAACCCTCCTTTATGGTGTAGTTAACTTTTGTTAGCTCACACAGTACTACATGTTTTTTCACAAGTCCAGACAATTCTTGAAAAGAATCAGAAAACTTCTGTATACCCAGCCTGAACCTTTAACTTAATCTTCATCGGCGGCAACTGTTTACCGCCAAATTGCACCGGAACCTCCAATAAAATAACTGCATCGGCTTCAAAACGCTGTGCATTTCTTGGAGAGGATGGAGCCAGCGGAGCATTTCGAACTGTTACCTCCAAGCCCGACAGTTTGTATTCCACCACATCGCCGGAATACTTCATATGTTTGTCGTTTTCTACGGTTGTTCCTAGGGTACTGTCCATATGACCATACACATCTCCGATATCTACACTGTAAGAAAACGAGGAACCATCCGGCAAATAACCGCCACTGTATCCCTCACGTACACCATGATACACATTTGCATAGTTGTCGTTGACGGTAATAATAATAGCATCCTGTACGGCTTCTTTGACACCGCTTGCAATAATATTCAGCCTGAAAAACTCCAAGATGCCGCACATAATAATGACCAGAGCCAAAGTGATGGCGATAATCAGAGGAAAAGAAGAACCCTTTTTATCTCTGAAACAGTTTATTAGCCTCGTCATTTATGATACACCTCGCTTTTTCCAGTTGCCTGTGCTTTCAGCGTAATAGGAAACGAGCCAAAGTTTCCAAATAAACCGATATTTTCTTGTAGGGTAATGGTGACCGTCACTTCTTCATTCAGCTGAATGTTTCCGGTTTTTGACCAAGAAATATTGGGATTAAGTCCGGTACGCTCCTTAAGAACAGCAGCTCTAAGGCTTGTTTCGCTTCCGACACTTCCTGAAATTTCTGCTTCTCTGCATAGCTCCGTTGCGAAAGTATCCAGCTGATTTTTAGCAATAAATACCGGAAATACCTTAACCGCCAGCGCAATGACCAGAACTGCACAAAGTACTAACACACACACATCAATGTAGCCCTCGCCACGTTTTGATTTTAATAGTTTCAGCACATTCAAATCCTCCTTTCCAAAGACTTTCAGCCTTAAAACATTCCACCCAGCGACTTTAAGATTTCATAAGCAATAATCGCCAGATAGGTCAGCAAAAAGCAAAGCAGCATGATAAAGGAGAACACTCGAATTTTCGGCGGTATCTTTTGTGCCTCACTTTTGAGCTTTTGCAGCTCCAGCTGCTTGAAGTCATGGGCGAGCATTTGAAAATATACCGCACTGTCATCGCCTCGAAGCACACCGATTAACCCTCTCACCACATCGGAAAGCATGGGCGAATTAAGCCTTGCCTCAAATCTGGTCAGGGCGGCTTCATAACTTGAGGAACGCATATCCGCTGCCAAAATGTCCAGTTCTCCTGCAAAGGCAGCCCCTGCATTTTTCTTAAAGTTTTCGATTATGGATAGCACATCACGACTGTTTTTTAATTCCTGTTCGACATTGGCTACAAACCTCGGCAGCTCATTTTCGACTTCATCTCGCTTCACTTTCAGTTTTTCATCGGCTTTTCTGGTTTCCTTGAAATATATCATGACTGCCAAAAACACAACAACAGGAGCCAACAGTGGAAACACCAAAAGGCAAGGAATAACACCCAGCAGGATTGCTCCGCATTTCACAAAGGCATACGCCTGATACACCTCCGGTGTCATATTCATGCCTGTTGCCTTGAGGATGTTCTGCATTCGGCTTCTGCGGTATTCGTCCATGCGGATGTATTTAGAAAGCTTCACTGCCCATGTCATCAGGTAGGTTTCAATACTTTTTGCGGCTTTTTTGTCTGCTCTTGTGGTACTCAGCATTGCTTTTGCGGCGCTAAGATATGGCAACTTCAGCACATCAGCTAGAATGAAGAACAGTCCAAACGCCAGGAGAATTCCAAATGTAAAGATCAACATCATCATCTGCATCACCTCCTAAACTCAATAGGCTTGGTCAGTTTAATGACGAAAGCGGTTGAGATAAAAATGAGAGCCGCTGTAATTGTTAAAATGATTTGCCCCATTGGAGTGTGCATTAAGGTGTCGTACCAGCTCTTGTTTAAGAAATACATAAGAGGAACATTACCCATGACGAAAATTGCCATGATGATAAATTCCTTTCTCGGCTCAAACACCAGATATTCCAGCTCTGCATTGACAATACGCATATCCGATAGCTTGCTGACAATAGGTGTCAGGGTAGTTTTCAAGCTGCGGTCATATTGGCAGTCACACAGAGCATCGCACCATTCATGGAATACCTCGTTATCTATTTTGGTTCTTAGCGCTTTGAGTGCAGCTTCAATATCCGGATTGACCAGCTTGATCCGCATAATAAAATCCTGAAACACATGTTGAACAGGCGGATTCAGATAGTTGATGTTTTCTTCCACCGCAGTCAGAATATCCTCATTTCTTAAGTACGCAGTTGTGATTATACTAAGGGCAGTTTCCAACTCTGCGGCAATATCCTTTTTGAAGTGACTTGCTGTCAGCTTCACATACCAAAAGGGAAAGAACATAAACCCCACCGCCATGACCGGAGCTAAGAAGAAATTTCCAAACACAATAGCGATGGAGGCTCCGATGGCAAAAAGCAACAAGGAACAGGCACATATTAGAGAAAAGCGGCTGCTTCTTCCGGTCATTTTGAGGATTTCCTGTGCCTCTAGGATTTCACGTTTCAGGAAGTTCGGCTTTTTACGCTTGGTTGCCTCATTGATCTCATCCCTGATGCTTTTGGATTCTCTGGTTAAAAAGCCGAACAGTCCATTGGTAAAGTCAATGGGCTTTAGGTTCAGCAAAAGAAAAAAGCCTGTAATCATTCCGACACAGGCGAGTAACTCTATAAAAGTCATGCAGAAAGACCTCCTTTCTTTAAACGGTTAATTGTTTCAATTGGCATGCCATTTTCAAGCAGTCGTTTACACAAGCTATCCGAAATGTTGTTCACCATACGGTGGATGCCATTGATAACAAATTTATTGTCCTCCATGCGGTTTTCGGTAATCTCATATTGGAATAAAGGACGGAAGCTACGGCTGCCATCGGGCAGAATCTCACACTCCATAATCTCCATCATTTTTCTCTGTTTGTTCTCAAGCTGCTTGCAGAATACCACGAGGGGATAGGCTTCTGTTACATACCCCATGAGGGTTTCATCGGACATATCCACTGCTCTTTTACACAGGGATACCATTCTTCGATAGGTCGCTTCACAGGAGTTGGAATGAATGGTAGTAAGCACAGCTACGCCTGTTCTTGCCGCTTCCTGTGCAGCATTGGCTTCTGCACCACGCATTTCGCCGACAACAAGAATATCCGGATTAAAACGAAGAGCCACATCAAGCAGCGCGATCTGGTCGATTCTCTGGCGGTCATTTTCGCTGTCACGGGTTAACGTATGAATAACGGAATTGACTACTTTTCCATCTTTTTCTCTGACGAGTGCCAGCTCCCGGCTGCCGTTTTCAATCGTAAAGATACGCTTGTTATCCGGGATTGTGGTTAAAAGCCAACCTGCGACAGTTGTTTTTCCGGAACTGGTTGCTCCCGCTACACACACAGAAATACCATAGCGAATGCACTCGGATAAAAAGTCCAGCATTTCATTGGTGGCTGTGCCGCCATTTACAAAATCCTCTTTCTTCATGCTTTGAGGATTCACAATACGAATGGATGCAGCAATACCTACTTCTTCATCCACAATAGGTGTTTTGAGTACCGCAATACGGATATTCTTTGCTAATGTTCCGGTTACTAAAGGGCTGGCATTATCCAGCACCACCCCTGACACATGAAGCATACGGCGTACCACATTGATGGCGTGTTCGGGGCTATCAAAGTGTTCATTCAGCTTCTCGGTTTTACCTCCCGAATACTGTACCTCAATATCGTTCCAACCGTTGATATCAATTTCTTCAATGCCTTGTCCGAAGATGTATTTTGTTAGAAAGGAAAACTCAGCCATCTCGGTGTAAAGGTCATCTACAAGCTGCTGATTTGTCATTCCCTTGACTGCCACCCGGCTGTCCTGCACATATTTGGTGATATACCTTTTGATATGTTCTTTGACTTCCTCGGTATTGCCACTCGTCAGCAGGGTACTGTATTTCCCTGAGATATGCTCCTGTACATCACGAAGCACAGCAGAAAAATCTTTGCTATCATCCTCCGCAGAAAAGAAGAGATCATGAGTACGTAAAATATCACGTTTTTTATGCTCTGGCTCTTCCAAATTGGCCACTACCGCAGCTTCTTTGGGTTCTGCCATATCTGTCTCTTCTTTCGTACAAGCTTTTGGAGCAGGAACTGTCTCTTCTAAAACTCTTGCTACAGGTGAAGTTTCACCCTCCAGAAACACACTTTGATTTCGCTTTTTGCCTAGCATCCAAACACCTCCTTTGCAATTTTCTCAATCTCCTTGCGAAAGCCCCTGCTATCTTTTAGGGCAAGGTCAGCAAACAGATTTCCTGATAGCACCTGCACTGCAAGCTCCTGTGAATGAGGGATTTGAAACACCACATTACCCAGCACCTGTTCCATATGTTCGCTTGCTTCATTTGACTTCACGTTGCTGGCTACCTTATACTGTTTGTCTGCATCCCATTTATGATCTTTCAGCAAGGGAAGCTGGCTGGACAGGTAGCTGATGGATTTTAAATCACAGTTTACCAGACGAAGCACCGCATCGGACTCCATCAGCGCTACCGCCGATAAAATGTCGTTGGCGATATAGCTGCCGCAATCAATAATAATATATGGAGCCAGATTTCTTAAATGGTCAAGCAACTCTGTTGCCTGCGTTGCATTATGCGCTGGGTAGGTGTATTCATTTTCTCCTTTCCGCATCCCAATGATGGTAAGGTAGCTGATTTTTTTATGGGTATTGCAGTTATGCTTAATGAGCGAGTCTGTCACATGGGTTGCCGCCAGAATGCTCCCAAGGGAATGATCGCTTTCTAGATCAGAAGCCGGACAGATGCAAGGGAGCATAGGCGCTGTCATGTCGCAAAGCACCAATACCACGTTTTTCTTTTTATCTGCAAGATACTTTGCCAGTTTCACAGCTACCGTTGTTTTGCCGCAACCGGGGCTACCCCAAACAGCCATTACCTGAGCAGCGTTTTCAGCTTCCTGCTTCATCTTATCCGGCTCTGTGTTACGGCTGAAAATACCGCCTTTTTTGAAATTCAGCATTTATTCAGCCTCACTTTCTATGGGTGTATTTGCTGATACAGATGGAACAGTTTGTTCGGTTGATTCCTCGCTTTCCGAAGATTTCTGTTTTTCTTCTGTAGATTGCTCTGTAGTTTTCTCCTCTACTGGAGGATATATCTCTGTGAGAACAGCCTCCTGTGCCTCAATGAATTTTTCAGCATTTTCCTTACTGCCTCGGTAAACAAGGGAAACGTGGAGTGTGCCATCTGCCTCTAGCATCGCAAGGATTTTGCTTTGTTCTGGTGTTACCAAAAGTGTAACGGTGGAGGGCAGTTCCTTTTCCTCAGCATCTTCCTGCTCACCTGTGTTGGCATCATACCCACTGCCTGCAGTGACTGCGATAACCTCCACATACTGTAGCTCCGGAGGAATAACAGTAGTACCTTGTTTTTTGTAATCTGGTGCAATAATGGACACGATATCGCCGGATACCAGCTTGCCGGAAAGTCCTGTTGCAAAGGATTTCACCGATACAGACATTGCCTGTTTTTCTCCGGTCAGGTTATACAAATAGGCATTTTCAGCAGCAGGCTCATCTGCAATCTTAGCACTGATGATGTAATCACCGGGAACCATATCCGCAGATGCAAACTTACCAAGAACAGTTTCCGTATTCTTTACCACATCTTCCGGTAGGTTATAGCCGCCTACCTCCACTGTTTGTACCATATCCTTGGTGATTTCATCGCCGATTTTGATATCCTTAGTCACCCGGACAATTTCTGTTTTTTGACTCATGCCCTTGTTAAAAAGCGGTGTGACTGCAAAGCAGATAATGAGAGACAATACAATGCAGATGACACCGATTACAGTTCTATTTTTTAGAAAGCTCATAGCTTAAAATCCTCCTTATTTTCAATTATTAGATTGCTTTTGCATAGTATCTCTTTTTGTGTCTACGGATCAGGTAAACACCTGTTGCCAAAGGAGCAAGCAGACACACAGCTCCAATGACGGTTTTCTTCTTGATTTTTTCATAGACTTAGTCCTCCAAGTTTGATGAAATATGCGATAGTACAGCCGATTAACAGAAACGGAGCAAGGGTAAAGGATTTTACACACTCTCTTTTTCTAATCTTTTGAATGCAACAGTATGTGGCGTAAAAGCCAAGCATTACGAACAGTCCCAACATTTCTGCAAGCAATCCATAGGGTAATCCAAGCACCACACCGCAGGCTGCCATCAGCTTAATATCGCCGCCACCCATGCCGCCACAAAACACAGCGGCAAGGAGAAACGGCAAAGCGGTAAAAATGCCAATCAGATTCCAAGGTTCAAAAACACAGAATGCAGTCAGGGTAATCAGCACATTTAAAGTGTCCGGTATGGTTCTTGTTCTTAGGTCAATCACAGATGCAATCAATAAAAGAGCAAGAAAAAAGACCGCCTGTATAGCGATCCCATTACCCAGCATAGTTGAACATTTCTGTGATACGGCGAGTCAACGTCGGAAGCACTACATCTCCGAACAACGCATAAAGCCCTGCAAGCACCAACGCACCAATAACCACCGCCATCAAAATCTTAATTGCGGTATCCACAAAGCCCTCACCGCTTGGATTAGTAACAATGGCTTTTACTTGCATTGCCTTGATTACCATTTTGTTTTTCATGTTATTCATCATCTTTCTCATTTCACATTACCTCCATAAATTTATATTGGTTGATTCGTTACATACCGCCCATTTGCATATCAGGCTGTGCTGATTCCGGCTGTTCCTGATGCTCTACAGGAGCTTGGTTTTGCGTGATTGCCTGCTGGTACGCATCCAGTACTGCACTGTGAAGCTGCTCTCTGAATTCCTTTGTCACAGGGAAACAAATTTCTTTATAACCGCTTTCCGTTTTTCTGCTTGGCATGGCAACAAACAAACCATCCTGCCGCCCTCAATCACTTTAATGCCTCGAATCGCAAGGCATTCATCAACAGTAGCGGATGCGTAGGCTCGAATTCCACCAGCGTTTCCCGATGGATACATAGAACTGATTTTTACATCTACATTTGGCATTATATTTCTCCTTCTATCTAAATTTTTTAACGTGCTGAGTTACCATAGTTGAACATTTCTGTGATCCGGCGAGTGAGTGTTGGAAGCACCACATCCCCGAACAGTGCATAAAGACCGGCAAGCACCAACGCACCGATAACAACTGCCATCAAGATCTTAATTGCGGTATCCACAAATCCTTCACCTCTGTGGTTCTCCAGAGACAGCTTTGCCTGCAGCACTTTCATGGTTAATTGGTACTTTGCCTTGACAAAATACTTTTTCATTGAATATTTCCCTCCTTGATTTTTGTATTTGCATAATAAAAAAACAGCCCTCAGAGCTGCATGGTCTGTGTCTGGCTTGGAGCTTCAAAGTCAATCTGCTTGAAGCCGAAGCGGTCACAATAATGAAATTCACTGCCCTCGCCATCGTATAACTCCACTACATCAGACATGGACAGAGAGTGTCCGGTATAGCCGGATGGATGGGCAGTATTAAACTTGGTATAGGTTGCTTCCAGACTGTTGCTTTCTACCTCACCATCATAGACCACTTGATAATCCTGCGGATCGGGTTCTCCGAAGTCCTTTTTCATCTGGTCATAACTGATAAACCGCATTAGAATATCCGATTCCGGCTTAAGCTGCCAGATACGGCAGTTTTTTAACAGGGTAAGTTCATGGGTTTCTTTCTGCCCGTTGGATAGTCGGTCAAACACACCGTCCACCCATTTTACTTCCGTGATATCCTTTTGGCGATTCAGAAAATCCTGCATTTCCTGTGATTCAAACAGCGGATCGACTATCGCCTTGTTACCAGAAACATATCCGGCAGCATTGCCATAATAGACAATCGTATCTTTTTCAATTGTAATTCCTTTCATGGGATAACCTCCTTTACACCATCTGTATTCCTCCAGATTCTGTCTGCTCTAATTCAAAAGCTTTCATTTCTTTTTCTGAAGGATAGATGAGCTTTTGATTCTGCATCTCCAAAACACAAAAATCATTGCGGTCACAGATCATAATTCGATGCTGGTACGGCTTCTGCATTTCTACATAGTCCATCACTTCCTTTTCACTGCAAAGCCAAACACCAGCAGCATAACGGCCATCAGGTAGAAAGCTGTAACCACTGTATTTTGGTTCATGGCTATTTAAATCCATTGCTCCATGTGGTCTAACTTGAGACAACTGGAGTTTTGCGGAATCCGGAAGTAACTCTGGCTTTAAAATACCCAGCACTTCATTGCGCCTTTTCAAAGAAAATTCGCCATTGCTTAAGGATACAAGAAATACAGCACAGCCTTTCGGATTAGCATCAACCCCATTTCCGCAGAGGCAGTAAAATAATTGATTTCTGCAATTCTGCTGCAGAGCCTCACAGTTTACGACTACAACCTTTCCTTTGATGGAGCAGGCAGAACCTGCTTCGGTACAATGTGCATCCGTATATAGTTGTTTTGCATCCATCGCCTACGCCTCCTTTTTCTGCTGTAATAGATTAGTAAGATCGGAAATGAGACTGATTCTAGTATCATCCGGCATAGTCTTAAATGCCGCACGAACATAAGCTTCTACAGCCTCTGGCGATTGGTCACCAACCTCGATGATATCCACCTTCTGCACACAAACTTTACCGTTCGCCATACCAAGCCTAACGATATCCCCATAATCCATACCTGTAGCTGCACGCATTTCCTTTGGTATCAGCACACGGCCTTTTCCATCCATTAATTTATAAACAGGCTTTCCATTCATCTAAATTTCTCCCTCCATTAAAACCTTGCGGATTGCCGCATGGCTGATTCCCAAATCGTCAAATAACTCCATCAGTGCCGAGGGTATAATAGCTAAAGGATCTATTCCTCCGATAATAATTGCACCCGGAATACATTGAATATCCAAATCACAGTTTTCGGAAAGCTCTGCGGCTTCCAGTAAACAGTTTGGAATTACAAGCTCATCAAGCTCATGGATATCTGCATTTTTTGTATGATACATATACGTTTCCTCCTTATATTCCCATCGTTTGGGTCATTGTTTGTTCTTCTGCTGATTTCAGTTCTGCTACAAAAGATTGAAGCTCATCTTCAGTTAAAGAAATATTAGCTTTTTCAAGCTGTTTCAGCACATCGGTTACACTTTGATATTCCTCCGTAAGCTTCTGCATTTTCTTGCTGTCGTTATATCCTCCGGCGCATCGCGTGTAACCCTTGAAAATGCAGTCATATTTCTGTGTTTTCATGTTTGGCAGCACAGATAGATACAATCCAACCATTGCTTTATCAGAAGCTCTGATAAATAAATCATCATGCATATTCCCAACTGTAAGCTCCATAAAATCGTTTGTCTTTTCTGAGATAAGGTCTTTAGCCCATCTCATTTGTTCGATAGAATTCATCCTCTTCCTCTCCTTCATTTTCATAATCAAACAGATTCATTTGTCTGGATTCTGACCTTTGCCTCTCTGTTGGATCATAGTTGGTTATGACAACCTCCGGATACTCACAACCTCCGTCATACCGCTGGGCTAGGTTATTAATACGGGTAAAGGATAAAATGTGAAAGTCTTTGTACAGCTCCCGGATATATTCACAGTCATTGTAAGAAACCATCCATTTGCCTTTGCAGGATGCCAAGGTATCCCGGAGCCGTGTATGATCTTCCTTTCGGAACACCACAGCGTAGTGACCCTCGGTTTCGTAATACGGCGGATCACAATAAAAAAAGGCATTGTCACGGTCGTACTGCCGGATCAACGCCTCAAAATCTTTGTTTTCCACCACTGTATTTGCAAGCCTGCGCGATGCTTCCCAAATGAGAAAGAATGCTTTCCGCACATCGAATGGCTGGCAGGCATAGGATGTACAGCCGCTTCCGTAGCTGTAACGGATGAGCTTAAAAAATGCTGCCGCCCTACGTACATCACTGGTTTTTGCATTCTCCTGCATAATCTCCTTGATGTCCTCAAACTCAGGAGGCGGCAAATTATGCTGTGCAAGCTCCAATTCCTGTTTCAGATACTCGGTGTCGAATTCCTCTTTTTCAATGAATTTGCGAATGACTATAAATTCATCCCTTGAGTTAATAGGCAGAAAACCAAGATGTCTTAAAAACTCCCAAGTTCGGTTCTTGACACAGTAGAACATATTGGCAAGGTTGGAGTTAAAATCGTTGTATATCTCCATTGCCTTTGGATCAGGCGGTCTGCCAAACAACACCCAGCCTCCACCGCCAAAGACTTCAATGTATCTACCAAAATCTTTTGGGAACAGCTTATAAATGATTTTTCGGAGGGCTTTTTTACCTCCCACCCAACTGATAAAACTATTGATATTGCATCACCTCCCTTAAAAGCAACAAGTAATTATGTCATTGTCATGCCAAAGCCTTGTGACTGTTGGTTTTTCAATTGTTCTTCTGGTTTAATAAAAAATTCATTTCCTGAATTCCAAAAGCTAAGATACAATTCTCCATCGGAAGTATCAATTGGTCGCTGCTCGAAGCCCTCACCCCAACCGTCTGAAAACTGCCCTGTTAGCTCTGAAATAACCTCGTCAAGCTCAGCCTGTGTCAGTTCGCCATATGACTGTACTTCTGTAACACCCCACAGTTTGCCATCCCATTCCTCAACAGCGGGATTAATACTGTACACTTTTCCTTTTAGAACATCGTTATCAAGGTAAACAGCCAAACCACGCTCGCCTTCATTTGAGAGTTTTTCTCGTTCAATAGCTGCTAGGATTTCCTCTTGATATTCCACTATTTCATTAGCATCCATATCCTCTGATTCATTTTCGGTGTTACCCCATTCGTTTTTACGATAAATCTTTGGGAACAGGGGATTCCAGAGTCGCAGTGTTTGCAGTTCTTGTTTTTCCATTGCTATCGTCCTCCTTTTATAACATTGACTCCATATCGCCTTACCAAAAAGGCATTGACGATAAGCCGCAGGAGCCTATCATTTATTAGCTCCGGATCACTGAGTTCAGAAACCGTAATGTGTTCTTTTCCAGAGTAAAGTTCCTTTGCCATATGAAAGATGGCGTATCCATCTAAATCCACACCATGAATGCGGATAGCATCAAAATGAATAAGTTGGCTGTCAACACAACTTTTTGCCTTACTCCAGACAAACGCATCAGCAGAGAGTAAAAAAATAGCGGCTGCATATCCGTAGCTTTCTTCTAGCTTCGGAAACAGACCGCTTTTACAGATACTTTGAAATCTCTTTTTATGCTCTGTATTTCTAAAAAGCATTTGGTTCACCTCGCTTTCTCCGAGGTTGCTCGCAGCCTCTATGATTCTTTGCACTCGCAGAGCAAATGCCTGTAACTCTATCTCTTTGAGGAACAGCCCCAGCAATTCTTCATACCGAATTGGTTTTGGATTCACATATCTTTGCTGGCTTCGGAATGTTCCGTAAGCACGAGGTGTAAAGCCGGGAATAAGCTGCATTTCTATTTCTATGGTGGCGAGAGGTGTATCTCTCATAAATCTTGTAATCACTTCAATCAGTCCTTTCTTTTTATGCAAATCGGACAACAAAAAAGAGGCTATGTTTTTCAGTAACGAAGAACATAACCTCATGGTTGTTTTGCCCGATGGCAGATTTGTTAGATTGTATTTGGGTTTATATGAAAACAGAGGTAGCAATGTTTTTCATCTCAATGCCTCTGGATTCTAACATTTCTATTAATTCATCATTTCTATGTTATTAATATACCGTAAACATATGCATAAGTTTTCAACGCTATTATCAACTGCGTAGCACTCCAAACCTTCAATATATTCAGCAATTAATTCCTTAGTATGTTTATACCTCCATTTCGATTTTCTTTCCTGCAAATTTACCCGGTGTTACATGATAGATTTCTTCAATCTTATAAACTGTAAAGGTAATCTCTACACTGTTTATCCCTTTATTTTCCAAGGAGTTTTTATAACTACTTAATATATCTTCATATTCTTTTAGATGTTCTACTATCTTAGTTCCCTTTACTTGGTATCCTTTAATTTTATCCCACATCGTTATTGCAATCTTTTTATTTGACGCTACATCAAATCCTTTTAAATATTTTTGTTCTACACCTATCATAATCAGATCTTTGTGTACTATATGAAACTTAATACTAACTATCTCAGGATAGTTTTCTTCTCCTAAAAAGGCGGCAAAACACTTATTACATGAATTCATATAATTGACTATTTCTGTTTTATCGTTCATCATTTTCACCTACATTTCCTCAATGTTAAATCTCTGTACTTTCATTAGTACAATGCCTTTGCAATTGATTTTAATATTCTTATTCTTTGTGTTTTTCTTTGCATATTTTTTTGCTCCTCGAACTGCCATTGCATATAAAAACCCAGAAGTTTTGTAGACACATTTACCACTTATTTTATAAATTCTTCCATTATCTATAATTGATAGGGTTGCATATGGATTATTCAATATATTCCTCTTCGTTTTGTCCATGAACTGGTCACTAATCAATACTTTACCAGCAGCAATTACATGTTTTGAATGAATAGGTACAATATTCACAACACCTTCATTTGATGCTGTGGCTAGTACAGCATCTTTTTTAATTTCAAAAATCTCTTTATGTGCTTTTAGATTTATATCATTTCGTAATGTCACAGATGTATCTTTTTTTGTGATCATATCCTTTATTAAAACAACTAAGCCGATTAAACCTAGAACAAACATAATTCCATCCTCATACACTTGGTATTTCGGTATTTGTACAAGTGGTGGAAATGGCACTGCCCATACTATTAGTAAAAAAAATAAAAGTTTGTTGTTTCGCTTTTTTGCCGTAATAAAAAGTAGTAACAAATATGCAGTTGTAGGGCAAGGCAGTGTTCCTGGCATAATCCAGTAATGCATGTCTTTTCCAAGTAATCCACCGACAAATGGATAAACTAACATAGTAAAAATGCCAAAGATAAAGAATACTCGCTTCCATCCATCTTTAGGGAATTGAAATTGTAATTTGTTTAGTTTCAGATCTAATCCCACTAGAAAAGCAATGAATAAAAACAAGCTTCCTTGACTGATTCTAAGCCCTAACGGAAAGCCTTCACTTAAGAAAAAAAATCTTATTCCTATGAATCCGTTCATTGCCATTAAGCACATTTTTATTATGATGTTAGCTTTCTTCTCAGCACCGAACATAAGATATGTGGTAATACATACAATAACAATTAAACCAATCCATTGTAACGGAAAAATACTTTCGTTATAGGTTGCAATAACTTCCCACCATTCGTTTTTGGGTAACATATAATCCTCCTTTTAGTATACTTGGTATACTATTTATTGTTTTTTTGCCGGCTTAATCGCCGGCACATAATATTGTATTCAATTCTGTTAAAAACCCCTCTAACACTTGGAAATCTTTTTCCTCCATGGCATCCATAATTTCATAGATTTTTCCAAAACGCTTTTGTTCAAAGGCCTCATGCATTTTATATGCTATATTTCCCTTCTTAGTTAAGCCATAGATAACTTCTTTTTTATTATCCGGTAGCTGAGTCTTGTATATCAAGTCTTTTCCTAAAAGCTTCTTGACAAATTTTTGCACTCCGCCTTTTGTTATGTCCATAATCCCTGCGAGCTCTGTCATATTTGATCCCGGATTTTCACCTATTGCTACAATGGTATGAATTTCAGAGCCATATAACAAATCTCCGGTTCCAAAATCTTTAGGAGTTTTTTCAATCTCCCCAAACAATTTCATGGATGAAAAGTATAGTTTAATAATATTCTCATAGTTTTTCATGTAATCACCTAATTGAATTGTATACTAGGTATATAATTTTGTCAAGTATTTAAATTCATTTTTTACTCATAATTAATTTATGTAGGATTATTGATAGAATTACACAGTCTGGTTATTTCAATGAGAAAAATAACTTTGATTAAGTTGACCAAACTTAATCCTTGATTCTATATTAGTTTTCATTTAATAAGTATACTCCTAATCTATAAACGCTTTGGCATCTCAAACTTTTCTAACGCACGATTGAGAAAAGCATTAAACGGTTGCATTGCAACAAAAATCTCAGCTGCAAAGGAAATAAATTCTTCATCAAGTATTTGTTCATCTGTAACAGAGTACTCCAAATACCAACTTTTATTTTTAAGATATTCAGATTGTGGGTGCTGATTATCATATCCACGAGGAATATTTTTTAATGCTTCACCTTTCACAGAAAAATATTTTGTAAATAATGTATCAGTAATTATTTGCTGCCATTCATCTCCGTGTTCCACAATATAATTTCGTATCATTGTAGTAGCGTCCTTAAATATATCGGCAAATAGCCCTCCGCCTAAAAAAGAACGATTGCCGGGTTTGATTACAAGAAAATAGCCAACTGGAATAGGCATTTTCTCCTTTGAAGATATATGGGCACGAAAAGCAGGATTGTATGGTGATTTATCGTTACTAAAACGAGTGTCACGTACTAACTTAAATGTCAACTCTTTAGGAATGTTATGTAAGATACTGCTATCTGTTTTTCCGATTTCAAAGATCAAGGATTGAATCAAATCTTCAAATTCTTGATTTGCCGCTTTATATTGAGCTTTATTCGCATGATACCATTCACGTTCATTGTTCGCTTCCAAATCAGATAAGTATTTTAATATAGTTTCAGTATTCATATCATATCCTCCAAATATGCAGATTTTATAAATTGTCTCCAGCATCACCAGAAAAAAATTCTTTGTTTTGCTCTCACAATTCAAACTCAGAATCATCGATTTTAAATAAAATTTACTATGTCATCTATATTTTCCCCTAAAAATCAGGGCAAAAATCAGGCATTTTTTAGCCTAATTTTTGCCCATTTTTCATTCCAAAACCACAACATCTTGTGGTTGTAGTGGCTTATTTATCGTTTTTACCACAACGTGTCATCAGAATCACAGTCTCAACATGCGATTCTTTAACTCCAAAATTATCACACATTAAATCTATCTGCTTACCAGTAAAATTCAAAGTCATAGATACTGGCTCTACTCCTTTTTCCGTTCCTTCAATAAACCCAAGCTTTACTTCCTTTACCAGACTTCGTACTAATTCCTTACGCTGCTCAACCGTTGCATATTCAAGAGCTTTTTCAAAATTCTCTAGTATCAGATGTATTGTTTCACTGTTAAGCTTATTTTGTTCTACTGCCCGTAACTCTTCCCTCTTGCTTTGAAGTCGTCTTTCTCCCAGTTCTCTCTGCTCTGCCAGCTTATCTATGATAGCAAGAATTTTATCTTCTTTTATATTTTTATACTTCCCCGGCATTCCAATCTGACTTAAAATATTATACTGTAATTCCTCATTTTTTCCCAGAGCTTCCAGTTCATTTTCTATTGTTTTTATTTCCTTTTCTAATTCTTCCGTATCCAACTGATTGCCCAAATGCTGTGTAATTTCCTCCATAACATTAGGTCTATTTATGTAACGCTTAATTTCTCGAATTACGGTATCTTCCAGAATATCAGCCTTTATAGCATTTTTTCTGCACTTACCATTCTTATGGTTATTATAATAACCGCAGATATAATTATAATATACATTAACTGTTCCATCTTTTTTCTTGTACTGATCTCTAAAAGCCACCATTGTTCCACCACATTGTGGACATCTGGCAATTCCATTGAACATATTCCTAATTTCATCATTGCAAATATTATTTTTATTAAATTTTATACCTGTTTCCTTCCGTCTATCTTGAGCCACATACCATAATTCCTCTGATATAATCGCTTCATGCTTGCCATCGACAAATATCGGATTGCTACGCTTATGCCTGATTTCCTTTCCATCCTTTTTTTCAATCCTTGAAGCCCCATAGCGAAGTTTACCAAAATACACTGGGTTATCTAATATCCTCTTGACTGCTGAATTATCCCAGTCCTCCTGTACCGATAAATATATTTTTTCATCAGTAGCACTTTCCCCCATTGCCTTTCTATTCAATTTCTTAACCTGTCTTGGTTGAATGCCCTCCTGATTTAGTATCCCTGTTATACCTACATATCCTCTTTTCTCTACCGTAAATAAATAAAAGATTCGTTTCACTATTTCGGCTTCCTCTTCGTTAATAACCAGCCCCTTATCTACTAATTTGTATCCATAAGGTGCCTGTCCTCCATTCCATCCACCTTTCAGAGCATTGTATTTTTTACCGTTGTTTGTTTGCTCAATGATATTTTCTCTTTCCATTTCAGCTACAATGGATATCAATGCAATTAACATTTTTCCTTCTTTTGTGCTGCTATTTATATTATCTTCCTTAGAAATCAAACTACATTTATGCTTTTCGATAATATCAAGTGCATTAAGTACTTCTCTAGCATTTCGACCAAATCGTGACAGCTTCCATACAATGATATAATCAACTTCCTCTTTCTCTTCCACCGCTTTCAGCATCCTCTTAAATTGCGGTCTGCCTTGAATACTTTTACCGCTCTTTCCTTCATCTGAAAATTTCTGTATTATTTTAATATTAAATGCTTTACAATATGCCTGAATTTCCTTTTCCTGCCCTTCTAGTGAAAATCCATCTACCTGAATAGCAGTAGATACTCTCGTATACATATATGCTGTCTTACATTCCTTATTTGCTCCATCTGATGCTTCATGACTCATACTAGTTTTCCTCCTTTGTCTATCGAACCTTTATCCATACATTCACTGTATTGTAGGATTATCCTGCTTATAATGTCTAAAAATTCCTTTCTTCCGTATAGTTCCTGTTCCTCTAATAATTGAACCTTCTCTTCTTTTTTCAACTCTGCCATCTTTCGGTATCTTCCTTTCTGAAATTGATACCGCTACAGCACTGATAGCACCTATGGAAGTACTTAGTTCAAAAATCAGGATAAATTATAACGCTAAAATAATTATTTGCCTGTGTAGCACTTACCCAAAAATTTTCTTAACTATTATGTACATTTACCAAAATACATTTCCTGCTATCTTCAAATAAAAAAGACCAGAGATTAATACAACAGTTCTCTAGTCTTAAGAAACATACCTTAACTATATTTTTTTATTCCAATCTCATTTACTTTTTCTGAAAACCACTATTTTCAATGCTCCTTACTCCAAATAAATCATAACTTACATTAAGAGTGCACTGACAAGTTTATTTTCATTACAGATAGCTTATTACAATGAGTTTATTATCTAACTACCATATAAAAGCTGCCTTCCATTCTTTTTAACCTGACAAACATATGGCATATAAAATCAATTAGATAATTCCTCCATTTGTTTTTCGCAATCCATACACTGTATTCTCACTGTCCTAGTTGCTCTTATAGACATATGGCAGTTCGGGCACTGGTATTTCCGTGTACTTGATTTTCTTTTCTGCTTACCTTTATCAATTCCGTTATTCCCATCACCTTTATTTCCATCACCACTAGTTCCTTTGCCAGTAGCATAAGGCGTATCTATACGAACAAGGTCTATATTATGTAATTCTTGCTCCTTACACCATTGAATCAACTGTTCACTTGGCTCTGTTAATGTATATCCATATATCGGATGTTTGGTTATAATCAAAGCTCGCTTCTCTGCTTCCTCCTTAAACCGCAAGTTATGATACATACCTCTGGAAGACACATCTTTTATACCATTAATAAAGCAATATAAATGTATGGATTCATGAATAATGGTTGCCGTCACATTTTCTATGTTTCTGTTTAGTCCACCAGCTGCAATATTCAACTCGTGATACTGCTTTCCTTGTCCTAGCCAGCATTCATTAAGCGAAAAATGTCCATAAGTTCCACTTCGCTCCATTACTGTGACCGTCACATCAGGAAGAGCTCCTTCAAACCAGTCACGGTTTACCAAATTGTATATATTTTTTAAATATCCTGCACATTCTGCATAATCCATGTTTATTGACTCCTTTCCCATTTCTTTGCATAATATCACTGTTCTAATCTGTAATCCTTTCATAATAAATAATGCATTTCGAGTTTTAAATTTACTGCTTCAAATATGATATCCTTTTCCATTTCCCCATTGCACATACAATTTTCAGAGACTGTATCCCTGTTTTTTCACACGAGTGAAATTAGTAATTTTTTTACCTATACTTTTCCCTAACAACCATTTTTTCAGTTTTAGTTCATCAATTTTATCCCACTGCATACCCCAAAATTTCACTACTGCTTCTTTACCCTCATTTTTAAAAATACTTTTATTAACTACGCAGAAACCCATTTTACTGTATCCTTTTCCCTTCTCTTTTCTGTTCTGTCAATGCAACAAATACATTTCCTTATTAACTCTACAACGTTAAAAAGGGCAGGAATGCTTTCACACCCTGCCCCTGCTCCTATAAATGATAAATGTTGTTAAAGTAAGAATTATATGCTACCGTTAACTTCTTTACCAAATCCGCATTATCCGAACTGCTTGCTTTACTATCCAACCTGAAATATCCTAATTCTCTATCCAGTGGATTGAAGTTAATATGCTGAATATTTGGATTTTTTTCGTCCTGACATATGCTCACATATTTTACTCTTGTACTAGCCATTTCTTACTTACTCCTCTCTTACCCTTTTAACGTAGTAGTTTTTAACACGCTGATAAATAAATTACCTAAAAGATTCTTTGCTTCCGCTGGTGAAAACTCAAAACAACCTTCTGTCTCAATCTGCAACTGAAATGCTAAAATGTCTCTAGCATCTGGTACGAGATCGTTACACTTTACTGTACCTGCTAATGTATAGTGCTTTGGATTATCCATACTTTTTTATCCCCCTTTCTTTTTTTATACATTCATCTGAACAATAAGCATCTTATTAAGACCAACATCTTAAATTTCGTAGCTTCTTAGGAAATGCACCTCAAAAAAATACCACCTGAACATTACTGCCCAAGTGGTACAATCTGCTTATTCTTTTTTCGTTTTTAAATCATATTGTTTCTTATAACGATAATAGGTAGCCTTAGAAAGTCCTAGTAATCGCATCATTGCAAATGCTCCTATTTCACCAGTTAAAACTTTCTTATAATGCCGTTCAAATTCTTCCTGTTCCAGTCTTTTCGGTCTACCAAGCTTATCCCATTCCCCACGCAATTTTAAGGCTTCATAGCCTTGTGCCTGTCTCATGGCTCTTTTCTCAATCTCCTGCTGTGCAATGGTAGCATAAACCTCAATCATAATATTATTTGCCATTTCCATTAATAGCTTTGCTGTTTCATTACTAAAACTGCTATAATCCATTAACGTGGTCGGTATCTCTAGAATCATGACACGTATTCCATTATCTTTAAACCAGTTCAATTCTTGAATCGTATCTGACTTTGACCTTCCCAACCTGTCTAACTCACAAACAATAAGCACATCACCTGTTCTTAATACATCCTCCTTAAGTACACGATACCTTGCCCTATCAAATGTCTTTCCTGATTGCTTGTCCGTGAATATTTTAGATAATTCCAAGCCGTTCATCTGACAATATGCTTCGATTTGCATAGTACCACGTCCTAATTCCTGCTCATTGGTACTAACCCTGTGATATCCGTAATAAGCCATTCCACTCGCTCCCTTCTGCTTATTTATCAAAATCTATCTCTGACTATTGAGTAATTATCAAAAATAAATCTTATACTTTTTAATCCCATATAAGCATAATCGGAAGCTATTAATCAATAACTATACTATTTAAAACTATTCCAGATTAACAACAATATCCTTATATTTTTCAATGCGTATTACTACCATGTTTCTGCCACTTACCACTTTCAAATATGAGGTATCTGAATCGCTGTCATTAACACTTTCGCAATCCTTAATATTAAAGGATGCTTCTATAATATTCTGGTCTGTTTCATGAATGTCTGTAACAGCAATAAACCGCCCATCACTATAATAGCCTTTTCCGTCATCCCATTCTTTTTGATATTTAACACCGTCTGGCAACTCGTCTTTTATTGCAGTAAAGCTATACAGGCACGGTATGACAGTTATTTTCTTCGTACCCATTTTTTCTACTGCCTGTTTAGCATCACTATTTCTTTTCTCATTCAATTCTTGCTCTGTATAAAATTCAATTGTCCTGTCATACAGTGTATCTCCTGTTTTTATCTCATAAGCATATTTCCCACTAAATTTATTTCCAGACTTACTTTTTCCGCTGTACACTGATAATAAATACCCCTGTCGAAAACTGTTTTTATCTCCAGTAACAGTCATATTCATGCCTTTATTAGCAGTATCCTCTGATAAAGTAACAATCTCTTTTGAAGGGTCTATTTTATTGTCCTTCATGGAAAATTCTAGCTGTGGATTGTAAAAACGCATATTACCTTCGGCATCAATTTCCCAATTGCACAATTCCCCATCTTTTATTATGCCCTCACAATACTCAATGTCTCTCATTTCAAGACCAGCTAACTGATAGGACAATGTAGCAAGTTTCTGGTAATCAGCAATAATTTCATTTTCTGTTTTAATACCATCATCATCTTTACGTCCTAGCAAATATTGTCCATCTTCGGTAAATTTATCTTCACCACTTTCACTTTCAAAGTATTCTGTACTTTCTTTCCGTAGCTGTACCAGCTTATTGTATATCCATTCAAAACGGTCAAATTTTCTGGTAATGTCACTTGGCACTTCATATTTTCCACCAGAAGAGAAGAGATGACTCCATTCATTTTCAGAGGACTCTTTATCCTCAGCTATCAAAAACTTTACATATTGTTCAGCTTCTTTCTTTGTATCAAATGGTCTAATATCAAATGCACCATGATTCTCAACCGCTACCTCATGCTCACGAATAATACTACTCACATTTTTAATGTAGCTTTCATTAATGGAACCTTCATCCAATAAGTAAAAAAGCCCTCCTTTACTGATTACATAGCTTGTATAACTTAGCGGACTGTAATTTTTGACACATTTCAATTCCTTCTTGCTTTTTGCAGTGATTTCAATATCAACTTTATAGGAAGCGGTAGTACCTTCCAATGTGGTTAATTTTACTGACAGCTCTGTGTTGCCCTTTTTTAGTCCCTTCACATATAAATAGTCATTGCCTTCGATAACTTTCGTTTTAACATCAATAATGCTTTTGTTATAGTCAGAAACAGTTATCTTGGAGATACCGCCAATCTTCTCCGCTTTGTAATACAATGTGTAACTGTCTTTTATAATATATTTTGTTCTAACTTTTCCAAAAATACCATTCAAATCATTTAATGCACCACTACGTCCTATGTAATTCATACGTTCATCATAGCCCAAATTTTCAATACTAACTCCTTTTTGTTTCTGCCAGTAATCAGAATTATATGTCTCTTTATAATAAATTTGATAAAAGACAGGTAGATACCGTTCATTACATATACTCACAAAAACTTGTTTCCAAGTCAATTTTCCACTATTTACAGCTGCTCTTATTTTCTTAAAAAGAACAACATTTTGCTCATCACCTATATACTTAGAGTTCTTGATATCTGACATTTGACTAAGAACATTCTTATAAACTTTTAAAGTATCAGCATCCAGACCCTTTATTCCCTTTTTCGCATTGCTTTTACCTACATTAACCGTCTGGTAGTTTGCTTCACAGGCAGAACCCATTAAAAAATATGATTCCATTTGAGTATTACTGCCCTTACGGAAGTACGGATTTTTATACCCCAATGACATAACTAAATCTGTTACAACTTTATTATTGCCATAGAACCACTGTTTCTCGGTGTACTTAATCTTTGTATTAAATTCCCCATTCAACACATTTTCACTGTCTCTTTGTTTTAATATGATGTATTTTCCTGTACCTTCGTCATATTCTACCGTATAAATTGATTCTGCTTTCGCCTGTATAGAGGTATTTCCAATTAACAATATCGCAATAATTATTATCCATAGCTTCTTCATATTATCCCACTCCCTATTTATAATTAGTATTATTCCATATCTGAATCATCTGCGTTTTCACTATTGAGAAGAGCTTCCACTATTCCTGTAAATTCATTTTCAACATTATCAGGTGTACTAAATGTACCGTCAGAATAGTTAACAGGAACTCCCATTCTTATCTCCATATAGCCTGTTTCCAATGGATAAGCATATAAAAACACCCAATAATCAGGCTGTACCACGATAATATGTCCATACTCCAATGCATTATCTGGAATTTCTGGGTTACTGTCAGTTTCTTTATCAGACATGCTATAAATCCATGAACCTTCTTCTTTTATATTCTCAACATAGGAATCCAATGTATCATCTAGCATATATATTTTATTAATATAAACCGATACCGTACCAAATCCAGATACTTCTTTCGAATATCCAGTATACAATTTATCCACACTGTCTACCACCGTCCTGTCATTCGAATGTCCATCTTCCCCAAAATAATAATTTCCGAATAACAAGTTTTCAGTGCTAGTAATATTCAAGTCCGCACTATAGTCTTGTGGTATACAATTTTCTGGCAACTGTAGTGAAGTGCTTTCATCTGTTACATCATTTTCTGGCAGTTCCACATCCTCGCTATTGCTATCCTCCGTTATATTTGGTGCGGTCATTGCTACATCTTCAACCTCTTCTTTTCCACAACCAGATAACACAACGCATAACATAAAACATACTAATATCATTTTTCTCATGTTTTTCTTTCCTCCTGTACATAAACCCTTTATAATTAGTTGAATATCCATATTATACCGCCTCTAAAATCAACAGTCAATAAAAACGGTAGTCATGTCCTGCTTTTCACGACATACATTATTTATAATCATAGTAAATAATGTAAAGGCGGTGCTTCTCAATGATAGACCTCGGAAATAAATTAAAGGAATTACGGCTAAATAAAAGTCTTACTCAAGTTCAGGTTGCATCCCGTATCGGCATCAGCAAATCCAGAGTCAGCAGTTATGAAATGAATACCAATGAGCCAAGTTTAGATATCCTCATTAAACTAGCAACATTATACAATGTATCAATAGACTCCCTGCTTGGATTGGAGAAACGCAGCTATATTGACGTTACAGGTCTTTCCCCAAAACAGCTAACCATAATTCAATCCATCATTGATTCCTATCGGGAATAGAGATTTCTTTAGAATTTAGTTCTCCTTCCAGATAACACACAATATCACTGACCTTATCTAACAGCCTCTCTATTAGTAACGAGAGGCATTTCATGATACTTTCTGCCACATCAATATCAATTTCCTCCCTTTTATAAACTCCATCAGTACACAAATCAATTAACATATGCACGTCATTCAGTTCATTCCATAATAATTCCAGTTCACAATTTAGTTTTCTGTTCTCCATAATCAATTTACTTATCCTTTCTAAAAATATATGAGCTACCATAACACTATGGTAGCCCACTTAACCTATGCCCCCAGCCTTTCCAATGTTTTCATTAATATATCTAAGTCACATTCTACAGCCTTAATCTGCTTTATAATTTCAAAATCTGCTTCTTCCATTTCCGAAGCATTTAATGTACATGCCTTTTTCAATCCGCTTCTGGTTGCTGATAAATATTTATGTAATCTGGATTTAAAAGAGCCGTTTCCCTTCATATAACTGCCACGCTCAACTTGCATCAAGGAACCGTCAGTGACCATATTACGCAGTACATTAATTAGGCAAGCATCTGTAAAATCTGTACTTGCTTTCTCATTTAAAATTCTGACCAACACTTTTTTACTATAGACCTCTCCATCTTCCACAACATCTCGGATAATGCATCTTAATTCCTCGGAGGTGCTTCTGAAAACTGTTCCTTCTTCTTTTTGCTTTTTCTCTACTGCCGTATCATCTTCTTGCATATCTTTTTTGATATTACACAGCTCATCTTCCTTACTTTCTGTATCAGGACTTTTTATATCAGCCTGCCTGTTTTCTGGATTAGCATTCTCTGATATAATTTCTGTATTCCCAATAACCTCAACGCTTACCTCTTTATCAGGTAAAGCTATCACCACATTATCCTTTTCAATATCTACTGAACCTGATAGTGTCTTGATATCCTTTTCTTCTTCTTTTTTCAATGTTCTTTTTGCCATAGGTATGACCCCTTTCATTTTTGGTTAGATTGTTTAATTTCTTTCAACAATATACTAACGCTGACCGTAAGCATCTGTCTGTAGCGATTAGTACTAGAAATGGTTCCTTAGGCTTGTGAATAGTGTAGCTTCTATCTTTTTGTTTTATCTATATGTTGCTTACTCATTTCCTCTGCTGTCTTTCTTTACTATCATATACTTCCTGATAGCCTTTTCTTTCTGCTAGTACAATACCAAGCTATTCCTTAATTCCAGCTATCTTTTCATTCAAAGCTAATATTTCTGTATATTCCGACCGAAAAGTACCACTTGCACGGTCATTTAGAGCCAGTCTCTCG
>JBGUEO010000044.1:0-29168 GCA_041821315.1 Velocimicrobium sp. | reverse complement strand
CTAACTCAATTCAAGAAATACTCTTTTTTTTGGACACAGAAAAAATTACGCCCTCCAAACTTCCTCCAAATCTATAGTGCCAGGATATCTTCAAAATGACAAGCTCTATTTTTTTACAACTGGTATCCATACCTCATATTTCGCATTCTCTGGGTCTGCGTTTAAATATACTTCAATATCAGGTGCATTTCCATATTCATATCCCGAAGTTGGAAGCCATTCAGTTATTATTCTTTTTTCCAGTTCCTGAATAGACTGATTGTTTCCTTCTCCTGGGAATATAACCCATGTTGTTTCTGGAACAACTAACTCTTCCATTCCATCTTCTATCGGCTTGCTACTTTCAACTGCAATATAATATCTCCAATTATTCTTTTCGTTGCAAGAACTTACCCCTAACAATCCGACTAGTGTTCCGTCCATCATAGTTGCAAGTTTTGCAATCGTTCCATTCATTGCAGCATTCATCCACATATTTGGTACTGTTTCGAAATTTTTCTCAATTTCTGTTTCTAATGGTTCTGAAATGCCAACAATTCTAAATTCTTTTTTCGTTTCAAATCTGTAGTTCATTGCGCTCACTCCCTTAATTATTATTTGGAAGCTGATAGGCGGATATGCAATTAGCGTTGTACCTTCCTCTCTTGCCTGTGATGGTGATAACCCATGTACACTCTTAAACGCTCTATTAAATGCCGTCGGTGAATCGTAGCCATATTTAACAGAAATATCAATCACTTTACTAGTTCCGTTTTGCAAATCTACCGCTGCCAATGACATTCGTCTTCTACGTATATATTCCGATAATGGAACATCTGCCATGTATGCAAACATTCTTTGAAAATGATATGTCGAACAACATGCTATCTTTGCAACTTCTTCTACGTTGATCGTATCACATATATTTTTTTCCATATAACTAATTGCATTATTTAATCGTTCAATCCAATCCATCTATTCATCTCCTAATAAAAATATACTCTAATTTAAGTCAAGCTTCCTCTCTTTTTGTGCCGGATAAAGAGAGATTACATCATATGTTCATATTTATCCATCGCTCATTTTATTATCCCAAAACTTAGCATTAGTTTCCCAATCATTTAAGCTTTCTATATTTGTATCTTTCATATTCTCTCCAATCTTTTGGTTTATTTGTAACTACCTCTACCATAATTTGTAAAACCCTTAACAAAGCAAAAAAAGAAAAAGTAATAACACCAATGTGCTACATACTTTATCTTTAATAGCTAATTTCAGTGTCGTACGGCACCATTTTTAAAGTTATCATACCAGTGTTCCAGTTCTTCATCACTATCCACTTTTAGTATTTTAAATATGTTATAAGCGAACTTAACAAAAGCCGTTTCATTTCCTGTTTATTATGTAACACAGGCATCGTTCCCCAAAGTTATCTATCATATTTCATTTACAGTTGATACTAATTGTAACACCATGTTCTTCTAGCAGTCAATCACTTTTATCCAATCATATAATTATTTTTTCTTTCTTTAATAACCTCTGCACTGCAAATTTACCTGCTGCTGCTGCAGTTGGAAGACCTCCAGGTGCCTGTATCCATTGACTCGCAATAAAAACATTAGATAACTTGTCTATTGTCCCTTTGACTCTAAATGATTGCACATTCTTTTTCGTAATAAAACTCATATATGCACCATGATAGGAGTTACAGTATCTCTCATATGTAAGTGGCGTCCAGCAATCTAATAACTTGATATGACCAGCAAGTTTAGGAAACTTTGTTACGATTCTTTCTTTCACTTTTTCTGCAAGTTCGTGTTTTTTAAGTGTGTATTCATCCTTACTTAATGCTTTCCAGTACCTGTAATCATCATCAAATTGAAGCACATTTGACTGTAATACCGTTTTTCCTTTTGGTGCAAAACTCTTTTCATACTGATAGGATTTGACCGATATCCGCTCAACTTTTTTCCCATTTATTTCAAAAGGTTCACAATCAAAAATCACCGTATCTGTGTGACTAAACAAGGATTTATCAATAGAAAAAGCTGTCTGAAAACCGCTGAATAATTGATAACGTTGTTCATCCTCATAACAGTCCATCCATTTTTTACTCATATAATTTTTCCCTACAAGATTAGTAAACATCTCATAAGTATCCACCGCACATATAACAAAGTCGGCATTTATGATTCTATTGTTTTCAAGTTCGATTCCAGTTGCTTTGTTACCACTTATAATGACTCGTTTTATTTCACAATTACAATGTAACTTTCCACCAAGATTTTTAAAATTATCTATGATACGATTTGACATTGCAAGAGATCCACCAACTGGGTTTTCTCCATTTCCGCTTACAATTGTAGCATATGAGACAATAAAGGATGAAGCTTGGTATTCCTTTGGCATATAATCAGTAAAAAGCGACTTTAAAACTGGATGTCGAAATCTTGCTGCCATATCTTGCAAGTCTATTTTTCCGTATTTTTTCATAACTTTTGGCATATCAGCCATTGATTTACCCAATTTAATATAATCCAATATATTCATCATATCCATCGGCTTTTCTACTGGCATCTGACAACAAGCTGCAAGCTTGACATACTCAATAAATGTGTTTATCTCTGTTTCGTCCTCTGGTGAAAGCTTAACTAACTCTTTTTTTGTTCTATTCAAATCTTTCCACAACGTTGCACTTTCTTCTCCAACATAACTGGTATAAAATTTATCATTTTGTACGAATTCGGTGTCTGGTGATAATGCTCCGATATATTCCCACAATTTTCTAAGCTGAGATTTTTGCTTTGTACCAGTCAGCCAATGAATGCAATTATCAATGTGATGCCCTTCTCGATTCCATCCCACGCACTGCCCTCCTGCTACGGAATTCTTTTCATATATTTCTACATCATATCCCGATTTTTTAGCATAAATTCCTGCCGTTAGACCTGCAATTCCTCCACCTATAATCACAACTTTTTTCATTCGTTTTTTCCTCCTCTGATAATATCAACAATCCATTTTGGCTCCGGAAGTATCATTTCTGGATGTGCCGCATATTGTTCTGCTATTCCTTGAATACTACACCAAAATGCCATCGATAATGTCCTTGCATCACCCTGGCGAATAGAACCTTCCATCTGTCCTTGTTCTACGATTGAAACAAACTGTTCGATTGTATCAACTTGCATAGCTACTTTATGTATCTCTTTTGGAGTTCCTTCACTTCGTTGTGCCTGTGCAGCCATTACAGAAAACATAGGTACTTGCCTATATATTTTTTCTGCTTAAACGATATTTTCGTATCATTAAGCCTAATATAATCGACAGAGCACAAGCTAAAATACTTCCTGTAGGCGAAAAGATAAATTGCCTCTTTTCATTGAATACCAGATAGTTTTCCGTCATGGTATACTGTATCGCATTCGACGTTGCATGCAGCAAAACACATGGCCAAATTGTTCTTGTAACTCGATATATCTCCGCAAAAAGTATACCCCAGCTAAATAATATAATAAAGCACGACACTATCATCTCTGCACTATTCCCCTCATAAAAGAACAAATAATAGGGAATATGCCACGTTGCCCATACCATAACTGTAATAAAATAAATCAACCAATCATTTAGCTTTAAATAAATTAACCTCTCCTGTAAAAACCCTCTCCATGCCGTTTCTTCAAAAATTGCCCTAAAAAAATTATATAGAAACCAAGTAAATATAGACGCTATGAATTCCCTTATCTCAAATCGTGTCGAATCAATTGATCTAGTAATTAATCCCAGCCCGATCGTTACTATTGCAATTGAGGGAAAAGTTACAAAAGATACAAAATACCACTTACAGTTCCCTTTCAACCTTGGTTTCAGTCCCAACTCTTTATTATCACTTTTCTTTACTAACGCTAATAATATTGAAGCTATAAACGGCATTATCAGCCATATTAATAGTCCCAAAGAGTGCCCCTCGGGCTGTCCAGTTAATATTAAGTCCACTATTTTCCCCAGCCATCCACATGTTAGAACAATAACAATAAATACAATAATTCTTTTACTCCAATTTGTCATTTCACGTTCCTCCAGTCGATTAATTGCATATTATATCCATGAGCCACTCTGCTTCTGGCATAGGAGTATTCTGAACTCTAACCCTTTCTTGTGCAATACCCTGTATGGCTCCAAAGAAAGCCACACATAATGCATGTGCATTACCATTTTTAAACATACCCTTTTCCTGTCCATTCTCTATGATTGATATGCATTGGTGGTATAAATCAACTTCCTGCAGTAATTTTTCTGATTCTTCTGGAATACCCAAAGTATGCTGTGCATCATCAATAAACACAAACATTTTAGCAAAAAAATCATTGCTCTGTAGCTGTTCTAAAATCATCTCTACTACTGTTTTTAAATATAATTTTGGATTCTCTCCTGCTTTTTTCATATCAAACATCATTTTTTCAGTTCCAATTTCTACAAGGCTGTGATACAAATTTTCTTTACTATCAAAATAGTGAAACATTAATCCTGAACTAATGCCTGCTATTTGGGCTATTTCTCGAGTAGATGTGCCGTAATACCCTTTTTTAATAAATTGTTCCAGAGATATTATTAAAATCTGCCTCTTTCTTTGTATTACCTGTTCTTTTCGATTCATATTATGACTCCTTAGGAATTTCGTTAAGCATATGCTTAATATTATCATTATAGCGAATTCCTGTCAATTAAAATGTATGATCTAGTTTAACAGGTTTAAAAATAGCCCATATCAATTTTAAAAAACTGACTGAGCCATTTATTAGCAATTATTTAACTTATTTTTCATGTTGACAGGTTATTTATCTTATTGTTCAGTGCTTATAATTATTAATTTACAGTTTTCACAATAATAAGCAACTGTATTTCCACATTGTATGGAACCTTCTTCCTATCTTTATTGCATTTTGGACAAGTCATACCTTAAATCTTTTCGCTATGTTCAACCACCTATTGTTTGTATTGTTGAAAAAATCATCTTCCACTAGGTGTGCAAAATGCACCCTCACTATTAAAATTTTCCCAGTCTTCTTTCAAAATACCATAACTTATTGCATCATAATATTCATTATTAACAATTCTTGCTTTTCGGTAAACCGCTTCTTTTGTAAAGCCTAACTTTTCAGCTAAATGCATCATTCTTAAATTACCAGACCAAGTTGATAGTCCAATTCTTACCAGTTTTGGATTTTCATCAAATATTTCATCTATCCACAGCTTTAAAGCTTCATAACCTATTCCTTTTCCCCAATAATTCTCATTAAAAATTACAACCCCTATTTCCATCCATAGAGTTTCTTCTGATTTCCAATACCAATTAACCTGACCTATAATTTCATCCGTATCTCTATTAGCAACTATCTTTTTGTTTTTGAGTACATTACTTGCACCTTTTTGAAACAGCTCTTTTATTTCTTCAATATATTTTCTTAACTCCTCTTCATTCTTTTTTCCATAATATGGACCATTAAATTTATGAAATTCACGAGAGGGGTGATTCCAATATAAAAAATCAGATAAATCTTTCATTTCTAATTCTCTTATAATTACCTTAATTGCCTTATCCATCATATTCTCCTATGAAATCGGATTTACTTACTTCTTTTTCTTCCATTTTCTCATGCATTTTCTTACACCTATCACACCATAATATTTCGTAACTATCTTTGTTAATTACCTTTTGTTCTAAATGAGAAATATTACTTATCCCATCTTCCATACACCAATCAACACAAATTTGATAAGCTTCCCAATTAAGATTATCCTCATCCCAAGTGCAACGAATATCTTTAATTCCCATTTTAAATAAGGCAAATGCTCTTGTATGTCCGTCCGTAAAAATAATTTTTCCGTTTAACTTTTTAACTGGAATTGGTTGATAATATGCTATATTTTTATAATCTAACCACTCCAAAACTTTTTTCAATTTCATCTCTGATATAAACAACTGTGAGGGTTGAACATCTAATATTCCCATTTTAAATATAGTTTGCATTTCACTCACCTCCCGATAAGGTTACCCATATCCTTTTAAATTAAAAATCTTATTCCTTACTCAATACAGTCCAAACGTCTAAAACGTTTATGTTTCTGCTTGCTTTTTTTCTAATATACTTTTAAGCTTAGTTATAATAGATAAAACGCAGTTAATAATAGTAAAAACTTCCCATGCTAATATTGCGTTCGACATCCATACCCAAACAAAATGATAAGTATAGTTTAATAAATATGGCCAGATAATGATAAGTATCAATAATATTATTCTTAAGACAACCCCAATTGTAATTCTAACCATTTTCCCATCTTTCATATTTTCATTTTTAATCGTCTGTTTTTTTTGTATAGTCAATTTTATAATCTTTGAACATAAGCTCACCAATGCTATTATGGTTAAAATTGAAAATATCAAATCCAGTAATATGTAAAAATCATTATAACTAAATTTACTCATCTGCTTACTATTCATATTTTTATATATATTTTCAGCTATTTGGGTGGGAACACTTGAATTTAAATTTGCCAGTACAAATATAGCCTCCTGTTTTTCTAAATCTATAATAACTTTTGAAGAATAATTCGGATTACTTCCATTATGGTTAATAACTCCATATTCGATCTCATTACTCCATCCATAAGAATAATATCTATTTATATCTTCATATCCCGCGCTCTCTTCATTCACTTCATGGGATTTAGTTATAGCACTTTTAAGCTTATCCGGTATATCACCCATACCCAATTGAGCATTAATCCAATAACCCAAATCCTTAACATTGGTTACCAAATATCCGGCTGCAATATTACCATTATATCTAGGAGCACTATACTCTAGACTTTTGCCAAAAAAAGTCTTATAACCTTTGGTGAGTTTATCCGATACATTTTCCTGCCCCGTTGAAAAATAACTTTCTGTCATTCCTAATGGACGCAGTATATTGTCTGTTACAAAATCCTGATACCTTTGTCCTGTAACCTCTTCCATAATAAGTGCTAGAATATCATAATTTACAGTAGCATACTTATGTTTTGTTCCAGGATATGTAGCTAATGTAATCGTTGATATATTATATACTGTTTTTTCAAGCATATCCTCAGAAGTTCCTTCCGGAATCAGTCGAACACTCCAAGACGGAATACCACTTGTATGGGCTAACAACTGGTCAATGGTTATATTCACATGTTCACCTTTATACGTAGGTGTAAACCAAGAAAGGTAATCCGCTATACAATCGGATCCATCTATATACCCCTCATCCTCCAATAAAATGATAGCCAAAGCCGTAAATGCTTTTGTTGTTGAGCATAGCTCAAACAATGATTCTTCATCAACCTCCTTATGATTTTTTATGTCAGCATATCCGTAACATTTATGTTCTAACTCCCCTTGCTTTGATATTACTGTAGCTACTCCGGGCGTCGTTGATTTATCCATCATGGTTTCCACCATACTATCCACATCTCTATAACTACCTGGCGAAAATAAAGTACCAATTTCTTTCCACCAAATTGATACAAAAATTATAACAACAATTAAGCTAATAATTATTGTTATTTCTGTTCTCTTTTTTATTTTCATCCTTATATTCCCCTTCCTATGAGTTTCTTAAAAATAAACCTTATAAAATTTTTCATTTCACACCTTATCCACTTTTCTGATGATTTATCAAGAGTTATTCCCATCTAGTAGATCCATTTTTCCAATGAATTTTCAGAAATAGCAGTGGTATTGTTTGTCATTTAGAATTCAACCTGTTTCAAAATCATAACACCAGATATTTACAATTAATATCTATTACTAATTATTTTACTTACAATAAATGCAACAACAGATAATAATACAACGACAATTAAATTAGTTTTAACAACCACAAAATCCAAGAAATATGCTATACCTATCATACTGCAAGTAATAGTCATACAAATAATCCAAGATACCATAAACCTTATGATTTTATTCTTAATTATCGGGTTTTTAAATGCATTTTTACACATTTTATTTACAATGATATTAGCTAAAACTATAATCACCATAGCATTTATGATATCTCCCATAGATAAAGCATATCCCATTAAATCTTCACGATGCACGATGTTACCAACTAATGTTTTTATTACGCTAATTGCTCCTAATATATAAACACACGCTAACGTCATGTTTATAATATTTACAATTTTATCTTTTGTCGTTTCACTTGGAAAAACCGATATAATTTCATCACATACGTTTTTATAATCAGTTCCTATTATTTCATCAATACTATCTCCTCGTTTTTCTCCTTCAATAATCATTTCTATAATATCTCTTCTAACTCTTTCCTGATTATATTCTGATATATCGGAACCTCTCATATATACAACCATATTTGTATATATCTTATTATTTTGTTTATTCAATTGTTCTTCCAATTTGTTGTTTTCATTCAAAATTCTTTTTGTTTCTTTATTCATCTTCCTAACCTCCAATTAACTTATTTACTGCTATTGATAACTCATTCCAGTTGTACTTAAACTTCTTTAATTCATCTTTACCTAATTCAGATAAATTGTAATATTTTCTTTTTGGCCCCAAACCTGATTCCTTATAGGTTGCTACAATAAGGTTGTTTTTTTCCAAACGTAATAAGATTGGGTATATAGTTCCTTCTGAAATATCTCCAAACCCATCCGCCTTAAGCCTTTGCGATATTTCATATCCATATACTTCCTGTTTCCAGATAATACTTAGCATACATCCCTCTAAAACTCCTTTTAGCATTTGAGATGGAATCAATTTTATCACTCCTTTTGCTATTATGTATTGCATGATACTACTATAGTGTATTACATAATAGTGAAAAAATCAACAACCAAACACACTTCCATTTATAATTTCTCTTCGGTGCTGTATTTTAATACATTTATTTGCCATTATTACCGTTTTATGATATCATTCTATAACAAATTTGTAATATTGAATGTAAATTAGGTCATCATTTATATACATTCAAGCTTATTAAAAAAGAGATGGTTGTTTTACTATGTGATAAGAAAACTGATATTTGACTTGAGATTAAGTATCAGAATAAACCGAAAGACAGTATGTTGTGAATAATGGTGAGTATATGAAAAAAATGTTAGTCATCGATGATGAATTAGGAATCTTACACTTTATAAAATTATACTTTGTTACTAAGGGATATCAGATTTTTGAAGCAAGCTGTGGAATGGAAGGATTAAATCAACTATGTTGCGAGCCTGATATTATTTTGCTAGATATTATGATGCCTGATATTGACGGGCTTGAATTATGTCAATTGATACGAAATAAAGTTGCATGTCCTATTTTGTTTCTATCTGCAAAGATAGAAGAAGAAGATAGAATCAAAGGTTTAGCTGTTGGAGGGGATGATTATATATTAAAACCTTTTTCTATAGAAGAACTTTATGCACGAATTGAAGCGCATTTACGCAGAGAAGAACGCCATGTATCAAATACAACAATAAAATTTTTAGGGGAATTGTGGATCAATTATAAAGCAAAGCAGGTAGGTTTTAAAGATGAGATTTTTAATTTAACAAAGAAAGAGTTTGATATTGTTGAATTACTTTCAATGAACAAAGGTCAGGTATTTACAAAAGATCGAATATATGAACATGGTTGGGGCTTTAATGCAGAAGGTGATGCTAATGTTGCTGTAACAGAACATATAAAAAGAATTCGAAAAAAATTTGAAAAGACAAATACAGAATATATCGAAACAATCTGGGGGATAGGATATCGATGGAAAAAATAAAACAGCATTCTATTTTTATCAGTTTAATATTATATTTTGGGATTGCTTTACTACTAGCAGAAGTCATTTATCTAGGTGTTTCACGATGCATTGATACAACAATGTTAAATCTATTAGATCCAAAACCGGATTCCCTCATTTTTCAGGGAAACATGCTTATTACTCTTAGTAATTCAGGAAGTCCAAATGATAGCATGTCATCAGTAACATCCCCAAGTTTGTTTCAACTGCTAAGAATTGTTAAAACGATTTCGCCAATCTTAATATTTGGTGTAAGTATTCTTCTTGCAGCATTTATTTATCATAAGATAAAACTCAAAAAGCAATTTGATTTACTTCAATATGGTATGGATAAGATAGCAAACCAGGATCTTGATTTCAAATTAGAATGTCATAATAAAGATGAAATCGGTATGTTATGTAATTCCTTTGATCACATGAGGGAGGAACTTCAAAATACATTTCAAAAATTATGGGAAGCAGAAGAAAAGCAAAATTTATTATTTCGAGCTTTTACGCACGATTTACGGACACCGTTAACAATCCTTAAGGGAAATAATGATGTAATCCGATATTTGCTTAACAGCAAGGATCAAAAGGAAAATATCAAAAAATCACTTAATCTATCGGATGATGCTATTCAAAGAATTGAGGTATATACTAACGCTCTGAAAAATTTTAAAGATATTGATCAATGGGAATTACAAAGCACTCCTGTTCATTTATTCGAATTAAAAGAGAATCTTATCCATCAGAATCAAATATGGAAAAAGGATACTAACAAGAATTTTGAAGTTGAAAGTAACAGCGAAGCAGAATGTTATTTTGACCCTGTTTTAATACAATTGGTGCTGGATAAACTCATAGAAAATGCTATGCGCTTTGCTAAAAGTAAAGTCAGTGTCATAATGCATCTAGAAGATAAACAGCTAACCTTCGTAATTAAAGATAATGGGGATGGTTTTAGCCCAGAAGCATTAAAATGTGCATCTGATATATTTTATAGTACAGATAAAGCAAGAGACCATTCCGGTATCGGACTGGCAATAGCTAATAAACTACTTGATAAATATAACAGTCATATAGTAATTAGTAATAGCAAAGATGGTGGAGCAGTCGTCTCCTTTTCTATAAATGTTGAAAATTGACAACTGTAAACGATACAAAATAAATTATGTAAAGTATAGAATTCGTATAGAATTACCCTATATATTATTTTTATCATTGATTAGATGTACTAGCTACATTATATTTATGATAATAAAATATTAGGAGTGAACGAAATGAAGAAAAAATCAGTATTAATAGGATTATGCATCTGTTTGGCATTCACAGCTTTTCAAACAGAAGTAAATAATCTTCATAATCAGGTAAAAATCGTAAAGGCAGAAGAAGTACCCGTTGATAAGGTGGGAAATATGTCCGTGGCAAAGGTAAGGAAAATATTACAGAAAGTTAAGGATATAGATGAAACCGATAACGGAAAAATGTGGGGAATGCGTCTGGACACCAGAATTATGGTAGTTGATCCTGATACGAGAAAAATAATTACCACTGAAGCCGATAATGATGGAACCTTCAAGAAAATGGGCAATCTTTATAAAGGTCAGCTTCCAGATGATGTAGGTATCGCTAATTCAACCATTCAATATGGTGGTAAACAATGGGCCATGATAATTTATTTTGAAAGTAACGATACATTAGATCTATTAAATACTTATATCCATGAGATGTTCC
The DNA here is from genome assembly GCA_041821315.1 of Velocimicrobium sp. GTDB lineage: Bacteria > Bacillota > Clostridia > Lachnospirales > Lachnospiraceae > DIGJ01. Next base: position 17,643 of record JBGUEO010000044.1, on the reverse strand, counting down.
ATAATATACAAAAGGATTTAGGACTAGACGGAGCTACCTCATCAGAAGGTACTAACAGCATTTACTACGATAATAGCCATATGGATGAAATGAATGCTAGAATCTATCTGAAGTTAGAATGGGAGGCTTTACATAAAGCTTTAAATAGTTCCGGAGCAGCAAAAAAAAAAGCGATTGCTGATGCTCTCACCTTTCGATATGCTAGAAGAAAGGAATATAATTCTTCTAAAGATGAAAATGCATTTGAGATACAGGAAGGAATTACAGAATATACAGCAGAGCGGCTGGTTTATTCAACCGATGATTTAATGGATCAAATACTGCGAAGTGATTGGAAACGATACTTAAACGAAAAGGAAACACCGACCTTTGTTCGTTCCTTTGCGTACCATTCTGGCGTACTATATGGTTTATTATTAGACGAGTGTAGCTCCGACTGGAGACAATCCATTACATACCAAAGTGATTTGGGGGAACTATTAAGACAGCAATATGCTATTAACCTATCAGCGTTATCATCAAAAGAAAGTGAGAAAAGATATAATTTTAAAGGAATTTACCAATACGAAAAAAAAAGAAAGAAAAAAATGAAAGAAACTATTTTAAAATATACAAAAAAATTTATTGATGGTCCTGTTCTTCAAATAAATCTCACTAATGCAGATGTATCTTTTAATCCCAATAATATACGAGTATTAAAGGGACAGGGTAGTATATATGAAATAGCTGAAATCTACGATAATTTTGGGCAAATAGTTGTAACAGAAGGTGGAGTACTAATTTCTACTGACTGGAACAAAGCCATAGTATCAAGTAAAAATATTCAAATATCCGACAAAACCATCAAAGGTAAGGGATGGACACTCAAAATGAAGAGTGGTTATTCACTTAAAAAACAGAAAAATGGCTGCTATATCCTACAAAACAAATAATATTCTTAGCAGATTTGAGTTGGCTTCTATATACCCCATGTAGAAACCTTCATCTTACATAAAAGTTTTTTAAATTTACCAAAAAGAGACTCTCATATCAACTTTTATAGTTAATATAAGGGTCTCTCAAATTATTCTCAGGAAAAACCACGTTCTTCTCTTATAGAATTTTTCATCTTACTTATTATTGAGTGCTGCCTGTGCTGCCCTCAATGAAAATATAGCTATTAATAACAGAACGATGAAATTCTACGCAAAAAGCTTTTCTTCTACAGCTTCTACATCTTCCACTAATGGGCATCCCAATAATGTGTCCGGACAAATATCTATGCAATTACATATATCATAATTACCAGCTACATCCCAAGCTAACGTATCATTCATAATTGTACATGTTTTCATAAACACATCAACATCTGACAATTTAGAAAATACACCACCTTTTTCAATGATTTGTTTTGCATTATATAAACGTACACTTCCATCGTCAAAATATAGATATACTGTAAATTCACTTGTCGGTATAACCTGAACTAATTCCGATTGAAACATAGAATTGCCTCCTTACTTCAATGGTTCAATTTTCTTTAATTCCATTGAACCATTTTCTATTCTATTCCAATTATCCATAAGCTCTTCTTCATGCATAACTGCCCATCCTAAAACTAACTTTAATTGCTTGTTTGGCAATGCTCCCTGAATCACTTTCGCATCTTTGATTAGCATTTCAGCTTTCTGACCATTATATTCTGCATGAAAATGTGGAGGTCTATGCTCATCAAAATACATAGTTATTTTAATTCCAAAAAATAATGATATAACTGGCATTAAATACACCTCATTTCTCTAACATAATTATATATCGTTTTAGGGCTGTTTACAAGCAGCTAACACACATTACCTTTAACATCATACTCTCATTGTATGCTTCAAATAGACCTTTGTTCGCAACTTATGAGGACAGCGAATTTACATGTCACTATTCTTATTTATCTTATCTAGAGGGTTAGCCATATAGAAATTTTTATTCCGTTTAAATGTATTATATCGACATTTATTTGTCACTAATGTATAATCTCATCCATATATAATTTCAAAAACTACCACAGCACCTGTTTGATTTGGCTTATTATAATAAGTTATACTCCCTTTGTATTTTTCTGCAACGTTATTTGCAAAATACATGCCTATTCCATAATGTTCCCCACTCCGCTCGGACTTTTCTGTATAAAACTGATTTTTAGCACACTTAAAAGCCTCACTTGTAAATCCTTTTCCAAAATCCTCTATTTCTACTACAAATTTATTATCTATATACTTTATATTTAACTTAATTATTTTATCTATAGTGGTATGTTCTACTGCATTTTTAACAAGATTTATAACGGCTCTTTCTATTAAGTCTTTATTTATAATAACTTCTGCATCTAATACCGAATTGGATATTATAAGTTCTATAAATTTTGTTTTGCAAAAGACCTCACTTTCATTAATAATATCCGTTACAATTGTATTAAAATTTATCTTTTCTTCGCAGTCATCAGTTAAATTATCTTTCGTTTCACCAATCAGTAATTTTATATATCGTTCTATTTTATCAGAATTATTATTGATGATATCAGCAAATTGATATATTTCAGCTATATTATTTTCTGTTCCGTTTCCCACTCATTTTTTAATGATTGAGATAGAGCTATTTTCATATCATAAAGTGATAATAAAACATCGTTAAATTCTTTAATATTAGAAATTTTATGTTCCAAATTAATTTCTCTATTTTAAATTTGACCTATTTCATAATGTACTGGTTTAAGTTCCTTTTTTAACTTTCTTCCAAAACTTAATGCACTGTTTATAACAATTGCAATAAAAATCAAAACAAACAAAATCAGTAACATCAGCTCAAGTTTTGGGAAAAATTTATCCAGAGTATATGATGAAAAATGCGCCGATATATCATAATTTACAACACAATATCCGTTTGCTTTTTCAATCAAAAAGAACCTACGGTTAGCCGAATTTGAATCTTTGATAAACGCTTTTGCATCATATACAACAGCCTTACTAAAATCACCCGATATATAATTACCATCAAAATCAAATCATATTTTGAGAGATTATCTTTATTCACTTTTTCCACTCTATCTAGAATATCAACTGAATGTTGCTCATTTTCAAGTGCCTTCTTAATGATTGTCAAAATTTGAATATCATCATCAATTGCAAGGATTTTCGACATAATACCACCTACTTTCCTAGATATTATACCTTAAAATATAATTTTGTCTAAATCTCATTATTACTACATTGCAGGACCACTTGGAACCATTGCCTTTAAAAACTAATACCGTCAGATGTATGTTCAAATATATATGATTCGGGTTTTATTCAAAGCCACCTATTTGTTCAAGATAAAATAAAGCACAAATGACAGCGTGTACAAAATATAAATATGTCCCGGATAAAACCAGTAGAATAATTTCTTGTTGCCTTTGCCCCTTTCTCCATTATACATTAACATCAGTATTGCAGCAAATACACCCATCCACTCAAAATAGTCAGTAAACAAAAGTTTTACCGTAATGTCAGGCATAGTTACTAATGGAATAATTGCATACATCACAATTGTTGAAATACCGAAAATAAAAGCCTGCCATTTACTGTGTTTACGAAGAACATACATCAGAATACCCTGTAGAATAAAAAATGTACCACCATCTATAATCCATGTATGTAAAGGAAGTATTGAAAAATGCAAAATTTGAATAAAAAACCATGCACCCTGTACCCTACTACCGATAAATATTGCTAAATATGGCAAGCTAACAGGTAAAATAATGGCGATAAGACCTTTGACCCACTGCTTTTTTGCACACCAGTCAATGCCCTGCAAAATAACTAATAGTATCGAAAAGGTCGCAAGCATTTGATTTTGTGGGTAAAATTCATCCGGTCTTCTAAATCCTAATATAACAATGAAAAATTGTATCAGACCCATAGCAATGGCAATTCCATAAATTTGTATAAAGTACTTCTTGCGGTTGTGAGTGTGGGTAAAACCTTCAATGATACAAAATAGAAATAACGGTGCAGATAGTCGACCCAACATAGAAAACCATATTGGTATTTTTCCTGTAAATTCAAAGAAATAATGAATATGGTCTAGCACCATCAGAATAATAGCAATATACTTTAGTTGAAATCCAGTAAGTCCTTTTTGTTTTGTTATTTGTTCCATATAAAACTCCCTTCGTATTTGATAATAGTATATCTATAGTTTATAAGGATTCTATAAGGATTTTACAAATATGATTATATTATTTCAGCAATTTTCACGTTCATTATATTTTAGTAAAAATATATCTCTATACATAATTATTATATACATAGATTGCCTTACTAAGTGATTCATTTAAATTCTTCATTTCATTTAACAACTGATTTAAATTGTATCCATTATCAAATTAACAGATAAAAACCTCTAGCAGCAAATAGCATATATGCTCATGTTCTTATATTTTATTTTGCTTCACGAATAGATTTCAGTTTTATAAGCAAAAAAGCACCCTACCATTATGATAGGGTGCCAATAAACATTCTTATTCGTTATTCAATACAGTCTAACCTAAGTCAAACCATCGAAAAACGTTGAAATTTCAACTATTTCTTTTGATTCAATGCTGCCTGTGCTGCTGCCAACAAAAAGGGGCAATTTTGATTCATTTAGGCAAATAACTTCTTGCTTATTTTTTCTCCCATTCGCCATCATTTCGATTATGTCTGATGCAAATCTTAGTTCCCACTTAAATACATTTTTATCAACAACAATTCTTGAAAAATATGCATCAATCAACTCTTCAGGTATCTTTTTACTCATCTTTATATTTAGAACTTCCCGTAATGCAGTCTCTAGGCTTTCTAATCTATCTGCAATGCTCTCTACTCGCATCTCTTGATTTGCTATATCATCATATTGTTTTTGCAAGCATGCAATATCTTTCATATATTCATTTTTCTTAGTACTAAATTCGTTTTTTGTAATTTCTCCATCTGTTCTCATTTCAATTAAAACATTCAATTTACTTCTGTAGTTTTCGATCTTCTTATTTATTTTACTTTTTTGTTCTTCTGAATTACTATCTTTATTGTCATTGATATGTTTCTTCAATGCATTCATTGCCATTTGAACAATTCCATCTACATCAGTCTGTAATTTACTAAATATATAGATAGCCATAGCGTCTAGCTTCCATCCAGAAATTGCTGGTGTATCACAAACACCTTCAGTTCCTAATCCCTTTTTAATTCTTACTTCAGGTGACCCATGGTTTAGTCTACCATAACATTGATAACCATATTGAGTAACATTTCCATCTTTGTGCCACTTCACTCTATTAAATCTTTTACCACATACACAATATAATTTTTTACACCAAATATTTTGAGAAGATTTGACACCTTTATTATATTTCTTTTTTCCACTTAACAACTTATTCGCTTTTTCCCATTCCTCTTGTGTCACTATTGGTGTATGTGAACCCTTGGTAACAATTTTTTCAACTTCACCGTTATTTTTATACTTCTTTTGTTCTAAGTAATCTTTAACAAACTCTTTTTTATAAACAATAAGTCCATAGTAGAAGCTGTTTTGTATAATCCTGCTGATCGATGACATATCCCACTTTACCTTTCCGGTCGCAGTTTTTTTCCCCATTTTCTCAAGTTCATAAGCAATTGATCGTAAACCCATTCCATTATTATACATATTATATATGAACTTAACTGTCTCTGCTTGTTCTTCATTGATTATAAAATCTCTTCCTATTCGGTCATATCCCAAAATATTTCCATTCCCATAGAATACGCCGTTTCTCATCGATGTTTCCTGACCAGCTCGGACACGCTCCGAATCTTTACGACTCTCTTCTTGTGCATATGAAGCAATAAAAGTTAATTTCATTTCTCCGTCAGAATCAAATGTATGTATTGCATCGGATACAAAGTATACGGCTACCCCATTTTTCTTCAACTCTCTTGTATATTGCAATGCATCAACAGTATTTCTTGCAAATCTTGATACTTCTCTTGTTATTATTAAATCAAATTTATTCTTTTTAGAATCTTCTATCATCTTCAAAAACTTTGGTCTTTTTGTAGTTGAAGTTCCAGTAATTCCACGATCAACATATGTATCTACTAATTCCCATTCCTTGTTTCGATTTAGTATTTCTTTATACCAATCCAGTTGATTATCCAAAGCAAGTAATTGAGCTTCATGCTCTGTGCTCACTCTGGCATATACAACTACTTTTAAATGATTTTTATTATGGAGCTTTTTCCAATCAGTCATCTATCCACTCCTCCTTACAGCTCTTTTTCAATTCTTCTTTGGTGTTTTTACATATGATATCATCTATTAAGCCCATATTTTTCAAATAATTAATTAGTACATAAGCAACAAATGCATTTTCTTCATCTTTTGTAGTAAAATTTAACTTAACATCACTACTCATTTAACATTTCTCCTTAAAATATGATAAATGAATAGTACGCAATCTTTAAAAATGGATATTACCAAAAATGGTCTTATAACAATAAATTCTGCTTTACTTGATTTCAGTTAATGTAATCTCATTTTTTACATTACTAGATATTTTATCATTACATCACAATTGCGTCTAACAAAACGAACACCAGATTATCTATAAGCAGAGTTTACTTTTGCATCTTCTTATTAGCAAACCATAAGAATAATTGAGTATTTCTAATTTTCGAATCTCACTTATTGCTATTATTTTCGTTAAATTAATTCTAGCTATAGATTATGTCCAAAATATTTTTTCTGATTTTAGTAAAATAAAAATGCCATTACAGAATCAACTACCTAATTTTGCAATGGCATTTTTACTTTCTGAATATCATATTACTTTTCCAATCTATAAGTTTTGTAGTGGTAAAGATCAATAAACTTCAACATATAGATCTGTTCCTATATTCTTACTTTATTCATTTTATAATGTCCGGCTTCCTTAAGATTAGTTACGACAGTATGCCACCCCTGGTTTTTAAGAAAACCACATTATCTGTTATAACATACATAGCTAACCCTATGTACATTTTCCAATAAAATATTTATTTTCTCATAGTGTACTGATTATTTTTATGCCATACGAATGGTATGTGAATAAATTGCACTTTTAAATATCATACCATTCTATTAAGCCCTAAAATCCCTATTTTACTATTTATGTAAAGTTTTCTAAATTCGTTTCGTCAATTTCTTTTACCTTACATAGCTAACCATCAAATCTTCATAAAATTTCTTTCTTAATATTATTTAACAACAGATATAATTTAAGCAGTGACTTTTATATAATTCATACGTTTATGCTAAATGTTTGTATTGCTATATCCTATTTTCTGTAAATTTATACCCCACAGGAATAACAAGTTGATATCTGACATCTTCTGATCTCAACTTATTCATATAGTAAATCCGTTGCTGTATAGCTCGCAGTAAATATTGACTTGTATGCTCTTCTTTAATTTCGATATCGTGAGAAATGAAACTATCAATTAATTGTGATTCTCTTCTTTTTATTATATAATCAATATGTTCTATTGAACTATCTTTTAATTTCGTAACTTTTATGTTTTTATGGCAATATTCTACTTGATTTTCTACTATTATTTTTTCTTCAATCCTTGTTAATTTTTTATTTACCCTGCAATATATTTTTTTATAGTTTTTTTCGACCAGCGGAATTATTTTATGGTGAGTTAGTATAATCAAAGCTACAATTATAAGTGTGCATAAAATACTTGCTCCTTTCGTTAATATAAATATCTCGCGCATTAAAGAATTTGTAAAATATGCTATCAGTGTTACTAGAGCGAGCTCAATAATTACATGATACTTTGTTAAGTAATTAAGTGTTTTTTCCATCCATATCCTCCATTATAAATTTGCATTGGTGTTCATTATGCTACTTTTTTTACATAATACCTTTCTAGTTTATGTTATCATAATTATTATATTATTTAGCGTCAAAAGCGCGTCAATAATTCTCTAATATTACTTATTATGTAACTAGACTTTTTTATTTATATGAAGTTTTCATTGATTTCAAATCAGATCCCGAATAAGTTTGATTTTTTTTCTAGATAACAACATCTTAATTACTTTTTGGTAATTTACATTACTAAACTCTTTGTCGGGATATTTACATTCGCTTAGTATCCTAATATTATTGCCGTTCAATTTAATATATTTTTGTTTAGAAAACCAGAATTTATTTTTTTGTCTGACACAGTATACTTTAACAGGATCTCCTGATCTTAAGCCGACCAATTCCCTGTTTGCTTCTACATAGCAAAATGAGATGTTTTTTTCATCTAATGCTTGCATATAATCGATTTCTTTAGAAAAAATTCTGTATAAAAACTCAAGATCATAATGTTCAACCACATATGTTATTGTACTATTGTCATAATAACCCGTGCTACGCGCTTTTGGGCCTACATGATGAATTTCCTTTGGCGCTATGTAATTATTACTACATAGCCACCTAAAAAAATCTAAACGATAATTGAATCCATATTTTTTTAGCCTGTCATCGTCTAAATGTTGTAAAGTAAATAGACCATTATTTTCGGCTATAATGGCATTATTGCTTTTAAAATCATGATTACGATTAACTTTATTATTCTGCCTTGATATAAGTATTTTCTTATTATCCTCAACACGGAATGAATTGTAACACTGCATTAATATTCTCTGATGCATATCATCATTAAATACTTTTTTTAACCTCTTCTTGTATATTGCTTCGTCAAATGAATCCTTCGCTATTTTTTTTGCTTTCTCAAGTATTTGCTTCGGTATTACTTTCTCTACAATAGAAAGTGGGTAATAGTTTGCATATTGCATAATCTTTTCATCATCTTTGTGTCCTATTGATTTCAAATACTTATGCCTCATTACCGCATAATATTGTTGAAGCAAGTAACACTGTTCATCATTAAATTTGCCTTGTATTAAGTTCTTTCTGAAATCTTTAATATTACCAGTCGAACCTGCTATATTGATTGCCTTTTGAAGCAACCTCCTATTCATGTAAAATTCTAGCTCATAAAAACCTAGGTCTATCTTATTTAGATATTCATTCTCTTCACTAATATGAGCATTAATAATACTGTTATATCTATTCATATCAATGTGCTGATTTGTCAAATATGCTCTGACTAAATGTGATAATTGATATATTACTTTATTTACATTGCCACATTCATCTATTTTTTCAATATTATACACTTCCATCCATTTGTACATACCAAAATACATATTACATTGAGCAACACCACAACCTATTAGATTGTCTTCCAAAATATCTTTAAGGGATTTAATAAACATCAGATATGCTAATTGATCTTCATTTATATCTGATAAGAAATTTATGTACTTTTCAAGTTTATCAGTGTTCCATGTGTATACTTCAATGACACTATAAGTTTCTAATAATTTATTAATCTCGTTTAAAATATCCTTCTGCACTGTTAAACTAGTTATAATATTTTTTCTATGTCTATCATTATAATTAGAAGGAATATCCAAAACCTTTTTGTATTCGTAAATCTTATGATGATTTTTATCATAGATCGTTACGTTCACTTCTGAAAGAAGAATCATTTCGTTTTCACTATGATAGATTCCATTAAGCATTATACATGCGTAGTTCCCTATGTTCACTTCGTTATTGTTAAACATATTTATACCTCATTTTGTCAAGTAATTTTAGATTTAACGAAATATCAATCTAATTTATTTAGCAATATCTTAATCGTCAAGGTAATGTACAAATTCTTTTTTCACTCGCACTATTTTTCTCTGTTAAAAAAGCTAAAATATTTCATATTCCACAAAATCATTTAGTGCTAAACACAACTTATTAAAATCTGGCTTACATTTAAATTGCTATATATAATAAGCCTTTCTTTATCATAAATGCCAAATCCTTAATCATTTTTTCAATACTTAAAGCTTTATAATCTGGTTTATGAATCTCGATTTTTTGTTCTTCATCGCTCATTTCAATAAACTGCTGACAGTCAACGCATTCTTTAGATGGGTCTTTATATTTGCAGTTAGCACACATCATCGCCTGGTTATCAATTGGAACATCATAATCATATTGAATTCGTTCACATAATGATTCCCATGTGTTCCACTTAAATGATTCTTGTTCATTTATTAGTAGCCAATACAAGTACCAGTAATCTTTTTTACACATAGTTTCTAACCTCAAAGAATTTGGTAATGCTACGCATCCCTCTTCTAACCTCTGGCTTTTTACTGTGTTATACCAAAATGTTCTCAATTTCATAGGTGACAATTCCGTAATAATCAACTTTTCTAAATTAATTTCTTCACACAATAATTCGATCATATTTCTATTAGATATTATGTAATCATTCGATAGAATTCGCTCTAATTGGTGGTCATTCTTAGACACCACTATTTTTTCCGTACCTAAATTAACACTATCAAAGTTATTGTAATAGTTTTCAAGCAACTTTTTATGGTCGTTATAGAACTCAATTGGAACAGAATAGGAAAATAAACGTTCATATTCATATTCCGCATATTTTGATGCAATTAACACATCATTACACAACTTCATGGAATCAACGAATATTTTATCCAAAAAGCGAAATTGGTATGGTTGTAATGACAACATAAAGATAAGCGCTTTTTTCTTATTACCTTGATTTCTAATTAAAATCTCACATTGTTTCTCTAGATTATCATATTCTTCCTTTTTCATATAACCATTTTCCTTTACTTTTCTTAGAATTCATTATTTCTTCTATAGCTAATCTTTTATTATATTACCTTTCTATTACCTGATATTGTTCACACAATTTTATCATATTTCATTAATAATGTCAATATATGTCTTATTGTGTTTATTATTGACATTATTTATCGTTTTATTATACAATATATTATATAAATAACCATTAAAATATTTTTTTTATGTAACAGAAAGATTAAATATATATCCTCCCTGGGTCTTCTAGGATAATATATGCAACCATAGTCCTAGCTGAAATTGTAAAAAAGCAAAACTTGATGTGAGAGCATCCACTCAAAAAAGCGATAATTATTGAATCCTTATAATATCATTTGCAAAGCGACTTTTTGAAAATATGAGCATTATAATTGTCAAAGGCTGTTAAAGCTTTCTTGCCCTGTCACAAAACTGATTTGCATGCTTGTCTTTAAACTGCTCCTAAGACTGTCATGCGAAAACAATGTTGTTCGGGGCAGTTATTATCTGCCCCGAACTCTATCCTAGAGAATAAATCTTATGGATATTGCATTCAATGCAATTATTCTATTATCTTCATCCAGACTATAAAATAATGAGGCTGGTGAAGTGGAATTATCCTCATAACCATTATAGAGATTGAATCCTAATCGTATAAGGGATTTCATTCCTGAAGAAAAATCAACACCCTCATTTTGTAGACATTTTTTTATCCCATGATTCCTAAAATCATAAATATAGGATCGTTTCCTATACAAATCGCTATTTCCAGATATGATGTAGAATAATGCGATTCGTTCTGTATCATCTGGATAGGTATTATCTTCTTTTATAAGTTTTTGAAATTGATTTTTATGGATAGAAGTTGAAAATGTTAGATGTCCCATTCTCAGGCACCTCCTAGCATTTCATGCTCTACGACATATCTTACCATGTGATCATCTACCAACTTTTTCTGTTGTTGAAATGCGTACATCAGGCATTTTTCGCAGATACGGTTGATTACACGCATGGTTCCGGAGGAAGAACGAAAGACCTCGTCTACAGCTTTTTCCGTAAAAAGTTCATGGTTGCATCCAGCATAGTTCAGATGACTGTTCATATATTGCTCTGTTTGCGCTCTGTCTAGATGCGGGAGAACACAATTCATATCAATTCGTTGTCGGATTGCTGTATATCGTTGCAATTTCAGTTTATCCCATAATTCAGTCTGACCGATAAGAATAAGGGACATTGGGCTCATAGAATCGAATTTAAAGTTTAACAGGAATCGAAATTCTTCTAGGGTTTCCTTGTCCAGCAAATGTGCCTCATCTAATACCCCTACCACCTGCTTCTTTTGTACACCACGCAGTATTTCAATCTCCTTGTGGAGTTGTCTCTTGGCATCTCCCCTGTAAAACTTAGATTCTATTCCGAGCTGATCCAGTAATCCTTTGTAAAACCAGCGTGGTGTCAGCTTTGAATCAGATAAATACAATAAAATATATCGTTCTTTGGAAAGGGACTCGGTAAACTTACGGACAGTGGTGGATTTTCCACATCCGGCATCCCCAGTCAGCACCGTAAATAATTGTCGGTCTGCTGCATAAGCTAGTCGACCAAGTACTTCATTCACATAAGGTGATTCATACAGTTTTTCAGAAGGTATATTTCTGGAAAAAGGAGTGTGTTTCATTTCAAAGAAAGCTTCATACATGATCGGTTACCTCCTTCTTAAAGGAGCCGAAGGAGATAGCTGAAGCAGCCTGCTCCTGTTTGTTTTTGAACTTCTTCTCCAACCCAGCAAGAAAACGGGAGGTTTCCGGTTCAATCGGAAGCAGATATTCAGGAACCTTTGGACTTTTTTTGCAGAATTCGCCAATCTCAAGAGGCTTTGCTGTAAATGGTTTTACATCCCGGTATGTAACCGTTATAGTTTCATAAGCCATTGGATCATAAGCGATTTCCACTTGTGCTCCGATCAAGCTTAAACCCACTTCGTATTTGCGATTTTTGAAGCTAATGCAACCACTCTTGTCCACATTTCGAAGTTCGTGATGAAGAAATGCTTCGGCTACTACATTTACATCAAGAAAGGTAAGTGGTCTGCTGTCACGATTCCATTCCATACGAGGAGTAACACCTTCTCCTAGAGCACTGTGAGGTTTGTCATGATAATAGCTCTGTACCCAAACTTCCCATAGATGGTTCAGTTCGTCCATTGTTTTAACCTTAGCGGCTTTGCATTCATCGATAAAAGCATTAACGAAGTTGTTAAATTTTTCTATTTTGCCTTTTGATTTTGCAACATATGGCTTACAATGCATGAGACGGATACCAAGCTTTGCACAGGTGTGTAGCAACTGTTTTGAAACATACTGTTTTCCATTGTCGAGGTACCCAGAATCAAATTTTCCGAAGTTTAAGACCGCTTTGTGGAACGTATCTTCCACAATAGTGGCTTCCTGATTATCATAAAAACCCGAAGAAATGATGAATCTACTATGATCATCGATAGCTGCTGATAAATAAGTCTGTACTTTAGCTCCGTTTTTACCAATCGGAAGTTTGGGCCCATATTTAATGTCCGCTTGAATAAGCATCATACGGTGGGGTTTTACAAAGCGACCTGAAGAGGTAGCTTTCGCTTCCACATACTTCTTCATCTGCTTTTTGCCGTATCCTCTATCATAAAGATGGCGCTGCAAGGTTGGGCGAGATAGAACTCCGGGAGATACTCTATCCTCCATTTCCAGAATAGCAATGATCTGATTAACACTTCTGGAAGGGACTTCCCTTTTCAACTGAATTGCTTCTTCTAATAGTTCTGGGAAATTAGCTGGTAGTTTTGGTGAAGGGCGTTTATCCTTTTCTGTTGGTTTTAGAGAAGCAAAGCCACCATTACGATAGGCCGTCTCATATCGGTAAACACTTCGTATTGAAATACCATGTTTTTCTGCCTGAGTTTTCCTAAGTGCTTGTCTCTTTTGTGGATCAAGGGAGTCATCAAGTAGAGGGGAAATGATCTGATGACGGTTGAGGGCTGTCTCGTCCTTCCAATTATTAATTAATGTTGTGCTCATGGAACACCTCCTAGTCTTTATGGAAGTATTCTAGCATCCTGCAAAAATGACAGCAAAACAAAGCAGGTGCATAATCATGAGCTGATATCAGGGGCATAACCTGTGACCAGTGTTATAGATAAGACGAAGAATGACACCAAGCCAATCCCCACCTAGTTTGCGTAATTCACGGAGCAATGAAACCTTGGATTTTAATAGTTCATTACTAAATCCAAGCATAGTAGTACCGACAGAACGTAAGGTTCCTTCTATACGGAAAGAATTCGCTAAAAGCCAATGTTTCCATCTATGCATCGTTGCTTCACAGGGATAATCCTCAGTAGAAGCATCCTCTGGTGTAGAAACTTCATCCAGTACATTTTCAATTACTTCGTTTCCATAGTGTTTATAAGGAACGGAGCAATCAGGAAGTTCATTATGTAGACGACCGCAAACGCTACATTTCATGCGCCTTATGGTTAGGTGCCTAGTTTCACCACCATACAACTTCCAAATGCGTAATCTAGAGTCACGGTAATGCAGTTTTCCATTACATTCTGGACAAATACCATCTTGTTCATTGCTCAAAATATAAAAAAATCAAGTTCCTTATTGTAGACTAACCGATAGTTTGATATAATAATCATTACGGTTGACCCTGGGGAACGATGGCGTGCTAAGCATAAAGTTCCCTGGGGTTTTTCCTTTCTTTAGTATAATAATGACATTATACCGAGCAATGCAGTGACAATCAAGTAGATCAATTTCAGGTCATTCTATAAGGTCAAAAACAAAAGGCAACTATCTATCAATATCCGTTACAGAGTGATTGCATTAGTACTAGAAAATGATTCAGATTTACCCAGGTAACAAGAATTTATTGCTTAATAATACAACATCATAAAGCCACATATGTTATGTGAATAAGTTGCACTTTTATTATTAATAGGTATACCCCACTATCATTAAGTTTTGAATATTAACTAGAAATACAACAAACTTATATCGTCAAAGACATATATAGTACGAGGTGATTATTTCGCACACAGGGCACACCGATACACAGTTGAGACCCATCTGTACGCACAATGTGCTTGCCAGTGGTATCCTTGATGTGAAATAATCAATGAGGATTATATGTGAATAAGTTGCACTTTTAACGATTATCAGAAAGGCAATATTTTTCTAGAATTGAAGAACTTAAAAAAAATTTCTTTTTTGATAAAACACAGGAAATTTATATGTTTTTCCAGTAAAATTAAGTTAAACCAATAGGTATTCGATATAAAATTATTAGATTTTTTACACTTTGCATACTAAATGAATGCATATCTTAATGATTACAAGCGTAATATATCAACTTTTTTACTATTTAACACGTCTTTTCCACCCCAAAACATGCTCCAAAAAGTTCTATAACTTTTCTATAATACTTAAATATTTATTCCATATTTATTCCTTATCTATTCCATAACTATTTCATATCTCTTCAATAAATTTTCAAATATTGCTTTTCAATATCGACATTATTTAATAATAAAGATGTGTTTACCTTTGATTTATCAGCCTTTTTAGCATAGCATTGATTACTTACCGTTGTCTTTTTCGTGAAATAGCTATTACTTTCTTCACAATAAAAAGTTATATAACTTTTCTATAACCATTCATTATATCTTCGTTAAATCGTATAAAACCAATTATAGTTGTAATCAATTATAATTGGTTTTAAGCCTTGTTATTGCGCAATTTTCTCAATCTGTTCAATACTGGTATAGTGCAATTACGTAATAAAAAAAGTTCTATAACTTTTCTATAATCATTCATTATTTCATCACTATAATTATTTAAACCTTGTATTTAATATTTGATCATAATTGGTTCTCAGCCTTGAAATTTAGCGTTTTCTCGATAAATTTGATATCTGTTTTACTTGCAAAATATTATTGTTACAGTAATACAAAAAAGTTATATAACTTTTCTATAAAATATATATCAGTCATTTTAAAATCAAAAAAGACATAATAAAGTAATAATGTCCTCTGATATATAATTATATATGAAATTAAAAAAGATTTGATATATAGATTTGCCACCATCATTCAATACAATACTTTTCAATATTGTTATATTATATAACGCAAATGTTTCTATCGTAATTTCTACGCTAACTATCTAAGACGTTGCCATCATACTATTAATTTATATGAATCTGTCTTCTTTTAATATAATTACGCTGCGTAAATGCAGCATAAATTATATTTTACTTGCGTTATTGCAGCACTTGTATTATTATATAACAAGGAGATGATAACATGAATAAATTAGGTGAATATCTTTTACACTTACGTGTCGAACGCAATTATAGTTTAAAATACGTACAAGAACAAACTGGTGTAACTGACTCTCAACAAAGTAGAATCGAACGTGGAAAAACATCTGATATATCCCCCACTTCACTCAAAAAATTATCTAATTTCTATGATATTAGTATTATTGAACTATTTAAAATGGCAGGATATATTAGCGATAAAGATCTTGAACAATATTCTAGAGTCTTCTCATATGCAGAACAACTTTCTGATAAGCAAAAGTTTCATATTCAAGAAGAAATAAATTTGTTCACAGGGAAAAACATAAATAAGGAGATAAAATAATTATGCCATATAGATTAGGAGAATTGTTCTGTGGACCAGGTGGAATTGCTTGGGGTGCTACACACGCCGACATAGGAAATCCAGAGTTTTCAATCATTCATCAATGGGCAAATGATTATGATGAAAATACGTGCAACACATACCGGCACAACATTTGTCCACAAAACCCCAACAGCGTTTATCATGCTGATATACGCAATTTTGATTTAGAAAATTTAGACCCAATAGATGCATTAGCTTTTGGCTTTCCTTGTAATGATTATAGCGTTGTTGGCGAACAATTAGGAATAAACGGAGTATTCGGTCCCTTATATTCATATGGGGTAAGAGTCCTTGACTTGTACAATCCCCAGTGGTTTCTTGCTGAAAATGTAGGAGGACTTAGAAATGCTAACGATGGAACAGCATTCACTAGAATATTAGAAGACCTAAGAAATGCCGGTGAACATGGTTACACAATAACACCACATCTGTATAAATTCGAAGAATACGGTATCCCTCAAGCTAGACATCGTATAATTATAATAGGAATTAGAAATGATCTTGACGTAACCTATCATGTTCCTTCACCAGCTCCATATGCAAACGTTGATAACACCTGTAGAACTGCCATAGAGGTTCCTCCAATTCCAACAGATGCATTTAATAATGAATTGACAAAGCAGTCTCCTACTGTTGTTAGAAGATTAGAACACATTCAACCAGGACAAAATGCATTCACAGCTGATTTACCGGAAGACTTACGATTAAATGTACGAGGTGCACAAATTAGCCAAATTTATAAGAGACTTGATCCCAATCGTCCAGCCTATACGGTAACAGGAAGTGGTGGTGGTGGAACTCATATATACCACTGGGAAGAACCACGAGCCCTTACAAACAGAGAACGGGCTCGACTACAAACGTTTCCTGATAACTATAACTTTATTGGAACTAAAGAAAGTGTTAGAAAGCAAATTGGTATGGCAGTACCATGTCAAGGCGCAAAACTAATATTTGAAGCTGTTCTTAAAAGTTTCGCAGGTATACCATATGATTATATAGAACCTAATATCAACGAATAAAATTTCATCATATTATTTTATATTTTAATAATGTAGGATATTAAAAGGTGTTTTTAACATCCTGCGAGGGCGTAATTTTTTCTGTGTCCAAAAAAAAGAGTATTTCTTGAATTGAGTTA
>JBGUEO010000043.1:0-30288 GCA_041821315.1 Velocimicrobium sp. | reverse complement strand
AGTGCCCTCGAATGAGGGGCTAGGGGAGTTGAGGTGTGCTTTGCACACTTTCTAGAATCCGTATTATACTGAATTCGGCATAATACGGATCGCGGCTATCAATATACCTCGAATGATTTTCATCAACGTGTTCTTAAATTTGGAATGATCCAAAGCATGTCTAGAGTCGCACGATGCATTGATAATGGAGCAATGGAAGGATTCTGGGGTCTGATGAAAAGAGAAATGTATTACACTAGAAAATACAAAACTAAGGAAGAATTAATAAACGCAATTAATAGTTATATGAATTATTATACCAATAAGAGACCACAACGAAAGTTAGGTGTTTTAACACCAAAAGAATATCACGAGAAACTATTATTAGCTGCATAGAAAAACTGCCGTACACATTGTGTACGGCAATAACTAAATTTTTGTTTTTTCAATTGTCTACTTGACGGGAAGCACACCAATTTACGCACTTTGCGAGGTTTTTTAAGTTCACTAGGAAATCGAATTTTGGAAGAAAAAAAGAGATTTCCAATGAGATTAAAGTCTCAGTAGTTATTGAACTGGTATGAGTGGACACAAAAATCTATCGTTCATAAATTTGATTATTTCAGTAAAATAAACCATCAACAACTTCATAAGAAAAAGTCAAAAGACCGCTTGTTTTCAACATCTTTGATGTGAAAGCAGGCGGTCTTCTTTTTTTGCCAGTTTTCACATGACACCTACGACAATAGGAGGAATGAGAAGATGAAGAAATCAAAGGAATTGTGTTCATTATGGAACAACGAACAGGATTTACAGACGGGAAACGTCAAAATCAGTGAATTGCATGAGTTTAAAGGGCATCCATTTCGGGTGGAGCATGATATGCAGTTGTTTGAACTATCCAAAAGCATTGAAGAAAAGGGAGTATTGGTTCCGCTGATTGTTAGACCCAATCCTGCTGGTGAGGGATATGAGATTATTGCAGGTCATAGAAGAAAAGCTGCCTGTGAATGGGCTGGTGTTGATACGGGAAAATGGCAATTAGACAGTCAGCCATTAGAAAAAGAACAACCGAGAGTTCGGACGGATGAATTGTTGGCGAAACAGATTGGTGAAAGCAGAAATCAGATTGCAAGATTGCATATAGTACTAATATGTGCTGTGACAAAATAGATTTGTGAATGATTTTGAAGTAACACTAGGAAGTATGCATGACATGGAAGTTATAGGAATACAATTAATCCTCCCAAAAATGAAAAATTAGCTTTAGTTGTAGAGATGACAACGATATAGTCTGGAAAATGCAACATATTTACCATAACATTTAAATTTGTAATACAACCGAGGGTTAAATTGTTATAAATATTGTTTGGATATATGTAAAATATTATTGATAAATTATATAAAAGGTATATAATGGAAATAAGAATGCGCATATCAAAAAAAATTTGTTTATTGAAGGAGAGAAACATATGAAAAAGGTAATAGGTGAGATTATCGAATATTTAACTAAAGTTCTTACAGTGAAGGAAATTAATGAAGATACACCATTATTAGGTGAAAACATGCTTGATTCTTTAGGAATTGTAAGCTTATTAACATTTATTGAGACTACATATGGTATTGATTTAGCAGATGACGATTTTGATATTAATAATTTCAACACACCAACATCTATCGCAGAATTGATTCAGATACGTATTGAAGCAATAAGACATTAATATGGTAGAAATGTTTAAAGTAAAGGATACAGAACATTATGATTATCCACAATTAAGTATTTTTAATGATGCGGTAGGAAATTCGAGATTTGAAAATCTTATTAAGAAAAATACATATAAACCTGATAGAAATACTGTTTTATATGTGCATGTACCTTTTTGCAAATCATTCTGTGTTTTTTGTAATTACTATAAAGTAAAACCAGAAAAGAAAGTTGTAGATCAGTTTGTTGAGGCAATTATTGTAGAATTAAAACATTATTCTGAAACATTGCCGTCCGAGGTTAAAATTATCTCAGCAGTTCATTTCGGAGGGGGAACCCCCTCATCAATAGGAATTACTGGATTACAGAGAATAGTCGATACAATAAATAAGAGCTTTACGGTGAAAGAAGACTGCCTGTTTTCTACAGAAGGCCATATAAGAGAATTGCAAGATGCAGAATTTATAAAAGAGTTAAAGCGAATAGGTTTTAAGCGTGTCAGCTTTGGTGTACAGAGTTTTACACCTGAGATAAGAAAAAAATACGGACTTCTTCCTGTTAGACAAGTGGAGCAAACATTACATAATCTAGCAGAGTATGGTTTTGATGATTATAATATTGACTTGATGTATAACTTCCCGGAACAACACTTTGAAGAGATCATAGGAGATATTAATAGGGCATTTGAATATGGTGTAAACTGTATTGACTTGTATTCGCTTAACGTATTTCCAAATACTAGAATGGAAGGATTCATGAAAAAAAATGAAACCTATAAGAAATACATAGACATTGACCAGCGTTATGCTTATACAGGTATTTATAATTATCTGCAGAATGATAAAGAATGCAATATGGTTATGTCAAACACAATTTCAAGAAAGTCAGATAGACCAAACTTATATCTTGAAACACATCTAGGGGCCAATAAATTAGATGGAGGGCGTATTATCGGAGTTGGACCATCTTCTCGAGGTTATCTGGATGGATTCATATACAAAAATTATGTCAATGTGAATGATTATGTTAAGGCGATTCATGAAAGCAGACATGCTAGGCATTTAGAACATGAACTTACAGAGTGTGAAAGACAAAATCGTTTGTTTGTTATGTTCCCTAATTTTACATATCTAAGAATAGAAGACGCAGTATTCAATGAGTTTACAAGAAAGACAATGGATTTGCTGTTAGAAAACAAATATGTGTATGAAGATGATAAAAAATTTTATATTAAGCCAGTTGACTGTTATTGGGCGGGTAACATTTCTGGAATGTTCTATTCAGGAGAGCAGAAAGAAAAAATGATAAAAACCCTGTTACTCAATCGGAAGAATAAGCTAAATATGTACAACCAGGATAAAATGCAAATTGTCGAAAGGGAGGACATATAAAATGAAAAAGGTGGATATTATTTTTGAAGAGGAACTTAGTTTATATTTAGTTGAAGAATTCGAAAAGAAGATATACTATCTGTCAGAAGATATTACATCATTTGAGAGAATTTTAGATGAAGGAAAAATCATTGGTGCAAGTCTGTGTGTAGCCGATGATACTTGTGGAGAGAAAATTAAAGAGAGAGCACAATATATCATTAAGAATGAAGTTGTAGGTTTGAAAAATGTAAAATGCAATAGATTTTGGAATAATGAGAAAGCAGTTCAATACAAGTATGACAATATTATTGAGGAATTACAAAAGAATGAATTAATATTTATTCCATCTGATGGACAGGTGGCATTAAAGGAACCACTGGTTAGCCTGTTTGATTTCTTTGATAATGTTTTTAAAAATATGTCTGTAAAGATTTTTCATTGCGAAAATTATCGTTTCCCTACGTTATTAAGGTTGGATGTATTGAGAAAAGTCGGTTATTTTGAATCTTTTCCAAATCTTTTGATGTTTACAACAAGACTTAGAAATGCAGTAGAAAACTTTGAAGCGTTTAAGGATTCTTTTACGCAGGAAACTGAAGAAGAAGAGATTGTAGACGAGTTAAAGGATTACTGCTGTAATACCGAATTTGGGCTACCACCAACAATGTGCTATTACGTGTATGATATGCTTTCAGGAAAGGAAATCAAGCATACAGGCATAACAGCATGTGGTAAGTCATTCCGATATGAAAATAAATATTATAAGCCATTTGAACGTTTATGGGATTTTACTATTCGTGAGACTGTATTTATCGGTGAATACGATTATGTAAAAAATAACGTGATCGGCTATAAAAAAATGGCAACAAAGTTTATGGAGTTACTAAATTTAGCTGGATTCTGTGAAACAGCAAATGATCCATTTTTCCTTGTAGATAATGCCGTAAAACGTATCAATACACAAAAAATGGTTGGTTCCAAATATGAATTGCGTCTCAACTTAAATCAAGATAAAACAACAGCAGTTGGTTCTTTTAACTTACATGGTCATTTCTTAGCAAAACGATTTGATTTGTTCTCTAACAAAGAGAAAAAGGAACATTGCTATACTGGGTGCATTGGAATCGGAATTGAAAGAATGATGTTTGCATTTTTATCACAGTACGGAATTGAGCAGGAAAACTGGCCAGATATTGTAAAAGACGGTATTAAGAATCCTTTAACAATAAAAGAATTAGTTGAAAAAATTGCAGAGTAATATTTGAGGGAGAAAAATGGAGTTTAAATTAACAGAGGATCAAATTGAATTAAAAAAAGATTTGATTCAATTTGTAAGAAATGAAATTAATGGTGATGTACATACATTTAAAGAAAAGTGGAAGCTATGTGCTGACTATGGATTGTTTGGTATTTCTTTTGATGAAAAATATGGAGGACTAGGGGAGAGTTTTATTACTTCTGCATTGCTGATGGAGGCACTGGGATATTCCTGTGATGATAATGGATTTGTATTCGTTATTACAAATCATCTTTGGGCTTGCATGAATGTGATCAATCAATGCTGTTATGAGGAATTGAAACAAAAGTATCTTACTAGGCTAATTGATGGAAGTCTGATTGGATCTTTGGCAATTACGGAAGATGAATCTGGTTCTGATATTGCAAGTATAAAAACAAGAGCTACTAAAGTAGAAAATGGATACTTATTGAATGGAAGCAAGGCGTTTATATCGAATGCACCAATCGCTGATGTATTTGTGGTATCTGCAAGAACAGGAGCACCAGGAACAATGAATGGTATTAGCTGTTTTGTAGTTGAACGAAATACATCGGGATTGGAAATCGGAAGAGATATAGAAAAAATGGGACTCAAGTCATGTCCAATGGGAGAATTAAATTTTAACGATTGTTTCATCCCAGAAGAAAATCTAGTAGGAAAAGTAGGAAACGGCTTAAGTATCATTAACTCTGCAATGGACTGGGAGCGTTGCTTTGAGTTTGCAAGTAATATTGGTGTAATGCAAAAGTTAATGGAAATGTGTACTACTTATACAGAAAAAAGAAAACTGAATCAATATCAAGCGGTGACACATAAGATTGCAAAAATGCGTGTCAATATTGAAATGTCACAGCTTTTACTCTATAAAATTGCATGGCAAAAGGATATGCATAAAAATACATATTTAGAAGCATCTATGTTTAAGTACTTTGTTAGTGAAACCTATGTGCAAGCCTGTCTAGAAACACTTCAGATTTTTGGCGCATACGGCTACAGTATCGAGTCTAATATAGAAAAAGAAGTAAGAGATGCATTAGCTTCAAAAATATATTCAGGTGCGTCGGAAATTCAACTAAACATTATATACAAATTAGTAGATAATGCAATTAAGGCAAACCTAAAATAATTAGGTAGGAAAATAATATGAATATTGTTGTATGTTTAAAACAGTTAACTCAAGCAACCGACACAGAAGATAGCAATGCAATTAGTCCATATGATATGTATATGCTAAAACAAGCGGTTACCTATAAGAAAAATCATTCCGATGTAACAATCATTTGTCTGACAATGGGGCCTGTCTCATCAGAATCAATGTTAAGAAGGGCACTTTCTCTTGGTTGTGATGAGGCAATACGTATTACAGATGTATGTTATTCCGGTTCTGATACCATTGCAACATCCTATGTTTTATCGGAGGCAATAAAAAGAATCGACCAAGTTGGTGCAATATTATGTGGAAAGAAATCATTAGATGGAGAAACAGGTTTTGTTGGACCATCTATTGCTGGACTTTTAAACATACCATATTTAACACAAGTTACAGAAATTGAAGAGGTGCAGGAGAACGAGTTGCTTGTTACTGCATTGGAAGAGAAGTATATAACAAATTATAAAATAGAGATGCCGTGCGTTTTATGTATGGATGGAATAGATACTTACTTAGGCACAAAGTCTTTATTTTCCATTCGGAAAGCAAGGAATTATACGATTCCAGTGTGGGATAATGAAATACTTGAACTGAACCCTATTAAATGTGGAATGGAAGGCTCAAGTACAAAAGTATTAAGTATAATTTCACGGGATACAGATAAGAAATCAAATGAAATCCTTCAAGATGTATCAGAGGCAGTCGAGCGAGTGATTTCGGAAATTAATGTGTTTTGTGAATAAGTGGGGATTATTTTGAAGAAAAAAATATTAGTAGTTTGTGAAAGTGAAAATAACAAAATAACAGACTTAACCTGTCAGATGCTTAGCAAGGGATGGGAACTTTCAACTAAGATAGAGGGGGAGTTAGTTGCGATTGTGTCAGATAGTGAGGTATTAACTGGTTCTTCTATCATATCTGCAATTGACTATGTCATAGAGTGTGCAGAATTAGCACATATGGAGTGGAATAAAAGAAGTGACCTGTTAGTAGCATTACTAACTGTGCAGGAACCAGATTTAGTATTGTTTCCGGATAGTGATAAGTGGCGGGCTGTTGCTGCTTCAACAGGAGCAAAATTAAATGTTGGTATTGTTGCAGATTGCATCGAGATTAAGTATGATGCCAATGAGCAACAGTTTGTATTCCATAGAACAGCTTATATCGGTACAAAGGAAGCAGTTGTGATAGGAAAGAATACAAGGATGGTGTTTGGTATTATAAAGAAAAATGTTTTTCGTATGATGGCTGCAGGTGCTAAGTCATTAAAGGTTTGCTACTTTTCGTATTCAGATAAAGAAAGAGCGAAAAGTCACCTTATTGCAAGTAAGGAAAGAAGAAACAACAGGGATTCATGCTTGCAGTTAGAAGGAAAGAAGGTTATCATTTGTGCCGGACGGGGAGTAGATGAAGAAAGTCTAATTCTATTAAAAAAGATAGCAAAGCAAATGGGTGCAGGTTTAGGTTATAGTAGACCTATGGTTGAGTGCGAAATAGGAACTTCCGATTTACAGATTGGACAATCAGGAAAGTTTGTACAGCCAGACGTTTATATTGCATTTGGAGTATCAGGAAGCATACATCATGTATGTGGTATTACTAACAGTAAGAAGATTATTGCAGTGAACCGGGATTGTAGCGCTCCTATATTTGAGTATTCTGATGTAGGCATTGTTGCGGATACTGGTGATGTAATAAGAAAAATAGGGAAAAAAATTCTTAGTTAGGAGGGACGATATGCGAAGATATTTATATTACATATATCTTTCATTCAAAAGCCAATTAATATATAAGGCAAATATTCTGTTTTCCATTGTTAGGGCTTTCATATTTCTGGCGGTTCAGATTGCATTATGGAAAGCGTTGTATATGGGAAATGGCAATATCCAGGTTTATTCGCTTGGCGAAATGCTTACCTATCAGATATTAAGTGTGATTATTGCTAGTTTTCTAACAGGAATGCAACCAATGACAATTGTTCAGGATAATATTAATACTGGAATGATTGTTAATTATTTAAAACTCCCTTGTAGTTATCAGCTACAGGTTTTAATGAAAAATTTAGGAGGAAATTTATTCTCTTTTATTTTTGTTTCGATTCCAATGCTAGTATTATCAAATTTCTTTACACGAATAATGTTGCCTGCATCTGTTGCAGGGTTTGTCTGTGCAGTGTTTGCATTAGTATTATCCATAGGAGTATATTTTGAAATGTACTATATGTTTGGAATGATTTCATTCTGGTTTATGGATCGATACAATACAGTAGGGTTGCTGATTATGAATGTAATAAGAATTCTGTCTGGTGCAATTATACCACTAACATTCTTCCCAGGCAGACTTCATAAAGTAGTTATGATATTGCCAATGAGACTTGGTTTTGACTTTCCAATCTCTATTTATCTAGGAAAAATAGCAGTACCAGAGGTCACAGAGGGATTCATTCTACAAATTGTATGGATTTTAATTTTGTGGATTGTTAATAAGATACTGTTTCACGTTGGATTGAAAAAATTAATTTTACAGGGGGGTTGACGATGGTATTATATATGATGTCTTTGAACATAAAAGCAAAACTTCAGTATGGACATACTCTGCTTTATGAAATAATCAGCTATTTAATACGTTATCCAGTGGAGTTTATTGCTGCATGGATCATTCTTTATAATTTCAAAACCGTTGGAGGATGGAATTTTAGCCAGGTTCTGTTTTTACAGGCCGTTTCCTTTGTTGTAATTTCATTGGGATGTGCATTTACATGGGAACCAATGGTATGTATGGAAGGTTATATTGTAGAAGGAAAGCTTGACCAGTTTCTTATAGCACCAATTAATCCATTCTGGTATGTAATTGGAATGAACTTTAGGGCGACCAATCTTGTGATAACCATTATATGTGGTGCAATTGCAACGTTTGCAGCAAACAAGGCAGGAGTAGCACTGTCCCCAAGAATTATTTTTTATGTAATAGGATTAATAGGTGCTGTGTTTATCGTAGCTGCATTCAATGTGTTAATCGGTACTTTATCATTTTGGATTTACCAGACTCACAATATTATGTCGTTTATGATTGATACAGTAGGTGAACTTTTAAAATACCCAATAACGATTTATACAAAAGGAGTACGATTCTTATTGACTTTTATCTTACCTATTTCATTGATTAATTATTATCCGACTTCTTATTTATTAGTAGATAACAAGATGGATTGGTGGATTATGATAGTCATACTAGGAGTAGGAATTGGGCTGTTTTATCTTGCATACCGATTATGGTATCTAGGATTGAAACAGTATAAAAGTGCGGGAGGTTGATTCAATATGAGAACAGATAATATTATTATAAAGGCCGAACATTTAAGCATGGTCTATAAAAAGCCGGTAGTACAAGAAGGTAAGCTGGGAATGTTAAAAGACTTATTGAAACGTCAGATTACCTATTATGAAGCACTAACGGATGTATCTTTAAATGTTCATGAAGGTGAAATTTTAGGATATATAGGTCCAAACGGCGCTGGAAAGTCAACAACAATTAAAATACTAACAGGAGTTATGCATCCTACAGGTGGTAATGTTACGGTTAATGGTATTTCACCTCATAAGAATAGAATGGAAAACGGAAAAAAGATTGCTCTTGTTTCAGGACAGAAAAGCAATCTTTACTGGGATTTGCCAGTTTATGATTCATTTGAATTGCATAAAAGAATTTATAAAATGACAGACAAACAGTATGACGAAAATATGGATATGTTCCAAGAACTCCTGGATATTAAATCTTTTTTTGATACACCAGTAAGACAGCTAAGTCTTGGACAAAGAATTATGTCCGACTTTGCTCTTGCATTTTTACATAATCCATCCGTTGCATATCTGGATGAGCCCACCATTGGACTTGATATAACTGCAAAAGAGAACATTATTAAGTTCCTGAAACAGATAAATGAGCAACGTAAAGTAACCATGATGATGACATCTCATGATTTATCTGATATTGATAACCTTTGCGAAAATGTGCTTATTCTAGATAAAGGAAAAAATATTTACGAGGGATCGAAAGATAGACTTATTAAAGATTACTGCAATGAGTTATGTACAATCGTTATGGAACTAGAAACAATGAATAATCTTGAAAGACTAGAAAAATTAGAGAATTGTACGGTGGAAAAAGCAGAAAATAAAGTAAATATTTCTTTTAGCCGTCAACAAATAAATCCAGCTGAAATCATGATGAAGGTTATGAAAGAAGGATACAATGTGAAGGACTTTACTATATTAGAAACAAGTCTTGAAGATGCAATTCGAATCATATACAGTAATGCAAAAAAAGGCAATAGATGAAGGATAGAATATGGAGAACTATGTTTTTAAAGAATATGAGTCATTTGTGAGTAATGCCTGCTTGATTTCATCATTTTCAAATTTGTTCTATAACTGCAAATTAGACATCTCAGAGAGTGATATCTTTTTCCTTGGTGACGGGATGAAGATGGATTATGAATGGAATGATCATGCGAAGAGCATGAAGGATATTGTAGTATTCCATGATTCGAATATACTGATTCAAAACTTTTTTGAACGGATAAATGAAACCATATCCATAGAGGCAATACCAGATGGTGAAGATGTTCAATCGTTTAAGGCGTTTATTAAACAGAAAATAGATGATGGAATTCCAGTCATTATTGCAATCAATACAGAATTTATTACATATTATCAGACGAGACCCAAAAAATTCAGACCTCATTTTCTGACAGTCCTTGGATACCAGAAGGATAAAGTATATGTATCAGATTGTCTTGTCCCAACAGTGAAAAACTATGAAACATATGTAGGTTTCTTTGGTATAGATGATTTATACAAAGCGTCTAAAAGCAGAGGGTTTACGTACTATGATTTTAATTATCAGCAGTCTGGGAATAAAATCAAAGCAATGGATCATGCTTTGATTCATAGCAAGTTTGAGGAAAACATTGAAATTTATCTAACGGAAAGTCAAAGCAAATTACAGGATTTTGTATGTCGGATTAAAAATATGAAAAACCTGTTTCCACCAGAAGAACATGTAAAATCATCAGAAGATTTATTCTTTAATATAAAGTATAACGGTATATTGCACAGTAGGGTACTTGTATATGAGCATATGCGAAAATATCATAACCAAAACGAAGAATTGCTATCTGAGCTGAAACAGATACAAATTAAGTGGGAGGGTGTGAATTACGCTCTATTAAAGAATAATTTAACCAATGCGCCACAGACGAAATACGATGGATTATACGAAAGTATGTTAAATCTACTGGATTTTGAATATCAGACGTACAAGTCTGTGTTAGATGATTAAAGTCTTGATAAACATTATGAAGTGAAGGATTTTGAAAGGTAAAAAACTATGAGAGAGATACCTGTCTACAGTAAATTCATATTTAAAGATGAAACATTTAAATATGAAAAGATAATGAAAAGAATACAACAGATCGAATCTGCCATAATGGAAAAAAAGGAACAGGAGTATTTAGTTGCTATTGCACTAGAACGTTCTCCTGACGTGATATTCACCATGTTGGCAATGCTAAGGCTTGGTATTGCATTTTTGCCATTAGACTTAAAACATCCAAAAGAAAGAATACAGTACATCATGGAAGATTCTGGGGTAAAGACTGTAATTACATTATCCAAACACAAGGACATGTTTCCAAATGTAAACATAATTGCGTTAGATGAATGCAATTCTTGTCAGTCAGCCAGTAAGCCCAAACGACTTGAAAATGAGCTGGCTTATGTATTGTACACTTCTGGAACAACAGGAAATCCAAAAGGTGTCATGGTAAGAAGAGAGGGATTGCATTATTTTATAGACGGAATGGCAAAATGTATTGATTTCGAGAGAAATAAAAGGATGCTTTGCCTAACTACTTTTGGATTCGATATTTTCTTTCTTGAGAGTATTGTGTCAATTTATTTGGGGTTAACGGTAATTTTGGCTAGTGAGGAAGAAAAGAATAACCAGGTCAAAGTAGCAGAGCTTATTAAAACCCATGAAGTTAGTATGCTACAAATGACACCATCAGCTATGCAAATGCTTTTAAATAATGAAGCAGGTAAAAACAGTATGCAGATGGTAACAGATATATTAATAGGTGGAGAGAAGTTCCCTCAAAACTTGCTGACAGAACTGAAAAGAGTGACAAATGCGAGAATTTATAATATGTATGGTCCTACTGAAACTACAATCTGGTCATCTGTAAGTGAGCTAACAGAAAAAGACAGCATCGACATTGGAAAGGCGATTGACGGAACAGAAATTTATATTTTAGATGAAAACATGTGTCCGGTGCCTGAAGGGGAAACAGGAGAAATTTATATCTCAGGAAAAGGACTGGCAAAAGGATATCTTAATCGAGAAGAGCTTACTAATGAAAAATTTATTGAGCTTAAGAACGGTCTTAACGTAAGAGCATTTCGAACCGGAGATTTGGGAAGGTTTTTGCAAGATAATATAATCCAATATGCTGGTAGGATGGATAACCAGGTTAAGATGTATGGATATAGGATTGAACTTGAAGAAATTGAAAGTGTGATCAATCAGATTCCAGGTATTGAAAAGTCTCTTGTTATAATTAAGACTAAAAACGAATTGCATAAGATGCTGGCTGCTTATTACATAGGAACTAAAAAAGAGGATAGAGCAATTGAAGAATATCTGTCAAAAAAACTGCCAAAATATATGATCCCATCTGAATTTAATAGACGAGATACATTTGAATATAATACGAATGGAAAACTTGATAAGGAGAAGACACTGGCTGCTATTGAGAAAGAAGCAGATGCTGGCCATACAGAGAAAAAGGAAGGCACAGAATGGACTAGGGAAACGATTCTGGAGAAAACGCTGGATATTATGAATACTTTTATTGGACAAAATAATGAGTATAAAGTATCGCAGGATTTAAAACTATCAGATTTTGATATAGATTCCATTATATTTATCCAGATTATTGTGGAATTAGAGAAAGTATTTCAGATTGAATTTGGTTATGAAAAGATGTCATTTACGGCTTTTGAGACAGTGAATACTTTGGCTGCATATTTGAGTGAAAAAATAGAAGAAAAATAAAATAAGGTGATAATATGGAAAAGATTAAGAAAGTGGAACTAACTCAGGAAGGAACGAAGATATTGCCTGTAAAGGAACCTATCATAACGACATATACTCAACATGCACATATGATGACGATATTAAGTAATAATCCAGAAACAATTGAATGGATTATTAGTCATTACACGCTGCTATATTATAATAAAAATCTGGCAAATCATAATTGGGCAGATTTTTATTTTCCTCACCCTTATGACATACACCCCTTTCATTTTTGCAGATGGATTCAGTGTGATTCAATCTATGGAGAGGAAATTGTAAATGGTTCTGAAAGTATTATTGATTACATAATAAAATGGATAGATGAAGAAAGATATGTAGATATAATGTTGAATTATTTTTACATAAGGAATAACTTATTTTTTTACCAGAAACAGAATGGGTGCCACGAAGTATTAGTTTATGGTTACAATTTATCTGAAAAGGTATTCTATTGCAGTGACTTTTTATTAGCACGTTCACACAAATACACATTTTCCACCATTACATTTGAGGATATGGAAAATGCATTTAACCCCTCTATTGTTGATGAAGTATCAGGGCGTGGGTCAAATCAAATTTATCTTGTAAGGTTAAAAAAACAGATTATGTCACATTTTAGGGAATCAAGTATTGTAAACAGCTTACGAAAATATTATAAGTCAGAAATACCAGAGTATTGGGAGGTGTACAATACAGAAGACTTGCCAAGAATAGAATTTGGACTTGATGGTTATAATGCGTTGCTTCGTAATATAGATATTATAGAAGGTGAGTGGTGTGAACCAAGAACGTATTATCTAATGTATGATCATAAACATCTTATGGTAATAAGACTGAAATATTTAATAGGATTGCATTCTAACTACGAACCATATTATAAAAAGTTATGTGCTGAATATAAGAAAATTGAAGGAAGATTAAAGGCTGTTATCTTACTTATGGTGAAATACAATTATCATAAGAGTAATTCTATTATGAATGAGATACAGGAAAATCTGCTAGAAGCAGAAGTGCAGGAGAGGAAAGCGTTACAAGAGTTCTTTGCTTGTATTGACCAGGAGGATAAAAAATGATTATTGATACAATACTAAAAAATTGTGGACGGGATACGAATAAAGCCGCTATCTTTTACAAAGATACCGTAGTATCGTATGGGTCATTGCGAGCAAAGATTGAAGAGTACATAAAAATTGTGGGAAGTTTACAAGTCAATGAATATGAAGCAGTTGGACTTGTATATGATAATGAGCCAGAATTTATTTTCTGGATATTGGCTTTGTTTAAAAGTGAAAATCCAGCAGCACTCATACCAGTATATTTTAGACAGAGTGAAATTGAATATCATGTAAAGAATCTGAATTTAAGATATATTGTCGTTCAAAAGAAGTATAAAGAAAGATATGAGAACATGTCTGTGGAAAAAGAAGGTACTGACTTTGTAATATTGCGAAATAAGGTATCTTCTGAATACCGTCAGATGTGCAATTGCAATGACCGGATCATTCAATTCACAAGCGGAAGTCAAGGAGAGAGTAAATCAGTGGCTAGAACAGAAAAGGCTTGTTATAGTGAAATTATTGCATTAGAAAAACCATTTACTGCTTTGGATGGGACAGAAGTATTTATGCCGTTGTCGCCATTATTTCACTCCTATGGACTGCTTGGTGGAACATTGTTTCCACTATACCATGGTTTGTCTGTAGTGTTGGAAGATATCAGATTTCCAAAATACATTTTGTCTGAGATAGCAAGACGAAACGTAACGCATATGTTTGTTACACCATTTATTTATAAGATGTTCTGTGATGTATTGCAGCTGAACAATGAAACATTTGACTTCTCAAGTGTGAGAAGAAGTTTTTCCGCAGGTGGAGCTATAGAAATGGAAACTGTACTGCGTATGAAAGAACTGTCTGGCGTTGATATATATCAAAATTATGGTTCAACAGAGGCAGGAACAATGGCAGTAGGAGTAAATCCTTTGTCAGAAGACAACAGCATGGGTGAGTTTTTAGCGGATGCCCAGAAAGTACTTCGTCCATTAGAGTTTATTCCAGAAGAAAATTGCGGTGAACTGCTACTGAAAAGTGATATTATTGACTTCCATTACTTATATCCAGAAAAATTAAATCAAGATAAATTCTATAATGAATTATTTATAACTGGTGACGTTATGAAAAAAGTGGATGGAAAGATGTATTATAATGGAAGAAGTGATGGCTTAATTAATATCAATGGATTGAAAGTATACGCTAACGAAGTTGAAGATATTATTAAGCAAATGGATGAAGTTGAAGGTATTTCAGCTGTTGGCATACAGGCAGGCAATGACGATATTCTGGTAGCTTATGTTGTAGTCAGAAAAGGTGCAGTATTGTCAGAAAATATAATAAAGCAATATTGTAAAAACTATATGGCTGACTATAAAATACCTAATAAGATTATTTTTTTAGATGAATTACCAAAAAATAGTTCAGGAAAAATATTAAAGAAGTATTTAGTGAGAGGAGAAAACTAGATATGACATACTCAATGGAAGAAGTAAAAGAAATAGTAAAGAACGTGTTAGTAGATACAAATGAAGTGGATTTGAAGAAAGAAGACATGAAAGATGATACGACTTTTAGTGAAGATCTTTTATTCGATTCTTATAATTACATAAAATTAGTGGTGGAATTAGAATCAAAGTTGGACATTATTTTTACAATGGAAGATTTAGATATAGACACAATTAGAACGATACAGCAAATGACAGAGAGAACATACGATTTATACAAGAAAGAAAACAAGCTGAAGTAAGAGAGGCGGTGAAGGGATGTTAGCTATCCAGCCATATAGAAATGGAAATCTTGCTTGTGGTGAAGTTGTATTTGCAACTTATTTAAAATGGAAAAAAAAATCACATGAACTAATGTTTGAAAACTCATGGGGAAGGGAATTCTTGTATCCGGATACTCCAATAGCAGAAACAGCATTAAAAAAATACTATGACATGAATTTGGTATGGAAGGATATTACCTATGAAGGACTCACAAAGGATAGCATGCTGATGCGGATAAGCAAGCCTTTAGCATTAGCCATAGATCTTGAGGATGCTGACTGGATTGATAGTGCGTATACAAGGACATTTCCTATTCATTGTATCATGGCAATAGGGAAAAAAAATAAGGAAGATTTCATAAGTCTAGACCCTACGTTCTCAGAGGTTACAGTTGAATATACTGCAAGAAACAGACAGGCAAGATATACAGTTTTAGATAATATGGAATGCAGAGATCAGGATAAGGAATTTATCATAGGGGAATTACGAATTACGGTACAACAAAGAAATGAAAGTGCACTATTTCAGAAGATAGATCAGTATAGCAGTTCTCTTATTGCAGATTTAAAGGAAAATGAAATAGGAATATCATATGCAAGCCTGCTTGCTAATCCAAATTTATATCGGTTAAACAGAATTTATCGCGATTTACTGAATTATGCAGATATGCTTCGTTACATTTCTAGGACTACAAAACAGGA
The DNA here is from genome assembly GCA_041821315.1 of Velocimicrobium sp. Taxonomy (GTDB): domain Bacteria; phylum Bacillota; class Clostridia; order Lachnospirales; family Lachnospiraceae; genus DIGJ01. The sequence goes on along the minus strand of JBGUEO010000043.1, from coordinate 14,143 downwards.
TGTAATGGAGTTTGTTCCAGCGGTATGTGAAAGAGCAAAAAACTGGGAAAGTATTCGAAATGCTGTTACAAAGTATTTTTGCATAGGAAATCAAAGAATTTTGTTGGAAATAGAACGTGAAATTAAAAAGGAAGCTGTGGAAGAAAAAAAATTATGTGAAAAAATGACGAGACATTTATCTAACATATTGTGAGGAGGAAGCTAATTGGAAATAATGGCACCAGTTAATAGTATACAATCTTGCAAAGCAGTTATTGAGTGTGGAGCTGGGGAAATTTATACAGGAGCGGACGAGGGATTATTTAGTACATATTCTTTTACGGGAAGAGGGAAATTTACCGGTACAGGAAAACGTATTCTGCCTGACTTTACAGAACTGAAAGAAATTGTAGAACACGCACATGCAAATGGCGTAAAGGTTAACTTTTTAGCGAATATACAATACTTACAGGATTATAGTGAAAAACGAATAATGGATAAATACTTTCTTGATTATTGTGGAAATGCAATTCGTCAGGGAGTGGATACAATCATCTTAGGAGACCTTGGACAATTAAGAATGGTTCGAAGAGAATATGACGTTGAATTGCATAGTAGTATTTTTTTTAGAACGATAAATCAAGATCAGATTGCATTTTTTAAAGAGTATGATGTTAAGCGAATTTGTATGTCCTACCATGTAACAATGGAGGAAATTGAAAAGGTGTGTGCAATGAATGCCATGGATATCGAAGTCGTTGGATATCAGGGCTGTTCTATGTTCAATGGTACATGCAGTTTTCTGCATGATTATGGAGAAAATGATTTTGATCCTGGTATGTTTTGCAAAGGAATTTATCAGGTAGATTCAGATGAACCTGCAAGCATATTCGATGTTGAGGCGCGATGTGGCTTGTGTTCATTAAGACGCTGTAAAAAAGCGGGAGTAAAAGCAATAAAAATTGTGGGAAGAGAAATTGATTTCCGTAAGATGCAAGGAGTTGTAAAATTGTTTAGCAAGATAGCTAAAAATGATGATATTGCTGTAGATGATATTTTACCTTCATGGTGGAAATATACACTTTGTAGTAAAAAAACTTGCAAGTACATAGGGAATAAATATGAACCATATATGATTGGAGGCGATTATCATCAATATTAGTTGCAGAAAATATAGTCAAGATTCGCTTGATGAGAGAATTGAATCCAAATACCAAGGAGCAGTATTAGGGGATGAAGGATGCATTTATCATTGTTTAAATGAAACAGTGTTTAACTGGACAAAAAAATGTAAAGAGCAGAATAAGAGTGTTAGACTGCTTACACCCATTGTACCAGAGCGTTATATGGATGAATTGGTTAAACGAATAGAAGAACTAAAGAACATAGTCCCACTAAAAGTAACGTTTAATGATTTTGGACTTCTTCACAGGTGTAAAGCCCTCATTGAAAATGAAGAAATTATACCAGTGCTAGGAAGAATTCTGACAAGATCGATGATTGACTGTAACTGGTCAAAGCGCTTGCTTAGTAATGAGCAGGATAAGGTAGTGGAAGGTCTGCTTGATTATAGTTATATGGACAATGAGAAAATAAGAATATTAGATGATTATCATATTAAAGAAATCGAAGTAAATTTTCATCCAGAAAGAATTGAAGAACTTAAGAAGGTAATCAAGCTCCCTATTACTAGCTATCCGAATCACTTGTTATCAGTCGGAAGAGTCTGTTTCTCGGCAAGATATCAGCAGTTAAAACTGCCAGAGTGTGTAAATTGTAAGGGTTGTCGAAGAAAACTTGAGTTCTCTGTTAATAAAAAGTGGAGCAAAAGAAAAATGTGTTATGACGAACCAGACAAGGAATTTATACAATATATGAAAGGATTATATGTTCAAGGAAACATTGTTTATCGTTGTATGGATGATTTATGTGCTGAACCAGATTCTAATGTAATAAGTGAAATAATATTAGGATAAAAGTTTATAAATATTATATCAGACTGCTCTGAAATACTAAAACTATAAACATATATTAAGAAGACTTATGTAAGGTGGATGCCTTTCGAATATAAATTATGAGAGTAGTTCTTCTTCATAATTATGTGCGATTACTAGTATCTTATGGCAATGGCTAATGCAATTCAGAAAGAGTTTTAAGTTTAGTGCTAACACCCTAAAAAGTTATGAAAAACTATTGATAATCTATTTATTAAATTCAAAAGTTGATTAGCACGTATTTAGAAATATATTATCACATCCTTGGAGAGGGATATAAATAACTACTACTTCAGTAAGAGGAGATATATGCGTTAGTAGCATATGAATTATTATGAAAGACAGACTAAAATTGCCGGTTGATAGCCCAATAGTAGCATCAAATACAGAACATGGTTATTTGTTATCAGGTATACAGACTAATAAAGAAGCAACGCGTTGGATAATGGCTAACTATATTAATCAGGTTTGTTACATAACAAGAACAGGCTTGGATATGAATTTTTATCCATTAATGAATCATAGTCTTTGTCCTTGTATAGATTATCAGAGAATATCTAAAACATTAATTAGTAGTAAGTGGGAAGATTTACTAGAATTTTTGTTTGATTGTATTAATTCCAGCTATTATATTATGATATATCTAGATTGGTTTTATATACCGACAAGTAGAGTTTATGGAGAGAGGCATCTTAATCATCCAACATTAGTTTATGGTTATGATCATACAGAAAGAATATTTAATGTTGCTGATTTTAATAAGAATTTTAAATTTTCTTTTACTGAATTATCATATGATATTATTAAAAAGGCAATTGTGAGTCAAACTGAAAAAATGCCATTTATGAATGAACGTTATTTTGGTTCGGAGGATGCTATTTTATACAAAAATAGAGAAGACTATCTATTTGATATTGATAAAAGTATATTAAAACAAAAATTTGAATATTATTTATATTCCGAGAACTTGTCTGAGTTGTATAATCAACAAGATATTTTTTATTTTAAAAATTCAAATGCTATTTTTGGGATAGATTCACTTACTAAAATTTGTGATTATTTATTAAATAAATTAGAATATGATAATATAAATTACAAATTATTTACTGTTCCTAAAGAGCGAACAGAACTAATGTTAAAAAGATTAGATTATTTAAATAATATTTTTGAAAAAGATGCTTTAGTAACCTTAAATGAAAAATTTTTAAATATTTTTAACCAGTACAAGTATATATTAAATTTATCAATAAAATTTAATATATATAATGATAATGGGAATGGACGAAAAGATAATGAGATAATAAATAATATAGTGGATAGAATAGAACAAGTTAAAGATGTTGAAAAGGATACTTTTTCATTACTCATAAATTCAATGAGGTTTTAGATATCCACACGTAGGAGGACGGGAATGTAACATTTCGATATGTTCCTATGTCTTTTTATTAAGGTTACTAATTGTTTCAGGAGATACTTTCGTACTCCGAGAGTCTTATGGTATCTTCAACACTCGGAGACCACAGCAAGATACATTTCGATAAACCCTTATTCCACAGAACATTAACGACGTCGATAGCGCTCAATGATAGTTGCCTCTAGCTGTATGTCCTTAAGTTTTTGGAATACGAAGTTTTACATCTCCAGATGTAGTGTTAAATTGCAATCATTATGACCAGAACGGTAGTTTACGTTCGCTAGAACGTTTTTATTTATGGCTTTAGCCTGGCTGAGTACGCAAAGCGTGCGAAGTCAAAAAACCACCCGCTATGCGGGTGCGCATCGATTGTTATACAAAAAAATCACCCTTTCCGTTAGAATAGAAGTGTTCAAGCTACTATACCAACGAAAGGAAAGGTGATTTTAATGGCCAATAAGGCAAATAGTTTATCTCATACTAAATGGATGTGCAAATACCACATAGTATTCACCCCAAAGTATAGACGAAAAGTAATTTATAATCAATACAAAGAAGATATGCGAGATATATTAAAACAACTATGCGCGTATAAAGGAGTAGAAATTATAGAGGGGCATTTAATGTCAGATCACATTCACATGCTAGTGAGTATACCACCAAAGTATAGTGTTTCAAGTTTTATGGGATATTTAAAGGAAAAAAGCTCACTAATGATGTTTGATAAACATGCAAACCTAAAATATCTTTATGGAAACAGACACTTTTGGGCAGAAGGATATTATGTATCAACAGTCGGTTTAAACGAAGCAACAATAAAAAAATACATTCAGGAGCAAGAAAGCCATGATATAGCCATGGATAAACTGAGTGTCAAAGAGTATAAGGACCCCTTTAAGGGGTAGCTAGTATTAACAACACCCTTTTAAGGGTTGCAACGAGTCAAGGGCTATAGGGCTTGAACAAAGTGAAAGCCAGCGTCTTTAGGCGCTGACCGGTAACAGACCCTTATAGGGTCAGAGCAAACCACCCGTTGGACGGGTGGTCATGATTTCCCAGTGTTCGTATTCAAAGAACATTTAACAATTTATCGCTGTATTCTAACGCTTTCTCCCTCTTATGCCACCGACTATACAGATTATGCAGATATCGATAGCAGGTCTTGCTATAATCACTGTCAATACCCATAATAGCAGTGAGTTTCTGTTCAGCTTCGAGCAAGCATAATTCCGCTTTTTCAGGATTGTTCTGGGATAGAGCAATAATCCCTTTCCCCATCTGGCAGATAGCATAATCAAAACTGTTATTGCCTTCATGCTCCAGTACCAAGGATTCATATAGGGATAAAGCCTGATTTGCAAGATTATAATCCTTTGCTAATATCAACATATTTGTCAAATTCATAAGTTGCTGTAAAGTATCATGGGTTTCAAAAATCTCATATTCTTTACGGATTTCCAGTGCTATTTTCAAATGTTCGGCCGCTTCTTTGCCGTTTTTCAGAAATAAATACACATTAGAAATATTATTATGCAGATTAGAAAGTAGGGCAGCAGTTCTACTGTCCATTTTTGATAACTGGATGGAGTGTAGCAGTTCCAGTGCCTTCAGCCGTATCTTAAGTGCATTTCCATAGTCTTTGCGGATAACAAATAGTTCCGCTTTGTAATCCAAAAGCAAGGCTCTGTCACAAATGGAATTAAGCCCATGTTTCTCCATGATATAAGCGATTTGCTCCGTTAGCTTTGGCAGATAGTCCATGACCAGATATTTATCCAGATAAGGAAACATGTCCTGAAGGAACAGAAGATATGCTTCTGGTTCATCCACCAGCACGCGTTCCACCACACCAATCAAGGATTGAATAACATTCTCTGGACGTCTGACTTCTAGCCCATGGGTTAAACAGGTAAGATGTAAACTGTCAATCAAAGTTCTACAATTAGATACCGAAGACATCGTTTCTAACATAGCCACATCCTGAATTAAGGGATGGAGGCTTATTTTTTTATTCTCGCCATCATCCATGACAAATCCATATCGTACCAGATGATTTACTTCGTTTAGAGTCCCGAGCTTTAACCATTTCTTAAAGGCAATCTTAAACACACCAGCAGAAGGAAGTAATGATAGATTTCGTAAAATATCCATATGCTCCGCCGTTAATTGATTTAACTGTAACAGTTTTCGCAAGTGTTCTATCATCAAAGCTTCTGAAAATTCCTCGTCTTTGTAGATTTCCACTGCTTCACCAGAATGAATATTCAATCCACAGCTCTTTAATTCAAACAATAATTCCTCTGGCTCCATGCCACTTGCAGTAAGAGACAATGCTGCAAGGCAAACGGTCATTGTGTGTCCCTTTAATTCATTTATGATGTCAGAAGTAGTCTCAGGTTCTGCTTTAGCGGAAGGGCAGTATTGATAAAACAATGCCGTTAATTCATTCTCTTTATTCAATTCTTTTAATTCCAGTGTCTGAAAAGATGTGATCTTACATCTGGTGGTAATCAATATCTGGAAATCATTTCGGATAAACTCTTTGAAAAATGGATCATCTTTTGGCAGTACATTATAATTATTCAATATAATTAGACTATCAGAACGTAGTTTTTGTAAGATCTGATAGTGAGTATGGAATAATTCTTCTTCGGTCATTTCGGCTGTGTCACTTTCAAAAGATAGACCAGCAATACATTTCTTTAAACTTCCCTCATAATGAAAGAACAAAATATTGGTATATTTCTTCTTGTTCTTATTTGCAAAAGTCTTTGCAAATTCACTTTTCCCAATACCTGCAATTCCTGTCATAAAAAGAAGAGCATGTTCCTGTAGTAGAGACAATGCAGCTTTTAATTCTTCTTTTCTTCCAAGAAATGCTTTCGTTGCAGTTGGTACTTTGGAAGAGAGTAATACTTCCGTCAAATCTGGTGAATACAACGTGCTGTGGCTATGGTCGTTTAAAATAGCGTATCGGATTACTTCGGTAAAGAATTGATCCAACGCGTGAATTTCCAGTATTTCATCAGCTTTCTGATTTCCTATCACCGTTCTGCTATCCTCAATCAAATCTTCCATCTGTGAGCGAGCCTGTGTCTCATTTAGCAGGTTTGGAATAATCTTATCCCTAAAATCATCCTGCATAAAATCAAAATTATCCTCATCTTCATAAGTTCTGATGATTTCAAGTGGTATCGGTCTGACACCATTACACCAGTTACTGTACTTGATATTATTCGCATCTGTAATTTCAGCATATTCACTGTCATCAAGAGAAAGTGAGAATAGGCTTCTTACAAGCTGCTGTTGCGGATAAGTTTTCTTTTTATTATCCAGAAGAATGCCAATGACATTCGAAAAGGTAAGTCTGTTTTTCAATCAAATTCCCCCAGTTCAAAATTTTGCTAAGTCTATGACAAGTCTCCGTCAATAGTTGGAGAGCGATTTCGTTGGTATCATTAACCCATAGATTGGTAGCCAGATGAAGCGTAAATGCAACATATGGATATCAGAATTATAACACACAAACAAATGTTCGGAAAGAAAAAGTTTGTTTTGTACCTTGAAAAACAATTCTGAGAAAGCCAAAAGGCAGAGGCAGAATTCATAGGCTGTAGAGAAAGGGAAGTTCACTTTGCCATGTTGATTGGAAGCAGAAATACCGATTTCAGTCGGAGCAAAGAAAATGGAATCACGTCAAGTTGGGAGAGGATCTCACGCAGGAGAGGCCCACAATTATTTTTCACAGATAATTGGATGGAAGCGAAAGCTACCGCTCGCTCTACGAATGGAAGCCAAGCAGTCCAATCACTTTTGCAACAGCTGTAATTCACTTTTATAGGAACCACCGTCAGGTGGAAGGAAAGAAGGTGATCGATGAAAGATTAGGAGAAGGAGGTGCTAGGGATGACAAATGAGATGGAATATGCAAAGTGTATCGCTGTATTAAGAAAATTATTTCGTATGGGAATGATTTCAGAGGCAGAATACACCATAGCTAGAAACCGATTAATGGACAGATTTCTGATTGTTGGAGAAAATAATCCAAAAATCGCGTAAGAAATCAGTTTTGATATTCGTTCACAATTGAATAGGAAGATAAAATAGCAGTATACAAAGGAGTTACCATTTGTATGCTGCTATTTGCATATAGACAAGATTAAGAAATGGAGGAGTCAAATGAAAGAAGTACAAGTATTAGAAGCAAAAAGAACCGCCCCAAATAGCAGGGGAAGAACAAGAACAGAAGGTGGAGCAGTTACTGTTGATCGCATTCGTGTAGCGGCTTATTGCAGGGTATTCACCGATGATGATGACCAGTTAGGGAGCTTCGAATCCCAGAAGCTGTATTATGAAGAAAAGATTTTTGCAAACCGAGAATGGGTCAGTGCAGGTATCTTTGCGGATGAAGCTATCACAGGAACGAAAGTAGATAAGCGAGATGGATTTCAGTCAATGATTCAGAAATGCAAAGATGGAGAACTTGATTTAATTCTTACAAAATCCATTTCCAGATTTGCGAGAAACACGCTGGATACTTTACAATATGTACGAATGCTCAGGGAACAAAACATTGCCATTTTCTTTGAAAAGGAAAATATCAATACCTTGGATATGAATGGGGAATTACTTCTGACAATTATGAGTTCTCTGGCACAGCAGGAAGTAGAATCCTTATCTGCTAATGTGAAGATGGGACTCAAGATGAAAATGAAGCGTGGGGAAATGATCGGTTTTAATGGATGCCTTGGGTATGACTATAATCCAGATGATAAAACACTTTCCGTAAATGAAGAGGAAGCTGATATAGTCCGATTTATTTATGACATGTATATTCAGGGATATGGAACGACTACTATTGCAAAGCGCCTGATTGAACTAGGGAAAAAGAACAAAAAAGGCGAAGTCAGCTGGCATACCCATGGAGTTATGGGAATCATTAAGAATGAAAAGTACAAGGGAGATATTCTTCTTGGAAAAACATTTACCACAGACCCGATTTCTAAACGAAGACTTGCCAACATGGGAGAAGAGGATCAGTTTTATATCCGTGACCATCACGAAGCTATTGTTTCCAGAGAAATTTGGGATGAGGCTGAACAGATTCGTTTAAAGAGAGCAGTAAACAAAGTAGTGGAGACTACAGGAAATCGGGAACGCTACACTAGACAATATGCTTTCAGCAGTATGTGTGAATGCGCATTTTGTGGGGATAAGCTGACCAGAAGGACGTTGCACAGTAGTTCCAAATATGAGAAGCCAGTCTGGAAATGCATGAATGCTACAAAGCATGGAATTAGTAATTGTCCAAACTGTAAATCTATTGATGAAAACATAATAGAGGGAGCTTTTTTAGAAGCATTTTCTTTACTGGCGGATAATTTTGATGATGTGTTGGATGTAGTCATGAATTATGTAGAAGAAACAGCTAATAATGATGAGGATATTCGAAAGTTAAAGCAGATAGAGAAAGATATTTCTGCCCTAGGATCAAGAAAAAGCAGAATGACAGATATGCTCATCGATGGTACAATTACAAAAGAGGCTTACGATGATAAATTAACAAAAGTAATGAGAAAGCTTCATATCTGTATGGAAAAGAAGCTTTTATTACAGGAAAGTATCGGTAAGCAGAAAGATGTTGGCAAGCGAATGTCAGACCTTCGGGAGACACTGAAGCAAGAAGATATCCTTGATGAATTTGACCGGGTTGTATTTGAAAGTATCATCGACAAAGTTTATGTCGGTGGGTACGATGAAGATGGAAATCCGGATCCGTATAAGCTGACTTTTGTATTAAAGGGCAATCAAAGTAGCACGATTCTCAATGCAAAAGAGAGCATGAAGGCTAAGAATTCAAAGAAAGGGATAAAGGTGTCATAAGATGAAGAAACAGCTGGCAGAAGTTGTTGATGAAACTGAAATCAAAGAAACTATTGAACAAGAAATTTTGTACTCATGCGAGAATAACGGGGCGAACAATTTGTGTTCAACAAAGAAGTACGCCACACGTTGAAACTGTCACATGTCTACACAGGGTGAATTCATAGCAATCCTTAATTTTAGGCACTTTACGAGGTATATGCAGTTTTCAAAACCATTAACAATTTCATAAGTTAAGTCAAAAGACCGTTTGTTTTCAACATCTTTGATGTGAAATTAATTCATGGTTAGCAACAATCCAAATGAGGAAGTTATTATTCAATAATTCTAATATTAGTCTGTATGACTTTTCAATGAACATTTGTATTTATTCGCAATGTGTTGGAACCCCATTTCGTGCGATGACTGATTTGACCGTAAGGTTCGCCTGTGAAGATCAAGAGCAGAGGGTTGCAGCTAGTTCGCAAACATATTGAGGCTAATGAAAAATTGGAATTTGGTAGAAATCTATACTGAAAACTGCAGCTCGGGTAAAAACAAAAATAATTTAAAAAAACTACTGAAGCTTTGTGAAAACAGAAAGGTTGATGTGATAATGTGTAGTTCTCAGACGGATTTACTGACGTTAAGGTGAACAAGATATAATTGTTCTGCGTAATTCATTACACCATACCCGTGGTTATCATATTGATTATGTGTACTAGACTTGCCAAGCTCTATGTGGTAGGTCTTTTATTTGTTTCGGAGAAATCTACACTGTTCTTGGATTCCCAATCAACTATTTGGTGTCATACCCATTAAAACACCTGAGCAAGTAAACAAATGTTTCAAGGTCTGAATCTTCCCATTTTAAAATGCGATTATAAAACTCTTCTTCTTTTTCCTTAATAGCCTTTAACGCTTTTTCACGGCCTAGTTCAGTTAAAGATAACAGTACTCCGCGGCGGTCTTCCGGGTGAGTCTCACTTTTAACATAGCCCAGGTGTTTTAGCTGGGCAACAAGGCGGCTGACGGAGCTTCGGTCCATAGCGGTCGATTCGGCTAAAAGAGTAGCCACGGCCGGTCCGTTGGACAGAAGCCAACGGACAATCAGGAAAGCAGCCGGTTGTAATGTCGGATCAAAAACGGCTGCCGTTCTTACATTTAACGCATGCGATGCACTAAGCAGCGCATTGAGCTGATCGCCAAGGCTTAGCTCAAGTTGCATTCTTGATGAATCTGGTTTTGTAATGATATTTTCTTCCATAGATTTACCTCGCCAAAATATACTTGACATATGTCAAACAATAAAATATACTTGATATATATCAAGTATATTTGAAATTTTGATTCATGTCAAGTAGCCGAATGACGTATTGTACACAGCAATAAACCTTTGTGTTTAGCGCTAGGAATTAGGGAGGATTTATATGTCAACATACCCAATTGCAGTAGTAACTGGTGCTACCAGCGGTCTTGGAAAACTGGCAGCAATCGAATTGGCCAAACGCGGAAAACAACTGGTATTAACGGCCAGAAATGAAAAACGCGCGGAAGCCGCCGAAAATATTATAAAGGGTGCTGTACCTGAAGCGAAAATAGACTTTTATTTCGGTGATCTGTCACTTATGGTGGACGTAAAAAGAATTGGGAATCAGATTAAAGTTAGATATCCACAAATTGATATATTGGTGAACAATGCAGGACTGCACGGCTTTGAACAGCGAATAACCAAAGAGGGATTTCCTGAAATGATAGCCGTGAACTTTCTGGCGCCATGGTTGTTAACACATACGCTATTAGATTCATTAAAAGCTTCAAAAAACGCGCGAATAGTGAATGTCGCTTCCGAGGCATCACGCAATCATGGTGAACTAAAATTGCCGGAGGACTTAACAGATACTTCTGAATTTACCGCCAGAGGTTCATCTATGATTTACGGAAAGACGAAACTGCTTGATATTATGTTTACAGAAGAGCTTGGTCGTCATCTGGATGGAACAGGAGTCACTGTCAATGCATTGAATCCCGGTTTTAATGTGACAGGTCTTGGCCGAGAGTTAGGATTTTCTTCTGTTCTTTCTAAAATATTGAAGACGCTGCATATAGGAGACCCGAGAAAAGGTGCTGATATTATCGTCCGTTTAGCTACAGACTCACAGTATCAAGGAGTGACAGCAGGATATTTTAACGTAGGTACCGGGAAATCCATCGTACCCATATATCCAGGCGGCGACAACGCAATGCAGGATAAGCTATGGAAGGCTACGAAAAACTTACTGGAACAAAGGGGCTACCTTGAGTAAGCACACCAACAGAGAGGCTTAAACACAGAATGATCCAGGGATATGTAAAATGTAAAATGATAGTTTTATAGACAGAAGGCTTGGAAATGGGTATAATATAAGAAAAGTCAGGAGGGCAATTATGGAAGTAACACGATATTCAATTGAAGAATTGAAAGAAATTATTGCACCTATTGCAGAAAAATATCATATATCTAAAGTTTATCTTTTCGGCTCATTTGCTCGTGGAGATTATAATGAGCAAAGTGATGTAGATCTTCGAATTGAAAAAGGAGAACTTAAGGGAATGTTTGCTTTGTGTGGATTTTATACAGAAGTAGAAGAGGCATTACAGATGAAAGTGGATGTATTAACCACTGGAAGTTTAGAGGATGACTTTTTGAAGAAGATTGAAAAAGATGAGGTGATGTTATATGCAGGGTAACAGAAATGCAGATGTTCTGAGGCATATAGTGGATTATTGTAATGAAATTAATAATACAATAGAGCGGTTTGGAAATAACTATGAAACTTTTTCTAAAGATAGCGTATATCAGAATGCAGTAGCTTTATGTGTATTACAAATTGGTGAATTAACAACGCATTTTACAGAAGATTTTAAGAACACTTATAACGAAATGCCTTGGAATCAGATTAAAGCACTAAGAAATGTGGTGGCTCATAATTATGGCAAAATTGATAAAGAGACTTTATGGGAGACCATATCGAATGATATTCCACAACTACAAAACTATTGTAGTAGAATTGCAAAACAGTTTGAAGCCATGTTGCAAGAATACATGATTGTGGAAGAAGAGCAAAATAATTCTGGAATGAAGTTGCAATAACATAATAAATTTAGTAACTACCCGATCAGAAATAAGATAAAGTTTTTATGAAGAGAATTACTTTCCACCAAAGAACCAGTGGGTCTTCATGACATCATTTTTGTCTACTCAAGGCACGTTGAGACGTGCATTATATTAACTCGAAAAAGTAGAATGGATTATAATATTGAAATGGTGATTGATATGTAATAATATTTGAAGATGCCTTGAATTAATTTTCAAGGCACTTTTATTGATTGTCGTAAGAATGGCCAATTCAAATGGGCTCCGGCTATCCTGTTTGTATGTCTGGTATTTACCATGATTAATCCAATTTATATTTAGAAAATCCTTGAGATATAGACAGTAGCAATGTATCTGAAAGCAGTAATAAGATACATTGTAAGCTGAAATCATCTATAGATATTAGACAATTTTTTTATTCTTTTAGTCAGTTCCGTTCTTACTTCCAAAGGAGCAATGCATTCGCATTTGTCACCCAAACCGAGCAGAAGATTGTATCCATAATCGTCTGGAGCAAACATAAATTCTACAAAAAATTTGCTATCAGCATAAGGCTTGATATGATCTTCACCACAAAGCTCCATCATTCTCTCATAAAGGGAAGCATCGACCAGAAGCTGAATAGAAATGAGCTTTTTGTCAATCCAACCGTTACCATCCATAGGTTTGGGTGAAAAATATCGAGGAATAAACGTCTTTTTTTCCACAACAAGGTTTGACATGCGAGATAACTTAAATACACGAAAATCTTGTTTTTTCAGACAGTAAGCATGTAAGTACCAATGTGATTCTTTTAATACAAGCTGATAAGGTTCAATGTGTCTGCTACTAATGATACCGTTATTGTTACAATATGAAAATTGAAGCAGGCGATTTTCTTCAAGGGATTGTTTGATTTGTTCAATCAACACAAGTAAAGATTTGTTTCCCATCCATGTAGTAAGGTCTACTGTAATCTGATTAGCTTTTATAGTATGATTATCAGGTAGAAGATTTTTAACTTTTTCCAGTGTGCTAATCATATCTTTTGCTGATAGCGCAGAGGATACGCTGCTGAGTCCCATTAAAATAGTTTGAATATCGGATGAGGTAAACAGGCTTCTGTCAATTTTGTATTCTGGTAAAATACCGATACCTCCTGCTGTGCCAGTTGTGGTAAAAATAGGAATGCCAGCTTTTTCGATGACTTCAATATCACGATATATGGTGCGAGGTGTAACCTCAAATAAATTAGCAAGTTTACTGGCACTCATTTTTTCGCAGTTTGAAAGTATCATGATTTTATATCTTACAAAAAACCATACGATGCTTATTAGAGATTAAATTTTTGAGAGTATAACGGTGCATGTTGAACCAGTGATACTGATGACGCGTTGTGCTCAAACGATAAATAATCTACTACAACCACAAACTGTTGTGGCTGCGAAGCAAAAAAAGGGAAAAAATTAGGCTGAAAAGTGCCCGATTTTTCTTTTTTTTAATGGGGAATAAGGGTAATTGGAGAAATCGACTTCCGAAATCACAATTTCATACAAGCAAATCCAAGGACATTAGAACAGCAAATCTTGGCGCCTTTTGGTGCCAAGAAAAAAATATGTATAATTATAGATAGAGAAATAAAAATTAAACTTTAGGAATGTCTACAGTATTATTTATCTTATCTATATATGAGAATACAATTTTACTTAAAGTAATAATGCCACTTTCCAATTGTTCTTGATCCAAAGAAGAAAAGCTTAGACGTATATGATTAAATTC
>JBGUEO010000042.1:0-33177 GCA_041821315.1 Velocimicrobium sp. | reverse complement strand
TTATTTGCAAGGATACAAGCTTGTTACTTTTCATAAGTACTTGCTTTCCATAATAATGTAAGGTCATTGAAAGTTGAGTGTGTCCTAACCATTCTTGCAATATCGTATCAGGTACACCATTTTTATGAAGTACGGATGCTACTGTAAAACGAATTTTATGGCTACTTCGGTAAGGGATGCCAGCTTCATTACAAAATTTCTTTAAATGTCGATTGAAGGTAACAGTAGTCAGTTGCTTGCCATCGTGCATTAAGATATATTGTCCGTCAGGATTTACTTCCCTAATACGATTCAAAATTGCTATTGCACTAGGGGTTAATGGTATATTACGAAATCCATGAGAAGTATTTCCCTTAATATGCTCAACATTTTGGTGCGTTCGTGCATTAAATGATAAATCATCGTTCATGGTTTGGTCTTCTAGTAATTGTGTCTGAATTCTGATAATATTATTTGATATATCAGACCATTTTAAAGATTTTAATTCTCCAATTCTTGCAATGATGTGAAAATCAAACTGGATAGCTAATGAATATATATCATTGTTATCAGAAAGGTGCTTTAACAACTTTTCACGTTCTTCTAAGGAGTAAATATTTTTAACATCGTTTATTGGCTTATAGTTAAAAATCCGATAATTAATATTATTAAGCGGATTGGACTCTACAATACCTTGTTCAATCGAGTAATAATAAATTCCATTTAAAATACTTTTTCCATCATTAAATCTCTTTCGACTTAAACTTCCTTCCTTTGTGATTGTGCGAAAAAACTGAATAAAGCTTTTTGTATTCAATTTAGTAATTGGAATGGTAACGATAGCAGTATCTTTATATAAAGCATTCCAAAGGAACATATATTCCTTTAATGTTTTATTAGATACTTTTGTATTATCTCTTCGCCATAATAACCACTTTGGAAAAAGGTCAGTTAAAGTGTAACTGAGAATTCCATAAAAGTGTTGGTACAGCCGATTAATTAAATCAGCATAATCACTCCCGATAAATTGTTTACGATTGATGTATATATAACAACGTCCATCATCAGTTCTTTGCTTGATTCGTGTAAGGTCACAGACCTCTTTTAGTTTATTTTCCTTTGTCATAAATTTTTGTAATTCTGCAATATCTGATAGAGAAATTTTACCATCGTAAGGCAAGGAGTGCAATAAGTAATTCAATGCACATTCTTTTGTATTTATTTTCATAACTTATACACTCCTTTCCAGAAAAAATAGAATACTAAGGAAAGAGAAAATATTTTATCCATTAGAAGATTTTACTGATTTAAGGCTTAATCTTTTTTTGATTGCCTATTAGGTTTATATCAGACGAAGAACTTAATTGTATAAAATACTCAATGTTATTATTAGTCAATTATTGAACCATAGCATTAGCTGTTAAGTTTTCTGTAATAAGGCGGCTTTCTAAGGTTTCAATTTCTGTAATGGGAGAAAAGGCACTATCTTCAAGCTTTTTTGATTAAGAAAAACAGTTTCTTTGGTTTGCAGATTATAGCAGATATAATGGTTAAGGCTATCTCTACCTACATATCCGAATTTAACAACAACTTCTTCTTCAAACGATTTACCAACTAAAGTTCCGATTGAATTTTTAATTCATTCATTTTGTTCACTCCTTAATAATAATGTTTTATAGTTTGATTAAATATTATAATAAATGATGACGTTATATGGAAAACACCTATCAATGTCAATCGTGTAATATAGGACAACTTTTTATTTCTATAGTGGTGAGTATATAATGTCAGTATTATTTTGTGATATTTGCCTGTGTTACAAATGGAAGTGCTAGTTGTTCTTCCTGAGATAGTTCTGCAATAGATTGAAAAGAATTATCACGATTCAGGTATGCTTTAACCGATTCATAGTCTATAATCTCATTTTGTGACTTATAATGTTTCACACGTTTAATTCGTCTTAAAAAGGCGTTATAGGATTCTCTATCATTTTTTTGCTCGTCCGCATACTGCATCTCCAATTTCCAGTTCGTACATATAATGCATGTGGTATAGCATGCTATCTTATTATTATAACGGCAACTCAGTTCAAGTGGGTAAATATCCAAAATATTTAAAATATCCTTTAATGGTATGGAATTTCTGTACTCCTCGAATATAATTACAGGCTGGCAATTATATCCGTCGAAGGGATGCAGGTAATCCGTAACACGATAACAGTTACTGTCCTGGTATGTATCCAAGGTATCGCGGCTCTTGCCGCTTCCTGTTTCGCCAAAAACATAGACTACATCCAAATCCAAGCGTCGCTTATTTTTATATTTCTCTTGTAAATACATGGTGCGCAATTTGCTTAATTTATCTAGATGCAAAATGTAATCTTGATTAATTGAGATAATCTCTATATCAGTAAGTCCATCAACTATCATCTGATAAAGTTCTTCCATATCATGATTGTTACCTTTATTTTCTGGCGGTCTGCTTCCGATTTCTTCGAAAGAGCCATCAATCGACGTTTCTTTTTTATCCGCATATTTTTCATCAGATTTTTTGATATAGGAGATGCATTGCTTAATCGTCCCTTTCACCACATCAATATGAGCTTCTGGAAAATATTTTTTTATTTGTTTAAAACGAACCGCACTTGAAAAGCAAACAAGTATATGCGTATGATAGCAACTACCTTGCTCGTCAGCCATACAGGCATAGGTGAAGGTTTTAAATCTTGTACTCAAGATCTCTCTTATCAAATCATGTGTAATATTTTTCGCTTCTGGATTATTTATTGTAAGCAAATATCTACGTGCTTGCTTGCTATTTTTTAGTTCAGCCATAAATGTTCACCTCTAATTTAAATTGTTAATTTTGCGATTTTTATATGTCGCAAGTTATTTAAGTTTGAGCCCTTTGTTTTCAAGTATTTCAGAGCTTTTAGCTTTTTGTTACAATAACGGGTGGTAATACTAGCCACCCGTTATTGGTGAAAAAATGGATGTTGCTCTTGGTTTCGCCACGCAACACCCACCTTTTCACATAAGAATGCCGTTTGTAATACCCTTATTGATATATTCTAAGACTTTGTCATGATTAGAGTATTCAGGCACAATAATATCTCTGATTTCCATACCATTGATAATCAGATATCCTTCCCCACGAGATTTATTTTCGAATAAGTGTTCTTCACAATTATTGAAGAGCATCTTCTTAACCTCCTTTGAAGGATTACCAAGAATTATTGTTAATCCTAGTTGGTCACGACTACCACTGGTAAAAAATTCGCTATCAAGTCTTTGAAAAGATAGGAGAATATGAATATTTAGCGAACGACCTAGCATTAGGAGATTAAACATCTTCTTTTTGTATTCTTCTGCTTTTTTCTTTTCGAGAAAATGTAAAAATCCAGACCATTCATCGAATACTAGTAATTTTATATTTCTTGATAGGTCAGTTCTTTTTTGACGTTCCAAGAAGCTATTGTGGAAATTAATAAATCCCTCTTCACAGTCTTCGAAAAAGTAAATTCGCTTTGTTTTATTAGAAGTGTTCTTTAGCGGTAAGAACGCTTCATCCCCTTTGAAATCACAAATAGTAACTTCACTGTCAGACATTTGTTTACAAATCCTTCCAATTATTAGCGTTTCTAAGTATGTTTTACCTAGTCCTGTTGAACCTGCCAGGGCTAGGTGAGGAATTTTAGATATGTCCCATGAATAATAACAGTATCTGTTCTTTATTACATATTTTTTTTCAAATACAAGTTTAATCTGCATATCAAAAATCCTCGTCTTTTTTGTCGATATCAAGATTTTTTTCTTCTACATCCTTGTTCTTGATATATTCTCTATAATCTGCGACCTGCTGACAATCTTGAAATGTCACTATAAAATACAAGTGTTGACTTTCTTGTATGATTTTAGCTAACCAGATAGGAGGCATTATAAATTCCAAGCCTTGTGCTTCATATGACTGCTCAATTCGTTCCTGTAGCATCTGCTTTAATTCACGTAATGGAAATTCAGGTTCACGATGGACTTGGGCGCGGTATGCAAAGAAATTGAAATTATCTTTCATTAAAAAGCGTTTTGAGTTTGTTGCAAAAACAGATTCACTTGATGTAATATTGCGAATTCCAAGACTTGTAGAGTATTCATTAATAATTTTTGAGAGAAAATGTCCCAAGGTTATGTAAATATCATTTTTTTGTCTCATCAACTCCTGATACCTTATTTGTTGTAACTGTTTTTGCTCTATTTCTTTTTTATGCATTACATATATTATTGAACCCGTTCCTACTATGATTATCAAAACATAAGAAAAATATTTTATTGTAAAATAGAGAAGAATAGTAATGAATGATAACAACAATGATATTTTAAGGCTCTTTTTAGCCCATAAATTATTATCAAGATATTTTTTTATTTTATCTAACATGTTTCCTCCTATGTTGGGGGAATAAATCCCCCAACAGTTTATTTAGTGGTTACCAGTACAACAGATTTAGCCTTACATGACACCATTTCACATTTTTCTTTGTTGCTATAGTAAGTGCTAACTGTAAAGTCCATAAAGGAAATGACAATATTATCATCACTTGTTTCAATGTCCTCATTTGAAATAGAGGGTTTTTCAGATGCCTTAACGGTTACATGCTCATAGCGATTACCAAAGCAGACAATCTTCAAGTTGTAGCCATCCAATTTATCTGTCTGCTTATTGTCTTGCCAAACATAGGATGGTCGAATTTCCATCAACCATGCTTGGTTTCCTCCTAACACATTTTCTTCAAATAGAATTAAATTTTTTGCTTTCATATGAGCTTTCTCCTTTCAAAAATGATATTTTCTATACATTAATTCTAATTTATGTATCTGAGAAACCAAACTTATTATGTAAGAGTTTCTTCTCATATTTTGAGAAGTTTATCCCTTTTTAATATTTTCAAGAGCATCTTTCAAGTTTTGAATCGCATCCAGAGCAACATCGATTTGATTTTCACTAAGTTTAGTTTCTTTACCAAGAAGTATATACTCCATTGATTTACCAAGATAACAGGAAATGAGATATAAGTCACAGGCAGTAAGAGTCTGGTGTCCATTTTCTATTCTGCTAAGTTTCTTAGCATCTATCTCAATCTGTTCTGAAAATTTTTCCTGTGTTTTATTAGAATCTGCTTCTCGCAATTGGGTAATTCTATTTCCGATTATTGTATTATTCAGAATTTCTTTAGCTTTTTTCATTTTTTCTATTCTTACTTGTGCACAATTTTTCCCTTTTCATAAATTTTGTGGTTTGCAAAACGAACAATTATATTGTATAATTAATTAATGGGATTTTTTGGACACTTTTTTAATATCCTTAATTAATTTATTACGAAGTATATATCATAGAGACAGGAAAAAAAATGGACAAATTTACAGATTTAACGCTCGCTTCAAAATTAGAATGTGTTTATCAATTTGCTAAAAAAGAGAAGAAGTTATCAGATGAAATCATCCACTTACGAGGTGATAAGCGTAAGGAACAGGAAAACGAACTGGATAAAGTAAAACAAAAAAAAGATTTTTATTGGTCAATTGCAATGCTTTCATTAGATATGATTGAAGAATATGATTTAATACTGATGAAGTTACATTTTTATGAAGGCTGGAAGTGGGATATAGCATATGCACGGGCTCAAATAAAAGGTTATCGTATTGGAGAGGGTGACAGAAAACATTTAATTAGACTGTTAACAAAAATTAGTAATGAAGAATTGGATAGACTACTTAAAGATTAACAATCACAAAAGGGTGAGCTTATTTTTTTGATTTTTACTTGTTATATAGATGACAGTTTAGTTTTAGGATTTTAATAATAAAATTCTTTTGTTATAATGTGAATTTAAAGTTACCAAAAACAACCGTCTGGAAGGATTGCTACTGTATCACTACCACTCATACGGGCAGTAATTAAAAATTGTAATTTTGTAATACCGGAGGCAAGTAGTAACGATACTTAGCATTGATAAATAAAAAAAGAGTGGGTATAAAAACCTACTCTTTTTTATTTTTACGTAGAATTAAAAACCGCATTGATAGTTGTCACAAAGATAGACAAACCACGTTGAATAGGGGGTATATGAGTGCATAAAAATAGATTAAGAAAAATATCAGCAGCATTTGCACTAGCTGTTGCAGTGTCTGTTACATCGACCGTAGTTGATATTCCAGTATTTGTAAGTGCACAAACAGATAATGAGTTTTGTGGAATAAAAGGTTGGAAATATGGAGATACCGATATTGTATCTGTATTCGCTAGCTATGGCACTTTATGTGGTTATACATATCCAGAAGAAAAAATAGAAAACACAGAGCCTATAGGTTATCTAGCAAGCATTAAATCAGGTTCTATAGTAAAATCGGGCGAGAATATTACTGACTTAATACCCTTAATTAGTACTATTAAACAGTATGTAAATAATATACCTAGTTTTAGATATACTCCAGGGAAATACGACAATATAAGATATAATAAACCATAATAAACCAGTACCAAGCGGAAAAGAAACCTCATTTACTTTAACTGCCCCAGCTACATGTGAGCTGAGAGTAGAGTCTACTAGTGAGGAAGCTCCTTTTGTGGCAGTTCAATTATATGAAAATACTAAAAAGGTGGAGTGTTATGAAAAAGGTACATATCAGTGTTTAGATTATTATAGAAATCAATATCAAGCTATTTCTTTCCCAGTAAAGAAGGGTAAAACCTATACTTTAAAATTTTATAATGCAGGTAAGAATTATGAATCTAATACGAACATATTTTTTATAAAAGATAAACCGGTAACAACAAGTAAGTCAGCTTATGCTATTGAAAACAAGTGGTACGTATATTCGTATAGTGAATATTCTTATTTGCGTACAGATACTTGGGCGTGGGGATATATAAAAGACTCTGACGCAAAAATAATAAGGGCGGATAGTGTAAAAGTACATTTGGACTCAAAGAGTAAGGTTTCATTATATATAACTAGTCCACTGTGGACTAGATTCAGTTCTAAGTCAAATAAAGCTTCAACGTATATATTTAGGAAGAGTTCACTTGATAATGGTTCTACAGTCGAATATAAAAAAATTGTAAAGGATAAAAATATAGGCGAAGGAAATATAGCTAAATACTCGGCTATACTTCCAGAAGGCGACTATTATATAAATGTAATGAATCTAGGCGGTAGTACAGACCTTGCTTACAAGTACACAGTAGACCAAATAGTACCATTTTCAGTTAATATACCAAAACACACATCCAAGTATGTAACTGGTACAGCTCCCACAGATACTACTGTATATTGTAAAGTATATGGAAAAACGTACAAAGCAAAAACTTCACAAAATGGTGCATTTAAAATAGAGACACTAGGCTTTAAAAAAAATAAATTAATAAAGATATGGTATGTATCGAAATTAGGGAATAGAAGTGGTATTAGAAAAATTACAATACAATAGAATTAATTACTATAAATGATGGAATTTTGTATATGAAATTTTTATTAGAATAATTCAAAAAGGTGTATGCATAGTGTATGCAAATATAATCAGATATTACAGAAATCCCCTTTCTGTATAAATTTTATGTAAGTATCACCAGTTCAAATCTGGTTGTCGCCTTGAAGAAAAGAGTCTCTAAACCTTTAAAATGATGAAGGGTTAGAGACTTTTTATTGTGATAGAAAACAGATGTCGGATACTCTAACAATACTTATTTTTATAATATTTTATAGTATGGTTACCATTTGAATATGATATAATTAAATAGAAAATACTGGTAAAATGAAATGATAAGGGTGTTGATTGTCAAGTAAAATTGACCCACTTTTTCGTTTAAATCTGACCCACCTTAGTTTTGATTTTGGTGGATCAGATTTTTTTGTGATTTCTGTTTTTTACACTGTGAATTGACCCACCCTGTTAATGCGTGAATAGCTGGTAGCCATCCTGGATTAGTGTGGTTTTATCAACAATGATTCTTTTGGACAGGGAATCTATTGTGACATATTTATTTAATTCCAATAGGCGGTCTCCAATTAGTTCCCGAATTAGCTTGTCCATTGCAGCTGACCGGTTGTCGATTTCTTCCTGTTCTTTTGTATTAGCATGCTGTGGAATGATTGGCGAACACAATTCTTCCATACTCATAAATACATTCTTAGTGTTTTTCAACACTCCTGTTTCAAAACAGTCTTTTTCGCTGTTATAAGAAAGATCTGGATTTTCACACATCCTTTTAAATACACAAGTTGGATTTTTAACGTTGAATCGAGTTCTTATAACCTTGTAAACCGCTTGCTTTCCAGTAGTGTTATATAAATCTGCAAGTTCTTTCAGCTCTGTATCTTTCACTTTATATCTGGACAAATGTGTGCACCTCCTTAGTCAAATGGCAGTTCTTTATCAGTATTTTCCATTCTCCATTCGTTAAACTGTTGTTTTTGTTTAAGCAATTTATCTTCAGCTGCTTTTATTCGTAGATTTGCTTCTTCAATCAAACAATGGTCTCCAAGTACCAGCTCATAAATTTGGGATTTGAAAAAGAGTTTATCAAGATCTTCCCTCAGGTTATCAATCGTATCTTCTCCACGGAGGCGCGCAAGATAGTTTTCCTGTTCCTTTGGTGAAAGTTTTTCAAGATCACTGTATATTCCTTCTTCATAACGGTAAACATCAAGAAAATCACATGGCACTCCGTGTTCTGTATAAGCCATAGAGCCATTATCATGGACACTGTTTCCATCCAATACCCATTCTCTCAAGGCTTTTCGTTCATCATCTGTCATTTCTGTATTCTTTTCATATTTCATCAGCTCGTTCCACAGAACAGCTGCTTTTTCTGTACTTACTGTATCCATAGCTTATAGATCCTTTCTATTTTTAACACTTAATTTTGACCCTTTGACACGATAACTGTCACCAGTTATACTTAGTACATGGCAGTGATGCACTAATCGGTCAAGAATCGCAGTAGCTGCAAGCTGTCCGGTAAACAACTCATCCCATCTGCCCATTGGAAGGTTGGTCGTAATAATGAGGGAGCTTTTTTCGTATCGTTGTCGTATGATCTGGAAAAATAGGCTCTCTCTTTCTCTATCCATTTTTATGTAAGATAGTTCATCTATGATCAGTAGATCTATTTTTTGAAGTTTTCTAAGCGTATCTGCAAGTCGTCCCATGGTCATTTCTTCATAAAGCTTATCAACCAGTTCCTTCGCATTTACAAAAAGCACTTTTTTCCCTTCATTGCACGCATTGATTCCGATGCCTGTAGCAATCATGCTTTTTCCAACTCCTGGTGGTCCAATAATAATGATGTTTTCGTGCATCTGCAAGAAATGCAGTTTTCCGAGTTCTTCAATTTTATATTTATCCAGTGAGTGGTTAAAACTGTAGTCTATCTCACTCAATGATGCGAATGTATCAAAGTTCGCTTTTTCCACTAACATTTCCTGTCGTCTGGCATTTTTGCCTTCTTCCTCAACAGAGAGTAATCTTATCAAAAAATCCATGTAATCCAACTGATCTGCTTCGGCTTCCGCAATAATATCAGAATACTGTTCCCGCATATCTACCAATTTGAAGCGTTTCATCATCTCATCCGCATAGGTCCTTTTATCCTCTGTTATTGTCTGCATGGTATATCTCCTTTACACAGTTCTTCATAGTAGCTGCAGTCTCTTGTAAGAGCAGTTTCAGGTACTGAATGCTGCGAAGCAGAATCTTGAATTGAATTCTCAAGGTTACGTTTCCCATCATTGTACTCTTTCAAAATGGACTTAAATCCTTTGATGTCCATCCGTTCTTCATCTACTGCAATGCCAATGAGCTGATCCATCACATCCAGACTGTATAATTCCTGTAGTTCCATGATTTTTCTGGCATAGTGAGTTGGCTGGTCGAACTTTCGCCCGGCGGCCTCCAAATATCGCACTCCATTACTGTATCTTTGCGTGAAATCACGACGGATCTGTGGAATCGATGTACTGACTTTTGGAGCAATCGCCTCATAATGCTCTGGATTAGATAATGTTTGATGTTTCCTATCAACTTGTTCAAAACTCATAATGTAGTTTTCCTTCGAATCATAGAGTTCTATACGAAATCCATAAATCAAGCGGAATTGCACAGTTTTTCCAACATACTTCACTGGCACACTGTATTTGTTACTGTTAATACTTACAAAGCTGTCGGGACTAATTTTGCGATTCTGCATCTTTTTCGATCGATATCTGCTTTTGGGTAATGGCAGTAGAAGTGCTTTTTCTTCCAGCAGATAATGTTGGTTTGGAATCCGCTTGGTCGTAGTGTGTTTTTCGTTACACCAGTCATCTACTTTCTGCTTCAATCTGTGATTCAGATCTTCCATGTTTACAAAACTGTTCCCCTTTATGAACTGATTCTCGATGTATTTAAATGGAGATTCTATCTTACCTTTTTTGCGGGGCCAGTAGCAGGGACATGCATTCAATTCAGTTCCAAGATGTTTCGCCAAAATCAACGCATGCGGATTGTATCGTATTTCATCCTCTGATTTTGGATTATTCTCAATCACAAGAGCTTTCGGATTATCTATCAGAAGTTCCAATGTGATGCCTCCTAAGTCTTCGTATAATTCCTGTATTGCTTCATAGATAGCTTCTGCATCTACTTTGAGAGAGCAGCACACTGCCTTTTTGCGCGAAGCAGCCAGAATCATTGCAAAACAATACACTTTTTGATAACGATTTCCAACCAGTACTTCGTATTCGGTCCAGTCGAACTGTGCCTGATCACCTGGTGGACTTTCATGTCTAACAGTTGCTTTTTTACTGATGTGATTCCCAACATCTTCATCAACTTTCCCTAAAAACCGGTAAATCGGTCCTATGCTTCCAGTGTAGCCTTTCTCTTTTAATTCCCGGAAGATGCGTGTTCCGTTAAAGCTATAAGGATCACAGCGCCATTCAATAATCAGCTCCTTATAGTCATCTAGTTTTGACGAATAAGCTGTCCTGTGGTAGACAGGAGGCGCTGTCATATCAAGTAGCCTCTTTACCGTATTTCGAGAGATGTTCAGAATCTTTGCTGTTGCCCGTTTGGATTGTGTTTGCTTATACACCTTTTGTACAGCTGCCCAATCTTCCAAATCTTTCACCTCTTTTGTTCTCCTTTCTGTATGGACTGCATACAGAAAGTATTTTATAAATCAGAAAGAGGTGGGTCAATTCTAAGTGTTAAATTTTCAAGGTACAGTGTATATCAGAAATAGGATTACTTACTCATTGCCCTTCTAGAGTGGGTCAATTTTCCTCGTTAATCCTGGGTCAGTTTTAATTATAAATCAACAAAGGGGAGAGAGATATGATTCGTAAAAAGAGAATAATCATAATTATAGTTTTTTGTATGGTACTTATAATTGGATTTGGAATAGCTAGAATTAACACAAAGTCACCTGTTGGTGCTATTCGCTATGAATGCTTATTACATGGATATGTAATTTCAGCTTTATTCTTACAAGCAAAAGAAATCAATATAGAAATTGACGGGGAGACTACCGTTTATAAAATAACCTCTTTTGTTCCATATGAAAAAGCAACTGCAACACATTTAGACCAATGGAATGTAATAAAGCAGAATGGGACTTATTCAGCTTCTTATGGAGTTGGTTGAAAGGCAACTTATTTATAGTGGTTGCTCAAAACAGAAACTCTGAGTTAGCAAAAGAAATGAGATGAAATAAAGATGGTAAAAAAAATTATATTATATTATGTAGGTGCACTAGTAGCAACACTTTTTTTGGCAGGTTTTATAGGTGGAGTTGGAAATGCTATCGGATTAAAAGAAACCACAGTCGGATTATTGGTACTGATGGGGGCACAACTGGGACCAGTCATTTCGGTTTTGATAATGCTGACCATTTTCAAACAAGAGGATATTTCATTTAGCTTTAAAATTAATAAGTTCAAATTTTTCCTTTTATCTATTATAATTCCAGTTGTACTCATTTCACTTAGCGCCGGAGTAATGGTATTAATTGGAAAACCATATATAGAATCTGATATTAAAGGTTCCTTATTCATTATCTTTATGATAACATCCTTAATTGGATGTTTTGGCGAAGAAATTGGTTGGCGTGGATATTTATTACCACTGCTAAGAAAAAAATATTCAATGTTTATAAGTTCAGTATTAACAGGTCTTTTATGGGGTGCCTGGCATGTTACAAAAATAATAAGTTATGGAGTATTACCATATTTGTTTTTTATTCTATTTATTGCAGAATTTGGAATAATTATGGGATGGATATATTTTAGGACGAAACATTCTTTAACTTGTATGGTTGCATTTCATCTGTGTATAAATATCGTATGTGGATTGTTGTTGACTGGAAGAGAAGGTATATCTTTTTATGTTATCGGTATACTACTGAGCTTAGTAGTCATATTAGTTATATGGATCGTAGATAAGGAGTTTTTTAGAGAAAGCAATTGCTACGAATCAGTATATTTCATTTGAATATAGAAATGCGAGTAGTGAAATATCATGGTGATATTAAGCAATTAATGGATGAATCGGAAAAGGAGTATTATAAGAGTTGTATTCGTATAGAGGTGCGATTTGCATTGGAAGAATGTAATCTAATGAAGGAATATTTTCCAGATTGTCCAATTGAGAAGCTAAGAGGGCTTGAATATAGGATGTTTATCGATGTTCCTGCAAACGAACGACTTTGGAAAGCTTTATTGTTAAGCTTTGGCAATAAAATACGTGTGATTGCTCCGAATAGCTAAAAAAATGAACGGATAGAAACAGCCCCAAAATTTTTATCAAATTACGACATATAGATGTCGCTATAACATGATAGAATAGAACTAAAAGGGGAAATTTACATGAATGCTCAAGAAATAAAGAAACGATTATATGAGCTAGATGCCGATTTATTCGGTATTGCAAGTGTAGATAGATTTGATGAAGCACCAGAGGGTACCATCCATTGGATGTGCTTTCGTCTTGTAAATCGGTTATAGTTTTTGCGGTTCGCTTTGTTTCAGGTAGACTTGCCTGCAACACTGCAGTTCCTACAAGGACGAATTCTTTTGAATATGGAAGTAAAAATAAAATATTTCGAAGATAAAAGAGGGAAAGTCAACACAATAAGGGTTGACTTTTTTAAATGTGCGGCAACTTATATAGAAAGAAATTCTTTGATATAAAAAGCCATTAACAAATCAAATTTTATGGAAGAGTTATTTAGTTCTGAACCTAATAAGTCTTTTATTTTACGAATACGGTATACAACGGTATTTCGATGTGTATATAGTCTGGCGGCAGTTTCAATAAGGTTACAATCGGATAATAGATAGAAGCGAAGCGTATTTAAGTAATCAGTAGCGTGTTCTTTATCATATTGTTCAAGAACACCAAGCTTGTTTTTGTAAATGCTAGGCAATAAATCAGGATCCATGGTGCAAAACAAAAGCTGGAAAATTCCAAGTTCATCAAAGACTAGATAGGAACGTTTCCATAATTCGGCCAAAGATAAGGAAAAGTAGGCCCTTTTATAGCTTTGACCAATCTTAGAAATAGAATGGATTGTGTCACTGATGCCTAAGATGATGCTGTCGCAATAAAATAAGATCTCTATAATTTCAGTCAGTGCTAGCTGTTCTGTTGTTGAAAGGTAGATTAAAATCTGCAAATGATCGTAATAAAATAAGTGATATTTCAATCCATAACTATTTAAAGGGGAAGTAATAATTGTGGTATCGTGTAAATTCCGAATTGTGATTACTCGATAATCTGCGGATGTAGGAAAACCAAATTGATTCAAAGTTCGTATAATACTGTCAGGAACCGATGTTTGGTAAAGTGTACTTTGAAATGCAGCACTTAGCGTATCTGCTCTTTGGTTATCCTGTAATAAAAGACGACAGTAGTCTTGCATAATATCGGCAAGATGGACTCTCCAGGGCATCGTAAATAAAGGAAACTTGTTTATTTCACAAAATGTAATAATTTCAGGGGTAATATCTTCGGAATGCAAATACTGCCCAATATTAATATAGATACAACTACAATTTCTCATGGCAAGGGCTCGGATAAAATGAAGCAAACTGGTGCCACTGTTTACAAATAGACCGGTTGTTATAACTAATTCTCCACCCTTTAAAAAGCTCATGTTTTGAATGTCTTCTGCCAAATAAATCCAAGAGACAGAATTACTCATACCTTCTTGACCGGAGCGAAAACTTAGTTTGTATTTTGATTTACCAAACTCATACAGCGTTTTTACCTGTGTTTGCATAAACAACCTCCTGTGATATTATTTTATACGCAGTAATCAAAGAAATTATGTAGTATCCAAGGCTATGTTATATTCAATATAGCATAGCATACCTTATATTGAAAGAACAAATACTTAAACATGTAGTGTAAATAAAAGAAAGAATTCAAAGATATACAACTATGATAAATAAATCGTTTGTATTTAGAGTACAAAAGGATGCAAATTTTTTGGGAGTTCGTGACATTGTAAAGATAGGTGCTTCTGATTATAATCGTAAGTATAGGAAATAGAATAGTTCTTCGAAGGAGGAATACATATGAGTAATAAATGTGTTGTAACGATTGCTCGTCAATTTGGAAGTTTAGGTAGACCGATTGCAAGACAAGTCAGTGAAATGATCGGAATGGAATACTATGACAGAGAAATTGTTGATATGGCGGCAAAAAAGCTTAATCTTCCAGTCTCAACAATTAGTGATTTTGAAGAAAGTGCGAAATCAGCTTTTTTCAATATGAGTTATCCATTGGGAATGGGAACCACTACAATACAAGATTCAATTTACTCCACACAAAAAAAGATTATTATTGAACTAGCAGAAAGAAAATCTTGTATTATTGTGGGACGTTGCGCAGATTATATTCTTAAGGATCATAAAAATATAATTAATATATTTATTTATGCGCCGTATGCACAAAGACTTCGTAATTGTGTGGAAAGACTCAATATGCAGCCAGAGGAAGCAAAGAAGATGATTGCAGCAGTCGATAAAGCAAGAGAATCATATCATAGACACTACTGTGGCTACGCAATGAGTGATAAGGATTATAAGCATGTGATGTTAGATTCCAGTTTGCTTGGTGTAGATGGAACCTGTGAGGTTATCGCAGACATTATTAAAAGAAAAATTCCCAACGAATAAAGAATATATAAGATTTTTCGTGCAATGGAGCCGTTCAAATAGGAATGGCTCCATTGTTTAGTTAAAAACAGGTTAATAATAATTAGTGGATGAAAGAAGGTGTTATTATGGCATTACTTGAGATTAAAAGTCTTTCCAAGTCATTTGGCGATTTGGAGGTTCTCTGCGATGTTAATATGACGGTTAACAAGGGTGAAGTGGTGGTTGTTATAGGACCCTCTGGTTCGGGTAAAAGTACAATGCTTCGCTGCTTAAACTTGTTGGAACAGCCGACGGGTGGAGAAATTTTTTATCAAAGTCAAGATATAACAAAGCTTGGGAAAAAAGTCACGGAATATAGAAAACATGTAGGAATGGTATTTCAACGCTTTAATCTATTTCCATTAAGTACAGTATTAGAGAATGTAATGTATGCACCCGTTAAGCTGAACAAGGTTCCCAAAAAGGAAGCAATGAATCAGGCAATCGAGCTTTTAACCAAAGTCGGGCTTGAAAGTAAAATTGACGTTTATCCTGCAGCACTTTCAGGAGGGCAGCAACAACGAGTAGCAATTGCTCGTGCATTAGCAATGAATCCGGATATCCTATTGTTTGATGAACCAACTTCGGCGCTAGATCCGGAGTTAGTGGGAGATGTTTTAGAAGTCATGAAGCAATTGGCAAAAGAAGGTATGACAATGCTTGTTGTTACGCATGAAATGGGATTTGCAAAAGACGTAGCCGATCGCGTTATATTTATGGATGGGGGATATGTAGTCGAGGATGATACACCACATAATATGTTTACTAATCCAAAAAATGAAAGAACCAAGACATTTTTATCTCGTGTATTAGGATAAGGGGGGAAAACACATGGAATTAAATTTTACAAAAGCATTTGATCTGTTAGCGCCTAGTCTTTTGGAGGGAGCAGGAATTGTTATATATGTAACTTTAATTGGATTTTCACTCTCTTTAGTGGTTGCATTACTATTAGCTATCGGTAGGCTCTCAAAGAGCAAAGTGCTTGGCAGTATTTTGTCGATATTTATCGAATTAATCCGAGGAACACCACTTTTAGTCCAATTTTTTTATATCTATTATGTAGTGCCAATGTTAATTAATGGAATCGGGCAGACAATGGGATTGGATATCAACCTGCAATTAAGAGCTTCTACTTGTGGAATTATTGGGTTCTCAATTAATTATGGTTGCTACATGTCAGAAGTAGTACGCTCTGCAATCTTGTCAATTGATACGGGACAGCGTGAAGCAGGGTTAGCACTCGGCTTTAGTGAAAAGCAGGTTATGCTTCATTTTATTATTCCTCCAGCGCTGCGCAATACGATTCCGGTATATGGAAACTATTTAGTTATGATGATAAAAGACACATCACTGTTAGCTATGATCTCCGTACAAGAATTACTTCTTCGTACAAAGACATTTGCATCACAGACGTTTCTTACCGTAGAAGCATATACCATACTAGCAATCGCGTATTTACTACTTAGTATTCCTTTATCACAGCTAACAAGGATAATAGAAAAAAAGCTAAAACAAGTAAAGTAATCAATACGCAAGTAACTGTTAATTAAACTATTAAAAAAGAAAGAGGGAGTTTATTATGAAGAATTTAAAATTAGTTAAAAAATGGATGTCCTTAACTTTAATCTGCCTGATGCTTGTTACCTTAATGGCTGGATGTAAAAAATCAGAAGATAGCAAGAGCAAGCTGAGTCAGGAAACATCCTCTAGCCAAGATACCAATGAATCACAAGGGGATTCTACATTACTTAAGAAAATAAAGGATCAAGGGTATATATTAATTGGTTCTTCCAATGATGCCCCATTTTCTTATCAAGATGTTGATAGCGGGGAATTAAATGGTATTGATATAGAAATTTTGCGTGAACTATGCAGTCGTCTTGGTATTCCAAATATTCAACTCAAGGTTATTGATTTCTCAAATCTTTTAGTAGAACTCAATAATAAAAGCATAGATATGGTGGTAGATGGTATGTACGTAAAAGATGAGCGCCTTCAGATTGCTGCATTTACAGACAAATGGTATCAAGAGGGTGAAGCGGTAGTAATTCCGGCGGACACTGATATTAAGAGTAAAGATGACTTAGTGGGGAAGACGGTCGGTGCACAGCCAGGAACCACTTTTTATGAGACTGCACAAAAATGGTTGGATGAAGGAAAAATTGGAAAGTTAGAAGCGTATGATAATCAGGCAACGCTTATGACAGCGGTCAATATGGGTAAAATAGATGCTGTTGTTACGGATGGAATCGTTGCAGGGTATACGTTAGCTTCGGATAGCTCATTAGATTTAGAGCTATTATCACCATATGAGGCGGAGGCGAGTGGCCAAATTGGTGCAGCAGTTCGTTTTGAAGATGAGGATTTTTTAGAAGAAGTAAATACAGTTTTGAATGCAATGAAAGAAGATGGAACTCTAATAAAAATTTTAGAAAATTATGGTTTGACAGATGATTATTTTGTAAGTGTTGAGGAAGGAAAAACTACAAATTTAAAATAAGAAAAAAGATAGGGGACATGAACTATGTTGAAATATGCATTACCAAAAATAAACACACCATTACCAGGACCAAAGGCCAGCGCAATTATTAAACGCAGAGAACAGGCAATGCCAAATGCAATTAAATGTGGATATCCATGCGTAATCAGTCGAGGGGAAGGTGCTATGCTAGAAGATGTAGATGGCAATATCTTTCTAGATTGGGTTGGAGGAGTTGGAGTTCTAAATATTGGATATAGTCATAAAGAACTGATTGAAGCAGTGAAAGAACAGTCAGAGAAATACTTCCATGCAATGATGAATATTGTCACACACGAAGGATATATCAGGCTGGCTGAAAAAATGAATGCAATCGTACCAGTAAAGGGAGAAAAAAAGAAGACTATGTTTGCAAACTCTGGTGCGGAAGCAGATGAAAATGCAGTTAAAATTGCAAAATCTTATACCAAGAGACCGAATATTATTGTATTTTCAGGAGCCTTTCACGGAAGAACTTTATTAGCAGCCAGCATGACGTCTAAAAAGGCATATGCATCAGGGATTGGTCCATTTCCAGATGGCGTATATCGTGCAGAGTTTCCTTATTTATATCGTGGACCAAAGGGTTATTCGATGGAAGAAGCAATTGCATATTATATTGAGAAGTTATACAAGGTATTTGAAGAAGCATCTCCCGCAGAATATGTAGCTGCAATCGTACTAGAGCCAGTTCAAGGAGAAGGTGGGTTCGTGCCTGCTCCAATCGAATGGGTGAAAGCGGTAAGAAAAATCTGTGATGAGTTTGGAATTCTCTTAATTGCAGATGAGGTGCAAACCGGATTTGCCCGTTCGGGTAGAATGTTTGTTTCGAATTATTGGAAAGAGGCGGGATGCGCGCCTGATATAATAACAACAGCAAAATCAATAGCGGGTGGACTGCCATTAAGCGCTGTTACGGCAGGCGAGGAAATCTTTGATAAGGTAAAACCGGGTATTATAGGAGGAACTTATGGTGGAAATCCACTTGCATGTGCATCAGCATTAAAAGTGATAGAAGTGATTGAGCGGGAGCATTTATGTGAACGTTCTTTAGAAATTGCAGAAATATGCATGAATCGGTTTAATACATGGCGTGAGGAGTTTGAGGAAGTTGGCGATGTTCGTGGAATTGGGTGTATGATGGGAATTGAGTTTGTAACCGATAAGCAAAGCAAAAAGCCGAATGCAAAACTGGTTTCACAAGTTGTGGAATTTGCAGCAAAACAGGGACTTTTAGTGGAAAGTGCAGGAATTTATTCAAATGTTATACGTTTCTTATGCCCATTGGTAGTTACCAATGAACAACTTGAATGTGGGTTGCAAATTCTTGAAGAATCAATTAAAGTGTGTAGAGTGAGGGAAAAGCGTTAGAACGTGATAAAGAAGATTGGAGAAGACATGGTACAATTTCGATTAAAAACAAGTATTCAAATGTATGAAAGCTGCAAAGATTTTTGCGAAGCATTTCAGATATCACAAACGGATTTGATTATTACAAGTGGACACATTTATGAAGATTATCTGAACGGATTTACTGGGAAGGCTAACATAATTAATATGCGGAAATATGGGAATGGAGAGCCGAATGACCGTATGGTAGAGGCAATTTATCAGGATATAAAAGATATCATGTATCATCGCGTATTTGCAATTGGTGGCGGTTCTATTCTTGATGTAGCAAAGCTGTTTGTATTAAAACACATTACTCCGGTAGATGAGCTTTTTGCACATAATTTGCCGATTGTAAAAGAAAAAGAATTGATTATGGTACCTACTACTTGTGGAACGGGTAGTGAAGTTACCAATATTTCTATACTAGAATTAATCGAGAAAAATACGAAGCTAGGTTTGGCAGCAGATGAATTATTCGCAGATTATGGGGTGCTCATTCCGCAGCTTTTAGAAACGCTTCCGTTTCAAAGTTTTGCAACGAGTTCCATTGATGCGTTCATTCATGCAATTGAATCATATTTATCTCCCAAAGCCAATGCATTTACGCAGATGTATTCTAAAAACGCAATGGAATTAATTTTAAAGGGATATCAGACAATTGTTGCAAGCGGGCAAGAGGCAAGGTGGCCATTGATGAAAGATTTCTTACTTGCAAGTACCTATGCTGGAATCGCTTTTGGCAATGCTGGTTGCGCTGCGGTACATGCGTTAAGCTATCCCCTAGGTTCCGCTTTCCATATTGCACATGGTGAATCCAATTACGCAGTTTTTAATGGTGTGTTTGAAACATATATGAAAACCCTACCAAATGGTACAATAAGTGAATTAAATTGCTTTCTTGCAGAAATACTAGGGTGTGAAAACGACGCTGTATACCAAGAAATGGATCGTTTATTTGGCGGAATTGTTCCAAAGAAATCGTTGAGTAACTATGGAGTGACAAAAGAGCAACTGCTTGAATTTACAGACTCTGTTATTAAGAATCAACAACGGTTATTGGCAAATAATTATGTAGAATTGACCAAAGAAGATGTATATGAAATATATTGCTCCATTTTTTAATAGAACGACTGTAAGTGGCGATTGGAACGAAAGTATTTATAGTTTTAAGGTGAGAAATCTCGTGCCCCAAAATGAAAGGGCGGGAGATTTCTCACCTTTTTTGTTCGTAAATGCGCAAGTATTATGTTTTTGTGACAACTTTTTGATGGTATAATTAGCATTAGCACAATAAGTGTGGATTGGAGGACGGCATATGTCAAGAGTAGAACTACCAGATATTTTTGAAAACGGAATGATGCTTCAGCGGGAAAAACCAATTAAAATATGGGGAACGGGAGCAGAGAATAGTAAATTAGTAATTCAATTAGGGGAGAGCAAGGAATCGGTACAGATAAAAAATGGAAGATTTTTTTGCGAACTTCCATCTATGAGCGCAGGTGTAGGATGGACCTTGTTATTTTTTATAGAGGGAGAAGTAATCCCAGAAATTAAAATAGAAAATATTAGTATTGGTGATATTTGGATAGCCGCAGGGCAGTCTAATATGGAATATTTCTTGCGTTATGATGCACACTGGAATGATGTAAAAAGACAGCCAATAAACGAAAACATACATATGTATAACTGTCCGAGGATTGCCTATTTGGGTCAAAAAAGGGAGCAGCCAGATTCGGGACACTGGTTTTTAGAGCAACAGCCCCAATGGGAAAGTTTTTCTGCACCAGGATATTCCTTTGCAAGAGCAATCCAGCCAGTACTAGATGTTCCGGTTGGAATTATCGGATGTAATTGGGGTGGAACGCCGGCCTGTGCATGGATGGAATCGTCTTATTTTGAGGAGGATCCACTTTGTGTATTTTCCAAAGAATATGAAGAGGCAGTTTCAAAAATAGAAAAAAAAGAATTAGAAAAGAGGAGTATGGAGGCGTGGGAGTTTGAAGATTCTTATCTCCATCAGATTGCCTGGCGAGCAATGATGTATGGGATGAATGAAGAGGATCAAAAGAGATGGATGAAAGAGAATGCAAAGAGTCCTCTTCTTCCAATGGGTCCATATCATCAATATCGGCCAGGAGGCTTATACGAAGAAATGGTAAAAAAAATAGCGCCATTTGGGGTAAAAGGTGTTTTATGGTATCAAGGAGAATCAGATTCGAACCATGCGGATATTTACGATATAACCTTTACAAAATTAATTGATTGTTGGAGAAAAACATGGAAAGATGAACTTCCATTTCTATTTGTTCAACTTGCACCATTTGGAAAATGGCTGGATTGCGATGGAACGAATTATTCAGTTGTACGAGAAAAACAAGAACTTGTGGAAAAATTTGTTCCAAATACCGGAATGGTATCTATTATGGATTTGGGAATGTATGAGGATATTCATCCAAAGCAAAAGATGGAAGTAGGAGAAAGACTCGCACTTTTAGCACGTGGATTAGTATACGGCGAAGACGTGTTATGTGAGTCACCAGAATTTATAGATGCAGAATGTGTTGGAAATCGAGTGGTTCTAACGTTTTCACATACGGGAAAATCACTTTACTTAAAGGGAGAACAAATAAAGAGTCTTGTTATTTATCAAGGAGGAAGAAAGAGAAAGATAAAAACATATCAAATCGATGCAAGTATCACCTTGTTTTTGGAAGAGCAAACAAAAGAGCCAATCGAGATTTTATTTGCAAAAGAGTCTTATTGTGAAGTGAATTTATTCAATGAAGCAGGGCTTCCAGTAAAGCCATTTTCTTTTATATGTGAAGTGAAAGGAGACTATAGGGGATGATAACAATAAAAAATCCGATACAAAGAGGGTTTTATCCAGATCCATCCATTTGTCGAGTGGAGGAGAATTACTATATGGTAAATTCAACCTTTGCATATGCACCGGGAATTCCCATATTTATGAGCAAAAATCTAAGAGATTGGGTACAAATAGGGCATGTACTAGAAAGAAAAGAGCAGCTATGCCTAGAGCGTGCAAAGGTTTCGGAGGGTATCTATGCACCCACCATACGTTATAACGATGGGATCTTTTATGTAATTGCAACGAATGTGTCGTCTGGAGGCAATTTTTATGTGACAGCAAAGAGACCAGAGGGACCGTGGTCTGATCCGATTTTTTTAGAAAATACGCCAGGAATTGATCCTAGCTTATTTTTTGATGAAAAGGTCTGTTATTATATTGGGCAAAGAACAAAAGAAAATCCCCAATATTTTGGGGATTGTGAAATATGGATTCAAAAACTTGATCTGTTGCAACAAAAATTAGTGGGCGAAGTTCATATTCTTTGGGATGGATCATCAAAGCATGCAGTTTGGGCAGAAGGACCACATTTGTATCGTCGCGGCAAGTACTATTATCTGATGATTGCAGAAGGAGGAACCGAATACAATCATAGTGTGTGCATTGCAAGAAGTAAATCGATAGGGGGACCATATGAATCATGTGCGCATAATCCGATTCTAACCCATCGTCATCTTGGACATGATTATTCCATACAAAATATAGGACATGGAGATTTGATCGAAGGCTTGGATGAAAAATGGTTTATGGTAATGCTTGGAACAAGGCCTCAAGATGGGTGTGCAGAACTTGGTCGAGAAACTTTTTTAGCAGAAATAGCATGGGAGGAAGATTGGCCGATTGTTAATCCGGGAAGAGGAAAAGTCGTACTAGAACAAGAAATAGCGCATAAAAAAAACGATCAAGGGATCGATAAGTCAGCCACAAAGGGAACGAAGATGGAGTGGTCATTGCCGCTTGATAAACGGTTTGTAGGTCTTAGGGAAAATCCATCGAATCTGTCACTTCAAATTCAAAATGGAAATTTGAGTATACCTATTCTTGCACCTACAGTAGAAGATATTGAAGTACCTGCCTATATTGGAACAAGAGTGCTTTCACGAACCTTTCAAGTGCAAGTACAAGTAGAGGCTGAGGTTATAGGAAAAGAAGAAGTTGGCTTGTTATATTATTATGATGAAATGCACTACATTAAAGTTGTAATGGAATATTCTGATTGTGGTTATGATGTCGTTGTCGTAAAACAAAATCAAGGGAATAAAGAGCAATTAGGAAAAAAGCAAGTACTAGGAAGTAGACATGTATTATCCATACAAGGATATAAACAAATGCTTTCTGTAAAGGTAGATAACGAAAGCATAGCAAAGCAAATCGATTTGCATGATTTGTGTGCAGAAAGGGCAGGGGGGTTTGTGGGATGTACAGTTGGTATATATGCATCTTCCCAGCATGAAAAATCCGATAATCGAGCTATTTTTAGTTCTATGTCCCTTTTATTTTCCGATGAATAAATCAGTTATGAATATACATTTGGCGAAATTCAGTAGGAGTACATGATTTTAGTATCTTAAACATCCGTATAAAAGCCGATGGACTGGAAAATCCGGAGCGAAGAGCTACGTCTGTAATGGTAAGCTGCGGATTGATGAGTAAGGTTTCAGCAGTGGCAATTCGCTTTTTGTTCACGTATTTATAAAATGAAATATTGGTAAACTGCTTAAATAGACGTGTGAAATGATATTTACTAAATCCGGCATAGGAGGCAACCTCTTCTAAGGTTAATTCTTCGGTGCAATGTTCGCTAATATAGTTACAGATAAATATGAATTTTTCGGTATACTCTTTTTGCTTGATATTGCCAGTATCGAGCAATGGAATATTTTTAACATGGCTACGACCAATGAGAGCAAACATCTCTAAAAGTCTAGAATAAATAATGGTTTCAGTAAGGGAAGAATCTTTTTTATATTCTTCCATAATTTCAAGCATATATTGATATAGTTTGCCGTGAATGCTTGGAAGGGATTTTGGAGTAATAATAAAGGTCGGGTTTAGTAGTGATAGAACAGACTCAAGCTCTTTGATTTCATGGAACATGGAAAGCTCTGCTTGGAAAATAATACGCCGACCTATTTTTGGAGCCTTTAGGGTATGAATAACACCAGGGCAGATTATAATTATTTCACCGGGATTTAGTTCGAACACGTGATTGTTGTAAAAAACAGAATAAAAATTTTCAAGTGGCATTATAATTTCGATTGGTGTGTGCCAGTGTGCGGGATAATCTTCTGCTTCTGTATTATCATAAAGTCGAATATTTGTATTTTCTTTATAATTAACAGTTTCGTGTATTCCTTTTAGATTTTCAATCATTTGAATTACTCCTTCATCAAAATATTGTACTTAATAATTGCTCTTATGATATATCTTTATTATAAATTAGAACGTAAAATAATACAACTATAACCATACAATAATCAAATTACCTAGAGCACAACAGATAAAATATACAAATAAATGAATTAAAATAATCATAATTTGTGACTATAGTGAATATGGAAAAATAAAAATAGCAATAATTAGGAATATGGAGGCAACAATTTGAAAGAAAAATTATATTATTTCTGTTAAAGTCAATGTATCAAGTAAATGCCAAAGAAATTTGGGTGAGTTATTTAAGGAGGAAAGGTATGAAAAAGAAATTTATTTCGAGCTTATTAGTAGCTGGTCTTGTAGTAGGACTGCTTTCTGGATGTGGAGTCTCAACAGACACTGGTTCATCAACAAGTGATGAATCGTCAGGAAACGCCACAGAAAGTACAGTAGCAAGCGGGGATGAAGAACAGATTACATGGATGTTCTGGGATGATCTAGAAGCAACAGAGGATTTGATAAGCAAAGGGTATAAGGAAGTAATTGATCGCTTTAATGAAGAATATAAAGGAAAATATTATTGCAACGTTGTTACGACAAATTTGGAAGAGTATGATACCAAATTAAATGCATTAGTTTCCGCAGGACAGACACCAGATGTATTTATCTGTAACCCAGGTCCAAACTTAACACAGTATGTAGATGCTGGTGTGGCAGCAGATTTAACGGGTATTTTACAGAATCAGGAAAAAGATTGGTATGATAAATTTTCCGATGGAATTTTTGAGAGACTTACCTATGATGGAAAAATCATGGCAGTGCCAACCAACTTTGCAGCAGCTTGCGTATTTTACAATACCGAAATTTTTGAAAAAGCTGGTGCAGAAGTTCCAAAAACATATGATGAATTAATTGATGCATGTAAAAAGATTAAAGAAGCAGGATATACACCAATCTCTTGTTCCGCCGGAACAACCTGGTGCTTATCTATGGTTGCTGGATATCTTTGTGATAGAGAAGGCGGACCAGATAATTTGATTGGTGCAAATGCAGGAACTCTTGACTGGACGAGCCAAAGCTTCATTGATGCTGGTAACAAATTAAAAGAGCTTTCTCAGTATTTCCAGGATACTGCGGCAGGAGATTCCAATGATCAGGCAACTGCAAACTTCTATAATGAAGATGCAGCAATGCTTGTACAGGGTTCTTGGGCTATTGCACAGATTAATGGAAACAATCCGGAGTTCGAAGACAAATGTGGTGTGTTCCAGTTTCCAGGAATTGATGGGGCAGCAGATCCTAACCGTATGATCGTAAAAACAGACAATTTGGTTATGAGTGCTACAACAAAACATCAAGATGCAGCGCTTGCATTGATGAAAATGTTTACCGATGAAACATCTCAAAAATATACTGCTGAAGTAGCTGGTAAGATTCCAGTAACCGATGTAGAAATTGATTATGATAAGGCTCCAAAGCAGTTCTCATATATTAGTGACATTATGAAAAATGTAA
The DNA here is from genome assembly GCA_041821315.1 of Velocimicrobium sp. Taxonomy (GTDB): domain Bacteria; phylum Bacillota; class Clostridia; order Lachnospirales; family Lachnospiraceae; genus DIGJ01. The sequence continues at coordinate 7,296 of JBGUEO010000042.1, read as the reverse complement.
CAGGTACACTTGGATTTTACAATGAATCGTTGGATAGTGTTGAAGCAGGAGATGTATTTGACAATGCAATGGTAGATATCTTCCTTGGAAATGCAACATCCGAAGAAGCATTCCAGAAGGTACAAGATTTTTATGAAGACAATGTTTGGAAGAAATAATTCATAGGAATTTTTACGGGGGTATACGAAGAGTTAAAATTCGTATACCCTCGTTATGAAAAAAGGACTTCTAAACCAACAACAAGGAGGACGATATGAATAAGATATTGGAAAATAAAAAGGCGATAGTAGTGTTTGTTGCACCAGCATTCCTTTTGTTTACATTAATTTTGTTTGTTCCGATTATTCAGGTTATTTATTATTCACTGTGTAACTACTCAGGACTGACAAAGCCTGAATTTACTGGATTTAGTAACTATGTTGATTTATTTACAAAGGATGATACGATGAAAATTGCTCTGAAAAACTCGATTTTTTTCATGATATTTTCTGGAGTATCACAGCAACTAGTTGGATTAGTGCTGGCGGTTTTATTGACAAACATTAAAAAGGGAAGAAATTTATTCAAAAATATCTACTATCTTCCTTGCGTGTTATCTTCTGCTGCATTAGGACTTTTGTGGGCATTTATGTTTAATCCCAAAATTGGTATTAATCAGCTTCTAAGCTATATCGGAATCAAAGGACCAAGTTGGTTATTTGCTACAAGTGGATTTATTACTTTACCAATGTGGGTAATTGGTTTTGTAGCTTTATGGCAGTATGTAGGACAGACAATGATGCTTTATATGGCACAAATAAGCGGTATCTCGAAAGACATCTATGAGGCATCTTATATTGATGGCGCATCCAAAAGACAATCGTTTCGTTATATCACCATGCCCCTTATTAAGCCAATGATGGTAACTACGCTTTCACTAAATTGCATTGGGTCGCTTAAATTTTTTGATTTAATCTATAATATGACACAAGGTGGACCAAATCATACAACCGATGTTTTAGCTACACATTTATATACACAGGGATTTAAGTATTTTAAATATGGGTATGCAAGTGCAATTTCGATGGTATTACTAGTATTATGTTTAATAGTAACGTTGCTTATTAACAAATGTATAAAAGTAGAAACGTATGAGGCTTAGGAGGTGAAATGATGAAGAAAAATAAAATACAAAAACGGAATAAGGCAATGAGTCCAGCAATGCTGGTAGTTTATCTTGTACTTATTGTTTTAGCACTGATATATTTGCTCCCATTGCTTTGGCTGCTCTCTGTATCATTTAAGACAAATCGGGAAGTTTTATCATCGCCATTTTCACTTCCAAAGGTGTTACAGCTTGGGAATTATATCTTCGCTTGGGCAAGCGGAAACTTAGGAACTGCTACATTAAATTCGATGTTTGTCTGTGCAACTGCGTTGATTGTAAGTTTGTTTATTGGAGCTATGGCAGCATTTGCAATTGCAAGAATGAAATGGAAATTTTCACGGCTTACGATGCAATACTTTTTGATTGGAATGATGGTGCCGGTACATTGTGTATTGATTCCTCTTTTTGTAAGGTTTTCAAATTGGAAGCTGACAAATTCCCTCATTGGGCTGATTATTCCATATATTGTTTTTTCACTCCCAATGACTGTATTTTTATTGGTAGGATTTTTTAAGAGTATGCCAAAAGAAATGTTTGAAGCGGCATGTATTGACGGTTGCTCCATTTATGGCTGTTTTGGGAAAATAGCACTTCCTTTAGCAAGAGTTGGAATGTTTGTGGCAGGTCTTATGACTTTTGTTGCTAACTGGAATGAACTTCTGTTAGCAATGGTATTTATATCAGACCCATTAAAAAAGACATTGCCCGTTACTTTGACTTATTTTGTGGGTCCTTATTCAACAAATTATGTTCAAATGTTTGCTGCAATTATTATAGCGATTGCACCAACAATTGTAGTGTATAGTATTTTCAGTAACCAAATTGTAGATGGATTGACAACCGGAGCAGTGAAGGGATGAGAATCGTGAAATTGATTGGAGGAAGAAAGTGAGACGGGAAGAAGCGAGACAAAAGGCAGAGGAATTAGTTTCCAAAATGACAGTAGAGGAAAAGGCGAGCCAATTGCGTTATGATGCTCCCCCCATTCGAAGACTTGGGATACCAGCGTACAATTGGTGGAATGAAGCGCTTCATGGTGTGGCTAGAGCTGGAGTGGCAACTAGTTTTCCACAGGCAATCGGAATGGCAGCGGCTTTTGATGAAGATTTAATACAAGAAATTGCCAGTGTAATTGCAGAAGAGGGCAGAGCGAAATATAATGCATATTCCCAACAAGAAGACCGGGATATTTATAAAGGATTAACATTTTGGTCACCAAATGTTAATATATTTCGGGATCCTAGGTGGGGTAGAGGCCAGGAAACGTATGGAGAAGATCCTTATTTGAGCAGTAGGCTTGGTGTTTCCTTTGTAAAAGGATTACAAGGGGACAAGGATACGATGAAGGCAGCAGGGTGTGTGAAACATTTTGCGGTTCATTCTGGCCCAGAAGCCATTCGTCATGAATTTAATGCGGAAGTTTGTCAAAAGGATTTGAGAGAAACCTATTTACCAGCATTCGAAGCGGTTGTAAAAGAAGCAGATGTAGAAGGTGTAATGGGAGCCTATAACCGCACCAATGGAGAAGCTTGTTGTGCAAGTAAATCGCTGATGCAAGATATTTTAAGGGATGAGTGGGGATTTGAGGGACATTATGTATCAGATTGTTGGGCAATACGAGATTTTCATGAAAAGCATATGATTAGCCCGGATGCAAAAACATCGGCGGCGATGGCATTAAATGCCGGTTGCGATTTGAATTGTGGAAACACATATCTTCACATTTTAAATGCCTATCAAAATGGACTTGTTACAAAAGAGACTATAACAGAAGCAGCGGTTAGATTATATACAACCAGATATCGATTGGGGTTATTTGATGGTAGTGAATATGACGACATTCCATATGAAAAAGTAGAATGTAGAGAACATTTAAAACTTTCAGAGAAAGCGGCAAAAGAAAGTATGGTTTTGCTGAAGAACAATGGAATTCTACCACTTGATGTAAAAAAAGTTAAGACAATAGGAGTAATTGGACCAAATGCCAATAGTAGGGCAGCTTTGATTGGAAACTATCATGGAACTACTTCAGAATACATCACAATACTAGAAGGAATTAAAAAATTTGTTGGGGATGATGTCAGAGTCTTATATTCGGAAGGATCTGACTTAATTAAGAAAAAAACAGAAAACTTAGCACAAGAGTATGATCGGATCTCAGAAGCAAAGATTGTTGCAACAAAGAGTGATGTAGTAATTTTGTGTCTTGGACTGGATGAGTTTTTGGAAGGAGAAGAGGGAGATGAAGGAAATCAATATGCTTCGGGTGATAAAGCTGATCTTTTGCTCCCTGAATCACAAAGAAAATTAATGCAGGCAATTTCTGAGACTAATACACCGGTTATCTTATGTATGATGGCAGGAAGCGATATTGATTTAAGTTTTGCTGACAAAAAGTTTGATGCGATTATGCAACTATGGTATCCAGGAGCGAGAGGAGGAGCTGCATTTGCTGATCTTTTGTTTGGAGTTGATTCGCCATCTGGAAAATTATGTGTAACGTTTTATGAGCCAAGCCACGATTTACCGGAATTTACAGACTACTCGATGAAAAACAGAACCTATCGTTATTTGGAGTCCAATGCTCAGTTTCCATTTGGCTTTGGCTTGACGTATGGAAAAGCAGAACAAAAACAAGCAACGATTGATACGAAGGAATTTAAAATAGAAGTAATGGTAAAAAATAGAAGTGAAATTGTAATCGAGGAAGTTTTGCAAGTTTATGTAAAGGATATGGATTCGCTGTTTGCACCACTCCACCCGAAGCTATGTGGGTTTAAGAGAGTAAAATTACTTCAAAGACAAGAAAAAACTGTAAAAATATGTTTGGATAAACGCAGCTTTCTGGTTGTAAATGATAAGGGAGAATACATAAAAGATGGAAATCATTTTGAGGTTTTTGTCGGATTCAGCCAACCAGATGAAAGAAGCGTTGAGCTTATGGGAATGGAACCAGTAAGACTTACCGTGGAACTATAAAATATATAAATATAACGCTAGTCGCCAGTTGTTGCGATTGGCGTTATTTTTATGCGGTGCAATATAAAATGTAAAGATTACTTGACCTGTCGTAGTAATTGTGATATATTAAAAGTACTACGACAGACATAGTATGACAGTAGTAGTACTTTTGGAGGTGGTTGATTGATTAGTAGTGATGTAATTCGTGGATACAATGATATTATTATTTTAAATCTTTTATTAGAGAAAGATTCTTATGGATATGAAATTTCTAAGCAAATACGTATGCTATCAGATGAAAAATATATAATAAAAGAAACTACATTGTATTCTGCATGTACTCGATTAGAAAAAAATAATTTTATTGAATCATATTTTGGAACAGAAACAAATGGTAAGCGACGTACCTATTACAGAATTACACAGCAAGGGAAAGAATTTTACCAAGGGAAATGCCAGGAATGGGTTCTGGTAAAAGAGGTTGTTGATAAATTTATAAAAGATAGGAAGGAGAGCTAATTTATATGAAAACAATTCTAAGTTATTTGGATAATATGTTTATGAATCTTCCGCATACAGAGGAAGTAACGCGGGCGAAAGAAGAACTTGCAGCAATGATGGAGGATAAATACAATGAGTTAATTGGGGAAGGGAAAAAAGAAAATGAAGCAGTTGGAATTGTAATCTCTGAATTTGGTAATTTGCAGGAAGTAGCAGCTGAACTTGGTTTAGAAGAAATCATTAAAAATCAAAAGGAAGATGTGTATGTAAGATCTGTAACAAAAGAAGAAGCCGAGAAGTATATAGAAGACTCCAAAAAATTTGCGAAGCAAACAGCAATTGGGACAGTGATTTGCATTTATTCGCCAATTCTTTTGATTTTATTGTATAATCTTCATGAATATAAAAATCTTGTAACAGAGAAAATCGCAACAAGTGTAGGGATGTCAGTTTTACTGGTTTTGATTGCTATAGCTGTAGCTGTTTTTATCTTTGGTGGAATGCAAATGGAAAAATATAAATATTTAAAAACGGAAGTATTTAGCATAGATGCGTATTTGGATACTCATTTAAAAAACATGGAAAGTGAAACAAAATTTGGAACAACACGCCTTATTGTTATAGCAATTACAATGTGCATTCTTGGAGCAATTCCATTAATAGTAGTAGGAACTTTATTTGAAAACAATGGTTATTTGGAAACGAACATGCTAATTGTATTGATTCTTATTGTGGGAATTGCAGTATATATATTGATAACAGCAGGAAGTCGGCAAGAATGTTTTCGGGTTTTACGGCAGGTCGATGATTTTTCAAAAGAAGGAAAAAAGAGTAGTAAAGTAATAGATAAAATAGCAGCGCCTTATTGGATATTAGCAACTTTAATATATTTAAGTTGGAGTATGATAACCATGCAGTGGGGCTTTACGTGGATTGTTTGGCCGATTGCCGGCATTTTGTTTGGGTTTATTGCAGCAATCCTAAGTGCGGTTAATAAAAAGGGAAATTCGTTTCCGGGATAAAGTGGATTATAAAATGCAGTGGTTGAAACTGCACTCATTCATAAATGAATAATAAATGGAAAATGTCTAGATTCGTATTTGTGCGAATGTGGGCATTTTTTTGACTTTTAAAAAATATGGCTAGAAATGTGAGTGAAAAAGGAATCTTAGTCGAATGTATAAGTAGAAAGAATTTTATCGAGAAAGATAGGAATCAAGGGAGTAGATTTGAAATGAGCGAAGAAGAGATAATTGTACTTTTAATTGATAATCCACAAGAAGGATTAAAAGAAGCAATCAGTCAATATGGTGCCACTGTACATTGGATTGCATCAAAAATCATTGGAACAACGTACAAAATGAAGTATCTCAAATTAGCGAGCATCTAGGATTAAAACATAAGCAAGTAGAAAATAAACTCTATCGGGGGAAACGGTTAATTAAGAAAAAACTAATTGAGGGGGGGATTGTTTTATGAATCGAATCAAAGACATAATAAATGAATATGATATAGAGGCATATTTGCAAGATGGGGAACGAATGGATCGGCAACTGACAGAAGAAGAGAAGGAGAGGATATTAAATCGTACCCTGAAAAAAATAAGAATGGATGAGAAGCGGAATGTGGGTGAAAAAAGGATGAAAAAAGTCCTTCGTATATCTAAGATAGCGGCAATAGTTGCGATAGCATTATTTATGTCAGGGATGGTGATAGCATCCGTAAAAGAAGATGGCTTTTTTGAGCAGTTTTTGAATGCAGAGAATAGTAAAGTGAAAAATAAGATTAACAATATGTCAACTGAAATTGGAAAAGAGGAAACGGTAAATGGCTATACTGTAAAATTAAGAGAATGCTTAAATGATGATAATGCGATTTATATGCTGTTTGATATCATGGCTCCCAAAGGAGTGCAATTGAATGAATTGCAGTATGCCTTTGCACAAGAGAGAATCGTTGTAGAAGGTGGTGGGAGTATGGGATACTATCCAACTATGATTGAAGATGAGGATAAAAGTGATAATAAGATAAGCATTATGTATGCAATGGACAATCATTATGGAGTTGTCGGAAAAAAAATAACAGTAATACTTCGGGATTTTTCTTATTACGGAAAAGAAGCAGAACGAGTAACACAGGCAAACGGAAAGTGGGAATTTGTATTTACATTAAAAAAGAATACGGAAAGCAAACAAATTATACAATTAAAAAAATTGAAAATAGGAGAGAGAACATATTGGGTTACCATCATGAGAATTTCACCGATATCGGCATCCATTGATTTAAGTAGAAGCATAACAAACTTATGGAAATCAGGGTATTTAAATACGTCGGATTTACTAGAGAATATGGAAATTACATTAAATAATGGAAAAACGGTTCAGATTGTAAGTAAAGGTGTGGGAACAAAAGGAATTGGTTATTTCGCTCATTTTTCATTTGATAGAGCAATTGATTTGGAGGAGATTGACAAAATTGAATATAAGGGGATTACGTTGCGCTATAAATAAAAAAGATGTGTTTGCTGCCTCGGGCGAATACGGAAAAGGGGGGAATTGTTATGTCGTTTGGGCTGATAAATGGGTGCGGTTTTTTACGTGGAATAAACATGAATTTAAAAAAAATAAAAAATATGAAAAAGGGTGTTGACTTTTGTCGAAAACCGTTATATACTAGTCAACGTTGCA
>JBGUEO010000041.1:0-33763 GCA_041821315.1 Velocimicrobium sp. | reverse complement strand
AACTATATAGCACTTATAAAGCATCTGGTTTTGCGTGAATATTCCGAGATTCCCAGGTTCGTTGCTCTCCTAAATCAGAATTTATCCTACAATACTTTTGATAAGAATTCCTGCAAACGTGGATTTTTGGGATGATCAAAAAACTCTTCCGGCGGATTTTCTTCTTTAATCTCACCTTCATCTATAAATAAGATTCTGGTTCCGACTTTCCTCGCAAATCCCATTTCATGCGTAACAATAACCATTGTCATGCCGCCGTTTGCCAAATCCTCCATTACACTTAAAACTTCACCAACCATTTCTGGATCAAGTGCGCTCGTTGGTTCATCAAAAAGCATTACATCTGGATTCATACAAAGGGAACGGATAATTGCAATTCTTTGCTTTTGTCCACCAGATAACTGGGACGGATACGCATTTGCCTTTTCTTCCAACCCAACTCTCTTTAAAAGTTCCATTGCTTCCCCTTGCGCTTCTTCCTTTGATTTCTTTAAGAGCTTCATAGGGGCAAGTGTCATATTTTCGATAATTGTTTTATGCGGAAACAAATTAAAATGTTGAAATACCATTCCGATTTTTTGACGATATCGATTAATATTCGATTTTTTATCTGTAATATCAAGACCTTCAAACCGAATAGTTCCTGAAGTTGGCTCTTCTAATAAATTAAGCGAACGAAGAAAGGTTGACTTACCAGAGCCAGATGGCCCAATAATTGCCACTACCTCTCTCGCCGAGATAGTTGTACTAATATGATTAAGAACTTTAATATCACCAAAGTCTTTACAAAGATTTTCAATTTCAAATAAACAGTTATCGCTCATTGGTTCGAAGCCTCCTTTCTAAACGAGTTACGCCCGCGGAAAGGACACATACAATTAAAAGATAAACGATTGCAACCGCAATCAAGGGCATAAAAGCATCATATGTCTGGCTTCGGATTGTATTTCCTCCATGTGTTAAATCGGTCAATGCAATATAACCACAAATAGAAGTTTCTTTTAAAAGCACGATAAATTCATTTCCAAGTGCTGGAAGTACATTTTTAAAGCCTTGAGGCATAACAATATACCACATGGTCTGCACATAGCTAAAGCCCAAACTTCTTCCAGCCTCAAACTGCCCTTCTTCAACAGCCATAATACCAGAACGGACAATTTCTGCTACATATGCTCCTGAATTAAGTCCAAATGCTAAAATTGCAGCAACTCGTTTGTCAATTGCAACGGTTTGGAAAATAACATAGTAAATGATCAATAACTGAATCATAACTGGAGTTCCACGAATTACCGTTAAATAAATCTTACAAATTGCATTGGCAATTTTAAAATTACCATTTTTATCGGCAGTAGATCGAATGACTGCCACGATAAATCCAAGCGCAATTCCCATTAATACTGCGAAAATTGTGATTAAAAATGTAGTTCCAAGACCATTCGTTATATATTTCCAACGATTGTCTGTGATAAAGTTGTTTACAAATCTTATCTTAAAATCTTCCAATTACGCCACCTACTTATTTTTTTCTAACCACAATTGCTTGTTGTGCGATTGTATAACTATTTGTAAAATCGATGCTAATAAGACGATCTTCCGTTACTGTCATCCCCGCAACTCCAATATCAGCCTTGCCAGACTGTACCGCATTAATAATACCATCAAACTCCATGTCCTCAATTTTTAGTTCCATACCTAATTTATCACAAATCGCTTGTGCTAAATCTGCATCAATACCAACAACCTTTTGATTGTCATAATATTCATATGGTTCAAATGCAGCATTCGTTGCCATTACTAATGTACCATTACTTCGGTCGGTTCCCTCTAAAGACTTATATGGCGTTTTTCCTTTGGTATCATCTCCAATATAGTTGCCGATAATAGCATCTAGCGTTCCCTCTGCTTTTAACGCATCAATCGCTTGGTTGATTTTTTCCTTTAAGTCTGTGTTTTCTTTTGCAATACAAATTGCATATTCTTCAGGATCGAAGCTGCCCTCGATAATTTTTAAGTCATCATTTTTTGCAATAAATGCTTTTGCTGGTTGTTCATCAATGATAACACAGTCAACTTTTCCTTGCTTTAACGACTGAATAGCATCATTTCCTTTGTTATAACGCTCTACCGTTGAACCTTGCTCCTCATAATCTGCTGCATAAATATCACCTGTCGTTCCAAGCTGAACACCAATTGTTTTTTCTGGTAAATCATCGATTGAAAACACTTGATTTTTTGCTACTCCTTTTCCACATCCCGCAAGTGAAATTGTCATACATAACACTAAAGCTACTGCTACTAATTTTTTCATTTTAAATCCTCCGAACTTTCATGTATAATTTGTGTATATTTATACATTTTATCAAGTCTTTTGAAAAATGCAAGCTATTTTTTTCATATCCACTTATTTTTCGTTTCTTTTTGTTTTTCTCATCCTTAAAAATGCACGCATCCGGTTTATAAAAATTATAACAATACTTCTTGCAATATAACAACCGTACGAGGTCCAATCCAAAAATTATCTGCTATCATAATACTGCCTTCTTCTTTTGGATTCATCGTATCAAACATTCTCCTCCATGCACGCCCGGCCTGTATAGTCGGCAGCTTCACTTGTTGCTCTTCCCAATAAGTATTAATCGCCAAATAAATAATATCATCCTCTATATTGTCCTCTGTTCGTCCAGCATAAAGAACTCCCATATAGTGATTATTTACATTAAAATCTGGGTTAAATGGCTGTAATCCATGTAAACTAATCTCTGGTAAATTTATAGAACACTTTGGTGTTTTCGTCCGAATAATCCGATGACTTTTCCGAAAACCAATCATTGCCTTAAAAAATTCAAATATATCGTGGTTCTTCTCTAGTAGTGACCAATCAAGCCATGAAATAATATTATCCTGACAATAGGCATTGTTGTTTCCAAACTGTGTATTTCCGAATTCATCACCCGCTAAAAACATAGGAACTCCTCGACTTAACATAAGGACTGCACAAGCATTCTTCATCATTCGCTTACGAAGATTACTAATTTCTTCATTCTCCGTTTCACCCTCGACTCCACAATTCCAACTATAATTTGAGTCACTTCCATCGGTATTACTCCAGCCATTCTTTTCGTTATGCTTACTATTATAGGAATATAAATCATACAATGTAAATCCATCATGACAGGTAATAAAGTTTATGCTCGCATTGTATCCACGGATTTCTGGCTTATATAAATCCAATGATCCTGTAATTCGTTTGGCTGCAACTTCTAACTTTCCATAATCTCCCTTTAAAAAACTTCGAACATCATCTCTGTATTTCCCGTTCCATTCTACCCAACGATTCCATGCTGGGAAACTACCTACCTGATATAATCCCCCTGCATCCCAGGCTTCCGCAATTAATTTAACCCTTCCAAGTACCGGATCAAATGCAAGACTTTGCAGCAATGGTGGCTTACTCATTGGAGTACCATCCTCGTTCCTCCCAAGTATCGTTGCTAAATCAAATCGAAATCCATCAATTCGATAGGTTGTAACCCAGTAACGCAGACATTCTAAAATCATCTGCTGTACAATTGGGTGGTTACAGTTTAAGGTATTACCACAACCACTAAAGTTAAAATAACTTCCGTCTGGCGTAAGCATATAATAAATATTATTATCAATTCCTTTAAAGGAGAAAAAAGGACCTTTTTCATTTCCCTCAGCAGTATGATTAAATACAACGTCTAGATATACTTCTATCTCATTTTGATGAAGTACCTTAATAAGCTTTTTTAACTCTTTTCCTTCTCGGTTGTATTCTATACTTGAACCATAACTGGTATTGGGTGCAAAAAAACTTACGCTATTATACCCCCAATAATTAAACAGTTTTTCCCCCTCATATTCTCTTTTATCCAACAATTCATCAAACTCAAAAATCGGCATTAATTCAACTGCTGTAACACCGAGTTCTTTCAAATATGGTATTTTCTCAGAAAGGCCAGCAAACGTTCCAGGATTTTCTACTCCCGATGATGAATCCCTGGTAAATCCACGCACGTGCATCTCATAAATGATAATATCTTCCATTGGAATAAGTGGCTGTACACAAGTTTCCCAGTCAAAGTTATTTTTTACCACACGAGCCTTGTACTGGTTTCCGCTCACTTTTTTTTCTCCCCAGATACTTTGACCAGTAACTGCTTTGGCATACGGATCCAGTAAATATCTTGTCTTGTCAAATATAATTCCTTTTTCCGGGTTATAAGGTCCATCCAAGCGATATGCATATTCAAATTTTTCAATATCAATCTGAAATACAATCATAGAATATACATTTCCGATTCGATAATGTTCTGGAAACTTCAATATAGCAAATGGTTTATCCGCTGTACGATGAAACAATAAAAGTTCACAGGATGTTGCCTGATTCGAATGAATCGTAAAATTAACACCACCAGGTATCAATGTAGCTCCATTTATTTCATAAAACCCGGGTCTAACATCAAATCCCGCAATCCGATCAAACGGAATAAGATGTATTTTTGGATCTTCACTATTAAATGGTGTCAGATGTACTCTAGGGTTCCCAATTTCTTCTATCATAATTTTTACCACCTTTACTTGTGAGCAAACAAAAAGTATCTCATTTCCTTTAGGTTCATTTTATCACTACGGGAAATGAGATACAATTAAAATAATGGTTTTATGAAATTCATTTTTTATTGCTAATTATATTCAACTACTAATTTTTTATACACTTTTTCGTTTTGATACTACATCAAATATAACAGCACCTAACAGAACAAATCCTTTTACTACTTTTTGATAGTTTGCATCTACACCCATAATAAACATACCTAAGTTAATAACTCCCATCAATATTGCACCAATAATAACTCCAGGTACGGTACCAATTCCACCATAGGCAGAAGCTCCACCAATGAAGCAAGAACCAATTGCATCCATTTCATAGTTCGTTCCTGCAGTTGGGTTTGCCGAGTTCAACCGTGCAATTGTTATCAATGCTGCTACTGCTGATAAAAATCCCATATTAAGATAAGCAAGAAAATATACCTTGTTTGTATTAACACCAGAAAGTTTAGCTGCCTTCTCATTACCACCTACTGCATAGAAATAGCGTCCCGTTGTCGTTTTTGATGTTATATACCAATAAATTAATACAACTACTACAATCCAAATTAATACATTTGGAATTCCACGGTACTGAGCTAATCGTATCATAAGTGCCATAACAGCAGCACTAATTAATGTCATTTTAGCAATTTCACCGCCAAGAGACGGTATATCATATCCCTTTTTCACTTTGCTGATACGACTAGTTAATGTTGCAGTGATATAAATGATTACAACAAGTACACCAACAAATACACAAGTTAAATTGATACCCTTTCCACCAAAAAAGTCAGGTACAAATCCATTAAATAGTACAAAATAATTCTCTGGCATTGGTGCCAATGTCATACCATTTAACACCACATTCGAGAGACCACGAAAAATCAGCATACCTGCCAAAGTTACGATAAACGGTGGAATTCGAACATATGCAATCCAAAAGCCTTGCCATGCACCAATCAATGCACCCGCGAACAACATAACTAAGATTGAAACGATTGGATTCCAGTGTTTATTAACCAGTAATACTCCACCGATTGCTCCAACAAAACAAACAACTGAACCAACAGAAAGGTCAATGTTTCCTCCTGTCAATATACATAGTAACATACCAGTTGCCAGGATAAATACATATGCATTTTGGGCAATTAAATTGTTTACATTTTGTGCCAAAATCATATTTCCACCGGTTTTTACTGTAAAAAATATATACACCAAAACTAATACAATTATCATGGTGCTTTTTTTCATTCCCTGAATTAATTTCACTTTCTCCATCTTTTATTCTCCTTTTTCCGCTTTCAGAATATGAGCCATGACTTTTTCCTGAGTTGCTTCTTCCTTCAAAAGCTCCCCGGTAATTTTTCCTTCATTCATGACATAGATGCGGTCTGACATACCTAAAACTTCAGGAAGCTCTGAGGATATCATAACAACAGATTTTCCTTCTGCTACCAGATCATTAATAATACAATAAATCTCGTATTTCGCACCAACATCTATTCCTCTTGTAGGTTCATCCAAAATTAATACATCCGGATTGGCGAACATCCATTTTGCTAACAATACTTTTTGCTGGTTTCCTCCACTTAAATTTCCAACATTTTGCTCTACCGTAGGGCACTTCGTATTTAACTTTTCTTTATATTTCACTGCTACTTGATACTCTTTATTTTTATCAATCACTCCAAGATATGGGGAACTTACTGCCTCCATATCAGCTAGCGTCGTATTTGTCTTAATTGGGTTTGACAAAATCAATCCATTTCCCTTTCGATCCTCTGTCGCATAAGCTAGTCCATGCTTAATGGCCTCATGTACAGTTTTCAGAGCAACTTCATTCCCACTAATATACAACTTCCCACTGATATCTGTTCCATAACTTTTTCCAAAGATACTCATAGCAAGCTCTGTCCGTCCAGCCCCCATTAACCCAGCTATTCCTACTACTTCGCCTTTACGTACATGAATGGATACATCATCCACAACTTTTCTTCCGGCATACAAAGGATGATATACTGTCCAATTTTTCACTTCCATACTGACATCACCGATTTTTACATTCTCTCGTTTTGGAAAACGGTCCGTTAATTCGCGTCCTACCATTCCTTTGATGATACGGTCTTCTGAAATATCATCTACTTTTTTATCTAATGTTTCAATCGTAGCACCATCTCGAACTACTGTAATCTTATCTGCCACATAAGCAATTTCGTTAAGCTTATGCGAAATAATTATCATTGTCATCCCTTGCTCTTTAAATTTTAACATCAAATCCAAAAGAGCTTTAGAGTCTGATTCATTCAAGGATGAAGTTGGTTCATCTAAAATTAATAATTTTGCCTTTTTAGCTAATGCTTTTGCAATCTCTACTAATTGTTGTTTTCCAACTCCAATATCTTTTATCAGTATACGAGAAGATTCGCTCAATCCTACCGTACGAAGATATTTATCTGCCTCTTGGTAAGTTTCCTCCCAATCAATTGCAATTTTTTTTCCTTTTTCGTTTCCAAGATACATATTTTCGCCAATTGTCAAATACGGAATCAATGCTAGCTCTTGATGAATGATAACAATTCCTTTTTCTTCACTATCCGTAATATTATTGAACTTACATAGATTACCTTCATAATAAATTTCACCTTCATATGTGCCATATCCGTAAATACCGCTCAACACATTCATTAAGGTTGATTTCCCTGCTCCGTTTTCTCCACAAAGTGCATGGATTTCTCCTTCTTCTACTTGTAGATTAACGTTATCAAGTGCTTTCACACCCGGAAAGGTCTTCGTAATGTTCTTCATTTCAAGAATTATATTTGCCAAATGATATCCCTCCCTTTTTGCTCTTAGCAGCTCTAATACAGGCGGGCTTTTGAAAGACCCGCCTGCCATATAAACTATAAATTTTCTTATTTTAACTGATCTTCTGTGTAATAACCCGAGTCAATTAACAACTCTTTATAATTGCTATTATCAACGTACTGTGGTTCACAAAGGAACGTTGGAATAATACCAGTTCCATTATCATAAGATGTTGTATCGTTTACTTCTGCATCTTGACCGGACATAATAGCATCTACCATTTTAACCGTTTGTGCAGCTAAGGTACGCGTATCTTTAAAGATGGACATGGATTGTTTACCAGCAATAATATTTTTTGTATTTGCAATATCACAATCTTGACCTGTAATAATTGGCCATTCTCCTGTGTATGCAGCAAGCGCATTTTCAACACCAAGTGCTGTTGAATCATTCGAGCAAAGTACTGCATCTAATTTTGTTCCATCGGCATAGTTTGAAGCAAGAATAGCATCCATTCTAGACTGTGCTGTCTCTGTTGACCAGTTAGCAGTTGCAACATCTTGGAAATCAACAGATCCTGATTTTACAACTATTTTCCCTGCATCAATATATGGATTAAGCACATCCATAGCACCATTGTAGAAGAATTTTGCATTGTTATCTCCTGGGTCACCAGTAAAGACTTCCATATTGAATGGACCTTTTGCATTATCTAAATCCAATTGATCTCTGATATATTCTCCTTGTTTTGTTCCTACCATATAGTTATCAAATGTTGCATAGTAGCTAACTGCATCCGAGTTCATTAACAAACGATCATAAGCAATAACTGGAATATCTGCTTCTTTCGCTTTTGAAAGAGGATCTCCTAGTGACTCACCATCAATCGATGCGATAACTAATACATTGGCTCCATTTGAAATCAAAGTTTCAATCTGAGATACCTGTGTTCCTACATCATTATTTGCATACTGCAAATCTACCGTATATCCAGCCTTTTCTAATTCAGCCTTCATGTTTTCACCATCTTGGTTCCAACGCTGTAAATCTTTGGTTGGCATTGCAACACCAACTCTGCCTTTTCCTTCTTCACTGGAAGCATCCGAGCTTCCACTATCTGTTGTTCCTTCATCTGATACAGTAGATGAATCATTTGTACTACTTGTATCATCTTTTGATGTTGAACTGCTTCCACATCCAGTAAGCAAAGTAGCAAGCATTGCGGTACATAAGAGTGCGCTAATCCATTTCTTTTTCATAAATAAATCCCTCCATAATAATATTTGTATTTGTTCCCAAACAAACTATATCATAGATATTATAGGAGTAACTTGCAACCTTCTGTACATTTTTACGAAAGCACAACCGCACATTTTTGGGATAGCACATTTTTGTCTTTATCTGTACTATCTATTTTATGATTCATTCGCATGAAGGTACACTTCATCATGAAAATGAAATTGGGAATCTACAATTACCTTATCTATATTTTCCCTCGTTACTGCTACTGGTTCCAATATTATATACGGAATGTCATAACTCCCATCGTTTATCGTCTCAACCGACTCAATGGGTTTCCCCTCCCCAAGCTCTACTGCATAGGAAGCTGCTTGTTTTGCCAAATCCATAATGGACTTGTACACCGTCATGTATTGTTTTCCTTCGACAATGCGTTGACAAGCATCAATGTCTGCATCCTGACCAACTAAACAAACTTGTCCTGCCATCTGCCGTTCAGCCAAGGCCTTATATGCGCCTGCGGCTAACCCATCATTTCCACAAATCAAACCATCCACACTTCCATTCACATCCAAACATTCATTAGTATATTCTTGTGCATACTCTGCCTGCCAATTTTTTGCATAGTTTCGATAAATTAGTTTTTGATTTCTCTCTTTTAGCACTTCTTGTATGCCAGCTTCGATCTCTACGACATTGTGATCGGTAAGCGGCCCTAAAATGGCTGCAATCTTTCCTCCGTTTGGAATTTCATTCACTACTGCCTGTGCCATCAATCTACCAACCTGTTTATTATCAAACGAAAGGTATAAGTCTACTCCTGCACCACAAATAAGTCGATCATAAGAAATTACCTTGATTCCTTCCCCTTGTGCTTTATTCACTAATTTCACTAATTTTTCACTATTGGTATCAACTGCCACAATTACGATAACATCCACTTTTTTGTCAATCAGATATTGAATTTGTGACAATTGCTCTTCTAAACTTCCATTTGCACTCTGCACATTAACTTCTGCACCAAGCTCCGTTGCTGTCGAGACAAATACATCGCGATCCCGAATCCAGCGTTCCAAAACAAACGTGTCCCATGAAAGCCCAATTTGTATTTTATCTTCTCCTAAATCACTCGCCTGCTTGTGTGATATTGCTTCACTTTTACATCCACTAAAAAGAAGCGACACAAGCAATAAAATAAAAACAAATCTTTGCTTCTTTCTCATATTCCTGCCCCTTCCCGATATTCCGTGGGCGTATTTCCGACTACTTTTTTGAAAATACGGCTAAAATAGTTTGGATCAGAATAACCAACTTCACAGCAGACTTCTTTGATACTCTCTTCCGTTCTCTCCAATAATTCTTTTGCTTTATCGATGCGAAGAGAGGTCAAATAATCGATAAAATTCTCTCCTTCTTCCTCTTTGAAGAGCTTACTAAAATAATAGGGACTAATATCTACATACTTTGCAACTTCCTCCAACGATAAGTCTCTTGTATAATTTTGTTTCAAATATTCTTTCGCTCTTCCTACAACCGTGTTATTCTTTTCTCTTTTTTTCTCCGTTACATTCTTCGTAGCCTCCAGTACTTTTCGCACAAACCATTGCCGTAGCTCTTCATAAGAAGAACATGCTAATACTGTATCCAGATAATCCTTTCGATAAAGTAATCCATACCGTATCCCCCCTTGTAAAAATGCTTCTCTCTCTGCACTCATAACAAATTCCAATACTTTTGTCTTAATATCCTGTGGATGCTCTGCATAATTTTGCACCATCCAGTCAAAAAACTGATTTACATTTTCTCTGTTTCTTTCCACATTCCCATTTCGAACATACAAAAATAGCTTTTCTTCCAATTCTACGGGATAATCCTTTTCATAGTCGCAACCTAACATCAAATCTTGTACTTGAACCACAGAACCCTTGCCAATGCGAAGTGCTTTTTTTGATTCTTCATAGGAATCATGAAGTTGAATAAAACTTCGCACACTACCAATTCCAGCTCGAAAATGCAAATTAGTTTGCCGATTCAATTTATGCACCATATTCCTAACACGCTCAATTACCAAAGATCGCTCTTCAAATTCAAAAGAACTACTTTTTCGCGGAACAAAAATAGCCATTTTATTTGCCATAATTGAACCCGGAACTGCATCTAAAAAGAATTCCTTGATGGTTTCCCGCATCGCAAATGTATGGCTTTGCAATTGAACGCTTGTTCCTACTGGATTCTCTAACTTTCCGCTTTTATTCTGCTCTCCAAACTGCAAGGTAATGATAAAACCAAAGTCGTCTTTAATGTCTAACAAACTTCGGTAGCTATCCATTTCTACTGTAAAATCTTCCTGAAAAAGTATCAAATTTATGAATCCATTTTCAATAACAGGCACTACCGATTGTAATTTTTCCCTTATCAGTAAATCGTTGGATCGTTTCCTCCTTGCATCATCAATCTGCCTCATCGCTTTTTGCACCGTCTCCACTACTTTTTCTTTTGTAAATGGCTTCGTAATATATTCCATTGCTCCCAAATTCATGGCTTCTTGCGCAAACACAAATTTGTCATAGGCTGACATAACAATAATCACCATTCGAGTGTTAAAGATTCGAATCTCTTTCATCGCCTCGATTCCATTAATACCAGGCATTTGAATATCTAAAATAGCAATATCTGGTGCAAATTCCTGCGCAATTTCAATCACCATTCGTCCTGATTTAGCCGTTCGTACATCACATGCCTCTCCAAAATTTTTATCCAATATAAAGCGGATTGAATCCAATACAATTCCCTCATCATCTGCAATTAACACTTTATACATTCCGGCTTCCTCCTTCTTTTGGGATTTCAATTATTACGGTTGTCCCTTTATTATTCCCTTCACTCTTGATTGTAAAAAGATTTTCCTGTTGATAATATAAATGCAGTCTCTCTACTACATTGCCAAGTCCAATTCCATTCGAGTCGTCCTCATGTTCCTCTGAACTTCTCTGTCCATTATGAATTTCTACCATATGCTTTTCTGAAATTCCCACCCCGTTATCGCTAATTGTTATCCTGTAATATTGATTCTTTTCTTCAATGGAAAGATCGATGTGACCTTCCCATTCTATGTTTCGAATTCCATACTGAATGGAATTTTCTACCACCGGCTGTAAAATCATACTTGGTACACGAACGTTTGATATATCACAATTTGTCTTCTGTTCATACTTGATTTCTTCTGAAAAGCGTACATTCATGATATAAACATAATTTTCTACCAATATCAATTCTTCCTTCAAGGTCACATCTGTACTCAAACAATTCATACTTGATCGAAAAAACTCCGACAGCTTTTGCACAAACAAGTATGTCTTCTCCGCATTTTCCATCATTGCCATCTGTGCTCCCGCATTCAATGAATTAAACAGAAAGTGCGGGTGAATTTGAGCCTGATAATATTTTAGCTGCGCATCTTTTAAATGATTCTTCATCAAAAGTTCTCTCTCTTTCGCGGCATTCTCCGCCTCAATACTCTGCGTTAATCGTAAAATGTATTCCTTTATGCTAACAACCATCTTATTGAATGCATTTGTTACTACTCCAATTTCATCTTGACCTTCTACTCTTAACTCCTCCACTTCAAAGTTTCCAGATGCAACATCATTTGCAGTCTCTGCCAATATGCACAAAGGCTTTGTGATTTGTCCGGTCAACATAATTAATAAAATAATATTAAATAGCACTACTGTAATATTCAAAAACACCGAAACCCGTTCTAACAGACGTAACGATGCTGCCAACGATACATAATTGACAGAATTTGTTTTAAACTGTTCATTATTTAAACTAAAAATATATGCATTTAGATAATCAAATAATCTACTTGCATCATCATAGTAAATTTTGTATTGACTGATATTTCTTGCCCGTTTGGCTTGTACTGCAAGGCTTGTTTGTTCCAGATAATTAACAGAAATGGAGCGAATGTTTTTTTCCATAATTGAAGAATCATTATCCAAAATCTTTCCATTCAACCGTTGCATATTATCCGAATATTCCTGTTCATACTGATAGTAATCCGTCAGTGCGATCGAAGTTTTTGTGTCTAAATAATCTTTCATACTATTTTGCAAATTGTTAAGAGCAGTAGCCAGTTCATTCAATTGTGCATTACTTACATAGACTCGATCAATGTCTTCTAGTGCCTGGTTGATATTTCCATTAATATACATCGTCGCCCCAAAGGAAATGGCTGACGTCAGTAAAAATATAGCAATTAGCTTTGCCTGAAGTGACAACTTATAGTATAAGATTCTTACTCTCCTTCTCATTCGTCACCTCCCATAGTGGTTTCTTCTTTATTGTTCGCCTCTATGAGTTTGCCCGCTTCTTTTTTATCAATAATATGCGTGTCAACTGCTACATAATCACTCACATATCCGACCTCTAAAAATTCCGCCACATTATCCACTGCCTTAGTCCCCATTTGGTAAGTATCCACCATTAATGTCGCCTCAATCACACCTTTATCAATGGCTTCCAACAAAGACTGTGTCGCATAAAATCCTAGTATTTTTACATCTCCCACGCAGTTTAAATCTACAATCGTCTGATACGCACATTGGGTCTGTATTAGGTTTGTGCACACCAAAACTCTTGGTCTGGCCGATACATTTCGAAGTAATTCTCGAATTTCTTCTTCCGTATTGTAAGTCTCTGTACTATCAATAATTTCTGCATTTAGTCTTGCACTTGACGCATGATCCGTAAGAAATTTTTTTAAACCAGAATTGAGAATCGTATTCTCTGGATTGACATTACTATTTTTATCATAAAGCACCATAATCTCATCATCATCGTTTTCCAGGCATCCATACGCTTTCTCGCATAAACTGTATCCCATCATAAACTTATTCACACCAATAAAACTTCTGCGCCTGCTTTGCACCTGGTCTTGATACACGGTTACCACTGCAATTTTTTGATCAATGGCGGTATTAATTAGATCCGTTGTGCCAACTTCATCATTTCCTTCTAATACAATAGCATCTACATTAGCAGCTATTGCCATTTCAATTCTTTCATCAACCGTATAATGAAGGGATAGTTTTTCCCCATAATTTTCAACGTAAATATCTTGTTTTTCCCCTTCTTCCTTTGCTCCTTCATAAATAGAATTCAAATAAGGATCTTCATAATCCTCTGCAATAAATGCGCAATGATACTTATACTCTCTCTCTCCTAATGCTTCTATCGTTAATGTCTGACTTTTTAAAAGTTCCTTATACCTCACTTCAATCCCTACTAATATTCCCAAAACAATTAGCATAAAAACACATAATATCCATATAGCCACTCTTCTTTTAATAAATTTTTTCATAATTTTACCCCGTAAATACAGATAAGCACCCTCTCATTTATTCGTAATTCTTCCAATAAATTATTGCATCTTTACTTTACTTTGTTGTATTTTACCATGAATTTAGCAACTATTTCAATTGAATCTAAGAAATTCATGTCTAGTATTATTTTGTCTTGAAATAATGCTGCTTTATTCATCCAATTTTCCTTTAGTGCAAATAATTATAGATGTTTACAATTTATTACTGTACCTCTTATAGTATAGTAGATTTATAGAATATGATTGGATAATCGGGAGGGGTAATTTATGAAAATTCGACAACGAAAGAAATCAAAGGGAAGACATACGAAAGGGAGTATTCGCAAAAAACTGATTGGAGCATTTCTAATACCAGTGGCACTCATTATTTTACTAGGCAGCGTAGCTTATTCTAAGGCCAAATCTGGTATTATTAATAACTATGAAAAAGCAAGTCTAACTAGCTTAAATATGCTCTCAAATTATTATAGCTTAGGATTAGAAACCCTGATAACCAAAGAAGTACAATTAGAAAACAACGATTCTTTGGAAAACTATTTTTCTGGATATTACAAGGATAACCCATCGGAAGAAACGAAATGTTTTTCACAAGTAAAAAGCCTTATCAATTCCATTAGCGTTTCAGACAAAGTCCTAAGCAGTGTCTTTGTATTCGGAACTTACAAAACTGGGATTTCCTCATATGGTTCTCTATCCGAAAATACCTTACAAGATTTTAAAGCGTCCTCCGAAGGATCTCTACTACCTGATTTAAGTATTAACAACTATTGGGGTGGATATCACCCATACCTTGATAAGTTAGTTGGCATTACAGAAGATACTCATGGCATATCTTTATATAAAAATCTGCATGATACTAAACGAAATGCCATAGGTTATATTGTTATGGATGTAAATTTGGATTTCATTAAAAATGGGCTTTCCGAAATCAATCCAAACTTTGGTGAAAACGGCATCACAGGCTTTATTACCTCTGACAATCGAGAACTCTTAGTTGGAAACTACCCAGAAGGTTTTTCTTTTTCTTCGCAGGACTTCTTCCAAGAAACAAAAAATAACGAGTCCAAAAGTGGGACTCGCTATATAAATTACAACGGAACAACTTATCTCTTTCTCTTCTCAAAATTACCAGCACAAAATGTACTTTTGTGTTCTCTTATTCCAAAACAATACATTACCAAGCAAGCGGAAAGTGTCAAATTAGTAACATGGATTGTTGTTTTAATTGCAAGTATTATTGCCTTTGCAATTGGTACCGCAATGTCATCTCTCATAAGTGGATTAATTAACAAAACAAATGCTACTATATCAAAAGCAGCCGATGGAGATCTGACCGTATCCCTTCAATTAAAAGGAACGGATGAATTTTCAACATTAAGCCATGGTATCACAAATATGATTGTTCAGATGAAATTATTGATTACTAAGGTAATTCATGTAAACACTACTGTCTTAGATTCGGTCAAAGAAGTTGGATCTAGTTCAAATCTCTTACTTGAATCCACGAAACAAATCACAGACTCTGTTTATGAGATTAATCAGGGGGTGACGCAACAGGCAGAAGATGCTGGAAATTGCCTGGAACAAATGGAGACACTTTCCAAACAAATTGATACATTAAACAAAAACACCACCGATATCGGAGATGTTGCTCATTCAACAAGAGATGTTGTAGACTCTGGAATTGGTATTACCGATGAATTGAGTGAAAAATCAAAAAATACTACAGATATTACAAAAGCAGTCATTGAAGACATACAATACTTAGCAAGTGAATGTCTCTCCATTGGCAGTATCGTTGACACAATCGACAACATATCGGAACAAACCAACTTATTATCCCTCAATGCATCCATAGAGGCCGCAAGAGCTGGTGAGTTTGGTAGAGGCTTCGCAGTTGTAGCCGATGAAATCCGCAAACTAGCAGAACAATCAAAAGTATCCGTCAATCAAATTGGCTCGATTGTTCAAAAAATCCAAATACAGTCTTCTAAAACCGTCGGTAACGCTAAGAAATCGGAAGTCATATTAGCTTCCCAAGAAGATAGCATATCTTCTACAATTCAATTATTTGCTGATGTAAACCATCAGGTAGAAACACTTTTAATGCATATTTCTTCCTTATCCGATGAAATTCGACATATGAAGGCATCAAAAAATGATACATTAAATGCCATTGAACGTATTTCTGCAATTTCCGAGGAAACAGCTGCTGCTTCTGAAGAATTATCGGTTACTGCAGACAATCAATACAATGCCGTTGAGACCCTAAATAATGCCGCGAAACAACTTGAACTTGATGCCAAAAATCTTAATGATGCCGTTCATATTTTTAAAATTGACTAAATTACATAGGGCTGTTGCAAACAATAAGTTGCTGCAGCCTCTTCCTATTTAATTTATTTTATTTATATCATCCATCCCGTGAGTACTACACTTGCAATAACTCCCACCAACGTAGCGAGTAATGCCCCAATTAAAGTATAGCGCGTTTTTTTAACCTTTGCTGTCATAAAATATACGGACATTGTATAAAAAATTGTCTCGGAACAGCTCATCATAATGGAAGCTAATGTTCCAAGATAAGAATCTGGACCATGCGACTTATAAACATCCAGTAGCAATCCTGTAGCGGCAGAAGAAGAAAACATCTTCACCGTTACTAAAGGTATTAATTCCGATGGAAAGTGAACATACTGCATAAACGGTGATAAAATATTTGCTATAAAATCAAGCGCTCCTGACGCACGCAATACTCCAACTGCTACCATAAGCCCTATTAATGTTGGCAATATTCCTACGACGGTTTTCAAGCCATCCTTTGCTCCATTCACAAATTCATCATATACATCTACCTTTTGCAAAACTCCAAATGCTACAATATAAAATATTACAAAAGGTATAATGTAATCCGATAAATAGATCAAAACTTTCATGCACTGTCCTCTTTTTTCATACCTTATGTCATATTTTATTATTAGGGGCTTTTTTTTATGTCTTTTTCTTAAAACTAAAATCCTTCTTCTGTTAACCTCATTGTCATTATAAGTTCTATTTAACTTCTCTTTTTCCCATGATTTTTGCAAACACGATTCCAGCCACGGTTGAACAGGTTGTTGCCAAAATTGCCGCTACCAAAATCGCTGCTGGCTTTACTGATCCATACTGACTTCGGTATGCAATAATATTGATTGGAATTAATTCCAACGAAGATATATTTACAATTAAAAATGTACACATATCTGCACTTGCCTTTTTTTTGTTTTGATTTAGCTTTGAAAGTTGCTCCATTGCCTTTAACCCCATTGGAGTCGCCGCCCATCCTAATCCCAAAAAATTTGCAATCATATTGGAAGCGATATATTCATTCACAATATGTCCTCTGGGTACATTTGGAAACAAAAAATGTAGGAGCGGCATTAGTTTTTTAGTGAATGCTTCGATTAAACCCGCCGCTTTTGCCACCTGCATAAGTCCAGTCCACAAAGACATAATACCTAACATTGTAATACATAACGTAACCGCCTCCTTACTAGAATCTAAGGCAGCATTGCTTACCGCGTCAATTGTGCCATTACATACTCCAAATACAATACCAATCAATATCATAAATGCCCATAAATAATTTAACATAGTTTAGTTCCACTCACCTGTTTTATAACAATGTATTCCAATTTTCTTTGACTTATTAGTAGAACACATTACTTTTACCAATTATTCATTTAAAAAGATACTTGTATATTCTCATCCAATTAACCTTATATCCCTTTACAAAGCAAAAATAAAGCAGCGCAGCCCCTACATGGCAGATAATAGGAACTTAGCCTCTGTATTTATGCTTAAATTAATGCTATTTTCTTATAATTATAAGATTTTTCCTATAAGCAGTATTTTAAACATTTAAAGCTATGGTTTCTAAAATATTTATAAATCCCCTATTTTCAACTTTTTTCTTCTTTTTTCTTCGCTATTATATTCCTTTTATTTCATCTATTTTACATTTTTTTGAAATTTCATATTATTTCCATATTAATTTTGTGCTATATGAAAATAAATTTTTAGATTGTTCCTAGCTACTTACTATGCTATTGTATATACAGAACATAGATGACATTATAAAAGGAGACCACAAATGAAAAGTACTGGAATAGTTAGAAAGTTAGACGATCTTGGTAGAATTACTCTTCCAATTGAATTAAGAAGAACACTTGGTGTTGAAGATCGAGATGCTCTTGAAATATTTGTGGATGAGGATAAGATTGTATTAACAAAATATGAACCAGCTGATGTTTTTACTGGTGAAAAAGAATTTCTTTATGATTTTTGCGGAAAAAAAGTTTCCAAAGATTCTATTGTTCAACTTGCTAAACTAGCAGGTATACTTGACTAATTCTTTATACCATTACAAACGTTTATTCTTAGCAATAAACCTTTTGTAGGCGTATAAATAATTATACTCCCCCTCTCATTTTTATAAGATAGATAAGACACTCCCCTCTTCTTATCTATCAATATATTTAAAAAGAGAATGCCCCCCTCGCATTCTCTTTTTTAGTGAACGGATTATTTTTTCTTTTCTCAAAACCCATTCATTGTTCTCTTTTTAATAATTCCTGATAAACATCTCTCTTTGCTATTCCTCGATCCTTTGCCACCTCTTTCATGGCATCCTTTTTACTACTCCCTCGGCTTAAATATCGCTTCATATGTTCTTCTAGTGATACACTTTCCCACTCTGCCTTTTTCTCTTCTCTCAGCGCTTCAAATGATATCCCTTCTATAACTAAAACACATTCACCTTTAACTTCTTTTGTTTCATAATAAAGAATTAAATCAGAAATAGTTGTTTGAAATACCGTTTCAAACTTTTTAGTTAGTTCGCGAAGAAGTGTCATTTTTCGATTTCCAAGCGCCACCTCCAACTCTTTTAATGTTCGAATCAATCGGTGTGGTGCCTCATACAAAATAATTGTTCTGGTTTCTGTTCTAAGCTCTTCTAATATTTGTTGTTTTTCCTTTTTATCGGTTGGTAAAAAGGCTTCAAATGCAAACCGCCTCGTCGATAGTCCAGACAACGTAAGTGCAGTAATACAGGCCACTGGACCTGGAAGTGATGTTACATCAATCCCTGATTTATACGCCCTCTTTACTAATTCCTCCCCTGGATCAGAAATTCCTGGCGTTCCCGCATCTGTTATTAAAGCAATATTGGTTCCATTTAATAATTTTTCAACCAAATAATTGGCCTTTTCTATTTTATTAAACTCATGATAACTAGTCATCGGTGTACTAATTTCGAAATGATTTAACAATTTAATACTATGCCTTGTATCCTCTGCTGCAATCAAATCTACTTCTTTTAACGTATTTAATACACGAAATGTGATATCTTCCAAATTCCCAATTGGAGTTGCACATAAATACAATCTTCCAGACATCAATTACAACTCCTCTCAAAATCCATAAATTTCTTGTATTTCATCCATATATACATTTGGTTCCTTATATACAATCAAAGGTGCTTCTACCGTAATTCTGGGGTTTCCGCCTTTTAACCCTTCTAGTAAAACCAAATTAGGTTCTTTATCGGCATACGGATAAACAAGACGCATTCTCTTAGGTTCTACACGATATTTTTTCATAAGGCAAATAATTTCAGCCAGTCGAAACGGCCTATGAATCATATAAAAACGACCACCTTCTTTTAAAACTCCAGCACCTTCACGAATTACATCCTCTAGAGAACATAATAATTCATGTCTGGCAATTGCTTTTGGCATATCCGAATTAATAAGTCCATGTTGATGAATCATATAGGGTGGATTGGTCGTAACAACATGGAAGGAAGCCAAACCAAAAAGTTTCGTGGCTTCCTTAATGTCACCTTCAATAATTTTAATCCGTTCTTGCTGTCCATTATACAAGACACTTCGCCTTGCCATATCCGCACTTTCACGTTGTATTTCCAGCGCAGTAAAATTACTACCTTTCGATTTTGCATCCATAAGAATTGGAATTATTCCTGTACCAGTCCCTAAATCTAATACCGTCTCCTTCTCCTTCACTTTTGCAAATTCCGATAAAAGTACCGCATCAATACCAAAACAAAACTTTTTGGCATGTTGTATTATTTTACAGTGACTAATCTGCAAATCATCAAACCGTTCACCCGGTTTTAAAAAATCATTCTCATTCTTCATCGAGCTTTGACTTTCCTTCCGACTTTTCAAGTATTTCGAGTACACGAAGTTCTTTTAACTCATCACGTGTCATCTTTCGATCCCGTTTTCTTGGTTTAAATTTAAGTTCCTCTACTTTATACTCATGAATTTCTTTTTCATCATTTTCTAAGGTTACAATTACCTTAACTACCTGTTTTAACACACTGACACTTAACACCTCGCCCTTTAGTCCATCGGGTGTTGTCACTCCATCATTGATATTAGGAAGCTTACTATTCAAAAGCTCATATGCTTCCTCCTCATTTTTCAGACAACACATCAATCTTCCACATACTCCAGATATTTTTGTTGGATTTAAGGAAAGATTTTGTTCTTTTGCCATCTTAATCGAAACTGGTGCAAACTCTGAAAGATGGGTATGACAACATAGGGGTCTTCCGCAAATTCCAATTCCCCCGATAATTTTTGTTTCATCACGAACTCCAATTTGACGAAGTTCAATTCGTGTTTTGAAAACAGAGGCCAAATCCTTTACCAGTTCTCGAAAATCAATTCTTCCATCTGCAGTAAAATAAAACAAAACTTTATTGTTATCAAAGGTATATTCCGAATCAATAAGTTTCATCTCTAATCCATGTTTTTCAATTTTTTCCAAGCAAATGTTAAACGCATCTTTTTCTTTTGCTTTATTTATCTGCTCAATTTCGTCATCATCAGCGGTTGCAATACGAATCACTGATTTTAATGGTTGAATTAGCTTATCATCTTCTACTTCTTTCATCCCCAAAACAACTCGTCCATACTCGATTCCACGTGCGGTTTCAACAATAACGTTATCACCTGTTTCTATTTCATAACCAGCAGGATCAAAATAGTATACCTTACCTGCTTTACGAAAACGTACTCCTATTACTTTAGTCATTTCTACACTCCTTTAAAGTAAGTAACATAAGCTCCATGGTAATTTCAAAGTTTACATTTGCATTTAATCGCACCTTTGCCTTATCCATAGACTTCATAATATTTTCAACTTCTTCGTATCCTCTTCTTTTTGCCTGTTCGGACAAAAAGTGATATTCTTCTTTAAATAAAAGCATATTAGGATCATTTGTCACCTTTAGCATTAATACATCTCGATACCATAGTTGCATAAAATCAATGCAATCATTAATCTCAAGCTTATGTTGCGAAAGATTTTTAATTGCATCTATAATTTCATTAATCTCCATATCATCAATGTATTTTAACAGATGAAGGACATCTTCTTTTATTTGCATAAAATCACTTGAGGTTCCATATCGAATCGACTTTCCGATATTTCCTTGTGAAAACTGTGCTGCCAATTTTGCTGCATAATCTGGTATCCCATATTTTTCTATCAGATATCTTACAATTTTCTCTTCTTCTACGACTTTAAGGTCTAAAAATACACACCTAGAACGAATCGTTTGAAGAATATGATTCATGTTATTCGTTAGTAATATAATAATACCATAAGAAGGTGGTTCTTCAATTGTTTTTAATATTGCATTTTGCGCCTGTTCTGTCATTTTTTCTGCTTCATTTATAATATAAATTTTATATGGACTACTATACGGTTTAATTCCCGTATCATTGTTCACCTGAACTCGAATATCATCCACACCAATACTATATTTTTCATGTGTCACCCAAATAATATCTGGGTGATTTCCAGATTCTGCTTGCAGACATGATTTACACCTTCCACATGGATTGATATCGTTTCCATTCTTCTTTGGATCGCTACATTGAAGTGTCTGCGAAATTACAGATGCAATTAAACGCTTCCCTGCACCCTGTTCGCCATTAATAATATATGCATGTGATACTTTATCTTGACTAATTGCTGCTTGTAAATGTTGTTTTAATTTTTGATGGCCAACGATATCCTTAAAATTTGGCACGATAATCCCTCCTCCTATGCAATAATATCTAGTAGCATTCCTCTAATTTCATCAATCTTGCTTAAGATAAGAAGGTGATCTTTCTCATCTTTTAAAAGCTCCGTAGCCAATTCGTCAAGTGTTTGATCCACTAATTTCACCATACCATATACGCGGTGTCGTCCTCTTCTATCCAAAAAATTTTCTCTGCTAAACTTATGTGATCGGTTTACCACTTCATTTAAAAATTGTTTTATTAATTGACGATAATGTTTCATATCGCGAACATCTACATGTTTTCCAAGCTTTTTTCCTTGTTGCGTGATTTCTTCCATCATAAAAGTAAGCTGAGCTTTCAACTCCTGCTCTTCAATACTACTAATCAATGTAAACTTAAAGCTACCATCATTTTCAGAGATTGCCTTTTGCTGTTCGACTTGATTTAGCTGTTGCATTTGGTTTACTTTAATATCCATGGACTCACCACCTTACTTTTTAGTATAGCATACTTTTTTATTTCTGTATATCCGCAATAATTTGAGAAAGACATTGATTCAACTCCATATTTTGATAGCGTTTCATTATTTCTAAACGTTCGATACATGCCTCTGGAAAGTCTTCTTCATCCGCCAAAAAACGCCGACAAATTTCAAGAAATTGAGGCTCTTTTTGTTGTTTTTCTCTCATCAACGCTCGCTCTAACCGTATCCCTGTATCTAGTTCAATATAAATTGGAACAACGGAATCTTTCCCATAAAAATTTCTTGTATTCTCATATCGTTCAAGTGTAGTAATAATCATTAAATAATTTGACACCTTTAAATCTACTTGATCATCATTCACTGTATAGTAATACCAATCACCGCAAACAGTATGAAAACATTTTTGTTCAATTACCATACCCTGTTTATCAAATTCATCCAGTTGATCTTTTGTTGTGAAAAAATATTCCACACCATTTTTTTCACCACTGCGAGCAGGTCTTGTTGTATAGGTTACTACTTCCTTCAGACAAAGGTCTTTGTATTCTAATAATTTTTTATAAATAGTATCTTTTCCTGTGGCACTTTTTCCTAATACTGCATATATTTTACCCATTCTCTTTGCCTCCTATTACTACGATAGCATTTGCCTCATAATCACTTAATCCCTTTATTGAAAGCCCTTTTCTCTTATAGCAGTTTATTATAGTAAGAACATCTTTTGAAATAACTTCTCCCGGTACAATCAATGGTATACCTGGTGGATATAAAAATGCCATTTCTTTAGATATTAGACCCTCACTTTTATTTAAGTCACATAAAAAACCAGTTCGTTTATCTGCATCATAAGGAATTAGTTCTTGCTCTAACTTTGGCAATACCGGATAATTTTCTCCGCTTCCTTCCTTATGAATAATCTCTTTATCCAATTCTTCCAACGCATCTATTAATCGCTCAAACCCTTCTGAGGTATCTGCCATGCTAGTCATAGCAATCACATAATCGACATACTCCGCTTCCATCTGAAGATGATACTTCTCACGTAATCTATCATAAAGCTGCACCCCTGTCATATTTGTATTTCGTACAGAAAGAATAATTTTAGATGGGTCTTTTAAAAATTTTGCATCATTAAATGCACGGATATGAGATAACTTATTTGCCCGCTCAGAAAACCACGTAAGATTTCGACACCATTGCTCCATCAAGTCAACACGCGTTTTAATCAAATTCACACTTTCTTCTATCCCCATCATAAGTAGATAAGAAGGACTTGAAGATTGATACATACTAAAAAACTGCTCTACCCGTTTTATATCTACAAACTTATCATTGATATGAAACAATGCCGTTTGCGTAAATGCAGGAAGTGTCTTGTGCACACTATGAATCACAATATCTGCATCAAGCGTTATGCTGTTTTGTGGAAAATAGGAATAAAATCCAAAATGCGCACCATGTGCCTCATCAACCATAAGTGGAATCTTTCTTTGGTGTACCACTTTTGCAATTGCACCAACATCAGAAACAATCCCTTCATAGGTAGGAGATGTGATGATAACCATTTTTGCATCTGGGTTCTCATCTAATGCTTTATCCACATCTTCTGCTAAAATAGGCGCACTTATCCCCCAATTTTTTATTTCTTGTGGATATAAATACACTGGTCTTAATTCATTCAAATAAACCCCGTGATAAACTGCTCGATGACAATTTCTTGCCATAATCACTTTATCTCTATGGTTGGTTGCTGCTGCCATACCAATTAAAATCCCAGAAGTGCTTCCATTTATCAATAGATAGCTTTTCCTAGCACCATAATCCGATGCAATCTCTTCCATCATTTGTTTTAATATTCCATTCGCCATATGAAGATTGTCAAACCCATCAATCTCTGTTATATCAAGTGCATACGGATTCCCCATTTTCATAAGTGAAGTATTTCGTTTGTGTCCAGGCATATGAAACGGGTAGTAATCGCTCATACTATAATTTTGTAATTTCTGTTTTAACCGTGTCATGTCAAATTCCCCTGTTCTAATCCTTGTTTCTATAGTGTATAATATGACTTATTAGATTGCAAGCAAACAAAACACTGTGAGGAACATTTATGAATGATAACAAATTATTTCAATTTACTAGCAAAATGGAGAAAGATGACTATAAAAAATTTTTATACATTACAACATTTCGAAAATCCTATCAGACCATCGTATCTTTACTCCTATTTGCGTCCATAGCAACTGCTCTTTTCTGCCGGCTTTTAAATCAGTCCGCACCATTTACTATTTTTATAATTTTTATACTTATTTTATTGATTTTACTTAGTTTTTTACTATTTAAACTTGACCGACAAGTTAATACCTTGTTTTCCATCAACAAAAAAACTTCTTTTGAGAAAAAGCAAACAATTACCCTATACGATACTTATTTAACTGCAAGCAATCGAATGTCACAAGGAGAAACAAAAACAGATTACTGCAACATTCATGAACTATATGAAACATCCGAATACTTGATCTTCTACTTTAACAAATCTCTGGCTTCACCGGTTAGAAAAAAAGATATACCCACCGAACAATACCAACTAATTATAAGTTTTTTAAAATCAAAACTGGAACATCGTTATAAAATCAAGAACTAGTTGCTCTCTCCGGCTTCGTATATATATAAGATCTTCCCGTTTTTCCAATCCGTTTTACAGCTCCTACACTGTATAAAACATTAAGTGCGGTTTGTGCTGCTGATGTGGACAATTTTGTCTCTTTTCCATATTCCTTGGACGTAAATTCTCCAATCATGCTATTTGGTATTAATTTTTGATAATCCGCAGCACAATCGATAAAAATTTCTTCCACAATCTCTAGTGGAATTCGATCATATCGTGTAGAACCCTTTTTCTTATCCAGGCTCCATCCATTTAAAACCCTTGTCTCTTCCACATTCATCAGTATAATATGGATTCGCAAATTAGGGTGGGTTAGATAACTTTTAATTTTATATAGCTCAAAAAAAGCCATATACGGGCTTCCTTTTTTGGGTGATTTTCTAGGTTTTGTAACTTCACCGGTTTGTTCATCTAGCCAGCACATCCATTTGACATAGGGAATCGGATACACAATCGTCACAAAGCTTTGTTCTAAAAAAACATCTAATTTTCTTCGAAGTGTATTAAAATTTCTCGTTTGAATTTCAATAATCTCATCTTCTCTTGCAATATCTGCAACGTACCCATTCATTCTTATTTCATGATACTTTGTATTTGGTTCTATATAATTTTTTAAGACTGCATGAACGGTTTTTTCTGCTAATACACCAATTTGTTTTCGCTCTCGCTCTTTATCAATAATTTTTTCACATGCCGCATTAAATAACTTTTGATTCATCAAACATCCTCACTTTAACCCTCTCGCATCCTACCTCCTTTATTATAGCTTAATTCAAACGTACGTTCAACTGCATAGAAAACAGACACACAAAAGGTTCTAGCATTCATTCAGACACACTAGAACCTTTTGTTATACAAAGACACGGTTTTTATAAATTTGAAATATTAATTGGCTCTAAATCCCTCATTGTATCTTCCAGACAAGTCAAATATGCATTGGCTGTATCCAAAGAGGTCAGGCATATGCTACCAGTTTCAATCGCATTGCGTCGAATCAAAAAACCATCGCTTCCTTTTTCATCGCCTTGTGTTGGCGTATCTATAACCAAATCAATTTCATGGCTTAAGATTATATCCATAAAATTTGGAGATGGCTGTCCTAGTTTATTTACAATTTCGACATCTACTCCTTCTTCCATTAAAAATCGACCAGTACCAGGAGTTGCATAAATTTTATATTCGAGGTTGATAAAACGTTTTGCAATTGATAACGCCTCACCTCGATCCGCTTTCTTTACAGAAAGCAGCATTTTTTTGAACTTTGGCTTTCCCATTCCTGCACCGCGAAACGCTTTATAAAGTGCATCGTGAAATCCCTTTGCAATTCCCAAGCATTCTCCCGTTGATTTCATCTCAGGTCCCAGACTAATTTCTGCTCCTCTTATCTTTTCAAACGAAAATACCGGAAGTTTCACTGCAATATATGCTGCATCCGCCTGCAGTCCCGGTTTATACCCCATACCCTTTATGGTTTCTCCTAACATTGCTCTTGTTGCTAACTTGACAATTGGAATTCCGGTAACCTTGCTAATATATGGAACGGTTCGACTCGAGCGCGGATTGACTTCTATAATATAAACTTCTTCACCACAAACAATAAACTGAATATTTATCATGCCAAGTACATGAAGGGAATGCGCAAGTCGTCTGGTATACTCTACTATAGTCTCTTTTACATTGCTGGATAATGTCTGGCACGGATATACCGAAATGCTATCTCCTGAATGCACACCTGCACGTTCTACATGCTCCATTATCCCTGGAATCAAGATATCATACCCATCACAAATAGCATCTACTTCAATTTCCTTACCAACTAGATATTTATCAATTAAAATCGGATGCTCTTGTACAATTTCATTGATGTGGTTAATATACTTTTCAATGTCTACATCATTTATTGCGATACGCATCCCCTGACCACCAAGTACATAAGACGGTCGTACTAGTACTGGATATCCAAGCTCATTTGCTGCAATAATTGCTTCCTTGGCCGTATATACCGTTTTTCCCTCTGGACGTGGTATTTTGCATTCTTCCAATATCTGATCAAAGAGCTCTCGATCTTCTGCAGCATCCACATCATCTGCCTTTGTACCTAGGATTTTTACTCCCATATTTATTAAATCCTTTGTCAGTTTAATGGCTGTTTGCCCTCCAAACTGAACAACTGCACCATCTGGCTTCTCTACCGCAACAATATTTTCTACATCTTCTGCGGTAAGTGGCTCAAAATAAAGCTTATCTGCAATATCAAAATCCGTACTCACTGTTTCTGGATTATTGTTTATAATAATTGTTTCGTATCCCGCCTCCTTAAATGCCCAGGTGCTGTGAACACTACAATAATCAAATTCAATTCCCTGACCAATACGAATCGGTCCAGAACCTAGTACCAATACTTTTTTCTTATCCGAAGTGCTAGTAACCTCCGATTCTCCTCCAAATACAGAGTAGTAGTATGGAGTCTCTGCCTCGAATTCAGCTGCACAGGTATCTACAATTTTGAATACTGCCTTAATATCCCATTGTACGCGCAATGCTTTTATTTCCAATGCATCCTTGTTTGTCAGGGAAGCAATTACGGTATCTGGAAACTCTAAACGCTTCGCTTCCATTAAGAGCTCTTTCGTTAGTTCTTTTGTTTGAAGCATTTGCTCCATTTCGACGAGTATCGCAATTTTATCAATAAACCAAATATCGATTTTTGTATATTCAAAAATTTCTTCATAAGAGAATCCTTGTCGGATAGCTTCCGCTATTGCATAAATTCTTAAATCATCAATACACTTTAACTTATTGACTAACTCTTCTTTTGAAAATTTTGAAAAATCATACGAGCGTAAACTATCTACATTTTGTTCGAGTGAACGAATGGCCTTCATTACGGCTCCCTCAAAATTTCGGCAAATACTCATTACTTCGCCGGTTGCTTTCATCTGCGTCGTTAACGTTCTTTTTGCACTTTTGAATTTATCAAAGGGAAGACGTGGCATTTTAACCACACAGTAATCTAGAGTCGGTTCGAAACTTGCATAGGTTTTTTGCGTAATTGCGTTCTTAATTTCATCCAAATGATATCCAAGCGCAATTTTTGCTGCAACCTTGGCAATCGGATAACCCGTTGCTTTTGAAGCCAACGCCGACGATCGACTTACACGAGGATTGACCTCAATCACACAATATTCAAAGCTAGTCGGATGTAGTGCATACTGAACATTACAGCCTCCGGTAATACCAATCTCTGTAACAATTCGAAAGGCAGAGCTACGAAGCATTTGATACTCTTTGTCACTTAGCGTCTGACTTGGTGCCACTACAATGCTATCTCCTGTATGTACTCCTACCGGATCAATATTTTCCATGTTACAAACCATAATGCAAGTTCCATTTGCATCACGCATTACTTCATATTCAATTTCTTTCCAACCCGAAATGCATCGCTCTACTAAAACTTGACCAACACGACTCAAACGTAACCCATTGGTAAGAATTTCAATTAACTCTTCTTCATTGGCAGCAATTCCGCCTCCACTTCCTCCTAATGTATACGCTGGACGGAGAACAATTGGATACCCTATTTCCTTCGCAAATGCAACGCCATCTTCTGTCTTTTCAACTACTAGAGAAGGTGCACAAGGCTCTCCTAATTTTTCCATTGTTGTTTTAAATTCCAAACGATCTTCTGCTTTTTTTATTGTCTCTGTTGTGGTACCAATTAATACAGTCCCTACTTCTTCTAAAAAACCAGATTCACTTAGCTCCATTGCAAGATTTAGTGCAGCCTGTCCACCAAGCGATGGCAAAATACTATCTGGCTTTTCTACTCGAATAATCTTCTTTAACATATTAATTGTTAATGGCTCAATATAAACCTTATCTGCAATGTCTTTATCTGTCATAATCGTAGCCGGATTAGAATTCACTAATACAACTTCAATTCCCTCTTCCTTAAGAGAACGACATGCCTGTGTACCCGCATAATCAAACTCAGCCGCCTGCCCGATTACAATTGGGCCAGAACCAATCACTAACACCTTTTTAATCTTTGAATTTTTTGGCATGCTCTTATTCTCCCTTCATCTGATTGATAAACCGATCAAATAAAAATCCTGTATCCTCTGGTCCCGGACAAGCTTCTGGATGAAACTGTACCGTATATATTTTTTTATCAACATAGCTTAGACCTTCATTCGAACCATCATTCACATTTATAAAACTTGGAGTTGCAATGGACTCATTCA
Organism: Velocimicrobium sp.; assembly: GCA_041821315.1. Classification (GTDB taxonomy): domain Bacteria; phylum Bacillota; class Clostridia; order Lachnospirales; family Lachnospiraceae; genus DIGJ01. Next base: position 4,239 of record JBGUEO010000041.1, on the reverse strand, counting down.
GCGTCCCATCCTTTACTACATAACCATGATTTTGAGAGGATATATAAACTTTTCCACTCATCACATCCTTTACCGGATGATTTGCACCTCGATGCCCATACTTCATTTTTCGCGTATCAGCTCCCGTTGCAAGTGCCATTAATTGATGTCCTAAACAAATTGCAAAAATTGGAGTCTCACTATCATAAAGTGCTTTTACCTCTCGAATAATATCCTGACAATCTTTTGGATCTCCTGGTCCATTTGTAAGCATAATTCCATCGGGCGAATCTGCTAAAATTTCATTTGCTTTTGTATGAGCTGGATAAATATCTACCTGACATCCTCTTTTTGTAAGGGATTTTATAATATTCGCCTTTGCTCCAAAATCAAGGACTGCTACTTTAACCCCCTCCCCTTTGATACTTTCCTTTGACTTAGAAGTCACCTTATCCACTACCGGCTCAGTTTTACAATTTTTTATTTGAATAAGTGCTTGCTCCACCGTTAATGCTCCATTTGTAGTAATCATACCTTTCATGGTGCCTTTTTCTCTTAAAATTTTTGTTAATGCACGGGTATCAATTCCACTGATTCCAGGGATAAGATTCTTTTCTAAGAAAGATTGAATAGAAATTTCACTACGAAAATTACTAGAAATACGAGATAATTCACCAACAATAAATCCCTCTGGCCACGGTTTATAAGACTCCATATCTTCATGACAAATACCATAATTTCCAATAAGCGGATAGGTCATGACGACTGCCTGTCCTGCATAAGAAGGATCCGTCAATATTTCAAGATATCCTGTCATTGAGGTATTAAAAACAATTTCACAAATAGCATCCTGTGTCGATCCAATACTGTTTCCACAAAGCGAGGTTCCATCTTCTAGAATTAAAAATGCATTCATTCTGTATATGCCCCTTTCTATTTTCCTAAGTCATCTAACTTTTTACAAATTTTTATGATTTTAGCACAGGATGTATTTTTATTCAATAGTTTTTCAAAAACTACAAATTCTTTTTTCTTCATGCAAAAAAACTTGCGAGAATACTTGATTTTCTTTTGGCAAGTTTTTTAATTAAATGTTTAATTATACACTTTAATTGCACAATTATTAGTTTTCCAGTCCATTTTCATTTTATTTCATCCAACACTTTTTTTTATTAGTATCTCTTATAAACTCATAAATTATCCACCATTACCTTCGAAAAAACCTCTCCTAATCCACAATTAATTACCAAGTCCGTTTGATTGTCACACGGTGTTTTTGTCTTATTAATTAATATAAGTTCCTTTCCTGAAAAGTATCGAATAAACCCTGCAGCTGGATATACAGAAAGCGAAGTTCCTCCAATAATCAACGTATCTGCTTTTGATAGATATTGGATTGTTTGCTCAACTACTTCTTGATTAAGTCCTTCCTCATACAAGACAACATCTGGCTTAATAACACCCCCACAATCACAGTATGGAACATATATCGTCTCACTTGCCTCTTTTCTCTTTAAAAGTTCTTCTAACGAATATGGCTTTCCACAAGATGTGCAATAATTGCGATTCACGCAACCATGTAATTCTTCCACATGCTCACTTCCTGCCATCTGATGTAATCCATCAATATTTTGCGTAATAATTGCCATTAACCTACCTGTTTTTTCAAGTTGAGCAAGTTTTTTATGTGTAATATTTGGTTTCGCTTCAACGCAAATCATTTTATTCCAATAAAATTGAAAAAATTCTTCCTTATTTTTCATAAAAAAATGATGACTCAATATGGTTTCCGGTTCATATTTAAACTGCTGATGATACAATCCATCAACACCCCGAAAGTCTGGAATACCACTTTCTGTCGAAACCCCCGCACCACCAAAAAAAACCATATGGTTACTGTGCTCCAATACCTCAATTACCCGATCTAATGTGTTTTTCATTTCGTCCTCTCCTTTTCCTTCATCGTTTTATTCTATCACTTAATCAAAAGTCTTATTTAAAATTTTATTTCAAGAAGTTGTTATAACATTCAATTTATGATATACTATAAAGTAATTTTTATTCTATTTATTTTGGGAATTTTGATAACTTATCCAATCTCTAACCTACAAAAATATCACTCATAACCAATAAAACTAGATTCAAACGGAGACAACATGATAAAGCGAAAATTAAAAATCAATAATATTCCCTCTGTTTTATGGGGAGAGCAATCCGATAATCTTTTTTTAGCTATCCATGGTAATATGTCAAACAAAGAAGATGATATCATTACAATATTTTCAGAAAATGCAATAAAACATGGATATCAAGTATTAAGCTTTGACTTGCCAAAACATGGAGATCGCAAACAAGAAAAACTTTTATGCAATGTTCAAAACTGTATACAAAATTTAGAAGACATTATGGCCTACGCTAAGTCCTTCTATAAACACATTAACTTATTTGCCTGTAGTATCGGTTCCTATTTTAGTCTTATAAGCTATTCAAACGAAAACTTGGAGCAAGTACTGTTTTTATCTCCTATTGTAGATATGGAACGCCTGATTACAAATATGATGACTTGGTTTGGAGTAACAGAGGAACAATTAAAAACAGAACAAGAAATTGATACTCCAACTGGACAAAAACTATATTGGGATTATTTTAGTTATGTCAAAAATCATCCCTTAAATAAATGGACAGCACATACCGCTATTTTGTATGGTTCTAACGATGACTTATGCGAATTTGAAGTTATTTCTAATTTCGCAAAACACAATAGCTGTGACTTACAAATTTTAGAGCAAGGCGAGCACTACTTTCACACTCCAGAACAGTTATCGTATTTTAAAAAATGGATCGATCAAAAAATTAACTTTTGATACCATCCATTTTAAATCAAATCACTTTAATATCTTCAAATTAGGAGCATTTGTATAAATTTAGGTAGCGCGCCAATCATTCAAACAAAATGAATCGAATTGAACAGACACTTTTCTATCGTAGATGATTGAAGAAAAAGAAACTTGTCTTAACTTTTCTTTTTACGATTTGGATTTTGAGGAAACCACCCTTTTTTTACACGTTCTTCTTGTTCAATTATCTCATGAATACTCCACAAGGAAGAAAAACCAAATACTCCAATTGCAGATGCAATTAAAAAATTAGATAAAAAAGTCGATATCACCAAGCTAGTAATTCCAACAATAAAAAAAATGGGCCATGCTTTTTTTCCAAAATAATATTCTGTTTTTATTACAATCGGATGAAATACTCCAATGATAATAAATGCAATTAGTCCTATAATTATTCCTTCCACTCTCATAAAATCCTCCTCATTATGTATATCAAAATCTACTTCTATTTTCTCTCATTATACGTCATTAAAGTAAAATATCCCACCCCTTCTTGTTATATAATTTAGTTTTTTTATTTTGTATAATTATTAATCTTACTATAGACAATAAAAAAATAGAAAGCATTGAATTTCAATACTTTCTATGATATAAGAAATGAGACATCCGGGGTTCGAACCCGGGACAACTTGATTAAAAGTCAAGTGCTCTACCAACTGAGCTAATATCCCATATTATTTATTGTATATTTTAAACAACACAAATGCCCAGAACCGGAATCGAACCAGTGACACGAGGATTTTCAGTCCTCTGCTCTACCGACTGAGCTATCTGGGCAAAATTGCGGGAGTAGGATTTGAACCTACGACCTTCGGGTTATGAGCCCGACGAGCTTCCAGACTGCTCCATCCCGCGACAATAATTAAAACTCAACAATATTTTGTTGAAATGGATGGAGAAGGATTCGAACCTTCGAAAGCGCTGCTAACAGATTTACAGTCTGCCCCCTTTGGCCACTCGGGAACCCATCCATTTATTACATATATTTACTTATTTTATCACCTAAGCAAAAGCCGACGATCGGACTCGAACCGATAACCTGCTGATTACAAATCAGCTGCTCTGCCAATTGAGCCACGTCGGCAACAATGGGACCTACAGGGCTCGAACCTGTGACCCTCTGCTTGTAAGGCAGATGCTCTCCCAGCTGAGCTAAGATCCCATGGGTAATGTCATTCCTTTGGAATTCCATTCATAATTACTTAAACGACCCAGATCGGACTCGAACCGACGACCTCCGCCGTGACAGGGCGGCGCTCTAACCAACTGAGCCACTAGGCCATAAGATACTTTCTCTCTTATGAAAATGTACCTTCAAAACTACACATTGTCGAGAACTGTTACCAGTTCTCTCATCCATTCG
>JBGUEO010000040.1:0-33849 GCA_041821315.1 Velocimicrobium sp. | reverse complement strand
GTATTCAGTTTTCAATTTACGTTAGCACCGGTAGGTGCTAATTCCGAGAAGTTATAAATAGTTTTCTGTAAGTAAGGGTTAATTCATTTTTTTGAATCTGATTGCCACTGTGCTGTCATCTTATCTAGCGCAACAGCAATCAGACCAATTTGCTTAAAGTAAGCATATAATACAAAGCCACGTTTGCATCGGAATACACATTCAAGGCATGGACTTTCATCGCAGTACGCAAAGGCATCCGTATCAGCAAGTGAAAAAACAAGGGGCGGACGTTTGTTTTTATCAATGTATTTTAAGTAGCCTCCAGTAAAGGTCTTTAAATATATCCATTCGGGAGGATCAAACTGTCCAAAGCGATTCCAAAACACTTCAACTGCGTTATCATTATATCCACCAGTAATTTTATAGGTTAATTCAACATCTTTATTACAAGAGTTCAGATCGAGTGGAATAAGATGTTTTGCCATTTTTTGGCAGCAAAGGAGTTCTACTTCCTTTTTTGCTGCTTCGCCAGTAATAAAAGATAATCCGCCACATTCCTGGCACTGGTAAAACGCTACTTCTAGACATTGATTTGCAGGTGGCTTTCTTGTATCCCTAGATCTTTTAGATCCGAATTTTTGTTCAATCATTATTTGATTCCTTCATTCTCTGCTTTAATTCTTCCAGTAAAAGATATTTTTTTACTTTTTCGCTTCCTGTATGAGGTATACAGTCAATTAATTCAAGGCGTTCAGGCCAGAAATGCTTTGAAATCTCTTTTTCTTTCAGATAGTTTAGTACATCAGAAAGAGACAAGGACTCATATCCCTTTGTAGGAACTACAAAAGCACATATTCTTTCACCAAGTCGATTATCTGGCATACCTATGACAGTATGATCTAATATACCAGGACATCCTTCCAGATTATTGTTGATAGAATTTGAATCAAGATTTTCTCCACCACGGACTATCATGTCTTTTTTTCGACCAATTATTTTTATATAGCCATGTTCATCCATGATACAAAGATCTCCACTGTGAAACCAACCATCAATGTCGAGTACCTTATCTGTGATTTGTTGGTTCTTTAAATAACCGACAAATACATTAGGACCTCTCGAAAGCTCCTCGCCCTGGGTTCCAAATGGAACATCATTTCCATGTTCATCTACTACGCGTATTTCAACGCCTTCCATGGCATGACCAGAAGTGGTTCCGTTTAGGCAAATCGCTTCTAAAGGTCTTACATATGCATGCGGAACACTTTCGGTTGAACCATAAACTTCACATAGTATGATTTTATGATCCCAGGCTTTTTTCACCATATAACCAGGAACAGGAGCCCCGCCACATAGATAGAACCTTAAGCTTTTAATCGATTTATTTGAAACCTCAAGCTCGCGTAAAATATCATAGATAAATGGGGTCGCACCCATGGAATAAGTACACATTTCCTGATTCATAAAGGATATGGCATCACAACAATTATATTTTTGTTGTAAAACAACCTTTGATCCGATAAGCATGGAAGCGATAATGCCATGATGAAAGCCCGTTGCGTGATTCAAAGGAGCGGGCATAAACATAATATCATTTTCGGTTAGCCCAAGTTCTTTACTAAATGTTTCCTCACTAAAACGTATATTGTCATGCGTCAGGATTACACCTTTCGATCCACAGGTTGTACCAGATGTCCCAAGGACAGCAGCTATATCCTGCCCATTTCCATTATAAGTGTCCTGCAATGAAAGTGGTTCATATTGATTCAAAGTTTCGGTTAATGTTGGAAAACTACTTGTTTTTTTCTTAATATAGTCTAACAGCACGACACACTCTATACTTTTAATTTCTGGTAATACACTACTAATTAGTTCTTCATAGTTTGTTTTGTAAAAGAAAGTAGGGCAGAAGAAGACTTTGGTTTCTGTCAGGTTCAAGCAGTGTATCAGTTCAATTTTTCCATAAGATATAGCGATAGGATGAGCAATGGCACCAACCTTAAAACAGGCTATCGTGATGATGGCGAATTCGCTCCAAATAGGGATTTGATAGGAAATAGTATCATTTGGACCGATGCCATGACTTCGCAGATAGGAAGCTAACTTTGAGGCAGCCACATCAAGTTGTCGGTATGTGTAGTGAAAACCTCTATCATCAACGATATATTCTCGGTCAGGATATTTTTCTATGGTATCATTCCAGCAGTCATTTAAAGTTCTGTCTGACCAATAGCCATTTTCTAAATACTGACGTTTTAAATCTGGATTTATTTTCAATTTATCAAACATAACCTATCTCCTTTGAATCAAAGAGGAGCAGTAGGCTCCCCTTTTTATCCCTGTTGTCTTTCTTTTAATTCTTTTGTAAGTGCAGGAACTACTTCAAAAAGATCACCTATAATACAATAGTCGGCTACTTCAAAGATAGGAGCTGTTTCATCCTTATTGATTGCGATAATCGTCTTGGATTCGCTCATACCAGCAACGTGTTGTACTGCACCTGAAATTCCACAGGCAAAATAGATTTTTGGAGAAACAGTGGAGCCAGTCTGACCAACCTGTTTGCTCTGGGGCAGCCAACCTGCATCCACAACTGCACGTGAGCAAGCAATCGTTCCACCAAGAACATCAGAAAGTTCTTTTAAAATGGAGAAATTATCTGCTGATTTCATACCACGTCCACCAGAAACGATGACTTCTGCTTCATCAAGACGGATATCATTGTCCTCACAGACCTTAATAAAATCAATGACTTGAGTACGGATTTTCTCAGCAGGTGTTTTTATTGTTTCATTGATAATAGCAGGTTTATTGGTAAGCGTTTTTTCGGGCTTTTTAAATGCTCCAGGACGACATGTTCCCATCTGTGGTCGTGTTTCACTGCACAGAATTTGAGCGTACAAATTACCACCAAAAGCAGGGCGCTCCCACACCACATTACCTGTTTCTTCATCAACACTTAAAGCGGTACAATCAGCAGTAAGTCCCGTTCTTAAAGTTACAGCAATCTTTGAACCGAGATCTCTTCCGTTTACGGTTGCTCCTACAAGAATTGTATTCGGATCATATTTTTCGCAAAGCTTCTGGAATACGTTTCCATAGGCATCCGCGGAATAATCTTCATATTCATTGCCTTCTACGACATAGATTTTATCTGCACCATATTCGCTTGAAGCGATTACGGCTTCCTTGGTATCTTTTCCGATTACAATTGCACAAAGCTGCTGTTTTAGTCCATCAGCCAGCTTCCTTCCCTGACCTAGCAGCTCAAGACCGACATTTTTTGGATGACCCTTGAAGCATTCTATAAATACCCAAACGTCCCTACATGTTTCAAAACTCATTTTGCTGCCTCCTTTTATAGTATTTTAGCATCTGCTAATTTATCAACAAGTGAAACAGCCAAATCCTTCGGACTATTTCCCTCGATTGTTACACCGCAAGCGTTGCGTTTTGGAGTAAAGGTAGCTTTAACTTTTGTAGGTGAACCTTTCAGCCCCATTTTTGTTGTATCAGCTCCTGGAAGATCACTTAGTGTAATTTCTCCAATTTCAGCTTTTAATGATGCGAGTTTTCCCTTGATTGTTGCATAGCGTGGCTTATTGCTTTCTTTGGTAACGGTACAAAGAACTGGAAATTTGGTCTCAATTACTTCAATACCTTCTTCCACTTGTCTTCGGGCAATTACTTTATCATTTTTTATTTTTAAATCAAGAACATAGGTTAAACGAGTTGCATCCAGATGTTCTGCAATACTAGGAGCTGTTTGTCCAGTATCTCCATCGATCGCCTGTTTTCCACCAAGAATAATATCAAAAGATCCAAGTTTTTTAATAGCCTGTGATAAAATATAGCTGGTAGCATAGGTATCGGATCCTCCAAACGCACGGTCTGTTACAAGATAAGCGTCATCTGCACCCATGGAGAGTGCTTCTCTAAGAACAGCTTTTGCCTGTGGAGGCCCCATAGAAATAACAGTAACCTTGCCGCCATACTGGTCTTTTAGCGAAAGTCCAGTTTCCACTGCATTTTTATCAAATGGATTCATAATACTTGGAACACCAGCACGGATCAATGTATTCTTAACAGGATCAATACGGATTTCAGTGGTATCAGGAACTTGTTTTACGCAAACTACAATATTCATGTTTCTTTCCTCCTATTTGTATTCCTTATCAAGTACACCTGCGATCGTCATTCTCTGGATCTGGTTTGTTCCTTCAAATATCTGGAATACTTTACAGTCTCTCATTAGTTTTTCTACTGGATATTCCTTACTATAGCCATAGCCGCCAAATATCTGAACGGCATTGGAGGTTACTTCCTGTGCACAGTCTGAGACAAAAGCTTTACAGATAGATCCCTCTTTTTGTACCATAATTCCCTGATCTATCATACGCATGGTATTATTAACAAGACATCGGGAAGCTTCTATTTTTATTGCCATATCTGCAAGCATAGCCTGAACCATCTGAAATTTGATCAGTGGAGTATTGAACTGTTTACGTTCCTTGGCATATTTTACGGATTCGTCCAAAGCTCTTTGCATAATTCCGACTGCAAGTGTTGCAACAAAGGCACGGGAAAGATTCAAAGCATTTAGCGCAAGTTTAAATCCTGAACCTTCAGGACCTACCATAGCAGAAGCCTTTACACGTACATTTTCAAAAATTAGGTCTGTAGTATTGGAAAGTCTTAGTCCCATTTTGTTTTCATGGGCACCAACCGTAAGACCTTCTGCATCTGCATCAATAATAAATGCAGAAATTCCTTTATGTCCTGCAGCTGGATCCGTTTTGAAAAATCCTACAAATACTTTGGAAAGAGCTCCATTTGTGATAAATGTTTTTGTACCATTTAAAATGTATTCATCTCCATCAAGAACAGCAGTAGAGCGCATTGCAGCTGGATCAGATCCTGCATTTGGTTCGGTCAATGCAAAGGCAGCAAATCCGCCTGGTGCTAGTTTATCAGCAAAATACTGTCCCTGTTCCTTGGTACCAGACAAAATGACGTTACGAAGTGCAACAAATGAAGTTACAAAGGTGATGGCATAACCGGCATCTACTTTTGCAAGTTCTTCAAATATCATAGCTGTAGTTTCATAGCTAAGACCGGTTCCACCATATTCTTCCGGAATTTCAAGCATATGAAGTCCCATGTCAAATCCCCATTTATAGAGTTCTTTTGGACACTCACCTTTTTCATCTGCTTCTTTTACATAAGGCTTGATTTCGTTCTCAGCCATTTCTTTTACAAGAGCAAGAAGCTCTTTTTGTTCTTCTGTATATAATAAGCTCATGTCATCTTACCTTTCTGTTTTATTTTCTGGCTTATTCAATTTTGTTATACTAGTTGCAGCTCCTGTTGAAATCGTCTCAGAAATCTCGGATTCACTATATCCAAGCTGCTTCATAATTTCTACGGTATTTGCGCCCTGTGAACCACCAATGTGATATTGAGGTGTTCCAAGAGATGCAAAATTTACCGGGTTTGTTGGCATATAACGTTCTCCAGAAGGATATGGGATTTTAGTAATTATATTGTTTGCCCAAACCTGTTCATCCTTGTACATATCAACTGGCTCATAAGCAGCCTCACAAGCAAGGTCATTGGCTTTGAATTTATTGAGAAGCTCTCGTCTTGTATATTTACTAATTGCTTCATCCAAAATGTCAATGACTTCATGATTGAGATTCTCGTTATTAACCTGGGCACAGTTGTTGTAATGTACATTACCAACCATATCTGGACGATTTATCAAATTCATGATTTTGTCATAATCTCTGTCATATTCAGGGCAGCAGATAACGACCCATTTATCATCACTCGTACGATAAACGTTATTAAAAGGATTTGCTACTTCTTTACGGCTCTTAGGATATTGGTTTCCATATTGAGCAGAAATAACGCCAGTACTTAATGCATATACAGCTGCATGATGTAAACCTACGGTAATTTTATCACCTTGACCAGAGCGTTCTCTAGCATAAAGTGATGCACATATACCAGATGCGAGTGCTAAGGAAACCTGAAAATCTCCAAATCCATTGGTTGGAATCATTGGAGCATCCCCTTTGTTGACTGTTGTGCCAAATACACCACCACGAGCCATATAGCAGGTTACATCGAAACCTGCAGTATCTTTTTCAGGACCGTTTTCACCATAGCCTAGAACCTGTGCAAAAATAAGTTTTGGAAATTTTTGATTTAGAGTATCGTAGTCCAGACCAAGTTTTTTTAATGATTTGGTTCTGGTATTCGTGACAAAAACATCAGCATTTTCTAAGAGTCTGTAAGCTATTTCAAGACCTTTTTCAGATTTAAGGTCTAGCGTAATAAAGCGTTTATTCATGTTTGCAACATCAAAAGCTAAGTTTTCATCGTCTTCAAACGGCATATTAAAAACGGCTCCTTGTGTACGGGCAGGATCACCTTTGGCAGACTCTATCTTTATACAGTCAGCACCCCATTCTCCAAGAACCCGAACCGTTGTTGGTGCAGCTAGATAGGTAGTTAAATCTACTACTCTTACACCTTCTAATGGTTTCATGTGGTTCCTCCTTTATAAAAATTTGATATTAGCAGATTTATTATGAATCTGCTAATATCAAATTAAATTCTGTTAGATTATATATTCAAGTTTTGCACCATGTTTGATCGTGTTTCTTGAGATAGTAATACGTTGAACAGTAGGAGCTCCTTCTTCTAACCACATAGCGCGGCAGTCACGGTATAGACGTTCAACTGGACCATATTTGCAATCTTCAAAGTATCCAACACCACCAAAGATTTCAAGCATTTCATCACTTACTTTTCTAGTAGTATCGATACTGTAGAGTTTGCACATTGCAGCCTTTTCTTCAATATATTCTCCGGTAGGACTCTCTTCATATGATTTTGCAAAATCATATACCATGCAACGAAGAGCATGTACCATCATAGACATATCTGCAATTTTGCAACGTATTGCCTGTCTTGTTCCGATTGGTTTTCCAAAAGTAATACGTTCTTCTGCATATTTTAATGAAAGTTCAAGCATTCTTTGTGCCATACCAAGATTACTTGCGGCAATATGTGCACGGGATACAGATAAAGAATGCATAGCAATTTCAAGACCTTGACCTTCTTTTCCAAGAAGATATTTTTTGTCGATGCGGCAATTTGTAAACTTAAGATCACCATGTCCAGCACCACGACATCCCATCATATGTGGCATGTTGATTACTTCGAATCCTTCGGCATTCATTGGAACAAAAAATGCGGAAAGTCTGTCATCTTTTTGGGAATCTGGATTTGTAACTGCTATAACATATGCAAATTCACAGCAGTCTGTATGAGAAATAAGAGTTTTTTCTCCGTTTAATACATAAGAATCTCCATCTTTTACCGCCATTGTATGTAAATCGGCACCTGTTCCGCCAGTAGCCTCTGTGAGAGCAAAGCAAGTAAATACAGATTTATCCTGAAACTTGTTCATGTATTCTGCTTTAAGCTTTTTACTGCCGTAGTCATCAAGAATTCTCCAGTTTAAATCCATAGCATAGTGAAGGTGCATTCTCATTCCGCCTGGACCTCGTGAAAATTCTTCTTGCACTTGAAGTATTTCAAGTTCGGATAAACCAAATCCGCCGTACTCTACAGGCAGAGCACATCTGTATAGGTTGTTGCTGATTGACAAATCATAGAATTCTTGTGGAAATTTATTGGTTACTTCAACCTCTTTTTGAATTTCCTCTAGTGGACCTTCGGCAAGTGCGCGAATCTGTAATAAATATTTTTTAAACTCCTCTTTGGATAATGTACTCATATTTCTTTCCTCCTAATTTTGATTAATAAATATTTAACAATGTTACTAAGTTAATTATAAGTTCTGCGTTCCTGAAAATCCAATCGGCTCTAATCTAGGTTTTTCGAATCATTCATAGGTATTGCCTATGTATGATGATTTAATTGCAGTTTCTCGTGTATATGAATATAAGGGTTTCATTAATATATGGGTAGAAACTATGATTTAAGCGTAATGTATAGGATAAACTGATTGGATGTTCGTAAGAATATAATTTATAATATTATATATTGTTAAAAAAAAGACATATAAAATTATATGTTACTTTGGGAGGGTTATATAATGACGAATGAGAAAGCAAATACGCAGATTCAGAGTAATCAGATTAACTGGAAAACAGTGTTAATCTTTGTATCCATTGCATTCAGTTCACAATGTGGAGGGGGATTTGCTGCTGGGGCTACCCCCTGGTCATATTTTTTCGCAAATACTGGATTTTATGGTATGCTTCCACCTGTAACACAGGCTTATTTTTGCTTCTTTATGCCATTGATTGTTGCAGCTATAAATTGTTTTATCATATATTTTTTTATGAAATTTGCAATGGATTTTCAGACCTTTGATTATGGAAATTTTTTGAAAAAATATGGATCACGTTTTTTGGGTGGAAGGCTGGCAAAACCAATGCAGATTGTGTATGAGGCTAATTTTAACTGGCTTTTAATTGTTTGCATGGCACTTGCATATTCTTCATCAGGGTCAGCACTGTCTGAATTGTCGGGAATGCCATATTGGGCTACTACATTTGTAGTTGGAATTATCATGCTGCTTCTTTGTATGCAAGGAGCTGATCTTGTAAGAAAAAATGCAGTGGTTATGAGTACCGTTATTTTTGTTACCTTACTTATCGTGCACGTTCCAAACTTGATTTACTATATAACGAATGGAAACCTAGCGAATGAGCTTCAGGTTATGAGTCATTCAATGAACGATACTATCACATCAGGTAGTGGAAGCTTTATTAAATATCTTTTGACTGCTTTTTGTTGGGCATATGTTTTTTCTGGACAGAATCTGGGAGGCTTTGGAGCCTATGTAAATCATGCACAGATTTTTGTTGAGAAAAAGACGCTTCGTGTGGCAGTTATCCTATCTGTTGTGTTAAATTGGTTTTTTCTTGAGATAACAGTATTCAATCTGGCTGCTAATTATTCGGATATAATGGAATACTGGAAGAGCGGAAAGGCTATATATACGATAAGAGTAGTTCAAAATGGTATAGGTGGAGAAGGTGTGAAGGCAGTCTTTCTAACGCTAATTACTATTTCAATATTTTTTGCAACGATATCAACCGCAATAAATTATGCGCAAGGATTCAATGACCGTGTGCTTAACTGGTACCAGAAGAAAGTTAAGGAAGATATAAACGTTTCAAATGCAAAAAGGAATAAAAGAGGAATGTTCCTTACTTTGTTCTATATTATACTTACATGGGGAGTGTCTCAGGTAGGTCTCACTAGTCTGGTGTCAAAAGGATTAACGTTAGTATCATATATTACTTTATTTACACTTATTTTGCCGACGATCATAAATGCAATAATAGGGTGGAACGATAATAAAAAATAGCTGGTTAATAATGGTATTATTTGCAAAATAAAAATTTGGATGATATACTCCTTTATAGATCTGTAGATGGAGAATAGTAAGGAGGGAATGAAATATCATCCTATGAATGAACAACTCTTAGAGAAATTAAAACCCATTACCAAAGAGGAGCATCACATATTAGAGGGAGAATGTAAAATAGAAAAAGACCTCTATATGTCTACAAAAGAAAATGTGATTGTTGCGAAGAAGTTGCTAGAATCTGGAAACCTGATATCAGTGCGTACACATACTAGATTTATACATTTTCCAAAGCATACGCACAATTATGTAGAAGTGATATATATGTGTTGCGGAAGTACACATCATATTATAAATGGGACGGATGTATTACTTGAAAAAGGGGAATTGCTATTTCTAAATCAGAATGCAACACAGGAGATTTATCCTGCAAGAGAAGATGATATAGCAGTGAATTTTATTATTTTGCCTGAGTTTTTTGATTATGCATTAAAACTGATGGAAGCAGAAGAAAATCTACTTCGTAATTTTGTGATTGATTGCCTGCGAGGGGAAAACAGATCGTCTGGATTTATGCATTTCAAGGTGGCAGAAGTATTGCCAGTTCAAAATCTTGTGGAAAATCTGATTTGGACCATTCGTAATAAACAGCAGAATAAACGAAATATAAATCAGGCAACCATGGGATTATTGATTTTGCAGCTCATGAATCATATGGATAAGGTAGAAAGTGAGGCAGAGAATCCGCAGCAGAGATTGATGATTAACATACTTGAATATATAGAAGAACACTACCGGGACGGAGAGCTATCAGAATTGGCGGACACTTTGCATTATGACATTTATTGGTTGTCAAAGGAAATTAAAAAACAGACGGGAAAGAACTACACTGAATTAGTGCAGTCCAAACGTTTGAGTCAGGCAGCATTTTTATTGACATATACGACGCTTTCAGTCATGGAAGTGGGTATGGCAGTTGGATATGATAACCTAAGCTATTTTCATAGAATCTTCCAAAATAGATATAAACTAACTCCGAGGAAATTCCGTGTGGCAAATACACAAATAAGGACACTTTTTTAAACAAAAGGTGTTCTTTTTTTTGTGGTTATATTTTAGTACTATGATAATAGAAAATAAAGGGTTTAAAAGATGGTAAATTTAGTAGAAAGGAAAGAATAAATGGATAGATATTATTTGGCGATAGATATTGGTGCTTCAAGTGGAAGACATATCTTGGGACATATAAGTGGCGGACAGATGATTTTAGAAGAAATTTATCGTTTTTCAAATGAAATGATAGAAAAGAATGGTTCTTTATGCTGGGATATGGACCAATTGTTTTGCGATATAAAAGCAGGCATGAAAAAATGTAAGGAATTAAACAAGATTCCGCTCAGTGTTGGTATCGACACATGGGCAGTTGACTTTGTCTTGCTTGATAACAAGGATAGAATGATCGGAGATGTGGTTGCATATCGTGATGAACGAACCAAAGGTATGGATGAAAAAGTTTATGCATGTATTTTGGAAGAAGAATTGTATGGTAAGACCGGAATTCAAAAACAGATGTTCAATTCGATTTATCAGTTAATGGCGATTAAGCAACAGCATCCGGAGTATTTGACCAAAGCACAAACGATGTTGATGATTCCAGATTATTTTAATTTTTTATTATCCGGAGAGAAAGCATGCGAATATACCAATGCGACCACGACGCAGCTGGTGGATCCAATGACAAAGACATGGGATATGGATGTGATTCGTGCATTGGGTTTTCCGGAAAAAATATTCATAAATATTTTAAAGCCTGGAACCTTTATTGGGACATTGACGCAAGAGTTACAAGAGGAAATTGGTTTTAACTGTAAGGTGGTGCTTCCGGCAACACATGATACTGCATCTGCTGTTATGGCAGTGCCAGGTAATCAGGAAAATACGTTGTATATCAGCTCGGGGACATGGTCATTAATGGGAACGGAAATAAAGGAGGCAAATTGTTCGAAAGTCAGCCGTGAACACAATTTTACCAATGAGGGCGGATACGATTATCGTTTTCGTTATCTAAAAAATATCATGGGTTTGTGGATGATACAATCCGTGAAAAAAGAAATCGGACTAGGTTATGATTTTGGAGAAATCTGCAAGATGGCATCCAAAGAGACGATACCGTCCATTGTAGATTGTAATGATGATCGCTTTTTAGCACCAAAAAATATGACAGAAGAAGTAAGAAAGGCTTGCGCGGAAAGTAATCAGGAGGTACCGGTTGGAATCGAAGAGGTGGCAGCAGTGATCTATAACAGTTTGGCAGCATGTTATGTCAGAACGATCGATGAGATAGAATCGATTACCGGCAGCAGCTATGACCGCATCCATATTGTGGGCGGCGGAGCAAATGCAGAGTATTTAAATCAGTTGACCGCAAGACAGACTAGAAGATGCGTATATGCTGGACCAACCGAAGCAACCGCAATTGGTAATCTGTCAGCACAAATGATAGCAGATAACGCATTAAAAGATTTACAGGATGCAAGAGTATGTATATTTAATTCTTTTGAAATAAAGGAATATAAATCTAACAAAGAATGTAAACCAGGAAAATATAATATGAAAAACAAGGAGGATTATTAAAATGACAGTGCAGGAACGATATGCAGAGGCTAAGTCTATGTATGCTGAAATTGGAGTAAACACAGATATAGCCATTGAGACATTAAAGAAGGTTCCGGTATCCCTTCATTGTTGGCAGGGGGATGACGTAACAGGATTTGACCATGACGGGCCACTAACTGGTGGAATCCAGACCACTGGAAACTATCCGGGAAAAGCAAGGACGGCGGAAGAATTAATGCAGGATATGGACAAAGCATTGAGCTTGATGCCTGGCACCAAAAAAATCAATCTTCATGCATGCTATGCTATTTTTGAAGATGGAGTCTATGCTGACCGTGATAAGTTAGAACCGAAGCATTTTGCAAAATGGGTTGTATTTGCAAAGGAAAGAAATATGGGACTGGATTTTAATCCAACTTTTTTTTCTCATGAAAAAGTAAAAAATGGACTTACTTTATCAAGTCCAGATGAAACCATTCGAAAATTCTGGATTGAGCATGGGAAGGCATGTATTCGTATCTCACAGTATTTCGCGAAGGAGACAGGCGTACCATGTGTTATGAATATCTGGACAGGTGATGGATTCAAGGATATCCCGGCAGACAGATTAGGTCCTCGGATGCGCTATAAAGACTCGATTGAGCAGATTTTAGCAGAACCATTTGATAAGAATATAGTAAAGCCTTGTGTTGAATCCAAAGTATTTGGAATTGGTGTGGAGTCTTATACTGTGGGTAGTGCAGAATTTACTTTGAATTTTGCGGCAACACATGACGGATGCCTTCCACTTATGGATAATGGACATTATCATCCAACAGAAGTAGTATCGGATAAAATTCCAGCATTGCTTTGCTACTATCCAGAAATAGCACTTCACATTACACGCCCGGTTCGTTGGGATAGTGACCATGTTGTTCTTTTTGATGATGAGACCAAAGAGATGGCCAAAGAAATTGTAAGAAGTGATGCGTTAGACCGTGTGTACATGGCATTGGATTACTTTGATGCAAGTATTAATCGTGTATCTGCATGGACGGTAGGATTTAGAAGCTGGCAGAAAGCTATGTTAGCAGCACTGTGCTCCCCGAATGAGGCATTGAAAACATTGCAGGAAGAGAATCGACTGACGGAACTTATGATGATGCAAGAAGAAGTGAAGACGTATCCGTTTGGCGACATCTGGAGAGAATATTGCAGACAGTGTAAGGTTCCTTATGACCAGTCCTGGTATGCAGAAATTGTAACATATGAGAATGAAGTACAATTAAAGAGATAAAAGAAAAAATGGAGGTAACAAGGTGAAGATTTTAGAAGCGGAATTTGTACAGGGCTTTATCCGTATGGCAAATGACGGATGGGAACAAGGATGGCATGAGAGAAACGGCGGTAACTTATCTTACCGTCTAAAAAAAGAAGAAATAGAATCGGTGAAAGGGAACTTTAATAGTAAAGAATGGCAGTCAATCGGCACTACGGTGCCAAAGCTTTCCTGTGAATATTTCTTGGTAACTGGAAGTGGAAAATATTTCCGTAATGTGATTGCTAAACCAGAGGATTCTATTTGTATGATCGAACTCGATGAAAAAGGGGAGAACTACCGTATTGTATGGGGTCTCGTAAATGGTGGAAGACCAACCAGTGAATTACCATCCCATTTGATGAACCATGAGGTGAAAATACTTGCAACCGATGGAAAATACCGAGTGATTTATCATGCGCATACGGTCAACATTATTGCGCTGACTTTTGTACTGCCACTAAAGGATGAAGTATTTACAAGAGAATTATGGGAAATGGCAACCGAGTGTCCCGTAGTATTTCCAGATGGAATCGGCGTTGTGCCTTGGATGGTACCGGGGGGAAAAGAGATTGCAGTTGCAACCAGTGAATTGATGAGGCAATATGACCTTGCAATCTGGGCACATCATGGCATGTTTGCAGCAGGGGAAGATTTTGACCTGACCTTTGGACTGATGCATACCGCTGAAAAATCCGCTGAAATCTTGGTGAAGATGTTATCCATGCAGCCGAACAAATTGCAGACAATTGAACCAGATGATTTTAGGGAGTTGGCAAAAGAGTTCAATGTTAATTTGCCGGAAAAGTTTTTGTATAATAAGTAATAGCAAGCACAAACGGGGTAATGGTGATGTATGATAACCTTCTATTAAAGTAATCGTTTCAGAATTATAATATCATTTTTTCACCAAAGACCCACCCATCGGGGTAGTTCCCAAAAAAGGAATAATTTGCTAAAATATAAAAAGAGCGAAGTATGGTAATATGCAGTAAGATAGGGGGAATTCCCTTTTGAATAATCGATACATAAAGATTCCAGCAATTTATAAAAAATTAAAGGCTGCAGAAGATAGCCGATGTCCTTTGTACTTATCTGCACCAGTAGGATATGGAAAGACTTCGGCACTTAAGTACTATTATCGAAAGAAACCAGCCTTGTGGTTAAGCGGAGAAAGCGGAATACTTTCGGAGAAGCTGCCACTAGATGAAATAGAACAGAAGGTAGTTATCATTGATGACATTACCTGGATCATGGACGAAGACTCGAGGCAATATATCAATGCATTAATTGAACACGGAGATAAGCAGGTTGTGATGAGCGGCCGGGCAAAACTGCCGGAGTGGCTGAAGGCATCCTGTATCCGGCATCCTTTTTTACTGGCAGATAAAAAGGATTTGGAATTGGAGGTTCTCCAGATAGAAAAGCTGTTGGAGGCTTTTCAGGTGAAACTTTTGCAGGAACAGATTGAAGAAATCAGACAGGATACGAAAGGGCATGCACTCAGCATACTGATGATTGCCTATCAGATGCAGAATAAGGAAAGTTATTCGGAAATTATTCGGGAGAGCGCAAGACTGGATGTATTTCAGTATTATAACCAGGCGTTTTATGAAAGATGGCCGCAGGATATGCGAAAACTTCTCATGGCAGTGTCAAATTTCGAGAACTTTAGCGTAGAACTGGCGGAGAATATTACCGAAATACAGCGGGTAGATAACCTGCTGTATACAGCTATGGCAATCGGGGACTTTTTAATCAAGCATGAGAACGGAACATATGAGATGCTACCCATGCTGAAAATCTATCTTTTGTGGAAGCAGTCTCTGGAAGAAAACCGAGAAATGCAAAAAAAAATTTTCTTCCGAGCAGCATGTTATTATGAAAACAAGGATCGAATCGAGGAGGCACTTTTTTATTATCACAAGGCAGAAGACAAAGAAGCGGTATCAAGGATGCTGGTTTGGAATGCTGAAAAACATCCGGGATCTGGACATTATTTTCAAACAAGAAACTATTATCTTAGCTTGTCTAAAGAACAGCTGGAAGCATCACCGGTGCTGATGACGGGAATTAGCATGCTGTATTCTCTTTTGATGCAGCCGGAAAACAGTGAATACTGGTATGAGAAGCTTGTATATTTTGAAAAGGATAAGGCAAGTGATCCTGTGGACAAAAAAGAAGCACGCCGAAGACTTATATACCTTGATATTTCGCTTCCGCATAGAGGTTCGCTTTCTATGGTCGATATATTGAAAAAAGCTGCCATATTCATTACGGACAGAAAAATGACCATGCCTGAGTTTTCGGTTACGAGTAATCTTCCATCTATTATGAATGGAGGAAAGGATTTCTGCGAATGGAGCAAATCCGATCGTGAACTGGCAAGAGTAATGAAAAAACCGGTAGAGCTAGTTCTTCATAAATGGGGAGCTGGACTTGTCAATATCTCACTGGCAGAAAGCCTTTTTGAAAAAGGAGAGAAGGATATCTATGAGATTATGACTCTCTTAAACAGCGGTTACACCAAGGCAGATATGGGAGGAAAGATCGAGATGTGCTTTGTGGCAACGGCAATCCTTAGCCAGATACATATCTGCCGTAACCAGCCTAAGGTAGCCCGAACGCAGCTTCAGGAGTTTGCAAATAAGGCAAAGAGAGAGGAGGCAGACCGGCTTCTTCCGAACCTGTCTGCCATGGAGAACTGGTTCAATCTTTTGGAAGGGAAGCACAGGGAGGCTAAAAACTGGTTGGATGAAAAGGCACCAAATGAACGCCTAGAATTCTATATCATGAACCGTTACCAGTATCTGATGAAGGTGCGCACGTATCTGGCGCTGGAGCAGTATGAAGAAGCGGCAGATCTGATTGAACGCCTTTCGGTCTATTTTAAGGACTACAGGCGGACTTACATGGATATGGAAAATGAGGTACTAAAGGCAATCCTTCAGTTTCGGATGAAGATAGGAGACTGGAGGGATACTCTGTCGCAGGTACTGCCAAGAATCGAAGAATATCACTTCCTTTATCTGATAGCAAAGGAAGGCGCGGCAATTCTGCCTCTTCTAAAGGAAATGGAGCAGCTTCCCGTGGAGGAGGGATTTGAAAAGGAACTGATGGATATGGTTGGAAAGATGGCAGTATGCTATCCAAATTATTTAAGGAGGCAGGAAGTACTGACCGAAGAACTGACTGATGCGGAAAAACAGATTTTGCATCTCTACTGTCAGGGCATAGAACCGAAAAAAATCTGTGAGTTATGTAGATTTACCTATAATACGTTGAAATTCCATAACCGGAATCTATACCGAAAATTAGGAGTAAAGAATCGGCAAGAAGCAGAAAGAAAGGCTGGTGAGCTTTTATTATGAAGTGGAAGAGGAAGGTGAAAGTGACCATTGAACAAGGAAAATTTGTCCTGTGCCTTGGGGAAAACTGTTGTCTGGTACCAGAAGCAGACCGCTATCTGGTGGAGGCAATTCGTGAAGGCATCCACCAGGTAGAAAAACTGAAGATCCTGATCATGGAGCATGATAACGCGAATGAGATTGTGGCAGGGTTTACTCTGGCAAAATTCATACTGGATTATCAGGACTATATCGAGAAGGACCAAGGATATTATGAGATCACGATGTAAACATGGAAGCAGGCAGAATACGATATCATTGATTGAAGGCGGGAAGCATATCTTCCGTCTTTTTTTGCCGTTTTTTAGCAAAGACCCACCCTTTGGGGTAGTTCACAAAAAGGTAATATATGGTTAAAATAAGAAAAGAACTATTTCGATGAAAATGAGAATGCAAGTGAGGGCTCAAGACACCGAGAAGATATTTTAGAAAAATGGAGGAAATTATGGAATTAAAAGTAACAGAGCGTTTGTTCAAAGCTTTATTCAGAGAAAAAGCAAAACGTGTAATGGCAGTACTATTAACGGTTCTTATGGTGATTGTTTCAATCGATTACGGCGGTATCATACGTGTACATGCACAGAGCCAAAGTGGAAACACCTATGATATCTCTGCAGGTGATATTACGATTAACAGCAGTAATCTTGACACCTACAACTATGCTGTCATTACAGGTGCTTCAGAATCCAATATGATTACGATTGATGGAGTCACTGCGTATCTGACTCTTTCGGGTATGAATCTCAATATTAAAAGTGTTGATGATACTATTGCTAGATGGCATTCAGCAATTAAATTGACCAATGATGCAACTTTAAATCTTACAATTACAGGAGATAATACGGTAACTGGAGGGGATAAACATGCTGCTATTAATGTGCCAGCAGGCTGCAGCCTTGTGATTACGCAAGATAGCACCGGAACATTGACTGCTAAGGCAGGAAACTGTTCTGCCGGAATTGGTGCAGACTGTGATCAGACTGAGAACAGTGATATTATGACAGTGGGAAATATTACGATCGATGGCGGGACTGTCAAGGCTTATGGAAATGCTGAAGGAGCCGGCATTGGTGGCACTTTAAGTGGGAAGACAGGAAACATTATAATTAATGGTGGAACGGTATATGCCAAAGGCGGCGGCGGATTATTAGTAAAGCCTTTCTACCAGTCAATATGCGGTGCTGGAATCGGTGGAGGTGGTGATGGCTATGTAGAAAAAATCACCATTACCGGAGGTAATGTTATTGCAATAGGCGGACATTATCATGTGAATGGGCTTAATATGAGAGACTACCCTGGAGCTGGAATAGGCTGTGGAAGCCTGACAGGTGTTACTTCAGATGAAAAATACACTTGTGGTACGATTCGTATTACTGGAGGAACTGTTTCTGCAACCGGTGGAAACAACAATGCGGTAAATGCCATCGGCTATGGATTGTCACCCAATTTTGATATAAGTGGAGATAAGTATATAGGCAGTATCACAATTTCTGATAGTGCATCGGTGAATACCAATGGAGGTGCTATTCATCCACTATCAAATAACGTAAATACTAATATGTATAAGCTTGCTATGACAATCTATGATGGACGACTAACAAAGGCAATAGAAGGAGCTACTATCAAAGTAAATGGGAAAACCTACCTTGGTGATATCAAAGTGAATGAAAATTATGTAGGAACTATTTCCTGCTCTTTTTTATATAATGGTGTGCTTACAGGAGAACAAACTGTTGAGCTTTCTGCAGGTGGCTATTCATGGAATAAGACAGTAAACTTTAAGGAAAACAATTTTGATTATATCGCAGCGATTGGAAGTAAATTATATCCAGTATACTTATGGTTTTATGATGCGGCCATTCCTTCAGACATTTCTGGAGTCAGTTTGTCTGTAAAGCAAAATGACAATGTATTGAATTCAGACTCAGCAGAAGGAATCCTGCAGCTTATTTATGACAAAACCATCACAAAGTATAAAGATGGTGTATGGAAAATGGCTGCCTATATGCCGGCTGGAGCATCCGAACTGACTGCAATGGTACCTGGAGTAAATGAAGGAAAGGCGATAACTGTATCTGGTAAAACCATAAATGCTTCTGAGGGTGGAACGGTTATTATTCTGTGGGATACGGACGGAAAAACACCGTTTTCCGATACCTTAGATCTTTCCTATGGAAACATTACATTTGCAGATAATGAAGGAAAGGTGAATATTACTTATACGCCTGAAAACGGAGGAACAGCAACAACGGCAATTAGGCAGTATTACCAGAATGAATATGAAATCATTCAGTCAAACAACACAGCAACAACAAATCAGATTATCTTTCAGAATACGACGGATGTTGTAAATGTTAAGCTGAATGGGGTCAATATGAAATCTACCGGAAAGGCAATTGATTTACAGAATGCCAAGGCAAAACTGAACTTAGGCGGGACAAATGCCATTGACTGCGGAGGTGGTAAATATGAGATTGGCATTCACGCAGCAGCAGGTTCTGAGCTTACGATAGACGGAAATGGAAGCCTTGAGGTTAAAAATCCTTCGGAATACGGTGTAGGTATTGGTGGATATTACGATTATAAAAATGGAATTAAAGAAGGTACAGGAATCATTCGAATTCAGGGCGGAACACTAACCGTATCAGGAAGATATGGGGCAGCTATCGGAAGTTGTTATCAATACGCAGGAGCTGATTTTGGTAGCATCTATATTTCGGGAGGATTCATAAACGCAAGTGTAGGTGGTTGGGGGGCTGCTATCGGAGGTTCGGCCAATGCGAAACCTTCCAATGTATACATTTCGGATGGAACGGTTCTGGCTATTCAGAATGGAGGGTTTGGTTCGTGTATTGGAAGTGGACATACAGGGAGCGCAGGGGGAAAAGTCGTTATTTCCGGTGGTTATGTAGAGGCAACTGCAACTAGTGAGTATACAACTGCCATTGGTGGAGGTTATTGCGGAGCTTGCGCTTCTATTACTATTAGCGGAGGAACAGTCAAGGCAACTGGAAAAGTAGCATCCATCGGTACGGCTCAATATGGTTTTGGTGGTTCTTTAAAGATTACTGGAGGAACAATCAGCACAATTAATAATGAGAAGCCAACAATTAATCTGACACCGACAAACGATGGTACTACGCCAGTATATTACACTACTGTAAATGTTGATGAAATCTATGGAAAGGATGCTTCCGTAAATAATGCATCTGTTACCGGCTATGATTATGGATTTACGGATGTCAAAACGGATGTGAACGGAGTTCTTCACTTGTATCTGCCTGAAAGTGCTGTAGATACGAAGACAGAGGCTTCTTTCAATCATGTGAACTATCGTGGAAACATTACTTCGGGAGACAGTAATGTTTTAAAAATACCAGCTGTTTTTACGGTAGGGGCAGATACAATAAGTGGCACAGGTGCTTCTTTGCATGCAGCATACGAAGGCAGCGGTAGCGTATATTATGTAACAAGCAGTACGGAACTAAATACAGGCAGTGAGGTGGAAAATGCCAGTGGAGTTCAGAGCATGACGATGTCAGACGGTATTGCAAGCACGATCTTGTCAGGATTAAAGGAGAATACAAAGTATACTTATTATTTAGTAGTAAAAACAGGAGAAGTTTATTCGAGTGTTGTTTCTGTAACTTTTACAACGAAGAAGTCCTCGAATTTACAATCTGTTGGAACGGTGGATGGAAAGCAATATGACGATGCTCCAATTTCTCATAGCGCAGCAAAGGGTGATTTGTTTACTTGGGATAGTGAAGGAACCATTTCTTTTACTTACTTTATAGACAATAACGGTACAAAAACCACTGCAGCAAACAGCGGTGCTATAAGTGAAGGGGCAGCACCTAAATATATAGGGACCTACTATTTGAAGGCTACTCTTTCAGAAAATGGGGAGTACGCAGGAGCGCAAACGGAATATATTCCATTTACTATAAAATCGCAACTTAGTGGAACTGGTACACAAGCAGACCCGTACATCATTGAAACTGCGGATGATTTATTATATGTAGCAAATTTAGTTACCGAAGGACAAAACTTTTCTGGGCAGTATTTTAGATTAAACAATGATATAACGTACTCCTTGGTGCCAATTGGCTGTTACCTTGAAGGGAGCAGCACAAATTCACCTTTCTGTGGGAAGTTTGACGGTGCAGGTCACACGGTAACCCTTGCGATGACAAATGACAGCAGTGGTGTGAAACAAGCAGTTGCTTTATTTGGATATCTTGGAAGTGGCGCTGCGCTAGAGAATATAAACACTACTGGAACGATTACTTCATCCGAAAAGTTTTCCGGTGGTATTGCCGGAGTAGCCAGAGATGGGGCGGTTAACATATCCAACTGCTCCAGTAATGTGGAAATGAATTTTACTCCTGGAGGAGATGCCACTTATGGTGGAATTGTGGGATTAATTGATAGTTCAGGTAATGTCACTATGACAAATTGCTGTTTTACAGGTAAGATTACTACCTCTTCTAGCAAAGGATTGGAAGGTGTTGGTGGTCTTTGTGGATGGAAATCGGATACACTTAATGCAGTGAATTGTTATTATAATAAAGAAAAGATATTAACCGAGGATAGTTCAACAACTTCTACTGGAAATGAAGCAGTTACAAATGATTTTACAAGTGGTAAGATTGCTTGGCTGTTACAAAATGGGCAATCAGATCAAGCTGTTTTGGTATGGGGGCAGACACTTTCAGGAGATACCAAGGATAGTAATCCAGTATTGTCATCCGCTTCTGCAAAAGCGGTACACAAAGTCAGATATTATCAAGAAGACAAAGAACTTGAGGATATTCGTGGCTATGTGAATCGCAGTATGACGCTTCCAACGATTACCTTAACGGAAGAAGAAAAAAATCAAGGTTATGGATATAGCTTTGAAATTACAAGCGGCAATGCTGCATTGGATACGGCTCATAATCAGTTAAAAGATATTAGTGGGGATGTTACGGTTACCGTAAAGAAAGGAATTTTATATACAATTAATACACAAACCAATAATGCTGCCTTGGGAACAGCAGGAGAAGGTGGAACATATGCTGCAGGAACTACAGTTACTTTGACAGCGACACCTCGCATGGGCTGTAAATTTGAACGATGGACATCCGATGCAGAAGGTAAAACGGAGGTATCAACAGAGAAGAACTTGACCATTACCGTGAATAACTCTTCTACGTACTATGCATGGTTTTCGAACGATAAATATATGCTTACAGTTGGATATTTTAATTCCGAGGCAGGTACAGTCAGTGGGGTAAAGGAAGAAGGGTATTCTTATAATGAAGAAGCAACTTTAGCAGCACAAGCAAAGACAGCATATGCCTTTGAAGGCTGGAAGAATGAATATGGTGTAACAGTTGCTACTAGTTGTGCTATTTCCTTTAAGGTTTCAGGGAATATGACGATAACACCTATATTTAGACAGATTAGCGAAAGTACTACTTATTATTCCGTAGCCTTTTATCATCAATCAGGCAACTTATTAAAATCCGAGATGGTTGAAGCGAATAGTACGATCACACCTCCGACCACACCATCTAAAACAGGTTATCATTTTAACGGTTGGAGTATGGATGGGATAAATCCAGTAGAATTAAATCAAGATGGAAGTATTACCATTACTTTTGACATGATTTTCAAACCGCTGTTTATGGCAAAAGAAGAACCCTTTTCTTTCACTGTAAATGGTACAGAAACCGCATATAAACCATTAAGCAGTGTTATAGCACAGGTTGCAAAAACAGATATTCCAGAAGGTAAGCAGTTTGCATACTGGAAGGATGAAGATGGTAAGATTGTAAGTTATAGCAATCCATATCAGTTCACTATTACTGGAGATATTGTCCTGACGGCGGAATATGAAGATTCTATTAAAGATGTAATAAAAGAACCAACCCTTACTTTAAGTGCTCCAACCTATGAATTGGTTAGCGCAGGAAAACATAAGATGATATGGTATGCAGCAATGGATCTGCCAGATGGATATACTCTGGTTGAGAGTGGAATTTTGCGTGTGGTGTCTACAACACCTCAGACAAATGGGCAGATGACTTTTGATACAGAGGGAATTTTCCGAAGAATAATACAGGTTTCTAGTTCTATCCCGAATCAGTATTATTACAGTGTAGCTGCAACAGATGGAAAAGGCGTATCGGTAAAAGCATATGTAGTTGTAAGAAACAAAGATGGAAATTTAGAGACAATATTTAGTGATGTACAGTATGGATGCTTTAGTGGGAACGAATAATTTATGATACTACAAACCAAGATACAGAAAGGAAATAAATAATATGGATAATAAAAAAGCAGAATATGAAACGCCAGTTTGCGAAGTGATTGAATTTGTTACAGAGGATGTGATTACAACATCCGGTGAAATTGGTGGTGGAGATGATGATATAGGATGATAACTAACAATTTTGCATACTTCATGCAGGAAGTACGGCTACCTAAATAAGCAATAAATTGATATGAATTTTTTGGGCGTAATATCCGCCTGCTATGGCACTAGCTTGTGCGCCCTCAGGCGTATTGCAAAGCAGCCAGCCTTTACGACCAATGACAAAAAGATTTCATCTTTTGCTCACTTAGATTATTTGAATTATGCCATTATTATCATAATTCAAATAATCTCTGTGAAGCAAATATCAGACCATTTGTTATGGCAGACGTGCACTATGGGAAAAGGATACGGCCATTGTAATAGACTTCCTCAGATTTCTAATAGAGAAATAAAAAATAGGTTGAATTCATCCTATTATTTATATATACTATAGATAGGATTAAAAGGAGGTGTTGGCAATGACAATTGATACAAACACACTGGTATCCATTACAGAAGCAAATCAGAATTTTTCCAAAGTGGCAAGACTAGTTGACGAGCATGGCTCAGCAGTCATTTTGAAAAATAATGTACCAAGATATCTTGTTATTGATTTTAGCAAGGCAGAGATTGATTCAACTGTATCTGATGAAGATGTTTTAAGTATTTCAAAGAGATTGATTCAACAGAATAAGGAAGCATATGAGGTACTTGCACGATGATTAGATTAACCAAAAATCAGATTCTTATGCTTCATGCACAATTAATAAAAGAAACAGGAGGTAGTGACGGAGTAAGAGATGAAAATCTTTTAGAGTCTGCAATCGAGACACTATTTCAGACTTTTGGTGGAGAAGAACTATATCCAGGCATTCAGGCAAAAGCTGCCAGATTGTGCTATGGACTGGTAAAGAATCATGCGATGGTGGATGGTAACAAAAGAATCGGAGCACATGCAATGCTTGTATTTCTGGCATTGAATGGACAGGAATTAAAGTACACACAAACAGAAATATCAGTTATAGTAACAAAAGTGGAGGCATCAGGCTATTTGGTCTGGTGTCTTTTTTCTGCTGAAAGCAGGCGGTTTTCTTTTTTTTTGAAAAAGACCCACCCTTCGGGGTAGTTCCCAAAAAGGAATAATATGGTTAAAATAAGAAGTGGATTATTAGATCCCAAGATATTGAATATCAGAAAGGCAAGAAACAGATGTATCAGGGAATTTATGAAATAGCAGGACACCGAGTGGAAATCAATTCTATTTATAATGGGATTCACCGGATGTGTGAAAAATATAAGACAATTAAGTCGAAGGAACTTTGTGTGATTATCCAGTCGGAAGATATCAAGTTTGAACGTGAAAAATCAGAAGCTGAGGATAAAAAAGAGGGAATTCAGATCAGGTATTTCTCGGATGAATATCTTGAGACATTGGCGGTGTATCGAAAGATTTCTGATCTGTTGATAGAGAAGGATATTCTATTGTTTCACGGTTCAGCCATCGCAGTGGACGGACAGGGATATTTGTTTACGGCGAAAAGCGGTACGGGAAAATCAACCCATACCAGACTTTGGCGGGAGCTGTTTGGAGAGCGGGCGGTCATGATCAACGATGACAAGCCGTTATTACATATTACCAAGAAAGGTATTACGGTATATGGTACGCCTTGGGATGGAAAGCATCATCTTAGCAGTAACATCGCCGTTTTGCTGAAAGGTATTTGCATTTTAAAGAGAGATACCACGAACCATATTGAAAGAATTGGAAAAAGCAGGGTGTATCCGATGCTCCTGCAGCAGTCATATCGATCTTTGAGTCCGGACAAAATGGGAAAGACACTGGAACTGATCGATCTTTTGGCAGCAAAGACCAAGCTATATGAGCTTGG
Organism: Velocimicrobium sp.; assembly: GCA_041821315.1. GTDB lineage: Bacteria > Bacillota > Clostridia > Lachnospirales > Lachnospiraceae > DIGJ01. The sequence continues at coordinate 8,900 of JBGUEO010000040.1, read as the reverse complement.
TTGTAATATGGAGCCGAAAGCTGCTCGGATGGCTTATGAAGGAATGAAGGAATAAAGATATTAAGGAATAAAAGAGTAAAAGAATAGTGCGCCTGTCGAAGACGGCGGAATGGAGGATAACATGAAATTAACGGATGGATTTATTACCCATGTGAGTGATGGAGAGCAGATTATGGTGGCTGTAGGAGATGCGGCTGATCAGTTTCACGGTCTGGTCAGAAGTAACAAGACAGCAGCATTTATCATCGATTGCTTAAAGCAGGAACACACGAAAGAGCAGATTGTGGATGCTGTATTAGCAAAGTTTAATGCATCCCGAGATGTGGTAACAGGCGACGTGGATAAAATTATTGCAGATTTAAGAGAAATTGGAGCAATTTCATGAATCGTACTTATGAAGAAGAACTAGACCTTCATGGCAGTTTTACTTTTACAAACGTGGGCACCAGTATGATGCCGCTTTTACGCCAGCATAAGGACTTATTTGTCATCGAGAAAAAGACGGATGAGCGTTGCAAAAAGTATGATGCCGTACTCTTTAAGAGAGCAAATGGGCAGTATGTTTTACACCGGATTCTAAAGGTTCGTGAAAATAATTACGTTCTATGCGGTGACCATCAGTTTCAAAGTGAATATGGAATTACGGACGATCAGATACTGGGTGTGATGACGAAGGTAATACGGGATGGGGTAATCATATCCGTGACGGATAAGAAGTATTGGTGGTACGTACATCTTTGGTGTGACTTTTTTTATGTCCGGGCAGCTGTTTTGTGGATGAAGATGTATTTGTATCGAGTTCAAAGGAAATTCGAAAAGATGATAGCGAAGTAATTGGTCTATCTTAGTTTGTGATGAAAGATAGATATTGTATGTATGAGTGATTGATATTAGCAAGAAAAATAGCGCCAGTAAGGAGTTTTGCATGAAGAAAACAAAGAATAGCTCAACACTTTGCTGGATTAGTGATGTGGCGAGCAGAAAAAAACTTTATATTGGAATTCTCTTACTGGTACAGATGGTGCTTGGAATCAGCAGTGTATTCTATGCCGTGATTTTAAGAGATGTCATCGATAAAGCCGTGCAAAAGGATCGTCAGGGCTTTTTCTTTTGTGTAGCGGCTTTTGCAGGACTGGTGCTTTTTCAGATACTGCTTCGGGCAATCAACCGGTTCGTAGAGGAATATTCAAGGGCAACAATGGAGAACCGTTTTAAAGAAAGGTTTTTTTCTTTTCTGCTTCGTCGTGACTTTGCATCGGTCAGTGCAGTTCATTCCGGAGAGTGGATGAACCGATTGACGTCCGACACGGTGGTGGTAGCAGATGGTCTGGCACAGATTATTCCGGGAGCAGCGGGGATGTTCGTAAAGATGGTGGGTGCACTAATTATGATTTTGATACTGGAGCCGGGATTTGGATACCTGCTGATACCGGGTGGTATTTTACTGATTTTTTTAACCTATGCATTTCGTAAGGTACTAAAAAGACTGCATAAGCATGTGCAGGAAGCAGATGGGAATCTACGTGTGTTTTTTCAGGAAAGCCTTTCAAGTATGCTGGTAGTTCGTGCATTTGTAAAAGAAGAGCAGACGTTAACGGGTGCTTTTGATAGAATGGAAGTCCATAAGAGGGCAAGGATGAAGAAGAATCATTTCTCCAATATCTGCAATGTGGGATTTGGTGGTGTGATGCAGGGAGCCTATGTGCTTGGTGTAGGATTCTGTGGCTATGGCATCCTGCTGGGAACCATGTCGTATGGAACGCTGATGGCAATTTTACAGCTCATCAGTCAGATTCAGTCTCCATTTGCAAATATAGCAGGCTATCTGCCAAAGTATTATGCAATGTTAGCGAGTGCGGAAAGACTACTGGAAGTGGAGTCATATAAGGCAGCGGTAGAAACAGAGTCTGAAAATATGAAATCACTACCGCAGATACATAAATTTTATGAGAATTATTTTAGCGCTCTTGCACTGGAAGAGGTCGATTTTACCTACCAGCCACAGGTCAAAGCTTCGATACAGGAGATGCCAATCGTACTCAAAGATGTTAGTATAGCAATCAGAAAGGGAGATTTTGTCGCTTTTACGGGGCCTTCTGGTTGCGGTAAGAGTACGGTGCTTAAATTATTGATGTGCTTGTATCCGTTGGATGCAGGAAGTCGGTGGATGGAGATATCAGATGCAAATGGAAAGTGGGATCATACCTTTGGGAAGGATAATTTTAAAACCCGGATTCCATTGACAGCAGATTATCGTCGTCTTTTTTCCTACGTACCGCAGGGCAATTATCTGATGAGTGGAACCATTCGTGAAATCGTGGCTTATTCGGATCTAGTAGCCATGCAGGAAGAGGATAGAATTTGGAAGGCACTTCGAATTGCCTGTGCAAAAGATTTTATTAACGAATTACCTTTTGGGCTTGACACTCTGCTTGGGGAGCGTGGGTTAGGACTTTCCGAGGGACAGATGCAACGCATCGCGATTGCAAGGGCAGTATTTTCTGATAATCCGGTGTTGATGTTTGATGAATCTACCAGCGCATTAGATGAAAATACAGAAGAAAAGCTGCTTTGTAATCTCCGTGCCATGACGGATAAAACAGTGCTAATCGTTACCCACAGGACGACAGTTTTAAAAATATGTGACAAAGAAGTTCTGTTTTCAGAAGGAAATGTACAGGTGAAAAATCTGATATAAGTGAAATAAGCTGACTTTGTGCTTTGTTTTATAATGCATTCAGGCTATGAGTTACGCAATTATTCTATTAAATGATCCAGATTGAAAGGAAAGTTACAATGATTGAGACAGCTATAAAAATACAGAACCCAGTAGAAAAGGCTGGATATGATATGATTTATTTGGTGACCTGCAGTTTGCATGGTATCATACCAGAACAAAGTATTGTGGAACAGATGGATTTGACTGTTTTGTACCGCATGGCAAAGTATCATAGTTTGACTGCCATGATTTTTATGGCGTTGGAATCAACTGACATATTATTACGTTGTAAAGATGTACAATTAGTAAAGACATGGAAGGATGCAAAAGAGAAAGCCATTCGGAAAAACCTGATGCTGGATGTAGAACGAAATGAAATTTTAAGCTTTATGGAGAGAGAAGGCATCTGGTATCTGCCACTCAAGGGAATCCTTTTAAAGGAGATGTATCCCAAGCTTGGTATGCGGCAGATGGCGGATAATGATATCCTTTATGATGAACAGTATCAAAAAGAATTGTTAACTTTTATGACTAAACGCGGATATAAAGCTTCTCAGATTGGGAAAGGTAATCACGATGTTTATACAAAGGTGCCAGTCTATAACTATGAGTTGCATACGGCTTTATATGGTTCTGCATTTGACAAAAGCTGGGAGGAATATTACAGGAATGTAAAGCAACGGATGTTGAAAGATAGAGATAACGGTTTTGGATATCATTTTAAAGCGGAAGATTTCTATACCTATCTCATGACCCATGCATACAAGCATTATAGTGGCAGCGGGATCGGACTGCGTTCTCTTGTCGACACATATGTATATTTGCAGCAAAAGGAAGCTAAGTTCAACTGGCATTATGTGTCAGTTGAACTGGAAGAACTTCGGATAACGGAATTTGAAAGGGAAAGCAGGCAGCTTTGCAAGAAGCTTTTCTCACAAAAACGCTATTCGCTTACACAAATGGAGTCAGAAGCGCTTACCTATTATCTTGGATGTGGTACCTATGGAACTATGAAAAACAACATAGAAAAGAAACTTCGTAAATGTCAACCGGATGAGAAAGCGGTTACAATAGTCACTAAATTAAAGTACTATTTTGGGAGATTAATTCCAGATATGCAGCACTATAAAAATTATGCACCAATCGTATACCAGCACAAAATGCTGATTCCGTTTTATTTGATTTTTCGTTTGATACGCGGGGCAATCAGAAAAAGGAAGTTGATAATAAATGAGATACATATAGTACACAAGATTAGAAGATAGCAGCATCTCTTATGAAATTTATAATCAAGATATAAAAGAATATATCACAAAATGAGTAAAAGTTAGCAAAAAAGTAAATATAACAGTGACACCGCCATATAATGAATAATAATAAACAAAAGGAATCTATATGGCTGAAAGAGAATTTGTTATTATACTGAGTGACATTCACATAGGAATACCTTCTAGCGATGAAAAATATTTCCTTCGAGTTTTAGATGATATAATAGCATGCAAAAATGATATAAAGGAAGTAATTCTTTTGGGAGATATATTTGAATTGTGGGCATATCCTCCCGATGAGTTACCTCCTACATTAGAGGATATTATTACATTTTATCCTAATATTTTAGGGATACATGGTAAACTGAATGAAGCACTAACTGCACTTGAGGGTAGAGTAGTATTTATTCCTGGTGACCATGATATGATGGTTTCAGAAGCGGATTTGAAAAAACTCAGAAATCAAGAAGGATATACGATCAAATATAAATCGGATGCCTATATTCCAGACTATGATAAACATACTTTATTTACGCATGGGAATGCGTTTACTTTATTGAACGCACCTTTTTATAGAAGTAGACTCGCACCTTTGCCCTTGGGGTATTTTCTATCCAGAGTAATTTCTTGCAATAAGGGAAATAAAGATTATATGTTTTCTATTACTAATTTTCTCTTAAAAAATCAAGCGCTATTTAAATGTAGTTTCAATGGGTTTGATTTTATGAGTGAATTTGTTAATACAATTGCATACATTGCTGGTATGCCAAGAAATTTTGATATTACAATTGATAAAAATACGAAAGTATCGCTAAATGATATCAAATGGATCTATAAAGAGGTATTTGATGAAGATAACCTAGAACGGTTAATTTTATCCTTGATTGGTGAATTAAATGGAATGTATTTTCCATTCTATGCCAAAGAGTATGCAAAAAAAAAGGGTGCAGATTTTGTGATAGCAGGACATACACATACAGCACTTTTCCCAATTAATGATGGCAGCTGTCAATATGCCAATACAGGAACTATGTGTGCAAGCGATTCCCTTATGTCAATGAAACCAATTACTTGTGGAATATTTAACTGTTTCAATCGGAAGTTTGAGTTAATTAAAATGGGGGACGGCATGACAAACAGCATTCAAAGTTATCTTGAAGAGAGGGATAGTAGAAAAACTGTAATCAATACAAAAGAGAATATTCCCAATTTAGAAAGCTCGGAGAAACAGCTTACCTTTGGCTGGTCTGTCTATAACCAGGAATGGGAATATTATAAAATAATGCAAGAAGGTGTTTTGTCCAAGGCAAAAGAACTTGGAATTGATGTTATTACAAAAGACCAGAAAAACAATTCAGTCGAAATGGTTACAGGTTCCATTGAATTAATAAAAAAAGATAGGGTGAATGCCTTACTTATTTCTCCATACGATCCACAAGAGATTCCTTATATTGTTAAAAATGCAGATCAAAATGGAATTCCGGTTGTTGTCATTGATGGAGGAACAGCAGGTGCGGATGTGTTGGCATTTATTGTTTCGGATTCTTTTGGTGGGGGAATTTTGGCGGGAGAATATGCCCTCACGTTAATTCAAAAATATTCGATTGCAAGTAAAAATACAGCAATTATCAAAGCAGAAAAAACAGCAACGTATGCATTAAGACGCGGCGAGGGATTTCAGCGTGTAATGATAGAAAATGGATATCAGGTTGTTTATGAAGCATCTGCAAATGGAAGAAAAGAACTGGCTTATGAAGAAATGAAAAAGATTCTTGCTATCTATAAAAAAGATTTGGCAGTTGTATTTTGTGAAAATGGAAATATGACACTTGGGGCAGCACAGGCAATCGAAGAAGCCGGGGAAAAAGGGAAAATTATGTTAATTGGATTTGATGCAGATCCATCTGTGATAGAAGCAATAAAGATGGGAATGGTTCAAGGTACAATTGCACAACAACCATTTAAGATGGGTGAAATTGGGGTTGAAATAGCATATATGGGCGTTTTGAAGAAGTCAATACAATACGATGACTGGACAACAAAAGAAATCTTAATGGAAGTTTATCTGATTGATGAATCAGGAAAACCAAGTATTAATCTTAGGTAATGATTCGTAAAATAATAGAAAACAACAAAATGCAGGAGGTGTTTACGCATGAATTCTGGTTGTGAGAATCGAGTCATCAGTGAGGATTATGCAGATTTTATCTTTGAAAATCAAAAAATTCCAGAAAGCTTAAGTGAAATTCCTGATTTTTGTATTAATAATATTAACGAGGTGTATTCGGTTGTATACGCTCCGGCTGCAATTTTACCCAATAATATTATTCAACAATATACTTATAGTGCATTGCCTAGCTGCTTTGGCTTATTAGAAACGGGAAGCTTAGAGGAAGCGGGAATCACACGAATTCAAAGGATTCCTTCGCTTCGTTTAACTGGCCAGGGAATTTTAATTGGCATCATTGATACAGGGATTGATTATATGCAGGAAGCATTTAAAAATGCAGATGGGACTACAAAAATTATTTCGATTTGGGATCAGACGATTCCAAATAGTTCACCAAATCCAGAGACATTTTATTATGGAACCGAGTATGTGCAAGCACAGATTAATTTAGCATTAATGAGTAAAGATCCTTTATTGGTGGTTCCAAGTACAGATGAAAATGGACATGGGACATTTCTTGCAGGAATAGCAGCAGGAAGGAAAAATGAGACAAAGAATATTTCTGGGGTGGTTCCTGATGCTAAAATTGTAGTGGTAAAGTTAAAACAAGCCAAGCGATTCATTAGAGATTTTTTTTCGATACCACTTGATGCCGATTGCTATCAGGAAAATGATATTATGTTTGGTGTAAAATATGTTTTGAGTGTAGCAAAAAAACTGAACCTTCCAATCTCAATCTGTATTGGACTTGGCAGTTCGCAAGGTTCGCATGATGGAAGGCATTCGTTTAGTAATTATATTTCATCGGAAGCAGATGCAAAAGGGGTTGGCGTGACAATAGCAGCAGGAAATGAGGGACCTAAAAGACATCATTTTTCTGGAAGTGTGGATGTTTCAGTTGGATATAGTACCGTGGAATTAAAGGTTGGAGCAAAATGCAACGGGTTTTCCATGGAATTGTGGGGAAACAGTCCTAATCTGTTTTCCATTGATATTTTATCTCCTACGGGTGAATACATATCTAGAATTCCTGCCAGATTAAAGGAAACGAGAGAAATTAATTTCATTTTTGAAAACACAACAATCTTTGTTGACTATGATATCGTTGAATCACAAACAGGGGATGAATTGATATTGGTACGGTTTCGAAATCCTACCGAAGGTATTTGGCGTTTTCGGGTATATTCAAGTATTAATTTAAATCCACGGTTTAATATATGGCTGCCAATTAGTAACTTTTTGGGCGACGATACTTTTTTTATAAATCCAGATCCAGATATGACACTGACAGAACCCGCTAATTCGATTATTCCAATTGTTGCAACTGCTTATAATCATACGAACAACACCCTCTTTTTGAATGCCAGCAGAGGATATACCAGACAAAATTTAATTAACCCAACCCTTGCGGCACCTGGTGTCAATCTACTGGGACCTATAAGAAATAATGAATATGCTGTGTTGAGCGGAACTAGTGTTTCTGCAGCTTTTGTCACTGGTGCCGTTGCTATGTTATTAGAATGGGGAATTAGTCAGGGCAATCAAACCGGATTGGATACCCTGGAAATGAAAAATATTTTGATACGAGGAGCAAAACGAAGTGACGATAAAACCTATCCCAATAGAGAGTGGGGATATGGAATTTTGGATGTATATAATTCATTTAGTAGTTTGCGGGAGTAGAATATCCGTATGTTTACAGAGAAAAGTCAGATAAATATTAAGAATATTTGCAAAATAATATAAAAAAAGAAAAACCGATTAGAAGTTCACTGCTCTAATCGGTTTTATTTTGATATTTTCATTTAAAAGTAAAAATACAACATTTAAGTAAAAAATTATATGTTATCTGTAAATAGTTTACTTTATTTGGAAATAGATGCATTTATACTAGAACTTTTATAATAATGCAATATATTTGTTGTGTGATAAGTATTATTCATGCTAAAATAGAGCAGCAACATGCGAAAGCAAAAGCTAGTAAAGAAAAAAATTATAGGTAGAGAGGAGTTGGCTTCGATGAAAAAAAGATCTATAATGTTTAGTTTATTCATGTTTGTTATCATGTTAGGATTGTCTATTGCTATGCCAATAAAGACACTTGCTGCGGCTGCGGATGAGAACTTTGATGGTGCACCAGTTGAGTATACAGGCACGAAAAGCTATACACTAAATGGGATGATTTATACCAGTAATAATTCAGGGGAGGATCTAGCGGGTACGATTGAAATAAGGGATGCTGGCGATATTGCAGATGGAGCAGATCATGCACTTGCGTATAGTAGTTCAGGGCTTAATTGCTGTACTTTAGCCACGTTTAAGACTGCGGATGGGTCAGAATTTAAGTTAAATAGTTTGGTTATTGGGGAAGGAATGGGTGAGGATAAATCAATTACAGTAAGTGGGTATAGGGATGGTGATATCGTTGTAACTACGATATTTGTTTTCCCTGCTAATTACTATGATACGTTGAATGTCTCCGCAGATTCTAATTGGGAAAATATAGATGAGGTTCGAATGGAAGGAATAGACATTGCACCTGAAATTGATGATTTGGATGTTTCACCACCAGTAGTGGTATCTACATATGGCGTAACCTATCATGCAAATGGAGCAACTGCTGGCAGTGTGCCAGTGGATGGTAGTACATACTATAACGGTGCTACCGTGACGGTGTTAGGGAATACCGGAAGTTTGGTAAAAACACATGCAAGCTTTGCCGGGTGGAATACGGCAACGGATG
>JBGUEO010000039.1:0-34732 GCA_041821315.1 Velocimicrobium sp. | reverse complement strand
TGTGGAACCGCTAAAAATAGAAGTAAAATGTCTAAACTAAATGACATTGATTATTATATTATCTAATATGGTTATCGGAATAGCAGCATTAATCGTTGCCAGTGATTCTATAACTAAGGAAGCAAAATCATCACTTGTTACATTAGCGAAACAGGGCGCATCAGTAACAGAGAGCCGTATGGAAACGCAAAAGCAAACATTACAGGCGCTGGCCGTATTGGAAGAAATACAAACTATGGATATTGATATTCAAAAACCTATTTTAAAAAGTGAATTGGAGACTTCTGGTTTTTTGGATATAGGGATTATGAATACTGATGGTAAAATATTTTATTCGAATGGACTAATGCTTCAATTACCGGAAAATGATTCTGCCAGAAAAGCATTAGAAGGAAAAGATGCATTTAATTTTGCATTCAATGAGCAATCTAGAAAAGTAGATTTAATGTATGCAGTACCTATTATAAAAGACAGCAAAGTTCTAGGTGCCTTGGTAGGGCGCAGGGATGCTAACTCTTTAAGTGAAACGATTAAAGATATGGGATTTAGTAAAGAAGATGGATCTTTTATTATTAATTCGGCAGGTTCCATTATTGCAAGTCGTGATAGTGAACAGGTATTGAATGAATATAATCCGATTGAATTAGCGAAGAATGATAAAAATGTAATGCCATTAGCTAAAGCATATTCAAAAATGTTAGAACAAAAGAGTGGAATAATCGAGTTTGTTTCTGGAACGCAAAAAGAATTTTATGGATTTTCCCAGATACCGGACACTGAATGGATTATTGTATTTACGGCAAATGAAAAGGAGGTTTTATCTAGTATAACAACACTTCTTTATACCTGTATTATAATTATAGCAATTACATTACTACTATGTGTCGTTATTACATACTTTATGGGAAGAGCGATTGCATCGCCGATATCCAAGGCTGTTAAACATGTAAAGCTGATAGCGGGTCTGGATATTACAAAAGATGTTTTAGACATCGATTTAAAGAGAAAAGATGAAATTGGAGAACTGTTTATGTCTCTGCAAAGTATTACGGATAATTTAAGAATGATGATTCGGGAAGTTCGGGATTCTTCAGAACAAGTAGCTGCATCTTCGGAAGAGTTGACAGCTACATCTGAGCAGTCTTCAACTGCCATGGAAAAAGTAACTGTAACTGTTGCACAAATTGCAGAAGGGTCTATGCAACAAGCGCTTAATACAGAAGAAGGCTCCTTAAAAGTAAAACATCTAGGAGACGCAATACAAAGTAACCTTTATTTTGCAAGAGAATTAAATGCTACCTCGGATAAAGTGTCTCATGCAGTAACAGCGGGGTTGCTAGAGATTGAAAACCTATTAAAAAGAACCGAAGAGAATGATTTTGCAAATAAACAGATTTATGATGTTGTTTTAAAAACAAATGATAGTTCCGTGAAGATTGGAGAAGCAAGTAATGTTATTAATTCAATTGCAGCGGAAACAAATTTATTATCGCTTAATGCTGCAATTGAAGCTGCCAGATCAGGAGAAGCTGGAAAGGGATTTGCTGTAGTTGCAGAGGAAATAAGAAAGCTTGCAGAACAATCGGCTGCTTCATCTGAAGTAATTAGTAAGATGGTGGATGAGCTATGTAGTAATTCCAGCAATGCGGTAAATACCATGGAAAGAGTATCTTCTATTGTTGATGAACAGACAAAAAGCGTTATTTGTAGTAAAGAAAAATACGTGATCATAGAAAAATCCAGCAAAAGTATGATTGAAATAGCGGAACAATTACTTGAATCTGGAGAAGAGATGGGCAAAATGAAGAATGAAATCCTAGATACGATGCAAAATCTAACTGCGATTGCAAAGACTAATTCCACTTCGACAAAAGAAACATCTTCTGCTTTGGAAGAACAATCCGCATCGATGGAAGAAATTGCAGATGCAAGTGAAGGATTGGCTAATTTAGCACAGAATCTGCACTTGGCAATAAATAATATTAAAATTTAGGATCTATTTATTAAAAAGCACCTATTACTATAAATATATATTTTGTAATAGGTGTGTTAAAGTGTTTAGCAAATAACTATAGGAATAATATTTGGTAAAAATGATAATACTTATTTTACTTGTGCAGATAATAAAATTTTACAATTATTTTGTTCTAACGTATCTTTTAATTCGTTGGATGGCATCTCATCTGTAATAATAGAATTAATGTTATCGAAATTGGAAAAGGTCATCAATGAAATTATTCCAAACTTAGTATGATCCACTAATAAGAAGTTTTTCTGGCTCTTCATTAGGGCTGTACGTTTGATTTCGGTTTCGGCAGCAGAAGAATTCGATGCACCTCCAATTGTAGAGATTCCGGTAGCTGCCAGAAATGCTTTACTAATATTGAAGTTACTAAGTACTTGAGCACAACTAGTCCCGGTAAAAGATAAAGTCTTTCGGTTAAGGGAACCTGATAGAGAGATAACATTAATATTTGGATAAGGAATGGAACGCATAATGACCTCAATGCTATTTGTCAGTATAGTTAGGTTTTTCTTTTCTTTTATATACTCAATCATATGCATGGTTGTTGTTCCTGAATCGATAAAAACGATCTCGTTGTCATTTACTAATGCAGCAGCTCTTTGTGCTATCTGTTGTTTGGACTCAAGATTGCTAATGTTACGCTCGTCAAAGGATACCATTGGCTTATATCCTTCAACGGTTACGCCACCGTAAATCTTTTTAATATTTTCTATTGAAACCAATTCATCAATATCGCGTCTGATGGTATTTTTTGAAACGTTAAATTCACTACATAGTTGATCAAGAGTAACTGTTTTTTTCTGGTAAATATACTCTTTGATACTATCTAAACGTTGTGATCTCAATATAACACACCTCTTTCTCTATAAATTATGTTGTAAATGCTAGATTGTTTTAATTATAACTAATTTCCCGTTAGAATGCAAATGAAAATTAAGGATGTTATCAAGATATCATTAAAACATAATAACTATTTAACAGTAAGTGTTTTGAATAAATCTAGGTATTTACCATTAAAATAATAAAGAGTTAACAGCAAAATAACAAATTTATCTTGACCAATGGTTAAGTTTATGGTATAAATTGAGTATAACATTAATATATTTGCTGATTAATGATAATATTATTCAAAAAAATGTAAAAGAGGTGATTAAGTTGTCACTTGTTAATATGTCCGAGTTATTAATCGAAGCGGGGAAAAAAAATTATGGTGTGGGAGCTTTTAGTGTTGCAAATATGGAAATGGTGCTAGGAGCAATTAAGGCAGCAGAAGAATTGAATTCACCAATTATTTTACAGGTAGCACAAGTAAGACTACCATATTCCCCCCTCCGTGTTTTTGGACCACTAATGATTGCGGCAGCAAAAGAGTCAAAGGTTCCAGTGGCAGTTCATTTGGATCATGGTTTAGATATCGGAACGGTCAAAGAGGCATTGGAGTTAGGCTTTACTTCTGTCATGATTGATGCATCTTCACTCCCAATTGATGAAAACATCTGCATGGTACAAAAAGTTAAAGAACTAGCGGATACGTATGGAGCAGATGTGGAAGCGGAAGTTGGACAATTAGCTGGAAGCGAGGACGGAAGCGTTGATCATGAGATGTTTTATTCTGATCCGGATGAAGTTGAAAAACTTTATCAAAATACACATTTAAATGCAATTGCTCTTTCCATTGGAAATGCTCATGGATTGTATAAAAATGAACCGAGACTCAATTTTGCCATTTTGGAAGAAGCAAGAAAAAGAGTACCTATTCCATTAGTTCTTCATGGAGGCTCAGGTATCAGTGATGATGACTTTAGAAAGTGTATAAAAGGAGGGATCCGCAAGCTTAACGTTGCGACAGCAACCTTTATGTCCGTCGAGGATGAAGTAAGAGAATATTGTAAAGCAAATAAAGGGGATTATTTTTCCATGAGTGCAATGATGGTACAAGGTGCTTACAAAAATGTTAGCAGACACATCAAGGTATTCCAAAGCGATAACAGAGTATAACATGGAAACCAGTGGGTAATGATAAACTAATTTAGACGAATAAAGAAAGGAAGACAATATGGGATACATTCAATTTGATCAGACAAAAGAATATGATCTGATATTAGTAGGCAGGGTTGCAGTCGATTTTAACCCAGTAGATTATTTCAAACCTCTTTCGCAAAGTACTACTTTTAAAAAATACCTTGGAGGATCGCCTGCCAACATTGCAGTGGGGATGGCTCGTCTTGGAAAGAAGATTGGTTTTTTAGGAAAAGTATCCAATGATCAGTTTGGAAAATTTGTTACTGACTTTTTTGAGAAGGAAGGCATTGATATTTCGCACATTAGTAAATGTAGCAATGGCGAGAAAATAGGATTGACCTTCACTGAAATATTAAGTGAAACAGAAAGTAGTATTTTAATGTATCGTGATGGCATTGCTGATTTAGAGTTAGATGTTGCAGATATTGATGAAGAATATATAAAGAAGAGCAAGGCAATCTTGATTTCTGGAACTGCTCTTGCAAAGAGTCCTTCCCGTGAGGCAGCACTAAAAGCACTTGCATTAGCAAAGAAGAATAATTTAGTTGTAATGTTTGATGTTGATTATCGCCCATATAATTGGAAGAATCTTGATGAAATTGCAATCTATTATTCGTTTGTAGCAAAGCAAAGCGATGTTATTTTAGGTTCTCGAGAAGAATTTGATTTAACGGAGCGTATGATTGAGGAAGGAAGAACGGATGAACAAACCGCAGCCTATTTCCATTCAATCGGTAGTAAGATTGTTGTAATCAAGCATGGTAAAGATGGTTCTACTGCTTATACCAATGACGGTAAAAATTATAGCATTAAGCCATTCCCAGTAAAATTACTAAAATCTTTTGGTGGTGGAGATGGTTATGCTTCCGCTTTTCTATATGGATTATTCGAAGAACTCGATATTATCGATTGCCTAGAACTTGGAAGTGCGTCTGCTGCAATGTTAGTTGCCAGTCATGCATGCTCTCAGGATATGCCTACTATAGAAGCTGTAAAAGAATTTATATCAGATTGTAAAAAGCAATATGGTGAAATGATTGCCAGAGTTTAGAAATATAACTACAAACTAAATTGACATTTTATAAAAAGGAGAACAAGTATGGAAACAATCAAATATTTTGTCGGTGGAGAATACCGCGAATCAAAAACAACGAAATTCAATGATATCTATGATCCTAGCACCGGGCAGGTAACAGCAAAAGTTCCTTGCTGCACGGTAGAAGAAGTAGAAGAAGCAATTGCTGCTGCGAAAGAAGCATACAAAACATGGTCTAAATTGCCAGTTATCAAACGTACACAGATTATGTATAATGTGCGTGATTTAATTATAAAGAATATGGATGAGCTAACACTGCTTGTAGCGCAAGAACATGGTAAAGTATTGGCTGAAGCAAAAGGAGATGTTTTAAAGGCACAGGAGGGAACCGAACTTGCATGTTCCATGCCTACCCTAATAATGGGAGAATCTTTATTAAATACATCCACAGGCTTTGATACCACATTGTATCGTGAACCAATTGGCGTATTTGCAGGCATTACACCATTCAATTTTCCCGCAATGATTCCAATGGGATGGATGACTCCAACCTGTCTAGCTGCTGGTAACTGTATTGTGTTAAAAGTATCAAGTTCTACACCTAGAACTGCATTACGTTTTGCAAAATTATATAAAGAAGCAGGATTACCAGATGGAGTATTAAACATTGTTACCTGCAGCAGAAATGAAGCAGAGATTCTCTTAACACATCCAGATATCAAAGGTATCTCTTTTGTAGGATCAACTTCAGTAGGAAAACATATCTATAGTACGGCAGCAGCTCACGGTAAAAGAGTACAAACTTTGTGTGAAGCAAAGAATCACGCACTTGTTATGAACGATGCAGCAATTGATCGTAGTGCAGCAAGTATCATCAATTCTGCATTTGGATGTGCAGGAGAAAGATGTATGGCACTTCCTGTTGTAGTTGTGGAAGAAGGAATCGCAGATGAATTAGTTGCAAAAATTGTTGAACTTGCGAAAGAACTTAAAATTGGACCTGCCTATGATAAGACCTCCAAATTAGGACCTGTGGTTAATGAACAACACAAAAAGAACGTACTAAATTGGATTCAAAAAGGAATTGACGAAGGTGCAACAATGATTCTTGATGGTAGAAATGTTACAGTCGAAGGATTTGAAAATGGATTTTACTTAGGGCCTACCATCTTTGATCATGTATCAGAAGAGATGACAATTGGTGCAACTGAAATATTTGGTCCAGTTCTTTGTATTAAAAGAGTAAAGAGTTTCGAAGAAGGATTACAAATTATGAATAACAACCCCTTTGCAAATGGTTCTTGTATTTTCACTCAGAGTGGATATTTTGCAAGAGAATTTTCTGTTAGAACCGATGGAGGTATGGTAGGAGTAAATGTTAGTATACCAGTTCCAGTTGGTGTGTTCCCATTCTCTGGACACAAGAATTCTTTCTTTGGAGATTTACATTGCTTAGGAAAAGACAGTGTACGATTCTTTACCGAAAGCAAATGTGTTACAACAAAATGGTTTGATGAAGAAGAAAAGAAAGTTACAAGTGTTAGTACTTGGGATAATTAATTTTTATTAAAAACCAAAACACACTCCCTCCCCTATAAATGCTAAGCATTAAGAAACGGCCACCTCCTTAATTGGAAGTGGCCGTTTCAATTACAGCAAGGAATAGTGATACAAGCGGATATTTTTGTGTTTTTTTCCTTATAGGTGTAAAAGTCTGCACCATAAATCTATGTTTAGAATACACTGAATACAGAATAGGATTTCATATCATGTAAGGAGGTTTATGTATTTTATATGGACAATAATATTTATAGAAACGAAACCAATCCGATAATAGGAATTCCCTATAAAAATATAAACTGGGAAGACATACCGGGACAGCCGTTTGGCTTGGCCTCTCAGTTTAATCTATTTGTTTTTGGGGATGCCAATAATATTATCGATGTAGAAGGAGCGATTGCTGTAGGCGGCAGTTTTTATAGCACAAGAAGTTTAAGCATCGGATTTGAACGAGAACAAGGTCAAGTACCAATTGAATCTTCTCCTGACTTAGTAAGATATTTAGTTGGAGATATAGTTTCAATGAGAGGTCCCCTAGTAGTAATCGGACATGCGGTTTCTGGTGGAACGTTTCGTGCAGCCTCTGGCAGCACTTATTACATCGGATCAAATGATTCCACAAAGCAACCAGAGGAATTAACTTATTTATATCAGGCAAATGGAGGAAGTCCGTATTGGGGACCTAGTGCTAGAGGAAACTACTATATAATCTCTAGCTATGATGTACCGCGCATCATTCCAGCTTCCAGAATATCTGCAAATGTTTCTGTATTTTTTCAAAATGCAAAAAATAGCATCGAAACATTCAAAAATTGTATCGAACAATTAAACCAAAATGGAACGGTTACCAGTAATTCCTATGAATGGATTTTAACTGGAAACAATCCCAAACAAAATATTTTTACCATTGATACAAGACCAAACGGTCTTATAAATAAAGGAATTCGCTTTGATATACCAAAAGGCAGTGTAGCTATTGTAAGATTAAAAACCGGTCCATATGCTCATTTACAGTACGGCTTATATGGAGAGGAAGGTCTTGCTAATCATATTCTCTATGTATTTGAAGATGCTACCAATATTCATATGGAAAAATCGTCTGATATATGGGGAAGTATCTTAGCACCTCAAGCTATGTTTCATGGTCATCCAACCGGCGGTCGTGTAAGTGGAAATGCTGCATTAAACGGATTTGCAGTAAATGAAAACAGTGGGTTTGAATTTCATTTATATCCATTCGTGGGTGGAATTATTTGTATGGAAGATAGCCCTTTACAAGTGGAACCAGAAGTACTTCCGACTCCAATAGAAGCTCCAATGCCTGAAATTCCAAAACAAGTAACTAAACCATTACCGATAATACCAACCTGTCCCAAAGTAATCCCATGTCCGGCAGCACCACCTTGTCCTACCTGTCCTGAAGTAATCCCATGTCCGGCAGCACCGCCTTGTCCTACCTGCCCTGAAGTAATCCCATGTCCGGCAGCACCGCCTTGCCCTACCTGTCCTGTGTGTCCAGAACAAAAACCATGTCCGGTTTGTCCTAAGGCAGCAGAACCGATTATTTGTCCTACCTGCCCAATCTGTCCGGAGCAAAAACAGTGTCCAGTTTGTCCTACCTGCCCTGTGTGTCCAGAACAAAAACCATGTCCGGTTTGTCCTACCTGCCCTGTGTGCCCAGAGCAAAAACCATGTCCTGCGTGCCCAGAATGTCCGAGTCAAACGATTTATATTGAAAAGGAAATGGAATTTGTAACAGTTCCTATTCCAGTACGAATAGAACCCAAAGAACAAATTTGTCCGGTTTGTGAAGAGTCTTTAATTACACCTGGCATTATTGTGGGTTGTATTTCGGGTTGTGATTGCTGTCGGAATCATGATTGGGATATTATACTATATATGATGGTTGATGGTAAAAGAAGATCTATTTACTGCACCACAATCTCTCATTCCGGCTGTTTTTATTTTGATGTAGATTATTATGAATCTTATATTTTAGAAATATGCCCAACAAAAAGAAATTGTTTTTTACCAACTTGTAGACCTAAAATTACATTGAAAAATGTTGGAGTGGCTAATTTAACGATTGAATAACCTTTATCCTTTGATACAGGTATAAACATTATATTTTTGATGACTCTAAATATATCATAACAAAAAACCAACAAACATAGAAAAACAGGTCTATGTTTGTTGGTTTTTTGGGTTTATGCAGATCACGGAAACTTATAAAATGATTTACTATGATATCTGATGTTTGTAGTTTTCATAACCAATGATATAATGGATATGGACTGAACATGTTTTTAGGAAAGGAGTTCCAAGTTATATGTTTAAGATAGGAGAATTTTCAAAGATAACTCAAGTATCCGTTCGAATGTTGCGATATTATGATGAACACAAATTGGTAGTACCGAGCTTTGTTGATTCAAGCAATGGGTATCGATTTTATACAGCAGAACAAATTCAAGCGCTTAATCGCGTTGTTTTACTTAGAAATATGGGGTTTGGAGTAAAAGAAATAAAGAAATTATTATTATCCTGGAATCCGGAAATATTGAGACAAAATTTGACGGAAAAGTTAGAAAAAACGGAAGAAGTAATACAAGGGGAGCAAAATCAAATAAAGCAGATACAAGGATTTTTGAAAGATTTGGATAATCAAAATAAAAATCTTGATATTCAGATTCTGATTAAGTCAATACCACAACAGCAGGTAATATCCTTAAGAAAAATAGTACCAAATTATTACAGTGAATCTGTGTTATGGGAAGAAATCAGCAATAAACTCTCTGATGTGAACCGTTTAGAATCAGGTCAAAGCTTTTCAATTTATCATGACTTGGATTATAGAGAACAAGATGTTGACATAGAAGTTTGTGTTGGAATGAATCATGAATATACAGATATTCATACCGATTTAATTTTCAGACAGGTGGATCGGGTTGATATGGCAGCCTGCTTTATGATATTTGGACCATATAGCAACATAAGTATTGCGTATAAAGAATTTGCATTTTGGTTAGAACAACATAATGAATATTGTATGGCTGGTGAAAACAGGCAAATATGTCATGTTTCAATGTGTCATACGATGAACGCAGAAGAATATATTACAGAATTACAGATTCCACTGGCCTATCAAAGAGCAGAATAATCCCTGCTTATTTTTCTTGACTCTAACACGGTGTAATGGTTTAACATGATGATAAAATATAGACCAGGAGGAGAAAAATGTATCAATTACGACCAATTGGAAAAATAATGAGCGACACGAATCATACGGTAATAGAGGTGGAATCTAACTATCGTAGGGCATTGAAGAATTTAGATCAGTTTAGCCATGCGCATGTTTTTTACTCACATTATAATGAGCAGGGCTGGAAATTACGTAAAAAAATTATTAATATACAAACGATTAACATAAAAAGGGGATTGATAATTGTAGCGAACAATTGGAATCTTTTTGATGAAGGTTGTCTGTTTGATATAAAGCCATATTTTCCCAGTGAAGATTCAGTAAAAGGAGCAATGAATACAAAAGAATATGATAAAAACAGCGAAATGAATTTAGTTTTTACCAATGAAAGTTTTGAAATTGAATCCAAAGGGTTCATACGAAATGTGAAAGGAGAAATTTATGTTCAACTGAATGAAGTCAATATAGTCAATATAGTCGAAAACACATATATTAAGCTATACTGGTGGTTTCATAAATTTGATTCTGATAAATATCGTGGTATTACAGAGTGTAATCCTCCTTATGAAAATTCTAAAAGAACTGGTATTTTTTCAACCAGATCACCGGTAAGACCAAACCCAATAGCGATGACAATTGTAAAGGTGGTGCGGGTGGATTATGAAAGGAGAAGATTATATATAGACGGAATTGAAAGCTTCGATAAAACACCATGCTTGGGGTATCTTCCATATTTAACAGATGAAGACCGCATTTTAAAGTGCACAATACCCGATTGGCTTAGCCATTGGCCAAAATGGGTCGATGAAAATAAAGATGTAAAAACAGAGAATTCGAACAGCTTAGAGACATTATTAAAAAGAAACCAGCCGAACAAATGGAATCATCACCCCGTAGACGTTGATCATAAAGATTGTAAGGACACGGTCGGGATTGTGGTTCAAGGAGCTAGAGAAAATAATCTGAAAGGGATTGATGTTGTTATCCCTTATGGTAAGATAACAGCAGTAGTTGGTGTGAGTGGAAGCGGGAAATCAAGTCTAGTGAATGATACCATATATGCAGAGTGTAGAAGAAGAATGGAATACTTGACAAATAATCGAAATCTTTTACAAAAACCAAGCATTGAAAGTATGAGAGGATGTATCCCTGCGGTTATTGTTGACCAACATGCGATTCGAGGAAACTCATTTTCTACAATCGGGACTTATACCAATGCATATGACTATTTAAGGATAGTTTATGCAAATGCCGCAATTCGGCACTGTTCTAACTGCGGTGGTGAGATAATACCTTTATCAAGAGAAAGTATTATTCAGTTAATTCAAAGCATGGAATATGTTGAAATTTTTGATTTGAAGAAAGTGAAACTATACGGAGAAACCATCGAGGATTTAGTTGATACGGCACTTATATGTGGAGAAGGAGCATTCTATGTGAAGTTCTCAGATAACGATTTTATTTTATTACAAACGAAACAAAAGTGCTATCGATGCAATCATTTGATGTTTGAAATGACTCCTCAGACATTTAGTTATATGGATATAGACAGTAGATGTCCTGTGTGCAGTGGAACAGGAAAAATAATGGAAATAGACCAAAATAAGATTATTGACAATCCACACTTGTCTTTGCTAGATGGTGCATCTTCCTTTTATGGAAAATTAAGAAAATTTCTTGATTTGCCGAATGCTAATTGGATGAAAGGGCAAGTATTTGGACTGGCTGATGAAATGAAGGTAAATTTAGAAAAACCCTGGAATGAATTAGACGACGCATTCAAACAAATACTTTTACATGGTTCAGGAGAGAACGTAGTTACTTTTCATTATAAGAATTCAAAAAATGGAAGAAATGGTGAAATTACACGTCCTGTGGAGGGAATATATCAAATTATAAGCAGAATCCGTTCGGATGATCCGGATACAAAGGCACTGGATCGATATCTATCACAGTTGCAATGCAACGCCTGTCATGGAGAACGTCTTTCTGGTGAAGGGAGAACAGCGACAGTTACTCAAGTTCGATACCCACAAGCGGCGGCAATGAGCTTTTATGACATATTGGAATTTTGCAATAATCTATATGAAAATTTGTCAGATGTTAAAATAAAGAAAGTGGAATCAGCAATCCAATCACTGAAAGAAATAGCAAATGTAGCAGTTAAACTGGGAATTGGATATTTAAATCTAAATAGGGAAACAACCACACTGTCTGGTGGGGAAAGACAACGATTGAAACTATTAGGTGCTTTTGTTAATCATATGACGGGTATTTTATATGTGTTTGATGAACCATCAAAAGGCCTGCACCCAAAAGATTATGATAAAGTTATTATGATGTTACAAAATCTCAAAATGGAAGGCAATACCATTATTATGGTTGACCATAATGAAGACATGATAAAAACAGCGGATACTATTATTGAAATTGGACCCGCTGCAGGAAAGAGAGGTGGATTATTAGTTGGAGAAGGAACGATTGATGCTATGCTAAACCATAGAGGAACTCAGATTAGTAAATATATGAATCCGCACAATGAATATAGAATGCCATATTCAAAACAAGATTTAGTGAATCATCCTTTTATAAAAATTGAGCAAGTTGCATATCGGAATTTAAAAAATATTTCGATTCGATTTCCCCAAAATGCATTTACCTGTATTTGTGGTGTTAGTGGCAGTGGAAAATCTTCATTGATGAAAGGTGTGATTTTTGAACAGGCAAAGAAGAAACTACATTACTCTGATGTAGTCATGGTTGATCAGTTATCCATTGGTAAAACATCAAAATCCATTATAGCTACCTATACTGGTATCATGGATATGATAAGAATGGAGTACTCATTAACTAGACAGGCACAAGAAAAGAAATTTGATGAAAAATACTTTAGTTTTAACAGAGCCTATGGACAATGTCTAGCATGCAATGGAGAAGGAAGAATAAGGGTAAAATTCATGGAAGATATCTATGTAAAATGTCCTGACTGCAACGGGAAACGATATCAGCGAAAAATTCTTGGAATTCAATATCAAGATAAAAATATTGATGAAGTATTGAATATGTCAATTGATGAAGCTATCTTATTTTGGATTGATATTGACGAGATTGTTCTAAAACTTAAGGCATTACAAAAAACAGGATTAGGTTACTTGCTTCTTGGTCAAAGTACATCTTCCCTTTCAGGAGGTGAAGCAGCAAGGCTGAAATTATCAAAAGAATTGGTAACAAAAACAAACAATAATATTCTGTATTTGCTTGATGAACCAACTACAGGGCTACATTTTTCAGATATTGAACATTTACTTGAATTAATATCCGAAATAGTTCGAAATGGAAATACAGTAATTGCGATTGAGCACAATAAACATTTTCTCAATAATTGTGACTGGCTCATTGAACTTGGCCCAGGTGCAGGAGATGCTGGCGGACTAGTGATAAACCAAGGTCAAATCGGTCAAAGCGAATCACGTTAATAGCAAGGTTCGATGTTCTTTTGAATAAAATTGGTAAAATCAATCATTTTTTGATAAAATATATACAAATTTCAAAACTCTACGAATCGTTTATTGAAATTTAATTCGTCTGTACCTATTATTTTATTAATACATGGAGGTAAACTATATGGATTGCAATAAGGTTGGAAATCTAATACTTAAAATACGAAAAGAAAAAGGTATGACGCAAAAGCAACTTGCCGATGCAATGAATATTAGTGACAAAACAATCTCAAAATGGGAGCGAGGATTGGGATGTCCGGATGTGTCTTTGCTTCGTGAACTTTCCGATGTATTATGTATAAACATTGAAAAAATATTATTGGGAACTTTAGAGCCCAATGATGCAGATAGAGGAAATATGAAGAGGATTAAATTTTATTTGTGTCCAACCTGTGGGAACACAATCACTACTACCGGGGAAACCGAGGTTTCTTGCTGTGGACGTAAACTTGTCCCACTTATCCCAAAGCCCGCTGATGACATGCATCGATTAAAAGTGGAAGAAGTAGAAGATGATTTTTATATTACCTTTCATCATGAAATGAGCAAAAAACATTATCTTTGTTTTATAGCGTATGTCACATGTGACAGAATATTTTTAATTAAGTTATATCCTGAGCAAAGTGGAGAAGTTCGTTTTCAAAAAATGAAGGGTGGAACGCTTTATTATTGTTGCAGCAACCATGGATTGTGGGTAAATTAATCCATAAGCCAAAAAAGTCACGCTTAAACTGGTTGACACAACCAGTTTTTTTATGTGAAATCTAGATAATGATGGGATATTATGGTATGATATTCATAAATAGTTCGTAAAGCGAGGTAACATAAAATGAAATTAAGTATGAGTGATTTTTTAAAAAACATAGTAATATTAAGTATGATAGCCATCAGTCTATTCATGGTTTCTAAAACATGTTTTGCTGCACAGTCCGAAAAACAATTGGATGGAATTAAAACATTAGAACAAGATAAGGTCCATAAATATGATTTAAATGGTGATGGTAAGGAAGAAAAGATACAGTATAAAACATCTGTTAATGATGAAAAATATACCGTTTCTATTCAGTTATACATTAATGATAAACTATATATGTCCAGAAAAGATCCTGGTTTTCACTATACCCTTCAGCTTTGTGATTTAGACAATAGTGATAACTATTTGGATTTATATGGATATGCAACAACGGATAATGCTTGCATCAGTTATTCATTCTTTGCAAGATACGATGAAAATAATCAATATAATGCTATCGAATTTAGTCTACAAAACGTAGCAAAACATTTTGAGACAAACCGTTATTCCTTAGAAACCTTAGACGGTGACGGAACATTTTATTTTATGATTGATACGCCTATCTATTCCAAGGCAATTGGCTGTTATTATTGCTATGTACCATTTCAATTAAAAAATAATAAAATATCTCCCGTTGCTGTGAAAACCTATGCATTTAACAAGTCCTCCAAAAAATATAAGTTCAAAGCTGCGAAGAAATTTTCTGTATATAATAAAGTGAGTTCCAAAAAGGTTGTTTACGTCGTGAAAAAGGGAGAGATTCTTTCTTTCAATAAATTGTATGTAACAAAATCAGGAAAAGCGTATTTTAGAATTGTAAACAGCAAGGGAAAGACTGGTTGGATGAAGTCAAATCAAGAAAATCTGTTTGTTGAGCATCCAACTTGGGGATAATGGATTTACAAATCATTCAGATGCACTACATTCTAATTGCTGCTTTTAGATAAATAAAAAAGATATAAGGAGAAATAGCATGCCAGATATTAAATACGATATAATAAAAGAAATCGGAGTACTATCCGAAAATTCAAAAGGGTGGAGAAAAGAACTTAATCTTATCAGCTGGAATGGTTCTGATCCTAAATATGATATTCGTGATTGGGCTCCAGCTCATGAAAAAATGGGCAAGGGTACAACCCTGACCAAAGATGAGGTAATGAAACTAAAAGAGATACTGAATAAATAGCGTAATAAAAACTATTTACTTTATTGGTATAAAGGGAGGAGAACACGTGAATATAAAAATAATCCTTAATTTTTTATCGGAGTTGGAAAATCATAACGAACGAGTATGGTATCATACAAATAAAGAACAATACAAAAAAGCAAACCAAGAATTTGAAGATTTAATCCAATCTCTTATAGTTGAAATTGGTAAAACAGATAGCAATATTCTTCAGAATGTGCCGAAGAATTTAACCTTCAAGCTGGTTCGTGACACAAGATTTAGTGCTGATAAATCTCCATATAATCCTGTTTTCAGGGCGCATATATCATCAATGGGCAAATTACCGATACCTGTTGGATATTTTATAGCTATCAGACCTAATGGACGCTCATTCTTAGGTGGGGGACTATTTACTGGCATATTCAAAAATGCTACCAAAATGATTAGGGATTCCATAGTAGAAAACAGTGAAGAATGGGAACGTATCATAACAAACCCGACATTTTGTAAGAGCAAGCAGGAGTACGTATATTTATGAATCTAAAAAAAAGAGCAAACCAATTGAAAATAGATATTCCTGCTATTTTCATAGCATTAAGGAAAAAAGAGACACCAACAATAGCTAAAATTTTTGCTACTATCACAATAATATATGCGTTATCTCCAATTGACCTTATTCCAGATTTTATACCAGTGTTCGGTTATTTAGATGATGTGATTATTTTACCAAGTCTTATTTCTTTGACAATACGATTAATTCCACCTGATATATTTGCGGAATGTCGTATTTGTGCGAAAGAATTATGGATGAATGGCAAACCCCAAAAGTGGTATTTTTCATTGCCAATTATTACAATCTGGTTGCTGATAATTATTTTCATTATAAAAGCAATAGGAATTTGAAGAGGAATAAAATGAAGAAAGAACGTGCAGTTACAATTATTGGCGGAGCAGATGGACCTACTAGCGTATTCATTGCTAGTAAAGCAAATAATAAGAATATATTCCGTTATATAAAAAACGATTTTTTAAATAGGCGATATAAAAAGAAGCGAAGAAAAATAGAAGCAGGTATCATAGCAAAACCACATACCTTGCAGGAAGTAGTCCATTATATTACCAAGAAATATGGTGCAGTAGAACTTGGAATTTCTTATCATAAATTTGAATGTATGAAAAAGGATATGAAGGCATCTTTGGTTCAAAAAAAACAACCAAATTTATTGGGAACACCATTAGAAAAAATCTCACCTCAAAATCTCGAGAATGAAGAAGTAATAAAAAAATGGTTCAAAAAGGTTAATGAATATAACGAAAAGGCAATAAACATTCCAGATGAAGTATTCCCTACTGATTATCACTTGTATGAAATTAAACAAGGAAAAACAGGAGAACTCCACGTAGAAATAGACTTCTTTCATGAGCTACTTCGTGGTGGATATAGCGGTGATTTGAAGGTTTTTAAAAAAATGTGGAAAGATATTTATTTGTTTTATGGAGTATCCGAGGAAGATATTGCATTAAAAACAGAGCGTTATATGTCACTTGTTATTGTACTGCTTCATTAGGGGAGTGAATCTTTATTAGAAGCTTGAACACTATTGCACGTGCAATTACTGAATCAAATTTCTGTGTTTTTTGCAACATTAAAGCGAAGTAGTAAGCATTAATTAATTATTAATAAGGAAATGAGGGAGATTTTATGAATATAGTAATTGGTATACTGATTCCACTTTTAGGAACTACATTAGGAGCCGCCTGTGTATTTTTTTTAAAAAATGAAATCAATCCGTTGGTTCAAAAGGCTTTACTTGGTTTCGCATCTGGAGTAATGGTAGCAGCCTCTGTATGGTCACTTTTAATACCATCGCTAGAGATGTCGGAAGACATGGGAGCATTGTCTTTTATTCCAGCGGTAGTCGGATTTATTTTGGGAGTTGCCTTTTTACTGGTGATGGATCGATTGATACCACATTTACATTTGAACAGTAATGAACCAGAAGGAATCAAAACTTCGTTAAAAAAATCAACGATGCTTGTATTAGCCGTTACATTACATAATATTCCAGAAGGTATGGCAGTTGGAGTTGTGTTCGCTGGATTCTTTTCTGGAGAGAGTCAGATAACTATGGCAGGAGCATTTGCGTTAGCAATTGGAATTGCAATTCAGAACTTTCCAGAAGGTGCAATCATATCTCTGCCGCTAAATTATGAAAACAATAGCAAGAAAAAATCTTTTTTATATGGTACTTTGTCAGGTGTTGTTGAGCCAATTGCTGCAAGCATAACCATATTACTGGCAAGCATTGTAACTCCAATATTACCATATTTCCTGTCTTTTGCAGCAGGGGCTATGATATATGTGGTTGTAGAAGAACTATTGCCTGAAGCATCCGAAGGAGAACATTCCAATGTCAGTACGATTGGTTTTGCAGTTGGTTTTGTGATTATGATGGTTTTAGATGTAACATTAGGATGAATAGTACAATGAAAAAATGAAATGCTCTCAGAGAAGGAGTAGTCAATGGTTATTAAAATTAACGATACAAAAAAGGTAGAACCATTATTTAATAATTGGCAGGAAACATTAATATGGTCTTGCCTAGAACACATTATGGGAAGTATTTATGTAGACAGTTTGGAAAAACCGCTATCTGCAATGGCTCTTCTTGGTGATTTTTGCTTTTTTGCAGGTGTTCCAAATGAAGAAATCGTTCGCTTCAAACCGCTTGATTGTAGGAATCATTTTATTATAATGGTTCCGCAGAATGATACGTGGGCTAAGTTGATTGTGCACGCATATGGTAACAAAGCAAAAATGGTTATACGTTATGCAATAAAAAAAGAGCGGAATATATTTGATAAGGAAAAATTACAGAATGCGATTAGTTCTTTGCCCCCAGAATATTCCCTAAAAATGATAGATGAAGATATTTTTAATTTGTGCAGATCTAGCGAATGGAGTATGGATTTGGTATCTCAATTTAAGGATTATGAACGGTACAAAGAACTTGGAATAGGTGTAGCTATATTAAAAGATGGGGTTGTTATTTCAGGAGCATCCTCTTACACAAGATATCAAGATGGTATTGAGATTGAGATTGATACGAAAAAAGAACACCGAAGAAAAGGATTGGCATATGTATGCGGTGCTAAATTGATATTGGAATGTCTTGAAAGAGAATTGTATCCTAGTTGGGATGCTCAAAATAAGTGGTCAGTGGCTTTAGCTGAAAAACTTGGATATCATTTTGACCATGAATATTTTGTCTATGAGATAAATGGATATTAAGAAATTCGGTTTTTTGGCCTTTTGAATTATAATAATTATGCCATAATAGTCAGACAACACAATTTGATTTTCTAATTATTGTAAATATTATAAAAACAAATAAATTGACAATAGATGTGAAAATATTTATAATAATTACATATAAGTGCTTAATGATTATACATATTTGTGCATTTTATATGTATTAAAAGGTATTTGCAAAATATTACTGTATGGAGGAAAAACATGAAGAGTATTAAAACAAAAATTATGACTCTAACTATCATTGTAATTTTAGTAGCCTGTGTAGGTGTTGGATTGATTTCATACAAAATTTCATCACAACAATTGACTTCTAATGTTAAAGATCAGCTAAGAGAGCTTTCAGACCAAGGAGCTAACAATATTAATGCACATCTAAAGACCGAATGGAGCACCTTAGAAGCACTCGCATTAAATGACACACTTCGTGATCCAGATGTAGCGCTGTCAGAAAAGAACAAATTTCTTCAACGTGAAGTTGAGAGAGTAGGGGCTGTTAATGTATCCTTTGCCAATGCGGATGGCGATACATTGGCACCAGATGGAACAACGCTTGTAAATGTAAAAGAAAGAGGCTATTTTCAATCGGCAATGCAAGGAACTCCAGCAGTGTCGGATCCTATTGAAAATAAAACTGATCCAGGTACAATGATTGTCGTTTATGCAATACCTGTTAAAAATGATAATACTATAATCGGAGTGCTATTCAAGATTATGGACGGAAATGCTTTAAGTGAAGTAACAAATTCTTTACAGTTTGGAAAAACAGGGAAAGCATATATGATTAATAATGCAGGAACAACAATCGCACATTTTGATAGTGAATCCGTTCTTCGAGCAGACAATATGCTAGAAAAAGCAAAGACAGACAAAACATTTCAAGGTTTTTCGGATTTGTATAACCAGATATTTAAAGAAAAAAATGGAACAGGCAGTTATACATATAATAATGTCTATAAATTAGTGGGGTATGCACCGGTAGAAGATACGAACTGGTTTGTTGTTGTTTCAGTGCCAAAAAATGAAATTTTGGCTGGTTTGGATACGATGAAAGTAATGATTCCTCTTTGTGCTCTTATATTATTAGTGATTTGTTCTATTTTTAGTTTTATATTGGCTGGATTAATTGTTAAGCCAATTAAAGTTATTACCAGTAATTTAAATAAAATTGCATCCGGAGACTTAAGCGAACATATTTCCGAGAAACATCTTAAAAATCGTGACGAAACAGGAAGTCTGGCAAATGCATTACTTACCATGCAATCGTCCATGAAAGATTTAATTACTACGATACAATATGAATCTTCAAACATTGAGAGCAGCGCTTCCCTAGAAGAAAATAATATGGTTGACCTACTAAAGGAAATTGAAGATGTAGCAGCTACTACGCAGGAATTAGCAGCTGGTTCACAGGAAACAGCTGCTTCTTCTGAGGAAATGAATGCGACGTCTACAGAAGTTATGCAGGAAATAAGCTCGATTGCACAAAGAGCGCAGGAAGGTTCCACTACAGCAACTGAAATCAGCATAAGAGCCAAGGATCTAAAAGAAATAGCACTTACTTCAAAAACTGCTGCTATGAAAATTTATAATGAATCAGAGGGAATATTGAAAAAGGCTATTGAGCAATCAAAAGGGGTTGAACAAATTAATGCGTTAACAGGAGCTATATTAGGCATTACTTCCCAGACTAATCTCTTAGCTTTGAATGCATCCATTGAAGCCGCCAGAGCAGGAGAGGCTGGAAAAGGGTTTGCAGTCGTTGCAGAAGAAATTCGGAAACTAGCTGAAAATTCAAATCAGACAATCACTGAGATTCAGACAGTTACAAAAAACGTGGTAGAATCTGTTGAAAATCTTTCAAAAAGTTCAGAAAAATTATTATATTTCATGGATGAAAAAGTAATTGCTGATTATGATCGATTTGTTAGTACAAGTGAACAATATAATGAGGACGCTATTTTTGTAGATGGATTTGTAACGGATCTTAGTGCTACAACAGAAGAAGTTGCTGCATCAATGGAAAACATGATAAAAGCGATTGATGAAATCACGATATCAACAAATGAGGCTGCATCAGGTGCAAGTATAATTGCTGAAAAGACTGCTAATATTACAGGAAAAGCAAATGAGGCTCTGGAAATTGCAGGGCAGACAAGTACAATTTCTACAAAATTAGTAAATGCAATTGATAAATATAATATTTAAATGTTAAACATACAAAAAGGTATTGCTATAGAACTATAGTGATACCTTTTCATATGTAAAAAAATATTTAAAAGGTTTACACTTTGTTTTTGAAGGTATAAAATAAAAAAGATGAGTATGTAAAGGAAAATTATGAAATCAATATATCGAAGTGAAAAGGGACGGAATGAAATATTTAATCTATATGATAGTCAATTGAAAAAATTGACTATTAAGTATACTGATCTCTATGTAAATACTTCCTTTGGAAAAACGCATTTAATTGAAACGGGTAATTTTGAAGGAAAGCCTTTACTAGTTTTTCACGGTGGAAATGCAACAACAGCTTATAATCTTTTATTTTGTGATTTTTTACTAAAAGACTTTCACATATATGCGGTTGATACAATTGGACATCCAGGGAAAAGTGCAGAAATATCTTTGTCTTCTAAGAACCAAGACTACGGAAAATGGGCGAGTGAAGTAATCACAGGAATTGGTTATTCAAAGATAGCTTGTTTTGGAGGATCTTTTGGTGCAGGAATTCTCGTTAAGGCAATGTGTGTGTCACCACAATTGGTTGAGCGCAGTGCTTTGTTGGTACCAGCAGCGATTGCTAATGCACCCGCATATAAGAGCATGAATATGATGTTCCCACTGATAATGTATTGGATTACGCATAAAAGGAATTGGTTTATTAAATGTATTTTACCTATGTCAATTAATGAAGAAACGATATCGGATGATATAATCGATACTGCAAAAGCAAGTATTGATTTTGCAAAAATAAAAACTGGGATGCCAAGCAATGAATCGGATAATAATCTTAAAAAGTATACGAATCATGTGATGGTTATGGCAGCGGAAAAAGATTGTTTATTTCCGGGAGCATGTGTAATTGATAAAGTAAAGAAAGTATGGAAACAAAGTGATACCTATTTGCTAAAGAATAGAGGACATATTAATAATCTTACTGTGGAAGAAAAAGAAATACTAAAAACATTTTTGCTGAAATAATCAAGTTCCTAATCATCAAAAATGAAAAAGAATCTTGTACTTATATAGTACCAATGGAATTTCTATGATTTTATCAATTCAAATGATACAGGTGAATTTTATGACTTATTTAATGATACGATTTTTGCATCAGCATATTTAGATGTTGTTGATTTTATATCAGATGTGTGTTAACCGAAAAAATTACTCATAAACTATATTGAGTTGAGAATCCTCGTGCTTCCTTGATTAAATCTTTCATAAACCTCATTTTACCTTATGTTCTTCAATAAATTTTAAAGAAATACACAAAAGTTTAAACAATGATACAAAAAGTAATAAAGTAGATAAAACATAAGCTGCAATAGATTCCAAATGCTGAAAGTAGATAAATTGAAGAATAAGTAAAAACACTGTTACGAATCCAAAAAATAGTTGTATTATCAAAAGTGAACGCAATTAATATCATTATAACCACTAATGAGTATGGAGCCATATTTGTACTTAAATTCATAAAATCTCCTTCCTTTTCATGTGCCCTTGATATAATAGTATACTATTTATAAGCAATGCTGTCCAAAGTCATAACGTTACCAGCGTTATTATAGGTGGTGTATTGAATTTTATTGTCTGGCCATGTTTTTGTGCGATGTTAACAGCAGACGGTACAGTTAAGTAATATATTGTATCTTGTCGTGAATATCTAGGTGCGGTTACTGTTTGCTTTATAACTGCTTCGGTATAATTACTTGGTAGTGCTAGGGTGACTGTGTTCGCTCCACTAGAAGTGAGGTTGCTACGCAGCGTATTATTTGTATACCTTATGTTATTACTAATAGAATCCACAACAGATTGTCTAATGGTATGATCTTCTGTAACTTGGCTCTTTTTTATCGGATATCCCATATAATAACAAACTACTGTATCATCTGATGCCGCTTTAAACAATTGTTCCGATTGGTTTCTCTCCTGAGCCTGAGCCTTAATACTTGCTACATTAACTATCATGGCAGTTATTAAAAATAAAACTAAAATTCTGTTAACCTTATTTTGCATTATAATTCCTATAATTATTATCCCCTTAATAGTATTCAAAAATAACTAGATTGTACGATATTAATTGTTTCACTCTCTTTCCACAAATCCAGTAAGACTATTATTTTTTAATACAATATCATTATATACTTCTTTAAAATTAAATTCACTACGATTTTGTACTATTTTTCTTGCTTTTTACCTAAGCTAATCTGACAGTTCTTTATTTAGACCGATTTTTAAGACAAATTCATGTGATAAGCTTTATATCTATTCTTTGCTTGATTTTATTTTATATTACCTGCATAGCGAAATCTATAATTATATAAATAATCAAAATGAAAGGCTTAACCAGTATTATCTGCTCCGAACTTCCTATAAAAATAGGAAATACTATTTTTTCATTTCTTGAATGGTTGAGAAAAATATGAATACCGTATAATTATTTATTTACTACAACTTTTTGATTTGAAAGAGTTGTAGTAAATAAAAAGTATAAAATAGGACAAAAACTATGAAATCATTAAAAACTAAGGAAACTCAATGGATATGGGGTTATGTCGCTTTTTATCTGAAAACATTTGCTTTACAAATTTTAAGTGTTATAATTGACACAGATTCTATTCATAAGGGCCTCGAAAGAGAGAATTTATTCTGTCTCAAATTGAAAATGAAGGGTTTTGGGAGTATGAAGGAGAAATGGAATAATTTTATCATAATAAGTAGTAGGTACTGCTATAGAAATATAGTGGTACCTTTTTATGTACAAAAATATTTTGAAATAGATATTATTGCATGAACCAATCTATCTTGCTCCTGAAATTTTAGGTTACCGTGATAATCACAGGAAAGTACAAACAAAAGAAAAATTAAGTGATGGGGGGAATAGTTGTGAAATGTGATTATGGAGCATCTGCAAAAAAAAGTAAGATACCGCTGATTGTTGCTATTGCATTAGTTTTGGTACTTGGAATAGGTGGAACAACATTTTATTTTCATCAAAAGGCTGTGAAAGAGGCATATGTGGCTGAATTAAAAGCTGAACGTGAAAAACAAGAATTGATTCATTCTTATCAATCTAAGGCGATTGAGCTTTATGATGCAATAAATGGTGCAAAATCCAATTTTGATTTGTTAAGCACAATGTTTAGTACTTCAACTGAAATTAACACTGGATTACTTTGACCATCCTTTTTTACATCGTATGTTGAGGGATTATGTTCTTCAGAATTATCAGTGGAAAAAAATAGAAAACGAATAATTGAAAATCGCATGAATCTCTAAAAAAAATAGAATGTAATGAAACAGAAATAGAGAAGTTGAAATGAGCAATGGAAGATTATTATTTTGCATACACAGATAGATATGATTTACTTGTTAATATCAATTTTACTGCTTCCAATTTTTCTTCTAAAGAGATATCAAGTATTGCGGATTTTAATGGAAAGTATCAGGATGCTCAGAAAATAATTAAACAGATTAAACTGAATAAGATTGTCGATGGATTTGAAGTACTGTTAGAAGATGGAAAATATAATGAGTTATTTACCAACAAAGGTGAAGATTCTTCAATTACGGGTGATGAACTAGAGGACGAATAATCAATTAATGATTGTTCTCCTACTCGATTGTTTTGCTACACCGTAAAGTCTGAGATTTGTTGAGCTTCGAAAAGCTGTGGCTGAGTCACCTCCGAACAGCCAAGGCTGTAATGAAATAGAAACAAACCAAAGTGCTTAATTATTATAATGGAGTTTCAAATATTTCTAAATAAATTGGGAGAAAGGAGAATAATCCAACTCCTCAAAAGAGGATAATTGGATTATACGTGATGAATTGATTAAAAAATGCAGATATACGATATTGCTATTGATATTAGTGCTTCTATTGACGAGTTGTATTAAAAATCAGAAGATAACTGTGGATTTGGTACAGACGGAACAGAACTCAAAAGAAGAAATACAAACAACTGCAATGGGGAAAAATGGAACATGGACAGTTTTTCTTTATATGTGTGGTACAAATTTGGAAACTCAGAAAGGTGAAGCAACAAAAAATTTAAAAGAGCTTTTACAGGTAGATTTATCGGATCAGGTAAACATTATTATTCAGACAGGCGGAACGAAAAGGTGGAGAATGGATGGAATATCCTCTGAATATTTGAATAGATACAGAGTAAGTGACCATTCTCTAGAGCTGTTAGAACAGCTCCCAGCAGACAGTATGGGAAAAGAAGATACATTATCCGATTTTTTAGCATGGGGAATAGAAAATTATCCTGCAGAGAAAATGATGGTGTTATTTTGGAATCATGGAAGTGGAAGTATAAATGGGTTAGTATTTGATGAACTTTATAATAATGATAGCCTTACTTTAGTAGAACTTGAAAATTCACTTGAACAGGTTTCACAGAGAATGACGGATAAATTTGAAATCATAGGATTTGACGCTTGTCTAATGGCAACATTGGAGACTGCATCAATGGTATCTGATTATGCTAGATATATGGTTGCTTCTGAAGAAATTGAGCCTGCTGGTGGTTGGGACTATACCACATGGGTGAATTATATCAGCAAAGATACGACATCCGATGGGACCTTACTTGGTAGAGTAATATGTGACAGTTATTATAGCAAATGCAAAATAAAAAATAGCGAGGATATGACCACGATGTCAGTTGTTGACTTGTCAAAGATAAAAGATTTAACTGGGGCATTTGATACTATGGCAGGTGAGATGTCTGCGGTGAATGAGACAATAACAGGGTTGTCAAAATTGACCCAAAGCATTGTTCGTGCAGAGAGCTTCGGTGGAAATTCAGACAATGAAGGATATTCAAACTTAATTGACGTTGGAGATATGACGGATCAAGCGCAGAATGTACTTAAGGATACCGCAAATATGGTTAAAAAGACTCTCGAGAAGGCAGTTATCTATAAAACAAACGGGGATCTAAGAGAAGAGTCAAGTGGGTTATCGGTTTACTATCCTTTGAATAGCAATATAAAGGACTTGATATTCTATGACAATATTGCTTTTAGCAAAAAGTATACCACCTTTTTAAATAAGGTATATGGTGATGTGTCAGATAAAACCGTCACTTTTACTGATACAGGCAGCAAAAATGAGAATAACGATTTCGAAATTCATTTGGATCAGGGTAGCATGAATTATGTAATGTCAGTTTCTTATGTTTTGGCAGATGCCGTGGATGAAAATGGGAATATACGTTTGATTGGTTCGGACAGCTTGCTAAATAGTTATTGGAAGGATGGAACATTTACCAGTAAGATGGATGGCATGTGGCCAGCAATAAAAGGCAACTTGATTTGCCTTAACTTAATTGATTCAACGGATTCCTATGATTTATATACGGTTCCAGTTTTACTTGATGGGGTTAGGACAAATCTTCGCTGCACCTGGATTTGGGAGGATGAAGAAAGGGAAAAAGGACATTTTGAAACTTTGGGTGTATGGGAAGGATTGGACAGTTATACTGGAATGGCATCAAGGCAGATCAGCCCGTTAACTAAAGGACAGAAAATCACGATTTTATATGAGACTGGTAATATAAATACAAGTGAAGTTACACTAACCCAGGGAGCAACCGTTACAGTAGATGATATATTGAAGATAGAGGAAATTGAATTAACACAGGAGGATTATTACTATATGTTTGAAATAAAAGATATTTTCGGAAAAATATACTATTCAGATTTTGCTGTCATGAAGTTTAGCAATGGAAAAGCAAAAATACTTGAAATATTTTAACATAAAGTAATCAAAATAACCGACTATAAATAGGTACCTCAAACTAATATACTTGTAAGAAACAGAAGAAGAATAATCAAAAGTGGAAAGGAGCTCGTTAGTATGCAGAAAAAAATGAGTAAGACGATTCAGGAGGAAGTGAAGAAAACACAGGACAGACAATTGGCAGAGAACAATTCAAAAAAAATTTCACAAAGTGTGGATTGGTCACAGATTTTTGACAAGGTAAAAAAACATGAAAAAGAAAAAAGATATACCCAAAGAAAAATTTCAATTTCTTCCGAAACAATTAATAATTTATGTGATAAAGAAGTTGAAAAAGAACTTTTAGAGCCAAAAGCGAACATAAATATAAATAACAAACACTTTTCCTATTCGGGTAATTCAATAAGTTTTCTAATCATCTTGAAACAATGTACATTTTTAGAAACTGTAGGTAAGAATAGTTTTAAGCTTTCGGAAAATCTTTCAGATTTCGCTGTTTCTGGTTTTACAAAGGTAAATGATACGGAGGGGGTAGTACACTTGAGCACCCCTACAATTGATATTGATAAGAGAGTTCAGATACTTTCAAAAGGTGATATCGTTATAGCAGATAATGCAGTAAGCAGCGGGGATACTTTAACCGCTAATATAACAATGGCATTCGCAAATCTGTCAGCTTATGTTGATTATATTGAAAATGACGGTGATAAGGATATACTAACGATTTATCTTTCTGTATATGCAGGAAGTTTTAATAACTTAACCGTTGATAAAATCACATTTGGCGGCGACTTTGGACAAGGAACCGATGCTACCGTTACGAAAACTGTGGAGGGAATGAAGATTACTATCAAGTGCCCTGCTCAAGATGATTTGGATATTGCAGAGCTAAATGGCTCCATTACCCTTGCAGCAGGAGCATTAAAAAATACTTGGGGAACGAATAGCAAGGAAGTAACAACCTATGTATCATATTATGCGACAAAACTTGGCAGAAACGATACAACTGATGCAATTGCGAAATTTTGGGATTCTTATGGCACCTATATTTCAGGTTATGCAGGCGGAATATCTGCAGTAGTAGGTACACTAGGTTTCGGAATTAAAATTGCAGAACTGGCAGGATGGAAAGAATCAACGGATTCTAGACTAGATGAAATACGTGCCAATATCATAGGCGTATCTTCTACCGTTAAAGATATCAAAGAAACGGTAAGCACAATCAAAACAATGATAGGTGACTTAAGCATTATAGATGAATATGAAGCAGCAGTTACATCTTGGAA
This sequence comes from Velocimicrobium sp., assembly GCA_041821315.1. GTDB lineage: Bacteria > Bacillota > Clostridia > Lachnospirales > Lachnospiraceae > DIGJ01. Next base: position 6,855 of record JBGUEO010000039.1, on the reverse strand, counting down.
TGTTTATTACCAAGACATAACGAAACTTGAATATTTAATTAATCAGTTTTATGAAGATGTTGCTTCAGTTGTAATAAGCATAGTCAAGACAGAAATGGTTACCGTTTGTAAGGATAAATATAAAAACCTGACTGCTGTAAAAGAAAATATAATGGAACAGAAAACTTACGCGCTTCCAAGCAAAATAGTGGAAGCAGTTAAGAGTGAAAATGGGATCGATAAAGGTTATTTTATTGTGTTTAAGCAGGGGTTGCAGGGCATATATGAGAAAGAAATTGTGAATGAAATTATTGAAAGTATTATATTACAAGCCACGAGCATAGTTGGATTAGATTATTATAAAATCAATAATTTTAATGTATTAGCAAGTAGCGTGTTCGAAGGGATTTTGGGTAATACGACAATAGAAAATAATCCGCTGTCATATTTTGATATAATTGTTGAAAGCAGATATAATTGGGATCCGCAGACCCATAAAGATAAACTTGCTATGAGAACACATATTGGAAGTTTGTTCATACAAGCGGAAATTATAGCTAAGACTTGCATTCTCGCAAATAATCCAAATTCGGTCTTGACGACTATAACCAAAGCGGCAACTGACGCAAGTAATTACATTATAAAAAATACAGGAATACATGAGGTGGTAAATGGAGCTATTTATAATCTACTTGAAAAAAAGCCTATATTGCATGAACTATATATTGTAGAAAATGTTATTGTAGAGAGCTTCCCTTCTCATACGTATTATAGGCCTAATGCTGTTAATGAAGGTGGTATTATCATTGATGATATAGATTTGAAATCGCCATCGGCATGCGGATTAAAAACAAATTCGAAATTTGCAATTAAACCTGCCATAAGTTATGACAATCTATGTCGAATGTTAAAAAGAAGCAAAGCATTGAAATATGAGAATTTAAAAGACGAATTAATTAAGATGGGATTTAAAATGCCATTAGATTATTATAAAAACCCAATGTTGGATTATAGCAATTATATGTTCGCAAGTGAACTTATATATAAAAATGAAGGTCCTGGAGAGGGATATGATATCATTAAAACAATTCGCTGTAATGTGATTGATTGGAAGACTAATACGTCAATTGAAAATTTTGCTGTGGCAAAATGTAAAATAATTACTCATTGGTATAAGCTAAATAATGATCAGGTCTGTGATACTTCATATGCATTTTTATTTAGAAATGTGACCTGATATAATAAAGTTGTAACACTGATGTATAATTAAAAATAGCAGTACTTTTTTGTGTTTAAAAATATGGAGGTAATTACATAGGAAATATGCACCACCAAATGATAGGTAGGAAATATTAAGGTTATATAAGTCAATTGAAGGAGAAAAGATATGATTATACTTATAGGTGGAAGCACGCATACTGGAAAAACTGTATTATCACAGAACTTAATCGTGAAATATCATTATCCAAGTATGTCATTGGATCACCTGAAAATGGGACTAATCCGAAGTGGACTAACAGATCTTACGCCAGATGACGACGATAAAATTACAGATTTGCTTTGGCCAATAGTAAAAGAAATGATTAAAACTGCAATAGAGAATAACCAGAATATGATAATCGAAGGTTGTTATTTTCCGTATGATTGGAAAACCTATTTTGAACCAAAGTATTTGAAGCACATTAAATTTATATGTTTAGTAATGTCTTCAAAGTATATTGAAGAACATTTTGATGATATAAAAAAATACGCCAGTGTAATCGAAGAACGTTTGGAAGATGGATATTGTAATAAAGAATTATTGCTAAGGGACAATCAAATCTGTTTAGAGATGTGTAAAAAATATGGTTGTGATTACATATTGATTAAAGATGAGTATAAAGTTGATATTAATTTTTATGAGTAAATTAAGAAGTAGTTTACTTCCCTTTATGTTTAGTAAATAACGAGAAAGGAGCAAAAGATGAGCGAAAGAAAATATTATATAGATAATTTACGTTGGTTGTGGATCTTGTTATTGATTCCTTTTCATGCAGCAATGGCTTGGAATAGTTGGGAAGGAAATTATATCTGGTTGTACGAGAATAAGGTAATGTCGTCACTTGTCATTTTTATAACACCATGGTTTATGCCACTGTTATTTGTATTAGCTGGTATGAGTGCTAGATATGCACTGAATAAAAGAAACTACAAACAATTTGCAATGGAGAGAATCAAGAAATTGCTAATTCCATTAATAACTGGAATCGTTACTGTCGTGGCATTTATGTCATTTATGGCGGATAAGTTTCACAACAATTATAATGAAAGTTTTCTAAATCATTACAAAGTATTTTTTACTAATATCTCGGATATGACAGGATATGAAGGCTTTTTTACTCCAGGACATTTGTGGTTTATACTTTTTCTATTCATTATTTCAATGGTCTCGTTATTGCTGATTGAATTGCAGAAAAAGATATTACCCAAACTTTCTTTTTCAAAATTCAGGACGTTTCTTTTGCCAGTATTAATGTTTTTTCCATTAATTATGACTCCTATTTTAGATTTTGGAGGTAAAAGTATTGGAGGAGATCTTGCTCTGTTTTTATTGGGATACTATATTCTATCAGAAGAAGATGTGCTAGAAAGAATGACGAAGTATCGATATATTTACATTATTAGCATGCTTGTATTTGATATAATTTCAACTTACTTATTTGTATGGAAAGGGTATCAAACAGGAATTGTTGTATCTATCTGTTATCCATGTGCGGCATGGTTTGGAATTTTAGGTTTTTTAGGACTTGCCAGATGTAACTTTAATCAGAATAATGTATTTACCAGATATATGTCATCTAGGTCTTTTATGATTTATATATTTCACTTTGGGTGGTTGGTAGTATTTCAATTCTATTTATGTGAAATTACAAACTCAATTGTTATTACATATTGCATATCCTTAATAGGAACATTTGTAATGACCTTGTTTACTTGTGAAGTTATTAGGATAATACCGGGAATAAGATTTCTTTTTGGCGAAAAAGGGAAATGGAGAATAATTGAGCCAAAAAATTGAACCGAAAATACTTTATATATTATACAGGTATTCAAATTTGAGGGGGAATCAATTTGAAAAATATAGTTGTTTTTACAATGGAAACCAGAGGGGATGTTCAGCCATATATTTATCTTACGCAGGCTTTAATCAAAGAAGGACATAAGGTGACGATTGTTTTTGATATCATAAAAAATTCTTCAAACGATATCTACGAAAGTTGCAAGAACAAAGACCTTGTGATCGTTTCACATAGTGATTTTGCTGAGCGCTTATATAAATTGGAAGTAAGTGTAACGCCAATTAAGGCAAGTGAATTGAGCGAAGAAAAACTGATAAATGCAATCAATGAGTTAAAGACGAATTACAGCAAAATATATAATTGTGTTGTTGATTTGTCAAAAAAAATGCAAGAAGAAAACGGACTATTAAATGCAGTTCGATTAATCAAAAGCGCTACGGACCTTATTTAGCGCAAAAGAGGGAAAATCAATGTTAATGGAGGAATCAAAATTATGGAATATTCACCTTTTGGCGGGTTCGGGCAAATAATGTTTGCCATCGTACCCGTAATAGTAGTGATAGGATTTGTCTTTGTATTTGGAACTATTATTGTTCGTTCCATGCAGGGTGCAAAACAATGGAAAAGTAATAATGAATCACCCGTTCTTACGGTTGATGCGACAATGGTGACAAAGCGAACAGATGTGCATCATTATAACCACAATGCAGGATCAGATAGTATGGACTACAGGTCATCATCAACAACATATTATGCTACCTTCGAAGTAGGAAGTGGTGACCGCATGGAATTTAAAATCCATGATACGGAGTATGGAATGCTTGTAGAACATGATGTTGGGAAATTGACTTTCCAAGGTACACGCTATTTAGAATTTGAAAGAAACAAAAGTTAAAGATACGGATATACGGAAGATTATTAGCAAAGATAGAAGTGTCTGACTTGTTAATGTGAGGAGGAAAAATAAATATGGAAAATAGTAATGAAGATATGAAACAGGATAACTTAGAAGAACAGGAAACATCTGAAGATAAAAAATGCAATTCAGAAGAAAATTATATGTCATTGGGCATGTGTATGGGTATGTGCCTTGGAATGAGTATAAAAAAGAAATAATCAAATTATGTATATATGAGGAGAAAATAAAAATGGTACATCTAGTATATTGTGATAATACAGGTAAAAAAGGGGAGCATGTTTTAGATAAAATTTTATCTGGAACGAAAACAATGGTAGTAAGAGGTGCGGCAGGTCGCAAAATTCCGCATAGCCGAGTATTTGAGGGTGAAACCGTCTACTTTATGGAAAAAGGAACAGCACTTATCGCTGCCTTTGCAACAGTAAAATCGGTTCAAAACTATGTGAAATTAACAGAGGATGAGATCGTTAAAATACTAAACGACAATCAGAATAAATTAAACCTAACCGAAAAGCAAAAAGAACGCTGGCACAAAAAATGCTTATGTCTAGTTGAATTTGATGGTGTTCAGGAAATGGAACAGCCGCTTTTGTTTGATCACCAAGGGAATATGGACGATTGGTTGATTATTGATAAGATTGAAGATGTAGTTGTTGGAACGAGCATACCATATAATTATGAGAATTCCAAATTTTAATATCATGAAGTCTAAATCGTGATAAGAGGATAACAATGATATATTATGAAACTCTATCATGCAACTTATGAGCTACATATTTTTAATTCTATGTCCGGTGTTTATTATTGCTGGATATTTAAATGCCATCGGATTACTACCAACAAGTACTAAATCAATAGGAAACCCAGCTATAGTATTTCCTGTTTTTGGAATTATCATTTTCCTAGTTGGAATTTTATCCTTTTTTATCCCTTGGTATCAGCAAACAAAACGAAAGAAATTACAGGAAAATGGACTAGAAGTACAGGGAATTGTAACGAAAATAAAGCAATTAACTTACACCCATTGGGGGAATCAATCTCCTTATAGGGTATCCTTTATTTATGTAATTAACGATAAAGAATACAAAGGAAAAAGCACTTTGTTATGGGAAAAGCCTAAACTTTGCTATGGAGACAAAATTACGGTTTATGTAGATGGAGATAGAAATAATTATTATTTTGTGGGAGGTAATAACACATGAAAAAGTTGCAAATTATTAGTAAAATAGTTTTAGCTCTTTCCTTAATAGGATTTATATTATTCCGATATGTGCTTTCAGTTTCTGATTGGACGGTGCGTGTAGTCGGGATTCTTTTGCTGATTTCCATATTTACTACGGTCTTTAGTTCCGTAAGAACAAAAAATAGCAAGAAATAAGCATGGATTAAGGAATAATAAAATGGAAAATATAAATTTGGAAAAAATGACGTTGGAAGACTATAATGACTATATTCTTTCGGCAATAACCAATTATGAAACCGAATTGATACGAAGCGGGCGATATAATACAAACCAGACTGCACATGAATTTGCTGTATGGGAATATAACGACATATTCAAAAATGGATTTTGTACCCCGGACACGTATTTGTATAATATTGCTATAAACGGACAAAAAGTAGGAATCCTTTGGTTTTTAAATGAGGATAAATATGGTTTTCCGGGTGAGGCTTTTATTGGTGATTTCGTAATTTACGAAATGTATAGAAAAAAGGGATATGGTTATCAAGCCTTGCTTGTAGCGGAGAGTTTAGCAAAAGCACAGGGCCTCACTGAAATGAGGTTAGGGGTAATGAACCACAACACGAAAGCAAAAAATCTTTATATAAGAGCTGGGTATACCGTTTTTAAAGAAAGAGAACATGACTGTATCATGCGAAAGTTTTTGCTTTAAACTTAAAAAGGAATACACTTGATAGGAAGAAATGACATTGGAAGAATTGTGGGAACTATTTCCAATACAATTAACGCAGCACCAATTTTATTGAGTGGGAAGCCATTTGAACATAATCGAGACAGATATACGCAAAGTAAGACCGTATTTGTGCGTGAACATACACTAAATGCAAAAATGCTATATGGGCGAATCTATTGACAAAATAGTCTGCCGTGCAATACAGATGTATGAAGCTAAAAAAGTATCTTTACATAAAAATACTCAGATAAATGTATCAGAAAAGAAAGGAAGGAGTATTATCGATGCAAGGAATAAAGACCTTAATGTTCCATTTTGGCCAAAGTCAGCACTTAGTGGTTATCGAGGAATGAATCAATACGATCCATACTTTGGAGAAACTTTTTATAACGATAGCTTTCATGGAAACATATCGCATGAAGAAATGCTTAAAAAAATTTGTTGTGAAACCGTGATAATGAAAGTAAAAACAAATATCAGCGATGAGGGTATTTTATTGGAAGCGATGAGTGAAGAGGATGTAGAAAATATGAAAATGCATGATAAATGTTTGCCATGTATTATTAATCAAGTTATCAAAGTGGCAAATATCACCGAAATTGAAGACAAAGAAGAGTTGCTAAGAGAAGTCTTTACATACCTTAGCAAAATGAATTTTGATGCAACAACTCCTGAAATTATAGGTGAAATCTTTGATATGATAAAAAAATATACAAATAACCCAGACCCATATAAAGAAACCAGAGATTATTACAATTCTTTGTTTTTACAATTGTTACCGGAGTTTGAGAGGAAGATTTATCAAGCAGAAAAACCGTTTGAATTAGCAGTGCGATATGCCATAGTTGGCAATATCATAGACTTCAATCCGATACACAATACATTATTAGAGGATATTTATGATTATTTTGATAAAATGGATCAATTAGAATGTAATACTACAAATTATTAATACTCCTAGCATCCTATTTATATCAGATTA
>JBGUEO010000038.1:0-35425 GCA_041821315.1 Velocimicrobium sp. | reverse complement strand
AAAAATAGAATCTCAAACCCTTATAAATCAAGGGCTAGAGATTCCGAGAACGTATTATTTATATTGGGAGGATAAACTATATGTTATCTATGATTGGTCTCATCATTGCAATTGCATTACTGGTCTTTATGATTATCAAAGGCATTGACATGATAACTGCAACAATTATCACCGCATCTATTATTTTGTTAACGAGTGGTCTTAGCTTTAATGAAGGACTTTTAACTACGTTCTCTGGAGGAGCAGGTACCTTTGTTGCTTCATGGTTCCTTATTCTTGGACTCGGTGGCGTTTTTGGTCAACTTGTTTTAGAAGCCGGACTCGCTACAAAAATTGCACAGACTCTTACTCTAAAACTTGGGGAAAGAATGGTTGGACTTGTTATACTAATCTGTACTTTTTTCATCACTCTGCTTGGAATAAACGGCTATATCATGGTATTTGTTCTATATCCAATTGCTGACAATCTGTTAAAAGAAAACAAGATGGATCGAAGAGTTCTTCCATTTTTACTCTTAGGAGGCGGTGCTTGTGCAAATGGGTTTGCCTATTCCCTTGATATTTGCAACGTTCTTCCTAGTAACTATTTAGAAACTTCCTTAGGATCTGCACCTGGTCTTTCCGTTATCTTTACCATAATTCTTGCCGTATGCTACTTTATTTATTTCAATTATGCGCAAAAGAAAAGCCAGAAAATGAATACAAGTGAAGAATTACTTGCAATGTATCCTGCGAATACTTCTATCATAAAAGATGAAGAACTTCCAAATATTTTTCTTTCCATCCTCCCATTTGTATTGGTTCTTGGCTCTGTTGTCGTAACTTCAGGTTGGGGAACCTCAACTAGTATCATGTTCTCTCTTGTAATGGGAATCGTTTTGATACTAATTACACAGCACAAACATATCAAACAGATTAAAACTTCGATTAAAACTGGAAGTACGTCAGGACTTTCATCCATGCTTACTGTTGCAGCAGTAATGGGATTGTCAAAGGTATTAGGTGCCGCTCCAGCATTCCAGACTTTACAGCAGGGCGTATTATCACTTAATGTGCCTGCATACTTAAAAGCTTTCCTTGGTACTTCTGTTCTTACTGGTCTTACTGGTTCAGCCATATCTGGAGAAACAATTTTTATGGAAAGTTTTGGTAAAGCCTTTGTAGATATGGGCGTCAATATAGAAGCACTTCATCGTATCGTTACAGAGTCTGCTTTGATTTTAAACAAACTTCCGAACTCTTCTGTTGCGATTCTAACCATGTCAATTTGTGGTTGCAGTTTAAAAGAAAGCTATAAACATATATTTTTTGGAACTATAATACCTGCATTCATTGGTGCTTTAGTCATATCACTATTGGCAACTGCGGGATTTATTTTTTAGTAATACCTCTAACGCCTCTTACTTATAATATAACTACCCTGTTACCTAAAAAGGGAATATTGCAAAAAAATAAGCTTTGTTCAATTTGCATATCGGGGCACAAACAGCATGCGCTCTAACCTCAATGCGGTTAGAGCGCATGCTGTCTGTGCCCCGATATGTAAATTGGGATAAAGTTTCTATTTTTGTAACATTCCCTTTTCCTGTTCTTATTTCGGAAGATTCATCTCGTGGGCAACAATAAAATCAGCAAAGGCCTCTACGGATGAAGGAACAAAATTTTTCTTACTAAATACCATATAAATCAGTCTGGTATCCTTTGGTATATCTACTATAGGAATATGAATTAAATTGTCAAATTGTTTTAGAAAAGACGTTTGTGCAACGATGGCTGCTAGGTTCGTTTCTGAGATAACTCCACCTATCGAAATCTCGTCATCATATGAAAAAGTTGCATCAACACCATGTTTACGCAAGAGATTACGCACAACCTTTCCAATGGGAATCGAATCACGGTATGTCGTAAGCTTATATTTTTTCAGTTCCGCAATATGAATCTGCTTTTCGCCTGCCAAAGGATGTTTATCATTAACAATTAGTATAAGTTCCTGTGCCATGATAGGTATATAAAAAAGTTCATCTTCTCCTTCTACCTTTGAACAAAAACCAATATCATATTTACCAGTTGAAACTCCATTCGCAATTTCCACCGACATTCCTTGAAATATATTAAACTTGACATTCGAATTCGTCATTAAATAATGCTGCATTACATTGGGCAAAAAATTTCCTAGTAACGTAGGTATACACCCGATATCAATTGTTCCATCCAGTTTTCCAGAATACATTTTCATAGAAGCGATTCCACGTTCAAGTTCGTTAAGAGACTGTGATACCGAAATATAAAACTCTTCTCCATATTTAGTCAAAACAACATTTCTTCCTTTTTTCTGAAAAAGCAACAATCCAAGTTCATCTTCAAGCGAAGCAATGGCTGCGCTAAGAGATGGCTGCGTTATATATAATTCTTTTGCTGCTTTTGTATAATGTTGCAATTCTGCTAGTTTAATAAAATAATACAGCTGTGGTAAATTCATATTTTTCCCCAATACATTACTAAGTAATTAACATTCTTATACTTATACTGTATATTATATAAAAATATCTACGGTTTTACAACTGTTTTAATTACTGCTTTATCATACTCTGCCGTATACGTTAGCTTTGTTTTTTCCCTTTTCCTATCGTCATTGTCTTGTACGTTACATTTGTGATGGAACATATTTGGCAAATTCAGATTAGGCACTTATTGTATATTGTGTTTTTAAGTTGTTATACCATCCGTAATTAATATATCCTTCTTTTTGAAGTCTTCCAACAACAATTCCAGGATCAATTTCAACTTCATTTGCGAAGCGTAAAATACTACTCTCATTGATTTCTGAACCATTTGCATAATTCTCAAAGCGTTCAGTTGGAATCAATGTATCTTTAGAAAAAGCATCTGCAATATTTTCATCTTCTTCCGTTGTACCTTCCGTTTTTCCAATATGTCCCAAAATAATGTGGCCTAACTCATGGAATAAGCTAAACCAAAACTTATCTGCATCTTTTCCTCGTACTGTTAAACCTACAACTATTTTATTTCTTTCATAGAATGTTGCTCCATGAAGGAATGAACCTCCAATGTGTGGCAAAAAAACTAATGCTATACCACATGAAGCTAATTTACTTTCTAATTGAGGACAAAAATCTTTTGGTTTTTCCAATGTCATTTTTCTAATTTGTGGGATAAGATTTATTAATCTTTTTATGTCTATCGGTGCTGTATCTATTTTCCTGCTTTCAAGTTTTGCCTTTTGTGCCCACACTAATAAAGCATAATCACTCTTCTCAGAAGTTGCTAACTTTCTACATGCTATTCCTGGAATAAGGTTCCCACGCCAAAATTCTAATTGAGCGACCTCAAAATATTTCCGCAAATTAATAACTCTCTCTTGCCATTTTGAAGTATCATCTACCCATCCGTTTTTAGCCATTTCTTTATATGAAATTTTCCTCGCAATTTCAATATCTTCATCCATTGCATTTTCTTCGTTTACTTTTGCTATTTTTTCACGGTATATAGATTCTAAGTTGCACCAAAACTGAGCTGGTATTCCTAATACCATCTCCAACCTTCTTGCCATATCAATTGTTAACTGAACCTCACCATTAATTAGTTTGCTTATATGCTTTTCAGACATCCCCATTCTTGCCGCGAATTCTTTCTGATTCATTCCACGGGTAATCAACTGCTCTTTTATGGTTGCACCTGGGGGTGTAGCTATATACGTACGGCTTCTCTCCATTGTACTACCTCCTTTATATATTCAATTGTACTAATTATGATAATCTACTATTTCCATAATATTCGCAATTTGAATTTCATCTACGCGTTGCTGTATCTTTAATGCCATATCATGACCATGCCGTTTTTCTGCTTCTTGAGCATTTGTACAAACCTTCTCAAGTTTTTTAGTCTTATATTCAATTTGCAACAAACCACCCACCTTTACAATTAACCTATTCGGTAAATTTATTCTACCATCTCTATGATTTATTGTCAATTTAAAATTAACCTGTTAGGTAAAAGCATCACACTTCCACAAGTATTTTATCCCTTTGTTGAACAAAAGCAGATTTGGTTGGAGCATCCGAGGAGTGACCAAAGTATTCCATTATTTCGTTTGAAAGAGACTTGCTTTTGAATTCAATCATAAATCTGAGGATTTCGGCAAAAGAAATCTTACGGTTATGTGTAAAACACTATCGACCCTAAGACATCTCCTTGAAATGTGTTTATATTCAAGTCCGAGACAACATATACTGACCATCTTGCCTTTTCGTAATATTTTTCATCTTTTTGGTGAAAAGAAAAAGCGGCTCCAAAACACTGGAAACCGCTAAATGTAACTATTAATTTTCTTGACTAAATGACATTGTATATATTATACCTGTTACAACATATTTTCCTACATGTCTTAATCTATATTATTCCAAAACCTCTGAAGCTTCATAAATTGGTCCCTCGCCGGTTAAACCAAGCTCTTGATTCACAACTGCTACAGCAAATCCTTCTATCTTATCAATATCAAAACCATCGGGTATTGTACACTTAAAAATGAGCGTCTTTCCATCAATTGTTAAGATTGGGTCCTCATAAGCCGTTCCTCCCTTTATGTAACCGCATGAATAGCCATCGTAAACAATACATAATTTTTTTAAATTAGGATGTTTCCCGGACAGATAAATCAATCCAAAAAACATCCTAAATAAAATTAATTGTACTTGTCAAACGATGCAATAAATCCATGTCCGTCCTGTGCCCATATATAGTAAAATTCATCTTTACCATAGTATACGTTCACATTTACACTTTGTCCGTTTTCATAATATTCACCTGGCGTTGACAAACTATAATTGACAGGCTTTGTATAAGATACATCTTTCCCATCTTCGATTGCTACCCATGTAGCTTCTTCTTCCGTTGATGAAACAGGCCAGTCACAATTCCAAATAATAGTTCCATTTGTATCATATTCCACAAAGCCATCTAGTGTATTATCACTAGTTTCAGTTACCTTGATATATCCCGTATCACCTTTATACCATTTATAATTTGTTTTTTCTGCTTTTATCTTATTATCTATTTCGCCAGCATACTTTTTCCCTTTTACCTTCACAACGGCACGAACTGCATAATAATAGGTTTTCCCTTTTGCCGTCGTATCAATGTAACCGCTATAATAATCTCCAGCTTTATCAGTCTTTGTAATTGTATGAATTACTGAATATTTTCCATCCTGCGTTTTTGATCGTAAAATCTGAATTTCATCACATTTATCCTTCGATAGTCCGCGCCACGTTAAATGTACATTTTTGTTTACAAGCTCCGCCATCGTTATATAACTTGTTGGTATATCTGAGGTCTTAATGGCAACAATAGAGAATTTCTTTTTCACCGTCCCCGTATACTTTCCGAGTCCTTTCATGGTAATGACTGCCTTCCCTATTTTTTTATTGTTTGAATAGGTTATTTTATAATCTTTTCCTTTTTTTAGCTCATATCCACCATCCATAACGGTAACCGATGGTTTGATTGCCTTACCACTATAAAGCTGCTCCTCCACAACAATGATATCCATTTTGGAAATTTTACCACCTTTGGCTTTTGTACTTCCAACTACAGCCTTGTATAAATCATTATATATTTTCGTTATATCATTCATTCCAATCATTTCACTCAACTGCAAAATAGCTTCTTTTTTGCTTTTAAAGCTACTTGAAAATACTTGAAATGCTTTTTTCAGAGTAGCTTTATCATAACCCATCTCAGCCATAATCGTTATCAGTTCATTGGTATCCTCTGCTTTTTGAGAATAAATCATAGCCTCAGCTAAGATCTCCGCGGCCTGATCCTCTGTCATAGTATCTACAGAATTAACCACCTCGTTAGAAGAAGCGGCCTTAGCTGTAACAGCACCCAACCCTTCAAATCCTACCAATAAAAAAGCTGTCATAACACATGCCATACTTACACATACTATTTTTTTTAACCGATTCATTGTTGCCTCCATTTCTTATTTCATCGCTTTGGTCACTGCCGACTTATTAACATAATAAATCGCTGTACCAGAATAGACATAGAAACGCTCCTCTGTCTTTTTACCAGACCAGGTACTTGTGCCTTTTATTTTTATAGGAGTCTTAAATAAATAGTACTTTGCCAACCCATTTTTGGACGCTAACAGATATTTGCTATCATAGGTTCCAAAGCACATATTATCAGAATCAGTACCCGATAAATTCAATTTGCTTTCATCAAGCTTTGTGCTATATTCTTTTCCTGCTCCATATTGCATGAGTTTTTTTGTTTTTCCATCTTTTAAAATTACTAGGCCATCTGCTATCCAACGTTCCTCTATATAATTAAAATCACTTGATTTTGCCTTATAGTTGAATAATTGTTTCCATTTTTTACCACTCTTTACTGAGATTACAAGCTGTCCCTTATCTCCATAGGTTCGCTCAACCGCATATATCTTATTATCTACTTTGTCAAAATTCATATTTCTGCTGTCGGATTGAATCACATAATCCTTGCTAATTGATTTATAGTCTTTCATATTGCTGGTGTAATATAGCGTATAGGTATCCGACGAGCTTTGTGGCGATGCACAAAATGATTCCCAATCATAATAATCGTGGTTCCATCCATTTACACCATCCACAGCTGGTGTCTTCCCTTTTTTCCATGTTTTGTAATCTTTTGAATAAAAGAAATACCCTACTGACGACTGTGACCAGTCACTTGTTAGACTTAATTGATAATTGTAACAAATCAAATATTTTCCTGCCATATCTACCCTGTCACAATTTACATTCGGGGTTTTATAAGCTTTCACATCCGAATTCTTTTTTATTACCAGATACACAGGCGTTTTTGTTCCGGAAGCATCCTCGTAGCTTCCATTTACTATTACGATTCCGCTGTCGTAATCGTAATCAAAATACATCTCTATTTCAATATTCTTCGCCCCTTTATCCAAATCTTCAATTGCTTGATCCAATTTAAGAACTGAAACTTTCTTCATATCAGAAGAGATATTCAAAAGAAAATGATACTCTGTTTTATCTTTTGCTGTTGCCGTTCCCATCACACAGTATGCACTTCTCCCATTAATATAAGATAGGTAGTCATTGAATTGAATCGATGATATGCTATTTCCCTTATATGCTTTCTCTATCGCTGCATCAAGATCAATGTCTTTAAATGTGGTACCATCACTGCTATACGATAGTACATTTCCACTTTTCTTTTCCCCAAATGCTATTAGATACTGATTTGTGGAACGCATCGATGAAATGGATGTGAACCCCGTTGCTTTTGTTTTGGTAAATTTTACAGATGCTTTCTTTTCCGTTGTTGATGTTTTACTTGCTGATACTGTCTGTGTTGCTGTTAGGATAAATGTACACACCAACATAAATGTTATAATTTTTTGTAATACTCTTTTTTGTTTCATATACTTATTCCACTCCTTTTAAGTTTTTATCATAATACGCCATAAATTTATACCTCTTAAGCATATCATTTATACTCTTACAAAAAAATATATTATCTTCACATTTGTTGGTAAAATCTTCACATTTTTGGTATAGTAAGTACTACCCTTGTTCCTTCCCCTTCTTTGGAAGTAATTTTTACTCCATATTCATTCCCAAAATAAGATCGAATTCTTCGATGGATATTAAAAAGTGCCACATGAGATAATCCTTCTACCTCTATTTCATCCTCTGTCGCTATATTTTCGATATCTCTTTGAATCTGCCTCATTTGACCCGCTTCGATTCCACACCCATTATCTTCTACAATAAACGCAATCTTACATGCCAGTACCTTACAGTAAATATGAATGTTCCCCGGAACACCTTTTGCATCTTTTGTCGTATTATCCGTAAATCCATGCAAAATACTATTTTCAACAAGCGGTTGCATCAACATGCGCGGCAGCTTAATTGTCTCCAGAAAATCTTCCATATCCACCTCTGCTATAAATCGTCCTGGATAACGTATTTCCATAATATCTAAGTATTTACTTAGAACAAAAAACTCTTCCATGGCATTCACCATGTTCTCTCCTCCATTGGCATAGCGAAGCAGATACGATAGCCCATCGCACATAAGCCCCACCTTATCGTTTTCGCCGTCATGCGATAAAGCTTTGATATTATTTAGTACATTTACAGTAAAATGCGCATTTATTTGCTTCTTTAATGATACGATGAATGCCTTCTGCTTTTTAATTTCTGCTTGCTGTAAAGAAAAGACTGCTTGAAATAGCTCTGCCTCCTTTTGCTCCATTCGAACAATCATATTGTTGATTCCTGTGACGAGTCCATCGAAATACTCGATTCTTCTACCTTCTAATTTTTCTCCTTTTCCACCATCAAATTTCTCTACTTCCTTAATAATCCCCTGTATTGGCTCAAAAAAGTTATTTTTCCAAAAACGCAAAAATAAGGTGAAAATAAACCATAAAAGAGAAGCCGTAATAATAATTGCTCCCAAAAAGAAATAAGTCACTGCCTTGTTCGTATTTCCATACACTACAAATAATTCAAACGGAGTAAAACCAACCTCTTTATGTACCAAATATTTTGTTGATTGCCTAAACTCTTCTACGTCTAATCCAACTACTTTTTCTTCATTTGATACAATAATCTGATTATCTGCCGCTAGTGCAATTGTCATATCCTCTATGCCTCCAGCTTCCTGAAACAACCTATAAATTTCATTTTCCTCAATCAATAGCACGATTTTCCCTAACTCTGTATTTTTATAATAAACCGAATTGACATAACCGATGTAATTCACATCCTCAACGGTAATCTGCATTTGCTTTTTGATTGTCTCTTTTTGTATTGTATAATAGATTCTTTCAGCCGCTGTATTGCTGATATTGCCATAAAAACGATAATATTCGCCCTGGTGGTTGTATAAAATCAGATTTTCTGCCAGTATATCCTGATTGACCACCTTGTTCAGTTCTTTCATAATCTGAGCCGACTTTGTATGAACCTGCATTCTGTCTTCCGTGGTTAAAAAGTCTCTGACCCCTTCGTTTTGAGATACCGCAAATGAAATATCCTCTAATTCCAAAAATGTCTGTTCTAGTTTAGTAATGATACTTCCCGATACTTGTTCCATATTATGCATGGTGTAGCTCTTGATTGCAAAATTCATATAGAAATAAAAAAGAAACCACAAAGCAATCATTGCAAAACCCAATCCCAGAATAGTTTGTTTCAACTGTTGCAGCAAAGACTTCTTCTGTCTTTTCATCCAATCCTCCCACCTTTTATTCTATCTCTACTCCGTTATGTTATCATTTAAAATTCGTTCAAAAAAACGTTGAATATCTTCCCTATTTTCATGAATATATCGTTCATCAAGCGACATCACATCCATCTTATATAGTGGCACATCATTTCCATCGGGTGCATCGACTCTTGTAGACCACGTCCCTTTTGTGGAATAGGGCAGTCTTCCCTCTCCGGTTCCATCTGCTTCGCCCAAAATGTATCTCACAAAAAGCTTGGCTGCATTGATATTCTTGCAGCCTCCTGCTATCATAATACAATTTGGTGTATACACTGCTGAAAAGGGATCCAGCCGATAAATTGGTGCAAACTGATATCCGATATCCATCAAACGCATCTTACTCGATATCATGATACCCAGTTCCATTCCTTCCTTCCCACTATTTCCAATTCCTTCTGCCACTTCGTCACTTGAATTAGTAAATACAATATTAGGTGCCATCTGCTCCCATAAGATTTCACTGGCTGTGCTTCCCTCCGGTATCCTTAACTTCTCACCTTTATATCGTTCATAGGCCTCTTCCACCTGTTTCTCTTCTTTTAACAGCATGGAACAAAATCCATACGTAGAAAACGATCGTAGGGGATTTGCCATTATAATTTTTCCTTTATACTTATTTTGGGTCAATTCCCAGATATTTTTAATTGGTGCCTCCTTATATAATTCTCCATTATAAAACAGCATCAGTGCTTCCCCTAAAAAAAACAGTTCTCCATCAGCATGTCCTTCCTTCATTTTCGGTGCAATATCATTTGGTATGTAGGGATATATAATTCCAGGTTTTACTAACTGATCATTCAAACTGCCATCGTTATCACTGCATATGACTAAATCACACGGATATTTTTCCTGTTCATAATTTAACTTCACCTGATCCACTACATCCTTTGAGCGGACATGCTTGATTTCTACAGTTAGTCCCGGATACTCCCTTTCAAAGCTTTCCTTGACATCAAATACTCTGGTAGTAACCGTATAGATTACAAGTGTATCCTCCGATTGTGCCGCCTCATAGAGTTCTTCTTTCGTTTCCGTTGCACCAAGATTGGCTTTCTCAAGCCACGTTTCCATATATGTTTGCTGGCTTGTTTTCATATTCTTCTGACTGCAGCCACTCATAAGCAACAAAGTGATTACACACACTCCTACTATTTTTCTTGTCTTTTTTTTATGTTCTAGTCTCATTGTTTCCCTTTCTTTGATGCCTCCTGTACCACATTCCATGCCGTGTCATCCAATATATCAAGTTCTCCTTTGATAAACATCGGTATTATTTTATCACTCTTAGAAGCAAGATTTTCCTGTAAAACAGTCCCACTGTCTGGATATCTCGCAAGATAATCTGGCTCATACCTCATAATGGCTCTGGAATCAATATATTCCACATTCGAACTATTTCCATTCCATGTAACACCATTTATATAACGCTCATTTATAACGTGTGGACCGGCTCCCATAAAATTTTGATTTTGCACTTTGTCTTTGAGATAATGGATTGTCGTAATTTTAGCCTTGGTACCATATGTAGACAAATCACTTTGTTTGGAAAACTTCCAATCTACTCCCTCTTCTCCAAATTCAGCAATCAGTGAAGCCTCTTTGGATAACATCAAATCCATAATCGCACAGGCTTCTTTCTTATGACTGCTATTTATGGGAATCATCCCGCCAAAACATGGCTCTGGTTCCAACATAATCGCATGCTTTTCACCTGTAGGTCCAGCTAATGGCGGTACCTGTATGTATCTTGTTAACACATCCGGAGAATTTGCATACACAATATCTGCTATACTTTGACTCGTAAATGCTCCTACCAGATTCGCCGGATCATTGACCAATTCTTGTACCTGTTTTTTTGAAAAAGTAAATCCTTCTTTTGCAAATAACCCTTCCCCATATAAGGTATGACAATAGGTCAGTCCCTCTCGAAACGCATCCTGATGAAACGCATCCACAATAGTCCCAGCTGAATTCAAAAAAAGTCTTCCTCTGACTGGATCATTTGGAACAAATGCATTCAAAAGATAATTATAACTTTGCAGCGCATATTCTTCCTCACAGCTAATGAGGGGAATTTCATCCTGTTTTCCATTTTTATTTGCATCCAATTCCCGAAATGCTTTTAAAACATCATGAAATTCTTCTGTCGATTTAGGAATCGTAAGCCCAAGCTTTTTTAGCCAACTGAAATTAATCCACAAGACCTGAAAATTTCTGGCTTGACGTGACGTATTCATATTGGGCATATAATAGATTTCTCCATCCGGTTCTGTCATCTTATCCTTTAACCGGACATCCTGATAGCTATCAAACAACGCATTTAAATTACTATCCGAATCGATGTAATCTAATATATTCGCAAAATACCCTGCCTTTCCATAGGTTTCAAACTCTTCCTCTGTAATAATTTTCATATTTGCTGGCAAAAAAATTGCATCAATTGTCCCTTCCCTTGCTTCTAACAATGCCCGAATATACTCTTTGTAATAACCAGACTGTATGTATACAAACTTAATCTGATATCCACTTTGTTCCTCTAACCAAATTTTGTAATAATTTGTATTAAAATCTTGTACTCTATCCTCTTGCATAATGGCTATAGTGACAGTCTCCGCATGCTTCTCCCTGACTAAAAACTGACGAAGTAAGACCAAAATTACTATCACAACAAAAAGGATTAGTAGAGTCACCAAAACTCCAAACAAACGTTCTATCTTTTTGTTCTTCATCATGTGTACCACCTCATATGCCTCATACTTGTTCTTTTAGATACTGGCTCGGTGCCATTCCAAAATTCATTTTAAAGACCTTGCTAAAATAGTAATAATCTTTATATCCACATTCCACGGCAATCTGTTTTAGCGAATAATTGCTCTCTTTCATCCGTTTCACTGCATTCTTCATCCTAATATCGGTAATAAAACAGGTCAACGTAGTATTATAGTATTTGGAAAACAGGTTACAGATGTATCCCGGACTAAGTGCAAACTGTTTTCCTAGTCTTTCCAAGGTAATCTTTTCCATATAATACTCTTTTAGATAATTTGTCATTTCTATAAACGCTTCATTCATTTTTTCATTTTCTGCTTCTTTGACCATTGGGTACTGCTTCGCCAGCTTCTTTGCCAGCTTTTCTAGTACCATCTGTGCTTCTTCTAGTTGAATTGGTTTTAATAGATAATCAAACCCATCCTGTTTAAAAAACGTACAGGCATCCTCAAACGTACCATATGCACTTAGCATAACAAACTCCGCTTGAATCCCCATTTCCTTGATGCATTTCATAAAACTATGTCCATCTAACTTCGGCATTTTCAAATCGCTAAAGATCACATCTGGCTTTAATTCTTGTATGGTTTGAATTGCTTTTTGAGGATTATTCTCAAAACCAATCACTTCAAATCCATTGTCCATCCATGGAACCGTTTTCACTATTTCATTTAGGATGAGCTCGTCATCATCCACTAAAAAAACCTTATACATAGCATTCTCCCATCCTACCACTATACAATTTAGCGTTTCATTATTCCTGATACCTTAATGAAATCTCCTCAAACTCCTCTTTCCTTCGTAAAAAAGCCGCAACAATCAACGGGTCAAACTGCTCTCCAGCTTCTTGCTTGATTATCTCCATCGCTTCTTTATGTGTAAAGGATTTTTTATACACTCTTTCACTTCGAATTGCATCATACACATCTGCCAACGCAACAATCCTTGCAGAAAGGGGAATGTCACATCCACTTAATCCCTGTGGATATCCACTGCCATTCCATTTTTCATGATGACTGTATGTAATTTCCTTTGGAAAACGTAAGAACGTATTCTGACGACCCATAAGAGCCTCCGCTCTATCAATGGCCTCATATCCTAAGGTAGTGTGTGTTTTCATAATCTCAAATTCTTCTTGCGTAAGCTTCCCTGGCTTTTGAAGAATAGCATCGGGTATTCCGACCTTTCCGATATCATGAAGCGGCGCGGCTGCTACAATCATATCTATGGTGCTGGCATCTAAAAATTCCTGATAGCTTGAATTTGCAGCCAGTTCCTCACTTAATGCTCTTACAAATCGCTTTGTCCTCTCAAGATGGAATCCCGTCTCTTGATCCCTCGTTTTTGCTAACGAAGCCAACGCCACGATTGATACTGCCTGAACCAACTCGGTTGCCTCATTGGCCTCTTTCACTGCCTTTTCTAATTCTTTTTCCTTCTGCTTTAATTCGGATATGTCTGTCATAACTCCTAAATAACCACCCAACGAACCTTCTGTTAAATAAAATTTACTAATACTATATAATACCGTTACTACCCTTCCGTCTATGCACTTACGCTTTATCTGTCTGGTACTAGACAAATTGCACTTCATGTTCTCACACTTCATGCTTTGATAGATCTGATAGTTTTCCTCCGTCATCCAAGGGACTTCATTTATTTTCCTTCCAATCAATTCCTCCGAAACCATGCCATAGACCTTTCGATATTCTGCATTTGCACCAAGGAAAACATCCTCGACTGAAGTGTAAAAAATAGCACTTGGAATCGTATCCAACAGTTGAGACGTAAAATAGTACTGGTCCCTTAGCTTTTTCATTATTTTTTTCTCTACATCTAATAGCTGGTCTGTTCGTGCAATTTGCTTTACATACAGACAGGATGTGATATAAAACACAATGATTAAAATATAAAATAATACCGTTACTTGAAATCCAATTAAAGTAATCACTAATACGGGGTAGGTTAATAGGTATAGCGCATTTTTCCATCTGCTCCCTCCTTTATCCTCGTTATCTTTTATTACTGGAAAATGAAAGGAAAAGCTATCGTAAAAAACTCCACCTATTGCGATACACAAAAGGCAGCATTTATATAGTACATCGGTAAGTACTTTACTATAGATTAAGGTATAATCAAAAGCAGATACCAGATCAACACCGGCCATCATGAAAATTCCAAATAACACAAACCGCTGGCCTAGTGTAATTGACTTTCGTTGTATATAAAACCAGATGATAAGAAGTCCACCCAAATCAAATAACGAGATGATCAAATAAACCAAAGAAAAAATGGCCCACTTATCCCCATGTAAAAATAAAGCTGTCTGCTCATCAAAAAGGGCATACGTTCTTCCTCTAAAATATACCAGCCATATAGTTAGTGATATGCAATTTAGCAAAGTAATAATGTCTGAAATGACCTGAAAACGATTGACTTTCTTTGTGATGCAATAATAATATTGCAAAATAGAAGCTAACACAAATAACCGAACACCAAGATATAATATAATCTCGATTTGAAAAAAACGTTCTATATTGAAGTGATTTACCAAAAGGGCAAATTCTCCTATGGCAGAAACGATATCCGCAAGCATCCAGGCAAAGAATGCATTGCACATAATTTTTAAAACCTTTTCCTCCATTTTCGCTTTCATAAAGTTTTTAAGCGCATAAAGTGCAAGCATAGATGCAATTGGCTTTAGTAATATGGTAAGTACTATATTCTTTATCACCAGAGATATCACGTATACAATGAAATATGCTCCGATCGCACACAAAAAAGTTTTCCTTTTTTTATTTATCATCCGTACCTCTCCAATTAAAACATGCTATTTCCCTCAACATTGTCTACCACAACTATACTTTAATCGACATATGTTGTCAATATTTGTGACCGTTGTGCCATCTCTCGTTTTTAACAAATAATCTGTCAAAGCAGAGGATTTCCCTGGTAAGGTTAAAAAGGGCGGGTGCTCCTCAACCAGTTAATTTATATTTACCTGGTTGAGGGGCACCCGCATGCCAACAATAGTTTCCGCTTTCCCTAGAAGGTGTCCGACCTATTTATTAAAATCCCTTCTTATTTCATCCTCTGTCATGGCAAGAAGCTTCTTTAGTTCATCCGCTACTTTATCACTTATCGCTGTTTTTCCACCAATTAGATATATCTCTTCTGGCTCTCCCAGTTTTACGTCAACTGCAATTTTTTCTACTTCCGTCGATGCTGCTGGCGTGGAAGGCGTATATGGTATTACAGTCTCTGTAAACGTTATTGTTTTAATTTTTCCCGCCGAATTAGTACCGCTTGCTTTTTTTCTTATCTTCACCGTCTGATTCCCATCAATTACGGGTTCATTTGTCGGATCATAGCTTATCCAGATTGCCTCACTCGTTGCAGTACCTACGAAATATTCCATCGTCGTATCGGCTCCTACGATTTTGTTTGTAGAATCATTCACTGTTACTACAACCGCAGGGGGCACAACTGGTTTGCTATTCGCTCTCCATTTCGCATAGAAGGTCTTTGCACCACCAGCACCTGTAATCAGTAAAATCAATCCAACCTGATCTGCTGCTTCTGTCATAACGTCGGAAGCTTTTTTCTCAATGTATTTTCTGGAAATAAATGCGGCATATAATACACCCATTAACATTGCAAAGTTCTTGTTTCCAATAAACTTAACAATTGTTATAAGGGTTCCTTCTCCTCCTACTGCTAATGGAACGAAGCTTCCTAATAAAATAAGGATAATTGGAACTAAAAGAATAGAAAGTGCTTTACCAGCTCCCATTTTTACTCTGCTATCTTCAACTGTAGTTGTTGCTTCTTCCATATCATCAAAGGTATAGAAGTGATTAAACATACCTACAAATGCTGAAATCAATGCATAGAAGAAGAAATAGAATCAATCCGTCTTCTGCTTATGAAAAATGGATTTCCTGTCAGATAAGTTTTGAATAATTTCCCTCTCCCTCACCCACCTATCGCCTTATCAAGTTTCTGTTCGTAGGCTCAAGAATTTCGCTACACCGCTTCCTTCATCCATACCATTACTGATACCAACCTGGCTATATCATTCAATTCCTATGTGATATACCTAATCCGCTGTGTACCCCACTCCATACACTGCCAGCCGGTCGGTAGTAAACATCACGCTGCCGCTGGCTTCGTCATAAGAAGAATTTGAGACCTTTACAGCCTTTCCCTTTCCATTTATATAGACCGCATACAGATTACCAGTAGTTTCATTTTCCCCTGGTGTATAAGGAATGGAGAGTGTGACACTTCCACTCTCAAATTTGCTTATTTTCTTTGTCTTCCCATTCTTACTATAATTAAGCGTCACCTTGTACACCGGTCTCTTACCAATCAGGGCTTTCGCCCCTTTGGAAAGTCCCGTGACCGGCGTGATGTGAATGGTCACATCACCAGTGCTTTTCTTTTTGATTTCTTTCAGTGCTTTTAAATCGAACTGAATGGTAAAGAGACCGTCCTCTACCTCAAACTGCTCTACCTTTGCTTTGGTCAGCTGATTCATCACTGACTTCTTCAGTACAATATCAAGAGATTTGGTATTCTTCGGATTTTTCAACTGAAGAGTAACTCCGATTCCGTTTTCTGTTCCTTCCTGATCTTCCGTTTCTTCCACTGCCTTTTTTATGGTAGCCTTAATGGTCTTCAAAAGAACCTTCAGCGTTGCCTTTCCTTTCTTATCTACAGTTGGCGTCAGGCTTGCAGTAGCAATTACCGGCTGTTCTTCGCTCTTTTCCGGTTGTGGAGTGACGGATGTACCGCCAGAATAACCCCCATACGAATTCGCTATTACTGTAATTATCGCAGTACCCTTTTTCGTTGTGTCTGCTACCGAAGTCGCCGTTACTGTAAGCGTCGTCGCGATTTCATCTGCCGCCAGTGTAAGCACTCCATTTCCATCCATCGTAGTTCCGAGCCTTCCATCAGTCACGCTCCATGTCACGTCCTGACAGAAACTGCCTGTGCCTGTCACCTTGGCAGAAAATTTCTGCGTCGAACCTCTTGTCAAAGTCACCGTCTCCGGACTGATTGTCACATCAGATATCTCAGCTATATTGGGTAAGGCGGTTACCGTAATCGGCACCGTTACCTCCACGCTGTCCTTTCCGTCACTGACCGTGACCGTGACCCATGTAGAGCCTTCTCCTATCCCAGTTACTTCCACCGTATCACCAATCAGGATGGCTGATGCTGTCGAAGTATTCGGATTGGTCACGATATTTATAATTGTAAGTTTATCGTTATCTGCATCTTCTGCAATATTGGATGCGGTGAAACGAATCGAACTGCCGGAAGCTACCTTTTGTTCCTGCACCAAACTCTTTGCCGTCGGTACGTTATTTGCGGGTGTATCTGATACGATGATTGTGGCGGTGCCTTTTTGGGTCGTATCTGCTACCAAAGTCGCCGTTACCGTAAGGCTTACTGCCATCTCGTCTGCCGCCACTGTAAGCACTCCATTTGCATCTATCGTAGTTCCAAGACTTCCTCCCGTGACGCTCCAAGTCACATCCTGACTGAAACTACCTGTTCCAGTTACCGTGGCAATAAATGTCTGCTTCGAACCCTTTACCAAGGTCACGGTATCCGGACTGACTGTTACTTTTGATATGCTAACCGGAACCATTATAACGGCATTTGCTGGAAGCACCGCTTTATACGCCTCTACCGTTCCGGCTGGAACGGTGAATGCAAGAGCGGTTATTCTTAAAAATGCATCTGCCCCAATTGTCGGCGGTGTGCTTCCTAAAAAGGTAACCCTTGACAGTGCAGAACAATTTTCAAATGCTGACTTTCCAATGCTTGTTACTCCGGCGGGTATCGTTATTTCCTGCAGAGCCGAATCATAAAATGCATTTGTCCCAATCTCTTCAATTTTTGAGTTCTCTGCAAACGTTACTTTAGTTAGATTCGGGCATCGAAATGCACTATCATTAATTGTTTTTACACTAGCAGGTATGGTGATGCTTCCTGTCAGACCACTTAATTGAAACGCACACGTTCCAATTGTTTCTAGTTTTGAATTCTCTGCAAACGTTATCTGTGTCAGTTTCTCACATCGATCGAATGCATAGTCACCAATGCTTGTTACTCTCGCGGGTATCGTTATTTCCTTCAAAGCAAAATTACAGTCAAACGCAGCGGTTCCAATCGTTGTTAGCTGTGAATTATCCCCTATTGTCACCTTGGTTAGCGCTTCACACAAAAAGAATGCATCTTCACCAATGCTTGTTACTCCAGAGGGTATCATAATTTCCTCTAGGGCAGTATTATTATAAAACGCATAATCTCCAATGGATGTCAGTTTTGAATTCTCCTCTATTATGATCTTGGTTAGTGCTGTGCAGTCTCTGAAAGCATATTTACCAATTTCAGTTACCGTACAAGTGATACCATTGTAATCTACTGTGCTCGGAATTGTATATGCTGTACCACTATAACTATTTGCAATGACCGCTGCCGTTCCGGTATGGGTAGCACCATCCACTGTTAGAACTTTTAACCGCAGACCGCTGGCGCTGTCATCAAATTCATCTCCAACAGTTGGCAAATCCACTACTGTAATCACAGCAGTACCTGTTTTCGTTGTGTCCGCTGCCGAAGTAGCCGTAACGGTAAGCGTTGCTGCTGTTTCGTCTGCCGCAACTGTAAGCTCTCCATTTGCATCTATCATAGTTCCCGAACTTCCTTGCGCGACGCTCCAGGTCACATCCTGACTGAAACTACCTGTTCCAGACACTATGGCACTAAATGTCTGCTTCAAACCCTTTAACAAAGTTACCATATCCGGACTGACTGTCACATCCGATATGCTGGGTGGAATATCCACTGTGGCATCCGCAGGTAGCACCGCTTTATACACCTCTACCGTTCCGGTTGGAACGGTGAATGCAAGAGCGGTTATTCCTAAAAATGCATCTGCCCCAATTGTCGGCGGTGTGCTTCCTAAAAAGGTAACCCTTGACAGTGCAGAACAATTTTCAAATGCAGAGTCCCCGATACTTGTTACTCCCGCAGATACCGTTATTTCCTTCAAAGCAGAATCATAAAACGCAGATTCCCCAATCGTTTCAATTTTTGAATTTTCTGCAAATGTTACTTTAGTTAGATTCGGGCATCGTAAAAATGCACTTTTATTAATTGTTTTTACACTAGCAGGAATCGTTATGCATCCTGTCAGACCACTTACTTGAAACGCATTCTCTCCTATGGTTTCCAGCTTTGAATTTTCTGCAAACGTTATCTGTGTCAGATTCTCACACCGATCAAATGCAAAATCACCAATGCTTGTTACTTCGGCGGGTATTGTTATTTCATTCAGACCATCATAGTTAAATGCACTATCTCCAATTATTGTTAGCTGTGAATTCTCCTCTATTGTCACCTTGGTTAGTGTTTCGCAAAAACAGAATGCATTGTTACCTATACTTGTTACTCCGGCAGGTATCAAAATTTCTTTCAGGGCAGTGTTATAAAACGCACTATCTCCAATGGCTGTCAGCTGTGAATTTTCCTCTATTATCACCTTGGTTAGTGTTTCGCAGTAGAAGAATGCTTTTTCTCCAATTTCAGTTACCGTATAAATAATACCATTGCATGTCACCGTTTCCGGAATGTTATATACGGTTCCACTATAATTATTAGGCACGACTGCTACCGTTCCAGTATGGGAAGTGCCATCCTCGGTCAATACCTTAAAACGTAATCCACTTCCACTGTCATCAAATACCCCTCCAACACTGGCAAATACCGATACTGGAACCAACGTAATTACCAGTAAACAGCATAAGATTACAGACAGAAGCCTTTTCCCCATTTCTTTCCTTTTTCTTGATTTTTTCACTCATCTTCCTCCTCAATATTAAAATAATTTTTTTCAACCTTTTCCTTTTGGGCCAGCTCAAAAAGTTCCGTAACAGATATCTCCGTCAGTTCGTTCCAGTACACACGGTCACAGTCCGTCTTTGCCTGCAAAAACAAATCATCCCTAAGCAGCTGACAAAAGCGCGTGGTTCTTACTTTTTCTGATAAATCCAGTATGACGGTGTTCCCATTATTAAATCCTACCTTAAGCCGGTATTCCTCCATTGGCTCTACTGCCGTGATTTTTGGCATATAATTCCTCCTGTAAGCACCTCTATTGATGGAAGTGTACTTATAAAAAGCCGTTACTATAGAAAAAATCCATCCTACAAATTATAGGATGGATTCCGATACATTTCTATTACCCACTGGGTATTTAATTGCCTGAATTGCTTATTCTGGCACATTATGAATGATATGGCTGAATAGTAACAATTATTTTTCGATAAACATTTCTTTTTTAAGAAGTACACGGGAATTAATTCCAAGCTTTGCAAACAGGCTTTTCATCTCCGCCTTCACGGTATTTGGTGAAATATAAAGTGCTTCTGCGATTTCACGGTTGTTATGCCCATCCGCAGCCAATAGCCCAATCTGGCTCTCTCGTGGGGTCAGGTTCGGTACCTCCTTTTCGAAGTATGCGCTCTTTATCACTTCCACTGACTGTTGATAAGATACAGAAACCTTTTGTATCTGCCAGATAAAGTCTGCGTACTTTATACTGGAAGAAAACCGCGCAAGCACCGACTCCATCTCCCGGGCGTTTTCCGCAAATGGCAGAATCAACCCATCCGGCAGAGCGATGTCCATAGCATAGCACAGAGCCTCATTTGCTTTTTCACTTCGATATAGTGCCTCATTTGCCACTGCCTCATAAATATAGGTATAAACTAGTACCAAAAGATTTGGAAAAATCATAGCCTGTCGGCAAAAAGACTCTGTCATGCCAAGGAGCTTCACATAGTCTTTCTTCTGCAATAAGGCTTTTCCATAGACAATGTCAGCAAAGGAAATGGAATTAAAAATCAAATGCTTTCCATATTCATGTTCCCAAATCCAGTCGGCAACTTCACCTGTCTGATCTAACGCTTCATAGAGAAACCCCCTCACAAGATCCATTGCATATAGTAACCAGTGTGTCTGGTATTTTGCTGTCTCATAACGAGCCAATGCTTCAATCTGTCCAATCATCTCCGTCAACTGAGAGGCTTCTCCCCTGCACAAAAAAATCCTTGCTAATACAAACATACCACATAGTTCAATATCTGCCTGCCCTTTCGCATGAGAAAGAGAAATCCCCTCTCTTGCGGCAATCTCTGCTCCATTATAGTCTCCACAACCATACAACCATTCTGCCTCAAATACAGAAGCGTACCCTTCCCCATGACCTTTCGTAAATTTCATATAACTGCCGGGAACTCGGTTTACATATTGCACCAGCTCCTTAAGCTTTCCCGCCTCCCGATAATACAGGTAGAGAATGGAGGGCGCACCAAAGGTAAATATATCTTTCAAATCGATAAAGCGCGGGGCAACATGAATCAGTTCATAAGCTTTTTGATGATGTTCCCGCATCTTATTAAGATTGTTAAAAGCATGGTAAGATAAGAGTAGTTCATATTCTCCGGTAAGCTGTGTACGCTCCTCTATGGTAAGGCAATGATTTTCCTGCATGGCTCTCTCAAAATCATGACAGCCTCTATCGAACCATTCCGGCTCGCGAAACAACGTAGTCATATCCATGCAAAAAGACAGAAGGGACAATGGGTGCCTGTTCTTTACCTCTCCGGGACAGTCACCATAACAGCGAAGCAACAGCTCCTTATGCTTTCTGTGCAGATTTCTCGGATTATCCGTACCAAGAATCAAAAGCACGTCATCAAACTGTCTGGCATGGTAAAAACATTCCATCGCAGGAATCAGCTGACCGCTATCCCTCATTGCTTCTCCCGTTTTACTCCACAGAGTTCTCTGTTTCTCCATTGGGAGCTTCTCAAACTGCTCCTGCAGGCAAAGACGGAAGATATTATGCAAAGAATACTGAAAAGACAACGAATCTCTTTTCATAAAAGCGTTGAAATACAACAATTCTTCCAGCAACTGTTCTGCATTTTCCTGCTGCCATACCTCTTTTGCCTGTTTCAGACTAAATACGTCAAACTGGCAGATGGACAAAAGAAAATCCTTCCTTTCCTGATTAAGCGGATCATAAATGGTCTGATAGATCAGTTCTTGAACACTTGATGTAAATACAAAGTCCCCGTGCATCCGATAATCAAGCGTAAACAAATACAACGCCGACACCCAGCCCTCGCTGTAACGGCATAGCTGTTCGAGCTGCTGCTCATTTAGCCCGATTCCCTGCATAGAAAAATAAAGTACTATATCTGTCCTAGAAAACGCAAGGTCATTGGCTCCAATTGTGTTTAAATACCCTTTAAGCTGTAATTCCCCGGCTCCTTGCAAAGCGTTTCGCGTAATGAGAATAAGATGCAGTTTCTCCGGCATATATGAGATAAGCATGGCTAGAAACTCATCGGCCTCCTTTGATTTTATATAATGGTAATCGTCAATCACAAGGAAGGTGGTTCTTACTACGTGCAAAGATTCAAGCACCATCATCAGCTCACGTTTCATAAATCTTCCTTCCAATATCCCAATCTCTACGAGTCTGTGTGCACATTCTTCATCAATTTCCGAAACGGCATGGTAAAATCCAGCCCAGAAATCGCTTGCCGTCTTATCATAGATCTTTTGCCATACGATATCGGCATCTAGGTGCGACATCGCCTCTGTTACCAATGTCGTCTTACCGTAGCCCATAGGCGCTACCACAAGCGTGGCAGGATAAAAGAGAAACTGCTTCATTCTTTTATTTAATTTGTCACTGAAATAAATTATGTGTTTTGTTCCATTTTTCTGTTCCTGCATTCCATATACCTCTGATTATTACTATATTTTTCCTGCTTTTCTTGAGCTTTCCTGGATTATCTTCGATTGTATCGTATTAAAGGCAATTACATCATTATGGAATATATACTCTTTAGTAATCGTTACTTATCCAAAATACAAATCGACGATAAGCAATTTCCTGATTGTACACCTTTGCATAAACCACGATACCTCCATGTAATTATTCAAAGTATCTACCTGCTTACAAAGCCTTGTAAGAGACTGTCAATTGCTTTAAAATGGATCAATAAGCGATTCAATACTTGTTGCGTAATTGAACATATTTACGTATGGCTGAAGTTGTTTTACTACACTATGGTACGCATTATTGTTCATAAGCCTCAGACATTTCGCAAGCAAATATTCCGTTACCGTACTAGCGCTTGATGACTTACTTTTCTCATTGCTGTATTCCGAATCTAGCTTAACATAAGGGGTATCCAGTGCTACCGACAATTTGTCGTTGGTGATTAAATTCAAATCCTGCGTAACTTTAGAAAAAGAGTAATACGATAATTCTTCCGTATTAATTCGCGGTGTTTGCATGGACGGAAGTGATTTCCAGGAAAACAAATCTTTGAACGATTTTGTTATCCCATCATTATTTGAAAATATTAGTCCTCTAAAAATTTGACACTTGTTAAAAAGATCTGTTTTCTGACTTTCGGTTAAGTCCCTGTAGTCCTCCATATCTGGATCTGCCTTAATCCCTTTATCCAAACTGCTTCCGACATATATCGTGGCGCCTGTGTCTAGCAAATCAGAGAGCTGAATATCCTGCTCATCCGAAAGGAGTATTTCAGCGTCGTTATGTAAAAAAACATCCATCCCAGACATAATTTCTCTTTTTTCCAATTCTCCACGTACAACTAAGAGCGTCTCGTCTGTATCTAATTTTACAGATTTACTTTTTCCATTCGTATTTTTGATTGTTAATAATCGTGTTGACATAAAATCACCTCCATATTTCTGCCTGCATGCTTGGCGGCAAAATATTATATCGATCGACATATTGTTTTGCCTTCTCTTTAGAACTAAATACAAAGAAATAAACATTTACTATTCCCTGGGGTTCTTCCCACGGTTTGGACTCAACCCCCCACCAGTTTCCGTAGCAAACCTTTGTTTTATCGCCTTTCACAGGTGTTGCTGGTTTGATATCACTACCACCTATGGCACTTTGTGTATCGCCGCTGTTTGAATCTAGTTCGCTTAAAAAGGAAATAGCTCCCACGCTCTCTAGCTTCATTTTCTGTGAATTCGCATCATAAACAACCTTGGCATCTCCATCTTTCCACGCAAGCATATCCCGCGCTATAAAGCTAACTTTTTGATATTGCATTTTGGTCGCTGGATCAATACCGCTCACATGATCAATCGCCTTAAGCACGATATTTCTATCTTCATCGCCGCTCCTCCAAGCATTAATTATGGTTTCTCCGTATAAGTTTTTATCATAAGGAGCCCAGTGCACTGCGTTTTCCCAGATAACCTCACCAGACGCAATGGAAGCCTTAAATTCAAAACCTACGGTTCCGTAACAACGGAGTGGAAATTCAACCACTGAATCTTCACAACATATACATACGTTATCATAATACAATTGTAAATTTTCATTGGTCGGCACTACATTGGTTAGCATGATTGGTTCAAATTTATCGTTGTTGATGGTCCGAGTAGACTCATCGGACCTTTTCAGTCTGCATTTTACCTGTAATTTACCACCTGCCCAACAATCTGCGGCGAAACCAATCAAATCCGGTTTTTTGGTTTTCTTGGTGTTCGTTAGAATAATTTGATTTTGCTCGTTGATAAACATATCGGCTAACGGTATGAACCGCTCCGTTGTCCTCGCCACGATGCGATCCGAATAATTTTCACTGCTTTTTTCCGCTTTTGGCATTACAAAACGATATAGCTTGGTGCTGTCATCCGGACAAATAAAACTCTGACCATTTACCTGCTTTTTCTCTAAAACAGCTCGCAAATCCGATAGGTTTTTACCACGTAAGCCTGCCACGTCGGATTCGGTAATTGTAACGTTATCATAATCATCGGTACCCTTACTGCATATTACGTTAAACTCCATTTTATTTACCTCCCTGATAAATATTTTGTCATAATGTGTTTCCATAATTATACAATATGAATTGAATTCCTGCAAATAAAATGGGAACGCAATCGTGTTAAACTAAACAATTGTAATCCGATTTTTACCACTTTGCTTGGAATGATACATTGCCTCATCTACCTTTTTCATCATCTCATCTTCGCCTATTTTTTCACTGACTTCTATAATTCCTATACTAACGGTTACTTGATGATGCAAATTCTCTCCTTCCAATTTAAGCTCTTCCATAAATGAGAGTAGCATACGTTCTGCCTCTTTTGTCTCTACTGAAAGGACCCCAATAAACTCATCCCCACCCCAACGGGATGCGATTCCACATCCATCTATCCTTCTCTTTAGGTTTTTACCAATCATGGCTAATACTGCATTTCCATAGATATGACCATAGGTATCGTTAATATTCTTAAAGCAATCAATATCCATCATAAATACAGAACACGTTTGTGTTCGGTATTTTCGTATAAATGCCAAATACTGTCTGCAAAATAGTTTTCGATTCAAAAGACCGGTTAATTCATCCATATTTTCATGCGCAATCAACCGTCGATTGCAGTAGACAAAAACAAAGGAAGTCACCATAATACACAAAGTCATGGATATCAGCATGGCAACCATATTATTTTTTATTCCTTCTTGAAAGGCTCGGTTTATGGTGCTTGTATCTTTTTCCACAACCAGATACCAGCCCAGTGAATCGTCATATGTAGTAATCAAACACTTTCGTTTTTTTCCAGAAGTATACCATTGAATCTTTGCTTTATCCGAAGTATTTAATTCAATCTTTTTCTGGATTCCTGTAAGTTCTGCAAGTTTATCCTCCTTAACAAAAATATCGGTTTCCCTTGTAAAAGAGGTCATTACTCCTCCGACGTTTACAATATAAACGGACAGATCATAATCTCTTTCATACGATTGGATTGTATCCTCGATAGAGAATACCTCGAGTCCAACACCAATGATACCTAGAAGGTTTCCTTCCTCATCTTCAATCCTGAAATTTACAAATACTGTAATGGTATTTTCATCCACTTCATTGGTAT
Organism: Velocimicrobium sp.; assembly: GCA_041821315.1. Classification (GTDB taxonomy): domain Bacteria; phylum Bacillota; class Clostridia; order Lachnospirales; family Lachnospiraceae; genus DIGJ01. The sequence goes on along the minus strand of JBGUEO010000038.1, from coordinate 9,325 downwards.
CAATTTCCAAATCATATTCACTGCCGGATTCAATGAAATTATAATACCACACGTCATGATCGTCATTTGTTGATATGGTCTTATTAAAACCATCCTGATAATAATAATTTTCCGTCTTTGCCACAATACAAAACACCGTTGAATAATTATATTTCTCCTGATATGTTCTCAGATAGTCATAGAGTTTATTTAAATATTCCTCATTTCCCACATTTTTACTCTCATGCGAGATCCATCCTTTTAAAAACTCATCATTTGCCATGGTTTTTGCCACTGTCACCGGCTTAATCATTGAGTTTTCAATTTGCTTTGAGATATTAATATCTGCAAGGCTCACAATCTTTTCCAAATATTTTTCCCCTAGCTCCTGATAGTTTTTACTATCTCGATATACCACCCCAAAAAATCCAACAATAATTGCTAAAACTATAATTAAATTGCTGATTAAAAGTAAATGTTTTTTCACTTCAATCCCTCTCATTCATTTTCCCCTATACGTTTTGACCCCTTATTATAAAATATGCATCTCACAAAATTCTCACAAAAAAAATACCTGCCCCCATGCCTGGTGACAAGTACCTCTCTAGGAATCAAACATACAAAGCTTTTCTGCCATTTTAATACGGACTTCCTCTGCCTTCTCTTTTTCATTTTTTTTCTCATATGCACAGATCAAACGGTTGCAAATTGTTTCAAACATATTTTGAGATGCATATTTTGCAGGTTCGCCCCACAGATAGTCTCTGCTGCCAAACAGATTCCCCTGATAAAGCTGAAACAAGGATACTTTTACCGCATCCTCCTCCCAATCTTCTCCCTGCGTCTGCTCATAGATACCCTCCAGTTCATCCACATCATAACAAACATTTTCAATCGAAAACGTATAATATCCCAAACTATTTTTTAGTTGAAACGCAATTCCTGCCTCTTCTAGTGATTTTTTCATCCGGTAGATGGTCGTATATAATAAATGCTCCAACTTTTCATTGTCCGAATTTGGCCATAATTTTTCAATAATGTCCCACTTATTCAAGTCATTTTTACGGTATATCATAAATAGGGCAAACAGCTCTTCTGCTTTCTGCGTCGGCCATGTAATCAGGGAGGCTTCTCCTTCTACGATATCAACCGTTCCCAAAACATGGATTTCTATTCGATGATGTACCACTTTTTCCTGTGCATCTTTTTTGAACGTCCCCCTTGCAATAGCCTCTACGATATCCTCCTTTGCAGGAGGCTTTAATATGTAATGAAGCGCATTTAAGCGAAAGGCTTCAATTGCATACTGATTATATGCCGTAACAAACACAATATTTGTGCCACTTAGTTGATCGGATAACTCAATCGCGAGCTCAATTCCATTGATACCAGGCATTTCAATATCCAAAAAAATTAGATCCGGAGAAAGTTCTGGAATTTTTTCCAGCGCTTTTCTAGAACTGGTAAACGTCCCCACGATGTCTACCCCCAGTTCTTTTATCATCTCTGCCAAATACTCCAACACTAGGATTTCATCATCCACAATCACTACCCGCAATTTTTTACTCCTCCTTATATAAAGGGATCTGAAACCAGACCGTCACTCCCTTATTATCTTCCTCAATATGTAATTCTTCCTGGTAATAGTGTGCCAAGCGTTCCTTAATATTTCGAATGCCTACACCCTTTTTCCCAATCTTTTTATCCTCTTTTATTTCCTCTTGCAATCGTTCCCTGCTTACCCTTGAAAACCCAGGTCCATTGTCATACACGGAAATGATTGTATACTCCTCTTTTATGTATATCGACAAACTGACATATCCTCCCTCTTCCCGCTCTAACGCACCATGGCGGATTGCATTTTCCACCAAAGGCTGGATAAGCAGTGGAATCAATTTTTGCTTTTTTAATGCTTCTTCTATAAAAAAATCTACCTGGATTCGATCTCCAAAACGAGCCTTTTCGATGAATACATAGGATTGAATGATTTCTAATTCACTCTCTAGTACAATATAATCCTTAGAACTATCCACATAAAAAGAATGTTTTAAAAACTCTGACAGATGTTTTAATAGTTCATATGCTTTTTGCGGATTGGTTCTTTGGAGACTCATAATGCTGCTTAGCGAATTAAATAGGAAATGTGGTTTAATCTGTGCCTGTAAAAAAGCTACTTCACTTCGCATTGCACTCGTTGATGTCTTTTCCATATTATAGCTGCTCTCGAGCAAGGCTACCGTAAGTGTTTCATTTTTTTGAAATATTTCATGGTAGCGGTATATCATAAGAAAAACCCAAAATAAAATATAAAACATACTGGAAAATATCGCAAGGCTTTTATTTCCAATTTTTCCCATTGTAAACATAATGATATCCAAATCATAGACATTGACCGCATAAAGCACAAGCAGTAAAAAGGTATGTTCAATTGTATTGATTCCAAGCGTGGTCTCTTTCCAATAAAAATAGAATAGGCGCAGTGCAAGAATTAACAGGATAAAAAAGTTGAGTGCGCAAACACCTTTCCAAAGCGTATATGCGTATGCTGGATAAACAAAATCAGTCAGTAATAATATCCCCTGCATATAAAAAACCACCTTACAGTATCTCTTACTTATAATCTTCTCCTCCATCTTATGAACCAACACCACAAGAGAAGAGATATATAAGCAAATAATCGCAGTTTCCACCCGCAGCAACCCTTCGGAAGAAATCCATGGTATCAAAAGCTTTAATATCCGCTCTCCCAGTGTAGCATTCAAGAGGGCAAATAAAATCACGACCAAGGGAAATACCACGGATGCCGGTTCTTGTTTTCGGTACGCTGGAATAAAGAGAACCATCATCGCATAAATAACACCAATACCAATCATAAAAGCAATTCGGGCAACCTCATAAAAAAGATTCGTATTATTCATCAAAACAATATCTTTTTGTACTCCAAATAAGATGGGGTCTCCAATCCCACCCTGCGCATATTTATGACTGGACAGCTGAATAATGACATCCAACGTATCGCTATTACTTTCAAAAAACAAGATTCCCGGATCATTTCCCATCACCTCATTTTTTATGGAATCGCTAGGTGTCCCATCGGTATATACTAGTTTTCCATCGACAAAAATCTTACATGCCACACGGATGCTCTGTTTTTTTATCCCGTAAAATGTATTCGGAATCACATGATTTATCGTAAGGTGATAGGTTGCACATCCATGATCTGGATATGACTTACCAGACATATCCTGCCCCCAGCTTCCGGGCACCATCATTAAGGACGGTACTTCCTCATTTTCGTCAAAATCATCGGGTGATAAAAGCTTGCCAAAATAAAATTCCCATGCACCATTGAGTTCAATCACACCTGTTTTCTGCGTTTTGACTTCCAAAAGATTTATCGCTCCATTTTTTACACTCATGGAAACGCTTTCATTTTTATAATAGAAAAAAATACTGATACTGGCAACAAACAATAGTAATATAATAATATTTTTATGTTTTTTTAGCATATATAATATGTAACCAATGGCTTAATCTGTAGTTCCATTCGCTACCCCTCACTTCTTATTTCCCGCAACATTGTTTATACTTTTTGCCACTTCCACAAGGGCAGGGATCATTTCTCCCAATCTTTGCACCTTCTCTTTTATACGTTCCATTTTCATAGGAATCATATATATCCATCTCATTCTCTGATAAACTTAATCTTGCGTTTACTGGATACCCCATTAGTTTCTTATACTTTTTTTCATACTTTTGAAATAAATATGCTGTATTGTTACAGCGAAGCATTTCTTCTAGATATTCACCCATGGCTTGTGACAGATAAGGATACTCTTTTTTAATTAGTTCCAGACTAGGCCGAAGCTTATCCAGTTCATTTACCATATAAAGAAGAGTATCATAGGTTTTACTATTGTCATGAAGCCCATATTCTAACATCTCCATCAGCTCCGACTCCTGTGTAAATTCCCCTAATATCTTGCTTTGCATTTTATCATGTAACAGGCCATACCAATATTTACTAGTTTCCAATATTATATCATGTATGGATTCATCGCTTCGCAAGTTTCTTTCTTCCAAAATGCATTGCGCACTTACCAGATGATATTCATACTGCTTTGGAATACTATTTTTCTTTAAGGAAATATACTCTTTATATTTTAAAACCTCAGCTTCTGCCATTTCGTCATATTCCCAGATCAGAATCAGGTTGATATACATAAAGAGCAAGGGTTCAGCATACAGATCAAACTCCATTGGCTGTTCTGATATAATATGTAAAACATCATCAGCATTTTCCAAAATCCATGTATGATTTTCACTCGATAATACATCAATAATCATAGTCAAACTGTCACTCATGTACTTAGCATCTTCTCTGGAGTGCTTCTTTAATTGTCGATACCATACTAAAACATGGTCACTTATCTCTTTTAATGCTTTATACTGTTCCTGCTCAACCGCCAACTCAATGAGCTTTGAATAAAAATCAAGCCTCTGTACCTTCATTTCATACAATCTGTAATAAAGACTGAATGCCTTGCGTCCCCATCCTCTTGCATGGTATGCATCACCTAGCTGCTCCATGTATTCGGTATTTTCCTTGTTTTCTTCACAGATTTTTTCCCACAGCTTTACTGCTTTTCCCGAATTATCATTCCGTATATAAGCATTTCCCAAAAGTATGCGAAATTCGAAAATATCAGCGATACCGAGCACTCGTTCACACAAGGATACCGCTTTTTCATATTCTTCCTTCTTCATCCAATCCAACACCTGATAATACGGTTTTTCAAATTCTTTTGGGACAGCCTGTACCTTTTGCATGCTAACCAGATTCGTCTCTTCTTGCAAATACTCATATGCTTCCCGGATCTCTTTGAATTTCTCTGGGTATTTCTCCGGTGTGTATTGCCGGATTAATTTAAAATATGCTTTTTTTACTGCATGCTTATCCGCATCCGGATCTAACTTAAGTACTTTATATGGATTCATCGATACACCTCCTCGTTCCATTATCAACTACAGAATCTCATCAAAGATATCTAAAATATCCGACTCAATATCTTCTATCTCTTCTATGTCCCGCTCAAGGACAATGGCTTCTTTCAAAGCAAGTAACAGTTCCTCAAGTTCAATGCTGTCTGGTGTATCATCTTCCAGCTCTTTCAGCCATTTTTCGGCCTTGCGGACTGTGGAACGGAATTTTCTAGCCAAAGGATACTTGTTCCAATTGCTAACATCAATATCCTGCAAATCTTCGATTTCTTTCATATCATAAGTAACCGATGCTTCCTCTCCTGTTGATACAATGACTGCATTGACCACCAGTATCCCATTTAAGTCATATGAAAATTTTACATCTATTTTTTCCTTTCCTGCCCTGGCTCTAGGGAATTCCCCTATCTCGAATTTACCCAACAAAATATTTTCGGTAGCTATCTCCCTCTCACCCTGATACACTTCAACCATTGCAGAACGTTGATTATCTGCTGCGGTTGCATAGCGTTTCGTTTTTGTAACTGGTATGGTTGTATTGCGTGGAATCAGTATATCCATGTAATTATCAAACGGAATGCCCTGCATATCAATTAAGACACGAACTCCCAAGGCATAGGGTGAAACATCCGTTATCATAATGCCTTCCTGCGTATCAATTTCTTCCGTTAATATACCTGCCTGAACTGCCGCTCCCAGAGCCACTGCCAAATCTGGATCTACGAGTCTCTCTGGTTTCTCTCCCAGCAACTCCTCCACATATCTGCTGATATAAGGTATCTTTGTAGAGCCTCCCACTAACAAAATAAGATCAATGTCATCACTGGAAAATCCACTATCCGCCATAACCACCTCAATCGGTTTTCTTGTCATGGCAACTAAATCAGCAATCATTTCCTCAAACATTGCAACCGTTATTGTTTCTTTCATTGTTACCGGTTTTCCATCAACCTCTGCAATCATAGGTAATATTACATCATAAGACTCCTGACTGCTAAGAGCAATCTTACAGCTTATAGCGGCTTCACGCAGCTTTACCATCGCATAAATATCGTTACGTAAATCAACCTGATACGTTTCCTCTCCCGCCAATATGAGATACTCGATTAATTTTTCATCAAACTCCTTGCCTCCCAGCTCATTGTTCCCACTGCTTGCTTTTACTTCCAATACCCCGTCAAACATCTCAAGCAAGGTTACGTCAAACGTACCTCCACCAAAATCATATACCAATATCTTACTTTCTTCTTCGATATGATCAATCCCATAGCATAATGCAGCAGCTGTTGGTTCGTTAAGAATTCTCTCAACGCAAAAGCCAGCAAGCCTTCCTGCCTCAATGGTTGCTTTTCTCTGTTCATTATTAAAATAAGCGGGTACTGTAATTACAGCTCGTTCGATTGGTTCTTTCAGATAGCTCTCTGCATACGTTTTTATATGTGCCAGAATTTTTGATGAAAGTTCTTCCGGAGTATATGATTTGCCTGATACTCGGATTTTTTTGTCTTCACCCATCTTACGCTTTACTTCGATAACCGTATCCTCTGGATAAAGGAGCTGTCTTGCAAGCGCTTCTTCACCCACAATAAAATGACCATCCTCTACTCCGATCACAGACGGAATAATTTGTCTGCCCTGTTCATTCGGAATCAAAAATGGTTTGCCGTCAATCATGACTGCTGCTTCTGAAGTAGATGTACCTAAATCAATACCAATAACCCTTTTCATTCGTTCGTTCCCTCCTGCAATTTATATGCTATTATTTTTGCTTTTTTTAGTACCTCTCCCTTATAAATCCATCCCGGAACAATAATATCATGAACCATACCTTGGAGTTCAAATTGTATGGTACGCTCAACACTTACAATTTCATGAACCTTAAAGTCTACCGGTACATTGCTGTCGTCAATTCGAATTAAATCCATTGTTTTCATACGATTACTAACCTGTTTTCTCATGTCTTCTATCTGCTGTGCCCACTCAGCCATTTCTGCTCCCGCCTGTTTCATCATTCTCCCCATCTGGAACAAGGTTTCGTCATACTCCATAATATATCCTGTTAGCATTTTTTCATTGCTTTTCGTCGTTTCATACAAGGTAAATGCATCTGCATGCTCCTCAATCGTTTCAAATACACTCTCCATTACCGAGTCGTTTTTTCTTTGTTTTTGCAGCATTTTCTGCATATTTTCAAACAGCATACTCCACTGCTCGCTTTGCTCCCTCGCCTGTACTTCTAGCTTCTCTTCTATCCTTTGTATTCTCGTAATAGATTCTTTTTTTTCATTCCTACTATGCAAAAATGATAACATCCATTTTGTCCTCCCTTGGTGTTGATTTTACCAATTACTTTATTTACCACAACTATACTTGAATCGGTATATCTTGTCAATATTTGTAACCCGCTTTGCTACTTGATAACATTAAAATAGGACAATTCAGCAAATAATTGATTTCGATTCAACCATTTGATAAATTGCCCACCTATTAACCGTACTCTTTTTTCATGATTTTTATCATGATTCTGATTGATACTCCGCTGATTATCTTACCAACCTAGCTCATCACCCGTTTTTCCTTGCTTTTCCCACCATGGACGGAAATCGCCATCCCAAGTGATTTCGTTTACGGTACATCTCCCATTTGCCACAGCTGGACATCCATCACAGCCATATCCAAGCTTATACCCAACGTGAATGGAATCACCATTTTTTGGACTATATACTCCCTGCATATATATACTTGCACATTTCTTTCCAGCGTCTGGATCTTCGGTGCTTCCACTAGCCGCATAGATTCCCTCTGCTGCCTCGTCAATTACAATAATTTCTGGTTCTTTATAACTATTCATACTATCATCCTCCTATAATCATTCATACACTAAATTCATACATTTCGATACAGTCTATTACTTATAATGTATTCCAAATTCTTAAATCTGTCAATATACTTTCCAGATTTCTCATATTTTCTTTTGTAGTTGGTGCCTTCACATTATAATCCATAGCTGTAGCATAAATATCTGTGGCATTTATTAAGTGTGCGCTAATGTTCTGCTTTGTAGTATCATACACTATTGCCACTTTCTTTAGGTCAAACTTCTCCATGCTTATTATTTATGATGTATGCTCCCAATTACTACGCACCTTTCTCTGATACTGTCTGGGAGTAACTCCCATTAATAGCCGAAACTGTTTTGTAAAATAACTCTGACTTTCAAAGCCACACTGTGCACAGATCTCACTGTTGGAAGCGCCTGATGACCTCAGTAAATCCGCTGCAATAGTAATTCTCCTTCGCATCAGATATCTTATCGGTGTATCTTTGATAACTGCTGCAAATGTCCTCTGACATTCTCGTATACATATTCCGGCTGCACCTGCAATATGTTCAACTGTGACTTTCTCCATGTAATGTTCATCAATCCAATTCAGCATCTGCTTCAGGCGCTGTTCCCGCATCGTCTCAACCCTTACAGACTGCTTTTCCTTATGTCCACTCAATAACATGATAATCTTTGACATTACATCCCTTACTGTAAATTCATAGCCTTTTGACTCCAGTTCGCAGGCATAGAATGCTGTATTGAAAAGATCGAGTACTGGCGCACTACCTGCATCTCGCAGATTAAGTGTCCAGAATGATACGCCTCCATTTACAAATGGGCTAACATATTTTTCATCAAATACGCTTCCAGTACATCCTGATATAACGGATTGGGCAAATACAACAGAGCGGTATCGGCAAGGCTGATCAGTATTACAGATTATTCCATGCAAAACATCCGAATTCACGAAATACCCCTCGCCTGGTTGAAGTACATATGAATGATCTGCAAATATAATCTGCACTATTCCCTCATCCAGCACAAACAATTCAAGCTCACTATGCCAATGCAGGGATATTTCCCCTCCTATATAATTATGAATATCACCGATGTAAGCATTGCAGGGAAAACCTGGTGCGCCACGCTTCATAATTTCTTTTCCTTCATCATTCAAAGGAATTGTATTAACGGTCAAAAGCATGCTTCGTCATCTCCTTGTCTCATATTGGCTCCTTTCTTTCTCCTCGTGTTCTTTGCGCCTCCTGCGCTCTTATGTCGCAATAGTTGTATTATATGTCGCATTTAAAAAAGACGCAACAGATTTTATTCGTTATAATTATACTTATAAGGTGTAATTAAAATAAAATGGTTAAATGAAAGGATGGTCAAATGCAGTGAAACATGATAAAAAAAAGTTTCTTTCCAAGTTGATAGTCGGTATTTCCGATATGTTTATGCCTATTATGTAAAACGGCACATTGACGCTAATTATGAAGTCGCTTTATTTCTACTTATTTT
>JBGUEO010000037.1:0-38526 GCA_041821315.1 Velocimicrobium sp. | reverse complement strand
GCACAGCAAAAAACTAAAAAGGGCTATCACGCAGCATGCGTGATTTGGTTCAAATAATAAATTAGTTACATATTAAGGAAAATAATAGTAAAAAAATAAACAAAAACGATAAGTATATCTATACAATTCATTTTTTATTAATGGTATACTTAATTTAGGGTTATTTTAAACAAGGGAGGTGCAAAAAAAACAAAAGAATAAGTGTGGGGTATTCATAATTATATGCAACAAAGTGTTTGATAGGGAAAAGGAGAAGAAAAGATGAGAAAGATTTTAAAAAAAGGTATATCATTTATTTTAGCTGCAACTATGCTTGTTGGCAGTCTTTCTTTGGATGGAGCACATGTGGCAAAGGCTGCGGATGCGAAAAGCAAAATTGTATATTACGATTTTCAAAATTATGATTCTACCATTATTAATGATGCTTCAGGCAACGGAAAAGCTGCAGTTATGCGTAATTATGATGCAGGTGGATTTCAGGTTGTAGATGCTAATATTTACGGAAAACAGGTTAAAGCGTTATCCCTTCCTGGGGGTGCAGATGGCGGCTATTTAGAGTTTCCAGAAGGCATTCTTGCAGGAGAAGAAAGTGTAACAATTAGTATGTGGGTAAAGCTCGCAACGAGTCAGGGATATCAGAGAATATGGGATTTTGGTAATGGTACCACTAGTTATATGTACTTATTATCCGATGGTGAAAATACAGGATTTACAGGATATGCTTGTGCCATTTCAAATGGTGGATGGAGTAGCGAAGAAGGAATCCAAAAAGGTACAAGTATTGATTTGAATAAATGGGTTTTAACGACGGTTGTTATGGATAAAACGACGATGTCTCTTTATGAAAATGGAACACAAATTGGGACAAAACAGCTTACAGTTGGACTAAGTGATTTAGGAAGTACAGTAAAAAACTGGATTGGATATGGGCAGTTTGGAAATGATCCAACAAAAGGAATGTTTGCTGAAGTTTCTATTTATAATTATGCAATGACAGAGAATGAAGTGGCTTCTCTTTATACAGTTGATAATGACGGTATCGTAGATGGAGATGTTGCAGATATTGATTTAGGCGATACGAGTGCTATTATAAGTGATATTACTCTGCCGACAAGCGGTGCAAATGGCTCTAACATTACTTGGAAAAGCAACAATTTGGCCATTGAAATAGATGGAAGTATTGGAAAAGTGGTTCGTCCAGCGGCAGGTTTGCCAGATGAGCTTGTAACTTTAACAGCCACGGTAGAATATGGCGGCATTACAAAAGAAAAAGATTTTTCTGTAAAGGTTCTTGCAAACTATACGGATGCAGCGATTACAGAGCATGACTTAAATCAAATTATATTTGCGAATTTAGATGCCGTAAGTAGTAATTTGGTGTTTCCAACACAAGGTGAATGGGGCTCTACTATTACATGGGAAAGTAGTAATGTAAATGTAATTTCAGAAACGGGAGTTGTAACCTGTCCAGGTACGTTAGAAGACAATGCGGAAGTTACGATAACTGCAAATGTGAAATATGGACAGAGTACAATAAAAAAAGAATTTAAGGTAACGGTATTAGCGAAGAGAGATAGCGTAGTTATCGTAAGTTATGATCCGATTATCGTAACGACGAATAAAGGCTATGCTCCATTTCTTCCTAATTTTGTAAAGGTTACATATTCTGATAATACTACAGCGAAGGTTAGAACAATTTGGCCGGTAAGTATCGATGATACAAAGTATAAAGATACTGGCAGCTTCGAAGTAGCAGGAAAACTTTTAGGAGAGCTTATGCCAATCAAAGCCACGGTAACTGTAGTGGATGGGGAAATTAGTAAACCTTCAATTATTGCAGATCAGTTTGACTTAAGTGATATTTCTTTAGATGGAGATTCCATCTTAACACAAAATCGTACAAGGACACTTAATTATTTAAAGTTATTGGATAATAATCGGATGTTATATAACTTTAATAAAACATTTAAGCATTATAAAAGCATAGAAAATGACGGTAGTGGGGAATATATGCTGTTAGAAGATGGCACAAAGGTTGAACCACTAGGAGGCTGGGATGAGCCGACTGGACTTCTTCGAGGACATTCGACAGGTCATTATTTGTCAGCTCTTTCGCTGGCCTATGCTTCGACCAAGGATGCAGAAATAAAAACAAAATTGGATGATATGATTCATCAGCTTCGTGAGTTACAAAAAATGTCGAAAGGAGATCCAGCTGCATTTGTCACAAAAGGGACAAATCAGGCGGATTGGAGTACTGATCCTAGTGTTTGGGGAGATGGATTTATTAGTGGATATTCACCAGATCAGTTTGCACTATTAGAACAATATATTCCTTATGCAACCATATGGGCACCTTATTATACCTTACATAAAATTATGGCAGGCTTTATTGATGCTTATGAGTATACGGGGAATCAGGAGGCTTTGGAAGCAGCGGAAGCCTTGGGTAAATGGGTATACAACCGTTTGAGTGCTTGCAGCGCAGAGCAGCTATCTAAAATGTGGAGTATGTATATTGCAGGTGAGCTTGGAGGATTTAATGAATCAATGTCAAGGCTTTATCTGATTACAGGTGATGAAGAGTTTCTAAACGGTGCTAAATTATTTGATAATACAAAATTCTTTGATCATTTAAATAAAAATGAAGATGATATTGCAAACCGTCATGCAAATCAGCATATTCCACAGATTGTAGGTGCAATGGAAGAATATGCAGCGACTGTAAAACAAGGGAATCCAGAGCCTTACTATTATAACATTGGTAAAAATTTCTGGAGTATGGTAGCTTCAAGATATGCGTATTCCATTGGTGGAGTTGGAACGGGTGAGAATTTTAAAGAGCCATATGAACAGGGAAAGTATATTAATGGCGACCGAAATTGTGAGACATGTGCTGCCTATAATATGCTCAAATTAACGAAGCTTTTATATCAGTATGATCCGGATAATGCAGAGTATATGGATTATTATGAAAGAACTCTATATAATCAGATTATTGCTTCTCAAAATCCAAATGTAACGGCGCACATGCATCATGGAGTAACCTATATGCTTCCAATAGGTCCCGGTGAAACCAAAAGTTATGGCGGAGACTATGATTCATTTACTTGTTGTCATGGTACTGGAATGGAAAATCATGTGAAGTATCAAGAAGCAGCGTATTACAAAACGGATGATAGCCTTTATGTAAACCTTTATATACCAACTACGTTGGAATGGAAGGAAAAGGGATTACAAGTAACGCAGACGAACCAGTTTCCATCGGAGACAACAATGATAACGTTAAGTCCTATGGTAGGGCAGGTAGCAACCCCATCTGCAATTAACATGAAATTTAGAATACCATATTGGGCTACAGAAGGATTTACTATTACTGTAAATGGGGAAGTTAAAGTAGAAAAACCAGAACCGAGTTCATATGTTGAATTAAAGGATATGAAAGCGGGAGATGTAATCATTATCAATATGCCTTATACCTACCATCTTTCTAAGACACCGGACAAGGTAGGGAGTAGTACAATTGCTAGTATTATGGATGGACCGTTGGTTATGGTTGCAAAAGATAGTAGTAAGACAATGAAGACGTTGATTTTATCACAAAATCTAAGTGACTCTATTAAAGCGAACACGAGTACTGCACTACCAGAGTTAACAATTAATAATATGGATTTTGTACCAATGTTTGATGCCCCAAATTTTTCCTATTCCGCCTATTTTAAGGTAATAACGGGTGAAGATGATGGACTTCCATGGTATGAAGTTAAGATTACCAATACGACTTTAAAATATGGTTCATTTTCGCTCAACCAAGACATGGTAAAGCAGGGTGATAAGGTAGTTATAACTGCGCTACCAAATAGTGACTATAAAGTAAAGAAACTTATTGTTAATGGCGAAGAGGTTACAATGGGTGAGGATAACACCTATACGGTTGCTAATGTTACATCAAATATTACGATAGAAGGAACGTTTGGATTAATTAATCCTCCAGTACCTGATCCGACTTGTCTCGATCAATCCGCACTACCAAGTGCACATTATACAGCAAGTTGGGAAACCATAGATGGTATCAATAATGCAGCGTTTGAACCTACTGTATCAAAAGGCGGAACCGGGAAGGGATGGGGGAATTTTTCACAAGAACCCGGAACAAAGTGCTGGGTGGCCTATACATGGGAAACACCAGTGACGATGAATACATTCCAGATTTTTTGGTATGATGATGCAGGAGGAACAAGAGTGCCTTCTACGATAGGGTTTGACTATCTGGATGCATCTGGTAATTGGAAGGAAGCAAAAATGCTTTCTGATTACAATGACATTATTGCAATCGATACGTATAATACGATTAAGATTGAGAATGTTACAACAACATCTATCCGAATTAATGTAACAATTGCTGCTGATGCGCATGCAACTGGAATTTATCGATGGAAAGTTTCAGAATCGAAAGATCCAGGGCCAACACCAACACCAGATCAAGGAACGTCACCAGTGATAATTCCGACGCAAAAACCTGAACAAGGGGAAGAACCTAAGCAAGGGGAAGTTCCAGTGAGTGTTGATACAATAAAAGCTGAGATTTCAACAAAACCGATAAGTGCAACTGAAAAAAATAAATTATTTTATGATGAAAAGGGGCAAAGAGTCCGCGATGCCATTGTAAAAACGGAAGCAGGAGATCGATATATTGTAGATAAGAATGGCGAAAAATATGTTTCTACTCTCGTTGAAACAGAAAGCGGAAGAAAGTATATTGTAGATGAAGTTGGGTTAGTTGTTACTGGAAAAATTATCGAGACAAATGGGGAACGATATTATACAACTAAGTCATCGGGAAAACTCGTGACGGATCGTTTATTTAAATTAAAAGGAAATAAATATTATGCAACAAAGTCTGGTTCGATTGCTAGAGGTGATATCGTAGTTATCGATGGAAATCGCTATTATACAACCAGATCAACAGGAAAAGTGGTAATGAATCGTTTATTTAAATTAGATGGCGATAAATATATTGCAATGAAATCAGGAGAGTTAGCTTTATCAAAGTGGGTTACCATAGATGGTAAAAAATATTATTGCAATAAGGACGGTATCGTTACTAAAACAAAGTAATAGTAGCTTCAAACGAAAATCGAGTGCTGGAGCACTCGATTTTTGTTGTTGATAGATAAAATATATGATTGTAAGGAGGCAGCAGCTGATTGGGTGTATAAAAAAGTCACAGTTATTATCACAACTTATAAATTCAAGTAGATTATTTCATGTTTCCTAGCACCTATCTTTCATTGTCAATTTTGCTCAATAATGTTACAATGCAAAGGTAAAGGATGAGAAAAATTTAGGAGGTTTCAAGATGGAATTTGGTAATTTGGAACATATGTTACAAGAAAACACATATCCGGGCAGAGGGATTATTATCGGTAAGTCAAAATCAGGAACACATGCTGTATTTGCTTATTTTATTATGGGAAGAAGTGAAAATAGCAGAAACCGTGTTTTTATAGAAGCTGGGGAAGGAATTCGTACGGAAGCATTTGAACCATCAAAGCTTACCGATCCTAGTTTGATTATTTATGCACCAGTACGTGTGCTTGGCAATAAAACGATTGTTACCAATGGGGATCAAACCGATACCATTTATAACCTTATGGATAAACAACTGACCTTTGAACAGGCATTACGTACCAGAGAATTTGAGCCAGATGCACCCAATTATACACCACGAATATCTGGAATCTTGCATATTGAATCTGGAATGTTTCACTATGCAATGTCAATTCTCAAGAGTAATCATGGAAACCCAGATAGTTGTCAACGAAATTTATTTGCGTATAACAATCCAATCAATGGAGTAGGTCATTTCATTCATACCTATCAATGTGATGGAAATCCACTGCCAAGTTTTGAGGGAGAACCAAGGAAAATAGAGATTTTGGATTCTATAGATGCATTTACAAGCACAATCTGGGATAACCTAAATGAAGAGAATAAGATTTCACTCTTTGTACGCTATATTAATATGGAAGAGGGAAGTTATGAGAGTCGAATGATAAATAAAAATAGATAGGAGAGTGTTGATGAAGGAATTTGAATTGAAATATGGATGTAATCCAAACCAAAAACCATCTAGAATTTATATGGAGGAGGGAAATCTTCCAATCCAAGTATTGAATGGAAAACCAGGATACATTAACTTCTTAGATGCATTCAATGGCTGGCAGTTGGTAAGTGAACTAAAGAGAGCGACTGGTTTGCCAGCTGCAACTTCTTTTAAGCATGTGTCACCAGCAGGAGCTGCAGTAGGTCTTCCATTGAGTGAAGTAGAAAAAAAGATATATTGGGTTGATGATTTGCCAGACCTTTCCCCACTTGCAAATGCGTATGCCAGAGCCAGAGGTGCAGACCGAATGTCTTCTTTTGGAGATTTTATTTCCTTATCAGATGTTTGTGATGTATCCACTGCAAATATGATTAAGCGAGAAGTATCGGATGGTGTGATAGCACCAGGCTATGAAAAGGAAGCACTTGAAATCCTTATGCAAAAGAAAAAGGGCAATTATGCTGTGATTTTAATTGATCCATCCTATCAGCCAAAGCCAATCGAGCGCAAGGAAGTGTTTGGAATCACCTTTGAACAGGGTAGAAATGAACTTGTAATTGATGAAACTTTTTTTGGAGATATTGTAACACGGGAAAAGGAACTGTCTAAATCAGCAATTATTGATTTGACAATTGCAATGATTACCTTAAAATATACGCAATCAAACTCGGTATGCTATGCCAAGGGGGGGCAGGCAATTGGTATTGGAGCTGGTCAACAATCAAGAATCCATTGTACCAGATTAGCTGGTTCCAAAGCAGATAATTGGTTTCTACGTCAATCACCACAAGTCTTAAATCTTGCGTTTTTGGATCGAATTAGTCGGGCAGATCGTGATAATGCAATTGATTTATATATTGGTGAAGATTATATGGATATACTATCAGATGGGGCATGGGAAAAAGTATTTACTGTAAAACCAAAAGTGTTCACAAAACAAGAAAAAAGAGAATGGTTAGATAAGTTAGATGAGGTTGCTCTGGGATCGGATGCATTTTTCCCTTTTGGAGATAATATGGAGCGTGCATATAAAAGTGGCGTAAAATACGTAGCTCAGCCAGGTGGATCTATTCGTGATGATCATGTGATTGAAACTTGTGATAAATATGGAATGGTGATGAGCTTTACGAAGATTCGACTCTTTCATCATTAAAAGTGATACCCTCATTGCAAAAAAAGAAAATTTTGCAATGAGGGCATTTTTTTGCTAAAATTCCGTCTTATTTAAATAAAAAGTAGAAATTATTGTCGAATATTGATATAATTATGAAAAAGAAGAAAATTTATTCAAAGGAGACAAAATTTGACTTTCTATAGGTTGAAATCAAAATTTTATCTAAGTATTAGTATTGTTTCACTCATATTATTTGGAATATTCATTTTCTTACAGGATCAAAGTTTCGAAAGACAACATAATATGGTAGAGACAACTAGATTTTTGGGAACCTATCAGACATTAGATATGCAAAGACCTCAAGCATTTACAAAAGATACGAATTTACGAGGAAAGACCAATGATGAAGTGATTTTTCGAGGCAATTTTAGCTTGAAAAATAAAACGGGTGAACTGTTATTTTTTAAGATTCATTATCTGAATGTTATGATAAAGAAAAATGGAATCAAACTATATTCATTTGGGACAGAGAGTGATAAACCAACGATTGTGAAATCAGGTGGAATGACTTGGGGGCATATTTTCTTAAAGGACATTAAACAATCGGATGAACTGGAAATAATCGTTCAGAATCCTTACAAAAAAATAAATTTTTCAAGTATTTACATGGATTTTATAAAAAGCTTTTGTGTTGGAAATAGTAAGGCTTTATTTCTTTCTACTGCAAAAAAAAATGCAAGTAATTTAGTAATAGGAAGTATGATGCTTATCTTGGGAAGTTTTATGTTTATAATAGGAAGTCTTTTTTCATTAAGAGAATCAATTGTATTAAAACCAGTCTTATGGGGAGCTATTTATACAATCGTAAGTGGAGTATGGTTTTTATTTCAAACGGATACGGCAGGTTTCATTTTTCTCCATCCAGTCTTTAATTTAATTATATGTACACTCTGTATCTTTTTACAAATACCAATACTTACTGCGTATTTACTATTTTTTATGAAAACATCAGCACGGCGTTTTATTCAAAGAATTCAAAGAATAAGCATGATTTTTGTATTTCTATTTATGATAGGACAAACAGTTGGATGGTTCGATGCATATGAAATAAGGGAGTATTACTTTTATATTGCAGGAGTATTTTTAATCGTATGTACATGTTCAATGCTATATGAAATCAAAAGAAACAATGACAAAACAGATAAGATAGTAATGTACTCTTTGCTAATTTTTGAAGTATTTGGGGAAATAGAGATTATTAATTACCGCTTTGAACTACTAAAAGTAATGATGTCTCTTTCCATCGGATATATTATATTTATAACAATACAATGTATAATCTCAATTGATTATATTAAACAAATTCTTTTGCGTGCTAAAAACACAGTGGAAATGGAAAAGGAGCTGTTAGAAAATAATATAGCAATTGTGTTAAGTCAAATTCATCCACACTTTCTTTATAATTCCATTTCAAGTATCCAAATGCTTTGCAGAAAAGATCCTCTTCGAGCGGAGCTCGCGCTTGCCGAATTTGCAGATTTTCTTCGAGGAAACATGGATTCCCTAAAAAGTTCAAAAAGTATTGCATTTGAGAAGGAACTGCAACATGTAAAAGCATATTTATATCTTGAGAAGGTACGTTTTGGTGATCTGCTACATGTAGACTACGATATTCAAGTAAAAGATTTTTTAATCCCTCCATTAACCATCCAACCACTTGTTGAAAATGCATCCAAGCATGGAGTAGGGGAAAAAGAAACAGGAGGGACAATTTGCATCAAGACGAGAGAAGATAGGGATAATATTGAAGTTACAATAGAAGATGATGGAGTCGGTTTTGATACAGAGGTTATTTGCAAGGAGGAGAATGGAGAAAATCACATTGGACTTCAAAATGTGAAGGAACATATTGAGCGTCAATGCGGAGGGAGTATGCGGATAATTTCACAAGTTGGAGTGGGAACCCAAATTACCATAAAAATACCGAAACAGGAGGCATTACTATGAACATAATAGCGGTTGATGATGAAGAATTAGCGTTAGAACAGATAATGGGAGTTTTAAAAGAAGTATTTTGCAATACAGGAATACAGTTATTAAAAGGATTTCAGAATCATAAAAGGGCAATGGAATATCTGGAGAAGCTTTTTGCAGAGGATGGAACATTAGATTATGCGTTCCTCGATATAAAAATGCGAGGTATGCGTGGAATTGAGTTTGCAAGACATATTAAAGAAATTTTTCCCTCCGCGAAGATTTTATTTGTTACGGGATATAGTGAGTTTGCTTGTGAAGCATTTCAACTACATGCACTAGGATACATATTAAAACCTGCAACGAAAGAAAGTGTAGAAGAAGTATTGGATAGTCTTATTGAGGATTGGCGAGAAAAATTAAAGAAAGAGCAAATAGTAAGAGTACAGACATTTGGGAATTTTGATGTATTTGCAAAAGGGAAACCAGTCTTATTTGAGCGTTCCAAGTCAAAGGAACTTTTTGCATATCTGGTTGATCGAAAAGGTGCTGGCTCTACCACAGCACAGATCAGTGCAATTCTCTGGGAAGATAAAGAATATAATCGTAATTTAAAAAATCAAACTCAAAAAATCATTTCTTCAATGATGAAGAATATAAAGGAAGCTGGGATAGAAGATATAATTGTGAAGAAGTGGAACTATTTAGCGATAAAGACCGAAGAAATAAGCTGCGATTATTATGATTTTTTAAAAAAAGATCTTGTTGCAGTGAATTCATATATGGGTGAATATATGGTAAATTATAGTTGGGCTGAATTTACAACTGCTAATTTGCAGCTATTAGCGGATGATATGAGAAACTAAAGCTCTATGATACTATTATTAAAGTATGATTTAATAAAAATATTTGCATGTTTATTATCAAAACTATCATTTTTGGAGTCCTTTTGGAGTCCTTTTGCTTGTAAAATTACAATAAATAATTACAATTATGCAAAGCATGTATATAGGACATCGAAAAGTATGCGAAATGTGAAAAAAATGAAAAACTATTAATTTGCATTATTAATAATTGATTTACTTATGGTACATACAAAAGGAGGAAATTATGAAAAAGATAACACAAAGAAAGTTAGGACTAGTAATGCTAGTAATTTCACTAGTGATTATGCAGTGGACAATGCTTCCAATGACGGTTTTAGCAGCGGATGAACCGCCTAAAATTGCTGTAAATGCAAATAAAAATGTGGATGTGGCACTGTCTGTTGGATCGACTTCCGTCGATTACAGTGCATTTGAAAGTCAATTAAAAGATGCAATAGGGGATGCGATTCCGAGTGCTAACTTAAATGTTATGGCTACTACATCAGTGGATACCAGTACTTCTACTAATTTTGATTGGTTGAAGTTTGATCATAGCTTAAATAATGGTGGAGCAACGGATGATTTTATTGATACAACGGGAAATCAGTCTGGGACAGTATATGACATGTTGGATCGTCATGTTGACCTAGATACAACGAATGGAACCAAGCTAACATTTAAAGGATATGGAAGTAGTGGATATTCTGACTTTATGTTACTTGAGAATGAACAAACTACAAATAAAACCTTTCAGTTTGATATTAAAGAGTATTTTGCAGCGGATGCACTATACGGTGTCGGTTTTTTCTTTAATTCGAATATAAAGTATGATACTTCTAAATATACAGGAGTGAATGCACAGTATGATGCCTATCAAAACATGGAACTGTTTTTAGATGGGTATTTACTGGCTCTTACCTATAATGGAAATTCTACAACTGGCATGCATGTCTATAAAGTAAAGGATTTAAATCTCTATAGCTATCACAATAATAATATACAAATTGGGGATAATACATATTTTAATGAAATTGCAAGTTTTCCGATTTCTCTAGATGGACCGTATAAGGCTAGCGATGATTTGCGTAAATTCCGTGTTGAAGTAACACCAACGACGGTTATGGTATATTATGCGGGATTTGATGATGAAACACATAATGTTACCATGGTATCGAATGAAAATAGTGCAGATCAATTCGATTTAACTAGCGCAGGATATACGGCATTTGCAAGTACAACTTATAGTAATTTGCCAGCACTGAGCTTTACACTAAATTCGGATTCCAGTAAAGTAACTGAGATTCCTCTTGATACTACCTTTAAATCAGGAGGCAGTGATTTTGGACCTATGGTTAAATACGGTTCCCATGGTTGTAGTAGGCTTACGAAAGTAGAGCTTTCTAATTTGACAATGGCAACGGATGTTGTTCGTTCCTTAAATGAAGTAGTTCGTGAACCAGACTGGAATGAAGATGCTGCTAAAATATTGGTAAACCTAAATGAAGATCCGATTCTAGATTTTGATGATGAAGGTTTGACGGGTGAATTGTTAAACCGTTTGCAAAATGATGATATTTACTATGTAGGATGGGCTTCTGACGAGAATGCAGCTAAATCAGAGGAGTTTTTACAAAAAAATGATTTAAAGGGAGCCATTATAAATATTGATACTGCAGATACGAATACGATGGAAGAGCAGATTCAAAAAATTGCAGATGTAGTGACAAAGCGTTATGAAGATGAAACAGGCGTAACAAGTGATGGAGATGCAACCGTTGTAACATTAGGCAATACAGTTGATTTGACGGTTAGTGGTGCAGATTCTTCCAATACGGTAGATGATACATATCCACAAGGAAAATGGAATGTAAAATACTATGACGCCGACAATACATTAGTTAGCACGACTACGATGTCAAATTTGATTCCAGACTTTAGTAAAGCTGGAACCTATGAAATTTATTATTGTGGGACAGATACAAGTAATTTGATTAAAACAATAATTATAAACGAATCTCCAATGGCAGATGTTGCTGTTCAGGTTGAGGTTGCAAGTTCTGGTGCGATTAGTGCTACACTTACTAATTCCTCCAGTGATTTAGAAGGAAGCACGTTGACAAGCAAATGGTCTTACTTAGATGTAACATCAGGCAGTGCTTTTGTGGTATTGAATCAAGATGAAAATCAAAATGCACTTCTTAGTATGGAAGAAGGAAAAATATACCTTGTTTCATTGACCGTAACAGATAAATGGGGTGCAAAAAGCACAACATCAAAACAAGTGTCCTATGATCCGAGTCAATCCGTTCCTCCAATTGCCAATTTTTCCATTTCGGTGAAGCAGTTCGTAAGAAATGCAACGGGTGAGTCAATAACGGGATCGAATAGTATTACAGTAACAGATAAGAGTTATGATTTATATGGGAAAAAACTTACTAGTACATTTAGTTTTACAACAGGTGCAGCAATTACCATGGTTCCAGTTTCTGGAAAAGATGGAGTCTATACAATTGATACCAGCACGCTCAATGCGGGCACGTATGCAATTTATTTAACCGTAGATAATGGCAATAATACATCCAATCGTGTGGCACATTTCTTTACAATTATAAAAGATGAAACGGGTCCTAGTGCTATATCCAATCGAAAAACAGGCAATCTGACGGCAGATACGTCAAATGTAAAATTATCGTTTTCAGATAATGGTGGCAGTGGATTTGAAAAACAAAAAGTGATACTGTCAACCTCTAAAGTCACTCCGACTCAAGAAGAATGGGATGCGATTCCTTATAGTTATTCTTCTACGCAAGATATTTCCTTGAATGAATTGGAAGGCACCTATTACATTCATTATCAAGCAGTGGATAAACTTGGAAATATGGAGACTTCTTATATTGGAGCTTATGTAGTAGATGCAATAGCACCAAGTATTGTAGAGTTACTATCCCCTGTAAAAGGAGAAGAAAATACAGCGGTATCACCACAGATAAAGTTTACCATGACGGAAGCGCCTGTAAAGGGTGACGGATATCTTTATATTAAGAATGCAAGCGATGACTCGGTTGTTTATACGATTGCAGCATCAAATAATGCGGTACGTATGAATGGAAGCACGGTTACAATAAATCCGATGGTTTCACTTCCAAATGAAACACAATACTATATATCGTTATCGAAAAATTTCTTAAAAGATAGTTCTGGCAATCAAATGAGTGCTTTTGATGGCAAAGGGAATTGGGAATTTACGACCAAAAAAGCAACGGATGATATAGAAATAAAAGAAATTAAAATTATTGGGGTCGAAGTTACACAGACAATTGATGATGGTAACGGAGGCACAGAGGAAACAAAATCAAAGGCAAAGGTAGGTACGAATGAGAATACGTTTGTAATAAATGTATATGATGATTCGGATTCGGATGCTACGATTCATGTAAACATAATGCCTGATTATAGTGTAAAACCAGCGGATAATGAAGTTCTAGTAAATGCTGGTAATGGAATTATCTGCAAAAAAAATGTAGATGGATCGTATGATGTTTCGATACCAAGTGGTATTGTTGCTGCAGGTAAAACAGTTGATATTACGGTTAAGAATGAAACGTATACAATCAAGTTTGTTTCACTTGGATCAAATTGGAAAAAGGTATCTTCCCAGGTGGTAGCAACAGGAATTGGAGTAACGGCATCTAAGATTAACCTTGAAAATGCGGTAGATGTTAGTCCTGTTACTAGTACAACAAACGATGTGAAAATAGAAATTAAGTTAATTGCAAATGGTGATGTTACGCAGATTAGTCCAACCGACATGCAAGCATTACAAGATAACATCGTAGGAAAGTTAAAATTTGTGGATTTAAAGATACTAAAAGCGGTGACGATTGATGGTACACCTCAAGCGGATCAAGAAATTCATAATACACTTGTACCAATCAAAATGAGACTTACCCTTCCGAGTGAATTACAGGGTGGAGCTTATGACATTAGTGTATATCGAATTCATAATGGTGTAATTACACATTTGGATTCAGAGTTAGTTAACAATGCAAAAGAAGTTGAATTTGAGTCGGATGAATATTCCACATATGCACTTAAATATGAGCAAAGCAGTATGGGAGGAGCACCGGTAGCTCCTGATAGCACAGTAAACGAGACTTCAATTGCATTTGAAAATTCAAATCCAAAAGATGTTAGTATCCCACTTGACAAGAAAAAGAAAGTTGCAGCGATAGAATTAAATGGTGAGACACTGGATGTTGCTTCTTATGAGGTAAGTGAGAGTGAAGTTACGATAGGTAAGGAACGTTTTGCTGATTTAGAAATAGGTACGTATACTTTAGTCGTAAATTATAGTGATAAGTCAAGCGAAACATTCAAAATCAATGTGGTAGCTTATGATGAAGCAGATACACTTACTGATGTACCTATTTTCTATATGAGAAAAAATATGAGCATTGGCAATAAATTTGCACTTACCTTAACGGGTGTGAAAGATAATGCAAGTGTGGTATATAATTCTTCCGATGATACAATTGTAACAGTATCTTCCGATGGTCTCTTGAAAGCTAAGAAAAACGGAACAGCAACGGTTACCATAACAATTGCACAAAGGGGTTCTTTGTATAAGATTGAGATGAAAATTAAAGTTCGAAAGGGATTAGCATTTAACCGTACGATTACGAAAAATGAAGCAATTACAATAAATACATCACTTCCAGTGTTAAATATTTATAAACGAGTCAGTGTTGGAAATAAAACAAAGATATCAGCTAAAAATATTGCAAGCGATGCGGTTGTATCATATTCAAGTGATAATAAGGATGTGGCTACAATTTCAAACACAGGGACGATTAAAGGCATAGCAGAAGGGGAATGTGTGGTTACGGCAAAGATTAAGCAAGGTGGAAGAACATATTGCTACAAATTGCTTGTACGAGTACCAAAAACAAAATGATTCTAAAAATTGGGGACTATTGCAAATTTTAATATTGCAATAGTCCCCTTTTTAAAAATTTCTGTTATAATAGCAGATATATTAAAAATTATAGATTGGAAGTAATACATATGAAAATATCTTTTAATGATATGCTATACGCTTTTTCGTACGCACTTGATTGTGTAGAACATGACCTAGTTGGAGTAACCACATTTCATTCAAAACGGATCTCATATCTTTCTATTCAGATGGGAAGAAATTTAAACTTAAATGGAGAAGAACTGTTGGACTTAGCAGCCTGTGCTGCTTTGCATGATAATGCTCTAACCGAGTATATAAAAGATGAATATGGAAGAAATCAACAAGCGGAGGATGAAATAGGTGAGTTGGCACTTGGGAAACATTGTTTGTTTGGTGAAAAAAATGTAAAAAATCTTCCTTTTTGTGGTTCCGTCAAAGGAGCTATTTTATATCATCATGAGTGTGCAGATGGTAGTGGTCCATTTGGAAAAAAGGCAAGAGAAGTACCGCTATATGCACGTATTATTCATTTGTGTGATCAAGTAGATGCGATGTTTGACTTAAGCGATATGGACGAAGCAAAATATGAAAAAATCGTGAATTATTTAAAGAAGGAAGAGGATAAAAAGTTTGATCATGAATGTGTAACTGCCTTTTTATCAGCTGTGAGCTATGAAAAATTTAGTCAAATGGAAAATGACAGGATTGAAGAAGCATTATACAAAGAACTACCAATGACTGAGCGAGACTATGCACCGGAAGATCTCATTCATTTTTCTACACTTTATGCCAATATTGTTGATTATAAATCAGAGTTTACGGGAAATCATTCCTTAGGAATTGCAAAAAAATGTTTTATTATGGCAAAGTATTATGGTTATGATGAAGAAAAGCAAGCAAAACTATATTTTGCAGGAGCAGTTCATGATATTGGAAAATTAGTGGTAGCGCGTGATATTTTGGAAAAACCGGATAAACTAACTAAAGTGGAATATGAACATATCAAAAATCATGCGTATTATACCTACCTAATACTACGTAAAATAAAAGGGTTAGAAGAGATTACGAATTGGGCATCCTTTCATCATGAAAAATTAAATGGGAAAGGTTATCCATTTGGAAAAACTGGAGATGAGCTTGGTAAGGAAGAACGCCTAATAGCCTGTCTGGATATTTATCAAGCATTAACGGAAAAACGTCCTTACAAAGAAGGGATGAGTCATGAAGAGGTAATGCAGATTATGAATAAAATGGTAGAAAAAAATGAATTGGATGGGGATATTTTAAAAGATATTGATACCGTATTTTCAAATGAAAAAAATATCTTGTTTTCTTGACGCTACATATGAGTTGTGGTATGATTATATGTAGTAATGAAAACTACATACAACAATAGATGTGCTCATGGAGGTTATTATATATGTCATATAAAATTATTGGTGATAGCTGTACAGATTTAACAATTGAACAGAGAAAAGAGGGCTCATTTGAAATTGTTCCTCTCACCTTACAAATTGGAAATGAATTTTTTGTAGATGATGAAACATTTAATCAGAAAGAATTTATAGTTAAAATGTCTGCCAGTTCGTCTTCACCAAAATCAGCCTGTCCGGCTCCTGAAAGTTATATGAAGCTATTTGATCAGGCAGATGATATTTATATTGTAACATTATCAGCTGTGTTAAGTGGATCAAACAATTCGGCAGAACTTGCAAAAAAAATATATATTGAACAAAATGGTAACAAAAATATTGCTGTATTTGATTCAAAATCAGCATCTGGTGGTCAGACATTGATAGCTATGAAAATTCAGGAGTTAGCAGATAAAGGATTTTCTTTTGAACAAGTTGTAATACAAGTAGAGAAGTTTCGTGATGAAATGTTTACGTATTTTGTATTGGAATCATTAGAAAATCTGAGAAAAAATGGTCGCTTGTCGAATATGAAAGCATTCATTGCAAGTGCGCTTAATATCAAACCGATTATGATTGGCAATGATGAGGGAAACATTGATAAAGTAGATCAGGCAAGAGGAATGAAAAAAGCATTAATTCGCATGGCTGATATTATTGCAAATAAAGTAAGAAATTCTCAAGAGAGAACCGTAGCGATTGCACATTGCAATAATTATGAAAGAGCTCTTTTTGTACAAGAGGAATTAAAAAAGAGAGTTGATTTCAAAGATTATATTATTATGGATACACAGGGGGTAAGTACATTATATGCAAACAATGGTGGAATCATTGTTTGTTTGTAAGTTTACATGTGTCCCGAGGCACCCCGTCTTATCCATAAGGCAACCGCAATTATCCTCGTCGACAGTAGAAAATGAAATAGAAAATATAGCGAAATCATCTTCGCATTCAGACCTAGATAGGGCATTAAACCGCCCCGTCTTAGGTCTGTTTTTTTGTCTTTTTATTACAGACCACGCAACGCTTCTAAAATTAAACAACAGAAAAATCTATGAAAAAATGCAGTAAAATCAAGCATCCTAGCTCTTTTCGCCTTTTTTAAAATGAGGAAGAAAAAATAGAAAAAGAGAAAGAAAAGAGAAGAAAGATAGAAGGAAAAAATGGAAAATAGAATGAGCTTCTCGAAATATAATTGTGGATAACTACAATGAAGATAGACCTCGTTAGTGGATAAATGAAATTGCCCCATACAGGATACGGGGCGTTACCCCACGACACAGTGGATTTTGAAAAACACACTTTTCGGCAAAATATTTTATCGGAGTAAGCTCTGAAAGTGGCTTAAAATAAGGATTTTTCAATATTTGATTTTAAGAAGGTATGCAAAATCCCGGATTTTGTCCGAATTATTTCCGAACTTTTTAATAATCGGGAAAATTGCAAAAAAAATCGGAGATGAGAAAAATTAGAAATAAGATTCAAAAAGGGCGCTGTGAGAAGAAAAAGATTCACAAGTGCCAAGAAGTTTGTAAAACATATGATAAGGTTCAGGCTGCTTGTCTGGATTATCTATCTGGTAGAGAGGATATTGTTGAAATCAAATGTAATTTGTTCTTGGAGGGGTTAGTAGAAGATGTGGAATATACAACTGACTTTGTATGTAAAAAGAAAAATGGAGATTTACTCGTGAGAGAATGTGTTTATAGGAAGAACTTGTTAAGGCCATGAGCTACGTTGAATTAAGTGCAAAAACAGGAATTCAAAAGGAGAGGATTAAAATGATTGAGCGCGGACAAGAGTCTATAAGTGTTAGCGATTTGGATTTGATTTGTAAAGCAATTGGTATAAAGCGAGAGCAAATATTTACGGATGTTTGATTATAAAATGCTAAAGTTCAATTATTTGTATAATTTGTATAATTATGTCATTTTTTATCTAAAAACCTTTGCGCTATGAAATTAAAGTGCTATAATTAAAATAGAATATATTCGCAAGGGGCTCGAAAGAGAGAATATATTTTGTTTTGATTATAAAAGAAGGGTTATGGGAGTATGAAGGGAAATTGGATAATTTTAATAGATAAATTGGTAGGTACTGCTATAGAAATATAGTGGTGCCTTTTTATGTGTTGAAAATTGTGTTCTACAGTATAAAAAGAGAAATCCTGTTAAGGTTTAAATTGATATTAAGCAAATAATGGGAAGTTCGGAAAAAGAAATATCTCGATTAATAATTAAGGGAGGAAAGATTAGATGAAAAAACTGTTCAGTTATAATGTGGATATTAATAAAAATGCATATATGAATTGGAGAACAAACAAACACGAAGTAATTCAAAATTTAACGCAAATCATGATATGAGAGGAAATTGGTTAACAGCTAAAAGAAAAATAGAAGAATTTGGATTTGGGTACGGGCGAGAGAAAAACGATTTTGATAAAATGATAAATTGTTTAGAAGCATATATTAATGAAATATCAAAAAATATCATGGATGATGATATTAACAAAGCTTATCATAATATGGACTTTAGTAGATACCCTTTAAATAACCGTAATGAATACCATTTGTATTTGAAAACATATGATAACGTAGTTGTTGATCTAGAGAATTTTCTAAATATGGTCGTGGATATTGAAGATTGTTTATATAGCTTAGCTGTCTACTATTATGAATTAGTAGTGGAAAGTTGGCAACAAGAGTAAATTGTCATATATAATATAGTGTGTTTAGTATGATTTTTGATTCCCATTATATTTAAAAAACTATACAAATATATAAGAAATAGATATGAATTTTGGGGGCGGAGATTCCTATGAAAAAATATATAATTACAAAAATACTTGAACGCAAAGAACTAATAGCAGAAGCTGCAGAGTGGTTTCATCATAAATGGGGTATTCCCAAAGATGCCTATATCGAAAGTATGGAGGAATGTATAAAGAACATTTCAGCGATTCCACAATGGTATGTTGTTTTGGATGGACAAACGATAATTGCTGGCATAGGAGTAATCGAAAATGATTTTCATGGCCGCAAGGATTTAACTCCCAATATCTGTGCGTTATATGTAGATGAAACATATCGAAATCAAGGAATTGCAGGAGATATGCTTCAATTTGTCTGTGAAGAATTCAATGCAAAGGGAATAGATACGCTTTATCTTATAACAGACCACACGTCTTTTTATGAAAGGTATGGATGGAAATTTCTATGTATGGTTCAAGGAGATGAAGAACCAGAGATGACAAGGATGTATGTTTGTAAAATGTAAAGGATGTTCGTCATATAAACTTCCCATTATTATTTATGATGGACAAGCTCGTAATAGAAATAAAGGAAGTTCGAACGTAAGTTTAATTCATTTGTAACGTTCATGACGGTATTTGATACGTTCATGACGAAAATGGTCATAATTTGTGTTTTTGCGGTATAGTTTAAATTATTTGGTTAAAAGATTTTACTAGTGAGGAAAAGGAGAGAAACTGAAATTGAGAACAAAATTGAAAAAACAAATTATTCGTTGCCTTTTGGTAACAGTAGTAACTATGGGAATTTCTTGTAACTTTTTGGGCTATGAGGTAAACGCCGCAGATAAAGATAAAATTACAAAGATTGCATTTAACTTATCGACAGATCCTTGGGAGAATGAGGATTCTGCTTCTGACTTCGTAAATATTGAAGTAGGCAATCAGTTTTCTATTGAATCATTTTTAAAATGTACCACAAAAGGAAATGGCAGTTTTCAAGGATTTATTAAAGAATACAAAGGTCTTGCTTTTGAAAGTGAAGATCCTTCGATTGCAGAGATAACGCAAGATACATATGGTGTGGTAGAAGCAGTGACTGTTGGAACAACAAAAATTATAGTTTCATATCCCAAGATTAAAAGCATTGAACTAACGGTTAATGTGGTAGAAAAAGGTTCCATTGATAAAGAAGGGACGTATCAGAAAGTCAACCGGAAGGTTGAGAAGCTCTATGCTACAAAGATCAAAACGAGCAATGTTGTAAGTTATTATAGTACTTTAGGCAGTTTTTCCAAATATGATTTTTCGAACAGTAAGCACGATATATTGTTTTCAAATCAATATCAGGTAAATCTAATGTATGGAAATCTAAGCGAACATTTAAAGAAAAACAACGCAATCTATAAAACATATACACCGCTCAAAATATCTGGTGTTTCAGATGTAAGCAAATCTAGTATTAAGATAAAATTATCAAGAAAACTCACGGATAATGATGTGGTAGCATATTGCATGATAAACGATGTTAAGTATTCAAAAAATTTAAAGATGAAATTCCGGGCTATATTTGTAGAAGGAAGTAAAGCAGCGTCAGATCCACATGGCCCATATAAATATGTAAATGATGTGGATATCAAGCTTTCTAAGGGGGAAAATGAGTTCTCCGTAAAGCTTCCAAAGGAAATAAAGGCTGGAAAGACTTATTCGGTGTTGTTTTCTATTGATGAAACGTATGGGTTTACCTGGACGAAGGGGAAAACGTTTCAAGCGAAGTAATTAAGGTGGTGTGGTTAATGGGGGGCTCGTTATTAGAAATAATGGGAAGTTGAATTATAACATATTAATATATCGAAAGATATGTAAAAAAATCAGGAGGAAAAATGGATTTTCAAATACTTACAACAAACGTTAATAAGGTTAAAATCGAAGCCGATACGCTTGCCGAATCTTTAAATCAACAGCATAAAGCTATACTTGATAATTTTATTATTTTAATAACAAAGTTATCTGGCTTTTTAGGCGATGCTCAAAACGTAAAGTCACTAAGCAATTATGATAATAAGCCAGCTGCTAATAAAGACAAATGTCCACTGGATACCCTTTGTAAAGACATTTTTACAAAATTAGTGGCTGTTGAATCTTTACTTGTTCCCAGTGTTTTTGATTATATGCGTCCAGAAAACCAACCTTCAACAAATGAACATGGTCAGCAAATAATGCCGCCTGTTCAATACAACGCTACGGTTTTTAATGAACTCACACAAGCGTTAAATGCGCTATTTGCAAACAATCTTCTTGCGGCATTTGAAGCCCTGAAATATTTGAGTGGTCACAACAAAACATTAATTATTTTGGGCCCCAATGGTAGTGGAAAGACTTCCTTTGCTAATCACCTAAAAAATATCGAAACTCATGTAAAGGTTATACCAGCCAATAAACCGATAACAGTCCAAGGGCATATGCCAAGTTATTATAATTCAACATTTGATATGGTTCGTCAAGAATTGTTTGGAATGAAAGGTGGACAAGTAAATAGCGAATTATTGCTGAAGCTTATAGTCAGCCTATGCAGTCAGCATGATGATTGTGCTAGAATATATAATGATGGTGGTACAAAGATAGAATCCACTTACGACAAGGTGAAAAAAATATTTGATGATTTTTTTGAAGTGAAACTTGATAATTCTGCTTTTAGTCTACGTGAAATTAAAGGGAAAAAATTGATAGGTGAGCCATACACCTTTAACAATATGAGTGATGGCGAGCGTGTGGCTTTTTTTTATATTGCAACAGTTATTGTTGCACCACCTCAATCTTTCATAGTCGTAGATGAACCCGAAAATCATTTGAATCCAGCAATTTATAATAAAATCTGGGATCGGCTAATAAAGATTCGGAATGATTGCCAGTTTATTTTCATTTCGCACACGATGGAATTTATTAACGCAAGGTCAGATTTTGAGCTTGTTAAGATAAAGAGTTTTACTCATCCGAGCAAATTTGAATTTGAGTTTTTGGGACGTGCTTTGGAAGACTTAAGCTCTGACTTTATCGTTGGAGTTGTAGGAAGCCGTAAACCGATTTTATTTTGCGAGGGTTCTAAAATTGATTATGATTATAAGGTTTACGAGAATTTGTTTGGCAATAAATATACGGTAATACCAACAGGGAACTGTGCATCGGTTGAGAATAGCGTTGATGCGTGTAACGCACATACGGCTACATGCAGTATACAATCAGCAGTTGGAATAATTGACTCTGACCTTAAAAGTGTCGAAGAAATTAATCGATTAAAAGCTAAAAAAGTTTTCTGTTTGAAATGCAACGAGATTGAAATGTTATTACTTGATGAGGCGATTTTTAAAAAAGTATTAGCACAAATATACAAGGAACCAATTGAGTTTGAAGATTTCAAAACTGCATTTTTTAGGAAATTGACTGAGCGTAAGCAACACATAATAAAGCGTCTTGTAAAAACACAAATAGACGAAAAACTTAAAAGTTCAGTTATAGATGACAAAACTAATAAGACCAAAGACGAGTTAAAAGCAAACCTCTTAAGTATTTTTGGTGGGTTAGATGTTGATGCCATATGGACGGCTTGCGATACAAAGATAACCGACATAATAGCGAGGCATGATTATGACGCAGCACTCAAATATTGTTGTTTAGAACACACAGAAGTTATTGTTGGAGTTGGTAAGCCGTTTGTAACTGGCTACGCAATAATAGCTTTAGGTGTATTGAAAGACGATGTGGTGCTCGCAGCAGCAATCAAGACAAAATACTTTGCAGATTTAGATTTATAGAAGTTTATTATAACAACAATAGAGCAAGTAATATGATAATTCTCTGATACGTAAAGAAGAAAACATAAGCGGATATGATACAAAATCATAAACCGTTAGGATTAATAAAAACTTCCCATTATATTTATTAATGTTAGCCATCACATGGGAAAGTTTGAAGCTATCTGGAATGTGGACATGTTGGAGAAATAAAAATTGATTGTGTAAAAGAAAGTGGAACAGTTGGAAATATGAGAAAATGTTAATATGAGAGCATTTTTAAAGGAGACGCATATGATGAGGGACTGACTAAAGGTATTTGGCAATTAAAAGTAGAAAGTGAAAAGATATGAAGATAGAATTGAATGATATTTTGATCCGGGATTTTGAAAGAAAAGATGTGGTATTTTTATATAAAATCGTACGTGAAAAAGAAACACTTCGTTTTATGAAAGATTGGGCTGAAAATGCATCAAATCCAGAAAATTTTTATGGTTACATTGATTGGCTTCAAACCAAAAAAGAATGCATCGATATTTATGAGAATAAGCGATATGCTATCGCATTGAGAAAAACGGATGAATTGATAGGTATGGTCGGCATGGGAATAGAAGATACAATAAATGAAGTGGAGGTCGCATATTTTATGAGCGAACAATATCAGAGAAGAGGATATACCAAACAAGCAGTTGACGCTTTTGTAGATTGGTGTTTTCACATATCTGATATACCATATTTAATACTTACAATTGACTGTGCAAATATCCCATCCTGCCGGTTAGCTGCAAAATGTGGTTTCGAACTATTTGAAAAAAGAACTCCTATTGGACACCTCCAACCGAATATGGAAAGTGATAGCTATTATTATTACCGTATACATAGAAAATAAAAAATTGAACTTCTTTGAAAGGGAGCTGTTTAGAAAGGAAAATTGATTATGAAATACAGAGGATCTTGCCTATGTGGCGAAGTTACATTTGAGATTGAAGGAAAATTTGAAAATTTCTTTCTTTGTCATTGTGAGCGATGTCGTAAAGATACAGGCTCAGCTCATGCCGCCAATCTTTTTTCGTCTACAGCAAAGCTAAGATGGTTGTCTGGCGAAAATAAAGTTAAAATCTTTAACTACCATTCAGAAGGCCACATAAAAAGTTTCTGCTCCAATTGTGGATCTGCGCTGCCAAACATTCAGTTTGATGGAAAGATGCTGGTTGTTCCTGCTGGGTGTATTGACAGTGATATAAACATGAAACCACAAGGACACATCTTCTGTTCAAATAAAGCAAGTTGGGATCATGACTTAGAAATCTTACCTAAATTTGGAGAACTCCCTAATATATGATTCCAATTCAGTAGGTTTTTAAGTTATATGAAATATAATCGCAAGAACAGACCAATTAAATTTTTTCATATATTTTTACGAGTTTCCTATTATATTTATGAAGTAATGCCTAGGAGAATTGATTCGCACTTCAAGAAGATATTTTGATAAGAAAATTATAGGAAACAGATATAGATAAAATTGAAAAATAGAGATTATGATAGGAAGGTGAATAGTATTATTTTTGTAATTATTATGGAATTATGTAGTTTGCTATTTATATTCTTAGGATACCTTTTATTGAAAAAAGAAAAAATAAATATTATGCACGATTATCATTATAAAAAGGTAAGAGCAGAAGATAAAAAGGCTTATACAAGCATAATGGGTAAGGCAATGATAGTCATTGGACTTGGAATGATGTTTTCTGGAATTTTTTGTTTGTTTACAGAATCACTGGTATGTATGATTCCATTTGGCATTACAGTTTTCATTGGAATATGTTTGATGATATATGGACAACTAAAATACAAGCACGGAATTTTTTAGAAAAATGACAAATCCCAGTTTGTAGGAACGAAGTATTTCAATTTACAGAGTCTGAACTTGCCATTATATTTATGAAGGTTATAAGCGGATTAAAGAAAAAATAGACAGACTTGAATTATAAGGAGTAATCACGGTATGGAATTTATTGATATTTATGACAATTTGGGTCAAAAATGTGGTATGACATTTGAGAAAGATGAAGCACATAATAAAGCACTTATTCATAAAGGTGTTTGTGTATGGATTATTAATTCTAATGATGAGATACTACTTCAAACACGAAGTAGTCATGTCATGTTCCCTAATATGTTAGATATTTCTTTTTCAGGACATATTCAGGCTGGCGAAACTTCTTTAGATGCTGCTATCCGAGAAGGACGAGAAGAACTTGGTATTAATCTGGTAATAGACAAACTTCAATATCTGTTTTCTTGTCGAGAATATGGCGGAATTGATGGATATTTTGAAAATGAAATAGATGATGTATTTCTTTATAGGGCAGATATTCCTATAGAAGAATATACTTTTTGCGATAATGAAGTAAAGGAAGTATCATATGTTTCGCTTGATGAATTTAAAATGATGGTTGTAGCAAATTCTACTATGCTTCTACCTTATGAAACACATTATCATTTTTTTCTAACTGCTTTAAGTAGTCGCTTAATACAATAAGAGATTATAAGCAATTTATAGCATAAACTTTGAGTGGGTTCTGAATTTCCCATTTTGTTAATTGGACAAGGAATTTCATAAAATAATATTTATAGGTATTGCAGGATGCTTAGACTATACTTACAATGAAAATATGGATATTTACTTTTAAATATCGAGAAAATATTCGGAAGTAAATGGTGTAATCGCATTATTTATAAGACTTTAGCAATTTACTTCATAAGAAATTCATGTACATAAACGTGATTGCAGATAGTCTGGGTGGTGTATCTAACGCATATAATATTACACCGCAAAACAGCACATTGAATAGACACGGTGACCAAGCTTATATGGAAAAAGTGATTAGAGATGCAGAAGGTTGCAGCAATTTTGTTGCAGAGATAACATATCCAGATACTAAAACCCAAATTCCATCTCATTATAAATTTTCATATGTTCTTGAAGGAGAAAACGTGAAAAAAAGTAGAATTATTTTTGTGCTGTTCAATTTGCTTATTATGGCTGTGGTGTCATATTCCTTATTTATGGTGTGGGGAGATAGGCTTTTTTATTGTAACAGTTTATTAGGCTATATTCTGGCAAAAACATACCGATTTAGTATTTTAGCATTTGTTATTATTTTATTAGTTGATTTTTACTGTTTTTATGCGTCTAAAAAGGCCAGAAAAAAGAAAGAACAAGAAAGTTCTGGAGAGGAAAGAAAGGTAAAAAGAGTGACGTTAGAAGAAAAAATAGAGGTTGTAGAAACAGAAAAAGCAGGAGAACAAAATACGAGTAGTCCGGTTGATAAACAAGAGGATTGTCCGGCATGTGGAGCAAAGAAAAGGGAAAATGCTATATTTTGTGGTGAATGTGGTTATAAGTTTTAATCTAAGATGAAAAGAACTAAAGATATAACAAAATATGTCTTACATACGAAACGATTGCTCTTTATACCATTTTAGAAAGATAAAGGATGCATTATACAATAGAAAGTTATGAGGAAAACAGAATGATTGGAAAGATAGTAACTGTGACGGTGGATAGGGCGATGGGAACATATCATCCTGAACATCGGGATTTATATTATCCAATCAATTATGGATATGTAAAAGGGATTATTGCTTCCGACGGTGAAGAGCAGGATGCTTATATTATAGGTGTATCAGAGCCGGTAGAGGAGTTTTCGGGAAAAGTTATAGCTATAATTCTTCGTAATGATGATATTGAAGAAAAATGGGTTGTTGCACCTACTGAAATGTCATTTTCAAAAGAAGAGATAAAGGAACAAGTCCATTTTCAAGAACAATACTTTGATTATGAAGTAATCATGTAGATGGATTCTGTTGGGAGTGATGATATGCAAATAAGAAAAATGCTTATTGATGATTATTAGATAAGACGGCATTTATTCAGTGGATATAATTACTGGTTGGACTTTACAGAAAGCGAAGAAGTAGTATGCTAATATGACAAAAGAGGACTGTTGTTTTGCTAACGAAAATAAGTGGTTTCGATATCGGGAAGCCGCTGTTATTATAGATGACAATTGTGTTTTATTTGCTAAAAGTGAAAATAAAGCAGATGATTATTTCTACTCTTCTGAAGAATATGAAAATATTATGAAACAGGTTAAAGAGCAGTTGGAATAAATGTAATAGGTAATAATGAAATTTGATTAATAAGAGATAGGGGCTGTTTATGAAATTAGGAGAAGACTGTGGAAAATCGTACGATGATTATGCTAAACTGCAGTAGCTCTATGATGGAATCGAATTTGCGTATGATGGTCTGGAAATTAATTATTAGAGAGGTTTTGAGATGAAACGAGA
This sequence comes from Velocimicrobium sp., assembly GCA_041821315.1. Classification (GTDB taxonomy): domain Bacteria; phylum Bacillota; class Clostridia; order Lachnospirales; family Lachnospiraceae; genus DIGJ01. Next base: position 11,201 of record JBGUEO010000037.1, on the reverse strand, counting down.
GTTAGGAATAGCAAGGTGTGGCCTTGCCTGTTGTTTGTGTTCGGAAAATGATAAATGCTCAGGTTGCAATACAGGTGAATGTCCAGATAAAGACTGGTGTGAAAACCGGAAATGTTCTATTGAAAAAGGAGTAAGTGCTTGTTATGAATGCACTCAGTCATGTCGGAAAGGATTATTAGGTAAGATTAAGCCATATGCTTTTACTCTTTTTGCGCAGAAGTATGGTCTGGAGAAGTTGCTTGATTGTCTTGAAATGAATGAAAAAAACGGAGTTGTTTATCATCGAGAAGGAATACAGGGTGATTATGATAACTTTGATGATATAAATGAATTGATGGAATACATTTTGAATGGAACGAGATAAGTGAAATTTGGGGAGAACATATTTATATAACACGAAGTTCAATTAAGAAGAAAGGAAAGTAAAATGGACCTCTTTGATGGTCATATCATATGGCAAAATAAAAAATATGATATTTGCGATTGCTACGCCATAAATATAGATACTTCGAATAGACTGTGGTTTTATTATTATACCGATTTTGAAATGGTATGCACTGATTTCCATTCGGATATTGTGATGCATACCGATGTAAATGGTTGCAGTGGTTTCGCTATATCTGAAACTCAGAGAAAAATCCTCTTATCAGGGGGATATAATGATGATTCTTTTTATCTTTGCGACCTTATTATTCAGCAGGCTAAAATTGGCAAAAAGCAAGAAGTACAAATTCGTGTTGAGCAAGAAGCTGTCAAAATAAAAGAATATCATTTCGGTGGTTCTAAATTACTCTTTTTGACAGAAAACGAAGAATTATGTGGATATCATTTTCTGGGATAAAATAAGCATAATATTGAGTTTGTCAAATATCAGTTTACTGGAAAAACTATGAGCAATTAGTATAGGAAAAATGTTAATATAACCAAGATTAAGGAGAAAATTAATATGTGTGGAATAGATACCTATAAATAATAACAATCGGAGGTAAACCAGAGGAATTTAATTTACTGATGAAAGTAATGGTCAAATGCAAGCATTTGAATATTCCCAAGAGGAATCGGAAGAAGAAAACGTGAGATGTTAGTTATAATACGAAAAACATAAGGAGATTGAGATGGATAAGAGAATTAAAGATTTAGTTGAATTTACAAGAGAGAAATACGAATTAACACAATATTATTTACATAAATGGGATATTGTTCACAGCATTACAATTTTCTATGATACGGTTTATATATTACGTATGGCATGGTTTCCAAATCATATTAAAAAATGGGATGACGAAACTTCTTATCCAGAGGGAACAGCGTATATTGAAATAGGCATCCAATCCAAAAATGTCAAAAGTGTGATTTTTAGTAGAGGAAAATCCTATGCTAATAGCATGATGTTTGATTTGAAAAACAAAGATGAAATTATCAAGTGGATTGAAAAGGAAACTGGTCTAAACTATGGTGAGCAATTTGAGTTTTGGAAGGAAGAAGAAAGAGAACTATCTTTTAAGGAATGTATAGATGGTATTTCAGTTTCTCCTTCCGGATATATTCAATTTAGGCTTGATGAAGATGGGAAGCTTACATTTTTTTCTGTCATTGGACAGTTTCCAGCTAAAAATCTTGTAAAACAGGACCTGTATGTACTTTCACTTGCACAAGTTAATGAGTTAGCTAAGGAACAACTTAAGTTGGTTGAATTTCCAGTTATGGAGCAGAAGAAGCTCGTTTCTGCTTATGCAATGGAGGAGATTTATATAAAAAACGATTGTTCTTCTACTTTGCCTTTTAATTTTTTTGTAGACGATAAATCTCGTTTGCAAATGGACAAAGTGATAGAGTGGGAGCATCAAATTCAAAATCCTTTTCACAGGAAAGAAATAACTTTTGATGAGAATGTTGTCACACCCGAACAAGCTTTTCGAAGTGAACCACATCCAGATTTGCAACCAATCACGGAGGAAGAAATTAAAAAGTGTTTGAGGGCCATACAAAAGGTTTTAAGTCAAGAATACATTAATGATTCAGGAAAATGGATATTAAAGTCGCTGCATCGAGATAATGGATATATTCATGCAACACTTAAAGTAAAGGAACAAAAAGAACGCGCGTTCAAAAGAAAAATGATGCTATTCATTGACTCGAAGACTTATGAAGTGTTGAATTACATGGATAATAAGCCATTTTTAGAAATGTATATGGAATTAAAAGAAGCAGAGAAAATAAAGATTATAAAAGAGGAAGCATTTGAAAAAATAATAGACTTAATTGAGTTGAAACCATGTTATGTATATGATTCAGAGCAAGGTTACTATGTTTTATGTGGAAAGTTAGATTGTAACTATGCAGTAAATGCATGTGATGGAGAAATTGTTAAATTAAGTGAATTGTAATGTTAGCAATAACAGTGGAAAGACGGTGTAGCCTGTAATCATGCACGGGTGATTGTAAAGCGGGATATGTTAAGCAAAGAGAGGAAAAAGATATGGACTATGGATTTTTATTAAGAAGTATTATTATGCAGCTTGTTGTGTTTTCGATTATACCCTTTCTGTATTGGTTTATAAAAGAAAGGAAGAATACATCGTTTTTTTCTTATATCGGACTTGTCAGACTTCAAACAACAGAATCTATTCAGTCAATTTTATTGATAATAATATGCTATATTATCGTTTATGGAATCGTACATTTTACTCCGATTGCGATACTCACACAACCATCTGCGAATGCGTATGAGGGGACTGGAATAATTGCCATTATCCCAGCTTTTTTTGTCTGTTTTATTCAACAGGCACTGGCAGAAGAAGTATTATTTCGTGGATTCATTGGTAAGCGTCTAATTTCAAAAGTAGGACTTAACACAGGAAATACTCTACAAGCTGGTATTTTTGGAGCTACTCATGTATTGTTATCTATTTCAGATGAAAAGACTACTGGGGCTTATTTAATCATTATGGTAAGTATAACTGCAGGAGGATGGCTTTTAGGATATTTGGATGAAAAAATATTTAAGGGCTCCATTGTTCCAAGTATTTTATTACATGGTTTGGGAAATTACATTATGATTCTTTCCGTCGCACTATACTAACATGTAGATGTAAAGGAGAGTCTTATGATAGAAGTGATGTTTGGTGAGAGTGAAGGCGGAGCTATGAAAGTGGCAAAGAATTATCGTAAGCCTGATTTTAATAATGGAGCTATAGGGTGGATTGGAAGAAAACCGACGAAAGAGGAGTTTGACAAGATGTTTGATGGACAAGCAGTTGGCGGCAATTCCTCGGAAGTGGTTTGTATTCCGTTCCTTCTGGACATTGGTGATATTACTGTTCCTATTGTAAGTGAATACCGGAAAAATCTTATGATAGAGCTCTATACAATTACTGGATTTGGTGATGAGAATACACGGAAATCACTAGAGGATTCCTGGGATAAGTATTTAAAAGAAATTGAGCGATTGAAAAATTATGCTTCGCAGGGAGAAGAGATTCGTTTATGGTATAGTAATGCCCCATATTCTTTGTGCGGATTTTATTATGTGTGTAATCTTTTAAAAGAGTATAATTGTAAGATATCTGCAATAAAATTACCACATCACATTCAGCTTTCTGATACGGAAATACAAGTAAATACCTCCTGGGGAGAAATCGCTGCAGGAAAATTCTATCAATACCTTCCGTTCGAAAAGACATTATCTATCTGTGAAATACGTTTCTTTGCCTCCAGCTGGGATGAATTAAAGGAAGATAAAAGTACATTGCGGGCTGTTGTAAATGGCAGAGTAATAGGGGTGCTGGATGATTTCTATGACCATATTATCAGAAAAGAGATACCGGATGGTGAGTTTGTAATGGCGCTTCTGATTGGAAATATATTAGGTAAATATCCGCTTGGAATAGGCGACTGGTGGTATGCGAAAAGAATTAATGGGATGATTGAACTTGGAGAATTAATAGTTATAAAAAAACAGAAAGAAATATATAGCCAAGTACTTAAAAATCGAGAAAGGCTAACTGTATAGCATGGTTCCAAAAAGGATTTCATAGAAGGAGAAAACTAATATGTGTGGAATGAAAGCCGATTATAAATAACAACAATCGGAGGTAACCATGAATTATATTATCAGAGAAATGCATCCAAATGAATACCTGCTTCTTGATGACTTCCTGTATGAAGCAATCTTCCAGCGAGATGAAAATAATTTAGCACCCAAATCAATTATCCAAAGACCGGAGCTTCTGGTCTATATAAAAAATTTTGGAAGTAAACAGGATGAATATTGTTTATGTGCCGAGACAGGTGGAAAGGTTATTGGCGCTGTATGGGTAAGAATTATAAATGGTTTTGGCTGTATCTATAGCCATATGCCGGAATTTGCAATCTCACTTTTTAAAGAATATCGAGGTATGGGAATTGGAACAGAAATGATGAAGCAAATGATGGAGCATTTAAAAGAGGCTGGTTATTCTAAGGATTCCTTGGCAGTGCAGAAAGATAATTATGCTGCTGAAATGTATAGGAAGCTTGGCTTTCAGACAGAGGCTGAAAATGAAGAAGAGTATATTATGGTACGAAATCTACAATGTTAATATGTGTTGCTAGCGGCAATGAGTAAATAAACACTATAATAAAGCCAAGAAAGGAGGGATTGCATATGCTTAATGAAAACTTGAAAAGAATTAGAAAGGCAAAGGGACTTTCACAAGAAGAACTGGCTGTACGGTTGAATGTAGTACGTCAAACAATTTCTAAATGGGAAAAAGGATTGTCTGTGCCTGATGCAGATTTGATTATTCGAATTGCGGAAATCTTTGAAGTATCAGTAAGTGAAATATTGGGAGCAAAGTTTGACAGTGGTAATGATATCAATGTTGTTGCAGAGCAATTGTCAAGAATTAACGAGCAACTTGCTATTAAGAATCGTCGTTCGCATCGTATCTGGAAAACAGTTGCTATCCTTATTGGCGCGATTATAGCTTTGAACATAATCTTAGCGATTATAAGCATGGTGTCATTTAATAACTTAAAGGTGAATAAACAAACAACTATTACTACAGAAACTGAGATTATTGATAAAGAATAAAAGCAAGATAATATATGAATGATGGTTAATTTTTGTAAAGAACAATTAACGCATATTCAGTTGTTAGAAAGGATACTTCTTGATATGATAAAGTCAGCAAGGGTAGTTGCGTATTGAAAATGAATCAGGAGGTTATTCGTATGCAGATAGGTGAAGTAATCCGGGAATACAGAAAAAGAAAAAACATAACCCAACAAGAAATGGCAAATCGTCTTGGGGTAACGGCACCGGCAGTCAATAAGTGGGAAAATGGAAATTCACAGCCCGATATTATGCTATTGGCTCCTATTGCCAGACTGCTTGATATAACCTTAGATACGTTATTATCCTTTCAGAAAGAGCTTACAGCAGAAGAAATAAACAGTTTTGTAAAGGAAGCGAATACGAAATTAAAATGTGAAGCCTATGAAGAAGCGTTTCAGTGGGGAAAAGGCAAAATTGAGCAATATCCAGATTGTGAACAGATGATTTGGCAAATGGCTGTGATTTTTGATGCATGGCGCTTGACAAAGGATATTCAGGATTCGGAGAAATACGATAGTTACATCAATGGTTGGTATGTGCGTGCATTGAATAGTGAAGATGATGATATCAGAACTAGTGCTGCCGATTCCTTATTTGGATTCTATTCAAGAAAGGAACAGTATGAGAAAGCAGAGGAATATCTGGCTTACCTTTCAAAACAGAATCCAGAGAGAAAGAGAAAGCAGGCCGTTATTTACAGTAAAACAAACCGAGTGAACGAAGCATATACAGCATATGAAGAATTATTATTTTCTGGCTATCAAATGATGAACTTGGTATTTAACAGCATATATATGCTGGCAATACGTGATAAAGAAATGGGAAAGGTTCATATGCTTGTTGAAAAACGAAGAGAGTTGGCAAACCTTTTTGAAATGGGCGAATACCATGAGGTATCGTGTAGACTTGATTTAGTAACCTCAGAGCAAGATACAGAGGCAACGATAGATACGATGGAGCGAATGATAGCCAGTATTGACAAAATATGTGGTTTTACAAAATCAGCTCTTTATGAACATATGGAGTTTAAAGAAACGAGTGATGAGTTCTTGAAAGAGTTGCATGAGAACTTGTTGAGATGCTTCAAAGATGAAGAAGTATATGGTTATATGAAAAAAAATAAGCGTTGGCAGGAGCTGGTAAACAGTAAGTCAAATATGTAAGGATAATGGAATCCTTAATTCGTTTAAGATGACTTATTTACGTAAGAGCCATCTATAGAAACTCCAATAAAGAATATCCTAATATGTGAAGTACTTTAAGTCCCTGTTATGGTATTCGAATGACTATAAAGCTATAACAGTGGAAAGAGGGTGTAGCCTGTAAACATGAGTGAATGATTGTAAAGCGGGGGCCATATCCTGTCGCCGTACTATCTAAATTGTAATGTAAGATTATTGAAGAGGAATGTTGATGAATATAATAAAAATCGAAGGGATATCAGAAGCATATCCAGAACGAATTGAAGGTACTATGGAGTGGTATTTTTGCAAAGTGGGCAAAGATGGTTTTTGCGATTTATATGAAGCGGAAGAAATTGTGAAAGCTGGAAATATATTTCCCGGTATGACTTGCCATTTAATACATTATTCGGAGGGAACAGTCTACAGTCTATTTGAACTTGAGGAAAATGTTTATGTTGAGCAGCCAGTTTGGGATAACGGAAAACTGTATTTTTTGAGAGTCGATTTTATTAAACAAATCATACAGATTTATAGCTGTTTTCCAGATAATCAAATGCTAGAAATAATAAAAGAACTAGCATTGGGTATTTTAGAAGATTGTTATAATCTTATGTTAAAAGTTTCCCCTCTCATGCTTTGCAGGGATGCAAACAATGGTATCTATGAGATTGTTTGGCCGGAAAATATAAAAATAGAGATAGGACAAACGGAGGGACTATTATTCCGTGAAGGAGAAGATTTATACTTCTCCGAATGGTATGAGAACCCAGAGTATCACGAAAATGTAATTATAAGAGATTTAAATAGTGGAGCAATAAAAGAAAAATACCAGGGTTATCTATGTAGAATGCCGAATGGTGTCTACTGGAGAATCTGATTTGGCATATTTATAGGTTGAATACAGGATTTCTGTGACAAAATAGCATGTCATATCAGCCATTAGATAATAAGATACAGGTTTAGACCCGATGGAACGAAATATATTCGAGGAGATTTCCTCCTTTTCTTATGTGGTAAGTGTATTATTTGATGGGTAGGAAGAATATATGAATAGGAGTAAATAATACATGGATGACAATTTATATAGTAAAGTACTTCCAAGGGACAAGCTTGATTACTCAGCAGGTTTGGATGAGAAGGAGGGGCTAGAAACCTATGAAAATTGGGAAAATTACTTTGGTAAAACTTTAAAATTCCCATTTGAAGCAAAAATATCTGAGTGTCAAGAAGGTAATTTGTTACAAGAGGGAGATAGTGCCACTGTGTTAGGCGTTAGTGGAAAAGATGATTTGTATGGAATACTTGTCAGAATTGCAAAGAAGAGAAAACAATATATTTTTCCGTTGTGTGACATTGAAGTGGTCGATGAAAAATCCGAAAATTATTTGTCGATAGATGATTATTGTCATTGGTTTGCAAATTATAGATAGCTTTTCTATTCAGCGTTATACAGTCTTTTATTGGAAGTTCATATCTTTAATCTTAAATTTGTAAAAACATATTCCATTTTGACATGAGTAGGTTTGAAGGAAAGGACCGTACTATGGATAATATTTCAGATATAGCTGCATTAAGAAAATGGAACAGTATCCCGGAAGATATCCGGAAAAAATTGTTGCAGAACGTGTTTTGTGGAAACTGTGGAGTGACAACAATAGCTCCAGGATATACGATAACCTATAAGAAGGGATTAGGAATCCTGCTGAAAGGGAAATGTGTGAAATGCGGTTATGATGTATGCAGGGTTGTTGAGGAATAACCAATTATCTTATATGCCAGAGGTGATTAATATAAAAGTTGATAAAGTAAGTACATGTCTACAACAGGGATTGAAAATTATGATAAATGAGGATATTGCCCGGATGATAGATAGTCAAGCATCTATTGTTACATTCCAAGCTAAAGATATAATTTTACATGAAGGCGAAAAGTCTTTGAATCTATATTATATTTTGGATGGAATTGTAAGGGGATATTACATAGACAATCAGGGAAATGATATTACGAAATGTTTTAGTTGTGAAAACGGATTTTTTTCATCAGAAGGTTTACGAACTGGTGGATTATCCTCATTTACGATTGAATGTTTAGAAGTATGCCAATGTATACGCATTCCTTATTATCTGATATATGAGATTATACAAAAGGACGAAAATCTAAAGGAAATTCTTAATACGTTATATATAATTGAAGTTGAGAAGTTAGAAAAGAGAGCTAAGAATCTTATGTTGATGAATGCGGAGGAGAGATATATTGATTTTAGCAATCAGTATCCGGAACTTTTTAGAAGAATAGACTTACAATATATTGCATCCTATATTGGCATTAGAGCAGCTTCTTTAAGCAGAATAAGAAAAGGAATAAAAAAGTAGATTATAAATTAACATAGGTGAATTACAGGCATGCTTCTTTCTGCTACATTATAGGTAAAGAAAGGAGAACTGTATGATGGAATATGTATTAATCACTGGAGGAACCAGTGGAATCGGCTATGAATTAGCACGCTGCTTTGCTAAAAACGGTTATGGAATTATAATTGCAGCATCTGATATGAAAAGACTAATAGATACAAAAGAGAAATTGGAAAAGGAATTTAGTGTACCAATACTGATATATCAGCAAGATTTGGCAACGCTAGGAGCTGCTGCGGAACTATATGGAAAAATAAAGGGTGATAAATTAGAGATTTCCATATTGATAAATAATGCTGGTTTTGGATTAGTTGGCGAAACAAACGAAATTAATTTTCAGCAGGATGAAAAAATGATGATATTAAATGTTATTAGTCCAGCTGAACTTAGTAAATTATTTATATCAGATATGTATAAACAGGGGCATGGAAAAATATTAAATATTGCTTCGACTGGCGCTTTTCAACCGGGTCCATATACAAGTACTTACTTTGCCAGCAAAGCATTTGTATTAAGTTACAGCCAGGCAATTCGATATGAGGCAAAAATGAGAGGAGTACAGGTCTGTACTTTATGTCCTGGAGCAACTAAAACCAACTTTTTTAATTATGAGGGAACGGTAACCCCAAAAAGTGCAATGTCACCTGAAAATGTTGCAAAATATGCTTATCATTATTTGATGAAAAACAAAGGTATCATGATACCGGGTCTGATTAATAACATAATGAAATTATTTCCAGTAAATCTTAAAACTTACTGGGTAGCAAGAATGAAAATTGTAAAAAGAGTATGAGTTAAATGAAATAGGTTAATAATGTCATGTTATACGACATTGACCGATAAACGAGCAAAGCGGCGGACGAAAAAAATACCCGCCGCGCTATGTGATTAATATGGAATTGCTTAAATTAATAGGTCGTTCAAACAAATAATTTTACTACCTTTACTTTCGTAATAACGTAGCATTTCGTCGATTTTCCTTTTATCATAACTGGTAACGCAATCTGATAGGACATTAACGCCATAATTTGCTTTGCGTAAGTTGTAACAGGTTGATTTAACACAAGCAACAGCATCTGCTCCTGCTATGTACAAATCACATATTTCATTTTTACTAATAAAGTCTGTAAATTCTTCACAGCTTAATGCGTTTCCTTTGTATTTTGTAAAAACATTTTTTGATACTATTTTCAAGTCTGAAGCTAATTCAGACCCAGATGTATTGGGTTTAAAAGTCCTCGTGTCGACTGATAAATTTTCATGCCTTATATAAATAACATGAATATTATTATTGACTGCCCAATCAATAGCTTTATTGATATTGCCAATAACATCCTTGTAATTCTTTGTTATGTCATTTTGAATATCGATTATTACTAAGGCTTTTTTCTGCATAATGTTTCCTCCTGATAGGTAGATTGATTTGTTTGCTTTTATTATTATACCTTGTAATTGTTGACAACAGTATGGCAACAATCTATAATGGTAACAAGAAATTTTAGAAGGCGGCTATCAGATGAAAGTTGACAGGCTTGTTAGCATTATTATGATACTCCTTGATAAAAAGCGTATAGGTGCACAGGAGTTAGCAGATATGTTTGAAGTTTCACCCCGCACAATCTACCGCGACATAGACACTATCAACATGGCAGGTATTCCTGTTCGCGGGGCACCGGGAGTGGGCGGCGGCTTTGAAATCATGCAGAGATACAAGATTGATAGAAAGGTTTTTTCGACTGCAGACCTTTCTGCTATCTTGATGGGGCTTTCCAGTCTTTCCAACATGATACGAGGTGATGAACTGGTAAACGCCCTTGCGAAAGTCAAGAGTTTTATCCCTGCCGACAGAGCGAAAGACATTGAATTAAAAGCAAATCAAATATATATAGATTTAAGTCCGTGGATGGGAAACAGGAACATACAACCATATTTAGAAATTATCAAAACAGCTTTACAAGAAAACAAGCTACTTTCATTTGAATATGCAGACCGCTATGGAAATAAAACCGCACGAATAGCCGAGCCGTATCAGCTTGTATTGAAAAGTAGTCATTGGTATTGGCAAGGGTATTGCCATAAAAGAAATGATTTTCGCTTATTCAGACTATCCCGCACATCAAACCTACAAATACAAGAAAAATCTTTTACACCACGAGATTATCAAAAACCGCAGTTGGATTTTACCAATATTTTGGCAACTATGCAAACAAAAATCAAAATTCGTATTCATAAATCTGTCATGGACAGAGTACTTGATTATTGTACTTATGAACACTTTTCGCCAGACGGTGATGAGCATTACATTGTTAGTTTTCCTTTCGTAGAGAACGAATACAACTACAATATTCTTTTCAGTTTTGGGGATAAATGCGAGTGTCTAGAGCCGTTACACATCCGAACAGAAATGAAGCGTAGAATACATGATATAGCGACCATATACGAAAGTTAATACATGTAGATTTGCGAAAACCTATCTCCCATATATTAAGTTTATTTGCTATTTGTTTT
>JBGUEO010000036.1:0-38615 GCA_041821315.1 Velocimicrobium sp. | reverse complement strand
TAGGGAATTCCGATATCATCTTTAACTAATGGAGTTCTGAACAGTTACAAAATTTTAAAGTATTTGAATGAAATATACACGAATGAAAAAAGAAAACACAAACATATACACTAGAAGAGACATATTTTGTAAACAGGAAAAATAGTTAGTTAAATGGAGGATATTGGATGTGCAAAAGCAGCTGTTGCAGTTACAAAAAAACAATTGCGGCAGGAAAATATACGATTTGATGAAACAATGGAAAAGGGAATTCGGATTGCAGAAGATTGCAAAAACTGCGAACAAAAAAAGAAGTAAAAGTATATCTTGAAACCAATAACACGTAGTATTTTGATTGTATGGATTGGAGGGTTTTAAATGAAGGGTTTTAAACAAATATCGGTTCTCTTGGCAATATCCTTACTATTTCAGACTCCTAGTATAATAGTTGCCTCTACAGGAAACATTGATTCTGGTATTGTAGCGGAGTCTGCCCAAACAGCGAAGCAGATTGAGGCGGAAGGAATTGTCCTTTTAAAGAATGTTGATCAGGCTCTGCCACTTACCGCAAATAAAAAGGTCAATGTATTTGGCTGTGGAACAATAGATCCGTATTATGGCAGTATCGGATCTGGAGCTATAAAATCGGATCAAATCCGGAGTTTTTATGATTCGCTAACAATGGTTGGAATGGAATATAACCAGACATTATATGACAATTATAGTAAATGGTATCAAAACCATAAGAACGATAATTTTAAGTTTAGTTTCCGTCATGAACGTGTTGAGATGCCCTCTGATTTAATTGATTTTGGGCAAGCCCAGTCATATTCTGATACAGCAATCGTTATGTTAAGCCGTTCTGGTAGTGAGATTGTAGATTTGAATCTAAGTTCACTAAAACTTCAGGATAATGAAGCTGTATTAATTGATGCGGTTGCGACTCATTTTGATACTGTAATTATTTTGTTTAATACGGTTAATATGATGGAAATGGGTTTTTTGGAGCAGTATCCATCCATTAAAGCAGCAGCGATTATTTGGACTCCTGGGGAGATAGGCATGGAATCGGTTGCGAAACTGTTAACGGGTGAAGTGAATCCTTCTGGAAAATTGGCTGATACGATTGCATACCATGTGGCGGATCATCCATCAACAGAGAACTTTGGTGATTATCAATATACAAAAAACTTATTAGAGCCTGGACAAAACTTTGTCGAGTATGAAGAAGGTATTTATGTAGGGTACCGATATTTTGAAACCTTTCATAAAGACGTTCAGTATCCCTTTGGTTATGGTCTGTCCTACACAAACTTTGAATGGGATAATATCTTGTTTCATGTGAATGGAGATACAATAAGTGCAGATGTGACGGTAACAAATACAGGAAATCTGGCAGGTAAAGATGTGATTCAGGTATACGTTTCACTGCCTTATATAAAAGGTGGCATTGAAAAATCGGCGATTCAGCTTGCAGCTTATGTTAAGACCGATCTGCTTAGTCCAGGTGCATCAAAAACATATACCGCAGATTTTAAGATTACTGATATTGCCTCTTATGATGAAAAAACGGAACAGGCCTGGATATTGGATCCGGGGATTTACAAAATACAGGTTGCAAGAAATGTAAAAGAAATCGTTGCCAGCTTTAATTATACTATAAATGAAAAAAGGATAGTAAAAAATGACAGTAAAACTGGTACAACAATCAAAAATTTGTTTCAAGATGCATCGTATGACACTATGACTTATTTATCGAGAGCAGCGGGAGAATCAACAGAAGGAAACAGTACTTATCCTACATCACCAGTAAACTTTACGGCACCGGTAGATTTAAGCGGTATTGATTCCATCGTACCTCCGATTGCGGATCCTTCATTAATTCCTCCGACCATCGGAGCAGAATATGAAAAGACGATAACGCTACAGGATGTATATCAAGCGCCGTCTTTGGAGGAAGCATTCCTTGACCAGCTTACTCTAAATGAGATGATTGAGTTAATTTGTGATTGTGGGTATAAGACTTCCGGTATTGACAGACTTTTAATACCAGCTACTCAAGATAATGATGGACCAGCTTCTGTTAAGGGGTCTGGTGGTGTTCTCTACTCAAATTCCGGACTTGCGTGGCCCGCAGCCACATGTTTAGCTTGCACCTGGAATAAAGGGCTTGCCTGGGAAATGGGGGACAGATGTGGCATTGAGGCAAATTATTTAAAAACAAATGTATGGTATGCACCGGCAGCTAACATACACAGAAATCCAATGGAAGGCCGTAACTATGAATATTATTCAGAGGATCCTCTTCTTACGGGCCAGATGGCAGCAGCGGTGACCAAAGGTGCCCAATCGCATCATATTATGGTAACAGTAAAACATTTTGCATTAAACGAACAAGAGAAAAACAGGGAAGGACTCCTAACTTGGGCAAATGAGCAGTCAATGCGTGAAATCTATCTGAAACCGTTTGAAATTGCTGTGAAAGAGGGAAATGCAAAAGGTATTATGTCTGCATATAACCGCCTGGGAAAAACCTGGGCAGGTGGAAGCAGGGCACTTCTTACGGATCTGTTGCGTGATGAATGGGGATATGACGGTTTTGTAATAACTGATTTTTATCAGTATGAATGGAGACTCACGCAGTATATGAACCCCGTACAGGCAATCTATGCACAAAATGATGCCCTGCTTACTGGACTTTATTTTACGCATAAGGGAGATATTGAAAAATCAATAAAAAATCAATATAAAGCAGATAAAGTAGGTTTTGGCACGGCAATTCGTAAATGTTGTAAAAATCTAATCCATATGAAAATGCAGACATTAGCATTTAATAATCAGGGAACAAATTCTCCTGATACAATTCGAATTGAAGGTGAGATAGCGGCTGTTTCCGGAAGTGCGATAAAGGGAGATACATTTATTGAGAAAGCCAGTGATGTCAGCCGTGGATTTGTTCTTTGTAATCTATCAAAGGTGGGTAATAAAGCAACCTGGACTTTGGAAGCATCCGAGGCAGGAATGTATGATCTAACTATGGCTTTAGCCAGTACACACCTTCTTGGCTTTGATGTTGAACTTAAAAAGCAGGTAAGTCTATATGTAAATGGAGCTGGCGTTGATCTAGCTGGAATAAGCGTCCCAGGAGAAGGTATTCTTAAATATAATGTATTTCATACATATGGACCGTGTAAAGTAGAACTATGTAAAGGCACAAATATTGTTGAAATGACAGTGATTGGAACTTCTGTTCCAAATGTAGATTATTTAGAGTTTACAAACTCTAATAATGTGGAGTAGAATAGGTATTATGTTGACGCATTAATTTAATATTGTTATGATGAAGCCTTAGGATGTTAGCATTCTAAGGCTTTTGAATAATAAAATTACCACAACAGTAAAAGCAAAAGGAGAATCCAACGTGACTTATCACTTGGCATATTAATAGAAAGGTTTTGGGATAGGAGAGAGTAAAATGGCAATTAAATGGGAATATTGGAATTGTGAAATGTATGGAAAAATAAGGTCCTTTAAGGCGAATCGATGTATTAATAACGAAGATATAAGAGCATTTAATCAGAATAGGATAAATGCAGCAGAAATTGTATCTTTTGACAGTGGATTGTTAGAACTAGAAGAAATAAAGGAATATAACGGTGAAGATGTAACCGAACAGATTTTATTAATTATAGTAAGACCAGATGTAGAGAAAGTGGATGAGAACCTTGTGTATGACATAGAAACTTTTGAATTTTGTGGTTATGATTTAGTTGAAATGCAGACCTGCATAAGTGCAATTACTAATATGGGAGCTGTTTTTGAACATGTTATTGATTATAAGAACTTGAATGAATTTGGGTTGATGTCAAAGTATTTAGACGCAGTTACTACACAAATTAAGCTAAGGGATAATTATCCGTATGAAGATCATGCATATTGCGAAATAGTAGAGGTATGGCGTAAATTAGTGTAAGCTTAAAAAAATCCGATCAATAATAAAAAAATCTTTTAAGGTTAACTTAAGGTTTTACATGAATTATATTAAGAAAAACCTTGTAATATTTGCTTTGAAAGGTGGTAACTATTATGAGGATGAACAAATGTAAAATAGTTTTTGCTGGAACATTAGTGGTTATGGTACTGGTATTATTAATATCAAAGCTAAATCATCAAATACATTTAGCGCAGGAACACAAGGCGATAGAGAACTATGGTGGTTTAATAACATTTTCATGTCTTGCCTCTTATTTATTCAAGCTAAAATATTTCAATCCTTCGTATATTATATTTTCAACTAGCAAAGACATCTCTTTAGGTGATTCGTTCATCCCATTTAAAAGCCAAGAGTTTAAAATTCCAATGCATCCAGAAGAATTATAAGAAAGAAAATATTCAAAATAAGTCAGCTTTTCTTCACATATAAAATTCTTCCAATGACTAAGCCAGTACTCACGTACAATTGTTTTTGTTTTATTTACAAATTTTGAATCACCATTCGGTCCTAATAATACAGTATACATTAATGCATTTTTAGACAAACACTCACAAAATTCCGCAATTAACGGAACGGGACAGCCATTTATTTCATCAAAAGTTCGATTCTCGATAACTGTCTTAAAATCTTCAAGAAGCTTAATTTCTATTTTCTCCAACATATCATAGATATCTTGATAGTGTAGATAGAAAGTCCCACGATTGATATTCGCTTTATCTGTCAATTCTTTTACTGATATATCAAATACTGATTTTTCTTTTGCAATTGCGGCTAATGCAATTGTAATTTGGTTCTTTGTTTTTGAAATTCTACGATCTATTTTCTTTTCATTTTTGTCCATAATGATAATCCTTCTTATATTTAATCAATAATTTTATCAAACAATGTCTTTTAAACAGCAGTTATTTTCTAAATTGTTGAGTAATCAACACTTTGTTGTAAATCTGATTATGGTAACTAGAATATGTATCAATTATAATCATTGATGGAAACAAAATCAACATTGAGTTAATTAACACGAAAGAAGGCGTTAAATTATGGAAAAAATATTTCAGTGGATTGTAAAACACAGAAAATTAGTATTAGTTCTTTTTTTTCTGATATTTGTAATCAGTTTGATTTGTTCAAGTCAAGTTAAGATAGATTATAATCTTAACAATTATCTACCGTCAGAAGCACCCTCCACTTTAGCGATTGATACATTAGGGGATGAATTTGGAGGAGCTGTTCCCAATGTTAAAGTCATGATTAGTAATGTGACAATTCCAGAGGCATTAGAATATAAGGAAAGGATTAATAAAATAGAAGGTGTGATTGATGTTATTTGGCTAGACAATTCACTTGATTTAACCATTCCATTGGAAATACAGGATGCTCAAAGTGTAGAGACGTATTACAAAAATGGTGCAGCACTTTATAATGTTACAGTAGAAGAAGAGAATCGGGTAGAAGCTATTGAGAACATTGAGAATTTACTTGGAGAAGATGATGCAATGTCAGGTGCGGCAGTTAATACCACAATGGCAAGTAAATCAACAACTGCAGAAATACATCGAATCTTAATGTTTATCGTACCTGTGTGTATCTTGATTTTACTATTGACTACAAATTCATATTTTGAGCCATTATTGCTTATGCTAACGATTGGTATTTCCATTGTGCTAAATTCAGGCACCAATTTAATTTTTGGAAGTATTTCGTTTATTACGAATTCAGCAGGGACGGTGCTTCAACTAGCGGTATCCATTGATTACTCATTATTCTTAATGCAGCGATTTGAAGAGTATCGTAAAAATGGGTATCAACCAGAAGAAGCAATGGTCAAAGCACTCTGTAAATCACTAGGTTCTGTCGCATCTAGTGGTTTGACGACAATTATTGGATTTTTGGCATTGATGTTTATGCAGTTTAAAGTTGGTCCAGATTTAGGAAGAGTCTTAGCAAAAGGTATTTGCTTTAGTTTATTAACAGTATTTGTTTTCTTACCAGCAATAACTTTGTGTCTATATAAAGTTATTGATAAGACGACACATAAACCATTTTTTTCTAAATTTGAGCACTTTGGAAAATTTGTCTATAAGATTAAATTACCAATGGTACTGATTTTATTATTACTAATGGTGCCAGCTTATCTTGGACAAAATAGTAATAGTTTTAACTATGGTTCATCAAAAATGTTTGGTGAAGATACAGAAGTTGCAAAATATAGAAGTAAAATAGAAGAAACTTTTGGAAAAACAAATACCATGGTACTAATGGTAAAAAAAGCAGATCTTAAAAAGGAGGAAATTTTAAGCGAAAGTTTAAAAGAAATACCTGAAATAGTGATGTGTACTTCTTATGTAGACAATGTTGGTCCGGAGATTCCAGCAGAATATCTTGATGAAGATCAAATAAGTATAGTAGAATCGGAAAACTATAGTCGATTTATCTTAACGGTTAACGGTGATCTAGAAGGAAATGCACCTTTTGCTTTAGTAAAAAAAATTCGTCAGACTGCAGAAAAAATTTATCCAAATCAGTACTATTTAGCAGGAGAAAGTGTTAGTACATATGATATTATGGATACTGTGAATTCAGATGGTGTTCGAGTTAACTTGATTGCAATTAGCGCAATATTTTTGATTTTAGTCATTAACTTTCAATCCATTTTTTTACCTCTGATTTTAGTTTTATCAATTGAAACTGCAATATGGTTGAATTTAATGATTCCTTATTTAGAAGGTATAAACCTATTTTACATAGGATATTTAATAATTAGTTCTGTTATGCTAGGTGCAACAGTAGATTATGCAATTCTAGAAGCGGATCGGTATTTGGAATTTCGTAAAATTTATACAAAGAAGAAGGCACTTATTGAAACAATTTCAATTATTACATTATCTATTTTGACATCTGCAATGATTTTGACATCTGCAGGCTTCCTTCTTCACTATATCTCAACAAACTTTGTTATAGCACAACTTGGACTTTTAATCGCGAGAGGAACAATTTTTTCAACAATGGTAGTACTTCTTGTTTTGCCAGGCATGTTATTTTTCTTTGACAAAGCAATAGAAAAAACAACTTATAAATGTAAGTTTTATACGGAGCAGAAAGGAAAAATGAAAGATGAACAAATCAAAGAAATTAATACAGAAAAAATATAAGAATATTTTATATGGAGGTATTGCATGCTTAATATCATTAAGCCTAATTCCAAGTGTACCAGTATTAGCGGCTGATGAGTCTTCTCCAAAGGAAGAGGTTGTCTATGTAAATTTAGGAAGTAATGGGGACTTGGAACAAACATATGTAGTCAATATTGTATCAGATAAAAATGTCGTAGATTATGGAGATTATTCAAATATCACCAATCTTACATCTGATGATACTATTAATTATAAGAATGGTATGATTACGATTGAGAATTCGTCTGATACTATTTATTATGAAGGCGTTTTAAATAATGCCAATCTACCTTGGAATATATCACTACACTATGAACTTGATGGAAAAGATATAACAGCGGAAGAATTAGCAGGTCAAAGTGGAAAACTTAAGATCTATATGGATATTACAAATAATGATAAAGCAAATGCTATATTTTATGATAATTATACACTTCAAGCAACATTAAAGTTAGACCGAAATCTATGTAGCAATATTGTAGCGGAGGGCGCAACTGTTGCAAATAATGGAAGTTCAAAACAATTAAATTATACAATTCTTTCAGGTAATGAGAAAGATTTTGTTATATCAGCGGATGTTGCAGACTTTGAAATGGAAAGTATTTCGATTACGGGTGTAAATATGAACATTCCCATAGATGCGGATATAATAGATACAAGCGAATTAACGGAAAAGACTGGTGAAATAACCAATGCAATCTCTTCGCTAACGGATGGTACCACTCAATTAGACGATGGAACGGGACAGATAAAAGATGGTTTGAGTACGGTGTCAGAGAAGTACCAACTTTTAATGGAAGGACTTACAGAGATAGGAAGTAACTCGGCTACATTAACGGATGGCTCTTCACAAATACTAAGTGCGTTGAATCAAATAAAAGATGTCTTGAGTAGTGGTAAGATTTCAAAGGATAATATTAAACAGCTGTCAACAGCTTCAGCGTCAATTAATTTAGGAATTAAACAATTAACATCTGGGCTAAGTTCGATGAAAACAGTAGTTGATACCTACAAAGATACGTTAGCTTCTGCAGGCGGAATTGATCAAGTTCTTTCTACTAACAATACTGCAATAAATAGTTTGCAGGAAGAAATTGATTCACTTTCAACGGAGTACGACGCCTTAGCAGAAGAAGAAAAAAATAGTGAGCAAGGAGCGAAACTTAATAATCAAATTCAGTTATTTAATAATGTAGTGGACGTACTTTCCAACGATACAGCAATGATTGATAGTAGTAATACTTTAATCAATAAGTTTGATAATTGCTTAGATACCGAAAATGATAGTATTTTAAGTGGTACACTTAAGTTGCAAGAATCTTATGGAACCTTTAATGAGGGAATTCAAAATCTATCTTCCTCTTTAGATAGCTTGGTAGAAAATATGAATACATTAAAGTCTTCAATTAACACGTTATGCACAAAATATGAAGAATTCCAGAATGGTCTGACTACTTATACCAATGGTGTTAATAGTGTTTCACAGGGAAGTATTTTATTAAATGATGGAGTTAAGCAGCTTGCAACAGGATCCAATGAACTCAATATAGGAGCAGATACACTTTTGGATGGAATGCAGGAATTTCAAAGTCAAACCTTAGATATTGATGTGAAAATAAAAGATTCGATTGATGAAATGGTTGACAAGTACTCCAATAATGATTTTCAGGTAGAGTCGTTTGTCTCTGATAAAAATACGGATGTATCATCGGTACAATTTGTTATTAAAACAGCAAGTATCGAAAAAGTAGAAAACAAACAAGTCATAGAAGATGTAGTGGAAACGCAGACCGTATGGGAACGGTTTATTAGTCTTTTTGATATACTTTGAAAGTATAAATTTATGGAAAAAACTTCAAAAACACTGTAGCCTTGAAACGCTAAAAATTCCATATACTGCTCCTGAATTGAAGTTACTTCCTCCTATGCTGTCACTAAATTTCTAAAATGAATGTATATTAATCTTCAAATAGTAAAATATGCATTACATATGATTTATTTCCAAACTAAAAGTTCTTGAAAAACCCTCCGATAGATAGTATTATTTTCATATCAGTGACGATGTCAATCCTGTTTGATTGTTCTTTTATGGTGATTTAACAATTCATAATCGAATAAATTGAGAAGACTACTGAATTTCCTAAGGAGGCGAAAACTTGAGAAGTACAATATTAGAAAAGGGAAGAAAATTTATATACAGAAATGCAAGACCGCTTGATATTGCAAGATGGAACTATTTGTTTGAAAAGGCAGATAAGCAAGAGGTCATTAAATATTTAAAAGCATACCAAAATTCAGATGGTGGATTTGCGAATGCTCTTGAACCTGATAGTTGGAATCAAAAATCAACGCCTATGCAAACCTGGGTGGCAACTAAAATAATTAAAGAAATGGACTTGAACGATAAAAGTCATTCTTTGATAACAGGTATTTTGAAATATTTAGTATCAAACGATGAATTTGACGGACATTGCTGGAATGGGCTGAATACTGTCGCAACAAATAATGATTACCCTCATGCACCATGGTGGTCATATACCAAAGCACAGGAAACAAACTATAATCCAACAGCAAGCCTTGTCGGTTTCATGCTCAAATATGCAGACGAAAAATCATCGGCCTACCACTTGGCTTGTGGGTTATCAAAAGAATCCTATTGTTACTTTAAAAAGAATTTTCCCTTAGAGTCCATGCACGAAGCTATCTGTTTTATAGAACTGTATGAGTACATGAATGAGTGTGGGATAGATGATTTGCTGGATTTAGGAGAATTCAAAACCTTGTTACAGCAACAAATCAAGAAGGTAATCACCTATAATACCGACTGTTGGAGCACTGATTATATTTGCAAACCCTCCCTGTTTATCACCAGCAAAAAAAGTGATTTCTATTCAGACAACGAGGATATTTGCAGATTTGAGTGCAAATTTATTGAACAAACTCAAAATGCGGATGGCACATGGAATGTAACTTGGAGTTGGAACGAGTATCCTGAGCAATGGGATATTAGCAAAAACTGGTGGAAATCCGATATTATAATACGAAATATAGCGTATATTAAGGCAATTGAATCTTAATAATTTAGTTGCACCATTCCATAGATTATGCCTATAACACGCAATTAATAAGTTATCTTTTATTTCAAAAGTTTACTTCTCATTATGAATAGATAATTATATAGTACGAAACTGCGGTTGCCAGTAACCTATGGGGATTGAATATGAAGCTGATTGGAAAATGGATGAAAATAATATTAAATGTGGAGGGGGCAAACGAATGGAGATGGAAAATCATATATATATTGCGATTGATCTTAAGTCTTTCTATGCCTCTGTTGAATGTTTGGAGCGGGGGCTTGATCCATTATTTACAAATCTTGTAGTTGCAGATGCGAGCCGTACAGAAAAAACCATTTGCCTTGCAGTATCCCCATCATTAAAATCAATTGGGATTTCAGGAAGAGCAAGGTTATTCGAGGTAGTACAGAAAGTGAGAGAAGAAAATGCAATTAGGAGAAGCAAAGCACCAGGGCATTTCTTTGCTGGTTCATCTTATAATGATACGGATTTGAAAGAATCACCAGAATTATCACTGGATTATATTATAGCAATGCCGAGAATGGCAAAGTATATGGAATATAGTACGAAAATTTACAATATATATTTGAAATATGTTGCTCCAGAGGATATCCATGTCTATTCCATAGACGAAGTATTTATGGATGTGACTCATTATTTGCAGACAGCGAATCTCTCAGCCAGAGAATTTACAGTGAAGATGATACGTGAGGTTTTTCAAACGATTGGAATCACTGCAACAGCCGGAATAGGTACAAATCTTTATCTTTGCAAAATTGCAATGGATATCGTAGCGAAACACATTCCTGAAGATAAAGATGGAGTGAGAATTGCCCAACTGGATGAAATGGCATATAGACGAATTCTTTGGACTCATAAACCACTGACAGATTTTTGGCGTGTTGGCAGAGGGTATGCTAAGAAACTAGAAGAGAACGGGATGTTTACAATGGGTGATGTGGCAAGGTGTTCCGTTGGAATGAAGAATGATTATTATAATGAAAATTTGCTTTACAAGTTATTTGGAATAAATGCAGAACTTTTAATCGACCACGCGTGGGGATGGGAGCCATGTACAATTGCAAATATAAAGGCATATAAACCAACCACAAATAGTCTTGGTTCTGGACAGGTTCTACAGTACCCATATACTTATGATAAAGCAAGACTTATCGTACGGGAAATGACAGACCTTTTAGTACTTGATATGGTGGATAAAGGACTTGTGACAGATCAAATGGTTTTGACCGTAGGTTATGATATTGAAAATCTAAGTAAGTCAGAGATAATAAAGAACTATCGCGGACCAATAATGACAGATCACTATGGACGTCAGATTCCGAAACATGCACATGGAACGGTAAACCTTAATTGTCAAACATCTTCTACTAGGTTAATTATCGACGCCGTTATGGACTTATATACCAGAATTGTAGATGAAAACCTATTGGTTAGAAGAGTAAACATTACTGCAAATCATGTTGTGAACGAAAACACGATAGCGAAAGAAAACTCATATGAACAGCTTGATTTGTTTACCAATTATGAAGCCAAGCGAAAGGAAAAGGAAGAAGAGGATGCTACATTGCTACGTGAAAAGAAGATGCAGCTTGCGATTCTGGATATAAAGAAAAAATACGGAAAAAATGCAATACTAAAGGGCACGAACTTTGAGGAAGGTGCCATGACAATGGAAAGAAACAAGCAAATCGGAGGTCATAAAGCATAAGCTAGATTTCACACCTATAAATTTGTGAAAGGAACTGGAAATGATAGAAGATAATAAAGAAAGCCATCCGTATGATGATATCATTGGCTTACAGCATCATGTCTCTAGTAGCCGTAAGCATATGTCGGTGCTTGACCGTGCTGCACAATTTTCTCCATTTGCAGCTCTGACAGGTTTTGAGGGAGAAATCAAAGAAACTGCAAGACTGACAGACCAAAGGATGGAATTGGATGAGGATTCAAAAATCATATTAGATAAAAAACTAAGAATTGTACAGGAGCAGTTAAATACTCATCAAGAGGTAGAACTTGTATTCTTTCAACCCGATGAATTAAAGGCAGGTGGGACTTATAGCTCTGTGATTGGTATTGTGAAGAAAATTGATAAATATGAACGTGTTGTTATCATGCAGGACGGGACAAGGATAGCAATAGAAGAGATTGTAGATATTACGGGCGAAATGTTTCAAGCTATGGATGATTTTTTAGAGTAAGAATTATACTAAAAATGTCGTCCATTGAAGTAAAATATAGTATAGCACATGTGCTTTCCGCTTTTACAAGTAATTTGTGAAAATTCATGATTGAAGAGTCAAAAGAAGTTCTGAATGTTTTAACCATTTCATTGGGGGTTGCTTCTACAACACCAAAAAATTTGGAGTCAAGTATTAGTTTATTGGAGCTAGCGGACAAAGCGTTGTATCATGCAAAAGCAGAGGGAAGGAATCGGGTTGTGTAAGTATTATTTTAGTAAACGTCCGAGAGTGTTAGGACTGAAAGATAAAGGAACACGTACATTTCATGTTATTTAAATGTAATAACTAGTAGAAATAATAACAGAAATTTGCATATTATTATCTGATAGTAGTTGACAAAAGAGTTTAGCAGCTATATACTATTTTTATGATGAATATGAAATTTATAAACAAAACCAAAATGAGCTACACTTTTTTACGTATAGTAGCGAAAATTTCTGAATTTGACAAGAAAATTCGGTATTATGGTACAGATCATCCTTTATACGAAGCTGAAATTCACATGATCAAATCCATCAAAGAGAATGAAGGTATTCACGTGACGGGTTTGGCAGATATGCTGGGCGTGACGAAAGGCGCAGTTTCCCAGATCATTATGAAGCTTGAACATAAGGGCATGATCAGCAAAGATACCGATCCACGTAATCTATCAAGGCTTGTGTTAAGATTGACTTCGAAGGGTGAAACGGCATATCTGCATCATGAAAAACTGCATCAGAAATATGATGAGCTTTTTAATACCATGCTTCAAAATGCAACAGAGGAAAATAAGGCGTTTCTGAAGAGCTTTCTCAACTCGCTTGATGAGAAAATTGACACTTTTGAAGAAGAAGAACATACTTAATTTTGATTATGAAAGATCGATAATGATATGCTAGTACTTAAAAACACAGTTTTTTTTACAGAAAGAGTATAGCTGCTACACTCTTTCTGTGCATTGATTGTGCGAAAACACCTTAACGAATAGTGAAGCAAATCAAGCTAAGATACATTTTTTAAAAATAAGCGTATAGCAGGTATACGCAACATAGGAAAGGATTTGATTAATATGAACTCAAATAATCAAAGGATTCAAATGATGCGGGATGAAAAAATCCCAAAGCTACTAATTAAAATGGGAATGCCGACAATGATTGGCATGATGGTCTCAGCGCTTTATAGCGTGGTGGACGCCTACTTTGTCGGGGGGCTGGGTACAAGTCAGATGGGTGCTGTATCTATAGTGTTCCCCGTTGTACAGGTTATTATTGGGCTTGGCATGACCTTTGGCAGCGGAGCAGCATCCTACATATCTAGACTCTTGGGCGGGGGAAATGCCGGCAAAGCGAACCGGACGGCATCAACAGCACTGTTTTCCAGCCTTTTTATCGGGGCTGTATCCATCGTTATATCCCTGTGTTTTCTCGACAACATACTAATCGCTCTCGGAGCGACCCAAACAATACTTCCTTATGCGAGGGAGTATGCCATTATATATATTGCAGGTTCTATTCTAAATATCTTTAATGTTACCATGAACAATATCATCATTGCTGAAGGCAGGTCGAAGCTGACCATGATATCCATGCTGATTGGCGGAGGACTCAATGTAATATTAGATCCAATATTTATCTTCCCACTGGGCTTTGGAATTCGGGGAGCCGCCATTGCTACGGTCATTTCACAAGCTGTAACGACTTGCCTCTACCTATGGTATATTCTTCGTAAAAAAGGATATCTGCGTTTTTCAGCCCGTCTATTTACTTTTAACGGAATAATTTATGCGGAAATTTTCAAGGTCGGTATTCCTATTCTTGTTTATCAGCTCTTGTCCAGCGCGGCTATGGGGCTTTCCAACTCATCGGCGAGCGCGTACGGCGATTCCGCTGTGGCGGCAATCGGTGTGGTTACACGCATTATGGCTATCGGCACCTATGTGGTATTTGGCTTTATGAAAGGCTTCCAGCCGGTAGCTGGTTATAATTACGGTGCTAAAAACTATAGTCGTCTGAATGAAGCTATCAAAGTATCACTTAAGTGGTCAACGATATTCTGTGCAGCCGTAGCACTTTTGCTGATCATTATACCCGAACCGATTATTTCACTTTTTTCAAAAAGTGATGCTGTATTAATTGATATAGGCGTCCACGCACTGCGGGCAAATGGAATTGTTTTTATATTGTTTGGATTTGAGCAGGTATATATGTCACTATTTCTTGCTTTGGGAAAAGGCAGAGAGGGCGGCCTTCTTAGCATCAGCCGCCAAGGACTGTTTTTTATTCCTGCTATCTTGATTATGCCGCATCTACTCGGAATGGGAGGTATCATTTGGGCTCAACCAGTCGCTGATTTGCTGACAGTTATTTTGACGGCAGTGCTTGCACTGGTTCTTAACAAAAATATGAAAGCATTAAAAGAATCTTCGATTCCCTCTGGTAACATACGGAATGACCAAATTGAGGGTTAGCCGTATAAGGCAATTCCAATTGTTAATGTTGGAGTAAGAGACATATATATGTTTTAGTAATGCAGTGAACAAGGATTTGTAATAGATAAAATAGTCTTAGAGAAATATGTAAGATTTTCATAAAAGCAGGCATCTAACATTGAAGATGCCTGCTTTTTTAAAAAAATTTGATAAAATCAATAAGTATTAGTTGTCAGACTAATTTTGATTAAAGAAAAGAAGAAAAAGAGAAAAAAACTAGTTGTGTTTTCTTCATTTAATATCATTTATTTTCCTATATTCTCTCGGCCCTAGACCATAAGCATTTTTAAACAATCTTGCAAAGTGCCCGGAGTTATGATAGCCAACTTGCTCTGCAATCGTGGCAATGCCATAATCAGAGTTTTTTAACAATAGGAGTGCCTGATTTAACCGCATCTCTTTTAGATATTCATATGGTGTCGTGCCGTAGTGCTTCCGAAATGCCAGCAGATACCGTGCCGGACTCATTCCAGCTACTTTTGCCAATTCTTCACCAGTGGGATAGGCGGCTAGGTTGTTCTTCATCATGGTAACTGTTTTCTTCAAGCTGCGAAAATCCCGATAGTCTAATTTAACAGGAATATGTCGCTTTTCTTTCTCCATGCCAGTTACAATTAGAGTCAGCAATTCAATGACCTTACTTTCCAGATACAGATGGAGTGTTTTCCCCTCTGCCCGACAACCAGTGATTTGCTGGAATACAAAATTTAATTCCGGTAAATGTGGATTTTTCAGAAGATAGTCTGTAATGGTCTTTGATTGCTCATAATCTTCTCCAAAATGCACATGGAAGAAGGTGTCAAAGTATTTTTTTGTCAGGATAATTT
Organism: Velocimicrobium sp.; assembly: GCA_041821315.1. Lineage (GTDB taxonomy): Bacteria > Bacillota > Clostridia > Lachnospirales > Lachnospiraceae > DIGJ01. The sequence goes on along the minus strand of JBGUEO010000036.1, from coordinate 22,837 downwards.
TCGTAAATCGAACAGGTTTGCCACCTTCACAATAAGTATAGGTAGTTTTCTGGGTGTTTAAGTAACAGTAGATTCCTCGTTCAACCTGATTGATTTTTCGCTTCCCAATTTTGAAAGAACTACTGTCTGTCTCAAACTGGTCGATTTCAATATATTCTTCTGAAATCTCACATACTTTTTCAAAAGTTTCTTTTGGCGTATAATCACCGATCAAAATTAGCAGCATATCATCTTCAAAGCGGACTGTCTGAAATGTACCGCTGCCATAATCAGACTGCATCCGATAGGTAGATCCATCATTACTGGACAGCTCTGGAATTTTCACAAGGTGCAAAGCTTCCGGCAAGTTTAAATAATAATCTATCACTGACTGAAGCATTTCCTTACCTCCTTCCTTTCATTGTATCACGAATAAACTTTCTTACACTTTAAAATAAAGTGACAATCCAATATTTTTCTATCACGATTTCATAAAATATAAAGAAACAAAAGCGCTGAAAGCCCCATAGTGTATGGAGTTATTCCCCTCTGCCAAAATGACCGTGACAGAGGGGAACTACTATTGATATTCTTGATTTTATCATGTAAACTGTACCTCGTCAAGGTTAGCTAAAACTAACTGGAAAAATTACATAGAAAGGGGTATCGTTTATGGAACAGAAACGAACCGGATTATCTTACATTTTTACCCTTGCAAAAGGAGAACGTGGAAAGCTGGGTATAGGAATGGTGCTTGCCATCCTTTGCTCTGCGTTGTCCTTCATACCATATCTGGTAGTGTATCAAATCTTGCTTCTGATTATGAAAGACAGAGTAACAATGAATGCTATTTTGATGTGGGTGGGCATTGGTGTTGTGGCGGCAATTATCCAGGCAATCCTAATGTCCTTTGCTGGTATCTGCTCTCATGCAGCAGCTTTTAATACCATGCACAAAGTGAAAGTAAAGTGTCTTTCGCATATGTCAAAATTCAACCTTGGTTTTTTTCAGGAATACGCTCCTGGACAGATCAAAACACTTCTTTTTGATGATGTTGACCGTCTGGAAAATTTCCTTGCTCACAGCACACTTGAATTATCTCAGGCAATTGTTGTACCACTCTTGATGTTTATTTTTATGCTGAGGCTTCACTGGGGGATGGCATTGGTTATGCTGATTCCAATGATTTTAGGTGTTGCAATTCCAATGATACTGATGGGGCGCTATCCAGATATGACGGACGAGTTTGCAAAAGATACAGCAGCGTTAAGTGCTTCGGCCAATGAATTTATCGGAGCTATGCCAGTCATCAAAATGTATCATCTGACGGCTGAAAAATTTGAACAGTACAGTAAATCATTAAGCCGGTATACAAACTGTTGGAAGAAAATGTGCAAATCTTCCTGTAATCCTCTGTCAATTACATTCGTAATACTGGATTCGGCAATTTTATTTACGCTGCCGGTTGGCGGTTGGCTGTTTTTAAAGGGTTCTCTGTCAATGGCATCGTATCTGTTATTCATTCTGCTGACAATGTGCTTTTTTACCTCATTCTTGAATATGGTAACGATTTTTATGCAGTCAATGGAACTGGGCAGTGGGCTTGATAATGTGAAACATATAATGGATATGGGCGTCATGAAAGGCGGTAAGCAGATGCTCTCAAAGGAAGGCTGTTATGAAATTGATTTTGAAGATGTCACCTTTGAATATACGAAGGATGGAAAGAATGCTTTGAGCCATATTGATCTTCAACTAAAGCCTGGTACTGTGAATGCTTTTGTTGGCTCGTCAGGGGCTGGAAAAACCACTGCGGTACAGCTTCTTGGCCGTTACCAGGACGCAACTTCCGGCATAATTAAAATTGGCGGGACACCAATTAAAGATTTGAAAACGGAGAATCTGATGGACTTAACTGCTTTTGTATTTCAGGATATATTTCTATTGGAAGATACTTTGCTTGAAAACATCCGGATGGGCACAAATGTATCTGAAAAACAGGTCAGACAAGCGGCAAAGGCAGCGCAGATTGATGAATTTATTATTAGCCTTCCGAAAGGTTATCAAACCCGTATAGGTGATGAAGGCGTAAAATTGTCGGGTGGACAACAACAGAGAATTTCTATTGCAAGGGCAATACTGAAAAATGCGCCTATCGTAGTTTTTGATGAAGCCACTTCTTACGCTGATATTGAAAATGAACATAAAATACAGCTTGCCCTTCAAAATTTATTAAAAGGAAAAACGACGATTATGATTGCTCACCGTCTGCATACGATTCGGGATGCCGATAAGATTGTAGTGTTTGAGGACGGAAAGCTTGTAGAACAGGGAACACATACGGAGCTGACTTTTATAAAGGGTGTATACAGTCAGATGTGGGATACCTATACAAGAGAAACGCTTGGAAAGGAGGCGGTTTAAATGCTTCGTACCATTAAGAAATTATTAAATGGAAAACAGAAACAGCTAGTCTTCCCGATTTTCCTTATGACTCTAGATGCAGTTGGAGGTATGGTTCTTTATTTCATTTTGTATCTTACGGTTGTGAATTTATTGGGAAGTACACTTAACGCAAATCTGATAAAAATATATTCTACTATTTGCCTAGCAGCAGTAATTCTGCGGCTGATCGTATATCGCAGAGGATACTATCTCTGTTTTTCCAGAGGTGCTGAAATCTGCGGTCAAATGCGAGTGGAACTAGCAGATCACTACCGTTCCCTCAGCCTTGGGTATTTCAACCAGAACAGCAGTGGGTATCTGCTTAGCACACTGACAAAGGACTTGAGCAATTTTGAGTTGATTATTACCCATACCCTCCCATCCATTGTAAAAACAGTGGTGATGGCATTACTGATTCTGATTGGTACTTTTTTCATCAACTGGAAACTTGCTTTGGCAGAGTGTGTAGTGCTCGTGGTGACGTGGCCGGTGCTTTGCTGGGGGAATCGTCTGGTAGAGAAATATGGAACGCAAAAACGTGATTTGGCATCCAAAATGATTTCTATTGTTTTGGAATATGTTAAGGGCATGAAAGTCTTTAAGTCCCACAATATGACCAGCTCTCATTTTTCTCGAATGGCGGATACGCTGGAGGATATCCGAAAGACCAGTGTAAAAGCAGAGATGAAAACAGCAGTTCCTACAAGTCTGTATTCTATTATTGCGAATTTCCTGCTTCCCATTGTTCTGCTGGCTGGAAGCTATCTGTTTTTTGGCGGCACAATCCTGCCAGAACAGCTTGTTGCATTTATGATTATGAGCGTTGCTCTGTCTGCTCTGCTGATTGCTTTTGAACATTCCTATAATATGTTAAAAGACTTAAAGCTTGCAGCTGTGAACTTGGAACAGGCTTATGATACAAAGCCGCTTCCTTATAAAGAGGAGCAGGTTGTTTTGAAACATTTTGATATTTCTTTTGAACATGTTGATTTCACTTATAATCGACAGGCAGATGTATTGAAAGATATCAATTTCCATGCAAAAGAAGGAAGCACGAATGCTTTAATTGGTCCTTCTGGTTCCGGTAAATCCACAATTGCCAGTCTGATTGCTCGTTTTTGGGATGTGAAAGGCGGCTGTATACGCATCGGTGGGCGAAATGTGAAAGACTTGAATCCAGATGGAATTCTTCATTATATCAGCGAAGTATTTCAGGAGAACACGCTTCTTTCGGACACCATTTATAACAATATTAAGGCAGGACGTCAGGATGCAACCGAGGAAGATGTTTATGCAGCCGCAAAAGCTGCTTGTTGTCATGAATTTATCGAAAAATTGCCCGAAGGTTACCAGACGCAACTTTCCGAAGGCGGCGGCACACTGTCCGGTGGAGAAAAGCAGAGGGTAGCAATCGCAAGAGCTATTTTAAAAGATGCACCGATTCTGCTTTTGGATGAATCCACGGCATCGCTGGATGCAGATAACGAGTCGAAAATCAATCAGGCACTAGATCGTCTGATGAAAAATAAAACCGTATTTGTTATAGCTCATCGTCTGAATACCATTCAGAATGCAGATCAGATTATTCTTTTGAAGAGTGGTCGTATTGAAGAAATAGGAACGCACATCGAATTGTTGAAAAAGAAAGGTCATTATTGCGAGATGGTAGAGGAACAAGAAAAAGCAAAAGAATGGATGGTGAAGGGTGCGTGAAGGACTGCTAAATTATTTCATCATAATGTAGTGGACACCTATTTTGTGTCCGGACTTGGAACACAGCAGGTCGGAGCTGTTGCCACTATTGGTATTGTCTTACGAATTGTAACCTTGGGAGCAAATGTAGCTATGGGAAAAGCTCTGGCAGCCAGGTATGTTCTATCTCATTTTATCAAAGAAGGCGTTTAATCAATTGTAAGCTTGACATACAATAAAAAAGGGTGCATACTTAATATAGAAGGGATTAGTTGCAACTAACCTTTGGTAAAAAAGAAAGTAGAATAGAGATCAGTCAAAAGAAAATCAAAAGATGTATTATAGTAGGATTCATCAAAAACGAAACAGAACTGTTTTACCAGCATTAAGGATGAAATTATTTTCTTATCTGGAAACAACGCAGAAGATAAAGGAGGTTATGTATAACATGAAAACAGAACAATTAGAACGAATAAAGCATGGTGCAGGATTTATTGCAGCATTGGATCAGAGCGGAGGGAGTACACCGAAGGCTTTGAGAGACTATGGAATTGAGACTTCAGAATATCATACAGAGGATGAAATGTATGATCTGATTGGGCGGATGAGAAGCCGAATTATCGAAAGCAAGGCATTTTCGTCCAATCATATATTAGGGGCAATCTTGTTTGAAAAAACAATGGAACGTAAAATTGATAATCTGTATACTGCGGATTATCTATGGGAGAAAAAAGGGATTGTTCCTTTTCTGAAAATTGACAATGGACTGGATGAAGAAAAAGACGGGGTTCAGTTGATGAAGCCGATTCCTAAGCTGGATGAACTTTTAAATAGAGCGACCGCCAAAAATATTTTTGGAACAAAGATGCGTTCCGTTATCCATGAAGCAAATGGTGTTGGTATTCATGCGATTGTAGAACAGCAGTTTGAATTAGGTCAGAAAATTTCTGATGCCGGATTTGTCCCGATTTTGGAGCCGGAGGTAGATATTCATAGCAGCAGCAAACAAGAAGCAGAGCAAATGCTAATTACGGAAATGATAAGCCATCTAAAAAAACTGGATGATTCGATGAAAATCATGCTGAAGGTGTCTATCCCTTCTGTAGCTGGAATTTACAATGGGCTAATGAATGATTCTAGAGTTGCGCGAATTGTGGCACTATCCGGTGGTTACAGTCGTAAAGAGGCTTGTGAACGGTTGAGGCTGAACACGAAACTGATAGCCAGCTTTTCCAGAGCACTTCTTTCTGACCTTTCTGTAAATCAGACACAGCAGGAATTTGATGCGGTATTATTGAAAACAATTATTGAAATTTACGAAGCATCCTTATAGGGCTTAATCTGGCTACGGGCATATCATTGGTATATAGACTGGATGATACACTTTCGGTTATAGAAAAGCAGTTTTTAGGAAATCTAGATGTAATAGCCGCAAAAATAAAGATGGTAGCAAGTCAGGGAGAAGCAAAAGCAATAGAAAGTGCTGAATGAGATACAACGACGCAACGAATATTAGAAAATCTACAGCAAAGTCACATACCATAAGCCACCAAAAGTCATTCTTAGATTTTGGTGGCTTATGGTATGTGACTTTATTGTGGTTGTGACTAAAGATGCGTAGATACATGCATATCATCGTAAACATATTCTTTAATGATAAATTTAGTTTATTTGTATGCTTGACATACAAATAAAAAGAATGTATACTTGGCATACAACGAGTTAGCAATAACTAACCAATGAAAGGAAGTGAAATAATGTATCAGTCAAAAGGAAATCAAAAGTTGTATTATAAAATGCTTCATCAGAAACGAGAAACAGAGCTGCTTTTATCAGCATTAAGGGTGAAGCTGTTCTCTTATCTTGAAAGCTGGGAAACTAAAAAATCTGTTGCAACGAAATCAGGCTTAAATGAGCGGAATTTATCTTTTGTACTAAATGCATTAGCATCCATTGGATTCCTTGAAAAAAGGAACGAAGCTTATAGGAATACGCAGCAGAGTAATGATTTTTTAAATCCAAACAGTCCGGTTTATTTGGGCGAGAGTATTCTTTTTAGGGAGAAAATGATGTCTCTGCAAAATATCGAAGAGCGTTTGATAAACGGCCCTAATAAAAACGTTCTACATAATAATCAAGGGATAGAGGTATATGATTTTTATGAGGCTGCACGGGTGAGCATTCCTGAAATGTATACAGGGCGTGTTCAGTCTTTGATTCAGGCAGTTACAAATCTTTATGGAAATAACCCCCCTGAAAGGATACTTGATCTGGGCGGAGGATCAGGCATCCTTGCAATAGAACTTGCCATTACCTTTCCGAATTGCAAAAGCGTTGTTTTTGAGCATCCTCAAGTAGCACGGCTTCCACGTGAATTAGTGTTAGAGAGAAACCTCACAGAGCATGTAAGCGTAATGGAAGGAGACTTTAATACAGATGATATGGGGAAAGGATACGATCTGATTATTGCCTCAGGAGTACTGGATTTTGCAAAAGACCATTTGGACTCCGTGATGAGCAAGTTATATAACGCTTTAACCTCAAATGGTTATTTATATGTTGTTACACATAATGTCAGTGAGGATTACCAGAATCCACCTGAGAGTATTCTTGGCTGGTTATCTAGCCATTTGGATGGACTGGATATACTGCTTACAAAAAAGGATATTGAAAATGCTTTAACAAGACATGGATTTCAACAAATTCATAGCAATGATGCTGATGCAGTATTTGAAGGGCTGCAAGGCGAATTTTACTTAAAAAGAACGGGAGGTTTCCAAGATGGAAAAGTTACAAAAACTTGTGATTAGTGATTTTATACAAATGACAGAGAGAATAGCCAATGGAAAGATAAATATATTAGATTTTGGCTTGGAAGAAATGCAATTCTATCGTGGAGAAATCCACATGATTAAAATGGTGGGGGATCATCCGGGTATATTTATTTCTGAAATGGCGCGAGGCTTTAATGTAACACGTGCTGTAGTAGCAAAAACTGTCCGAAAGCTTGAAGCACACGGTTTTCTCGAAAAAAAGGAGGATGCCGAGGATAAAAAGCGCTTGTGCCTTTTCCTTACCGAAAAAGGGGAAATGGCTTATAAGCTTCATAATCAGTATCATCAGGAATACGACCGACCGTTGTTTGCTTATCTTGAAAGTTTGAATGACAACGAACTTCACATCATTCAGGAATTTTTGAAGCATGCAAATGCTTTGATAAAAAATCATTTTTAAATAATTGGAGGAATAAAATGAAATCTAAAAAAATATGGTTCTTAATTTTATCGATTGTTTTGACTGTGGCATTCGCAGGCTGCGGGGCGGCTGAAAATGCATCTGTTACAGAGTCTAAAAATTCATCGGTATCAGGCATGAGAACGATAACCGATTTAGGCGGAAATACCGTAACTGTGCCAACGGCATCAGAAATTCAGCATATAGTCATCATATCCCCAGCAACGACATCAGTACTTTTGGGAGTTATTTCTGATACCGATAGGATTGTAGGGGCTAATTCCAGAGCTTTTACGACTTCAAATATCGAAATTGTAAGCAAGCTTTTTCCTAACTGGAATGGTGTTGAGACCTCATTTGTAAGCGAAGGCTTTGTATCTAATACTGAGGAACTTTTAAATCTCAAACCGGATATTGTGTTTTACTATGGAGAAGCTCAGAAATCGGGCATTGAAAATCTAGGGATACCTATTGTCGATATGATGAAAAAAGGAGATAACAATCCGGAAACAGTTACGATCGCATGGGATAACCTGATGCGAGAGATATTTGAGGTCGATAATTCTGTTTCGCTTCAAAACGAATGGGAAGCTTCCAACAAAAAAGGAGCAGAGCTTCTTGATACATATACAGGAGAAAAAAAGACTGCACTATTTCTTTTTAGCAATACGGGAGGTGTGATTTCTGTATATGGAAGCGGAACTTATGCAGATACATGGTTTGAAAAAAGCGGTCTTGTCAATGCGGCAGCAGAAATATCAGGACAGGCTGAAGTTAGTATGGAACAGCTTTATGAGTGGAATCCCGATTTTATTTATGTATTTATCGGAAGTCCTGCTTCTGCTATGCAGAAAAACAAAATTAACGGACAGGACTGGAGTTTGCTTTCGGCTTATAAAAACAACACAATCTTTGATATTCCACAGGGAATCTATTCATGGGGTGCACCATGCTCAGATGCTCCCCTTACACCCCTTTGGATGATTTCAAAAAGTTATCCGGAGCTGTTGAGTGAGAGTGATTTTAAAATGCTGTTTTCAGATTATTACAGCAGGATGTACAAAATTACGCTAGAGGAGGAGCTGATTTCTGCGGTGCTTAGTCCACGACAGTTGCAGAAATAATGATTATGAGTAAAAAAAGAAAAATAATTAAAACCAAAAATACTGTTAAATTAAAGTTTATTTTGCTCGCAGGGCTCCTTGTTCTTGTAATGGTAGCGTCACTCTTTGGAGGGCGTTACCATATGGAATATGGGGATGTCTTAAAGCTTATAGAAGCAAAGTTATCGGGGATTTCGTATCCGGGATTTGAAGTTGCAGAGCATGTCCTGTTTCAAGTTCGGCTGCCGCGTATTCTTATTGCGTTACTCGTTGGAGCGGGATTGTCCATAGCAGGAGCCTCACTGCAGGGACTATTTCAGAATCCTCTTGTCAGTCCTGATATTCTTGGCGTTTGTTCTGGCTCTGGCTTTGGTGCAGCGCTTGGAATACTTCTTACATCCGGCATGGGTGTGATGACATCTGTATTGTCGTTAGCATTCGGACTGATCAGTATGTTCCTAACACTTTTTATGGTTCGAGGCAAGGGGCAAGCTCAAACCATGTCCTATATTTTGTCAGGGATTATTGTGACCTCGGTATTTTCTGCTCTAACATCACTGATTAAATATGTTGCTGATGTAAACGATCAACTTCCGACAATTACATTTTGGTTAATGGGGAGTTTTGCAAACACGGAATTCAATGACTTAAAAATAATTATTTTGCCAATTGTTATTGGTATTGCAGGGCTGCTACTTTTACGGTGGCAGCTTAATATTTTGTCGTTAGGAGAAGAAGAGGCATATTCCCTTGGAGTAAATCCGCAAGCGGCACGTATCGCGGTTATTCTGTTCAGTACAATTATTACAGCTGCCTGTGTAATGGTTTCCGGCATTGTTGGTTGGGTAGGTTTGGTTATTCCGCATATATCTAGAAGGCTTATGGGAGTAAACCACAAGGGCTTGCTTCCCGCATCTATGCTGCTTGGTGGAACTTTTATGGTAATTGTAGATAGTGTTGCCCGAAATCTTATTGCAGCTGAAATACCAATTGGAATACTAACAGCGTTAATCGGGGCGCCATTCTTTGCACTCATTTATAACCGAATGAAAGGAGAGTCATAATGTTGCTTCGGGTAGAAAAGGGAAGTTTTTATTATACATTAGATACACCTATTTTGCAGGATATTACTTTATCGCTTAAAAAAGGGGAAGTAATTGCTGTTATGGGGCCAAATGGCATAGGAAAAACTACGTTCTTAAAATGCTTGATGGGGATTTATAAGTGGAAATCAGGGCATTCATTCATTGATGGAAAGGATACTGGTAACGCAAGAAAACAGATTGGATATGTACCACAGGCGCACCGATTTTCGTTTCCGTATTCAGTTAGGGATATGGTTGTGTTTGGCAGAGCAAAGTATCTACCTGCATTTGCATCACCTGGGGAAAAGGATTATGAGTTTGCTGACAGAGCCTTGGAAGAGGTAGGCATTTCAGCGATTTGTGATAAATCCTGTAATAAGTTAAGCGGCGGACAGCTTCAAATGGTGTTGCTTGCGCGTGCGTTAGTCGGAGAACCTCAATTGCTGATATTGGATGAGCCAGAATCTCACCTTGATTTTGGAAATCAGATCACAATACTGAAAATAATTAAAAGACTAGCAAAAGAAAAAGGAATTGCTTGTGTAATGAATACGCACTATCCAAATCATGCGCTTAATATTGCTGATAAGACCTTACTTTTAAAAGGAAACAAATTTCTTGTAGGGAAAACGGATCAAATACTTACAAAAGAAAATATACGAGAGTATTTCGGAGTCGATTCCATTATTGTTACAGCACAAATGGATGACAGAGAGATTAATGCCTTTGTATTAACTGATTTGATTTAAAAATGAATATACAAAATTTAAAAAATGCTCCTATCTTAGTACTGGACGAAGTTACAAGTAATGTAAATCCTGTCAATGAAGCGTTAATTCAGGAAGCTATCTGTCAGAAAATAAGAAATACGGTTGCTGATCCAGCAATTATTTTTCAATGAAAAAAGTGAGTGAATATTGGCTCGAGAGCTCGGGGTTTACCGCATAACCCTTAGTGATCGTAAGCACCGCATTCTCAGAAAGATGAGAGAAGTCATAGAAGAATAAAATAAATCCGTCCAGCTCCTTCATTTTTTACTTTATAGAAGTGAGGGGGCTTTTTTTGTTCCCTGTTGATCTTTGAAAATTACATATCTAGTAGTATAGATACGTTAGCTGTTCAAGCTTGATGAGCGAAAGTGGCAATGGAGAACACGCTAAGACTACTGGCAGTTTACTTGTTAATGAGATGAAATGCTACTGAATCTAAAAGAGGCTTTAAGGTTTCAATTATATTTTGTGTTATGTTTTGATTACCATTAGCAAAAATATATTTTGTTGTTGTCATAACTAAAGATGCATAAATACAAGCAAGGTAGTCTGTAAGTTCTTGATCTGAAGCATTGTGCTTAGATATATAAGATTTGTATTTATTTTTTAGCAGTAACTGCATATCATCATAGAGATGCAGTGTATCGGTATTAATAGTCCATAAAGCACAGTAAATATCTTTTTGTTCGAATGCTCTATCATAAATATTTTTTATGATAGATAAATCATCTCTATTTTCATCCATAAATCTTTCATCTAAAAAAGAGGAATAGTCATCAAGAATCTCCTTATTAATCGTTTTAGCAAGATCAAATTTGTCTGCATAATGTTTGTAAAAAGTAGAACGATTTATCAATGCTTTTTCTAATATATTTTGAATAGTTATTTGATTAAAATCTTTTTCATTTAGCAATTGTATAAATGTATTTTTTATATTGTTTCGTGTCTTAATTACACGTAGATCTAATTTGTGCTGCATGTTTTCACCTTTTTAATATTTTATATATTTTTATATTACTAAATTTGGTGAAAAAAAGCAACATCATATATGTTAAGAAACATCTTGTATTATTATATAAGCTGTTTCATACATTCAGGACAGATTCCACGTATTTGAACTTCAATATTTTCAACATTAAATAAAGAAGAATCAGGCAGATTGCTGATAAAAAGATTGTTGCTTTCAGGTTGAAAATCAATAATTTTTCCACATTTGCTGCAAATCAAATGAATATTACATACCGGAGAAGTTATCTCCATACAATTTAATTCATATTTTTTACTTCCATCGTCTAACGTGACTGCTCGTATAAAGTTTATTTTTTGAAATAATTTTAAATTACGGTATATCGTTGCAAACCCAACAGAATAACCACTTGCTTTTAATTGGTCGTACAATTCATTTGGCGTAAAGTGATAATTGGGGGATTGCAAAAAAACACCTATTAAGTTTTTTCGTTCTTCTGTGATCTTAATATCATGACTTTTTAGTTTTGATAGATATGTACTCATAGCATCTAACATTTTATCGCCTCCTTGTGATAAATATTATAGAAAAGTTAAATGAGAATGAAAACCATCAAGTCCTTTTGACTTGTATAAATAAGCAACAAATAATAAAAATATTGTTGCTTATCAAACACTTGAAGCTATTTTGATGATTGAAAAAAATTCGAAAAAAAATAGAATTGTATATAGAGCATAATGAAAATGATTATTAACGGAGGTAATAGAAATGACATTAGACTTAGGCAAGGTCAATCAAACCTATGAAATTCAAAAAATAAATCTTCCACTCAATGTAGAAAAACGTATGGAAGCATTGGGTATGACATTGGGAAGTACAGTGGATATCTTAAACAATAAGAATAAAGGGACTTTGATAATAAAAGTTCGAGGAACACGCTTTGCAATTGGAAAAGGAATATCTAAAAAAATATGCGTAAAGGAGATGAAAGAATGAAGAAAGATTTAACAGTCGGTTTTATTGGGAATCCAAATTGTGGAAAAACTACGTTGTTTAATGCTTTTACCGGAGCTAACTTAAAGGTAGCTAATTGGCCAGGAGTTACTGTTGAAAAGGTAGAAGGCGCTATGAAGTATCATGACAGCGAATACAAATTAGTTGATTTACCCGGTACATATAGTTTGACTTCTTATACAATGGAAGAGCAGGTATCAAGAAAATATATATTAAGCGATGAAGTAGATGTTATTGTTGATGTCGCAGATGCATCTGCACTGGAACGTAATTTATATTTGACATTGCAGCTATTAGAATTGGGAAAACCGGTTGTACTTGCCTTAAACATGATGGATATAGTGGAAAAGAGAGGAATGGAAATTGATCTTCACAGACTTCCTGAAATGCTTGGCATTCCAGTCATACCTGTATCCGCTCGTAAGAGAACTGGACTTGATATTTTAATCCATGCGGTAGCTCATCACAAAGGAGCAAAGACTTCTGACAGGTTGATACATCATCACATGAGTGATTCTTCTAGACAACATCAGGAATATGCCATGGTGTACAGCGATGAATTAGAGAATAAGATTGATAGTATCATAAAGGAATTAAAAGCAAGATATCCTGAAATTCAAAATTATCGTTGGCACGCAATAAAGCTTTTGGAAAGGGATAAAGAAATTACAGAAAGTTTTCCAATTTCATTGCTTAAAATAATTGACCGTAGTTATGAGTCTGAAATTATTAATCAAAAATACGATTTTATAACCGAAGTGATGCAAGAAGTTGTGGTAAACAAAGCAAAGAAGGAGGCATCTACGGATCAGGTTGATAAAATATTGACCAGTAAATGGTTAGGCCTTCCAATCTTTTTTGCTATAATGGGACTTGTTTTTTTTCTGACTTTTACAATCGGAGATTGGCTGAAAGGATATATGGAAGTGCTAATAGAATGGCTTTCTGTAATCTTGTCAGAAGGGCTTAGCTTGCTTAATGCAGGAGGTATGATTACTTCACTCGTGGTTGATGGCATTCTTGCAGGAGTAGGTGGTATTCTAACGTTTCTCCCCAATATATTTATTCTTTTCCTTGCGTTGGCTTTTTTAGAAGACAGTGGATATATGGCAAGAGTTGCTTATGTGATGGATGGAATCATGGGAAAATTAGGTCTATCAGGTAGAGCGTTTATTCCTATGATTTTAGGTTTTGGTTGCTCGGTTCCGGCAATCATGGCATCAAGAGCGCTTGAAAATAAACGAGATCGTTATAAAGTTATGCTGATTACTCCGTTTATGTCTTGTAGTGCCAAACTGCCTATATATATTTTGCTTTCAGGAATGTTTTTTAAAGACCATGCAATGATCGCTGCCTATTCGATGTATTTGATTGGACTTGTAGTAGCTATTTTAGTAGCTTATGTAATTTCTCTTATGGATAAGAAAAAGAATCAAGAAATAATGCTTCTTATTGAATTGCCAGAATATAAAGCGCCTAGTTCCAGAACGATTTGGATATATGTATGGGAAAAAATAAAAGACTATCTGAGTAAAGCCGGAACAACCATTTTTGTAGCTTCAATTATTATGTGGTTTTTACTTAACTTTGGTTTAAAAGGCTATTCCACAGATATGGCAAGCAGTTATGGAGCAATCATGGGAAAATTTATTACCCCAATATTTACGCCTATTGGTTTGGGATATTGGCAAGTTGCATTAGCATTGATTGCAGGTATTTCTGCAAAAGAAGTAGTGGTTTCAAGTTTTGCTGTTCTATTTGGAGTATCAAACATCACTTCATCAACAGGAATGAATACGTTGGTTGGACAACTAGGTTCTTTGGGATTTGGACAACTGAATGCGTACTGTATGATGCTATTTTGCCTTTTGTATATCCCATGTGTTGCAACTTTAGCAACTATAAAAAAAGAGACTAGTAGTTGGAAGTGGACAGGCTTTTCAGCATGCTTTCAATTATGTGTTGCATGGGTAATTACTTTTGGAGTATATCAAATAGGTATGTTGCTTTAGCATTATTTGATAAGGTGCTAATACAGAAAGGAAATTTTAATGATTGCTAATATTATAATCAGTATGTTTATTGCTATTTATTTTGTCTGGGTTATTTGGAAGAAAAGAAAAGATAAGAAGCAAGGAAAAGTTTGTTGTAACGGCTGTTCTGATTGTTCTATGAATAAATATTGTAAAAAATAGTAGCAGCTTAAGGATGTGATGGATATGGAATTGCATAAATCAGGTGAAGATTACTTAAAAACAATTTATAAATTAAGACTTAAAAATGGCAGTGTACGGGCGATAGATATTTCTTTAGAATTAGGAGTCACAAAACCTAGTGTCAGTAATGCTATGAGAAATTTAAAGAAAATGAAATATATTTATATTGATAATAATGATATATTATTAACTTCATTAGGAGAAGAAATAGCAAAACAAATTTATGAGCGTTATCAGTTGATAAGTAAAGTATTACAAAATGATTTCAAAATTAGTTCAGAGATTTCTGAGCATGATGCTTGTCTATTAGAACATGATATCAGTGATGAAACTTATAGAAAAATCAGGGATCATATTCTGCTTTTTCATCGTTAAAGAAGAACTATAAAGATAAGAATGGAAATGAATCTGGTAGCTAAAAAACACAAGAAATTTACCATCCAAAGCATTCGGATGAATCAATTCCTTTATTTAAGTATGGTGTTTGTATGGGGTTACCGAACATTTCTTTTTTCGAAAATCATGACAACTTTTTCTTTATTGAAAATGATGTAAAAAAAAGATTGCAAGAAAATAAATGGGATATCATAGATGCAAGCATCGTAGATATGTAGATATAAAGTATGTTGACGAATCCAATGAACATGTTAATTATATGGATCTATTGGATTCATAAAAAGAAAAGCATGGAATTATGATAAGGTGTTCTCGTCTTACAGTACCTCTCTTCGGAAAACTGGTCTTTTGCGAAGAGAGTCGGATGCCCCTTAACACATCATATCTTCTTTTACATTTCTCATTGAATGTCGAGGGACACAAATTTGGTAACATCAAGGACACAAAACCGGTAAAATGATGTATCACTGCTATTTAAAGTTCACTATCAATATAAAAAAGTGACACAAAAGTGGTTACATAAAGTAATTATATTCAAACTAAGTAATCAAAATAGATTTTTCTAGGCTGTTTTCATATTAAAAACGGACATAAAAGAGGTAAAATGTTGTAATACGGACACAAAAGTGGTTAAATGTATATCATAATATTGGTTTTAAATCTTTCCTTTTCATGAATTTCAGATTACTTATGTTGCTGAAATGAGCCCTTAGATGAATCTGATACTTCAGAGCTTATGCATTAATGGCTTGAGTCTGTTATAATATAACTCTCAACTCCTATTGTTTCAATTTTCAACAATGGTACATGAACAAAATCGCTAAGAATTTACCTACTGGGGTATATTCTAGCGATTTTGTTCATTGAGAATTATAATTTAAATCTTATTGTTTACTATAGGAAATTGTCACAATTACATCCCGAAGACTCTATGAAATTATTGATAAATGCAAGGTATTAATCATGTAATGCACATTCATCAATTCTACGAACTACACTGTTCGTATAAGCAGTAAAATATTTAAGCCAGAAACCATATGCAGTAGGATTGAAACTCTCAAAGTCTACTCCTAGAAGCTTATATCCTTCTGCTTTTAACTTCCGTATCGTAAAATTCAATAAATTCTGATAGATGTTCTTTCCACGATATTCAGGAAGGCAGAAAGCCCCACAAATATTACATATATTGTCTACTTCTGTAACAAAATTTTCAGCATTGCTTTTTATTTCAACGAATGCAATCAGCTTTTCATCATCTTTGGCAACAAATAACCTTGATTTGCGTTCCTCTGCACGAGCCAGCCAAGATTTAAAATCCTCTAATGAAGAATACATAAAACATGGACTATTTCCCATATGTTCAGATTCCAATTGACGCATTTCTCTAACTCTGATTACATCTGACTTAGCAAGTTCTTCGAAATATATGCCATCATATGGCTGACATTCAAATTCCTCCATTGGCCTAATGGCATCCATGCAACGAAGACCAAATCCATATGTAAAAAATGCATTTAATGACTCTGCGTCATGTGCATAATGTCCAATTGCATGATATGTTATATTATTTTTAACCCATTTTTCTGCAGCGGCTTGATACATTTTTTGATATATTAATCTTCTATTCTCTTTTATTGAACCATGGGCATGAATAGGTGAGAATGTTCCCTTGGCAGTTGAGTCAAATGCATTGTCCCAGGGTTCATAACAACATAAAAACCCTATTAATCGGTCATCATCAAAAGCTGCAACACCAAGTCCATTACTCGCAAAATAATCTAAATCGGGAAGCGAATCTATGCTAGGCAGAATTGGTACATATTCACGCTCTTCATAGTAGTTCGCAGCAGCAATTAGCTTTGCACTTTCCACATGTTTCTTCTCAAAATCTAAAATTTTCATATTAATCCTCCATTTTATGTGGAGGGTTATTTTACGTGAGCCCTCCTTACACGTTCTTTGTTAGTAGCATTTTTCTTAATCATACGCAATCGCTCCTTTTATTAACTATGTATCACAACGCAAAAGCGCGCCATTCATACATAATTTTTAAATAACTTTGATATAAATACATTAAAAAGGGGTTTTGTATATATATCAACTCATATTATACCTCAATTTACCAATTAAATAAATATCTTTTATTTATATAAATAATATTGTCGGTTTGACCTATTCATTAGTCGTCTTCTATTTCAAATATTTCATAACGATTATCCTTTTGTGCAATTATATAGTCTGGTACATTAAATTCCATTATATTGCTATAATTAAACGATAAGTCTATATCACCTTGTAACACTGTAAAAATATGGTCATACAATTTCCTAAATAAACGTTTAAATATTAGAAAGGGTAGATATCTATCTAGTATGCCTTTTGAATTAATATAACTTTCAATATCAAAAATGGAAAAAGTACATCTATTTACTTTATTATGCGTCCAATAATGATAAACGATGGAGTTATCTATCCCCTCGTATAAATTTCTGGCATTTGATACTATATATGCTGTAGTCACAGCAGTGGCTGCTTTTAAATATTGTTCACTATCTATTTTATAATAATACTGACATAGTTGCATGTTTGAAATAGAATATCGAAGTACATCTTTATCAATATTCTGTATCAATTCCTCAATCAACTTTGCAATAAACCATGATTTTAAATTACTTTTATGGAATACTTGATATTTTGAGGCAAACCACTCCTCACTTCTTGTCAACAAATCATTATATTCTGAGATACTGGATTTCTTATCAATGTAATAAAATGGTTCAAATCCTGTGTTCATATTATTAATTAAGCAATCTACTAACTTGAGTGTGAAACATTTAGTTGATTTTACTGGTTCTGAAGGTTCAATGGACGGATTAAAAAATAAAATCATATATATTGGAGATTCGTCAATTTTAATATAATCAGGAGTAAGCTGCCATATTCCATCAATCAATTTTCTAGAAGGTAGTATATCGATGAATCGTTCAGCTGGTTGCTTCTCTCTCTCCTGCATAACACTATATGCCTCTGTTGGAGTGAAATCAATGGAATATGGAACTGCCTTACTATTATAACTCAAACATAATAACTGTTCGCCGTGGAATGGACAAGAATCGATAAAAGAAAGTTGATGTAAATACGAGTGATAACCAAGCTGCATACATTTAGGGCAATAATGCAATTCTTTACGAAATACCTGTGTAAAATCATTATTACGAAATTTTTCTAAATATGAAAAGTGAGTGTCTCTAATTCGAAAGAATTTCAAAAACTCACTTTCATTTAGATTAGAACGTCTGTAAATATATAGTCCTTGCATTATATTCCATTCTGGAGAGGTACTTCTAAGTCCAAATATATTTTTAAAAGCATCGTTAGTAAACGCATTTGCATATTTAAACTTTTCCATTATGCTCCATGCTGATTCGTAGGGCCAGCACCAAGAAGATTCCCATATGTATCCACGCAAATAATATCACCTACATTCCTATGCATTCAACTGATTTTAGATATCCTGAGTTATTTACGGCATTTTCCCAGGCTTTTTTGTCTGGGAAATAAATTACTTTTCCATACTTACCATAGTTTTTCAAACAATATACAACAGCTTTCATAAAATATTTCATTGGTATGTCTATATCAGGTATATTGTTTGCTTGAATTAAATCTAAGAAAGCATCCCATAACATATTTGCACAAGCAGCAAGACGTTTTTTATCTGCGTAAGCATCCGGAAAAAATATCTGTGTTAGAATTACATTTCCCGGATAATTAAATAATTCAATATCCATGTTATGAAGGCATGCTAAGGCATCTTTTGCAGATGTAATACCTTTGTATTCATATTCTTCTATCATAAATCGGTCTACTATTTGAAATCTTTTTGATTTACAAAAGGAATTTTTAATTCCCTTTAATTCATTTGTACCAAACAATAAAACTGTTAGGTGCACATTGCACATATCTAAATTATTATGTATATCCATCAACCATATGAAATCCTTTTCCGTTAACAGAAATGCTTCATCAATAAATAGCACTACTCTTCTATACTGTGTTTCTCGTGAATCAAATATTAACGAATTGATAAGACGTTCTTTCATCATGGATGCTGTTCCCTTATGTGCTTCATTATGTCCAATCGTTTTTAAAAGCTCGCTGTAAAAATACTTTTCAGAAGGTTTATGGTCTGTCATATTTAATACATAGATTGGTAAGTCTTTTCCGTATTTTTTCTTGAGTTCTTTAGAAATATAATGAATTGCTCTGGTTTTACCTACTCTTGGACGTCCGTAAATAATTGCACCGCAATCGCCATCAGTAATCCAGGTATCAACTACTTTTGCCAAATCAAGTATAGCAATTGTTGGTATTGTAAAATCGATTGATGATGATATATGTGTATAAAGCATGGATAATTCATCTGCTTCCATTCATTCACTCCTCCTCTTCAAAACTCGTGTACCTAGAGCTTAAAGCCCTAGAAACACTACATCTCTTCTTCGGGGACACTGTCCCCGAACAGTTACTTTTTTTCATATATCATTGCTCTTAACTGATTTATTTCCTTACGCATCTTCGCATTTTCTGTTTCAAGCTTTACGATATATTTTTCTTTTGTTTTTATAATGACATCCTTTGATTTGGATGTTTTATCATATTTACTGTGCCATGCACTTTTTCTGACTTCATCCTGGCTGCGTGCTGCCACTATTACAGCTTTTACTTCCTCATTCTCATACAAGAAATGTTTCGAAACACCACTTGCTTTATGAACACTGCTAAAATTAACCGCTTCTTTTTGTGCTTTTAATTGTTCTACCGCTTTGAGTGCTTTTTCTTTAGCTATGTTGGATCTTTCATTCCAGCTGATCTCAAGATGCTTTGTATTATCAGCCATTCGTGTCCTCCCTGAGATTTCCATTCTTATGAACGATTCTCTCTTGAAGAATTTTGGTTTTCATGCTCTCAAGATTTCCTAGATATACCCTGTTCTTTTCAACCCAGTCTGATCTATCCGCAGTTTCTCCAATAGTCATGAGTTCCTTTACCCTTTTTATTTCTGCATCATATGATGGCAGATCTTCTGTGGTCGAGCAAAAGCTCGTGCATCCCAAACACATCTGTGTCTGGTTTTTACATGTAATCTTTGATGGCTTAAAGCAGGTTCCAAATGGAACTCTTACAGCATCTAGGCTTTTCCTCACAAACTCATAATGAATTTCTTCGGTATCTGGGTAGTTCGGGTTTGGTGGTTGGGATGCCGGCTGGAACAAATCAAGTTTCTCTGTTTCCTTCCATTTTTTATAAAGCATATCCTCTGATACCTTGCTGTAATGTAGCGTCATCTGAAGACTGCAATGCCCTAGTATCTGCTGTATAATACCTATTGGCATTCCCTGTTCTGTGTACTCCATCGCTCTTGTGTGCCTTAGGGAATGCGTCTTAAAGTGATAAATATCTCCCTTTCCGTCACGGATTTCCTGACGTTCTATCAGTTCCTGTACAGCAGCTGCAAATGCTGGCTTGCTGTAGGGCAGTCCCTTGCTTTTGCCTTCGTAAGTATTAAATAGATATCTATCAGGGTTGTTATCCTCTGTACTTTTGACCTTTGCTTTATCTATCAGCCCTCTTACCATTTCAGCTACTTCAGTGCGAAGCGGAATCTTATGCATTGGGATTCCCGTTTTTGTAATCTCATCATACAGATACGGTACATACTCCCCGTTGTGGCTGTTCCAGACATAGTCAAGGCACTGATCATATCTAAGATTTAAAATATCTGTCCCACGCCAGCCTGTCTCTCTTAGCAGGATATATACCGCTTTCATCTCAGGCGGCTCTATCTTTTCTATTGCCGCATCAAGTGCAATCCTGATCGGTTCCGGTATGTATTTGATTTTTTCTAAAGTGTCAGTAACACGCTCACGCCTTGGTATGTCATCTTCATATATAAGTCTGGTGATATCTTTCCGGGGCGCTGATTCAAACTCTGCCAGCTGGATAAAATCTAGCCAGTTCCTTATAAAAGAAACTGCTTTACTTCTGAAGGTTGCATTATAATTCTCGTAATCCTCTGCAACCCACCCAAGGTAGTTTTCCATATCAGTTCTTTTTAGCTCTTCCTGAAACCCATCTTCATAGCTATGTCCATAGAAGCTTTTATAAAAATATCTGATATACATAAGCAGTTCCTTGCAAAAGCTCCAGCTTCTTCGATATATCAGAGATTTCATATATCTCTTTACAGATTCCCTGTAATACGTGGGGATTTTTTCAAAGGACATGGATGGACTCTGTCTTTTTATTGCTGCTGACAGCTTCACTCCCGGTATAAGAAGTGCATGCCATACGTCCTTATCTAATTCTGGTTGTTCATCGTACATCCCTTGAACCAATGTTACCGCGGCTTTTTTTAGTTTGTGAAATGTCTTTTGCTCACTTTTACTTATCGATTCATTTATAAGCCTGATACTTTTTTCATCAACATCTCTGAAAGAAGATACAGATTCATTTTTTAATGATTTTCCTGAATTTCTGATTGCCCGAAGATAGTTCGCACTACAGCTGAGTGCTGAAAGTGAATTCTCTTTCATTCGAACAACGATCAAATATTTCGCTTCATTCTTCAGCCTATCGTTCTCAAAATAGGAAAAATCAGCTATGATCCAATTCCTTACTTTTTCATCTACAACGATACCGGCTTTCTCAAAAGCAGCATCACTTCCTTTCCAGATATCATTTTTTATCCAAAAGCCATTCTCAGTGCCAAGATATTCACATATATCCTGATACTGGAAATCTGACTCATATGCTAACGCTAGTTCTCCCATTACTCTGATGCCTCCCTTCTAGGCATCAAAAGATTCTCAGATACCTTTTTAAAGGCTTCAGATACTTCGTCATCGGAGGGATGGACATAGGTGTTCAGAGTCGTGTATATATTTTTATGGCCTGCTCTGATTCTCAAAAGCTCAGGTTCCCAGCCTGCCGCATTTAACATGCTGAGTGATGTATGTCTAAACATATGCGGTGTGATATAAATTCCCGTCTTTTTGCGAAGTTTACGGAATAAATTGTCTACATCGATGTAATCCATTGCCTTTCCAGCATTCTTTCCCTGAAGTTTGATAAACACATGATTCGTTTTTATGCCTTCTGTGTGGAAGAAGCAGACATACTCTGTGAACACTTCCATAAGATTCTGTGTGCAGTCAAGTTTTCTGGGACTTGATACAGTCTTGATTTCTGAGAGATTCTCCATCTCGCCCCTGTCATGAATAGTAATGGTGCAGCCCGATATATCAAAATCCTCAATCCACAGCGATAATGCCTCTCCAATGCGCATTCCTGTCTCAAAAACTAGGTAGAGGAGGAAGTAGTCCCTGATGTTATTAGTTGCTTTCATGAGCGTGTTAATATCTTTTTTAGGAACCGTCCTGATTTTCTGCTGCGGTATCGGAAGGTGCAGCATATATCTCTTTGCACGCTTTTTTTCTGCAATCCCATAAAGAAATGATCGATAATTCTTTGCTGGACTTTTTACAAACTTAATCAGTTTCTGTGACAGTTGATTTTCATACTCCTCATGAAGCAACAGATAGTTATAAAATCCGAGAACTGTATCTACAATGGCATTGATTGTTTGTGCCTTTAGTGCTGGTTCAAGCATTAATGGAATCACTTTTTCTGATATGCTCGGATATTTCAGCCACGCAACAAGCTCTGCGAGATAGTCCACCGTCACATCCGTGTATTCCAAACCTTTCTGCTCCAAAAAGGTGTAGAAATGCTTCATATGAATACAATGTATCCTTAATGTATTCCTTGCCAGACACCTGTTGTCCTCAAATCTTAGATAATTCAATACCACTTTCATTGGTGTAAAACGGCACATTGACGCTAATTATGAAGTCGCTTTATTTCTACTTATTTT
>JBGUEO010000035.1:0-41744 GCA_041821315.1 Velocimicrobium sp. | reverse complement strand
AAATAAGTAGAAATAAAGCGACTTCATAATTAGCGTCAATGTGCCGTTTTACAACACTTCATTCATTCCATTGAGTGCCTGTCCGCTACGTACATCAATGCCAAGTGCAATTCGATCCATACCAAGGTCATCCGATAAAATTGCCTTAACCATTCTTTTTATAAAAGGAATGGGCATATTATCCACGCAAAAGAATCCGGAATCTTCCAGCATTTTTAACACCGAGCTTTTTCCGGCGCCTGACATGCCTGTTACAATTACCAGTCTCATCTACCTGCATCCTCCCTGCTAAAAATTACCTATCATACGTACTTCTGGCTCCAAATGTACTCCAAATTGCTCAAATACACGCCTGTCTACCTGATATATCACTTCCCTTACATCGTTTGCTGTTGCATCTTTTATGTTTACTATAAACCCACAATGTTTCTCTGATATTGCTGCTCCACCTACCCGAAATCCACGAAGACCTGCATCATCAATTAGTTTTCCTGCAAAATAGCCTTCTGGTCGTTTAAACATACTCCCTGCACTTGGAAGATTCAATGGTTGCTTTTCTAATCGTCTTCGGTTCAAATCATTCATCACTTCCATGATAGTTGCCCGATCTCCCCTTTGGAATTCAAATACCGCATCTAGTATCACATAGCCCTTTCTCTGCACAATGCTCTTACGATATGAAAGTGTTAACTCATCCTTTGATAATACTCTTATTTTATTTACATCATCAATGATGGTTGCTTCCACAATCACATCTTTAATTTCACTTCCATAAGCTCCTGCATTCATGGTTATGGCTCCACCTAAGCTTCCTGGTATTCCGGATGCAAATTCAAAGCCAGAAAGCCCCTGTTCTGCAATTTCCATTGCAAGCTTCGACAACAGTATACCAGAAAAAGCTTGCACTCTACCATCCTTTTTAAAGCAAACTTGATCCATTCCCTTTGCAATTTGAATAACAACACCAAAAAAGCCTTTATCTCCTACAAGTAAATTACTTCCATTTCCAAGAATATAAAATGGCATATCCTCTTTTTTACATAATTCTAAGACGGATTGAATTTCTTCTTTTGATTCTGGCATAACAAAATAATCTGCGGGACCGCCAATTCGAAACGTCGTATGATAACTCATCATTTCGTTACGCTTTATTTTATTCGTTCCCAACAAATCATATAACTGCTTGTCAAATTCATTCATCAAAATATTTTGCTCCTATCAATCTTGCGCTTCCAAAAATACCTGCATCATTTCCCAACGTAGCAAGGTTAAATGCCTTATTTTTTAACGCTTTCATGGAATATTCATTATAATATGTTTCAATATTTTTTGTTAGAATCTCCCCAGCTCTAGAAACACCACCACCAATAACGAATGCTTCTGGATCTACCGTATGTGAAACATGAGCTAATGTAATACCTAAATTTTTAGCAAGTTGATCCACCATAAGAAGTGCCAATTCATCTCCATTTTTAGCCTCATCGAAGATTACTTTAGCCGATAAGTTTTCAATGTTACGTAAGCAAGAGGGTTGATTCGTTGCAAGGAGTGCGCGTTTTGCCGCCTTTACAATTCCAGTTGCAGAAGCATATTGCTCCAAACAACCTTTTTTACCACAATTACAAACATCTGTTTCGGCTAAATTAATCGTAATATGCCCGATTTCACCAGCAGCACCATTACTTCCAGTTAGAATTTCCCCATTTACAATAATTCCTCCTCCAACACCAGTTCCAAGAGTTACCATAACAATGCTATTGAATCCAATTCCTCCACCTTTCCACATTTCTCCAAGTGCAGCAACATTTGCATCATTGGCAACTTTTACATTTTGAATGCCGGTCATTTTTCTTAATTCTTCTGCTACTTCTACACGTCCCCAACCAATATTTACACATTCTAGTACGGTTTGTTCTTCGATTACCTGACCTGGTACACCAATTCCAATCCCTATTATATCTTCAATTGCTATCTTTCGTTTGTTACGTTCCATCCCAATCGAATCTGCGATATCAAATAAAATGTTTTTTCCAGCTTCTTCTTTCCGCGTAGGTATTTCCCACTTATCAATTAACTCCCCCTTGGAAGAAAAAAAACCCATTTTAACTGTCGTCCCACCCAAATCAACTGCAACACAAATTTTATCCATCGTACATACTCCTTTAATTCTAATTATTCATACTTTAGCCTATTTATTCATCAAATTATTGGTTACTCGGTTATAAAGTTCCCTGGCTGCATTATATCCCATCTTTTTCTGTCGATAATTGACCGCAGCGGATTCACAAATAATTGCCAAATTTCTACCTGGACGAATTGGTATAGAATGGCATACTACTTTGTTTCCCAAAAATTCGGTATATTTTTCTTCCAGTCCCAAACGGTCATATTCTTCATCTTTATTCCATTCTTCCAGTTTAATTACCAAATCAATGCACTGCGTATCTTTCACACTCTCAACACCAAATAAAGTTTTAACATCAATGATACCAATGCCTCGAAGCTCAATAAAATGCCTTGTAATATCAGGAGCTGTTCCAATCAACGTATCATCACTCACTTTTTTTATTTCTACTACATCATCCGTAACCAAACGATGTCCTCGCTTAATCAATTCCAATGCTGCTTCGCTTTTCCCGATTCCACTTTCTCCCATAATGAGAAGACCTTCGCCAAATACATCCACGAGTACTCCATGAATTGAAATTCTCGGTGCTAATTCCACATTTAACCACCGAATTACTTCTGCCATAAAGGATGATGTTGTTTTTGTGGAACGCAAAATTGGTATCTTATACTCCAACGCCATTTTAATTACTTCAGGATTTACCTCAATACTTCTGCAATAGGCAATACATGGGACTTTATGATCCATAATCCTCTTCATCATTTCAACTTCTTTCTCATGTCCAATGGTTTGAAGATAAGAAGCTTCTACATGACCGATTACCTGAATTCGGTTGCTGTCAAAATAGTCAAAATACCCTGCAAGCTGCAGGGCAGGACGATTCACATCCGTTTGAGAAATAGAAATATCATCTAGTGGTATCTCCGGTGTTAGGTTTTCTAAATTTAACTTATCAATTAATTTTTGTATTTCTACGGTATACATAGTACGCCCTCCTCGATTCTTTTATGACCGATACATATAAATATATTCTATCATACCTGTTATCTACAAGCAATTACTTGTGAAAAAAATCATATACCGACTGTGCTGCCGCTTGGTTCATTGTAGGTGCACCTAAAAGCTGTTCCACACTCGCTTCTCTCACGGATTCCAACGATTTAAAATACTTAATTAATGCTCTCCGCCTTGTCTCTCCAATTCCATTAATTTCATCTAAAATAGAATGTACCTGTGTCTTACCTCGAAGCGAACGATGATATTCAATTGCAAAGCGATGCGTTTCATCTTGAATTCTCGTAATCAAACGAAAACTTTCTGAATGTGTATCTATTAAAATTTCTTGATTATTATAATAAAGACCTCGGGTTCTGTGATTATCATCCTTTACCATACCACATACCGGAATGTTAAGATGTAGTTCTCCTAGCACCTGTAAGGCAACGTTCACTTGCCCCTTTCCTCCGTCCATCAGTATCAAATCTGGAAAAATACTAAAACTCCCCATTGCAACATCCATATTTTTTTCTTTTAATTCTTCTCGTTCTCTAAGACCATGTTCAAACCTTCGTGTAAGAATTTCTCGCATACTTCCGTAATCATCTGCACCTTTTATCCATTTTATTTTAAACTTCCGATAATCATTCTTCTTTGCTTTTCCTTGTTCGAATACAACCATTGAACCAACTGACTCAAATCCATTGATATTTGAAATATCAAAAGACTCCATTCGATGAATACTAGGAAGTTGAAGGATTTGTTCTATTTTGTGTACCGCTCCAATTGTCCTTGCTTCTTCACGTTTTATCTTTTCTGAATCTTGTTGTAAAACCAAAGAAGCATTTTTCCCTGCTAGTTCAACTAATCGTTCTTTTTCTCCCTTTTGTGGCACTTGGATATATACCTTCTGCCCCCTCTTAGCCGTTAACCATTCAGATATAATACGCTCATCTTGTATCGCTTCTTGTATCAATAATACTTTCGGAACATATGGAGTACCTGCATAAAATTGCTTAATAAAGGCCGTTAAAATATCACTTTTTGTATCATGTTCCACCTCATTAAAATGGAAATGATCCCGTCCAATCAACTTACCTGCACGAACAAAAAACACCTGCACAACCGCTTCATCTTTTGCCTTTGCAAGCGCAATTATATCTTTATCATCCATATCCTGACTCGTAATTTTTTGTTTTTGTGCAATGTGTTTCACACTGATTAATAAATCTCGATATTCCGCTGCTTCTTCAAATGCAAAGCAATCCGAAGCTTGTTTCATCTTATCTTCCAACATGTGTAAAACTTGTGTGTAATTTCCATTTAAAAATTCCATTGCCTGATGAAATGTTTCTCCATACTCTTCTTGTGAAACATACCCTTGGCAAGGAGCCTTGCATTGCTTGATATGGTAATTAAGGCATGGTCTTTCTTTTCCTATATCGCGTGGAAGTATTCGATTACAAGTCCGAATTTGATAAATTTTTTGCATAAGTAAAAGGGTATCCTTTACCGCTCCCGCACTCGTATAGGGGCCAAAATACTTTGCCTTATCCCGTTTTGCCTGTCTTGCAAAAAACAAACGAGGATAAGGCTCCCCAACGGTAGCCTTAATAAAAGGATATCCCTTATCATCCATGAGCATCGTATTATATTTCGGACGATGCTCCTTAATTAAATTACATTCCAATACAAGTGCTTCTAATTCTGAATCCGTAATAATGTATTCAAAATAATCTATCTTTTCAATCATGCGAGCAATTTTTGGTGTTACTGTTTTACTTGGATGAAAATACTGTCTCACACGATTTTTAAGAAGAATCGCTTTGCCTACATAAATAATCGTATCTTTTTTGTCATGCATGATATAGACACCAGGTTTGGCAGGAAGTTTTTTTAACTCTTCTTCGATATCAAACATATTTCTCCTATCTAGAGCTCCTTGCCTTCTATGCATGCAAGCGCTGCTCCAATAAATCCTTTAAAAAGCGGATGTGGACGATTGGGTCTTGATTTAAATTCTGGATGTGCCTGCGTTGCAATAAACCATGGATGTTCTGGCAATTCTATCATTTCCACGATTCTACCATCTGGTGATAATCCAGAAAGCTTCATTCCTGCCTTGATAAAATCCTCTCTATAATAATTATTAACTTCATACCGATGTCTATGTCTTTCATGTACAATTTTTTGACCATACAGTTCATACGCTTTACTTGTTTCTGCAAGTACACATGGATAAGAACCTAATCGAAGTGTTCCTCCAAGATCTTCAACGCCATCTTGCTCTGGCATCAAATGAATGACTGGGTGTGTCGTTGCTGGATCTAACTCTGCACTGTGAGCATCTTTGAACCCAATCACGTTTCTAGCAAATTCAACCAACGATAGTTGCATTCCAAGACACAATCCTAAAAATGGAATTTTATTTTCCCTTGCATACTTTACCGCAAGAATTTTCCCATCAATTCCCCGATCACCAAATCCACCCGGAACTAAAATACCAGAAACATCGCTCAAATAATCAGCTACATTATCTTTATTTAGGTCTTCGGACGGAATCCATTTAATGTCTACCTTTGCATTATGAGCAACCGCTCCATGCTTTAGAGATTCAACTACACTAATATAAGCATCATGTAGTGCTGTATATTTTCCAACCAAAGCAACCTTTACTTCCTTTTCTGGATGTTTAAGTGCATATACCATTGACTCCCATTCCGTCAAATCTGGTTCTTTATCTTCTAAATGCAGACATTCACAAGCCACATCTGCCAAATGCTCCTTTTCCATTGCAAGCGGTGCCTCATATAAGGTATCAACGTCAAGGTTTTGCATTACATGTGCGCTTGGCACATTACAAAATAGTGCTATTTTATCCTTAATACTATCTTCCATTGGAATTTCTGTTCGACATACGATAATATCTGGTTGAATTCCCATCCCTTGAAGCTCTTTCACGCTAGCTTGTGTTGGTTTTGTTTTCATCTCTCCAGATGCCTTTATATATGGAAGTAATGTAACATGAATTAATATTGCATTTTCTCTTCCAATGTCATGTTGAAATTGTCGAATTGACTCCAAAAATGGCTGACTCTCAATATCGCCAACCGTTCCTCCCACCTCAATGATTGCAATTTTTGTTTCATCACATCCATCATTGCGATAAAAACGTTCTTTAATCTCATTCGTAATATGAGGAATCACCTGTACAGTTCCCCCACGAAAGTCTCCACGCCGTTCTTTCGACAAAACGGACCAGTATACTTTACCCGTGGTAACATTTGACTGTTTAGTTAAGCTTTCATCAATAAATCTCTCATAATGTCCCAAATCCAAATCAGTTTCCGCACCATCATCCGTAACAAAAACTTCACCATGCTGGATTGGATTCATCGTTCCTGGATCAATATTAATATAGGGATCGAATTTTTGCATCGTTACACTATATCCACGCATTTTAAGTAATCTGCCTAAAGATGCAGCCGTAATGCCTTTCCCTAGACCAGAAACAACGCCTCCAGTTACAAATACATATTTTACAGCCATATGAATTTTCCTCCTACTTTGAATCACGATTATTTACTAAAGTTTTATTATAACCATCCTCCCTTAAAAAATCTACCCCCGATTTTTATAATATATGAAAAAACTCTAAAGTTCTTGATTTTAAAGGTACTATAAATTACAATGAAGTAGCAAAGGAGGCTAGTAAATATATGGACAATAATAATAAACCAAATGGGAAAAAGCCAAACAATAATAGAACAGGACTTATTATTTGCTTAATTGCTGCAATCTGTATGTTAGCAATGTATCTTTTAATGTCTAATCAGTTAAAAGAAAATTCACATCAGCAAATTACTTATGATAAATTTCTTGATATGCTTGAAGATGGCGAAGTAAAAAGTGTTGAATTAAAATCAAATGAAATTACAATAACTCCAATCAAACAAGAAAATACGTTTTATGATATGACATATTATACTGGGTATGCAGAGAGTTATGATAACTTATCCGCTCGCTTGATCGATGCAGGTGTTGAATTTTCAACGGAAGTTCCAAGTACAGGAAATAGTATCGTAGATTTCTTCTTAGTGTATGTTCTTCCACTCTTGATTCTTTGGGTTGTTTTGTTTTTTGTCTTCCGCATGGTTTCAAAAGGAAGCGGAGGCATGATGGGAGTTGGAAAAAGCAACGCAAAGATGTATGTACAAAAAGAAACTGGTGTTACTTTTAAAGATGTTGCTGGTCAAAATGAAGCAAAAGAATCAATGTATGAATTAGTAGATTTTCTTCACAGTCCTGGGAAGTATACAAAAATTGGTGCAAAGCTTCCAAAAGGTGCACTCCTTGTAGGCCCTCCCGGAACCGGTAAAACTCTCTTAGCTAGAGCTGTTGCTGGAGAAGCAAAAGTTCCTTTCTTCTCCCTTTCGGGTTCTGATTTTGTTGAAATGTTCGTTGGTGTAGGAGCTTCTCGTGTTCGTGATTTATTTAAGCAAGCACAACAGATGGCTCCATGTATTATTTTTATTGACGAAATTGATGCCATTGGAAAAAGCCGTGATTCCAAATATGGTGGTGGAAATGATGAACGAGAACAAACATTGAACCAACTTCTTTCTGAAATGGATGGATTTGATAGTTCCAAGGGTCTTGTCATTCTTGGCGCCACAAACCGCCCGGATGTACTGGATAAGGCTCTCCTTCGACCAGGTCGTTTTGATCGACGTATTATCGTTGAAAAGCCAGATTTAAAAGGTCGTGTTGATATCTTAAAAGTACACTCTAAAGATGTAAGAATGGATGACACAGTTGAATTAGATAGCATTGCCTTAGCAACCTCAGGTGCCGTAGGTTCTGACCTTGCAAATATGATTAATGAAGCTGCTATTATGGCAGTCAAAGATAATCGTTCAAGTGTATCACAGTCCGACTTATTTGAAGCAGTTGAAGTAGTTATTGCTGGTAAAGAAAAGAAAGATCGCATCTTAAGCGATACCGAAAAAAAGATTGTTGCTTACCACGAAGTAGGACATGCATTAATTGCGGCACTTCAAAAGGATTCCGAACCAGTTCAAAAGATTACCATCGTTCCAAGAACCATGGGATCGCTAGGATACGTAATGCAAGTACCCGAAAAAGAGAAATACTTAATGTCTCAAAGTGAACTTATCGCAGATATCATTACTTTTTGCGGTGGGCGTGCAGCTGAAAAAATTGTGTTCAACTCGATTACAACAGGAGCTTCTAACGATATCGAAAAAGCAACTGCCATGGCTCGTGCTATGGTAACTCAATATGGAATGAGTGAAGAGCTTGGTATGATTGGATTAGAATCGATAGAAAATCGATACTTAGACGGTCGAGCTGTTTTAAATTGTGGAGAGCAAACAGCCGCACAAATTGATAAAGAAGTAATGCGCATCTTAAAAGATTGTTATGAAAAAGCAGAAGAAATGCTTTCTGGAAATCGAGATGTCATGGATAAAATTGCTGAATTTCTTTATGAAAAAGAAACCATTACGGGTAAGGAATTTATGAAAATTTTCCGTGAAGTAAAAGGACTTCCTGAACCAGAAGAGAAAGAAGAAGCAGTAATTCAACCGGAAGACACCATAATTGAAGAAATCAGAGCAGTTGAAACAAGTGAAACAATTGAAACAGACGAAGTAATCGTGAACACACCAGATGATGTAACACACGATAACCCACTCTCTTAATCAATTAATCCTAATAATTTATTATTCACAATAAAATAATAAGGGCTGTTACAACATTCAAATTAAAACATTGAACGTTGTAACAGCCTTTTTATCGTTATGCTTCTTTTAAGAACGCTACATATCCTTTTTTTGCCTCATAAATATCGGCTTTACTTGTCATCTCCCAAGGCGCATGCATATTCAATACCGCTACTCCGCAATCGACAACTTCCATTCCATATAATGCTAGAATATACGCAATCGTTCCACCGCCGCCTTGATCAACCCTACCAAGCTCCGCAGTCTGAAATGCAACATTGTTATCATCCATAATACTACGAATGGCAGCCAAATACTCTGCATTTGCATCATTTGATCCAGATTTTCCTTTTGCCCCAGAATATTTATTAAAAACAATTCCTTTTCCAAAAAAAGCACTGTTTTTCTTTTCAAAGCAAGATGCAAACTGAGGATCAAATGCTGCACTCACATCTGAAGAAAGCATACGAGAATGCGATAAGCATCTCCTTAACGCTAAATCGGAATAAGATCCTAACGCATTTAATAACTCTGCTACCACATTTTCGAAAAATTTTGCCTCCATACCTGTAGCACCTACACTACCAATTTCTTCTTTATCGGTAAGAATACAGCATGTTGTCTTATCCGTATCCTCCACCTCAAACATCGCTACTAAGGATGTATATGCACAAACACGATCATCTTGCCCATAGCCAAGTATCATGCTAGAATCAAGACCTGCATCTCTTGATTTTCCAGCAGGAACAACTTCCAGTTCAGCAGATATAAAATCATCTTCTTCTATTTGATATTTTTCATTTAGTAATTTCAAAATTCCTTCTTTTACAGCATCCTTCTCTTTCCCTTTTAACGGTTTACTTCCAATAATAATATCAAGTGCTTCCCCTTCAATTGCCTTTGCCATTTTTTTATCCATTTGTTCTTGTGCAAGATGTATTAAAATATCACTAATACAAAAAACTGGATCACTGTCATCTTCACCAATTATAACATTTACAATACTACCATCTTTTTTACAGAGAACACCATGAATCGCCAATGGTATCGTAACCCACTGATATTTTTTTATACCTCCATAATAATGCGTGTCCAAATATGCAAGTTCACTATCTTCATAGAGCGGATTTTGTTTAATATCAAGTCTTGGCGAGTCAACATGCGCACCTAAAATTCTAATTCCATTTTCAAGCGGATCCGTTCCAACACGAAACATTATAACCGATTTTTTCATACATGCGGCATATACCTTGTCCCCAGGTTTTAACTTTTTGTTATCTGCTATGATATCTTCCAAGTTAGAATATCCATGCGCTTTTGCCATTTTAATCGCTTCATTTACACATTCTCTCTCTGTTTTTCCTTTATCTAAAAAAGTTCGATACGTTGCATTTAAACTCTCTAATTCTTTGATTTGCTCTTTTGAATAGCTTGTCCATACATTCTTTCGTTCCATTTCTTTCTCCTTACTATTATTTCGTTTTTCTATCTTCAACCATAGCACCAATAAGCACAAGTGCTCCACCAATAAATATCATAAAATCAGACAAATTAAAAATTATATTTTTCAATTTCCGAAAATTTATGATAAAATAGTCTACTACATATCCCTTTTTTATACGGTCATATAAATTGCTCAATCCACCGCCCACTAACAAAGTCATTCCTATTTTCAAGAGAATATTACTCCCTTTGGCTATTACCTGCAAAAAATATATAATGGCTGCGCATAGTCCAGCAAATGAAATACGCAACACCCATTCTGGTCTTTTTTGCATAAAATTAAGCATTGCACCTTTATTGTGATATTTAGTTAACGTTATCGTTCCGTTTAGTATTTCCTCCTCTTGTGAGAAGGTTTTATTCTCATCTATATACTTCTTTATCAATCCATCTCCAAAAAAAATACTAAGAATTCCAATTATATAACGCATTCACAATCCTCCAACACATGTATTCCGGCTATGTATGGTTCCAAAAATGTCTTATCTTTTTTCCCATTTCGATACGACGGATAGTGTACCGCAACATATGCATCTCCGGAACAGTTTTTCACTGCTTTTTCCATTATTTCCAAGGTCTTATCAAATATAAAGTGTACCCGTTTATTATCAAAAATATCCTGTAAATCCACAAAGTTGCAAGCAAGTCTTATAATATTAAAGTCACTTTCATAGATATAAATTTCAGCCTCCTTGGAAAGTTTCATTAGTTCTTGTATATGATAGGTAAGTCCTAGTCCATACACATGATAAATACCTGCCTTTTTTTTCGCCCATTTATTTGCCAACAAAAAAGCCTCTTGTATCACATGGTTATTCGTATGAAAATAAAATTTGTGTCCTTTTTGAAGCGCAGCAAGTGTCATCAAACCGCATGAACTATATTCCACTGCATATCCTTTTTCTAAAAGTTTCCGAGCATCTTCAGGTTCCTTTAATCTCTTATAAAGATTAGAATCAATTTCTTCTATTTTTTTAAGATTTTGTTCATAAATTTCTACACTGTAAGAAAATTCTTCCTTTTCAATAATCATTTCTTGAATTTCACTTAAAAAATTGCTAAGTTGTAATTCATATAAATCAGCCAACAAAACATAATCTCCCATTCTTTTGGCCAAAAGTATGCCTTCAATCATAGAAATCAAAGAAGCTTCCTCTACTTTAGAAAAATACTCCGTTTCATCTAAAATTGCCCTTACCAAGACATTTATGCCCTCAACGGAATCTGCAACATATGCAAGTGCCTTATCATATTTCTCTTCACGAAAATAATAAACTGCCTTGTCCGTTTGCTCAATTAATGTAATGTTGTTATCAAAAACCTGTCTTATCTTTTCTTTCATACTGCTTACCCCACTGTTACAGACTCCTTAGCCATTTCACCATAACGAAATGCTTGCTCCTCATCATCAAGCAGGTGATAACAATCTTTTAAGCGATTGAGCGGCATATCCTTTGAATAATGTACATTTAATATGCTTGATGCTTCAAATGCTGCATTATAATACCAAATGACAGCCTCATTATAATCTCTCTGCTCAAAATAGTACTCACCTAACTCAAAACACACCTCCGATGACGGTACACTCACCAATTCCTTGGCTGCGTATTTCAATAGCATCGGCACATCCCTCTTTAGTCTAGCCACTTTTGCTAATACACATGCTGCCTCTTTGATTTCGTCTATACTCCGTTTTGTATCTTCTAATGAAGCTGTAAAAAAAGCTTCGGCATTAAAAAAGTCGTAGGCGCCACCAGTAATAAACAATTCTCTCGCATACATGTTATGCAATTTTTTGGAAAAAACGTTTCCCTCTTCTATCATGCGTTGAAATACTCTAAAATCTCTTTGTCCATGATTACTGCTTGGTTTATGCAAAATCCGAATATCGCTGTCATAAACAATTGGCTCTAAGCGAACGGATTCGTGAATGCAATCTTGCCAAACAAAAGATCGTTCCCTTTTATAAAGCTTTGGTCGATATTCTTCATCGAAATTATAGGTTGTATTATATTTCATTTGATTGCAATAAAGCATCTGCACAATCTCAATCTCAGTCAGCAATATTTCCTTCAAACGAGTAAACTTCGCCCGATTTTCTTCATCTAAAACTTCATCCGCATCGGCAACATAAATATACTCCATACTCGCTTTTAAAAAAGAATAATTTCTAGCTGCTGAGAAATCATTATTCCATACAAAATCATATATTTTATCTGTATAATCACTGGCTATTTCTTTTGTTCTATCGTTTGAACCCGTATCAACGATAATGACTTCATCTACTAAATCATAAATACTGTCTAGACATCGTTTTAAAACGGTCTCCTCATTTTTTACAATCATGCACAAACTGATTGTTATCACTTTTTTCTCCTTTATCGAACCATCGTTTTACCAAGCCAGCAAGCTTCAACTCTTGTTGGTTAGTGTTTTATCTAATGTGACCGTATAGTAAATATAAATTTTTTGAGACGTACTTATATTTACAATTTGCTTAATTGAAATCGTATCAATATGTATTTTTTGACCAGCAACTATCAACACCGAATCTCCTGTATTACTATATCCTGTTGCTGTACAATCATAAATCACACTATCATCGGAAAGACTTACACAATTATTTACCAAAGCCAATGCAGTTTGAACTGTCTTCGTGCTGGTTGTTGATTTTGTGGTTATGTCGGATGCTTCTTGACTATCCAAAAGGGTTATGTTAATACTTTCTGTACTAGTGGCTCCTGTACTGTCAAAATATTTAATGGTAACGGTGTAAATCCCTGTTGCCGCTTTCACACATTCTTGAACATTAGAATTTGTTGTGGTTAGTTTAACTGGCGTTAGTACAATTGAATTGCCATTCGTAACTGTATTAATCTGCTCTGTCTTATTTCCAGATGCCGTCAAATCATTGGTATAATAATATCCATCTTTTTTTACAGTTGCACTTGTTATACTTGCATATCCTGCAAATACTCCTGCAACGTATTTATTTAAGTGAATGGTTATTGTTTTATCAATACTTATACTTGAATCAACTAGCATATCAAAATTTTGATTATTTGCTTCAATTTGATACCCAATATTTCCCATAGTAGGAACCGTCTGTACCACTACAGAAAACGTTGTAGTAAGGGTCACTCCATTTACCACAAAAGTAGCCGTATAATTATAAGTATCTGCTGCTATCGTCCTTGCAGTTAATATGATTTGCTTATTTGCTTTATTATAAGTCGCAATTACTTTCTTACCGCTATTTTCTCTAATCGTACAGGTTGCATCGGTAAGGGGAAGCATTGTGCCATACTGATCTTTTAGGGTAACATCAATGTATTCTTCATATCCATATACATTCGTATTTGACATAGAAACATATGTCTTATTCAATGAAATAGTAGAAGGAACTTTTTTCCCTAAAATAGTAACACTGAATGTGTATTTAATTTCCTTTTCACCCTCCACTGCACATACCGTAACTTTTACTGTTCCTGTCTTAATCGGAGTCAGTTTACCATCTGAATCAATAATTAACGTGTCATCATCTGAAGAAATATAAGACACAAAACGATACGCAATTTCATTTTTATTTTCATCCAACGCTCTAAAATGTGCATAGGCTGTTTCCCCAATTGCGGTTGAAGTAACTGCCTGATAGTCTTTTGCCGAAAAATCAGGAGCAGTTTTCGTTGCCGTAAGTGTAAAATCCTTAGATGCAACCTCAGTCGTAGTTTCTTCGACGCATTTAATTACTTTTACCGCTTTGATTTCCGTTGTAGAATTATCTTCCGTATAGATTAGCGTTACATTTGCAGTCTTACCAACTGTATACATAAACAAACTATCTTCTTCTGTTTTATATCCATTAATAACATCAGCTGAAAAATTAACAACTCCTTTTGCGGCTGCCTTCACATCAATATTATTTTCATCATATAGTGCATATTTAATTGGTGTTTCTTTTCCAACTTCAACGCTTTCCGTTAGAATTACTGCCTTCTCTACTGGCCCAACACTTGCAATAAATGCTCTTGCGTTATTTCCATACGTAACCGTATAAGAGGTTTTGTCACTAAATGTGGAGTTGGTTGTAACATAAACTGTTTTTCCTGTGGCAGAAAACGTAACGTTTTTTGCTGTAATCGATGCACTCCCGTTAGAAGCTACAATATTAAAATTCTCTGCATTCACAATATCCCTTGCATTATCACTAAATACTGCATAAAACTGATTTGCAGCAATTTGCTTGACCGACATTAAAGCAAGTCCGACACTTACACTCGCTGTATGATATACAATTGTTTTCCCACTCTTTGAGTTTCTTGCCATTGCTTTCACTGTATATTTCCCATTTGCTGTTGGTGTCCATTTACCATCTGTTGTAATCTCGGAAGAATGATCCTCACCTGTTACACTTGTTACACTCCAATATACTTTGCTCGTCGTATTGCTTGGTGAAATCGTAGTATCAAAATCATAAGTTTTTCCTACAGTTAAAGCCGTTACGTCATCTGTAATTTTTGCTGTACTAATTACAATATCGGTCGCCTGAACTTTTAACTTAACCCTGTCTTTTACCTTTGCCACTAATTTTCCCTTCGAAGTATAAACTTTTGCTGTTAACGCAAGAATGGCATTTCTTGCAGCATCCTCATCCTTCGTATCGATCGTAATCTTATTACTTGCAGTTTTACCTTTTACCGTTGAATTCTTGTATTTTAAAGATGCATATTTTTTCCCTGCACCAGTAAGTACCCATTTGATTTTCTCACCCTTTTTCAGATTTTTCACCGTATACTTATAAACTCCCTTTGCCTTTGAGTTTTCATACAACGATGTTCTCTCTACTTTATATGTCGGTGTTGCAGCCGCTTTAGCAGTAAACGGTATCGATGTAACCAAAAGTGAAAGTGAGAGCATTGCAACTAACTTTTTTCCATATTTTTTCAATTCTTTTCCTCCTTTTTTTTATATGTTAATTGATTCTAATTTCAAGCCTACAAATGTAATTATAGAATATATATCGCAACTGTGCAATGAGGTATTTGTACAAACTTTTATTTTTTATCGATATTGGAATAAAAAAAATGGTTAACATCTCTTTGCATATCAAAGAGAGTGTTAACCATTTTTTTAAAACTTCGGTACTTTCAAACGTTCACACGTTTCATCAATTACTTGAATCAGTTCCAAATCCGTAAGAACTGTAACTCGCCCATCTTCGTATGCTTCATCTACCCATGCTTTTACCATGGCGACAAGTTCCGAATTCTTATCGATTTGCCTATCCTCTTTTAATTTATAATACGTATTAATCCAGTGTGCAATTCCAGCAAGCCCAGACGTATTCGATACTGCAACTAACACTGGTCGCTTTAAAAACTTTTCTGTATCGAAAATATTATAAATTTCTTCATTTTTTAACAAACCATCTGCATGAATTCCTGCTCTTGTCACATTAAAGTTCTTACCTGCAAATGGTGTTCTTGATGGAATTGTATACCCAATTTCTTTTTCATAGTACTCTGCAAGCTCCGTAATCACCGTAGTATCCATTCCATCTAGTGTCCCCTTTAACTGAGCATATTCAAACACCATTGCCTCAAGTGGAGTATTTCCGGTACGCTCACCAATTCCAAATAAGGAACAGTTTACACCCGCACAGCCATAAAGCCATGCCGTTGTTGAGTTCGATACTGCCTTATAAAAGTCATTGTGTCCGTGCCATTCAATTAATTCGGAAGGAAATCCAGCATGTATCATAAGTCCATAAATAATTCCTTGTACCGAGCGAGGTATCACCGCACCCGGATAGTTTACGCCATAACCCATGGTATCGCAAGCACGTACTTTAATTGGAATTTTATATTCATCCATCAGTTTTGTAAGTTCCATACAAAATGGAATTACATAACCATAAATGTCTGCTCTCGTAATATCTTCCAAATGACATCTAGGACTAATTCCTATTTCCAAACAATCTCTAATAATACTTAAGTAATGATTCATTGCTTCCCTACGGGTCATTTTCATTTTATAAAAGATATGATAATCGGAACAACTTACCAAAATTCCAGTTTCTTTCATTCCGATATCTTTTACTAACTCAAAATCTTTTTTATTTGCACGAATCCAACTGGTTACCTCAGGAAACTTATATCCACGCTCCATACATTTGTATACCGCATCACGATCTTTCTTACTATATAAGAAAAACTCACTTGCACGAATCAGTCCATTGGGTCCACCAAGCCTATGTAAGTAATCATAGATTGCAAGAATCTGTTCTGTGGAATATGGTGCTCTTGACTGCTGCCCATCACGAAAAGTAGTATCTGTAATCCACATATCATCCGGCATATGATGTGGTACGATACGATCATTAAATGCTATTTTAGGTACTTCATCATATGGAAATAAGTTTCGGAATACATTCGGTGTTGCAACATCAACCAGCGGATACATATGCTCCTCTAATTCTAACAAATTTGTATGAAGGTTCATTCGAACTGATCTATTATCCATTTTTTCGCCCCTTTGCTTTTACAAACTAAAGTTTTATTGTGTGAAAATCTAGCTATTATTGTAATCAATCCCCTCTCACTTGTCAAGAAACGATTAAACTATTTTTTTAAGCAGCTAATTTTATTTTTCTTTTCTACATAAATGAAACGAATCATATAAAAAATGAGCAAAATTCCAAGCACATGAAATACTTTTGCAAGTCCAAACTTATCACCCAAAAAACCACTTGCAGGGAAAATAGCTATCATTACCACAGAAAATATCATGCTGTTAACCGATAAAATCGTCGCTCTTTGCTCACTTGGTATTAACTCATTGAGCGCATTGGAAGAGATCGGATACAATAATGAATTTGCAAAATTCAAAACCATAAAGCTAATAATTGCACTTACGGTGTGTTCAAACCCAAATCCAAATATTGCTACCGCAACGGTCATCGTGGCTATATATTTCGCTTTTCTTCCAAAAAAGCGATCAAATGCAGTTGCACAAAGTGCCGAGAGCTTCTCTTTTATAACATTTTGGTTCCTGAAACAAGGTTCCTGCAAAAAAGGCAAGTATATCTTTTCCCATCTGGCACATATATGTTACCGTATAGGATATGTCAGAAAGAACTCCCCCCAAGAAGGAAGCTACCCCTTGTGATACTTCAATCAGAAAATTAAGTCGTCCGTTTACCGTCAAATATTCTTCTTCCTTTCCCGCCTCTTTCATACTATCATAAACCAATGCTTCTTCCGAACCAGAATTAAGGTTATAACTTGCTGCACTCAAAATAAATGAAATTGCAAACCCCAGGAAATGATTTGATGTCAACATTAATATAGAAGATATAACCGATATGACCCTTCCAAGTAACAATACTTTTTTTCTTCCCATCAAATCAGCCATAGCTCCCGTTGGTACAATTTATTTCTTTTATTCTTCTACAACAATATTATGAATCCACACACCTTTTTTAACCAACACAAAGCCAATTACACATTTGATTAGTTCAATAAGCTGACAGTATAAATAGATATGAATAATATTCCAATCTGTAAACCGAGTTAAGTAAAAAGCCAATGGTATACTAAATACCCAAATGAAACAGCTATCAAAAATAAAAGTAATTACTGTTTTCCCCCCAGAACGTAATGTAAAGTAACTTGCATGAGTAAACGCATAAATCGGCATACAAAGGGCTGAAATAATAATAAAGTTGGTTGCCAGGCTCTTAACCTCCTGCGTTGTATTATAAAGTCTAGGAAAAAATGGTGCCATAATTGCCATTCCTATTCCAATAAAAACACAACTCATAACCGAAAAGAAAATAAGCTTTCGGTCGGTATCCTTTGCCTCTTCCATCTTTCCTGCACCTAAAAGCTGTCCTACAATAACAGCAACCGCTCCTCCTAGTGCTATAAAAACAACATTAAAGAGATTTGAGATGGTTGAAGATATATTAATTCCTGCCATAACCGAAAGTCCTCGAACCGAATAACACTGCGTCATAATTGCCATTCCACTCGCCCACATAGCCTCGTTTAACATAAGTGGCATACCTCGAAGAATAATATGTTTGCCCAAATTAGCAGGAACACGGAGTGTATGATATACCCCAATAATAAACTCATTTTTCTTCTTATTGATATGTGTCCAGATAATTGTAATTAGAGCTTCCACATAACGAGAGATTACGGTTGCAATGGCAGCTCCCTCTACTCCAAGTGCTGGCATTCCAAATTTTCCAAAAATCAAAATATAGTTAAATATAAGATTAACTACCACTGCTACAATCCCTGCCTTCATTGGAAGAACAGTTTCTCCCGTTTCCCGAAGTGTACTCGAATACACCTGTGAAGCTGCATAAGGAAGCATTCCAATTAACATAATAAGTAAATATCGCTTTCCATATTGAAGTGTTACATCAAGATTTTCAACACTGCTTCCTTGATGTAAATATAATTTTATCAGATTGTTTCCACCAAAGAAAAAAATAGCAACACCAACTATCACAAAAAGCGCGCTTAAGCCTATCTTAAACCGAAAGGTATTACGAAATCCTTCAAAATTACGATTTCCAAAGAACTGAGTCCCAAAAATGCTAGCTCCCGAGATTCCCCCAAATATACAAATGTTGAATACAAACATTAACTGGTTTGTAATTGCAACACCCGTCATTTGTTCGGTTCCAATCTGTCCAACCATAATGTTGTCTAATAACCCAACAAAATTAGTAATCCCGTTTTGAATCATAATCGGCACCGCAACTAATAAAACCATACTATAAAACTTTTTATCTCCAATATATTTCTTCATTCTTCGATTCATCCTTTTGTAATTACATATAGTCAAAAATACTCATCTGCTTACTTGTATTTTGTTCTTCAAATGTGTTGATATATTCAAATAGTTTATTTGCATTACACTGGATTTGATTCTTTCTACATTCCGTCTGTAATAGCCTCATTAATTGAGGATTGTTACGACTTACTAATTCATAGGCATCACCAAATTCCTGGATATATCTTCTCTTTATCCCTGGGAAACTCTCATCCAGTTTTTGATAAAAATATTGCCTGTCACCATCTCTTAATGTAACTCCCATACCAAACGTTATGATTCCATACACCTTGGCATGGATACAGTAATCTAAAATCCCTTGTATATTATCTTTTCTATCATTTATATAAGGAAGAATTGGTGTCATCCAAACAATTGTTTTTATTCCCTCTTCCTTCAAAATATCGAGCACTTCCGCTCTTCTCTTTGTCGTGCAGACATTCGGTTCTAGTATCTTACAAAGTTCTTCCTCATACGTTGTCATTGTCATTTGTACGATACATTTTGTTTTTTTATTTATTCTTTTTAATAGATCCAAATCTCTTAAAACTAAATCTGATTTTGTCAATACTGATACACCAAACCCGTAATAATCAATCAATTCTAAACATTTTCTTGTTAATTTTCTCTCATTTTCTAGATGTAAATATGGATCACACATAGATCCGGTACCAATCATACATTTGTTTCGTTTACTTTTTAATGCCTTCTCTAACAAGGTTACTGCATTCACTTTAACTTCAATATCCTCGAACTCATGATTGATATGGTAGCAAGTACTTCTCGAATCACAGTAAATACAACCATGTGTGCAGCCTCGGTACAAATTCATTCCATTCTTCGCTGATAGAATCGACTTTACTTTTACTTCATGCATCCATGTTCTCCATACAAATTCTTAATCTCTTATCACTTTATATTTTAGCCGCAGGTAGGAATCTTCTAATGTTTCACATTCAAGCAGCTTCATTGCTTTTAATAAATTAAGCTCTTCTCTCTTCATTAAGGTCTTTCCATCGATTAACGTATTCGTATGACTGCCTCCTACTAAAACAGGAGCAATCACAACATTTACATAATCAATTAAATCAGCTCGAAGAAATGCTCCATTTAAAGTACCACCTGATTGAATCGTTAACCGCTCTATTCCATATTGTTCATTCAAATCAATTAGCATCTGACTTAAGTTAATTCCATTTTCATAATACAATACATTAATATTCTCATATTGCTTCTTTAGGCAAAAGGCTGGATGTTCACAATTATCAGTAATAACAAAAAGCTGCTTCGCCCAATTTGCTAAATACTTAACACCACTCTCACTTAGATGTGGCTTGCGATCAAGAATAACAAAGCTAACTCCGATTTTCTCTTTATCCTTTACGCTATCATTCACGCCTATTTTTTCCATTACTCTACCTGAATTAAATGAATATAAATCAGTTGTAGCTTCTATTTCATAATACTGATGTATTCCTTCCTTAACCCCGTCAATAAAAGGCCAATCCTTATCTACATCCAGTTCATCGCTTGCACCACTATTAATCTTCCCATCCAATGACATTAACATAAATAAAGTTGTAATTGGTCGTTTTTTCATCTTCATCCTTCTTTCTCACTAAAAATCAGAAAATATGTTCGATTATCTATATATGATTATATCAAATCTTTAAATTAATGCAACCTTTTTTTATAGCGATAGATGACAAAACATACCTAGTACCTACTACTAATATAAGGGCTACAAATATAAGCTTTAACAATTTTTAATTTTAAAAAAGGTCTTCTGAAATCATAAACCTCGATTTCAAAAGACCTTTTTTTGCTTAGTCACTTATCAAATGTAATCTTTTGATTTTAAAACTAGGCTTTGCTTCTTTTCTTACACGGACAAACTACAGAATAATTTTTGAAGGACACTTTTCTGCGCATTTTCCACATTTGGTGCATTTCGACTGGTCAATATACGCTAAGTTATTTTCAAGTATAATCGCATCAAATTCACACTGCTTGACACAGATTCCACATCCAATACACCCTACTTCACAGACTGCCTTTACATCTTTTCCTTTATCATGCGAACTACATTGCACGATATGTTTTGCCTCATATGGAACCAAGTCAATTAAATGTTTTGGACATTCATCCACACACT
This sequence comes from Velocimicrobium sp., assembly GCA_041821315.1. Lineage (GTDB taxonomy): Bacteria > Bacillota > Clostridia > Lachnospirales > Lachnospiraceae > DIGJ01. Next base: position 20,371 of record JBGUEO010000035.1, on the reverse strand, counting down.
TTCCACAAGAAACACATTTTTCCTTATCAACAAGTGCTATTCCATTTACAATATGAATGGCATCAAAGTCACATACACGTACGCAAGAACCATAACCCATACATCCATAGTTACAGGCCTTATCGCCCTCGCCAGGAATCAAAGCCAATTTTTTACAATCATGGATTCCATAATAGTTATATTTCACTTTTGTTTTTTCACATGTTCCATTACATTTTACAAATGCGACCTTCTTCTCGCCTGCTTCAGCAGAAGCACCCATAATAGTTCCTATAGATTCCGCTACCGATGATCCACCAACTGGACAGCCATTAACTGGTGCCTCACCTTTTACGATTGCATCTGCTAACCCATCACAACCGGCATAGCCGCACGCACCACAGTTATTTCCTGGAAGTGAATCCCTCACTAATATTACTCTTTCATCAACTTCGACTGCAAATTTCTTTCCTGCAACACCAAGAATAAGTCCAATTGCCAGTCCAGTGATACCAATTACCAACGCTGCTAATACTATTCCATTCATTGAATTTCCTCCTATAATAATCCGGCAAATCCGCAAAATGCGATTGCCATAAGACCTGCTGTGATTAATACGATTGGAGAACCTTTAAATGCATTCGGAATATCATTATCTTCAATTCGTTCACGAATACCAGCCATAATAACAATTGCAATTAAAAATCCCAAGGAAGTACCAATGCCATTGATAACACTATTGAGTAATCCATAATCTTTTTGCACATTTGTTAACGCAACTCCAAGTACAGCACAGTTTGTCGTAATCAGAGGAAGAAAGACTCCAAGTGCCTGATAAAGACTTGGTATCATTTTTTTCAATACCATTTCAACAAATTGAACCAATGCTGCAATTACAAGAATGAATACAATCGTTTGTAAATAAGTAATATCAAAGCGTTTTAATATTTGTGTATAAATAATACTAGAGACAGCCGATGCAATGGTAATAACAAAAAGAACGGCTACTCCCATTCCAGTTGCAGTCTCCACTTTCTTTGAAACTCCAAGGAACGGACATATTCCAAGAAACTGGCTCAATACCACATTATTAACAAGTGCTGCTGCAATTAAAATAATAATCATTTCTTTCATGACTTAGTCCTCCTTTCCTTGTATCTTTTCGCTTGCTGCTTTCGCTGCTGCCTTTTTTGCTTCCATCGCTTTTTTAGCCGCTGCTGCTTTTTCTGCTTTTGCTGCTGCTTTTTGCGCTTCTAATAATCCGTGGTTTGCTTCACATGCATTTCCATGGCAATCCAAGCAATTGCCACCACAAGCAATTGTAAGTCCACCCGTTATATTTGTTGCACTCGGTGCGCTAAACTTGTTTTGAAGTGCCGTTAACATAGCTAAAACAAAGAATGCTCCAGGTGCTAAGACAAAAATTGTAACTGGTTCGTAAGAAGCAGGCATTAGTCCATAACCAAAAATCTTACCGCTACCAATCAATTCACGAAACAAACCAATCACTGTAAGTCCTGCTGTAAACCCAATTCCCATTCCAAATCCATCTAAAATGGACAATATGACTTTATTTTTATAAGCATATGCTTCTGCTCTACCTAAAATAATACAGTTTACTACAATCAATGGAATATAAATTCCAAGTGCATCATATAAACTTTGGACATACGCCTGAAGTAGTAACTGTACAATCGTAACAAACGATGCAACTATAACAATAAATGCCGGAATTCGAACTTTATCTGGAATCATTTTGCGTAAAAGTGATATCATTGCATTCGATAAAACCAAAACTACCGTTGTTGATAAACCCATTGCCAAGCCATTGACGGCCGAAACTGTTACTGCCAATGTTGGACACATACCAAGCATCAGAACGAAGGTTGGGTTTTCTTTTACAATACCGTTATATAAACGTTCTAAATATTTATTCATAACCGTTCCTCCTATTCTTAATTTGCAGCAATTTTTCCATTTGCATAAACAAATGCCAATGCATTATTAACTGCATTCGTTACTGCTCTTGTTGTAATTGTTGCCCCACTAAGGGCATCGATTTCATTATCGGCAGATTTTCCAGTCTTTGTATAAGCAATTTCACCTGACTGAATACCCGCAAATTGAGATTTAAAATCTTCCGTTTTACAATTTGCACCAAGTCCTGCTGTTTCACTCATAGAAAGTACTTCTACCCCGGTAATTGTTCCGGTTAAATCTACTCCCATTGATAAATCGATTTCACCACCATATCCTTCATTTGAACCAAAGGATACTACATAACCTAGATCCGTTCCTGCTTCATCTTTTGCCACTAGTATTTCATTGATAAATACACCCTTTGTTGTATTATCTATCGCTCCTGTTAAAGTGGTATCTTCTCCAAAGGAAGTCGCTGCTGCAAATACTGCCTGATAAGCTTCCTGCTTTGCTTTTTCACTTGCATCTAAAATCGGTTGCTTTGTTACCTGATATACCAGACCTAATAACCCTCCTGCAATTAAAGTAATGACAAACAGCTTGATTGCATCACCAATCATAGTATCTTTTTTCTTACTATTTTCCATTCTGCTTGCCCTCCCTTCCAAATGCTACTGGAATGGTTATCCTTTCAATTAACGGAACTACAAGATTGCCGATAATAATTGCATAGGAAGCTCCTTCTGCCGATCCTCCAAATATACGGAAAATTCCTGTGAGAATTCCAAGCATAATTGCAAAAACAACCTGCCCAACTGGTGTAATCGGACTCGTAACATAATCCGTTGCCATAAAGAACGCGCCAAAAATAAGTCCGCCACCAAGAAGCTCACCTAACAAATAGTTTACATCAAACCCGTGTCCACCAAAAATGAGTGCAAATACAAGTAATGTTCCAATGTAAATAAATGGTATTCTAGGTGTAATCACTTTTTTTATTAATAAGTATGCTGCTCCAATAAGTAAACAAAGCGCACTTGTTTCACCAATGGTACCCGCAGTCCCACCGATAAACATACGAAGTAAGTCCGTACTCTCGCCAGCTTTTACTAGTGCGAGCGGTGTTGCTCCTGAAAATCCATCAATTCCCATTGATCCATTCACAAAAGAAGACGCCTTTTCTACTGTAAAATCCGTCATTCTTCCGGTAAATGAAATCATAAGGAAACATCGAGCGGCAAGTGCAGGATTCATAAAGTTTTGTCCAAGCCCTCCAAAGAGCTCCTTTACAATAATAATGGCAAATACACTTCCTATCATTGCCATCCAAAGCGGTGCTGAGGATGGAAGATTAAGTGCCAAAATCAATCCAGTAACTACTGCACTAAAATCACCGGTTGTAATTGGACGATGCATTCCTTTTTCATATATGTACTCAGCAAGCACACAGGTTGCAACACAAGTTAATATAATTAATAATGCATTGATTCCAAAATTATAAATTCCAAATACTGAAGTTGGAATCATAGCAATTGCTACATCTCTCATTATTGATTTTGTTGTATCTTTACTTCTCACATGAGGGGATGCAGATACATTTAGCATTTCATTCACTGTCTTACCCTCCTACTTTTTTCGTTTTGCTAAAATACTTCTTCTTGTTTGTTTAAATGATTGTGTCAATCGTCTCCTTGCAGGACATACAAATGTACAACTTCCACATTCGCAGCATTCCATACCGTTGATTTTTTGAAATCCCTCATCATCAAACCTCTCTGAATATTCTAACAATTTTTGAGGTATTACTTTGCTCGGGCAAGCTTCTACACATCGTCCACAACGAATACATGCAGTTGGCTCTTGCTCCGCAACTTCATCTTTTGTAAGACACAAGAGAGCTGAAGAAGTTTTGGTAACTGGAATATTAATATTAAACAGTGCCATTCCCATCATAGGTCCACCCGAAATTATTTTCTCCGGCTGTGTTCTAAACCCTCCTGCTTCCTCAATCAGTTCCGCATAATTTGTTCCAGTTCTTACATTAAAGTTTTGTGGTCGCTTAATTGCGTCACCTGTAACTGTCACAATACGTCTTATCAAAGGTGTTGATTCACAAACAGACATATAGATAGAGATTGTCGTATCTACATTATTCACAACGCATCCTACATCCGAAGGTAACATACTCGAATTTAGTTTTCGACCCGTTGCTGCATAAATTAACTGTCTCTCTGCTCCTTGTGGATACTTTGTCTTTAATACCTTTACTTCAATTCGATTCTCGTTTTTTACAAGATCTTGTAATACCTTTATTGCCTCTGGCTTATTATCTTCAATCGCAATCAATCCTTTTGCATGGTCGAACAAAGATAAAATTACAAGTAATCCCTCTACAATTTTTTTTGGTTCTTCTAACATCATACGATAATCCGAAGTTAAATAAGGTTCACATTCCGCTCCGTTTACGATTATATAATCAATCGCATTATCATCCTTGGGAGTTAGTTTAATATGAGTTGGAAATCCTGCTCCACCCATACCAACAATTCCTGCTTCTTTGATTGCATTTCTTATTTCTTCTTTTGAAAGCTTTGTATAGTCGCGTTTTTTACCAAAGGTAGAAATCGTTGTATACTCATTATCATTTTCGATAATAATGGACTCAGCCATGCTCCCCGATACAGTAAGTCTTTTTTCAATTGCCTTTACTGTCCCAGATACCGAAGAACAGATATTTGCTGAAACAAATCCCTGTGCCTCTCCTATTCTTTGTCCAGCTAAAACCTTATCTCCAACCGATACTATTGGTTTTGCTGGTGCACCAATGTGTTGCGCCATAGGGTATACTAACTCGCCCTTTGGTAAAACAACTTTAGTTGCTAAATCCTTTGATAATTCTTTTCCGTCAAAAGGATGAATGCCACCTCCGAATGTTCCTACGGTCATTTCGTCTCCTCCTTTTATAGTTCAATCAAAACATATACCTTATTCATTTTAACCGAACCTAGGAAAACTCGCAAGAATAGTTAATATTTTATCAGTGTATTTTCAAAAATCGTATCAATAAGCTCTTCTTTTCTATTATTTCATTTTTAATAAGTGTGATAAATTATCTTCCTTTGAATATATTAATATGACTGCATTACTATATAGGAGTTGATTTAATGTGTTCCATATGTGGAATCGTTGATTTTCATGAATCTCAAGCTGTATTACCCGCACTAACCGAAAAAATGAGCAGTACCATGGAAAAACGTGGTCCTGATCAATCAGGAAGTTACTTTGATACCTTTGTCTCTCTGCACCATAATCGACTTGCAATTATGGATGTCGAACATGGTCAGCAGCCAATGTCTTGTTTCTATCGAGGAAATGAATATACCATTGTATACAATGGCGAACTTTATAATACTAAAGAATTAAAAAATGAAATTATAAAATCTGGTATTCATTTAAAAACACAATGTGATACGGAAGTAGTTCTGTATGCATATGTGCTTTGGGGAGAAGCTTGCGTGGAACTTCTAAATGGAATTTTTTCCTTTGCAATTTATGATAAAGAAAAACACTACATTTTTTTAGCCCGCGACCGTTTCGGTGTAAAACCTCTGTTTTACTCTCTTTTAGGAACAACTTTTGTTTTTGCCTCTGAAATGAAAGCATTATTACAGCATCCTAACATTCATCCCAATGTAGAATTAAGCGGATTTTGGCAACTGATTTTTTTATCACCAGTTACACTAAAAGGAGAAACCATCTTTCGAGATATTTTTGAGCTAGAGCCTGGATGCAAAGCTATATTTAATCAAAGTGGACTCCATATTACAAAATACTGGTCTTTGGAAGCAAAACCTTTTATGGATACCAAACAAGATGCCATTCAAATTACAAAGGATCTTTTAGAAGATGCGATTACAAGACAACTCGTTTCTGACGTTCCACTCTGCACACTACTCTCTGGTGGACTCGACTCTTCCATTGTTTCAGCTGTTGCAGCAAGAGAATATAAAAAAGCTGGGAAGAAACTTTCAACCTACTCCTTTGAATATGAAGGAAATAAAGAAAATTTCAAGACTTCTCTCTTTCAACCACAAGGAGATGATGAATATGCCCTTCTTATGTCCTCCTTTATTCAGTCCGAACATACGGTCATTCAAGCTCCAACCGAAAAAGTAAAGGATTTGCTCTATGACGCAACCCTGGCTAGAGATATGCCTGGTCAATCGGATATTGACTCTTCTCTTCTTTATTATTGTAATGTCATAAAGAAAAAACATACTGTTACACTTTCTGGAGAATGTGCAGATGAAATTTTTGGAGGCTATCCATGGTTTTATCGAAGTGAAATGCTAGAAAAACCATTTTTCCCTTGGATTCACGATCCCATGCTCCGTGCAAACTTATTTTCTTCCTCCATCAAAGCAGATGATGGGTATCATTATTTATCCGATAAATATAAAAATTTTCTTTCTAAATGCCCAATTTTAGACAATGACTCTGAAACTATGCGTGCGAGTAGGAAAGCAACCTGGTTATCCGTAAATCTATTTATGGCTTCTTTGCTTGAACGGAAAGATCGAATGAGTATGGCAGCATCCGTAGAAGTCAGAGTCCCATTTGCAGATCATCGAATCCTAGAGTATGTCTATAATGTTCCTTGGGAAATTAAATTTGAAAATAACGTTGAAAAAGCATTACTTAGAAATGCAATGCAAGAACTACTTCCATTTGAGATCAGAACACGAAAAAAGAGTCCATATCCAAAAACTCATAATCCAGAATATGAACGTTTGGTCACTTCCCAGCTTGCACAAATCCTTAAATCCCAAGACTCAAGAATTGCACCACTTCTTGATGCAAAACGTTTATCTTCCTTTTTAGAACAGGAAGGTTCTACTTGGTTTGGGCAACTTATGTCAAAACCACAACTCATTGCTTGGTTAATACAACTTGAGTATTGGCTCACTTACTACCATGTAAATCTAATTTAAGTTCACTTCAAAAAAAATAAGCCACAACCATTCGGTTGTAGCTTATTTTATGTGGATAACAGGAATCGAACCTGCACGGTCTCCCACTAGAACCTAAATCATGATGCTACCCCATATCTATAATTCTTAATTTTATAACTAATGGCATTACTTTTGAACTAACACCATTCACGCTTGCCTTAAAATAATATACTCCTGCTTTCGAGTTACCATTTTCTGTGATTACCAGGCTACCAACCTCCGTACCTTTTGTTTTAGAAATTATGTGGTTTTGAAGCTTTGTATAGCTGATTTCCAATCCCCTTGGTGTACTTATATTATTTCCATTTACATCACACCAATTTATTTCTACACTGCCACTCGACAAATACAAGGAATTAACCGTATACTCTTTTCTTCCATTGTCCCCAGCCGATAGACTGATCCAGTCATTATTATCTATCGTTATTTCTGTCTTGTCAGTTTCTTTTCCTACTTTTAATACAAATATGTTACTTAAAACATTCCAATCCGTAAGTCTAAAATAATAAGTCCCAGTATTATATTTACTACTACTAATGTAAATATAATATTTATCATTTTCTTTTATGAAGCTTATATTCGAACATAATGTAAGCGGATTAAAATAATTATCCTTTTTTATCTTCCCTGATTCATCGCACTCTTCTAATCTCCACCAGTTATTATCCAAATTCATATTTGTAAATGTAACTTCGTACTTTGCAGCATCTAAAATAGAGTACGCATTTATCTCATTCATTTGACTTCCTACCGTTACCTTTGCACGACTAGCATTATCATTAACAACTAGTCGTATTACTTTTGAACTAACACCATTCACGCTTGCCTTAAAATAATATACTCCTGCTTTTGAGTTACCATTTTCTATAATTATAAGGCTACCAAGCTCCGTATCGTTTGTTTTAGAAACTATATGGTTTTGAAGCTGAAACTTTGTGTAACTAATTTCCAATCCTTCTGGCGTGCTCATGATATTTCCCTTTGCATCACACCAATTTATTTCTACACTGCCACCCGACAAATGCATAGAATTAACCGTATACTCTTTTCTTCCTTTGTCCCCAACCGATAGACTGATCCAGTCATTATTACTTATAGCTATCTCTGTCTTGTCCGTTTCTTCTCCTACTTTTAATACAAATACATTACTTAAAACATTCCTATTCGTAAGTCTAAGATAATAAATCCCACTATTACAGCTATCACCCCTTAGGTAAATATAATATTTACCATTCTCTTTCACACATGATACATATATATTTGATGTAGACGAATTTAAATTATTATCCTTTTTTATCTTCCCTGCTTCATCATACACTTCTAATTCCCATCTATTATTATCCAAATCCAAATCCATATTTGTAAATGTAACTTCATACTTTGCAGCGTCTAAAATAGAGTACGCATTTATCTCATTCATTTGACTTCCTACCGTTACCTTTGCACGACTAGCATTATCATCAACAACGACTGACATTATTTTTGAACTAACACCATTCACACTTGCCTTAAAATAATATACTCCTGCTTTCGAGTTGCCATTTTCTATGATTGACAGGCTCCCAGCCTCCGTATCGTTTGCTTCAGAAATTATGTAGTTTTGAAGCTTTGTGTAACTGATTTTCAATCCCGCTGGCGTACTTATATTATTTCCATTTACATCGCACCAATTTATTTCTACGCTGCCACCCGACAAATGCAAAGAATTAACTGTATACTCTTTTCTTCCTTTGTCCCCAGCCGATAAACTAATCAAGTCATTATTATCTATCGTTATCTCTGTCTTGTCCGTTTCTTCTCCTACTTTTAATACAAATACGTTACTTAAAACATGCCAATTCGTAAATCTAAGATAATAAGTCCCACTATTACATCTATTACTACTTAGGTAAATATAATATTTACCATTCTCTTTTACACATGATACATCTGTATTTGATGTAAACGGATTTAAATTATTATCCATTTTTATCTTCCCTGATTCATCGTACACTTCTAATTTCCACAAGTTATTATCCAAATTCATATTTGTAAATGTAACTTCGTACTTTGCAGCATCTGAAATAGAGTACGCATTTATCTCATTCATTTGACTTCCTACCGTTACCTTTGCGCTACTAGCATTATCATTAACAACTAATGGCATTACTTTTGAGCTAACACCATTCACGCTTGCCTTAAAATAATATACTCCTGCTTTCGAATTACCATTTTCTATAATTGACAGGTTACCAGCCTCCGTATCGTTTGCTTTCGATATTATGTAGTTTTGAAGCCTTGTGTAACTGATTTCCAATCCCACTGGTGTACTTATATTATTTCCATTTGCATCACACCAATTTATTTCTACACTGCCACCCGACAAATGCAAAGAATTAACTGTATACTCTTTTCTTCCATTGCCCCCAGCCGATAAACTAATCAAGTCACTATTATCTATCGTTATCTCTGTCTTATCCGTTTCTTCTCCTACTTTTAATACAAATACGTTACTTAAAACATTCCTATCCGTAAATCTAAGATAATAAGTCCCACTATCACATCTATTACTACTTAGATAAATATAATATTTACCATTCTCTTTTACACATGATACATCTGTATTTGATGTAAACGGATTTAAATTATTATCCTTCTTTATCTTCCCTGATCCATCGTACGCTTCTACTTTCCACAAGTTATTATCCAAATCCAAATTCATATTTGTAAATGTAACTTCATACCTTGCAGCATCTAAAATAGAGTACGCATTTATCTCATTCATTTGACTTCCTACAGTTACCTTTGCGCGACTAACTCCTGGTGTAATTACAGCACTTCCTCCACCTGCAGTTCCTCCACCAGTATTAGAGCCTTCTTCATTCTTTCCTACAGAGATTTTAACCTCTTTATCGGTACGATTTTCAATATTACCTAATTGTTCTTCTTTTTCTGCTTTAATAGTAGAATTTTCTGCACCTTTAATAAAAACAAGTTCAGGTTTTCCTGCTTTTTCATTTATTGTTATATTAATAGGAATTGATGATATAACTTTGCTTCCAGTATCCATTATTTCAACAGCAACAGAATTTGTATCTTTTCCTGTTGTAATTACTTCTGTTCCATTTTTTACAATAATTTTAAAATTCGCTTTTTTGCCAACAATATTAATATTGGCAACTCCACCAGATAGTACTTGAACTTCTGCTGGTTTCCCCAAAACTTGAATACTACTTTTATCATCTACAACTAAAATTGTATTTCCATCTACGCATTCATAATATGTATTGTCTTTAATCCCTTTAATTGTAATGCTTTTAAATAAACCATAGTTCTTCACATCACCATTAGGGATGTTTATTATTAATTCCGTATTGGGAAACTCTCCTTTTGGAATATTATAAAGTTGATTTTGATAGGATGAAAGTACAATTTGATTATGAGAGTTTTCTTTTATTGCTTTATCAAGCCTTTTTTGAGTTCTAACAATTTTTGTATCTTTATCATAAATTGTTACTTTATAGCTTACTTTTTTTCCAGTAACAGTTTTTGCTGTAATCGTTGTACTACCAGTCTTTTTTGCAACAATCTCACCTGTTTTAGCATTGATTGATGCTATATTTTTATCGCTAGAAGTATAAGTAACTATATCATTTGATGTTTTTGGAGAAACAGATGTTTTAACGACTTTTCTTTCACCAATATTCATGTCATAGTATGCCCTAGTCAATGATATTTTTTTTGCTTTTTCTATTACTAATATCTTTGCCTTCAATGTTATTTTAGAATTGATACAACAATGAATCGTAACAGTACCCTTAGAGATGCCCTTAACATTCCCTCTCTTTGAAACCGTTGCTATTTTATTGTTATTACTACTCCAAGTCACTTTAGAAGATGTTTTAATATTATTAACCTTGAGCTTATAGCTTTTACCCACTAATATTTTCGTTGACTTAGTATTTAATTTAGGACTTGAATCTGCTTTTACTGTCTTATTTGACAGTAGCAAACCTAACATTAAAATAATTGTAATTATTTTTCTACCTGTCTTTTTTTGTTTCCCCAAAATAATTATCCTCCCAATTTTTATACAAATTTAATTTTACATGTACTGAATATCTTAACTTTTCTTCAAAATCATGGACTTTTTATTAATTCACCCCCCAAATACATAATATGTTAATTTTAGTAAATTTTTAACTAAAAATCAATAGTCATATCCTGCTTAACACTAAACCTGGAGGTAATTCTTAATATATAAACAGATTTATTAGTTACGAAAAAATACGGATTTGACACTAGATATGAAGCTAATCCTAGCAAGCACTGTTCCGCTTATTTCATCCGAATAATTTATATGCTTCATTATCCAATTTAATTTTATAAATATCCTTCGGCTGCTTGTCGGATGTAACAAAAAAAATAAGCCACAACCATTCGGTTGTAGCTTATTTTATGCGGATAACAGGAATCGAACCTGCACGGTCTCCCACTAGAACCTAAATCTAGCGCGTCTGCCAGTTCCGCCATATCCGCAAAATGAGACATCGGGGGTTCGAACCCCGGACAACTTGATTAAAAGTCAAGTGCTCTACCAACTGAGCTAATATCCCATTTTATCTCATACTATATATTAACTAACTGACTGGGCTAGCTGGATTTGAACCAGCGAATGCAGCAGTCAAAGTGCTGTGCCTTACCGCTTGGCGATAGCCCATTAGGGTGGATACAGGGATTCGAACCCTGGGCCTCCAGAGCCACAATCTGGCGCGCTAACCAACTGCGCTATACCCACCATATATTAACAAATGTAAGTTTCCCTATATTTATTAAAAAAAGCGGGTGATGGGAATCGAACCCACGTATCTAGCTTGGAAGGCTAGTGTTCTACCATTGAACTACACCCGCATATTATTTAATTAAGTCGGGGTGACAGGATTCGAACCTGCGACCTCTTGATCCCAAATCAAGCGCTCTAGCCAAGCTGAGCCACACCCCGGTAGATAAAAATTCATCTAAGTGAGACATCGGGGGTTCGAACCCCGGACAACTTGATTAAAAGTCAAGTGCTCTACCAACTGAGCTAATATCCCATTTTATCTCATACTATATATTAACTAACTGACTGGGCTAGCTGGATTTGAACCAGCGAATGCAGCAGTCAAAGTGCTGTGCCTTACCGCTTGGCGATAGCCCATTAGGGTGGATACAGGGATTCGAACCCTGGGCCTCCAGAGCCACAATCTGGCGCGCTAACCAACTGCGCTATACCCACCATACCCACAAATAGTGGCTATATATTTTGTTTACTTTTACAAGCAAAAACGTGCCAGAAGGGATTCGAACCCCCGACAAACGGCTTAGAAGGCCGTTGCTCTATCCAACTGAGCTACTAGCACGTATACACTCTTATAAATGAGTGAAGCGGGTGATGGGAATCGAACCCACGTATCTAGCTTGGAAGGCTAGTGTTCTACCATTGAACTACACCCGCATATTATTTAATTAAGTCGGGGTGACAGGATTCGAACCTGCGACCTCTTGATCCCAAATCAAGCGCTCTAGCCAAGCTGAGCCACACCCCGTTCAAGTTATATCACTCGTGACGCAAGATATATTATATTATACAAGTTTGGGAATGTCAACATGTTTTTATACAAATTTTTTCATACATTTTTTTACAAATCAAAAGAAGAGTTGACAAATTACGTACGATTAGCTACTCAACCCTTGTCAATTTAAGTAATTTAATGCAAAGTGAATTTCACCCGTTTCTTCTACTTCCATAAGAATGTAGGATGGTCGATGCCCTTCTTGTCTAGGCTGGCTAATACTCCCTGGATTTATTACAATCACATCAGAATTTTGATCAATTATTGGTATGTGAGTATGACCACACATAACAATTGTAGCTTGATTGGTTCTTGCCCATTCTTTTATACACTCGGTTCCGCAGTTCACGTTATGTCGGTGCCCATGTGTTAACAGTACTTTATAAGGTCCAATATAAATTTCTTTTTCACGATCTATGCTTGTAAAATAATCATTATTCCCCGAAACCATTTCAATTGGACAATCAACATTCTCTTTAAGAAAATTCTCACTCCCCTCCAAATCTCCCAAATGAATTAATAAATCAATGCATCCCACATTCTCTAAAACACGCTTTAAGTATATATTTCTTCCATGAGAATCACTTACAATTAATATTTTCATAGAATTAAACTCCTCTTTCTCTTAAAATACATTTCATTTTCTCTAACGCTTTTCCTCGATGACTAATTGTATTTTTTATTTGAGGGGATAATTCTGCTGTTGTACATCCATATTCGGGTACAACAAAAATTGGGTCATATCCGAAACCATTTTTGCCTTCTACTTCATATCCAATCAACCCTTCCATCGTTCCTCTCGTTGTGCATATCTTACCGTTTGGAAAAGCACATGCTATTACGGAAACAAATCGTGCGGTACGTTTATCTTTTGGTACCTCTTTTAATAAATTAAGAATATGTTGATTTTTCTTCTCATACGATGTATGTTCACCCATATAACGTGCGGAATAAACACCCGGTGCCTTTTCAAGATAATCAATTTCCAAACCCGAATCATCTGCAATTACAAGTTCATTTGTTTTCTGCATAATGGTCTTCGCTTTAATTATAGCATTTTCTTCAAATGTAGTTCCATTTTCGTCTATCGTTATGTCAAGATTTAGCTCATTTAATGATACTATTTCATAATCTAGCTCCGCCAATATCATACGAATTTCTTTCATTTTTCCTTCATTGGTCGTTGCAAAAATTAATTTATTCATGATTCAACCTCATCCATTTTTTCTAAAGCACGATGAATAGCATTATATAACGCCTTCGCTGCATTTTTTTTGTTTTTATTATCCTTTAGGATAGTCATATCTTCTTCATTACTCATAAATCCGAGTTCGACTAGAGCCACTGGAACCTTGGAATTTCCAATAATGTAAATATCATCTTTCTTTATCAGTCCTCGATTATTTGTATTAAGAGCAGAAGAAACCTCTTCCATACAAATCGTTGCAAATCGTTTCGAACTTATATCGCCACTGCGATTTTTTGAAGAACCATACAATACTTCGGTCCCTTTTGCCCCAATATATTCACTTCCATTACAGTGTACACTCAAGAAAAGATCTGCCTGTACATCATCTGCCAGATTCATACGAGGATTTAAGTAAACTTTCTTATCCTCTAGTCTCGTATAGTAAACTTTGTATGTACTATCTTCGTCAAGTAACTTTTTTAATTCTAATACCACCTTCAAGTTAATATCCTTCTCAACATACTCCTTATCTTTTGAGGCAGTTCCGATATCATTGCCCCCATGTCCTGCATCTACTACTATAACTCGCTCATACAGCTCATGAGGCTTCTTCAATTCAATATAAATAGCATGTTCCGTTGTATATATAGTCGGAACATAGATATTATCCAATAATAGTTCAAAAGTTACACAAAATTTCAATGTATCTGGGTTTAAATTATAACTAAAAGAAACCTGATTTCGATTAAATTCTTTACTCGAAAAGGATACTGCTTGCTCAGTATATGTTTTTTCATCCAGATTATCCAACATAACCATAATTTTATGTTCCATATATAAATCTTTTGTGGTTACTAACATACCTTCTTGATCATTTGTATTAATTTTAATATAGCGATTACCAATTTCTGTAAGTTCTTCTCCCGTTTCCATATTCGTATATAGGGTTTTCTCTTCTGTTTGATTATTAGGCAAGGAGGCAGATGATTGTTCGTCTTGATTTTCTGCACTGACTGCACTGACGTATATTTTTGAATCATTATACTTTGTAAGGCAAAAGGAAAACGCAATTACGAGAAACATTGTCGCAAAACTTTTCGTCGCTAATGTTTTTAATTGCTTCTCATGCACTCGAATCTACAACCTCCAATTATGATTTTATAAGGAATATTTACTTTCTTGGAGGCTTTGGCCCCATATACTGATAAAAGTATGTTTTCATCATTCCATTATAAATTTTTCTATTTTTTGTTGCTGGCCTACCAATATACTTTTGAGCATCTTCAAATCCACTAATAATGAAATAAGACCAGGAATCTAAATTTTCAAATACCTGTCCCATTTCCTTATATAGCTTTGGCATTGTCTCTTTTTCTTCCAAGCGTTCTCCATATGGAGGATTTGTAATAATAAAACCATACTTTTTAGGATTACGAAGTTCTTGCATTGTGCGCTCTTGAAAATGAATATATTTATCTACTCCAGCTAGCTTTGCATTTTCCCTTGCCGCTTTAATCATACTTGCATCCATATCATAGCCTTGGATATTTAGTTCAACATCTTCAAGTATTAAGTCGTTTGCTTCTGTAATCGCCTCATACCAACTTTTTTTACCAATTAAATGAGTCCATGATTCTGAGTTAAATGATCGATTCATACCAGGGGCAATCTTTGCCCCTATCATTGCTGCTTCAATTGGAATAGTTCCAGATCCACAAAAGGGGTCTACAAGAATACGATCTTTGTTCCATGGTGTAAGCATAATAAGTGCAGCCGCCAGAGTTTCTGTAACTGGTGCCTTACTAATTAATTTTCGATATCCTCTTTTATGAAGCGAATCACCAGAAGTATCAAGACCTACAACAACTTCATCCTTCATAATAGTAACACGAACTGGATAGCTATCTCCACTCTCTTCAAACCAATCTGTTTTATATTTTGATTTTAACCGCTCAACCATCGCTTTTTTCATAATGGACTGAATATCCGAAGGGCTAAATAATTTACTTTTTATAGAATTTGCTTTTGCAACCCAAAAACGACCATTTTGTGGTATGTAGTTCTCCCATGGAATTGCTTTTGTATTTTCAAATAGTTCATCAAATGTTTCTGCCTTAAATTTACCCACACGAATGAGAATTCGTTCTGTCGTTCTTAAGAATATATTGCTGCGGCATATTGCGGATTCATCTCCTCGAAAGGTCACTTTCCCATCCTCTACACTTACAATTTCATATCCTAGGTCAAGTATTTCCCTCTTTAAAACTGCCTCCATTCCAAAATGGCATGGTGCTATTAATTCGTACTGATTCATCCGTATTCTCCTTCACTTATATCTAACATCTTATTCACTTATTATGAATGATTTAACCCATTCCGTCAATCATGAATTTTGTCTTATTTCGATTAAACCCTCCCGCTAATGCAAGTACTAACGGTGCAATGTCCTTATAATCTCTTGCGACTAATAAACTACTATTGCCTCTTTCGCAATAAAATATTATAGTACTGTAATTAGCACGTATTGATTCTTCACCCAAAAAATCTTCATAAGGGATGTTAATAGCCGTAGCTATATGAGCTTTTTTAAAAGAATCCTTATCTCTTAAATCAACTACGAGTGTTCCTGCTTTTCCTATATATGGTTTTATTTCATTCGCCGATACAACAAAAAATGCCATACCACATTCCTCCTTTAGCATACTATATGCGCTTTGTCGAATTTTGTGATTTTTAGCATTATGTAATTGGAAAGAGGATATCCAATTGATATCCTCTTTTGATTATTCCATATTATTCGTAGCGATTCTTGCTTGATTCATTTTTTTTGTTATAGTCTTTTGTTACATTGTTACTGGAATAGTCTTTTGCTGTAGTGTTACTGGAATTGTTTTTTGAATAATTATTCGATGTAGCATTCTTGTCCTTTGTTGAGGTACAAGACTTTGTTGTGTCTGTCATGTTTGTACTCTTATTTTTATTTTGATAATCGTCACTATAATTTTTAGCCATAATAAATGCGCCTCCTAAAAGATTATTTTTAGTTACATAGTTATTATGTTCATTCCTGTTTAATATATACTAGAAACAATTTCCAGTATAAAAAAAAATTTTTTTTTCATTCATCGGTTGATTAATTCAAAAACTTATATTATAATAGTCTTGTATCATATTTAACCCTTACAAATGTGATACAACCCTTATAATTATTTATACTCCCCTCATAGAAAATACCACTAGCGTTGCTAGTGGTATTTTCTCATTTAAAAGCTTATCTTTTTACGAACCCTATAACCAACCTTATAAGAAAAACAACAATCAATATAGGAAGTATTATACTAAAAAACAGGTTAACCCCGACAATCACAATTCCTAGGATTGCAATTACAATAAGAATCCCTATAATTACTGCAAAAACTTTTTGGTACCACATGAGTCCATCCCATGAAAATATTTGCGTACGAAAATCACGTTCAGCACCTTCATTTGTATTTTCATCAAAAGAATCAAAATCAGACTGTGTATTCTTTTGGTCAAATGAATTACTTTTTGATTCTGCTGTATCTATAATTGTCTTTGCAATTAATCTTGGATCTCCTAGTTCTTTTAGTTTTTCTTCTTCTGTCTTTCCATCGGATGGATTTGTTAAATATTCTCTATAATATTGAATGTAGCCATCGATATCATATTGTGGTATTTCACCAGACAAAACTTCTTGTAATTTTAAAAGGAATTCATTCCTACTCATACAGTACTCCTAACTTATTTTTTTACAACACAGATATATAAATCAATAAACGCTTCACCCTCATACAATAAGGGAACTCTTAATGCTTGTACGTCTGCTTGTATCATTAATTTATTTCCTTGTAATGATAATGGTGGTGTAATATCAATTAAAATATTTTGTAGAGAAAATAAAGTTGCTGTATTTCCCATAATCATATTACTTAATTCAGCTAATGCAGATCGTGACATTTCATCAAGCTCAGGTACTTCCATGCCAAACATCATTCGACTGGCAATATCTTTTGCTCGTTCGACTGACATTACGATTAGAACTTGTCCTTTCATTTCACCAGTAACGCCCACTTGCAAAATAAATGTA
Source organism: Velocimicrobium sp. (assembly GCA_041821315.1). Lineage (GTDB taxonomy): Bacteria > Bacillota > Clostridia > Lachnospirales > Lachnospiraceae > DIGJ01. Next base: position 2,569 of record JBGUEO010000035.1, on the reverse strand, counting down.
GTCTCTGTAAATGATAGGTTCGCAATTTGTGGTTTACCCACTGTTAGCTTGATTTGAGCCATACTATTAAAAATATTTAAACTAGACTGTAAAAATGGATTTATATATTTAACATCTAGACCTTCCTTCATATATCAATATCCTCCTTTTGAAGAATATAAAATATCCACTATATTCAACGTATTTATAACATATTATATCCTTTTTTTGTCAATGTCAACTCCCATAGACTCAATAATACATTTTTCCGATACAAAAAAACCCTCTATATAAAACCTAGAGGGTTTTTTTCATTTAACGTGCGTGAGAAGATTCGAACTCCCGACACCTTGGTCCGTAGCCAAGTGCTCTATCCAGCTGAGCTACACGCACACAAATAGTATAATTTCAACTATTTAAAATGCCGGCGACCGGAATTGAACCGGTACGGGAGATTAGTCCCGCAGGATTTTAAGTCCTGTGCGTCTGCCAGTTCCGCCACGCCGGCATCAATGGGACCAACAGGGCTCGAACCTGTGACCCGGGAGTTTGACACCTGCTTTACTAATTATATCCCACAAAGCCAGTAATGGCTTTATTTTTTTGTCAATTTAATATTTATATATTGCACGTTCCACTATAATACGTTATAATAGTAATGAGGTGATTATATGAGATTAGGATGGACTACTGGAAAATATTCAACTACTTATCGAGCAGTAAAGACTATTAGAGTAAACGGTAAAAACAAAACACTTATTGTAAAAAGCTTTGGTTCCGACAAACATATCTGTAAAACCTATGGTGTTACAGATGCCAAAGCATGGGCAAATGATGAAGTCAGAAAAATGAATGAAGCCGAAAAAGAAGAAACTCCCTCTTTTTCCATTGAACTGAATGCTGGCACTGATCTCACTCTGAACAATCAATGCTGTTTCAATGGTGGCTATTTATTCCTACAGGATATTTATTATGAACTTGGACTGGATAAAATATGTACCTCTATTCGCACAAGGCATGATTTTGACTACAATCTCAACTCTATTCTTTCTAGACTTCTTTATACACGAATCCTTTACCCTTCATCAAAACTTAGTGCTTATAAGGATTCCCAGCGTTTTATTGAGCAACCAGATTTTGAACTACATCAGATTTACAGGGCTTTATCTGTCCTAGCAGAAGAATCTGAATACATCCAGAGTCGTTTGTTTAAAAACAGCATGCAGATAGCAAAACGTCGGACAGAAGTTATTTACTATGACTGCACTAACTTTTATTTTGAGATTGAAGAAGCTGAAGATGATAAACAGTATGGGGTCAGCAAAGAAAATCGACCTCTTCCTATCGTCGAAATGGGACTCTTCATGGACAGAGACGGCATTCCACTTGCCTTCTGTATCAATCCCGGTAACGAAAATGAGCAACAGTCTTTGATTCCCCTTGAAAAAACTCTGTTGGAAAAATTTGATATGTCACAGTTTATTGTTTGTACGGATGCAGGACTTTCCTCTAATAGCAACAGAATATTCAATACTTATTCAAAGGAAGAAGGAACACGTGATTTTATCACTACCCAGTCTGTGAAAGAGCTGAAGAAAACCTACAAAGACTGGGCTCTTTCTCCAGAAGGCTGGTACTGCTACGGCGATAGTATATCTAAAAAGTATCATCTGGAGAATCTTGATGAAGACAACGATTTGGAAAAAACTTATTATAAGAGCCGCTGGATAAAAGAAAAAGTTGACATTACCATGGATGGTGTGAAGAAAAAAGTAGAACTTGAACAGCAGCTCATTGTCACCTACTCCATCAAGTACCGTAATTACCTCCGTTCCATAAGAAATCGACAAGTTGAACGAGCATTGAAGGCCGTAGAAAACGGTTCAAAAGCAGTGGAAAAGAAAAGGCAGAATGACCCTAAGCGTTTTATAAACGCCGACCATACAACAAAAGATGGTGAAGTTGCTGATAAAACAGTTTACTATATCGACGAAGATTCCATCTCAAAAGAAGAAATGTACGACGGTTTTTATGCTGTCTGTACAAGTCTTGACGATAAGGCAGAAGCTATTGTGAAAGTAAATCAGCGCAGATGGGAAATTGAAGAATGTTTTAGAATTATGAAGACCGAATTTCAAGCAAGACCTGTGTATTTGAAACGAAAGGAAAGAATTGTTGCACATTTCATTACCTGTTTTATTGCACTTATCCTTTATCGATACTTGGAAAAAAAACTTGGTAATCGATATACATGCAGTAAAATTTTAGATACCTTGCAGGAAATGAACTTTATAAAATATGAAGGAAAAGGCTATCAGCCAACCTACACTCGCACAGAACTGACAGATGCACTTCATGAAGCATTTGGTTTCTGCACTTCAAAACAAATCGTACCAATTAAAAAAATGAAAAATATTTGTTCAGAGACAAAAAAGTAGAAAGTGTAACGTGCAACGCCAAAATTTATAAAAGTCCCACAAGCCAGTAAATTCAGGGCTTGCGAGACTTTTTAATCGTTTTATGTGTCAAAGACAGGTATTTATAACATATTATATCCTTTTTTTGTCAATGTCAACTCCCATAGACTCAA
>JBGUEO010000034.1:0-41773 GCA_041821315.1 Velocimicrobium sp. | reverse complement strand
ATGTCAGTGGCTCTAAATCATCGTGCAGATGGTTCTAGTTCCTCGGAATATACAAGAAGTAAAAAAAGGAGAATTTCTTGCGATTGTAGGTAGCTCAGGTAGTGGAAAATCTACATTGCTCAATATAATAGGAGGTTTAGATATTCCTACAGAGGGTTCCATTGTTGTGGATGGAAAAGAGATTTCTAAAATGCCGGATGAAGAACAAACTGTATTTCGAAGAAGAGAAATTGGTTTTGTTTTTCAAAATTATAATTTAGTTTCGATGTTAAATATATATGAAAATATTATTCTACCAATTGAACTTGATGGAAATAAGTTAAATAAGAAATATATTGAGGAGATTATCAGGTTCTTACATTTAGAGAAGAAAGTGAAAGCTTATCCCAACATGTTATCTGGTGGACAGCAGCAAAGAGTTGCTATTGCAAGAGCATTAGCGAGTAAGCCATCGATTATTTTAGCGGACGAACCAACAGGAAACTTAGATAGTAAAACAGGGCAGGAGGTTTTAGGATTGCTCAAATTAACAGCGCAAGAATATAATCAAACCATTGTTATGATTACACATAATCTGGAGGCAGCACAATTAGCCGACCGTATTATTCGAATTGAGGACGGTAAGATTTATGAAAAATAATAATAAAAAAGTAAGTTATAAACTGGCAAAGCAAAGCTTAAAAGCATCTAAAATGAGAAATATCTTTACCTTGATTACGATTATTCTGTCGGTTGGTCTTCTCGCTGGGCTGGCGTTTGCAAATGACGCTATTGACACAGAATATAAACGTTCTTTAGAACAGGGTTCTCAGGTGATTTTTGAAAATATATCGGTAGAACAAATTCAGCAGTTAGAAAATGATAAAGAAATTTCGCCTTCTACAGTTTTAAAAAGAGGAAATAGTTTTGAGATTGATAATTATATTTTAATGCCTTGTTATATTGAAAATATTGATAACCCCATGTCTGGAGTGGAGATTGTGGAAGGGGAATACCCGACAAAATTTAATCAGGTGATAGTAGATAAACAATTAATGGCTTTTCTTGGGAAAGATGTTAAATTAGGTGAACCGATTGAAATTTCGTTTTTAGATGGAAGTGTAGAAACTTTTGAAGTTTCCGGATTTTTAGAAAGTGAAAAGAAATTAAATGTATTTGGATTATATTTATCTAAAGATTATTCGGAAAATGGAAATCAGCTTAAAAACGTTCCATATGAAATGGCAGCACAAATTTTAAAAGCAAATCAATTAAGCAAAGAAGAATTCTTAGAAAGAATTCGTAGTATTGGAGTGCAGTATGGTATTGAACAAAAGAATGTAAATCCTAATGATCAATTTGCTAATAGTTTGAATTATGATTTTGCTCAATTGTGGTGGAGCATATTGGGTGGAATTGCAATTTTGATAGTTAGTGTAATTGTTATTTATAGTATTTTCTATATTTCAATTACTGAAAGAACACGACAGTTTGGACAACTACGTACGATTGGTATGACGAAGAAACAGATTAAAAAAATGGTTCGTTATGAAGGTACGATTTTATCAATAATTGGTACAACAATTGGAATTTGTATTGGTGCTTTATTTGCTTATATAATAAGACCAAACGGATTTGATTTCATGCATGTTTTAATCATTATTATTGGAATTTTTATAGCAGATTATATAACGGTTCGAATCTCTATTGTAAAACCAGCGAAAATTGCATCTAGTATTTCACCGATTGAAGCAATGAAACAAAGCGGTTACGAGATGAAAAAACATGTTTCTAGAAAATTGCATCGAAAATTATCAGCTATTTCATTAAGTTTAATTGCAGCGAATGGAAATCGTAAAAAATCCTTATTTACTATCATTTCTCTTTGTTTAGCTGGAATTACATTCATGGCGGCAAGTACATTTGTATATTCAATGAATGAAGTAAAGTTTGCTAGTCAAGGGTGGTTAGAATACGGTGAATATGTGTTTGATTTATCAAGTAACGCTGCTAGTGTAAATGAATATGGTTATACAGGAATTAAGCAAACCAATCCAATCGATGATACTTTAATTGAAGAGATTAAAAGTATAGACGGTGTGAAAGATGTTATGATAAAAAGCAATCTTAACCTTACGTATACTTATAATGGAGAAAAATCGGATGATTTAATTACTGGAATTTCGAAGGAAGAAATAGAAGCGCTTCGTACTTATTGTACAAACCCCAATATAAATTATGACACGATGATTTCTAAGAAAGAAGTATATATTATAAATAATAATATCATGAAGGAGATTTATGGATGGAAATTTAAAATTGGAGATTCCATACAACTTCGATGGTTCAACGGGGAACGATATGTCGAAGATAGCTTTACAATTGCAGGTGAATTAAATAATGATATAAATAATCATTTAGAAACGTTCCATATGGTTTTTAATACCGGATGGTTTATTGGTGCTGACAAGATGATCACAGATATGATGATCTCTGGATTTAATTTAAATAATCTAGTAGTCATTTCGAGTGAAAATTATGAAAAGTGTGGAGCCTCTATAGAAAATCATCTAGATATAGTGGAACAGAATCATCCGAGCTTATCATTAGAAACATTAAAGAAAAGTATGGAAAGAAATAAAGATGATTATGCGAGTATGACCGTAATATTTATGGCACTGGCATGCTTTGTGATTGCATTTAGTATTATTAATTTAGCGAATACACTGATTTCCAATGTAGCAGCGCGAAAACGTGAATTTGCATGTCTTCGTACATTAGGCATGACACAAAAGCAAGTATCAAAAATGATTCAGGGAGAAGGCTTGTATTTAGCGTTCATAAATATCATATGCACCAGTACTATAGGAAGTATAGTGGGATATCTTGTAGTACAAATTTTTATCAGCAAGGGGATTCGCTATCTCGAATTTCAATTTCCTTGGATATATCTGCTCTGTTATATGGTGATTGTTTTTGTCATTCCGATGGCAATTTCGTATGTAAGTATAAGAAAAATGAACCAGAAATCACTAATTGAGGAAATGCGAGAGACGGAATAATAATGTGCAAAAAAGGCAGATATCGACATCCTTACTATTGGTTCAGTTTGTGTGATGACCATTTCTATTAAAAAGAAGCAGGTATGAAAAAAAGTGTAATTATTTTTATCATTCTCTTATCTATTCTGAGTTTCAGCAGTTGTGGGACACAAAGTGGAAAACTTCCGAAAGTAGTAGCGAATACCCCGGAAAGCGTAAAATCAAGCACCCACGTTATCACATCAAAGGCTGTATATAACTGTGGGAATTGTGCGATTCAAGGAGAAAAGATTTATTATGCTAACAGCTATGATAATGGAATACTTTACAGTATAAATACCGAGATAAAATAAAGATGAACAATAAAATTTTTAAAAAATACAAAAAATTGGCTTTAAGTAAATTATTGGAGGTTTGTAAATGAACAATATGTTTAAGATTAGAAATGAAGTAGAAACAGATTATGAGAGAGTAGAAGAAATCACAAGGAAATCTTTTTGGAATTTATATATTCCGGGATGCATTGAACACTATTTAGTTCATGTTATGCGATTCCACAAAGACTTTTTGTCAGAGTTGGATCTGGTGATTGAAGTTGATAATCAGATCATCGGGAATATCATGTATACGAAAACAAAACTAATTGATGAGTCTGGTGAAGAAAAAGACATCCTTACTTTTGGTCCAGTTTGTATTTTGCCAGAATATCAGAGAAAGGGGTATGGGAAAAAACTAATGGAGTATTCCTTTGAACAGGCGGCTGCACTTGATTATGATGTGATTGTAATATTTGGAAATCCGAATAATTATGTAAGCCGCGGTTTTAAGAGTTGTAAAAAGTACAATGTCTGTCTTGAAAATGGGACATATCCGGCGGCAATGATGGTAAAAGAACTAAAACCAGAGGTCTTGGACGGAAGGAAATGGGTGTACTATCAAAGTCCTGTATTTGAGATAGATGAACAAGATGCTAGTCACTTTGACGAGAGTTTGGAACGTCTGGAGAAAAAATACCAGCCAAGTCAGGAAGAATTTTTTATTCACAGTCATTCTATGATACAGTGAGTTTCCTTTCGTGATATAAGGATAAGCTACAACTTCCAATTTTTCGAGAAAAAATTCCCATTTAAATAAGAAAAATGTATAATTAAACATAAATAGATCCAGAGGAGAACTATATGGAAATAAAGGAAAAACAAATGATAGGACAAGGGAAAACAGCTGAAATATACAGACTGGATGCTAACAAAATATTTTGGAATGTGTTCCAAAAGTATATGAAATGGTTGAGGTAAATGGCAGGTACGGAATTATATATGAAGAAATTCAAGGAACAGATAGATGGCATTATGTGTATTGTTGATTTGATGAAAAGAGATTCTAAAATGAAACGATTGATTAGATGTAAAGAAAAGAAGAGTATTAGGAAGGTGATTTTATGAGCAAACCTTTGTCAGAAATGTCATTGGAGGAATTATGGCAGTTGTTTCCGATACAATTAACACAACACCAAACTTATTGGAAGGATTGGTATGAAACAGAGAAGGATTGTCTCCTGCTAATCTTATCGGATACGGTTAAAATCCACCATATTGGCAGTACATCGATAGATACCATATGGGCAAAACCAATCATTGATATTTTAGTGGAGGCTGATTTAAGTGACTTTAATGAAATCAAGAGACTGCTTTTAGACAATGGGTATCAATGCATGGCAGAAAATGGAATTCGCATTGATTTTAACAAGGGATATACGCCGGACGGATTTTCTGAAAAGGTGTACCATTTACATCTTAGAAAATTCGGTGACAACGATGAATTGTATTTTCGGGATTATCTAAATAAATATCCGGAAATTGCAAAAGCATATGAAGAATTGAAACTATCCCTTTGGAAACCATATGAACACAATCGTGACGGATATACAGACAGTAAGTCAGAATTTGTAAATGGGTATACACGCAAAGCAAAAATTCATTATAGTAAATTTACAAATAAAATGAAAAAATGTGTGGGAGGTAATAACAATGTCACTACGTTTAGTAAAAGTAGATAAAGAGAACATTGGCTCTGCAAAAAGCATTCAAAATAGTTGTGGTATCTTAGAAAATGAAGTTATTGTAGATGGAGTGGCTGAGCAACGCTATTGGATAAATATTAACTGAATTTCAAGGTACGGAGCAGTTAAAATTTTTACATTGACAATTATGGATTACAAGTGTAAACTGACCATATAGACTACACTTGTAATCCACAATAGGAGGTGAATATATGAATACACTAGCTCAGAAGATTTCTGATTCGGAACTAGAAGTGATGAGAGTGCTTTGGAGTATAAAGCAAGCCGTAACATTGGCTGAAATAAGGAAAACCATTTCTGCAAATAGTAAATGGGAGGATTCTACGATTAAGACATTGCTTCGCCGATTGTATTGTAAAGGGGTACTAGAACAGGAAAAGAGAGATGTTTATTATTATACCCCGTTGGTATCGGAAGAAGAATATGAAGAATATACCACCCAAACGTTAATTAACAAGTCATTTCAAGGTAGTGCTAAAAATTTAGTAGCATCATTAGTTTCAAGTAATCAACTGTCAGAAGCGGATATTACGGAATTAAGAAAAATGTTTAAGGTTGGTGATCATGATGAATGATATTGTACGAATTGTATTATCACTTTCGATATCCGGTTCCTTCATGGCTATTTTACTATTTGTCGGAAAGCCAATCTTTAAGAAACATATATCAAAAGCATGTTCTTATTATATTTGGATTTTGGTTCTGTTAAGGCTTATAATTCCGTTTTCATTTGATCAAAGTGTTACGAATCAACTGTTTAACAGCGTTTTATCCAATACACATAGTAAGAATGAAATAACGATAAACAACGTAATTGTACAGGATAGCTCAGAGCAATTGACGTATTCAAGGAAAGCAGATGAGATTGTATCGAGTGATAACTCAAAGCAAAGTATAGGAGAAAATGATCAAGCAGATGTAACAGTTAAGGCGAAGGCAACGATTTCTGCACAGGCTATCCTTGCTATTATTTGGCTTTTTGGTGCATGTATAGCATTGCTGTTTTTTGTTGTACCATATATTCAACTTACTTTAAGAATAAAAGATACGAATGTAGATCCGGATCAGGCGGATATTACTAGATTACATAAGTTATGTAATCGAAAGAAGATACGGCTTAAGTATAACAGTTATGTCAGTACACCAATGCTTATTGGAATTATGTCACCTTATATTGTGATACCGGGATGCGATTATGTGAAAAGTGGTAAGGAGCAAGAACTGGAGAATATATTACGGCATGAATTGATGCATTATAGACGCAAGGACTTGATCTACAAGTGGTTTATTGTAATTGTAACTTCACTGCATTGGTTTAATCCGTTGATGATACTAATTCGGCGTCAAATATCCCGTTCCTGTGAACTCTCCTGTGATGAAGCGGTAATTAGAAATATGAATGCGATACAAAAACAAAGCTATGGGGAAACGCTTCTGTCTATGGCTACAGGAAAAAGACGATCAGCAGGTATTCTTGCAACAACATTATGTGAAGAAAAGTGCGAGTTAAAAGAAAGGTTGTTAAGTATTATGAAGTATAAAAAACAGACATCTGGCATGGTGGTTCTATCTGTCATTATCGTAGTTATGTTTACAGGTTGCGCAACTATCCTTGGATCAGCATCGAAAGTAGATACATCAAGTAGTTCAACCCATGGAGAGAATTCCAAGGATGATTTAGAAAATATTAAAAGTACAGATGAATTAAAATGGTATGGAGAAACAAGTCTTATATCAGAAGGAATGGTTCTTCCTGACATTATTTGTAGTAATGATGCTATGAATGATTTTTTGGAGAGTGATAGAACAATTGCTCTACTAGCCGCCATTACGAAAGAGGATATTTACGTATACGGATTAAAGGAAAATGGCAGTGGTAATGAAGATGATTTTCTGTATTATTGTCATGGTATTTGTATCAGACAGGGAAATGAAATTCAAGTGCTTGATATTGATTGGGGCACTTATGGAGATATTCCGCAGATAGAATATGAAGATTATGATAATGATGGACAGAAAGAATTGGCTATGATTTTGAGAAGTGCGTCAGGGACTGATTTATCACTGATTGATTTGCATATTTTAGAAAAGTCAAACGACGGAGGTTTTGCAGATTACTGTTTTACAGATTGGGCTGATCAACTTAATAAATTGATAACATATAAAGTAGAAAATGGTATGTTAAAACTTTTTGTAAATGGTGAACAAATAGAAGAAGTTGATATATCCGCAATAGAAGATGAGTGGGGTGAAAAATTTCATGATATTGTATTTGGGAATAATGTGAAATATGTATTTGATGATGGCAAAATATATTTACAAGTTCTCCCTATGGCTATAGTAGATAGTTGGGTTACACCACAAGAAATAACAGATACCTATGTTCAGATGGAGGTACAGTATAATGGTGGATTTGAATTATTGAAAGCATCTGCTAGTACTTTAGTTTCAGAATCGGCTGACTTAACATCCAGTTCAGCATTAGATAAGAATAATATAGATACTGAAAAAGTCGAAGGCGTTATAAGTAATAATTGTAATAGCGTTTTTGAAGGCAATATTGGCACACAAAATATATGCATGGCTATTTATAGAGATGGAGAGCAATTAACAGCTTCTTATATAACACAAAATGATGAGGATAGTGAAATTAAGTTGCATGGTGTCATAGAAATAAATACTGCTTCTTTTGCTTTACACAGTGAAGATAATGATATAACTTTTATTGGTACAATAAAGCCGGATACCGTGGAAGGCGAATTGCTAGAAGGATCCGCTACATCATCAAAAAATGAAGAGGAAACTAAATATAAGCTAGCCCTTTCACATGGGATTGGCAACACATTTGAAACGCGCTATCCATTAACTACCGCTAATACAGAGGATGTCGAAGAATTCGCCAGAAAGATCAAATCATATATAATAGAAAATAATAAGAAAGGACTCGCAGAGCTTGTTGTTTATCCAATCAGTGTAACTATAAATGGTTCGAAAGTTTCAATAAGTAATAAAAAGAAATTTGAAGAGAACTATGCTGATATTATGAATGCTGAATTTAAAAAAAGAATTTCAAATAGCTATACAAAATACATGAACAGCAATTATATGGGTATTATGATTGGAGATGGAGAGATTTGGTTTGATAATTGGAATGATAAAGGGTTGCGAATTTATGCTATAAATAATTGAATATATGTTGGTTATCACATTTATTACCCATACTTTTAATACAAAAACCATATTTGGCAGCCAAACATTAATGACTATCGTTCCAGCAGACTTCCTGTGACGTTCAACATCTAAGAAACTGTCGCAGGAATGCATGCTGGTTTCTTTTGAAGTACCCAATTCATGAATATTGTGAATTAAGTTAATCGAAAGCATTATGTAAATACTAATTAAGATATTAGAACTCCTATTTATAAATTTCTGCAATCCATGTGAAGTTTACAACATGCTTAAATGTAATTTTCAAATTGAGTTTTTCTATATATTTCCTTAAATCTTCAACAATAAAAAAATGTTTACTTTCTATGAATTCCCATAAATCCGCTCTATTATTTTTTAATAAATTTTCTTTATATGTTTGTTTCGTTTTCATATTCTCAAACATATAATCGATTAATATGACTTTTTTTTGGTCACTAAGTAATAACATATTAAAGAGTGCTTTTTGCTGTTCTTCTTCGATTAATCCATGTAATACATAAGATGATACGACAATATCTGCTTTTTCTTTTATATTTGATACATCCAAAATACTACTTTCAATAAAATGCATTTTAGGGTATTTTCTTTTGCCTTCTTGAATCATTTCTGAATTTTTATCGATTCCTATAACATTCATTTTTTCACTTAAAAGACCACTTAAGTTACCTGTGCCACAACCAAAATCAATTATGTTTTTAATATCATATCCTATTATCTTATCTCTTATCTTTAGGAAAGTATCTTCATATTTATCAAATAGTCCAAGTTCATCTCCAGATTTTTCTTGAACCATTTTATCATATATTACACCTTTATTTAAAATTTCCATTTTATCCTCCTCAAGTTTCATCGTTACTCATGTATTACGGTTCCCGTAATTTTACAACTTTTGCAGCGGCACGCTTTCTATCTTCATCGAGTGCTGCGTAATGTTTCTTCGTGGTATTTACGTCATTGTGACCTAGAACCTCCGCTACAAGGTAAATATCACCTGTTTCGCGATACAAGGATGTACCATAGGTACTTCGTAGTTTATGTGGTGTAATATGCTTTAAGGTAGTAATTTGGCTTGCATACTCGGTTACTAAATTTTCGATTGCACGGGGAGTCATACGGCTTCGTTGAATGGATAGGAATAATGCATTCTCATGGCCAGACTTTGGAGTAATTGCCTTGCGACTTACCTCGATATAATTGCTTAGCGCTTCTTCAACTTCATTTCCAAAGTAAACAAAGTCTTCCTTTCCACCTTTTCGAACAATTTTGATCCGATTATTTTTAAAATCCACATCGGTAATATCCAGACCAACACATTCCGATACACGAATACCAGTTCCTAAAAATAAAGTAATAATCGCAAGATTGCGCAGTTTGTTTTTATCATAATAAACCTTTTTCATTCCCGTCAAGGTGTCTCCGCCATGTTCCACCAAATCCAGTAAATCAGCGATTTCATCATAATCGAGACGAATAATCTCCTTTGCATGGAGTTTTGGCATATCCACTAAGAGCGATGGGTTTGTTTTCAATAGTTTTCGTCGATTAAAGTAATGATAAAAGGAACGTAGTGAGGATAGCTTTCGTTGTAATCCTCGTTCATCATTTGTGTGCGGCTTCCCATCATTTCCGTCATATAGCTTTAAATATTCCAAATATTCTTCAATGTCAACAGATTCTAGCTTTTCAATATCATCCAGTGTAAATGTTGTTGTATTATAATGCTTGAAGGACGGATTGACCACAATTAGAAACTGAAAAAACACACGTAAATCATAGGCATAATTTATTCGAGTGCGTGCAGAAGTTCTTGGTTCAATTCCACGAAAATATTCTTTGCAAAAACGAGGTAACGTCTCCAATAATTCTCGAAGTCGTTGTGTATGTTCTATATTAATTTGTTTATCATAAGAGATAGGAGTAGCCATACGATTCAACCTTTCATATAATGTATCATTGATATAATATAAAGAATACGTAGTTTACAATTATTTATCAATCATTGAGTATTATAGCATAGTTTAGTAGCAATGTCTTAGGAATAACAAAATCATTTTTACATATTGACAAGCATCGATATGTGTTTTATAATGATACTAATGAAAAGGAGTATAGAAATGAATAGTGCAGATGTAGTAAAAGTTTTTAAAGCCTTTTGCGATGAACGTAGAGTGGAGATTTTGCAACAATTGCGTGGTGGCGAAAAATGTGCTTGTAAATTGTTAGAAGAAGTAAATATTAGTCAGGCGACGTTATCACATCACATGAAAATATTATGCGATTCTGGTATTGTGAATGGAAGAAAAGATGGAAAATGGATGCATTATTCCATCAATAAAGATGCCTGTATGGCTGCAAAAGAGTTACTTGATGAATTTGTTCAAAAAGAAGATGCATCTATGATTACCGGGGATTGTTGTGTTAAAAAATAAATTGGGAAAATTCAAAGCGGATATTTGCAATCCGCTTTGCTACTTGATAAGGTTAAAATGCCATCATCGAATGGCTTTTCTCAAAGGCAATATATGGATATATATAAATGTATGAATATAAGAGAAGTGAGGTAGGCGTATGAAACTATTAGAAACTATTTGGTTCTTTTTTCAAAATCAAATACTTGCGATGAAGTGGTTAAATGAGCAAATTGGAAATGGACTTAGCGTATTAGGGATTGATCTAGAGGGCAGATGGGGTGGAAGCATTCAATTTTTCTTGTATGATACCATAAAAATTTTTATTTTATTATCGGTACTAATTTTTATAATCAGCTATATTCAAAGCTTTTTTCCACCGGAACGAACAAAAAAAATACTTGGTAATTTTCATGGTGTTACAGCAAATGTTCTTTCTGCTTTATTGGGAACAATAACTCCATTTTGTAGCTGTTCATCGATTCCTTTATTTATTGGATTTTCGAGTGCAGGATTGCCAGTAGGTGTTACCTTTTCTTTTTTGATATCGTCCCCGCTGGTTGATCTTGGTTCTTTAATTTTGCTTATGAGCATTTTTGGAGCAAAGATTGCGATTGCATATGTTATCGTCGGTTTAATCCTTGCGGTAGTAGGAGGTACTCTTATTGAAAAATTAAAAATGGAACGCTACGTGGAGGATTTTATCAAAGGAGCTAATCGGATTGATATTGAAGCACCTGAATTAAGTAAAAAAGAACGCTCCATTTATGCAAAAGATCAGGTTGTTGCAACAATTAGGAAAGTATATTTATATGTCTTTATTGGAGTAGGAATTGGTGCAGTTATTCATAATTGGATTCCTGCAAGTATCATACAAACTATTTTGGGTTCTAATAATCCATTTTCTGTTATTTTAGCAACTATTGTTGGAGTGCCAATGTATGCGGATATTTTTGGAACCATTCCGATTGCGGAAGCACTTTATGCAAAAGGGGTTGGGCTTGGAACGATATTAAGCTTTATGATGGGAGTAACGGCACTGTCGTTGCCATCCATGATTATGCTGCGGAAAGCAGTAAAACCAAAGTTACTTGGTGTGTTTATTGCAATTGTGACGTTTGGAATTATTATAATTGGATATAGTTTTAATGCGTTGCAATTGTTTTTTTAGTTATATCATATAAAAATTTAGGAGGAATTGTAATGGGATTATTTGGTTTTGGAAAAGAAAAGAAAAAAGAAGTTCAAACTTTAGAGGAAGTAACGTCAAATAGCTGCTGTTGTAATGGGAGTTGTGGTGAGAGTTGTGATTGTGATAGTGAGACAATAGAACCGATAAAAGAATCGGAGGAGATAGGAGAAACAGTCAAAGTTCTAGGTTCTGGTTGTGCAAAATGTAATGAGTTGGAAGCAAATGTTAAGAAGGCATTAGAACAACTGGGGATGAATACCACAATTGATCATGTTACTGATTTTACAGAAATTGCAGCGTATGGCGTTATGAGTACACCAGCACTTGTTGTAGACGGTAAAGTAGTATCATATGGTAAAGTATTAAAAACGGAGGATGCCGTACAATTATTAAAAAAGGTAAGAGGATAGGGATTACTCGTAACACTTCTTATTGCAAATAAAACAATTGCCACACAACATTGTAGTTGCGGTGGCAATTGCTTTTCAAATTATGCTTTTATCGCCCAACGAAGTTTAGCAGAACGAGCACGCCCATTGGCATTGCGTTCTTCCGAAGATGGACGAATCGCATCGGGAGATATTTCTTGATAAATGCCTTCGCGGAAAAAATGGCGAAAAGACTTTTTGACGAGTCGATCTTCCCCTGAATGAAAGGAAAGGATTGCAACGCGCCCACCCTTAGAAAGGGATTTGGGGAGTTTTTCCAAAAAATCATATAACACTTCAAATTCATTGTTGACATCAATTCTCAATGCTTGAAAACATCGTCTACAGGATTTTTTGATTTCATCCTCCCTTGTATTTTTTGGAATAAAATTCAGAGCCTCTTTGATAATTTGTTTGAGCTGAATCGTTGTTGAGATATCGGTTCCTTTTTTTATTTGGGAAATAATAGCATGCGCAATTTCAGCTGAATAAGGTTCATCCGAGTTTTCGAATAACATACCTTGTAATTCATCCTGTGAAATGTTTTTTAAACGATCGGCGGCGGATTGACCTTTATGAGGATTTAGCCGTAAATCCAATGGACCTTCGCTCTTAAATGAAAATCCTCGTTCGGGATTGTCAATTTGCATGGAAGAGACACCCAAATCTGCTAATATAAAATTCAAGGGTCCTGATAGAAGAGCAATTTGATCAATATTTGAAAAGTTCATTTGTTTGATTGTTAAAATCTCGGAGCCATAGCCTAAATGTTCCAAACGCTCTCTCGTACGTGGCAATTCAATCTCATCTACATCGGTTGCATATAAGTGTCCCTTTGAATTTAAACATTTAAGTATCTCTAGTGTATGTCCACCATACCCAAGGGTTGCATCTAACCCAACTTGTCCAGGTGTAATCTGTAAGAATTCTAATATTTCTTTTACACAAATCGAGCGATGCATGCCAGCAGGTGTACTTCCCTTTTGAATAACCTTAGCTATTGCATCGGCATATTTCTCAGGTTGCAGTTCTTTGTATTTTTCTTGAAACGCTTTTGGATGAGTGCCTTTATATCGAACACGTCGTTGATGTTTTTGTTCTTGATTATTCATGGTGTAACCATAATGAAGTTGCGTATTTCAATTAAATGTTGCTCATTGATATATTATAAAACGCTGTATTCATTCTTTCTTTCATATTTTGAATTTATTATAAGCTTGTACTACTACATATGATATCAAATACACGGCACAAAAGCAAATAATTCTGCTTAAAACAGGTGTAAATAAGCTTCAATTTACCCATAGATTCAGACATGTTTTGCTGGAGAATTGCCAGAAATTTCAAGGATTTTTTAATTAAAAGCTTGACATTATAATTAAAAGATGTTATAGTTCAACTTGCTGGTTAACACAGACACAGCAAGTTAAATTTGTCGCGGGGTGGAGCAGTCTGGAAGCTCGTCGGGCTCATAACCCGAAGGTCATAGGTTCAAATCCTATCCCCGCAATTATAAAAAATGATTGTTACACAAGTGTATTGCCAATCAAGTTGTTCATCTATCTTCTATATTCCTTTGTCGTTTCCTTTCCTTATTTTTTTTCAAATCAAATCCACCAGATTAAATATTGACTGCCTTTTTTTATTTGTTCATAGTGCGATACGAAGCTTTGAATAAATCATAAATAATCAATATTGAGATTGCATATAACGAATAAACTACGAAATGCTTTCGAATCTTGCAATTTAATTGCTTTTTGGTTAAAATAGTTATAAAGGGAGGAGTGACAGAAATGATAAATAAACGAATGGAGTTTATTTTGCAGGAACTAGAAGGAAAATCCAATATACGAGTATCGGATTTAAGCAAACAGTTGGAGTGTTCAGAAGTCACGGTACGTAGTGATATTCAAAAATTAGAAGAGCTGGGGTTGTTAAATCGAACACATGGTGGAGCAACGAAAATAGGAGCTCAAGTTATTGTGACATATAATGCAGCGAATGTTTATAAAAATGCAGATAAAAAACAGCGAATCGCAAAAAGGGCTTATGAATATATAGAAGATAATGATACCATTATCTTGGATGACGCTTCAACTAGCTATTTCCTTGCAAAAACAATTAGAGAAAATCCATCAAAACATTTGGTTGTCATAACAAATTCTTTAGTTGCTGCTGGAATTCTTTCAGAAGCAAAGCATGTGAATGTGTTTATGTTAGGCGGTCAGGTGGGTGGAAAACTTTCATCAACAATAGGAGATGTAACCATACATAATTTGGAAGAATGTCATGCTGATAAAGCCTTTATCAGTGCGCATGGAATTAATTTTGATGTTGGAATCACATCCATCGGATCGCCACAAATGCAAGTTAAAAAAGCAATACTAAAGGCTTCTAAAGAAGTGTTTCTTCTGGTAGATAGCAGCAAATTTGGTGGGGGATATGTCCTTGTAGTATGTCCACTCTCAGAAATATCAAAAATTATAACGGATGATGAAATTAGGAGAGAGGACATTGAGTTAGCACAAAGGGATGCAATCGCTTTGGATATAGTGTAGAATTTTTTGAATAGTTTTGTTACAAATTAGAGTTGAAGTCAAAAATGACTTCAGCTCTTTTAATTTGCAATTTTATTTTACGAATTTAGATTCGTATGTTCTGGATTTACGTAAGATATATTTTTTCGAAATTTATAGATAAGATAATTTAGAAAAAATAGATAACCGTAAAAATAGAAAGTAAAATGAAAGACAATATAATTAATATAATTGTGCATAATTAACAAATATAAAAGATAAAATATGTTAAATATAATGAATATGTAATTTTAGCTTGAATTTTTAATATTATTTTCGTATTATATAGATAGAGAAATGAAAGAGAAAAAAATAGAAAAGAAAAAATAACAAAGTAATATGAAAGAAATGAAAAGGAGTATAGTATGAGTAACTTAAAATTCAAACCGATTACTGCAATTACAATGGGAGATCCAGCGGGGATAGGTCCAGAAATTGTTGTCGAAACCATGTTGTCCCCTGTTATTCATGAATGTTGCAAGGCTTTTGTGATTGGCAGTATTGATATTCTTAAAAGAGCGGCAACCGTTTTAAAAAAAGAAATCAAATGTAACAAGATTTTAAACCCGAGTGAAGCAAAGTATGTTCTTGGAACCATTGATGTAATTGAAACAGGTGATTATGATACGGACTCTATTGTTTGGGGAGAGGTGCAGGCACTTGCGGGTCAAATGAGTATAGACTGGATTATGAAATCCATTGAACTTGGAATGGAAGGTAAAATTGATGCAGTGTCAACGGCACCGATACATAAAGGCGCAATTAAATTGGTTGGTGTTAAAGAACCAGGACATACTGAACTATACCAAAATTCTACAAATTCACCGTATGCGCTTACTATGTTCTCTTGCCATAAGTTACGAGTCTTTTTTGTCAGTCGTCATATGTCAGTCGTGGATGCTTGCAGATATGCAACAAAAGACAGGGTGCTAGAACATGTAATTAATATTAATAAGGAATTAAAAAAAGTGGGAATTGAAAAACCACATATTGCTGTTGCAGCGTTAAATCCGCATGGAGGAGATAATGGCTTATTTGGAACAGAAGAAATTGAACAATTAATTCCAGCGGTGAAAGCTGCACAAGCAATGGGAATTGATGCAGTCGGTCCATGCCCAGCAGATTCGGTATTTCATATAGGTAAATCAGGATGCTATGATGCTATTTTATCCTTATATCATGATCAGGGGCATATTGCTTGTAAAACACTGGATTTTGAAAAATCGGTTACATTAACATTTGGCCTTCCGTTTATTCGCAGTTCCGTGGATCATGGTACCGCATTTGATATTGCCGGAAAAGGAATTGCAGGCGCTGTCAGTTTAATCGAGTCTACAAAAGTTGTTGCCGAGTACGCAACACGTATGGAAGGGAAAAAATAAGACGCATAGAATGGAGGAAATGATATGCCACTTATAGGAGCAGTAGCAGACGATTTAACAGGAGCCACAACAACGGGGGTATTATTGGCTCGCTCAAAAGCAAGAACGGCTGTGTTTTTTAATGAAGAAGCGGCAGAAAAAAACAAGAATGCAAATGAGTTAGATGCTATTTTAGTAAGCAGTAATAGCAGGGCATTGCCAGAAGAGGAAGCTTATGAAAAAGTAAAGGCGGCAACACAGGCATTGCAACGAATGGGAATCAAGTACTTTTCAAAGAGAATTGATACTACATTGAGAGGTGGAATTGGGATAGAGATAGATGCCATGCTAGATTGTATGGAAGAAGATACGGTTGCAGTTGTTGTACCTGCAATGCCGCAGTCAAAAAGAATCTTGGTAGGTGGTTTTTCTATAATTGACGGAGTCGCTCTCGTTCGTACTCCCGTTGCACAGGATGTACGAACTCCAGTGAAGGAAAATTATATTCCACGTTTGATTGCAGGACAAACAAGACGCTGCGTTGGTCTGATCACTCTAGATATCGTCTTAAAGGGAGAGGAATCCATTAAAGAAAAACTCATCGAGAATTATGAAAAAGGAAATAAGGTTATCGTAGTGGATGGAATTACATTGGATGATGTTGAAGAAATTGCAAAAGCTTGTGTAGCGCTGAATTGGAATATGATAGCAGTAGATCCAGGTACATTTACGGCGAAACTGGCATTTCATAGAAATTTAATTCAAAAGGAAGAGGATAATCTTCCAAAAGAAGATGGAACAACTTTGAATAAAACAATATTGATTGCGGCCGGAAGTGCAACTCCAGTTACAAAATCTCAAATGGAAGTTTTATGTATGGATCCACAAGTAATTAGAGTATCAGTAGACCCACTGCCTTTTATAGATGGTGGTGATCTAGCATTAGAGGAGGTAGAGAAAGCAATAAACATATCTCTTGGCTACCTGCAACAGGAAAAATTGCCGAAAGCCATTTTAATAGAGACTGCATTGCACGGTACTATTTTGAATTTATGGGATGAGGATGAAAGAAGAAACTATCCAAAGGGCATGAGTGCGGATCGAATTAATGCAGGACTTGGAATGATTATATCTAAGCTTCTTGAAAAAGCTGGAAGAGAAAAAATCGCCGGGCTTTATACGACAGGCGGAGACACGATGGTAAATGTCTGCTACCAACTGGGAGTTGAATGCATTGAAGTGCTGGATTATGTAATTGCACAGACAGATGTAGGAAGGCTGGTAGGAAATTATGATGGTTTGCCCATTGTTGGAAAGGGGGGACTCACAGGCAACGAACACACAGCAGTAGATATTGTGGAACGTTTATTTAAAGAAGCAAAACGAGCGTAAGGAGGAAGAAGAAATTATGAAATTAGCCATTGGATGTGATGAAGCAGCGTATCGCTTGAAATTAGAAATTATGAAGCATTTAGATAATATCGGTGTTGAATACACGGATTTTGGAGCCAGAACAGGAGAAACCGTGCTCTATCCAGATGTTGCTGTAAAAGTTGCAGAAGCAGTAGCAAAAGGTGAGTTTGAAAGAGGTATTTTGGTTTGCGGTACCGGAATTGGTATGGCAATTACTGCAAATAAAGTTCCGGGTATTCGCGCAGCAGTTTGTCATGATCCTTTTTCAGCAGAACGTGCAAGAAAGAGTAATAACGCTCAAATTATGTGTATGGGGGAACGTGTTATTGGAGTTGAACTTGCAAAGACTTTGGTTGATACGTGGCTGACCTGCGATTTTGCAGGAGGCGGTTCAATACCAAAAGTTGACAAAATTATGGAATACGAAAAATTTTATTTGGAGAAAAGCAGAGTACTATAAAATTTATACTTTGGGAGGTATTTTATTATGAATGAGCAAAATAGTGTTGAAAAGAAAGATTGGGATTTACTCAACAAAATGAAAAAAATGCCAGGTGGGCTGGTAATCATACCATTAGTATTAGCTGTCTTAATTGCTACATTTTTTCCACAGGCGTTTCAAATTGGTGGATATGTGACTGCTCTATTTTATCAAGGAAATGCAGCAATGATGGGACTTTTCTTAATCCTTTGTGGTTCAGCCATTAATATTAAACAAGTTGGTATGCCTTTATATAAAGGTGTTACGCTTACAGCCATAAAGTTTATTCTAGGTATTATCGTTGGAGTATTAGTTGGTAAACTATGTGGAGTGAATGGATTTTTGGGAATTGCACCATTTGTATGGATAGCAGCATTTACGAACTCCAATGGATCGCTATATATTTCTTTGTCTTCTCAGTTTGGAAATGCAACGGATACAGGGGCAATTTCTGTGCTATCCTTAAATGATGGGCCATTTTTTACATTGATTGCACTTGGGGCAACTGGGCTTGCATCCATTCCTATTGAAAGTTTAATTGCCACATTAATCCCGCTTTTGATTGGATTCATATGGGGAAATGTTGATAAAGGATTTCGCAAAGCTTGTGCTACGGCTCAACCCATTGTTACATTCTTTATGACAATATCAATTGGTTCCAAAACAGATGTAAAGACCATTATAACAGCAGGCGCATCTGGAATTATACTTGGTTTAATATCAGCAAGTACAGCAGTTTTAATTTTTTTCCTATTCAATATTCTTCTTCCAAAGAAGGAGAGAAATGCAATGGGGGCTGCAGTCGGTACAACTGCCTTGAATTCAGCTATGACACCGGCTGCAGTTGCAGAAGCTGATCCAACAATGGCTAAATATACGGACATGGCTACGGCTCAATGTGCAACAGCCTCGATTATAACCTTATTCTTATGTCCATTTATTGTTGCCTTTTTTGATAATTTGATGCGAAAGAAAAAGCTTGGAATTTATTCACCAGAAGGTTGGGCTGCAACACAAAGTGCTTTATAAATTGTTTGGAGGTATTTATGAATATTGTCGTTCATATGAAAAAAGAATTTATTTATGATTTGCTATTGTTCCATACATACTCAAGATTTTCAGGGTTTCTTATTAATATGCTTGGACTTGCGGTCATGATAACAGGCGGATTGTTGCTTGGAATCGATAAAATAAGTGTACTAAATGCCATGCTGTATATAATCTCAGGGTTTATGTTTTTGGCATATACGCCGTGTCAATTAATGCTACGAGCAAAAAAGATGATGAAGTCTTCTTGCTATCAAAATGAAATCTTGTATGAATTTAACGATATTGGTATTTTAGAAACTGTTTCTGGAAAAGAAAACCATTATTCTTGGGAACGGATAGAAAAAGCAATTTCTACACCAAAGGATATCGCTTTCTATGTAGGAAAAGAAGAAGCACTTATTCTGCCAAAAGATAGCTTTGGTGAAAACTTTATGCCTGTTATGAAAATGATAGCAGAACATGTTACAAGGGATAAAATATATATACGGTAAGGATACAGATTAGGATATATCATAGTAGAGACACAGATAGTAGAACTACAAAAAAGGATGGGTTTTTATGAATAATCTTCTAATTGCGCAGTCGGGAGGACCGACTGCGGTAATTAATGCGAGTCTTGCAGGTGCCGTTCAAGAAGCAAGTACAAGTGGGTTAATTGATACTGTTTATGGAGCAAAAAATGGGATTGAAGGAGTGCTGAAAGCGGAATTTATTGAATTTGAAACGATTATTACAAATGTAAATGACTACGAACTATTAAGCCATACCCCTTCATCCGCGCTGGGATCTTGTCGATACGTTTTGGATAATTGGATAGAAAAAGAGGATGAGTATTTGCAATTTATTCGCATTATGAGGGAAAATCAGATTGCTTATTTTATTTATATTGGTGGAAATGACTCCATGGATACTGTAAATAAACTATCAAACTATTGTAAGAAAAAAAAGATTTTTGACATCAAGATAATAGGTGTTCCTAAAACAATTGATAACGATTTAAAACAAACGGATCACTGCCCTGGATTTGGCTCAGCTGCAAAATATATAGCAACTACAGTTGCAGAACTCGAAAGAGATGTGTCTGTGTATGATGCTCCTTCTATAACAATAATAGAGATAATGGGAAGAAATACTGGCTGGCTTACTGCAGCATCTGCATTGTCAAGAATTAATGGTGCAGATGGTCCTAAATTAATCTATTTGTGTGAAAAACCATTTGATTTCGCACAATTTATACTGGATGTAAAAGAGACAATGAACGAGAACGTACCATTCCTCATTGCAGTTAGCGAAGGATTAAAAGACAAAAATGGTCACTATATTTCAGAAAAAGAGCAGGAACATAAAACGGATGCATTTGGTCACAAATATATCGCTGGAACAGGAAAAGTATTAGCAGATTTAATTCGAGACAAAATCGGATGTAAAGTAAGAACAATCGAATTAAACTTAATGCAGCGTTGTGCGGGACATATTGTAAGCACAACAGATTTAAATGAGTCAAAGATGCTTGGTATGAAAGCAGTGCAATGTGCAATAGAAGGAAAGAGTGGAGAAATGGTTTCCCTAAAGCGGTTAACCTCTAATCCTTATACCATAGAGCTATTATCCATTCCGGTAAATCAAGTAGCAAACTACGAAAGGCAAGTACCACCATCGTTCATCCATCCTAATGGACATGATGTTACAGCCGATATGATGCAATATTTATTTCCTTTGATACAAGGGGAAGAAAAAATCATATACGAAAATGGTATTCCAAAACATATGATAGTATAGGGTTTGAAAGAGAAGGCTTCTTCCGATTGGAGGAGGTCTTTTTTGTAGCCTAGGTATTTAGAAATGACGTTGAGCCATACATTTGGAGCAATCAGTAGCATTCATTTTGATTTTGTTAAAAAAAATTTGCATCATATTATGAATAAGTTGTTCGATTTTTGTACATTTTATTGAAAAGATAGAAAAATGAGAGAGAGATATAAGAATCATGCTATCACTGATAAAACAAATGGTATTTTAAAAAAATTACCTACATTTTTGTAAATTGAAACTAGATGAAAATGCTATATTGTGCAAAATGTACATTAAATATTTACTAATATGCTCACATTTGTTACAGTTGACAATGTATTTGCAATGAAATATAATAACTGTATGATATTTGACAATAATTTCTATAATATTGCAAACAATATTTTGTGTAAACAAACAATATTCGAAGGAGGTTCTAGATGTTAAAGAAAACTTTAATAATCAATGGTATGAAAACAACTCTTGTTGCTGAACCAGAGGCAAAACTGTCAGATGTGTTAAGAAAACAACTTGGTCTGACAGGAACTAAGGTAGGTTGTGGTATTGGTGAATGTGGTTCTTGTTCGGTAATTTTAAATGGGAAAGTTGTAAAATCTTGTATTACTAAAATGAAGAAAATCCAAGAATATTCTGAAATTATTACAATTGAAGGGGTAGGAAATAAGGATAGTCTTCATCCACTTCAAATTACGTGGATGGTTCATGGAGGTGCTCAATGTGGTTTTTGTACACCAGGATTTATCGTTTCTGCGAGTGCCCTTTTAGAAGAGAACAACAGTCCTACCCGAGAAGAAGTGAGGGATTGGTTTCAAAAGCACAGAAATGTCTGTCGTTGTACCGGTTATAAACCATTAGTTGACGCTGTTATGGATGCAGCAAGATTAGTGAGAGGTGAAATTGAAGTAAAAGATATTTGGAAACAATTACCAGAGGGAGCTTCTTTAATTGGCTCAGAGTATATTCGGCCATCTGCATTAGCTAAAGTAACTGGAACATGGGATTTTGGAGCAGATTTGGGATTAAAATTACCTGAAAATACCTTGCATGCTAAGTTGGTACAAGCGGAAGTCTCTCATGCTAATATCCTATCTATTGATACCGAGGAAGCAAAAAAAGTTCCAGGTGTGTATGCGGTATTAACTTATAAAGATGTAAAAGGAACAAATAGAATTAATGGTTTGGCCTTCCCTTCGAATAAAGGAGATGGATTAGAACGACCAATTTTAAATGATAAAAAGGTATTTCAATATGGAGATGCGATTGCTATCGTATTAGGAGAAAATGAGAAAGCTGCTCAGGCAGGTGTGGATAAAGTAAAGGTAGAGTTAGAAATTTTACCAGCGTATATGAGTGCACCAGAAGCGATGGAAGAAGATGCAATCGAAATTCATCCAGGTACGCCTAATGTTTATTTTGAAAACCACATAGCAAAAGGGGAAGAAACAAACCCTATTATGGAGCGTGCTCCCTATGTTGTTGAAGATAGTTTTTATACGCAAAGACAACCTCATTTGCCAATTGAACCTGATGTAGGGTTTGCTTATGTAAATGATGAAGGAAAACTGATTATTCACTCTAAGAGTATTGCTCTTCACTTCCATGCATTGATGATAGCAGATGGAGTTGGAATGAAGGGAGAAGATGTATTTATTGTACAAAATAATACAGGTGGAACATTTGGATATAAATTCAGTCCAACCATGGAAGGCTTATTAGGTGTTGCTACACTTGCAACGGGAAGACCTGTATATCTTGAGTTTACAATGCGTCAACAAATCACCTATACCGGAAAACGATCCCCATTTTGGACAACAATGAAGCTGGCTGCTGATAAAGAAGGTAAAATTTTAGCACTTGAATCGGACTGGAGTGTTGATCATGGCCCATATTCAGAGTTTGGTGACTTATTAACACAAAGAGGTTTTCAATTTGGTTGTGCAGGATATCATATACCAAATATCCGTGGAAATGGGCGTACTGTCTGTACGAACCATGGATGGGGATCTGCATTCCGTGGCTATGGTGCACCAGAAATTATGTTCCCATCCGAAGTATTGATTGATGAGTTAGCTGAAAAAATAAGTATGGATCCATTGGAATTTAGGTATAAGAATGTCTATCGAGAAGGATCTACAACGCCAACTGGGTGTGAACCAGATGTATATTGTTTGGAAGAATTAATAAATAAAATACGTCCGATATATGAAATAGCCAAAACAAATGCAAGTGAAAAAAATACGAATAGTCAAGATAAAAAATATGGTTGTGGTGTTGCCGTAATGATTTATGGTTGTGGTTTAGATGGACCAGATACCTCGGAAGCGTGGGCAGAACTTACGCCTCATGGAGTGGCAATTGGAAACTCATGGGAAGATCATGGGCAGGGGGCTGATATTGGTACGTTAACCTATGCACATGAAGCGTTAAAACCATTAAATCTTAAACCAGAGCAAATTGATTTAGTCATGAACGATATGACAAAAACACCAAACAGTGGTCCAGCCGGTGGAAGTCGTTCAAATGTTGTAACCGGTAATGCAATTATTGTTGCTTGTAGGACGTTACTCGAAGCGATGCAAAAAGAAGATGGAACATATCGAACATACGAGGAAATGGTATCGGAAGGATTGGAATTAAAATACGCAGGTAAATGGACGGCTCCATGTACAGATACTCCTCCAGATTGTGGTCAGGGTAATCCATTTGCAGCTTATATGTATGGGGTTTGTTTGGCAGAAGTTGAAGTAGATGTAAATACAGGTAAAACAAAAGTAGAAAAAATGACATTAGCTGCGGATGTTGGTACAATTATAAATAAATTGGTGGTGGATGGACAGATGTATGGTGGCCTTGTTCAAGGGATTGGTCTTGCGTTAACGGAAGATTTCGAAGACTTAAAGAAACATACCACATTAACGGGGTGTGGTATTCCACAAATAAAAGATGTACCAGATACCATTGAGTTGATGTATACCGAAACGAAACGGCCAAATAACTTCTATGGTGCTTCTGGTGCTGGAGAAATGCCTCTTGCTGCTCCACATGCCGCTATCATTAATGCGATTTACAATGCTTGTGGTGTTAGAATAACGCACCTACCGGCTCGACCTGAAAAGGTTCTTGCTGGCTTAAAGAAATAAAGCATAATTATAATTTAAAATAAGGAATTGGGCGTGCATGTTTTAACGAAATAGGTTATTAGCATAGACCCAATTCCTATTTTCCTATTGGAAGGAAGTATTGTTAACTTATTGGATAAACGAGGAGGGTATAATGAATGGATTTAGATAAATTATTGGAACTTAGTAATAAGTGCATTCATTCGGAACCGCCAGTATGTGTTGCATCCTGTCCAGTTCATATGGATGTTATTGCATTCTTGACAGAAATTGAAAAAGGTGATTTTAAAAAAGCTTATAAATTAATGGATAATAAGATTCCTCTTGCTCGACTCATTGGAAAAATATGTGATCATCCATGCGAAACAGTATGTGTTAGAAAAGATGCGGGTGGTAGCATTCATATAAGTGAATTAGAAAAGGCTATTATCGATTTGGGATATGTATCCTCGAAAAAAACGCTATCTATTCCAAAGAAAAAAGGGAATGTTGCAGTGATAGGTGGTGGCATAAGTGGATTGGTGACTGCAATGCATCTTGATAAAAAAGGATATAACGTAACTATTTTTGAAAAATCAAATCGTTTAGGAGGCAGAATTTGGGATTTTGAGGGTGAAGTTCTATCTACAGTTATGATAGAAGAAGAACTCCAGACCATTGAAAAAACAGGAATTCATATCACATATAATCGGGAAGTTTGTGAAACTGATTTAGAGGAGTTTATGGATACATTCGATGCCGTTTATTTAGGAACGAGAGATTGGGAAAAAGACTATGCCATCAACTCTGATACGTTTCAGGTAAACAATATACCATTATTTATAGGCGGAGAGGTTTTTAATAAAAATAGTTCCATTATTTTTTCAGTAAGTTCAGGCAAACGAGCAGGAATTTCAATTGACCGATTTATCAGTAAAAATTCGATTACTGCTTCAAGAGAACGCGAAGGAATATACGAAACGCGATTGGACTATAAGGTAGACGATGTAATTTCTGTCAAACCGGTACAAAGGGAAGCAGAAATTTATACGGAAGAAGAAGCCATTAAGGAAGCTAAAAGATGCTTGAAATGCCAATGCAATGAATGCATTAAAGTTTGCAGTCATATGCAAAAGTACCAGATAACACCCGATGCATATATTCGAAACATAAGTCATAATGAACGAATTATTCTTGGAACACATTATGCAAATGGAATGATTAATTCTTGTACGGAATGTGGGCTATGTAAGGAGCAGTGTCCGGTAGGAATTGGGATGAATGACATCATTCATGAAACAAGAGAAAGCATGGTTTGCAGAGGAAAAATGCCATTATCTGCGCATGATTTTGCATTAAGGGATATGAAATTTAGTAATAGTGAATCCTTTTCATTTGTAAGAAAACAACCAAGCAGCTTATGTAAAAGCTCTGGTAAGACTGGATATTTATTTTATCCTGGATGTCAATTAAGTGCAACACATTCTATGTATATCGGTGATATATATAAACATATTGTTGGAATGATAAATAAAAATGAGACAGATCAAGAAGTTGGGCTTTATTTAGGATGTTGTGGTGCTCCTGCCGATTGGGCTGGAAGACAAGATCTTATGAAAGAAAATAGTAACAAAATTAAAAGTGTATGGGAAGAGATGGATCACCCAATCTTTATTCTTGCCTGCTCGAGCTGTTCTAGTACGTTCCAAAAATATTTACCCATGATTCATACGATTTCACTATGGGAAATACTGGATCGGTATGGACTGCCAGAAGTGGATATAAAAAAAGAAAAACGTGTGTTAAATATTCACGATGCTTGTGCCACAAGGCATGATTCAAACATTCATGAAAGCATACGAAATATTGTCAAAACATTAGGATATACGATAGAAGAACTTGAATACTCAAAAGATAAAACAAAATGCTGTGGGTATGGTGGCTTGGTGTCCTATGCAAATAAAGAACAGGCAGAAGCATTTCAAAATGACCGTATCAAGGAGAGCAATGAAGATATCTTAGTATATTGTGCAATGTGTAAAGACTCCCTTGTTCGAGCGAACAAAAGGGCGTATCACGTGTTAGACCTAATCTATGGTAACGAAACGTGTGATGCTTCCATTCAACAAATGCCAACCTTATCAAAGCGGCACAACAATAGAAAAAAACTGAAAGTGGATTTACTGAAAGAACTATGGGGAGAGGATCAGGATATGAATTTATCAAATAATTATGATTTTAACTTAAATCTTTCGAACAATGTGGTAGCAATCATGGAAGAACGGTGTATTTTAGTGGATGATATTAAAAAAGTGATTGATTATTCAAGAAAAAAGAATGAACGTTTCTTTCATACGGATACATCAAATTATCTAGCAAAATTAAGACTTGAACATGTAACATATTGGGTCAGATATGAAGAAAAAGGAAATGAAATCTATGTTAATAGTGTATATAGTCATAGAATGGAAGTAGTGGAGGAATAATTATGAACGATGAAACGGATAAAAATACTCCATGGATATGTGCAAAATGCCGGAAAGAGTTAGTTACTAAAAAGGTAAAGGTACGGTATTTAGAAGGTAATTTTGAAGTTGAGCTTTTAAAATGTCCCGAATGTAACAATGTGTTTATTAGTGAAGAACTGGCACTAGGGAAGATGTTAGAGGTAGAAAAAGGATTGGAGGATAAATAGTTGAATCCTTGTAATGCATATGAAAGCAAGTGTATGAGCGATCTTTTGGGACAAACATTACGTCCGGGTGAATTTAAATTAACGAGAAGAGCAATTGAGCTTTGTACTATTACTAAGCAAGATCGTGTTCTTGATCTAGGATGCGGTATGGGAGCTACCATTGCATATCTATATAAAAACTATAACATAAAAGCAATTGGTATTGATCCATCGGAGCAATTACTAGCTCGAGCAAAAGAGATATGTCCGTTTACGGATTTTGTAAAAGGAACAGGGGATATGTTACCATTTCTTGATGAAAGCTTTCAGTGTGTATTTGCTGAATGTACATTATCGCTGATGAACGATTTAACGGCATCCATACATGAGGTAAAACGGGTGTTAGGGAAACACGGCTGGTTTGTTGTTACAGATGTTTATGCAAAATATCCAAGTAAAAGGAATGAATTAGAAAGTTGCTCTACGAATAGTTGCATGAGAGGACTTCACGATTTGGATTTATTACAAGAAAAATTAGAACAAATAGGTTTTGAAATTGTTTATCTAGAAGACTGTAGTGATCTGCTAAAAGAGTTGATGGTAAAAATAATTTTTTCTTATGGATCGATGGATTGTTTTTGGAATAAAACAACTGGTAATGAGGCGTGTAAATCTGGCGGTGAATTTCAAGAAAAGTTAAAGGCATGTAAACCAGGATATTTTTTCCTACTTGCTAAGAAAGGAGATGTATAATGGATGATTTGATGTTTCAAATCTTTAAGCTATCTTCAGTGGGGTTTTGCTGTACACAAATTATGATGAAATTGGCACTTGATGAAGAAGAAACAGAAAATAGTGATTTGATTCGGGTGGTAAATGGACTTTGTAATGGAATTGGAGGTAAGCAAAAAACATGTGGCGTTTTAAGTGGCGGCATTGGAATTTTAGGATTATATGCAGGAAAAGGGACGGAACGAGACTATGCAAATGAAAATTTTCCCCATATGATGCACGACTTTTACGAATGGTTTGAATCTGAATTTGGGAAGACAGAATGTGAACAGTTGATTGGTTTGACAAAGTTTGAGGCAGGAAATCAAAGCTATCAGGTAAAATGTGGTGATATACTTGTAAAAAGCTATGACAAGATACGTGAAATTTTATCAGAATATGGGTATGAATTTGGAAGTAGGGAATCGATATGATGAAGAAAATCGAAGGTGTAGAAACAGAAAGTTTGTGCCCGATCTGTCTAAATAAGTTACCTGCATCTATTGTTACAGAAGGCGATACCTCATATATGTTAAAAACATGTTCGGAACATGGAACCTTTAAGACGGTTTTATGGAGAGGGAATCCTCCAATGAAAAACTGGATACGACACAAAGAAAAAGCCTATATTAAAAATCCGGTAACCCAAGTGGATAAGGGCTGTCCGTTTGATTGCGGGCTTTGCAAGGACCATAGACAGCATACATGTACAGCATTAATTGAAGTTACACAACGTTGCAATTTAGAATGTAAATTTTGTTTTGCAGATTCCTCTGCTAGCAAGGAAGTTGAGCCTTCCCTCGAGGATATTCGTTGTGCTTATCAAAGTGTCTTGCGTGTTTCTGGTAAATGTAACATTCAACTTTCTGGTGGAGAACCAACGGTACGAAATGATTTACCAAAACTGGTTAAGATGGGAACCGATTTAGGATTTCCTTTTATTCAAGTCAATACCAATGGTATTCGTATGGCGGAAGATGAATCTTATGTTATGTCATTAAAAAGGGCAGGACTAAGCTCTATATTTTTACAATTTGATGGAACTTGTGACGAAATATATAAAACGTTACGAGGAAGGGCTCTTTTTGAAAAAAAAGTAAAAGCAATTGAACTCTGCAAAAAATATGATATAGGAGTAGTATTGGTACCAACGTTAGTTCCAGGTGTTAATATCAATCAAATCGGTGATATCATTAAATTTGGAATCAGGCATACACCAACGGTGAGAGGGGTACATTTTCAACCGGTCAGTTATTTTGGAAGGATGCCAAAATCACCACAAGATAAAGATCGTATCACGTTACCAGAAGTAATGGAAGAAATAAGTAAACAAACCGATGACATGATTTTGACTGAAAGTATGAAACCTCCAGGATGTGAAAATGCACTTTGTTCCTTTCATGGGAACTATATAATAGAAGAAAATGGTTTGATGCAAGTAACGAAGCGCTCTAGTTGCTGCTGTAGTACAGAAAAAGCGGAGGAAGGTGCCAATAAGGCAAAGGCGTTTGTTGCCAGAAACTGGTCTTATAATAACGCTAGTACGAACGAAACGGAAGAAGAGTATTCGGATTGGGATAGAATATTAAAAAAGATACAAAAAAATACATTCAGTATTTCTGCAATGGCCTTTCAAGATGTTTGGAATGTAAATTTGGAGAGAATTAAGGATTGTTGCATTCATGTTGTAACAAATGATGGCAGACTCATTCCTTTTTGTATGTATAATATAACAAATGCCGCAGGTCAATCACTCTATAGGAATGAAGAAAAGAGGGATTTATTTGAAAGTAACGCCACTAGAAAATTGGATACTTAATCGCACTTGTATTACGATAAAAAGCAAAGAAGCTTTAAGAGAATATCAATTGAGTCAATTGATTAAAACGCTAAAGTATGCAAAACAAAAGAGTCGATATTACAAAAAAGCATTCGAACAACTTGATATTAATTCAATAAAATCAATGAAAGACGTTGCCAAAATTCCATTTACACTTCCCGAAGATATAAAAAAAAATCCGCTTGATTTTTTGTGTGTATCGCAAAAAGAAGTAAAGCGTATTATTACCATCAATACCTCCGGTACAAGCGGAGATGAAAAAAGAATTTATTTCACAGAAAATGACTTGAACGCCACCATTGATTTTTTTCAGTATGGTATGAGTTGTTTTACCGATGAAGACGACCGTGTTCTGGTCCTCCTTCCAGGTAAAGCATATGGTAGTATTGGTGATTTGTTAAAAAAAGCATTAACGTTGTCTAATGTAGAATGTTTCATTTATGGAGTTTTGACAAATCCAGAAGAGGCAATACGCTGCATTGAAGAAAATAAGATTACCTGTATTGTAGGTATTCCAATGCAGGTACTTTATTTAAGCAGAACAAATGGTGATATCTTTCAACGGTATATAAAAAAAGTGTTATTGAGTACCGATTATGTGCCCGATGTTTTAGTGAAAGAACTGAACAATCGATTTCATTGCGATGTTTACAATCACTATGGCATGTCAGAAATGGGATATGGCGGTGGTGTAGAATGTGAAGCTAGAAATGGGTATCACGTAAGAGAAGGGGATTTATACTTTGAAATTATAGATCCAAAAACAGGAGAACTTGTGAAAGATGGTCAGTATGGAGAAATCGTATTTACAACCTTTCATCGTCAGGCGATGCCCCTTATTCGTTATAGAACAGGAGATATCGCAAGGTTTTCAACGAATCCTTGTACATGTGGTACATTTCTTAGAACCATGGATAAAGTGACCGAACGAATCTCGAACAAAGTAGTTCTAAAAAATAACAATGAAATACATCTGAGCACCTTAGATGAGATGATAGTACCGTTTAGAGAAATTGTTGATTATAAGGCCAGTCTCTTTGACAATGACAAACTGTCAATTGTACTAATGATGAATAATTCAACCGAATTCATTCGGTTGAAAAAAGAGATTACAATTCGCATAAAAGAGAGGTTTCCCTTTGCTATAAATTTAGAAATTAGGTGGCAGCAGGCGGATGGAATCCCTAAAATCACAAATAGTATGATAAAAAGAAAAATAGATGATTTTAGGAAAGGAGAAAAATAGATGAGGGATATTTGTGAACAAGTTTTTGAATTATTAAAGGATAAGCAAGAAATGGTATTGGCAACGATATTAGATAAATCTGGTTCTGCTCCAAGGGAAGAAGGAACCAAAATGCTGATAAAAAGAGATTTTTCGATTGTAGGAACCATTGGTGGTGGATTGCTTGAGGCACTGACGGTAAAAGTATCTGCACATGTATTTGATACCAGAGAGTTCGTGATTAAGGCGTTTACATTATCGAATAAAGATGCTTCGACAATTGGAATGGCTTGTGGTGGAAATGTAGAGGTACTGTTAGAATACATTAATCCATTTGATACTACTGTTGTGAAAATCTATGAAAAGGCGAATGAACTTAGAAAAAGTGGAACGGATTTTGTCATGATAACAAAGATTTCAGAGGAAAATCCTTATATATCAGGTAATGATAAGTGGATTTGTACAGAAACAGGTTTCTATGGGATGGAAGATGATGAGATTCAAATGATAACAAAATTTATTCGAGAAGATTTTAATATGATTAAAATTAAAGTGTTCCGTGAGAAAAGTAGATATGTAATAGAACCATTTTTTAATTTTGAGCGGGTGTATCTTATTGGTGCTGGGCATGTTGCTCAAAAAATTGCAGATCTTACGAAAAATCTTGGATTTTATACAGTGGTTGTGGATGATAGGGACGAATTTGCAAATAAGGACCGGTTTCACATGGCGGATGAAGTAAAAGTGATTCCAAGCTTTGGTAACTTGTCAAATTATATGACATTTCATCACAATAGCTATATTGTGATTGTAACCAGAGGACATTCTTATGATAAGGAAGTTCTTGCTCAAATGTTAAAAACAGATGCCAAATATATTGGTATGATTGGAAGTAAAAGTAAAAGAGATTATGCGTATAACGAGTTGCGAAACGAAGGGTTTACTTCAAAAGATTTAGAACGGGTGCACTGTCCGATTGGAGTTAATATTTATGCACAAACTCCAGAGGAAATTGCAATCAGTGTTGCTGCTGAGCTTATTAAGGCAAGAAGGGAGCCTTTGAATGAAGAAAAGTAGAATTGCCGCAATTATAATTGCAGCGGGCTATTCCTCTCGAATGAATAGTTTTAAGCCGCTACTCAAATTTGAAAACAGCACGGTTATTGAGCGATTAATACATACCTATGTCAATGCCGGTATTCAAGATATTTATATTGTTGTTGGATATAAAAGTCAAACTATCATCGAAAAACTGAATGGATTCGATGTTAATATTGTATTCAATGAAGCTTACGATGAAGGGATGTTCACTTCGGTTAAAAAGGGGATACTTGCTTTGGATCAATGTGTGGATGCATTTTTTATGCAACCTGTGGATATTCCTTTAATAAAAACGAAAACTCTGTTATTATTAGAAAATAGATATCTTACATCGGACAAAGCTGTTATTTACCCAACATTTGCTGAAAAAAGAGGACATCCACCATTAATTGATTGCAACTATAATTCTGCTATTCTTACTAGCAATGGAGAGGGTGGCCTAAAACGGATATTAGAGACTTTTTCGGATGATTCTTTGGATGTTCCTGTTTTTGATGAAGCAATTTTAATGGATATGGATCGAAAGGAAGACTACGAAAAGCTCGTAGCATATGCAAATCTAAATGCTCCAAATAAAGAAGAGTGCTTAGCTATTTTGAAGTATTATCAGGTGCCGAATCATATTATTAGACATTGTGAAGTAGTTGAAGGGGTTGCACACAAAATATATAATGAGATTAGTTCAAATGGTATAAGTTTGGATGACAATGCGCTTTTTGCAGCGGCGCTTCTTCATGATATAGCCAGAAAAGAAAAAAACCATTCGATAATAGGTAGTAATATAATAAAAGAAATTGGTTATAACGAAGTAGGTGATATCATGGCTTCCCATATGGACATTAAAGTACGTGCTGATCAACCTTTAACGGAAAAGGAAATACTATATCTGGCGGATAAGTTAGTAAAAGAGGATTTGATTTGTAAAATTGATGAGCGCTTTGAACAGGTAATAAAAAACCAGGGACATAATCTGGCAGAAATCGAAAAAATAAAGGAACGGTGGATTTCTGCAAAAGTGATTATTAAGAAAATCGAGAGGATAACTTTAAAAGGTTTTATGTATGGATAAAACAATTTACTTAATAAGACATGGAACGATAGGTATTAGAACTGAAAAAAGATATGTAGGAATAACAGATCTACACCTAGATAATGAGGGCATAGAACAGGCTTATTTTTTGAAAAATTATTTTAAACAGATACCCATTAATATAGTCTTCACAAGTCCATTGAGGAGATGTTTGCAAACCTCAGAAATTATATGTGAAGAAAAAAAGCAAGACTATATTGTTGTTAAAGAATTTAGAGAAATCAATATGGGCAATTGGGAAAATATATCGATTGCATCCATTCGAAAAGATTTTCCAAAATTATATGAAGAAAGAGGTAAGGATTTTGCATCGTTTGTACCACCGAATGGAGAAAGCTTTCGTCAATTATCGAATCGAGTTTTGCTTGCCTTTGATCGTATTGTTAACAATAAGTATGAAAATATTATGATTGTCGCTCATGCTGGGGTTAATAGAGTCATATTAAGCCATCTATTAGGTTTTTGCGTTCAAGATATTTTTAATATTCAACAACCATATGGTTGTGTTAATAAACTTATATTAAATGATGAAAATCCAAAATGGCAATATAAACAGATAATATGAAGGGGTAATGAGTATGAATATTGACGAATATAGATTTTCTATAGAAGATTCGCATAAAAGATGTAAACTTTTAAAAATTAATAAAGATCAGGTTTATAGTAATAAAATTATTAGTGATACCAAGTTACAAAAGAAATTTGCTCAAAAAAGAAAAATGATTCTAACCGCTGCCCCATATATGGAACAATTGATCAATTTTGTGAAAGGCTGTAATTTTTTTGCCTTGCTTACCGATGGGGAAGGGTGTATCTTGAATGCAATTGGGGATGAAAAGATTCTAGGGGAAGCCTTTAACCTAAAAATGATTCCTGGTGCATATATGAATGAAGAAAGTATCGGAACAAATGCGATGGCAGTTGTAATAAAAACAGGGGAACCGGTACAACTATCTGGAGAAGATCATTATATCAAAGAATATCACAGATGGACCTGTTCAGGAGCACCCATAAAAGACTATCAAGGCAACTTGATTGGAGTTTTAGATCTAACGGGTTACACAGATCAAGTGCATCCACATACATTAGGTATGGTGATTGCTGCATCGAATGCCATTGAAGAAATGATTAAAGTAAAAGAATTCCATGAATTACAAAATACGAATAATAAGCATATTAAAACAATATTTAA
This sequence comes from Velocimicrobium sp., assembly GCA_041821315.1. Taxonomy (GTDB): domain Bacteria; phylum Bacillota; class Clostridia; order Lachnospirales; family Lachnospiraceae; genus DIGJ01. The sequence goes on along the minus strand of JBGUEO010000034.1, from coordinate 7,751 downwards.
TTCGATGCCCGTAGCAATAATTACGTCAGATGTTGATGGGAAGATTAAAATTTATAACAATAAAGCAGTTGAACTATTTGGCAATGATAATAGTAATCTAAAAGCAAATAGAATGAGTGAGATTATCAATGACTGGGATACTATCAAAGATTTGATACTAAGTAGAGATACGTTTGAACAAGATATCAGTATTACCGCATTATATAATAATACAAATTGTCATCTTACAGCAAATCCAATTTATAATCCAGTAGACGATAGCGTTGAACTTGTATATGTTTTCGAAGAATTAAAGAGAGTAAAGAAGCAGGCATATTATACATTTGATAAGATTATTGGAAAAGATGAAACCTTTTTAAAAATTATTTATTATGCAAAAAAAATTGCGGATAGTAAGTCTACGGTTTTGATTTTGGGAGAGAGTGGTACAGGAAAAGAAGTGTTTGCACAGGCAATTCATAATTATAGTATACGAATGGATGGTCCTTTTATAGCCATAAATTGTGGTGCTATACCAAAACAACTTATGGAACTTGAACTTTTTGGTTACGATGAAGGTGCTTATGTTGGAGCAAAAAAGGGTGGAAATCGAGGTAAGTTTGAACAAGCAGATGGTGGAACTATCCTTTTTGATGAAATTGGTGAGCTACCTCTTGATATGCAGATTAAGCTGCAAAGGGTATTACAAGAAGGAATTATAACAAGGATAGGCAGCCAAAAATCGATTCCGGTTAATGTTAGGGTAATTGCTGCAACAAACAAAGATTTAAAAAATGAAGTGGAATTGGGGAAATTCAGAAAAGATTTATTTTATAGACTGAATGTACTCCCCCTATATTTACCTCCTTTACGGGAAAGAAAAAGTGATATTAAACCTTTGTTCCATTATTTTATGAAAAAACTTTGTGAAAATCTGGGTAAGAAAGAAATCGAAATTCCAAAGGAATATTTTAAACTAATGATGAACTACAATTGGCCAGGCAACATTAGAGAACTAGAAAATGTGGTGGAGCTGATTATTAATACGGAAACCATTCCACCAGAATATTTTTCTCAACCTAGCGATGAAGCAGATGCGCAAGAGGAGGCTGAAAACTTAGATTTGGCTTATATCGAAAGAGAACACTTATTAAAAGTCCTAAAGAAAAACAAAGGAAATATTACAAAAACAGCCAATGATTTGGGAATTAGAAGAAATACCCTATATAATAAAATGAAAAAGTACGAGATAAAAATCTAAATATTGTTTAAAATAGGGGGAATTTATTGTTGCCCCCTATTTTTAGTACCATTATTTTGAAAATATTAAGTGATCAATGGATGCTGTCTGCACCTTAGACCATAACCATTCATTTTTTGAGCTTTGATCAAAATAGAAGATAGCGTGGTTGCTTGGATCACTACCAAACAAGGCATACCATGCAGCTTTTTTTGATGTAGCAGAAGGAGTATTATGTATCGTTCCGATCTTTACTGGAGTAAATTGATAATAGTCCTCGAATTTTTGATTGATTACTCCTTTAATGGTAGAAGCCCACTCCCCGCTTTGTACACGATTTACTACAACAGATCCAACCGCTATTTTAGCTTGATAAGTTTCGCCTCCAGCTTCAGCTTCAATCAGTCTTGCTAATAAATCAACCTCATAGTTGGTATAGGGAATGACCGTATCCGATTTTTTATAGGGTTTCACACCGGGAATAAGTAATTTTTCCCCAGGCACAATGGTAGTACCAGTAGTCCAATTTGCTTTTTTTAATTTTTCCAGAGATATTTTGTACTTGCTTGCTATCTTGTACAAGGAATCCCCTTTTTTTACTTTATATAGATGAGCAGAAATATAGATTGTACGGCCTGGTGTTAGAATATCTTTTTCAAAGTTATTCGTTCGTCGTAAGGTTTTAACGCTTGTGTTAAATAACTTACTGAGAGAATACAAAGAGTCATTTTCTGTTACGGTATAATCAGCAGCGCTAGCTACAGTTGTTGGTAATGACAATAGAAAAACAATGGTTATCGCAACTATTTTCTTAACGTATTTCATAGAATCCTCCTTTAGTATGTGGAACAAATTAGTATCTAAGATATAATACTAATTTTACAGGAAGGGAGGGGTCTATTTCTATGTATGTTTCTTGGGAATGGAGGAAAAGGAAGGAAGTAAAAGAAAGGACTAGTAAATAAGGAAATATTTATAACCCTCAAAATTAATTCAACAGATCAATTTAAATTCATAGTATATAGTAAATGAACTATTTGCAAGGTGTAATATGGATGATTTTGAAATTTATAATAGAAGAATAGATTCTCGTAACATAATTCGAGTGGAAGATGCCTTTATTGAAGAAATTTTAACAAATAATAGAACCTGCTATGTAACAATATCATATGGTGTTATGGACGATTTTTCCAGGATTCATATGGAACTTCTTACTTTAATCGTTAACCAAAATACTGTAATACGGAATCAATTTGGTCAGAATTTATCCTGTAGAGAGCTAAGAGAGGGAATGATTATTGATGCCGAATTTTCATCAGCTATGACAAGGAGTATTCCGCCACAAGCAAACGCTTATCGAATAATTGTTAAGGCGAGTAAAGCTTCTTCCAATGTTTATGTAGATCGAGTACTTGAGATTGATACTAAAAATAATTTTCTCTATACTGGATTTGCGAATGATATTTCAAGTCAAATGAAATTTGCCATAGCTAATACAACAACTATTTCTGACAGATGTGGAAACCAGATTCGTTTACGAGATATAAAACCTGGTCAAATGGTAAGAGTGGAACATGCAACGTTTCAAACATCAAGTATCCCTCCTCAAACCACAGCATTTGATGTTAGGGTAATAACTTAGCAGAGCCGTATGGCTCTTCTATTTTTGTTTTCAGTTTCTTATAAAACTATAAATTCAAATGGTGATCCAGATTTATTCGTGATACAATATAGTTACACGTTATTTATGGTATAGATAGGAGAAAATGGGAAAAATAGCAAAATATGTCGATTTGCATAGAATATATTAGATTTATGTAAGTATTAATAAATCAAATTCTATAAAATCAAAGAAAGAAGGAAGCATATTTGGCATTTAAAGAGCTCTATGATCTTGGATATACCCCTATATTTGATATAACTGGAAGAGAAGAATTAACACAAAATTTAAATTTAACGCCGAGTCCTATGGCTACTAGTGGTATACTATCAGGAACAGTAACTTCGGGAGGAATTGGGTTAGAAGGTGCCACGGTGAAAGTATACGATACAAATGATAACCCAATTGAACACACCAATACAGGTGGAAATGGGCAGTTTACAATTGCCAATCTCCCAGTTGGATCATATAAAGTTACAGCAATTAAGAATGGGTATCTTTTGCCGCTTACAACTCCAATCACAATCCAACAAAATAAAACCACTAATGTTGCTATCATTTTGATATCAGATCCGGATATGGATTTTAATCTCGTATTTGGTATTATAAGAACAACCGTTGGAGAAACACCATTAGAAAGTGCAGTGGTAAGTTTATATAGTAACACGCTGCCAGAGCCCACACTAGTAATTACCGCCTCAACGAATGTAAACGGTCAATATATCTTTGGACTGATTCCAGCTGGTGAGTATTATATTTCTGTATCAAAATTAGGTTATTACACGAATCAAACTGCATTAATTAGTATGACTACAAATGAATTTGTTGCAAGTGATGTATCATTAATAGCGGATTCTGCCGCAAACACAGGAACGATTAGTGGATTTATCAATGAACTTTCTACAGGACTGCCGATTGCAAATGCAGGAGTAGCACTCTATTTTGTTGTAAATGGAGTTGAGACGGTTGTTGCTACTACAAGAAGCAACGTTTCGGGCAAATATTTATTTGTGAATGTAAATCCAGGCACTTATTTAATTAAATCTACGAAGCAGGAGGAAATAGTTTAAGCAATGTTTGTTCATGACATGTATGTTCTAGGAGAAAGTGATCCCTTTGAGATAAAAATGCGTGAAGAGGCTACTGTAAATTTGGAGCTTAAAAAGGTAACTCCTTGTTATCATACAAGTTTGGTAGGAAATGTTTGTTATAGAAACTTACCAATAAGGAATGCGACTGTTATGGTGTTAGATGAAAATTGCAGCCCTCTATCAAGTACAACAACAGATGAGAATGGAAGGTATAGATTTTGTAGTATAATAAAGCCCGGAAAGTATAAAGTAATTGCTACAGCAATTGGATATAATACATCAAATATGAAAACGATTTGTATCAGTAAAAATATAGTGACACGGCTGTCATTTACATTAAAGAAGAGTTGGATAGTTGCAAATGGCATTGTCTATGGTAAAATATTAGAAGCGGGAAGCAAAAAAGCGATTGAAGGTGCTAACGTATATCTTAAAGCCTCTAAGGATGATTGCGAGATGATTTATAAAACTATATCAAATCATGGTGGACAGTACCTGATATATGATATTTGGCCAAATAATTATAAGATAATAATAGAAAAAAAAGACTATATGGTAACTGAACCAATCGAATTAAAAATTGAGAAGTATAATCGTATTTGCTTGTATTTTGATTTAATCAAAGATTCGATGCTTTAAGCAACAAGACTCTAATTGTTACACAAAGAACCCCCAAATCTTCTGCATTTATGAGAGATTGGGGGTTCTTTGTGTAATTAAATTTATCTAAGTGAAGGGGAGAAATGGGCGGTGAAACGATTATGTTATACTTTAAACTGATTTAGCTGTAGTTGTAAATCTTGTGCAATTCCAGCCAGGTTTTCTGCTGAGTTAGAAATTTCTTCAACGGTTGCTGCCTGCTCTTCCATAGAGGCAGAAGCTTCTTGGGATCCAGCCGCATTTTCCTCTGCAATTGCAGATAGATTTTGTGTTAGGTCAATAATAACGTTTTTATTTTGTATCATCATATCAGCAGAACTATTAAGGTTATCAATAACTTCTTTTACTGAATCAATTGCGTTAGCAATTCCGTTGAATTTCTCTTCGGTTTCTTTTACACTGTTTGCCTGAGAAGTAACGATTTCTGTTACGGAAACCATGGTATCAACTGCATCTTTTGATTTTTTCTTCAATTCTTCTATGACTATCTTAATATCATTTGTAAAGGATCTCGATTGTTCCGCAAGACTCCTTATTTCATCCGCAACAACTGCAAATCCTTTTCCAGCTTCTCCAGCACGGGCAGCTTCAATAGCAGCGTTTAAAGCAAGTAAATTGGTTTGATTGGCAATATCTTGAATCATCGAACTTGCATTTTCTATTTTTATAGCACTTTCATTATTACTAAGAATGGCATTATAAACTGCTTGGGTTGATTTACTATTTTCTTCCGAATCATGAATTAAAACGTTTAATATTTTAAAGCCATCTTCTTTTTCATGATCGATTGCTAGTGCTGCAGTATTGAGTTCTTGAATATGTTCGTTATCTTTCTCAAGCAAAGTGCCCATATGTTCAACGTTTGAAGCCGCTTTTTCGGTATCTTTTGCCTGCTCAGAAGCACCGCTTGCAATTTCTTCAATGGCTTTTGCTATTTCTTCCGCAGAAGCAGTTGTTTGTTCTGATGTAGCCGTAAGTTCTTGGGCAGAAGCGGCTACTTGTTGTGCAGAATCGGAAGCTTTTACAATAAAACCACGTATGTTATCTTGCATAATTTTCATTGCAACAATCATAATACCGATTTCATCCCTTCGCTTGGAATATTTTTTAAGTATATTGTCCTCGGTGAGGGTAAAATTAAGTTGAGATTGTTTATCTATTATTTTGGTAACATATGCAATTGGTTTTGCAATGCTGCTACTAACGAATAAAGTGATAACAGCACCTATCAAAACAGCAATAATAATAGCAAAAATCAGGGTATTTCGAATAGCTGCAACCTGAGATAGAACCTCTTTTTCTTCAACTCCAATGACCATAATCCAAGGTGTATTATTGATTGGAGCAAAACCAGTAATTCGATTACTTCCACGAAATAGATAGTCACCACTTCCTACTTCTAGTAATGCCATATGTTTGGTGAAAAGAGTAGAGAGGGCTTCATATTCTGTATTAGTTTTCGCTTCTTCTATTATGTTAAATTGATCCAATACTAAGCTGCTATCTGGATGCCCCGTTATTGTACTGGAATCATTTACCATATAACCATAACCGGTATTTCCATAAACAACTTTTGATGCAATTTCACTAAGGGTTGAGCCTGATTTACGTCCATAAAGAACGGCTTGTTGGACGCCATTTTTATAGATTGGAACAGCAACGATTAATACGGGTTCGCCCGTTAAAGCACTAATAATAATATCAGAAACGCATGCTTCGCCCTTGGAAGCTTTTAAAAAGTAGTCTCGATCACTTACATTAAGAGATTCTGCTTTACTATCAAGGGTTTTAGCATTTCCCTTCATGTCTACAAGTACATATCCTAGATAACCAGAACGGGTAGCTTCTGTTTCCATGAAAGCAGCCCTTTGTGATTTTGAAATACTTTGGTCGAGGATCATTGGATTTTCTGCAAGACCTTTCATATAGCTTAATTCTTCATTTATAGTTGCCGTTACATATTCTGCCTTTGCCGTAGCAAGGGTTTTTAAATCATCATGTGCATCTTTGATTAAATTATTACTGACAATTGCAATCATTATAATACCAAGGGTGGTGGTAACCATAAGAATGATTATTGAAAATATAATAATTAACCTTAATTTGATTGATTTCATATGCATACTCCTTTCGAAAAAAACATTTGTTAGTAGTTTATTTAAAATATTATTTTTTGATTGAAAACCAATACTCATTCCATATTTCGTCAAAGAATGATTGTAAATCTATGTCGGAGTTCTGGTAGACAATCATTGTGTCCATAACACCTTTTACAAGTACAAAGGTAAGGGAAACGATTCCTTTTAGATTCACATAATTAATTTTTTCTTCATCCTTTCCTTCAATAAATATCATATAGAGCTTTTCGTAAAGAATTTTTTCTTTCAAACGAATTAAATCTTCACATGTTTTTTTTAGTTCTGAATTTTGAATTAGAGAAATATTTCTCCAAAAGTGAAGGCGGTTCTTTTGATTAAAATAGTTGATAACCAAATAGAATAAGATTTTTAAGCTCTCTTCAAATGATTTATCTTTCGTCTTCTTCATTTCTTCAAAAATAAAGTCATAGAAGTGGTTGATTTTTTTTTCGACTACCAAAAAAATAATCTCATCCTTTCCGGTATAATGACTATAGATAGAGGGAACTTTTATACCAACGTCTTTTGCAATGTCAGACATGGATAAATTGTAGCCTTTATCTGTAAATAAAATATCAACTGCGTTTAAAATTTTTTTTTTCTTATCCATTAAAGCCTCCTTTCCTAACGAGTGCTAGTTAGCGTAATGTAAGTATAACACAATTTGCATTATTTGCAATATATTTCTAAATATTTTTTAAATATCTACAAAAAAAGAAACGAATAATGGCAAAATCTGTATATTGTATAAAATAAAGATAGTTTGTTATAAAATAAACAAAGCAATAAAAAAATAAAACAATAGGTAAAAATTGGAATATAAAGTCTGAAAAAATGTTTAAATGTGCAAAAAAAATTAGATGTAATTGGAAAATTGATTATAAAAAAGTATGTTACTAATTTATGCGTTGTTACGAATATATTAAAATTTTGTAACTGTTCAGAACCCCCTTGGGGAACTAATTAATTTTTGTACAAAACAG
>JBGUEO010000033.1:0-47902 GCA_041821315.1 Velocimicrobium sp. | reverse complement strand
ATTGACCGGTGCTAATATATTAAATTTTGTGGGACATAGTCAAAAATGCTTGACATACTTTTTTCAAAAATCTTCGTATAAGCTTTGTTTATTTTTATAAATTGTGGTACAATATTAGGTGCACTAAAAATAAGTCCACAAGGTGGTGATGACACGTGAAGTTATCAAAAGATGAAATTCGCAAGCTTGCGAAGGATGATGTGATATATTTTAGAGGAGCCAGGTATTTTCGTGAAAATGCTGTTTCCAATGTCACCTGGTCAAAAGCAAATAAACTATATCGTGCAACGGTACACGGAACAAATGATTATTCTGTGATGGTGCAGCTTACCAAAAACTTCACCTGTTCTTGCAATTGTCCGGATTATGTCAAACATAAGCACCCATGCAAACATATTGTTGCTACTCTTTTATTTATTGAAGATTACATGGAACGAACGGAAGAAAAAATAGATACACCAGAGCGAAAAAAAGTCTATGACATATTAGAATATTTTAATCGTCAAAGCTTTCAATCAGTCTTTGGAGAAACGTATGAACTTAAAGTTATGATATCAATACCATCAATGCTCAAGGGAAATGCAGGAAAAGCATTTGTTTCGATAAAGGTTGGTAATAAAAGATTTTATAAGGTACAAAATTTAAAGAAATTTTTAACCGATTATTATAACAAAGAGAAAATAACGCTTGGAAAAGAGTTTAAATATATTTATGGAGAAAGTAGATTTAGTAAAAAAGCACAGAACATATTGGATTATTTTATTGAAATCTTCGAAATTCAAGAATCACTCGGACGAGTCTATTATTCCAATGTTTTTATGAAATCGGACATGATTTTTACAAAAAAAATGCTGTATAAGTTATTAGAATCAATTGGGGAAGATGAGTTTACCTTGACATTAAATGAAAAGACATATGAAGCCATTCATTTCACCAAAGATAATCCGAAAATTAATTTTCATATTCAAGCAAAAGAGGATAAAGTTATTTTAGATTATGAAAAAGATTATCCAATGCTTCCAGTCACAGATGATGGAAGTTTGATTTTGTTTGAACAGGTATTGTATCATCCAAAGAAAAGTTTTTTAAAGAATTTTTTACCGTTTTATAATACGCTTGGAAGTGGAAAGGATGCACTTGAGTTTACAGGAGAAGATAAACAACGTTTTTTAAACATGGTTCTACCAAGTATTACGGAAACCATGAATATTAATATCCCGGATTCGATGAAAGAAAACTATATTGATGAAGATTTAAACGTTTTACTTTATTTTGATCGTGTGAAAAATTCAATTATACTTACCATTACTTTTAAATATGGGGATCAAGAATTAAATCCGCTGAAAGGAAAGGTTCCAAGTGGTTATATTATTCTTCGAAAAAAGGCAAAAGAGCAAGAGATTCTAGATAAAATAGAAGAATATGGATTTATACCATATAAGGATACTTTTTTACTAAAAGAAGAAGAGTTAATTTATCGTTTTATTGCGATGGGAATTCAAAATTTAGCATCGGAATATGAAGTTTATTATTCCGACGCACTCAAAGGCATTTCGATTCAATCAACTGGAGCACTACATACGATAGTAAAAATGAATCAGGAAATGGATTTGCTAGAAATGAATATGGAGTTTGATGCAATTCCCAAAGAGGAGTTAAAAGAGGTATTTCATTCGCTTCAGTTAAAGAAAAAATATCATCGGTTAAAAAATGGTTCTTTTGTTAATTTGGAATCACAGGAGGCAGATACAAGCATTGAGATTATGGAACGGCTGCATTTGAACTATAAGACACAAAAGGAAGATGGATTTTTGCTTCCTAAATATGCAGCGGTAGATTTAAACGATTATTTGAATCACAAGGAACACATATCGTTTCAAAGTGATGGAGAATTTCGTTCCTTGGTTAGTGAAATACTCGATGATAAGCGTAAAGTCTATCGAATACCTCAAAGTGTAAATGCAACCCTTCGCAATTATCAAAAGAAAGGGGTTTCTTGGCTTCGAATGTTAGCACAACATAACCTTGGAGGGGTACTAGCTGATGACATGGGACTTGGAAAGACATTGGAATCGATTGTTTATATGGCAGCTTTTCCGAATGATACACATTTGATTGTCTGCCCAACTTCGCTTGTATATAACTGGCAAGATGAGTTTTTAACGTTTGCACCCGAGGTTAAGACGGTAGTCATAAGTGGAACACCAGAGAGCCGTCAAGAGTTATTAAAGCATCATCCAGAGTTTGATGTAATTATCACGTCTTATCCATTAATGCGTCGAGATTATGAATGTTATAAAGATATAGAGATTCATACCATGTTTATCGATGAAGCCCAATTTATTAAAAATCCCTCCTCGTTGAATGCAAAAACAGTGAAAAAGATTGTTGCAAAGCATAAATTTGCGCTTACTGGAACACCAATTGAGAATTCATTGTCTGAACTTTGGTCTATTTTTGATTTTATATTGCCTGGATTTTTGCATAGTCATTCAAAGTTTGTAGAAAATTACGAAAAACCGATTATACGAGATGAGAATCGGGAGGTTTTAGAAGATTTAATTCACAGAATTCAACCATTTGTTCTTCGACGTATGAAAAAAGATGTATTAAAAGAATTACCGGAAAAAATAGAGACCAAACTATTAACTAAAATGACAGAAAAACAGACGATTATTTATATGTCTTATATCAACAATATGAGAGAAGAGTTGTCACAGGAGTTTGAGAAAAATGGGTATGAGAAAAGTAGCTTCCAAATATTATCTGCGTTAACTAGACTTCGTCAAATCTGTTGTCATCCATCTACTTTTATTGACAATTATAGTGGAGAGAGTGGAAAACTAGAGTTATTAATGGAACAATTACCAGGAATTCTTTATGGAGGACATCGGGTGTTGATTTTTTCCCAATTCACATCCATGCTCAAGATTATAGGAAAGCGACTTGATTTTGAGAATATACATTATTTTTATTTGGATGGTTCAAGTAAGTCAGAGGAACGTATCAATATGGTGAATCAATTTAACCAAGGGGAAAAGGAAGTGTTTTTAATCTCTTTGAAAGCGGGAGGAACTGGAATTAATTTGACAGGTGCGGACACAGTAATACACTATGATCCATGGTGGAATCCAGCTGTCGAGGAACAAGCGACTGACCGAGTATACCGTATTGGTCAAAAAAACACTGTTCATGTGATTAAACTGTTAACGAAGGATACGATAGAAGAAAAAATTTACAAACTTCAAAAGAAAAAAAGAGAACTATCAGATGCGATTATTGATGCGAAAGAAGTGTTTATTAATCGTCTTTCAAAAGAAGAAGTAGAGGCATTATTTCGAATGGATTAGAGATAAAAAATGTTGCAGTTTAGGGTATTAACCTTAAATTGCAACATTTTTTATCTTTTAGAAGTGTGTATTATAAAAGTCTTCAATTAACTGGTCAGCATAAGAATCATCCAACGCTTCAAATTGATTATGTAAAAGCGTTTTTATATAATTGGTTCGTGATAAGTATTTGATTTCTTCAAAACTACTTTCTTCATCAAGTGAGGAAAATGTTTCTTCGCTAATGTTGTCGTTTAGCCATTGGTTGATTTTTGTAGTCAGGTCTTTTTCTTCATTAATTTGTGATTTTGTGTGATTTGCACTTTTTTGTGTAGTATACCCAACGACTAGGCATGCCACAAACATTACCGTATATACGAGATAAGAAAAGAGACCGTTAACAAAAGATATGATTCCAAGTGCATTAACGCCTACATAGATAAGGCCAACCACACCAAATACATAAAAAATTTTAGCACTCGAGGCAAGATCATTATATTTTTCTTCCCGCTTTACATAAATGCCAGAAGATGCGGGGGAGGGTTTACTTGGATTTTCCTCCTTGACAAAAGATTCTTCCTCTACTTCATTATTATCTAAGGTATGTTCTGTTGTAGAATCCGTAGAATCAGGAGAAGTTACTTCCTCTATTTCTGTTTTATAAAATGCCTGAAATAATTTTTTTGCTGCTTTTGCGTCGTCAACGGATACTTTTACTAAGTATGATTCCGATTCCTCTTGATATTCTTTTACACAAGAAGAAACATTGGAATATACTAAGAAGTTTAAAAATTTATCGGCCAATTCTTCACTTTCACAAGTCATAATCTCGCTCCATGTGATTTCTTCTTCTAAGGAATCAACTAAATTAGACCCACAATCTGCGCAAACAGTAATACCATCTCGATATTCTAATTTGCATTTTGGACACCATGCCATAATGATACCTCCTAATAGTTTCACTGAAACAATCGTAACATAGTAGGATTGGGATTTCAAGAAATAATGAATAAAATTGCCAAGTCTTAATATAATTTATAAAGAACAAAAAGGAAGTATGTATGGGAAAAAAGAAGATAAATGGGCTTAAGGTAAGACTTGTCATTTCGGCATTAATTTTTTTACTTATTTTTACATTAAATCAAATTACAGAAACTAGACAATGGTTACATACCCTTGAAATTCAAAGAAAAATCGCATCTTTTGAAGATATTTATAGGCTTGAAGATGAATGTATCCTATGGTACAATTCATTTGCAGAAGAAAATAAGTAAATGATAGTTGCCGCAGGGCAGATAGGAGATTCATGAGAAAATTAGCACTTTCCGATGAAATTTTGTTAAAAATAGAAAAACCAGCAAGATACATTGGTAATGAAGTAAATATGGTTGTTAAAAATCCAAATGACGTGGCAATACGTTTTTGTATGTGTTTTCCAGATGTATATGAAATTGGAATGTCGCATTTGGGCATTCAAATACTATATGATATGTTTAATCAAAGAGAAGATGTGTACTGTGAGAGGGTATATTCTCCATGGGTTGATCTGGACAAGATCATGAGAGAAGAGCATATTCCTCTTTTTTCCTTAGAGTCACAAGATCCCATTAAGGAGTTCGACTTTTTGGGTATTACGCTTCAGTATGAAATGTGTTATACCAATATATTACAAATTCTTGATTTGTCAGGGATACCACTTCTTGCAAGTAAGCGAGGCGAAGATGATCCAATTATAATTGGTGGTGGCCCTTGCTCATACAATCCGGAACCAATTGCAGATTTCTTTGATATTTTTTATATTGGGGAGGGAGAAACCATCTACGATGAACTACTGGATGTATATAAGGCATGTAAAAATCGTAGAGCGAGTCGCATCGAGTTTTTGGAACAAGCGGCACAAATTGAAGGACTTTATGTTCCAATGTTTTATGAAGTGAGTTACCATGCAGATGGAACGATACAAACATTTAAAAAAAGCAATCCGTGTGCAAAAGAATCCATAAAAAAACAAATTGAAATGGAGCTTAGCAATACGTTTTATCCTGAAAAACCCTTAGTTCCGTTAATTCGAGTAACACAAGATCGTGTTGTTTTGGAAATACAAAGAGGTTGTATTCGTGGCTGCCGGTTTTGTCAAGCGGGTATGCTATACCGACCAATTCGAGAACGCGATATTGAATTTTTAAAGCAGCGTGCAAGCAAAATGTTGAAATCTACGGGTCATGAAGAAATTTCTTTGAGCTCCTTAAGCTCGAGTGACTATTCGTGCCTGCAAGAACTTGTATATTTCTTAATCGAAGAATTTCGGGAAAAGGGAGTCAATATTTCCTTGCCATCCCTTCGTATTGACGCATTTGCTCTTGATGTTATGAGTAAGGTTCAAGATGTTAAAAAAAGTAGTTTAACCTTTGCACCAGAAGCTGGGTCACAACGACTTCGAGATGTCATTAACAAAGGACTTTCGGAAGAAGTTATCTTAAAAGGGGCAATGGACGCATTTACAAGTGGCTGGAATCGAGTGAAACTTTATTTTATGCTAGGATTACCAACAGAAACATATGAAGATATCGAAGGAATTGCTATATTATCGGATCAAATTGCAAGAGAGTATTATACGATTCCCAAGGAGCAAAGAAATGGAAAAGTACAAATTGTATCAAGTACTTCCTTTTTTGTTCCAAAACCGTTTACGCCATTTCAATGGACAAGAATGAATACCGCAGAAGAGTTTCTAGAAAAACAACGGTTTTTAAATCGAAAAATGAAAGAACAGTTAAACCAAAAGAGCATTAAGTATAACTGGCATGAGGCAGAACTTACAACATTAGAAGGCGTGTTTGCAAGAGGAGATCGAAAATTATCGCAGGCAATCATGGATGCGTACCAATTAGGTTGTATATTTGACGCATGGTCTGAATACTTTGAGTATGAAAAATGGCTGCAAGCGTTTGAACAAAACGAGATTGATATTAATTTTTATACCTGCAGAGAACGCACACAAGATGAAGTACTTCCGTGGGATTTTATTGACATCGGTGTTAGTAAACAATTCTTGTGGAATGAATATGAAAAAGCAAAAAGCGAACGTATAACACCAAATTGCAGACAAGCGTGCTCAGGATGTGGAGCTGCATCTTTTGGTGGTGGTGTATGCGTGGAGGTAAGAAATTAATATAAGGAGAGCATATGATAAAAGTCAGATTAAAATTCTATAAAACAGGTTCTTTAAAATTTATTGGACACCTAGATGTTATGCGTTATTTTCAAAAGGCAATACGAAGAAGTGAACTACCTGTTTCATACTCAAAAGGCTATAGTCCACATCAATTGATTTCATTTGCTGCACCACTTGGAGTAGGAAATACAAGCGATGCGGAGTATATGGATATGCAGTTAGACGAGAGCGTTGAGCTAGAGTGGATAAAAATAAGGTTAAATCAAACTATGTCGTCTGACATGCAGATTGTTAGTATAAAGCAACTTGCAGACGAAAGTAAAACGTCAATGTCATTACTGGCAGCAGCAGATTATTTGGTATCATGGAAAGATGGGTATGCGTACCCACCGGATTTTGCAAATCAATTTAGCATGTTTGTAAACCAGAGTTCTATTTTAGTAACCAAAAAGACAAAAAAAAGTGAACAAGAAATTGATTTAAAATGTTATATATATTACCATGCATTTGAACAAACTGTATTTGAAGAAAAAATTGGACATACATTTTTTAAAACACAAGCACAAGTGTGTGAAAATGGGAATAAAGTATATTTGCAACTAACATGTGGAAGTGTTTATAATATTAAACCAGATTTCGTAATGGAAGAGTTTTGTAAGTATATTGGGTTTGAATATAATCCATATGCCTATCAAATTCATCGGATGGAACTGTATACCGATATAAATGCACCAAAAGGTGAGGCAAATTTAAATGGGAGCAAAACGATACGTAAACTAGTCGCGTTGGATCAATTAGGAGAAAATCATGAGTGAAACATTAATTATTACTCGTAAAGATAATAAGATTATTACTGCTGCCTTTGAGGAAAATGAAATGCTTCAGGTGTCTGTGGAAAAAATAGAAGCAGAAAATATACTTGGAAATATATATATTGGGAAAGTGAAAAATATTATAAAAAACATCAATGCCGCTTTTGTAGAAGTAGAGGGGAAAACTATGTGTTATCTTCCATTGGATAGTAATGACAACCCCATATTTACAATCCCTAAAAAAAACAAAAAAATAGCAGTTGGTGATACAATCATGGTTCAAATTGCGAAGGAAAACGTAAAAACCAAAGCTGCATATGCCACAACAAATTTTAATTTCACGGGAAAATATATTGTATTGACCCATGGTAAATGTAAGATTGGTATATCAAAAAAAATAACATCAGAAGAAGAGAGAGAACGATTAAAAGATATCCTAAGTTCTCATAAAAATGAAAATTACGGATTAATTGCACGTACAAATTGTGAAGGAGCTTCTTTGGATCAGATTGAACAAGAAATAAAGGTGTTTGATGCTTTGTACGAAAATATCATTCAATTTGGCGTTCATAAAAGTCGATTCACATGTATCTATCATGCACCAAAGACGTATGTATGCAATATCCGTGATGGAATTTCTGATTTGTTGCAAGAAATCGTAACAGACGATGATGCAATTTGCGATGAAATCAAAGAATACTTAAACCTTTATCAAAGAGAAGATTTGAAAAAATTGAGGTTTTATGAGGATACTAATTTTGGATTGAATCAATTATATGGAATTGAAACAAAATTGGAAAAGGCACTGCAAAAACAGGTTTGGCTAAAATCGGGAGGAACTTTGGTGATTGAACCGACGGAAGCATTAACTGTGATTGATGTAAATACAGGCAAGGCAATCAAAGGGAAACGAAATGTACAAGAGACGTTTCGTAAGGTGAACATGGAAGCTGCCAAAGAGATTGCAAAACAAATCCGGCTTAGAAACTTATCGGGTATTATTTTAATAGATTTTATCGATTTAGAGTCAAATGAAAGCAAAACAGATTTGCTTCGATTTTTAAATAGTTTATTAAAAAAAGATCCGATTGGAACAATTTTAGTTGATATGACAGCATTAGGGCTCGTTGAGATTACAAGGAAAAAGGTACGAAAACCATTGCATGAACAGGTGAAAAATAGTATAATTTAAATAGGTAAAAAATACCGATTCATATAAGATGGAGGTGCATAATATGCGCGTTAAAGTTATAATGATGCCGTTGAAAGAAGTTAAATGTATTGCAATCAATGATACCATTGGAAATGCAATGAAAATTATTGATGAATATCGTTTATTATCAATGCCAGTTGTCGAAGGAAAGAAATTCATCGGCGTATTATCAAAGCAACATACGTATGAATGCTATTTTAAAGAGTATACTTGTTCGAGAGAAGAGTATGTTAACTTAGAGGTAAAAGAATTAATGAAGAGCAAAATCGACACAGTGAGCAAAGAAATGCGTATTGAGGAGGCAGCAGCGTTATTTGTTTCATCGAAGGTTCGCTTTATTCCAGTCACCGATGACAAAGGAAATCTAGAGGGAATTATTACGCAACAAGCGGTATTTAAATATTATCAGAAATTATTTGGATCAAATTATAATACACTAACAATTCTTTGCCATGATTATAAAGGGGTATTTGCTAAGATATGTGAACTTATTGCAAAAGCAGGTGGAAGTATTAAAAATATTGTGAATGTTGATACAGAAGTTATGGGAATTCAAGAGTTTTTCTTACGAGTTGAAACTGATGATTTTGATAAGGTAATCAAGGAATTACAAAAAAACAAATATGATGTGCGTCATATTCATTATGCCAAACAGTGAATAAACATAAAAATGCTTGACAAGTATTGAATTTTGTGGTTAAATTATTTAGTGTGCCGCACAGTGAGGTAAAGGAATACGTTTAAAGATTGCATATTGCAACACCAAAGCTGGCGAGTAATGATAATAGGAGGTGCCATATGTACGCAATTATTGCAACAGGTGGTAAACAGTATACGGTAGCCGAAGGCGATATCATTAAAGTTGAAAAACTTGGAATTGAAGCTGGAGAAACTGTAACATTTGATCAAGTGCTTCTTGTAAACAACGGCGAAGTGAAAGTTGGAACTCCAACTGTAGCTGGAGCAACTGTTTCTGCAACCGTAGTAAAAGACGGAAAAGCAAAAAAAGTTATTGTTTACAGATATAAGAGAAAAACTGGATATCATAAGAAAAACGGTCATAGACAACAGTTTACTCAGGTTAAGATTGAAAAAATCAATGCGTAATCATGATCGAGATAACGGTTAAAAAAAATGAAATAGGTATTTATAATGGACTTTGTGTAAAAGGACATGCAGGATATGATGAATATGGCAAAGATATTGTCTGTGCAGCAGTTTCTGTATTGGTTATAAATACATTGAATTCAGTGGAGACGTTTACAAAAGATGTACTTACAGTAAATACAGATGAAGTGAGCGGACTCATAGAATTTGAAGTAGTTTCGGAAATAAGTCAAGAAACACGTCTGTTATTGGATTCATTGCTACTTGGATTACAAGGAGTAAAAACTGATTACGGAAAAAACTTTATAAAAATTATGTAAATTACTTATACTTTAGGAGGTGTAAGACAATGTTAAATATGAACCTTCAATTTTTCGCTCATAAAAAGGGAGTTGGTTCTACTAAAAATGGTAGAGATTCTGAATCCAAGCGATTAGGAGCAAAAAGAGCTGATGGACAGTTTGTTTTAGCTGGAAACATTCTTTACAGACAACGCGGAACAAAGATTCATCCAGGTGTTAACGTTGGACGTGGCGGAGATGATACACTATTTGCGTTAATCGATGGTGTTTTAAGATTCGAGAGAAAGGGTAGAGACAAGAAACAAGCTAGTATTTACCCAGTTGAAGCAAAATAATTTGTAACGATATGTAGGCTCCAATGGCTTTGCTATTGGAGCTGTTTCTTTATTAGATTGGAGTTGAAAATGTTTGCAGATAGTGCAAAAATATATATTCGTTCTGGAAAGGGCGGAGATGGACATGTTAGTTTTCGACGTGAAATATTCGTAGCTGCTGGAGGACCAGATGGTGGTGACGGTGGACGTGGCGGAAGTTTAATCTTTGAAGTGGATGAAGGTATTAATACACTCAATGAATTTCGTCATGTTAGAAAGTATTGCGCTGGCGACGGAGAAGCGGGCGGAAAGCGCAATTGTCATGGAAAAGATGGAAATGACCTGATTATTAAAGTTCCGGAAGGAACGATTATTAAAGAGACATTGACGGGCAAGGTAATTGCCGATATGTCTCATGAAAATAAACGCGAAATAATTCTTCGTGGTGGAAGTGGTGGAAAAGGAAATCAACATTATGCGACCGCTACTATGCAGGTTCCAAAATATGCGCAACCGGGTAAGACATCAAAAGAATTAAATGTAACATTAGAACTGAAAGTAATTGCAGATGTAGGGTTAGTTGGTTTCCCAAATGTTGGTAAATCGACCTTTCTTTCGCGTGTAACAAATGCAAAACCTAAGATTGCAAATTATCATTTCACCACATTGAATCCAAACCTTGGTGTGGTTGACCTAGAAGGAACGGATGGATTTGTAATTGCAGATATTCCAGGACTAATCGAAGGTGCTTCAGAAGGAATTGGTCTAGGCCATGAATTTTTAAAGCATATCGAGCGGACGAAAGTTATTATTCACATTGTAGATGCAGCATCAACCGAAGGAAGAGATCCAATCCTTGATGTGAATGCAATCAATGAAGAATTGGTTCGATATAACCCTGAGTTAGCGAATAAACCACAAGTAATTGCAGCGAATAAATGTGATGTCTTTTATGGAGATGAAGAAGAAACAGTTATTACTTTATTAAAAGAAGAGTTTGAACCAAAGGGTATAAAAGTTTTTCCAATTTCTGCGGTAAGTGGAAAAGGGCTTAAAGAACTTTTATATGTAGTAAAAGAAATGCTGAATAATTTGGATGAAGAACCCATTGTTTTCGAGAGAGAGTATTTCCCAGAGCAGATGGTATTTAAGGATGAAGCATATTCCGTTGAAAAGCTTGAAGATGGACTTTATTCTGTGGAAGGACCTAGAATTGAACGTATGCTTGGCTATACCAATTTAGATTCGGAAAAAGGATTTGATTTCTTCCAAAAATTCCTTAAAAGCAATGGTATTTTGGAAGAACTGGAGGCACTTGGAATTGAAGAAGGTGACACAGTTAAGCTCTATGGTTTAGAATTTGATTATTATAAATAGCAAATGTTGCATGTGTTTCATGCAGTAAGGAGTATGTATGACAAGTAAACAAAGAGCCTATTTAAAGGGGCTGGCAATGAATTTAGATCCTATTTTTCAAATTGGAAAATCAAGCTTAACGCCTGAAATTGTTTCGGCTGTAGATGAAGCACTAGAAGCAAGAGAATTGGTCAAAATTGGAGTATTAAAAAACTGTTCAGATGATCCGAAAGAACTTGCTTCCATAATGGGTGGAAGAACACGTTCCGAAGTTGTTCAAGTAATAGGAAAAAAAATTGTGTTATATCGTGAATCAAAAAACAAAAAGAAAATTCTACTTCCTTAGAGAAAGGGTTTAGACATTATGAAGAAAATTGGAATTATGGGAGGAACCTTTAACCCAATTCATAATGGGCATTTGGCAATTGCAAAGGCAGCATATGAACAGTTTTCATTAGAAAAAGTTCTATTTCTTCCGAGTAAAAAACCACCGCATAAAAAAAATCGTAAAATTGAAGGAAATAAAGAACGAATGGATATGGTGAGCTTGGCAATTTTGCCATATCCATTTTTTGTAATTTCAAAAAACGAAATGGAACGAGAAGGATACTCGTATACATCCGATACGTTAGCAGACTTGAAAAAAATATATCCTGACTATGAACTATGTTTTATCGTAGGTGCGGATTCTCTTCATTATATGGCACAATGGCATAAACCAGAAATTGTATTTTCGCTGTCTCATGTCCTTTGTGCACCTCGATATCCGAATACAAAACAAGAAGATTATAAGTGCCGCGAGCAGCTTTTAATGAAGTTTAAGGCAAAAATCGATTTTATTGAAATGAAACCAGTTAATATTTCATCCAAAAAAATTGTGCAAAGTCTTCAAGAAGGAAAAGAAATTCAAGACCAATTGCCAGAAGAAGTATATCAATATATAAAAGCGCATCATCTATATTGCGTTTCGTGAAACCGTTTGGATGTCTATAAATTAAAAATGGGAGCAAACATGTTAGATGGCATAGAAAAAATACAAGAAATACAACAAATGTTAGAAAAAGAATTATCAAAAAAACGTTTTATTCATACACTTAGCGTTTCTAGTACAGCGGCATGTCTCAGTATGAAATATGGGGAAGATATAAAACGGGCAAGAGTTGCTGGTTTATTACATGATTGTGCAAAATGTCTTTCCGGTGATGAACTATACTCTCGTTGTATGGAATTTGGGATTGAAGTGTCTAAAACGGAGGAACATTTTCCCTATTTGCTCCATGCAAAACTTGGAGCCTATTATGCGAATACTAGATTTGGAGTCGAGGATACGGACATTTTAAATGCAATTATATATCATACAACGGGTCGACCGAATATGAGCTTATTGGAGAAAATAATATATCTTTCAGACTATATAGAACCTGAAAGAAAAGAAATTCCAGGACTGAATGAAATACGAAATATTGTCTTTTCGGATTTGGATCAGGCAGTTTATCTGACACTTGAAAATACGTTGAGGTATCTGAAATCACAAAATAAGAACAAAAATGAAATTGATACAATGACAATAAATGCTTATACTTATTATAAAGAGTTAATAGAAAGGGGTAATGGGCAATGAAAAAAGCAATGGATATGGTTAAAATCGCGTATGAAGCACTCGATGAAAAAAAAGGAGAGGATATTCGGATTATCGAAATTAAAGATATTTCGATTATTGCAGACTATTTAGTAATTGCAAATGGTACCAATACATCGCAGGTTCAGGCACTTGCAGATGGGGTGGAAAATGCTTTATCCAAACAAGGGTATGAGCCAAAGGCAATTGAAGGAATTCGTAATTCGAGTTGGATTTTAATGGATTATAATGATATTATTGTACATGTGTTTTCAAAGGAAGATCGTCTCTTTTATGATTTGGAACGAATTTGGCGAGATGGAAAAACTGTAAAAATAGAAGATTTTGATAAATAATTCGATTAAAGTGAAAAAGGGATGTCCCAAAGAAAGATAACAAATATTCTTTGGGACATCCCTTTTTTATTATTGATATTTTCGATAGAGGCCTCTTACTTTTCCTAAAATTTGTAGTTCTTCAACAATAATGGGATCCATGGTATCATTTTCTGGTTGAAGACGAAAGTATCCGTTTTCTTTATAAAAGGTTTTAACAGTAACAGAATCATCAATAAGAGCAACTACCATATCTCCATTTCTTGCGGTAGACTGGCGTTCGACAAGAATTCGATCACCATTTAAAATTCCTGCATTTATCATACTTTCCCCTTTTACATTGAGCATGAAAGCTTCGCCACGAGGAACATCTTCTGAAAGTAATGGAAAATAACCTTCAATATTTTCTACGGCAAGAATGGGTTGACCAGCAGTAACAGTACCAACAATTGGAATGTTAACCGTTTCACGCCTTGTCAAATTAAAACTGTCATCAACAATTTCAATTGCACGTGGTTTTGTTGGGTCTCGTCGAATATAACCATTTTTCTCCAAGGTTTCTAAGTGAGAATGAACGGAAGAGGTTGATTTTAAATGAACGGCCTCACAAATCTCTCTTACTGCGGGTGGGTATCCTCTATTTATAATTTCATTTTTTATGTATTCCAAAATTTCTCTTTGTTTACTGCTAATTTTACCATATTCCATATTTGGAAGGCCTCCTTGTGGTTTTTCTACTTTGATTATAGCATACGAAAGAATAGAATGTCAAACGAACGTTCGTAAAAGCAAACAAATATTCCGAACATAAATTCGATTTACTTATTGACAAAAGAATGTATGTTCGATACAATGAACATACAAAACAAATGTTCGGTTTATTTCAGTGGGAGGTTTTTATTATGAATCAAAAGAAAATTATTATTGCAATCACTTCATTTTTTATTGTAACGATTATATTTGCTATCTGTTTCAATATAAAACCTGTAAAAGCATCAGATGGTATTAGTCGTGAAAAATGCGTTTCCAGCATAAAAATAGAAGAAGGTGATACTCTTTGGAGTATTGCTTCAAAATATTATACAACCGACTACTATGATATCAATGAATTAGTAGAAGAAATTAAACAAAGCAATCATATTGATGATACTATTTTCATCGGGCAGCATATTATTGTACCTCATTATCGTGAAATATCTTAATGGAATTCATGTCAATCGTTTACTTCCTTTTCTAGTCAAGCCTAATCGCGTGAAAGTGACAATTTTTTCTATATTATGACACACTTTTAACACTTTTAATCGATACGATTGTGTCAGATTATGGATAAAGGATAAGGATGATAAAATAATGTATAAATATAAGAATTGGACAAACTATTCGCATAAAAACTCAAGAATAATACTAGGCATCTGTTTGTTGATGATTTTTTGCTTATTTCAAAAAACGACGGTAAACGCCGCAACGTTAAAGGTAAGATATGGTGGCAAGAACTATAATTATACAAGTGCTCAAGCAAGTGCAACATTAGATGGAAGTAGTATTAACTTGAAAGGAACACCAGGAGTTTTGATAAATGATACCTGTATGTTATCTGCTAGTGATGTTTTTAAAAAGGGACTTGGTGTATCTTATCAATACGATAAATCATCCAAACAAATCGTGATTACACAAAATGATATTACAATAGAAATGAAATTAAATAGCAAGAAGGCTTATATAAATGGAAACGAAGTAACTTGTGATGTCGCCCCTACGAAGATTAAATTTGTAGCGGCACGAAAAACAAAATTATTCTTGCCTGCTCGCTTTGTTGCGGAAGCATTAGGCTATTCTTACAATTGGAATTCTACTACAAAAACTTCAGAAATGAAGCAACCGTTCGTAATTAATTATGACGGCTCGTGGAAAGTTTATAAAGGAATACAAGGAAAAGTAACCTTTGAACAAGAGGATATCGATTTATCAGGTATGCCAAGCATTATTTTAGATAATACGCCTCTTTTGAGGGCAAGTTTGGTTTTTAAAACAAAACTTGGAGCAGACTATACCTATGATAAAGAATCAAATACCGTAACAATTTCACAAAATGACACGACGATTGAAATGACAATCGATAGTAATATAGCCGTTGTGAATGGGGAGTCCAAAACAATGGGTACCGCTGCAAGAGTGATTTATAACAAAGCCACACAAAAAAATTATGTTATGGTACCAGGACGGTTTGTAGCTACAAATTTAGGCTATGAGTATAGTTGGAATTCTGGGCTAAAAACTTCTTCAATTAAAACAGGGGAAAAAACATATTTTTCGCAAGTCTTTTCGGAAAGCAGCGATGGACAAGCAAGTCTTATTGCCATGGAAGCAACTTGTACCAATAAGAAAGATATACTTACCTTGACTGGAAATACGCCTCTTGACATTCTTATAACAGAAGTAGATAGTCTTAATCTTCAATTAACGATTAGTAATGTAGATGCCAATATTATGGATATTACACAAGTGCTTTCTGATAGTTATTATTTAAAAGGAGTATGGTTAAGCAGCGATAACAATGTTATTGTTATTAATATAAACAAAGAAGAGGAATGCAATTATTATACCGTAAATACTGGAAATGAATTTAAACTAATATTATGTGAAAATGCAAATGTTGATATAGATAAAAGCGGTTTTCAATTAAAATTTGCACTACCAGCAAACGTCAAGTTTGACTCAATAACAACCGAAGATTTTTATTATGAAAATAAATTTGTGATACATTTAGTAGGCGATTATAGCAGTTACTTTGATCAAAACCCGATCCAATATAATGATGCGATTGTGAAAGATGTAAATGTAGATACTACAAATGAGGGAGATACTGAAATTGCAGTAACGACATGTTCTTTAAAAGGGTTTAAATTAAACAATTGTGGAGATTATATTGGTGTTAATATTGCTAACCCAAGCAGCATTTATGACAAAATAATTGTTTTGGATGCAGGGCATGGTGGAAAAGACAATGGAGCATCAAGCAGGGGAACGAAAGAAAAAGACTTAAACTATACGATTATTTATAAACTTGCAAAGGATTACTTCAATAGTCCGGACTCTACCATTAAGGCATACTGGACAAGAAATGATGATACATTTATTCCGTTGGATGATAGAGCTGCATTTGCAAGTGAAATAGGGGCGGACGTATTTGTTAGTTTGCATATGAATTCAGCAACATCAAAGGCTAGTGGGTTAGAGGTTTATTATTCGAAGGATAATAGCAGTCAGATGGGTAATCTAACAAGTAGAGCAATGGCTAATTTATTTTATCGCCATTTAATTGATGATTTAGACATGGATGAGAGAAACGTAAAATCAGCTGGGTTTGTTGTAGTAAAGAAAAATACAGTTCCTTCCATTTTGATTGAATTGGGCTTTTTGTCTAATAAAGAAGACTATAGCAAATTAACAGACCCAGATTTTCAAGATTTTGCTGCACACTCTATCTATAATTCTGCAGTTGCTTTATTTGAGGAATATCCAACAGGACGATAGTAGATAATAGAAAACAGAGTAAAAGGAGAAAAGGAATGGAGCTATTAAAAAAGACAAAATTTTTTGTGGGGATGGGATTGTTACTTCTATCTGTTTTTATAAGCGGATCGGTGTCCTTTGCAGCTACTAAGGATAAAACACCACCCAAAATCACAGAATCATTGAGCTACGAAGCGTATACCAATCAGTCGATCAAGATAACAATCAAAGTAACGGATGCATCTGCCATTAAAACAGTAAAATGGGCAAGTGGAGCAAAGAAAATCAGCTATTTTAAAAATTCAGGCAAAGAATTAACGCTTGATTCTAAGAATACGGTAACAGTGAAGATAAAGAAAAATGCGACCTACACCTTTTATGCACAAGACAAAAAAGGAAACCAGATAAAGAAAAAGGTGACAATCACTAATATTGATAAAGAATTACCCAAAGCATCAATAACATTAAATACAGAAGAATATACCAATACTGAGGTTACAGTATCCATTGCGGCATCAGATGATTTATCTGGTGTTCAATTTGTAAAATATCTATCTGGTGAAAAAACGATTGAGGATTTTGTAAATGCAGGAGATGTAATATCATTATCAGATAATGGAATTTCACAATTTGTGGTACAAAAAAATGGTAGTTATAGTGTTTATTTATCGGATTTTGCAGGAAATGAAACTGTTTCAATCGTTTCAATTTCAAATATCGATAAAACAAATCCTGTGATTAATCCAAGCTATTCTGTTATGAATCAAAGGGCAACGGTTGTGCTCAACGCGATGGATGTAGATTCTGGAATAAAACGTGCACGCTATATAAAGGGTACTTATTCGGTGGATTCAGATGTATGGGGAGAGGCTGGAAATGAGATTCCAAATCTTTCTTCATTCCAGATAAATGCTGCAGGAACCTATAGTATTTTAGTGGAGGACAATGCAGGAAATAAAGAAGTTAGTATACTTGAAATAAAGATGGAATTTCGTGCTGCTTGGATATCTTATTTGGAATTTCTTAAGTCAAAGAATTATAGTGAAGAAGCATTTAAAACATATATCGATAGCATGTTTGATAACTGTGTATCAATGAATATGAATGCAGTGGTTGTACAGGTTCGTCCGTTTGGGGATGCAATGTATCAATCAAAATATTTTCCATGGTCTTATTATGCGTCTGGAACGCAAGGAGATGCATTATCCTATGATCCACTTGAATATATGATTGAAGCAGCACATAAAAGAAATCTAGCGTTTCATGCTTGGATTAATCCATATCGAGTTACACTAAATAATACCGATGTTGAAACATTGGCTGCAGATAATCCAGCAAGACGTTGGAGAGAGAACGACGATACAAAGCGTTATGTACTTACGTATGGTAAAAATATGTATTATAATCCAGCGATTACAGACGTACAGAATTTGATTATAAAAGGAGTAAAAGAGATTGTCAAAAAATATGATGTAGATGGTATCCATTTTGATGATTATTTTTATCCGAACTTAGGCACAAAGTATGCATCTAATTTTGATATAACCGAATATAATGCCTATGTCAATGCATGTGAAGCATCCGGTAAAACTGAAAAGACAATTGTAGAATGGCGAAGAAGTAATGTAAATACTTTGGTAAAAAGGACATACAAGGCGATTAAGGCAATTGATAAAAATTGTGTATTTGGTATTAGTCCTGCTGGTAACATTAGTAATTTACTTTCGGATAATAGTTATTACGTTGATATTAAAACATGGTTGTCGTCCTCTAATTATATTGATTATATTTGTCCGCAAATTTATTGGAGCTTTGAGCACAAGAGTGCACCGTATAAAACCGTTCTAAATAAATGGATTGCTTTAAAAACAAGTGATACGGTTAATTTATATGTTGGATTGGCTGTATATCGAGCAGGTATTTCGGAAAAAACGGCTACGAAAACCTATGGAGATATTGAGTGGTCACAATCAAATACTGTTTTAAAGCGTCAAGTTTTGTATGGAAGAAATACGGGAATGGTAGACGGTTATATGTTATTCCGATATGATTTTATGATTGGCAGTACGGCAAAAAAAGAAATGAAAAATTTAGTTGCTGTATTAGATTAGTACGTCAGGAAAAAGAAACAAATCAAGAAAAAGAAACAAATCAAGAAAAAAGTGTATAAATACTTTATTTTGGTTTGTTTTTTTCATCCTTGAAATTTTAATATAATAAATTTATAATGAGAGATATACCATTTGGTCATATCGTTTGGAAATGAATTGCGAAAGGGTAGGATATTATACGATGCAGGCTTTTGATAAAGATCATTTTATGTCGCTCAATATATTGAAAAAGGAAGCTTACTCTGGAAGTATGCGTGGAATGCGTTACCGTTTAGAACAAGTAGGAGAGAAGTCAGATCCAAAGATAGTGACTTATATTTGGCCGGAGCCTTTTTGTTTTGAGAAAACAGAGGATGATAAAAAAACAAGTAAAGAATTTGAGTTTAGCGAATTGGGAAAAGAACAAATTGTTATATGGCTCAATGAGCAATTTGAGTCAAAAAAGGAAGTTTGGAAGAAAGTTTCAAGATAGGATGGGATTCATAAATGGAGATTATACCAAACGAAGCGGACGAAAAGGTGAGGTGTAGATAATGATATGTATCCTGAAAAATGGAGTTAATCTATATTACCGAAAAGAGGGAGCTGGGAAACCGCTGATTATGATTCACGGAAATGGAGAAAGTAATGAGATATTTAAGGAAGCAATTGAAGTTTTAAAAACATACTTTACCGTGTATGCAATCGATTTACGTGGTCATGGAAAAAGCTCTCCAATAAAGGAATATCATTATATGGATATGTGTAATGATTTATTTGAATTTATACAGAAAAATAACATTCAAAATTCTATCTTTTATGGGTTTAGTGATGGTGGAATTATAGGACTTCTTCTAGCTAGCAAGCATACGAATCTATTTGACTTTCTCATTGTTAGCGGTGCCAATTTATCTCCAAATGGGATCAAAACAAACTGGCATTTTTTGTATCAATTTATCTATTTTTTTCATCGGGATTCTAAATTAAAAATGATGCTATCGGAACCAAATATTTCATTTCGTGATTTGAGTCAGATAAAAACCAAAACATTGGTATTAGCTGGACATAACGATATGATTAATAAAAGGCACACGACGATAATTGCACAATCTATTTTAAATAGTAAGTTAAAAATTTTGTGTGGGGAAACACATGGAAGTTATATGGTTCATAGTGATAAAATTGCTTATGAAATTCTTGAATTTGTAAGAGAAAATTAGTATTTATAAAACTTGTTGATTATATTTGTATAGCTTCGGAGGAGAGATTATGAAAAGTCGATTATTTCGAATGATACAATTATTTGTAATAATCATTGGTATCTTCTATTCCATAAATGGAAGATTTGTATTTTATTCGATTCAGGAACGTGATTTGCAAAAAAATGCAATTCATTTTGCAGAGAAATCGGGTATCACTAATTTGGAGAAAATTACTCGTACCGATTACAAACTGGCAACAATTTTTTTCGTAGAAGATAATGATCAATGTATTGTAGTGAGATATTCCAAATCATTATTATTTAAGCGGTATCGATTAGAGTCGAAACAAGGAGAAGAGGGAGTATGGACGAGGATGGAGTTAATGGAACAATTCTATGATATAAAAACTCCCCTGGCACATGTTGTGTTTACAGCAAGGGAGGTAAATGGAACGTTACAAATTTCACCCTTTGATGAAAACTCTATTTGGCAAGAACGTATTATCTTTTTTATTATTATAGTTAATTTAATTACACTTCCAACAAGATTTAAAAGTAAAGAAAAGAACAAGGAATGAATCAAGCATAAGAATAGGAGGAACATAAGAATGGAAGTTTTACAACAAAGCAGTATATGGATTTACTTATTTATATTTTTTGGTAAGATTTTAGAAGTTGCAGTTTCAACAATACGTTTGGTATTAATTAACAGAGGGGAACGAGTAAAAGGTGCTATTATTGCAGTGTTTGAAATGCTTTTATGGTTATTTATAACCGGAACCGTATTAAATGGTTTTCAAACAGATATTATTCGTGTATTTATTTTTGCAATTGCTTTTTCTGTTGGTAATTATGTAGGATCATGGATGGAAGACCGGTTAGCATTTGGTCTATGTTCGATACAAGTAATTGTCCCTGAGTGTACGGTATGCAAAGAGCTTTTAGTGAAACTAAGAGAAAATAAATTTGCTGTTACTACAGTAAAGGGAGAAGGAAAAGATGGTGAGCGTCAGATTATGTTCCTTCATATCAAACGAAAACGAATTTCACAAGCGGTAGATATAGTGAAATCAAATTTGGAAAATGCAGTTATTGTTGTCAATGATTCTAAAATTGTGCATGGTGGATTTATTCGAAAATAGAATATATCCCAACAAATTTTGTTTATAAAAATCATAAAACTTCTTGACATATCATACTATGCAATGTATAGTATGATGCATAAGGAGGTATTAAATGGATAGTCAATTAAAAAAAGGGTTATTGGAGTTTTGTGTAATTGCTGTATTAAACAAATCAGATTCGTATGGATATCAGATTATAAAAGATGTTTCAGCATGTATTACAATCTCTGAATCTACGTTATATCCAATACTAAAGCGTCTAGAGACAAATTGTTATCTAGAAACCTATTCAAGAGAACACAATAATAGAATACGGAAATACTATAGGATAACTGAAAAAGGGAAGCAATATAGAATGGAATTTCTAAATGACTGGGAACAAGTTCTAAAAATTTATGATTTTATAGAGGAGGAACATGAGAATGACTAAAAGTGCATATTTAAATGAATTGGAAGACAAATTAAACACTTTAAATCGAAGCGAACGAAAAAAGTTTATTTCTTACTACGAAGAGATAATAGAAGATTATATTGAAAATGGATGTAGTGAAGAGCTTGCCTTAGAACGGGTGGGATCGCCACAATCCATAGCAACAGATTTGCTAAGGCAAGAAAATGGAATAAATAAAAATTTTAAATCAACCACAAAAGTATGGATCGCCATCTTATTAATTTTAGGACTGCCCTTATGGGGGTCTCTATTATTAGCAGGAATACTTTTGATTTTATCCGCTTATATAATCATCTGGTGCTTGCCTTTTATTATGGGAGCGATTTCCTTTTCTTCTTTTATCATCGCTATGGTTAGTGTTATGGGTGGTTTTATATTATTAATACAAAATCCAGCATTGGCAATTGTACAATATGGACTCGGGATTGCATCACTCGGAATCGCAATGCTTTCCGCAATGGGTACCTACTATTTCTCAAAAAAATTTATTGGAGTTACAAAAAAATTTACCAAACACATAGCGGCATTTTTTAAAAGTATGTTAAAAAATGGTAGAGAGGAGTTAAAATGAATAAAATAGAATATTTAAAACAAAATATAAAAAAATTAATTTTGTTAAGTGTAACTTTGATTGCGATAGGAATCGGTATCGGAACCATTGGATTTGCAATGATGGGGTTTCAGATGAGCAATCTTGCTAAGCCAGGAGAAAATCACTGGTATCAAACCATTCAGGTTGATGACCAGGGAGTTTATTCAATTGGGGTTAGCATAGGGAAAAAATGATTGAGAGTTACCTTCAATATGAATCATAGCTAAACGAGTTTTTTAGGATATCACTTTTGTAATAGTCCACGATATAATGAACGAAGAAGGATTCCGTTTGGGTCTTGACTTAGTTCCCAAACCATAGCACCTGCTAAGCCTTTTGATTTAATATAAGATGTTTTGCGTGAAATGGACGAAGAATCTTCGTAGCTAATAAAAATGGAGCCATTAAATAACCAAGGTACAAGTGACTGTGAATGAAAATATCTGGTAAATCCAGGCTTATGTAAATAGTTTTTGACAATGGATTGATAACTGATTGCGTTAGCACCAGAATACGTTTGGTATAGACCATTATTTGTAGCATTCACGGTAGAAAACAGATATCCGTAAAATGGAATACCAAGTACTAGCTTATCAACTGGAAAAGAAGCATCGAGCCAGATATTTACTGCGGAATCTACACTTGCTTTGTATTGAGGAGATGAATCTGAATTATTATATAAAGGTGCATGAAGATCGGTGTACTTATCCCATATTCCATGCAAATCATAAGTCATGATTGTCGCATAATCTAGATATTTTGCTAGCTTTTCCAGTTCTACGTTATTTACATAAGATTGCCCAGCTCCGCCAGCAATGGTTAGAAGATAGTGCTTATGATCCAAAGCTTCTTGTGCATCTAGCTTTTTGCGTATCGTACGTAGAAGAAGCGTGAAATTTTGTTTGTCATCGGGACGTTTT
The DNA here is from genome assembly GCA_041821315.1 of Velocimicrobium sp. GTDB lineage: Bacteria > Bacillota > Clostridia > Lachnospirales > Lachnospiraceae > DIGJ01. Next base: position 24,450 of record JBGUEO010000033.1, on the reverse strand, counting down.
GAATTAGTTGACAATCCGCCACTTACGGGATATTCCCAGTCAATATCAATGCCGTCAAATCCATTTTGAAGAATGAAATCTACACAGCTATCAGCAAATGTAGTTCTTGAAGCATCGGTAAGTGCAACATCAGAGAATTTATCAGACCAACTCCAGCCTCCAACAGAAATTAGCGTTTTTAAATTAGGATGAGTCTTCTTGAGTGAATTTAGAAGTTTAATATTAGTTGGGTCAATATCGGGGAAACCAAATGCTATCTTTAAATCGGAATGAATCGTTGCAAAGGCATAATTAATATGTGTTAGCTTATCTGCATCGATTTGATTTGGATAGTAGCCCAAATAGGCGGACCATGCCGCATAATATCCAACTATTTTTGGGGGTACGGGATCTATGGATGGAGCTGGGGGCAAATTATTTGGTGATATTGGTACTGTGTGATCAGACTTTGCTGCATTGACAAACTGGTCGAAGGAATTACTAAAGATGCTGAGAAGAAGAAAGCATAGAACCAGTGTCGCTGTTTGCGTTGTGCATTTTTTCATTATTATACCATGCCTTTCTTATATTACTATAAGTATACCATAGTGCTTTTCCTTTGCGTAGTTCACAAAATTTGGTAATAGAAGACTATCTTCATAGCAAAATACTTCTTATAGTGAATCAGTTGTTCTGGTAATTCGCCATATAACTCCGGTATTTAAAATAAAATCGTCCGGAGAATTCATAGTATTTACACCCATATCAACAATATACATGGCACCATCTGGACCAAAAAGCAAATGGGTGGGGCGTTCAAATCCAGTTCCACTTGAGATGGATGATGGAAACCCAGTTTTATTGATTGCAAATGTGCTAACGGTTCTAGTCCTCATATCAATTTTTGAAATTCTATGGCCAGCGTTGGTATACGGAGTAATATCACGAAATTTCATTTGAATCGTATTACCGAATTCAGCGATATACACATCGCCATATGGACCAAAGTCCTTATTATAATTAAAATCAAAGCCTCGTATGGTAGAATTCGTTGGAAATGACACAAAGGGGGCAGGAGGAATGCTGGGTTGATTTTTAAATAATAGAGAAGGAGAAGCTCCATTTGCTGGCCTAAATCGTGGTAATGTGACTTCTTCTCCACCGGAATAATCAGGCCAACCATACCACAAATCAGGTAATATATAGAAAAAATCATCGGGAGCGTTTCCGATTGGTCTACTTCCGATCGCTTGATAACCATCATTACTTGCAAATAGCTGCCCGCTGTTATTAAACTTCAAATAGGATGGATTTCGAAATCCCCATGCAACTTGTTCTAGATTGGATCCATCTAGATTTGCTTTTAATATACTGCCGGATGCTTTTACATATTTTTTTCTGATTTCATAGGGTAAATTAGGAATTCCATAGGGGGAAAAGGCACCAGTTATAGCCGTATCTTCTGGAAGTGAATCCGTGAATATATTGTTGGTTTCAAAGTTTTGTCCATAAAGCATAACATAATCGCCAGCATAATCACAAAGGAGAGGAGACTGTGATACCCATTCATTATCATTTCCAACTACACCAGAATTCGTAACCGTGCCCTGACCAAAATATAATTTATTATCAGGCGAAAAAGTAACAGGGCTATTATAATTATCACCATTACTTGGAAGCCCTGCAATTATATTTTGTCTTACACCATTTTTACATAATTTAGTTACGAAACCTCGATGTGAAACATAAATATCACCGTGTAAATAATTGATTCCAGATATTGGAATATTAAAATTTTCAGCAATTACCTCAAAATGATTATCAATAAAGAGTAAAATCCTGGGATTTCCAGAAGCCAATCCAGATTCTGCAATCAGTATATTTCCGTCATCATCGAATACCATTCCACTAGGAGAATTCAAACCATCTACATATACGTCTATGCGATACCCATTCATTATATAAATATCGGATGGATTATGGGTACTTTTTTTAATGCTTATATTTTGATCGGTAGTACAAAGATCTATCACTTTTTCATAATACTGAAACATAGATAACACCTAGATAATGTAATTGTTATAGTTTATTCATGAAATTGTAATTTCATTAACAAAACCATACAAATTGTAAGGTTTCTTATTTTTATAAAGACAAAACAGACCTTTATGTATTGGGTGAAATAGATAAGGGCTTTTACCGTACAAATCAAAATGGATTCGTATGGCAAAAGCCCTTTCACTGTTATATCCTCTTTATTTGTATTACTTAGAAATGTTTTTTAATGCATTTTCCGCATTGTTTTGTGTAGACGGTTCAAGGGAAATGTCTCCCAAAGCAACAATACCTACTAAACAATTTTCTTCTACAATAGGAAGTCTGCGAATTTGTTGTTCACTCATAATTCGTGCAACATCACTAACATTCATATCTGGTGTTCCCAAAGTACAACCACTTGACATAATGGAACTTACCTTTTCTCGTTTGGTATCCTGACCACTTGCTACCGATCTTAAGGCAATATCCCTGTCTGTAATGATTCCAACGACAGAATTCTGACTACATACGGGAATTGAACCAACATCGTGTTGCTTCATTAATTGAGCAGCTTGTTCAATGGAATCATCGGAATGAACGCATGCAACATTTGTTGACATAATATCTTTTACTATCAAAAAATCACCTCCTTTTATAGATTGCCCATAAAACAATAAAACTATTAAAAAATTTATAAAAATATGTTTCTGGCACCCCTTCGAAACGAACAAAATTCTTTAATTCATGCTCCATTTGTTTTACGAATATTTAGCAATCAAAAAACCTAAAATAACAAAAGATTACATCATATTTTTATAGTTCATAAATATGACCATTCAAAAGTGTGAGTTTTTGACAAAAAATTACGTTCACGACTAAAAAGTCGACGTTCATGACCAAAATGTTAATTTACTATATTTTTGTGATATCATTAAATTACACAGATTTAATAATTTCAAAGTAAGCATCAGTATAGATGGCACCTGGTACTAATAGTTCTTAAATATATACAAGGAGGAAAATGTATGTCTCGAATTTCGAATCAAGAACGGACTGGATACCGAATTGGTCAAAAAGGAGATAGTGGTTGGGATAATATTTTAAGTAATGTTAACTTATTTAATGGTACTGCAGTTTTTCCAATAACTTTATTTCAATGTGATTCGGTGGATAACTTATCAATGTCATTGCAGCTTCAATATCAGAGTAGAATTGGTGAAGCGGTAATGGAAGAAAATAAAGCGGCGCCAACCTCTTTGGCTGGTTTTGGTTGGTCGTTGCCGTTAGCATGTATTTGTGCCATGAATCGCACTGTAAAAGAAAATTATCAAGGAGATTTCTACTTTTTAAGTGAAGGAGGACAATATCCGCTATATCGTAGAGGGGTTGAAGGTGGATCGATTTCTTTTGAATCAATTGAACATCCATTATGGACGTTTCGCTATTATGAAGCAAATGAAGAGTATAGTTATTGGGAAGTGACCAAAGAAGATGGTTCGGTATGGCGTTATGGCGGAAGTGACGGTAGTATAGAATCACATTTAGCATGGGATAATTGGACGGGATCAACTGTGGAGAATGGTGGAGAATCATATCCGGTCGGCTGGTATCTTGAAGAAATATGTTCCTATAACGAGAACAAAGTTACATTTGTCTACGATAATGTGAAAGAATCACTTGGAAATCAGCAATATACAAGAGCGATTCATTTGAGAGAAATTGAAATGCCAACAGGTGAACATGCAAAATTAGTATACGATGAGAAAGAAGAATTTGAGGTAATTCCAAGTTATGAATCTGTGGAGGATGAAAATGCATATCAATGCGCTTATGATACGCAATATCTTGATAAGGTGGAGTTATATAATGCCGATGAGCAATTGCTATACATACAGCAATTAAATTATACCTTTATCAATATTCCACAAAAAGAAGGTTGCAATAAACGATTTTTAAGTGCTGTGACGCAAGTAGATGCATCTGGAGTCAACATGCCGCCAATCAGCTTCTCTTATATTTTAGATCCTAGTCAACCAAACGCGGGGGCGTTAGAAACCTTACGATTACCTACGGGAACATCGATTAAGTATCACTATACGACAAAAGAGATTGAAGCAAGCCTAAACAATGAAACCGTATATCCTCCAACATCTGATTGGGCAGTGCAGACCGTTCAAATGTCAGATTATGTATTATTTAAATATAGTTGTGATAATCGGGTTTCTTTTACAATATCTTACTGGGATCTGTCATGGAGGATGTATCAGGATACTTCGTTTGAAGAAGAAAGTGTAAGCAATGTTCAAGTATTTCCAGCGCAAGGATTTTTTGCGGTATTATATTTTTCGGAAAATATGGGAAGATATTGTCTAAGAATCTATAAGCGAGGGATGTGTCAGTCTCAAACATGGGAAATTGAAAGCATTACGTTGGAATCGGATCGACAAGTACCTGCAATAGCTTGTGGGAGTGACTATGTAGCAGTTCAGTCAAGCGTAGAAAATGCATTGCATATTTATCAATATGTCTATGTGGAAAATGCATGGAAAGAAAATGTATTGTCTGTGGAAAGTCAGGATTTTCAAGCACTTGGTGGTGGAAACGGATTTATTTTAGGTGCTTATTACAATGCATCGGCTGCCAATATACGGTTACAGACCTTTTATGCGGATGCGGATCACAATTGGCAATATGGTAGTTATCGAGATGTGCAACAACAAGTAAATTGGCTGTTAACAAATCAACAATCCGTTTGGGCAGTTGGAGGATGTGAGGCTTGTGCAACGTTTGTTACGTTACTTGATCAAAATACAGCACAATCTTTGTCTTTACTCATGCGCTGGAGAGAGAATTATCAAATAACAGATGTACAGATAGAAACGATGAAGCAAGATGGCACGACAACAAATCCTATCCTTTATTCGGTGATAGCAGAAAACGTGATTGGACACGCACAGATGGTATATCGATATAGCCCAGGGGCATGGAGAAAATATCAGTTGCTTGAATCGAGAAAAGATGGAGAATATCGGTATGCATATGGTTCTGATCTTGCAATTGCAGTTGAAAAATTGGATACGACACAAAAATTTTATGCAATTCGATTTGATCCCTATGAAATGACATGGACAACTGACAAAACACCACAATGTGAGGATGTAGTTGGCTGTGATACTCTTTGTGTACCGCATATTATAAACGATGTTGCCTTAATGGGAAGACAGCTATTTATACGAGACGAAAAATGCAATTGGAATCGTATTTATAGTCTACCGGAATATGCACAGATGGATACGATACAAATTGATCCAGAAGGAAAGTATGTGTTATATCAAATAAATGAACGTAGTACCGTCGTAATGTTACGCTTACAAAACAATGAAATCGTAGAAGAAATGCAGCTTGATGGTGAAATCATACAATGGAATAGTGGAGACATTTGCGTGAGTCAACAGGCATTTCATACAGCGATCAAGGATGAGAATGCAATCCGATTATATGCATTAGATGATAAACGTTATACGACAAAACGGTCAGTTACGATATTAGATAAGATAACAATGGATGGTGGGGTTTGTGAACAAAGCTATTGTTTTGATTATGATTTGGACACACTCAGGTTTGGTGGTACATCGCCGATGTTCATGCATGTGAAGGCATTACCAATTGGTGTAAATGCACCCTATGGCTGGAATCGTTATACCTATTTCAATGGAGTCGCTCCGACAGATCCTAGAGCAGAATATCCAGAAGACAATGAGTTTAGTAATGCAAGAGCATTTTATTCACAATTTGTCGGGCAATTATGTAGTATTGAGACATACGATAATGCTGGTAAGCTTCAGTCGCAAGAGTATAACTGGTTAAAGGCGCTCGATCAATTTGGGTTTGTGATTTGTCAAACAAGAACTGCTAGTAGGAAATGGTTGACGGATTATAGTATTGCTTCTCAAGTAGAAGGTAATGAACAAAAAATGGTGGAATCCATCGTTGATCGTGAGTATGAGCCAAAATATTATCAGCTTCGACGTATGATACAAAGAGGACGAAACGAAGAAGGTAAGGAAACTGGTTATGAACAACTGTATCAGTATAGTTGGGAAAAGTATTCGGAACTAGAAGTAGCACATGTACTGAGTCAGCAAGTGTTCTCTCAAAAAAGTGAAATCTTGACAAAAAAGATTATTGAAGCATCTGCGGTTTGTTACCGTTTGTGGGACAATCAAAAATGGAGAGAATGCAAAAAATATGATTGGAGCGGAGAAGGAGTACCTCAACTTCCAGAGGAAAAAAATCTGAATAATTGGTATCTGACAGAGATGGTCACGAGGAGAAATTCTAAGGGCGAGCGTATCGAGACCATGGATGAAAGAGGATATTATAGTAGTGTATTATATGATGCAAATGATCAATTTATAGTAGCTGAGTTTGAAAAAGCCAGGTTGGATGACGTTCATTATTGTGGATTTGAATCATATGAGATTATAACCCAGTGGAAGTGCCTATCGAGTGAAGCTACGATTGATTCTATGCTTTATGCCAAGGAGTGTTTTAGCGGAACAAGATGTTTAGAAGTGCCTGCCAATACAGCAGTAAGTGTTCAATTAGACAAAAGTAATTATAAAGATGAAATGATCGTAAGCTGTGCTATAAAACAATTAAATACAAATGGTACGACTGGTAAAGTAAGAATCATATCAAATAATGAAGAAAAATCCTTAGTTGCAGAATTTGATCTGTCAGTAACAGGGGAGAATTGGTGCCGTTTTTATAAGAGAATCGATGTGCGTAATCAATCCGTAGATAATGGGATGATCGTAGTTTTAAAAGGAGCCAATGAAGGCAGCTTACTTATCGATGCTGTATTTATAACACCCCTACATTGTAATGCAAAAGCGAAAGTTTATACGGGCGCGTTTCTGTTACAAACCGCAGAACATAATAATAAAACAATAGGAACACGAACCTATTATGATCATTTAAAACGACCTGTAGTTACAGCAGATGATGAAGGCAATCTTCTTACTTGTGCTAGGTTCTTTAGTAGGGCATTCTATCCGGAGATAGAAAAAGAGTATTCGATGGATGCAACCGCTTCGTTTACATTTAATGAAAAAGGGGATTGGTCAAGCATCGCGAATGGACGAGATATTAACTCGGTATGGGATGTGGATTCGAATTGGGAACATAGGGAACAGTTACTTCTCAATTCGTCATCCAAGGAAGCAAGGGTGGCATTACGTGACAAGACATCAGCAAATTTTGTATTTTTTGTGGCATTACAGGAGGAACAAAAAGAGTTTAAGATCGTGACTGGAGACCTTGTAATACAATGCAAGGACCAACAGGGTGTCTTAGTAAAGGCAGGACAGGATGCGTTAAAGTTTACATTGCCTAAGAATGATAAGATGGATTATCTACTTGTAAGGATTGCGAATCGAATTGCTTTTTATTGTAGCGGAGTCCCGGTTATGGTTGCTAAAGTAGATAGTCAACTAGTGGGTTCCTTGATTTTCTCTTCTACTTCCGTATGTGGTATCAGTCATATCGGATATGCCAATGCTCCAAGTTATTCTATTAGTTATACGGATTCTACGGGACGTCCAATTCAAGACCAACAGATTGTGGAAAATGGCGTCATAGTTTCTCAAACCGTATATTCCGATTACATGCAGGCTTCTATTAGTACAAAAAAAGCATATTTTGATAATGAATTGTGGAATTATCGGGATGGATTTGTATCCAATTTGGATTGGAATAGTGGAAAAATGGATGGAGAGATCAGCACAATGTATCCTGAATATAATGGCTTTCCCTATGTACGAACGAAAACGACGAAATCTCCTAGACCGCAGCCTGCGGAGATGGGGCAGTTTGGAAATGAGTTATCGATTCATGAAGAAGAACAAGATAATTACACTACAACCGTTAAAGAATATATCGCGGATAACGATTTGATTCCTGGTGATTTCATGATTCCGAATAATCTAATGAATATGGTATGTACGAAAGAGCCAAATAAAAAATCGAGTTATAGTATTAGTGATGATTTTGGAAATGAGATCTATAAGATTCAAAGAAGTGAAGATGGCCGGACACAGTTAGTGACGCAATATCGTTACAATGAGAAAGGTCTGGCTGTGGAAGTATTCTATCCAGAGTATTTCAACAAGGCAATAGAGAGCAAACAATATAAAGAGACCATAGAATATGATGATTATGGAAATATTTCTAAAAAAGTAGGAATCGATACTGGTATGATTCGAATGATCTATGACCAATCTGGGCGATTACATTATCAGCAAGATGCCGTGAATCAAGAGAAAGACCGCTATATTTATCATTTATATGATGAATGGGATCGTGAAATTGAATGTGGTTTTGGAATTGGTGAATGGGACGAAACAGCGCTGAGAGAAAAAGCTTATCAAGGAGGAGGACGTCCTGATGAGTGGGTCTGGTATAAGCAGTATCAGTTTGATGGTGATTCGGATTGCAATTTCTTGTGGGGGCAGTTGTGGAAGTGTCGTACGGTAAATAACGTTGACGATGAGTCTGCAACGGTAGAAGAAGAATTCGAGTATGATACTTATGGCAATGTCGTTCAGCATATTCAGAGAGTAAATAATATAGAACATGTCAGAACGGCAGGGTATGATTTGAATGGGATACTATTATGGGAAAGGGTTGACGATAAAGATGAAGTTTCCTATGAGTATGACTTATTAGGTAGAATGACAAAGGTTCTCTATAATGGGCAAGAGATATGCCGTTATGAATATGATGCAGATGGTAAATTGGTAAAAGAAGTTTTTGCATCCGCTTCACAAAAACCATTGGAAAGAAGATATACATATGATGTAAATGGATGTATGACCAAACTTCAAGATTCTTATTTTATGCAATCGCTTCAATATGATGTACGATCTGGCAGAATACAACAATATCGTTTGGATTGGGCGGATGAATTACGGGGTATAAATCCATTACAACATTTAACGGTGAACTGTGCTTATGATGGATTAGGACGTCTATTGTCAGAAGAGTATGTTGAATCCAAGGTCAATAGTTTTGGAGTGAAACAACAAGGACAATATGATTTGAATAGTAATCTGCTATTGGTCGATGATAAGGAATTTTGTTATAAAGAAGCAACCAATCAGCTTTTATCTATGGATGGTGTAGCCTATGGATATGATGCATTTGGTGCAGTAATTGAGAAAAAATCAGCAGAGGAAGAGAGTCTTACAATAGAATACCATCCATTACTACAGTCGGTATCGAATGTGAAAGTAGGGTCGAATGAAAAGATATTCTTACAAGGTAATGATGGTGTGGCAGCTTACCTCGTGAACGGAAATCAAACATATTGTATGCAAAATGATAATGGTGCTTTATTAAAAGAGTTTTATGCAGATGGAAGTGAATGTTTATGCATTCACGGGGCAAATGGGATGTTTGCACAAGTTAAGGACGGTAAAATATTCTACCTTTTAAAGGATTATCAGTCTTCTGTACGAGCAATATACGATGGAGAATCGATTGCTGCAATTTATCATTATACCCCATTTGGAAGCATTATGAAGGAAAGCTATGAAAGTGAGTCAATTAAAACATTGATACCCGTTCGATTTACCAGTCAAATTCTCGAAATTGGTGGATTGTATCGCTTTAGAAACCGTTGGTATGATCCAAGTTGTGGGCGTTTTTTGAGTATCGATCCCAAATTACAATATAGCAGTCCATACCTATATGGAAGTTGCGACTGGGTGAATTATGTGGATCCGGATGGAGCATGGTCATGGGGAGCTATGTTCGCTTCCATTGCTACGATACTTGTTGGTGTAACACTTGTCGTAGCTGGTGTAGCACTTTCTGTTGCATCGGCAGGCATTGCGAGTCCGGTTGGAGCATTTTTAGCAGTCACGGGCAGTGCATTTATTGCGGGGTTTGGATTTAGCGCAGCGGTATATGGAGTGACTAGTTTAGTTTCCAATGAGTACGATATTAAGGATTGCTTGATTCAGGCTGCTTTAGGTGGAACCTTTGCTGCCATAGGTGTGGGAGCTGGTGCGTTATTACCGGTTCTCTCGCCAACGATGACCATTGTTGCAGATGTAGGTATGGGGTTTGTGATTGGTGGCGCAGACGGTGTAGTGACCAATGGCTGTTTAAATGTAGTCCATGGGCAGAGCTTTAGTGATAATATGGGGACAAGCTTTTTAATTGGAGGAACCTTAGGGGCTGTTTTTGGAGGCATTAGCGGAATTGGACGTGCAGGGAAAAATGCCATGGCACTAAGGGGAGCGCGCAACGGCACAAAGGAGTTAGTGGTTGGAGACGATGGCTTGGTGCGTCATGCTTCCTTTTATAGAAGTAGTAGAGGTGCGATAAGAGATGGAAGCCACTTAACATTACATAACGGAGCAGTGAATGGTACGATAGAAAATATTGGTGGACATCAATTTAATCGTTGGACGGCAGGGCGTGGGATGAGAAGCACTAGAATTAAAGTATCTAGGCAAACATATCGTAGTGTTGGACAGTATCAAGGACCGATTGGTGGTAATGCTGGAACCTACCGTCATTTAACGAATGATTGTGTTTCACATGTAGTAAGACGGTTAGGTGGGGCAGGCTTGCAGGTGCCGTTATGGGCGAGAACCCCTTATAGTTTGCGTATTTGGGCTACGTTATTAGGATCATTTCAATAGGGAATATGATCTGATAAGCATAAGAAAAGGAGAATATTAGATATGAAAATTGATGCAGTTATTGAAAAAGGGTGTCCAATGATTTTGGATTCTACATCATCACCAAGCTCGTTTGGAACATTGGAAATTGAAAAAGGAGCTTATCTGGAAATCAGTGCTAGTATGGATGTTTCTATCGATGTGTTAAAGCGTCCGGACGAGGAAGAAGAAAGTCAGGGAAATAAGGATAGTATGGAATCTCCCAAATATGATATCTTTGTAAAAGGAACGGATGGGAAAAAGGGAAGAGATGGAAAAGATGGACCCGATGGTTCAGGAAACGGAGCGAGTGGTATCGCTGGAGAAATAGGGGAAGTTGGCCAAGACGGCGAAAATGGACCTACCTTAACGATTACAATAGGAGAACTAGATGATTCGTTTTCTCTATTAAATGTTGGAGGATCAGGGGGCGATGGCGGTAATGGTGGAGATGGTGGCAACGGAACGGGTAATGCTAGTATAGGTGGCAGCGGCGGATCAGGAGGAGACGCAGGAAATGGAGGAGACGGTGGAAAAGGTGCGGACTTAACATTAAGTATTACTTCCAAAATAGGAAAAAGTGATATTACTTGTGTATTAGAAAAAGCAAAGGGAGGTGAAGCAGGTAAACCGGGTAGAGGTGGTTCCGCAGCATCGGGCTCAGAACAAGGAGGTACACCTGGTAACTATGGTGGAAAAGGTTCGAGAGGAATACCTGGAGGAATTGGAAGTACAAAGAAAAATTATGCGATTGGTTCTAGTCTCAAGGGAAAAAAGCAAATGTTTTTTGATAAGTTTGGAGCAGAAGACGAGATAAAAGAAAAATATCCAAACGTTTATGCAGCAATCTCAAAGAATGTACTCTATGCGGAAAATGACACGGGAGCTAGTGAAAGTGCATTTATTTGTACACCACCAGGAATTACTACCTATGATAATAAACAAGTGCATACCAATAAGACAATGAACGCGCAAAGGGAGGAAGCCTGTTATTTAGTTAGCGATGCAGCAGCTCATTTTGGTGATGGTCGTCCTTATGTATTTATGAGTGGTGTTCTAAAAAATGATTTGGGAGATGTTATTGATTCCTTTGCGAATGAATATGAGGTAAAGGAAGAAGAAAATACACCTGATTTTACGGATATTAATGCACCACTTTCTTCTTTTATGCCAGATATTTATTCGTTAGACGATAGAACGTATCAAAGTATGGGAGAATGTTATGCAGTCAGACATGATGGAACAATAGAACCATTTAAACAGGGTGAAAGTACCGAGACTATAGTTGAGGGTGGTGCATCTATTGTAACAAATTTCACACTAAACGATCCGATTTATAAGAATACATCGCATAGTGATAATATTATTGTGTTATATAACCGTGAACCTTTTGATGATGAAAAGAATACCTGGGATTATAAATATCCAGATAACCAAAAAGGGGGTGATGGTAAAATAAAAACAGTATTGGAGGTTAGTGGAGCATTTACAGTAAAAGACAATTATGAGATACTGGGATATGCTTATCTAGGTTACAATATGAAACTGATCTATACAGGAGCAGGTGAGCCAGTAGTACATTACGAGCATAGTCAAGATGAGGTTGGACAAAAGTTTATTGTATCCGATGATAAAAAAACATGTACGTTTACGCTTGAAAAAGATTGGGATTGTCCATTAGATGGTAATGCTTATGAGAACAATCGTGTCATATTAGCATTAAATGCGTATTATTATTTGGCGGTTCATAATACGGTAACGAACAAAGATTCAACCATTACACTAGTAATAAATAGCACAACCAATAAAGATAACGTTAATTTTTCAGTGCAAGGAACCACACTTTATATTCCGCAGATTTCAATGCGTTGGGGATGCTTTGGTAAGAATACAGAACTTTTATTGGCAGATGGAACTAAGAAAGTGATAAGTGAGATAAAACTAGGTGACCAATTGGCTAGTAATGACGGAAAACCTCATAAAGTAGTAAACATTTATACGGGATATGAAAAAGAGATTGTTCGTATTACGGATGTATTAGAAAACCATCTTTACCTTACAGGAACACATCCAATTCTAACGAGTGAAGGAATGAAACGTGCCGATGCTATTAAGCCTGGGGATTCCTTATTGTGTGAAGATGGAACACAAACTCAAGTGGCAGTTGTCAACTGCATTGAATATGAAGATACAGTGTACAATGTTGAATTAGATGAGCCTGCGATTGTGATTGCGAATGGATATCTTTGCGGAGACTATGAGTTGCAAAATATGACAATTGGCTGTGTCCCTGCAAGAAAAGAAATTAGCGAAGAGGCAAAGGCTGTAATCAAAGAGTTCAAACAATTATTAAGAGATAAGAATTATATTACGGAATAAATAAATCATCCCTACCTCGACGTAGTAATCATTCCGTCGGACACACGTTCACAACAAGAATGTGTGAAGGAAGCAGGAGTTAATATCAAGGCTATGATATATTAGGTCATGCGGATGCAGAAACGACACTTCAAATTTATATGGATGCAACGAAAGATTTGAAAAAATCAGGAATGATTTCCCGACGATGAAGAGATTAGAGAAATAAAATAGTTCAGTCGTAGTGTACGCAAGAGGTACACTACGACTTTTTATATACGTCCAAATATACCATTAAATCTCTTTGATATTCGAAGGTAAATACAGAGGGAACGTTCAAGGATGGTTTCCCAGCACCATATTCAAGTGATGGCATGGTAACATTTGCTCGCGCAATTCGTATCGATAAAATGAGCTCATTTACAAATGATTTTGAAAAACTTACCGGAAATAAAGCAAGAACCGTTTCGCATATGTTTGCAAATTGCAATGATTATCAAGTGGGACAGATTCTGCTTTCGGTCTTTACAACTTTTTTTCTAAAATTAAATGTAGACTTTACAGGAACATAAACTAATTTTTTTCCTCCTATGTTAAACTGATGATAATAAAACGAATGGGAGGATATTAATGAAACTGACGAAAGAAGAAAAATCATGGATTTTATATGATTGCGGAAATTCAGCCTATTCAATGGCAATTACTACGGCTTTGCTACCAATTGTGTTTGGAATGTTTACTAATGTGAAGACTAGTATGGATTTGGGGTATTACAATTCCATAGCAAGCATTTTGGTTGCTATCCTAAGTCCTATACTAGGTACGCTTGCTGATTATAAAGACAAGAAAAAACGATTTTTTTTATTTTTTTTCATCATTGGTGTAATTTTTACTGCTTTTTTGGCATTTGTAACACCGGCAAGCGGTCAGTGGCAATTATTGATTATTTTTTATATCTTGACAGCAATTGGATTTGCTGGAGCCAATATTTTCTATGATGCATTTTTGGTGGATATTACGACGGATGACCGGATGGATAAAGTTTCTACAAGGGGATTCGCCTACGGCTATATATCTAGTGTTATTCCTTTTGGTATTAGTCTTCTCGTGGTTTTTGTTCTAGGAATGGATCGGGTAATCGGTTATCAGATTGGATTTATTATCACTGCCTTATGGTGGGGACTTTTTACCATTCCGATGATTCGTGATGTACGGCAAAAAAATTACATTGAGCCAGAACCAAAACCTATAACCAACAGCTTTAAAAGAATGGGAGATACGTTTAGAAATATTCGAACCCATAAGAATGTTTTTATATTTTTGTGTGCATATTTTCTCTACATTGATGGTGTAGATACCATTATTAAAATGGTAGCACCCTATGCTACCACGGTGTTAGGGATGGATTCCCTTGATACGTTTACCTTACTTGGAATTCTTCTTATCATTCAAATTATAGCCTTTCCTTGTGCTATTCTCTATGGCAATTTAGCGAAACGTTATTCCTCTAGAACGATGATTATTGTTGGAATTCTTACCTATATCAGTTCATGTATAGCCGCTTTTTTTATTACATCTGTTTGGCATATCTTTATTTTAGGCGCAATGATTGGTTCGGCGCAGGGGGGGATTCAAGCATTGAGTAGGTCCTATTTCGCAAAAATTATTCCGAAGAAAAAAGCCAATGAATTTTTTGGCTTTTATAATATCTTTGGTAAATTCGCTGCTATTATAGGTCCAGGTATGATGGCACTTACAACAACATTGACAGGAAATGCGAAATACAGTATTTTATCTATAATTCCGTTGTTTATTGCTGGGTTACTTATATTTTTAATTCTTCCAAAAGAGCAGGCTTAAGGAAAAAGAAGGGAGTCACAGGATGTTAAAGTTAAAACAAACACCATTAGGGATAGCACAACATCTCATTGTTATTTCCTATGATGCATTTTCCGAAGATAACTGGGAGATGGCAAGCAGTCTTCCCGCTCTGTTGCAATTAAAAAAACAAGGGGCATATACAACAAAACTAAAAAGTGTGTATCCAACGCTCACCTATGTTGTTCATTCCACTATGGTAACGGGTGTATATCCCGATAAACATGGAATCATTCACAACAACCATTTTCAGCCCTTCGTGCGAGAAAAAGATCAGAGTTGGTATTGGTTTAAACAAGAAATGAAAGTTCCTGCTATTTATGATCTAGTAAATCAATCCAATATGAGCACGGCAGGTATCCTCTGGCCGGTTACAGGTAAAGCTTCCATAAAATATAATCTACCTGAAATAGCAGCAATCAAAAATGAAAATCAGGCATTGAAGATATTTAAGAACGGTAATCCGCTCTATTGCCTAGGTATGGAATTGAAATTTGGACGTTACAGAAAAGGCATACAAGAACCGTATTTGGATGATTTTTCAACTCGTTGCGCGGTCGACACTATTTTAAGGAAAAAACCGAATCTACTCCTATTACATCTGGTGGATCTAGATGACTGTAAGCACAAACATGGTACAGATAATAAAGAAATAAGCAGGGTAATAAAACGGATGGATGCTCGACTGGGAAGAATCATGAAGGCTGTAGAGGAGGCTGGTATAATAGATGAAACAGTTTTTCTTGTTGTTGGTGATCATGGGCAGTTCAATGTGAGAAACAAGGTACATTTGAATAAACTGTTAAAAGAACAAGGTCTTATTTACGAAGAAAAAGGTGCTCTTAAGTGGAGGGCGTATTTTCAAAGCTGCGGTGGATCAGCATACCTATATATAAAACAAGGGGATCTAGAAGCGGAAGCGATTGCAACTGATCTTATAAAAGACAGTATCAAGAATGATAGGTATGGAATAGAATGTCTATATTCAAGAGATGAACTGGATGATTTTCATGTGGATAAAAAAATAAAATATATGGTG
Source organism: Velocimicrobium sp. (assembly GCA_041821315.1). Lineage (GTDB taxonomy): Bacteria > Bacillota > Clostridia > Lachnospirales > Lachnospiraceae > DIGJ01. The sequence goes on along the minus strand of JBGUEO010000033.1, from coordinate 8,427 downwards.
GAAGCCAAAGTGGGGTATAGTTTTGATGATAGGCTAAATGGAGAGAACCTTGTGAATCTAGATCATAACAACATCACTTATGCAACCCATGGCTATTCTCCGGATAAGAAGGGTTACCGATGCAATCTGATTATATCGGGGAAAAAAATTAAACAGAATATGGAATTTGGTGATGTGGCTATGGTTGATTTAGCGCCTACCATGGCAAAGATACTAGGTGTTACGTTTGATTCACTAGATGGCAGAGTACTGGAAGAAATTTTTTCGTGAATGGAAGTTATCCATTCATGGCAATTAGGTTGCAGTCGGAGAAACGTTAATTTTATAATAGGTAAAACAATAATCATCTAAAATATTATAAAATATATTTTGAAATAGAGGATTGAAAGTGCTATAATTCTTGTAAGAATATTATTCATAAGGGGCTTATGAGAGAATGTATTCATGTTCAAAAGAGAAGGGTAGCCAGAGTATGAAAAATCAGGGATTATTATATTTTAAATTAGAAGATATTGCTATATAAAAATAGCAGTATCTTTTTGTACATAATTTCCAGTTCGATTTTTTTTTTAGAAAGAAACTAGCAAAACGATTACGAGGGGGTATTAGGTTGATAAAGCCCAATTCTAAAAGGCAATTAACTTACACCTATTGGGAAAATCCTAAACTATGTAATGGAGATAACAGTACTATTTATGTAGATGAATATAAAAATAATTGGTATTTAGCCCAGATAGATTAGTTTTATCAAATTGAGAAGTAAAAGGAATTTACTATAAGAGAACGACATTTTGGAGGAAACAAGGTTGAAAAGATTAGGGAAAAAATTGCTAGTGACATTGGGAACTGTAATTGTACTTTGTATTGTGATAATGATTTTCTTGTTGGTACGAGTGGAGAGAAAAACAGATTTGATAAATGACGATTTTAGCGCTGTGTTTGATGATGATAAATATTCCAAGGCAATCCGTATTAATAATATTACGTTAATACAACAAAAAGTTTCTTGTGGATATGCAACAATTGAAATGTTTTCGGATTGGAGTGGTGGCGATATAACAGAGAAAACCTTGTATGATAACTATGGCAAAGTTGTAACTTCCACTGGAACAAGTTTTTGTAAGGAAATGAATAAGCAATTTCCGCAATATGAGACAACGATGTATAGTTATTTGACGAATCGTGAGTTGATTGATAAAGTCTACGATAGCCTTGCAAATGGCATTCCAGTGCCATTTGAATGGGCAGCTGAATATGGAGATACTTGGACATTACATTATTCTTTGATTGTAGGAATGGATGTAGAAAATAACAAGATTACTGTGGCTAATCCATATGGATATTATGAAGAACTATCTTTTGATGAATTTTTAGACAGAACAAGATTTGATGCATATGAAAACATACCATTTTATTTAAAGCTAGCATTTAGTCTTGGTTTATTTGAAAAAAACACTGTTTTTATTGTGAAGTAATATCTATAATCCCTTGCAATAGTCCATTGTAGCAGTAGAAAGATACTATTTTTTCATGAAAATTAAAGGAGAGTTTCAATGAAATCAAAAGTTTATATATTGTTTTTAATTTTAGTATTAGTCTTTTCACTTAGTGCTTGTTCAACCAATAAGCCTAATTCAATTACCAATAACGACAATCCAAGTAGTAGCCCCATTACCAATACTTCAACAAACGATGCTACGATTCATACACCTTCTCCAGAAGATGAAAATTCTTTGCCCACAAATGCATATAAAGCGGTTCTGCAAAATGATATTGCTTTTATCAGCACAGAGGATAACCTTGAATTTTTCTTGAATGACTTTTTAAGTAGAAATTCTGAATACGAAGGCATCTATAAAGTGACACATTTTACGGTAATAGACATGGACGGGGATCAAATATCGGAAGTAATACTTGAATTATCTTTGGGGGATTATCCAGATCAATATGAAATTTTGCATTACAGCAATGGTAAGGTATATGGTTACAATTATGTGTATCGGGGATTTGAAATGCCGAAAGAAGATGGAACGTATAGCTATGCGAATAGTGCATCAGATGTAGGAACTGAAAAAATATTGAACTTTAATTCGGATGCCGTTGAAATTGAAACACTGGGATATGCTCAGTCAGATTACAGTGGAGAAAATATAGTGATTTCATATTTTGTAAATAACGCTTCTGTTGCGAAAGAAGATTTCGATGCATTTATAGATCAACAAAATAAGAAAAAAGATCTGCAATGGTATGCGTTTTCAGCGGAGAACATAGAAGAAAAAGTGTTCTAAGTAAGTTTGACTTTATCAAGTAGCAAAGCGGATTGCGATAAGAAGATGGGGGAGTATATAGGTTTAGATACTCTATGGATAGGAAAAATAGAAGAAAAAACAGTTTTGAGTTGTCGTTGCAAGTATACAATTATTAAAAAGGAGACTAATTATATGAGAGTTATTTATTTTGCGGGCGGGTGCTTCTGGGGAACAGAGAAGTATCTATCAGTGATACAAGGTGTTTGTTCCACTGAAGTCGGATATGCAAATGGATGTAAAGATAATCCGACTTATGAAGATGTATGCAATGGTTCGGGTCATGCGGAAACAGTGAAAGTAACCTATGACGAAAAAATAATTTCACTGACGTTCCTCCTAGACTTGTTTTATGAATCCATCAATCCGCTATCGGTAAACCATCAGGGCGGAGATACCGGTATCCAATACCGCACAGGAATTTACTATATGGACGAGAAGGATAAAAAAATTATCCAATCTTCTATAAAGAAACTCCAAAAGCAGTTTGACAAGACAATTTCCATTGAAGTAAAATTACTTGAAAACTATAATAAAGCGGAAGAATATCATCAAAAATACCTAGACAAAAATCCGGCAGGTTATTGCCATATTCAACCACAGGTATTTGAAAAAGCAGCAAATGCATTTGTAGATTCGTCCTTGTATAATAAGAAGGATGACAATGAATTGCGCACCGAATTAACTGAAATGCAATATGCGGTTACACAGAAAAATGTTACGGAGCGGCCTTATCAAAATGAATTTGACAATCACTTTGAGGAAGGAATTTATGTGGATATTACAACAGGAGAGCCCTTATTTACTTCACAAGATAAGTTCGATTCTGGGTGTGGATGGCCAAGTTTTTCCACACCGATTGACTCCTATGTGGTAAAAAATAAGCAAGACGATTCCCATGGTATGATTAGGACAGAAGTTCGAAGTCGTATTGGAGACGCACATCTTGGACATGTTTTTGAAGATGGTCCAGCTGAACGCGGCGGAATGCGTTATTGTATTAATAGCGCAGCGTTACGCTTTGTGCCAAAAGAAGATTTGGAAAAAGAGGGATACGGATATTTGATGAGAATGTTTCAATAAAAAACAATAGTCATTTATCCGACTGTAACACTAGATGCGGCTATGTGTAGAGCTGAACGCGGCGGGGAGCGACGAATCTGGTCGGATATTTGGGCAGGCAACTATAATAGGCAATTGCATCGGAAAGTTTAAAACAGGACAAAAACCTGTGGAATCATTCAAAACTAAAGAAAATCAATGGATAACGGGTTAGGTCACTTTTTATCTGAAACATTTGCTTTACAAATTTTAAGTGTTATAATTGAGACAGATTATATTCATAAGGGTCTCGAAAGAGAGAATATATTCTGCCTCAGATTATAAATGAAGGGTTTTGGGAGTATGAAGAGAAAATGGATTAATTTATTAGAAAAAATTGTAGGTACTGCTATAGGAATATAGTGGTATCTTTTTATGTGCAAAAAAATGCATTTTAAAAATTATAAGAAAAATGCTAGTCGGTTTGAAATAGATATTTTAGCAATAATGGGAAGTTGAAGAAAATGATTATCGGGAGGGAAAAAATGAAACCTATATGCTACAAAAACACAAAAACAACTTTGCCAGGATGGGTGGAGGATATTCATATTAAGAATCAAATAGGTTATGCCTATGAAACTGAGACTCATTTTATACATATTTATGGTAGAGGAGATGGTTTGTATACAATTTCGCCAGGTCTTACAGTTTGTCAAGCGAAAGAAGGAACATTAGTGAATTGGGCTACAGAAGTATTTGGCGCTGCTGATATTCGGCAAGTGGATAATGAAGTAGGACATGTAATTAAAGGAATTTGGAGACCAGGTTTATATTACAAGAATGAAATATTTCAATCCTTAGGTTGTAATGAATATGAACAGAGAGAATCTGAACAGGCTCTTAAAATTTTATTGGAGAAGCTTGAAAATTTACTTTTGTATATTGAGCCTGATGAGAATAACTTAAATACATATGGACATAAATCAAGAGAATTACTTATATTGGCTTGTACGGAAGTAGAAAATCAATGGCTTAAAATATATAGAAATGCATTTGACGAAAATATTCAACCAAGGATATCGACTAATGAATACGTAAAATTAAAGGAAAAGGCTTTTTTAGGTGAGTACCAAATAACATATAATAATTACAAAGATATGGTAGCAATTGCACCATTTAGAAACTGGAATATCGAACAACCTACTCAATCTTTAGACTGGTATAATTCTTATAATAAGACAAAACATGATAGGACGGCTTCATTTAGAGAAGCAAAACTCAGGCATGTGTTAAGTGCTATTGCTGCAAATATTATACTTCACTGTGTAAAATTTAGCCCGTATGGGCTTTACAATAATAGAACGACACTTTCAGGATACATTAATCAAACAGTAACAATTGAATTGCATGAATGTGATATAACATCATGTTATGTGCCAGCAATAAAGTTACCTCAAAATACTAGGACAGATTTGTTTTGCTATGATTCGTATAAATTAGGACACAATCAATCGTGGATATGTGAAAAATTTACATTGTAAGATATAATATTTGAACCGTTAAGCGGAATAATGCGAAGATGATAAACACAAATATAAAATGTTAAGAAAGAAGGTATTATATGAATAGTGAACGGCTAAAAGAATGCACTTTACTTACTGAAGACATTTTAAGAAATATTGAGCTCTCTGAAATTGCACTTTCTAAGGTAATATTAAAAGGATTGCGTCTCTGTCGTCTTTTAGGAGATTTGGATGGCGTTTTGCTGTTTAGTTTTGAAGCATCTGGTTACCCAGAAAATGATGACGGTAAAATGACTAATGCTGCATGGAGAATATCAAAAATTGCAGGACGCCGTTATTATAAATCTGAGGAAAATGAATCAGGGGAAGTAAAGAAAAAAGAATATGCATATTTGATATTGGTAAACCAACTGGAAAACCATATTGAAACAGGTAAACTACGTATACAAGCTGCCCAAGATCCTACTGCATATTCTGGAGAAATAACACCACTTGCAATTAGTTATACCAAAAATGGCAAGGAACGTCAGGTTATTGCAAATGATATATCACAGCAAACTAAATGGATAGGGAAAATAAGCGGAAGTTTATATAATTACGTGTTAGATATATACAGCAAGCTGCGATATGGAAATATAATGGAAGACATATTTACAGAGTGCCGCCTTGAAGTTAATAGTAAATTAATTGAACTCTGTCCAGAAGCAATAAAGAAATTTAATTCTGTTTATGATAATATTGATTCTAGGAATTCAGAAGACTGGGCGAATGCTATACATTCCTGCAGACGTATTCTTAATGATTTTGCAGATAGTATCTATCCCCCTAGCGAAGTTCCAATAATGCTTGAAGGAGGCAAAACAATCAAGGTAGGAAAAGACCAGTATATAAACAGAATGATTCAGTATATATCTAATAAATCAAAAAGTAATACATATGCTTCTATTGTAGGTTCCGATTTAAAAAGTATAGGAGAGCGAATTGATGCTGTAAATAATGCAGTTTGTAAAGGAACTCACTCAAATCTAACAAAAAATGAGGCTTCAAGGTATTTAATTCATACTTACTTATTAATTAGCGATATTCTAAATCTCGGTTAGGCAACGTCCCATTATACTTATTAAGAAATCATTATAGAATATTTATTTACATACTAGGGGGGAAGTAATGAGAATTGTAAAAAAACAAGAACAATTTTATAACCATGATAAACATGATAAACATGATAAAATAGAAATTATTATTCCAGTACTGGTATCTATTAATTTTGTCTTAATATTTCTTACATGGTTTTATGGGAACAGTATTGTGCAATACAATCTTGATAATTATAGATATATCTATAGTGCATTGTTGCAAGTTGTTGGGAGTATCTTTGCTTTCATTGCAAGTAGTACACTAGTAGTATTGCAGCTTCTTCATTCAAATGCACCTAACAGTGCGAGATTTTTCCCTGAAAAAATTTTTTCATCATTTCTTATAATATCACTTTTAGTGTTAGTTTGCGATACTGTAGCAATACTAAGTTTAAATAGTGAGGTTACTTTTTTAAAACAATTTATTTTCAATTGGTTGATTATAATAAATATTTATCCGATTTTTTTTGCTTTTATCTATACATTATATGTTATTAGATACTTATCGCCAAAAAATCAAGTAGAACAGATTATAAGGTTAGCCAAAAAGGCAAAAAGTAATAATGAACGTAGTATTATAATTTATTCACTGGAGGAAATGTTTCTTTCTGCAATAAAAAGTGGTCAAGGAGGAAATGTTCGATTATATCAGAATACTTTGACGGACATTATATCAATTTTTACTGATGTTCATGTAGATTTAAATGTAAAAAGTAAGTATAAACCGGATCATCCACTTCGTATTATTCCAGATATTATTGAACGTATTACATCAAGTATGATTGATAATGATATGTCAAACCTACTTCATTTTAATGGACATATTTTACGTCAACTTAGTGGTTCAAAATATAATGGAGAAGACATTGTAAATGTGGAGATTGCATGTTCAATTGGTCATATAACTAAAGAGTGTATGGATAATACAAGACTAGTGGATTTAAATAATTTTTGCGCAAACTTTATTATGGGCGCTGATGAAAAAGATGGGTTGGATACTATATTTTGGGGTGTACGGAATTTGGTCGAACAGCTATCAAATCATCCATCAAAAGAAAATGTATCATATATTTTTTCTGCAATTGTTATGGATTTACAGTATCTATTTGATAATGTGAATGTAAAGAATACTTCTGGAGTTGAACAGCTTGTGTCATTTTTAGAAAATCAGAAAATTCTCATTAAGATTTGCGCAGAAAGAGGAAATAATAACGTTTTTCAGGGAATTAGTGATATTAGACGCAGTATTACAAAAGAGTGATTTGTTTTAAAAGATTTAAACTTCCCATTATATTTATTTTGTCATCCAGTGATTGTTTCTTAATTAAAGATTTAACTATAGACCTGCATTCCTTGAGATATTAATACCTATTAAGCGAATAATAACGCGAAATTAATTGATACATTCAAATAGTAAAATAAAGGGGTGAGATTATGATAGAGAAAGTAAAAGATAGTCTAGCATTTTTGTTCCAACAGATTAATGCACCTATAAATTTTCAAATTTCATATATAAAACAATTTGACGATGTAGATGATTATGAAATCAAAAAAACATCTGCTGAGGTACCTCTATATACTTTAATAGATGAAAACAAATATAAGGAATGGGATACTATATTTCAACTAGGTATGCAAAAAGAAGTACATACCCGCATATTCCATGAATATAGAGAGTTTATTTCATTAATTAAAAAGGATGGCGGATTAAGCTATGATTTTTTAATAGTTCATATACAGCTTCAAGAATATAGTAAAATCGGATTTAGAGATTACAAAAAATATGAGAATTTTGAATGGACAGCTAAGCATAAATTTCCAACCTTTTTAGATTATTTAATTGAGCAATTTTTCTATTCTTATAGAGAACCTAGTCTAATTCCGTACTCAGATATTATTCGAAGAGCCGGAGAGTTGTTTGTTGTAGAGATGATGTCAAATGTAAATATTAATTTTAACCACGATATTAATATTTTATCTGCACTTAAATATGAGAAGAGTGATAACGGTGGCAACCTGTTGATATGTACTGATATGGATAAGGTTTCATGTTTGCTTGATATTAAGCTGGATTCTGCCATTTCGTTATTTGAATATAAGAAAATACGTAAACTTTTTGAAGTTGCAAGAGATGATGTTTTTTTAGTTGGCACCCCACGTAAGGCATATGGATTCATTACAAAAACTTCATTGTATAAAATTAATGATTTTCAAGTTTTCCAGATTAAAATACATGGAGCAATAAACTGGGAATTATTAAAGTTTGATAACATAGAATTGGAGAGTATTTCACTTATTCAATGTAAAGACTCTAAGTATCAATATTCAAAACCAAAGTTTAATGAGGAAGAATTTATAGATATTATTAACTCAAACTTCGCACATAGATTTTAGCTATGCACCTTGAAAATTCAATACCTG
>JBGUEO010000032.1:0-52054 GCA_041821315.1 Velocimicrobium sp. | reverse complement strand
TTATGGCATGACCGTCTCCATCAAGACTTCCCTTGAACGGCATAGTCGATGTGCCAATTGGTGTTACTATTTCCCCATTAAAGTCAAGGTCCTCCGTAAGCTTATAGTAGCTATTAAGGTTATTACTGATGCGTTTAAATTCTTCTACATTAGAAATCAGAAAGGGATTACCCTCTGTTCCTTCTTCTAAGTTTGATACTGAATTTGCCTCTATGATTGTCCCATGAGAAAAATTCGTTAAAACCAAACATAAAATCATAAAAACCGCAATACTTTTTTTGAATTTCATTATTTTTATCCTCTCTTGTAATAATATATTATATGTTTGTAAACGCCATAATCCTTGTATAACAAGGTTTTTTCTTAATAACAACTTCCGAAAAATTTATGGTATACTTATATTTTTCAGCAAGAATTAGTCATCTACCTATAAAGAACTCTGTATTTCTACCATTACACAAACCTAACATTAACTTAGATGAAATTCTTCCGCTTTCTTTCAGAAATCATTTCTTTATATCAACAGATGAACCCATATTTTTTGACCAACGGATCTATACATTATAGCTGCATGATATCAATTTGTATGATTAAAGTGTGGTGGCTCGCGAACCCTGAAAATGGATAATCAGCGATTTAGCTAGGAAGATTCTAGAAAAAGCTTTGGAATCGCAGAAAAGAAAACCTAAAAGCTTAATTTTTTCCTCCTTTCATGGCAGAAATTATGCTTCGCTTTCTTTTATTCCTTTTTGCCAATAAAGGAACATCCCTCAGAGTATAAGTATAGCTTCTAACCCTTATGATAATGCTCATTTTAAATCCTCCCTATCCCTAACAATTTTGATCATTCGCACATTTTTTAAATTTCAAAAATAACCAAAATAGTTTACCACAGATTATGTGATCATAACCATTTTTGTCATGAACGTTGAAAATCCTGTCATGAACGTCATATTCTCACAATTCACAACGATATTGCGTTCTTTAACTAAAATCCTCTGAAAAATCTAATCCGTGGTTATTCAGTACATACTGATTGCTTTGGGCACCGTAAAGTGCATGAGTAAATTCCACGTTTTTCTTAAAAGTGGAATTTACTCATGCACATGGTATTGATATGATGATACATGGTTACCTATCTGTCAGAATATCGCAATCTATGAGAAGCCCGTATTGCAATCAAGAAATATATTCATACCTATAACTTCGAACGTTATTATCCAGCAATGCTCATTGATTATGTTGAAGTTGCTGCTTAATATATAGGCACATGCATGATATAGGTTATTTTTCAGTGAATTTAGTTTATATTTAGCAATCATTTCATTAAAGGCGGATTCCTTTCATTCTCCATATTTCTTTAGCCCATCGGTTACTTCATATGCAAAATCTGCTTTATCACGCTCTATTATGTAGTAATACATTGCCTCCGTATCATCATATCCGGGAAAATCTGCAAATGAGTTTATCCATTGAGAAGCGCCGTAATAAAACTTGTCATCCACACTACTTGTACCATCTGAGTGTTTAACAATATTAAGAAATCTTATTGGAAAATATATTTTTTCATTGTTAAGATCTTCGTAGCTACTTTTTAGAGTTGTTGAATATACAACATAGATACTGTTTGTTGCTCCCCATGTATCAATGTTTTTACTTACCAAGAAATAACATCCCTCATAGTTCCATTTTTTTGCTTTACTATCATACAAGTCTAACGTATCCTCCAATGTTTCTACGGTCTTATTTTTCATGTATTCCAATGTTTCATCCGAAATATCAGACATGCTCATGGCATACGTATCAAGTGAATCACAAGAATATTTCTTTGAGGTCTCGGTAAACTGATATCCATTTTGAAGTGCATATTGCTCATCATCACTCATTATAGAAAGTGTTATAGTATCTCCTATCCTTAGGCAGTCTTCATGTTCTTCTTTAAAAGTAAAATTCAAACTAGAGAAAAATTCCTCGGATGAGTTGTTTACTACTTCTGCACTTGCACCAGGAGAAACTCCTGTATATTTAACTGTAATATAGTCAAATGGATTTACTTTTTTTATATCTAATAATCCATTCACTTTACTTTTGATATCTTTTGCTTTAAGCTTTATGTTATATTTCTTTAATTTTTTATTATCAAAAACAAAATGTAAGGTAACCTTATCTCCATTTGATAAATTTTGTGATTTATTAAGCTCAAATTTAATCATATCTTCGATATCAGACACATAATATTCATTTAGTGAAGCATCTATCAGTGCTTCCACTTTTGAGCTACTGGTAGTTTCTAGAATATTCTTAAGGTCTCGCTCAAAAGATTTATAATCAAATACAGATTCTGCTGTGCCTACTGTATTATATCCAGAACTATGTATTTTCATATAACCATTTAAAAGAAGGGTATTTTCATTGCTTTTTATTAGCAGCATTCGGATTACTAATACAAATATCAAGATAATAACTGTAAGAAAACCTATCCACAGAATTTTCTTGTTCTTTCTTATAAATTCATTTGTACTTTTTTTCTTCTCTTGATGCTCCGTTTGACAGGAAGGTTTACTCGCATTTGATTCCTTCAACGCCTTTCCACAGTTTGCACAGAATAAATTTTCTTCCTGAACTTCATTTCCACAATTAGGACAAAATGACATTTCTACCTCTCCTTGTTTTCTCTATTTAGTGATTCAACTATATCTTGTAACAGCTATATATTTCCTACTCCTCTTCCTCTTCCTCTTCCTCTTCCTCTTCCATCTCTTCCACCATTTCTTTTATCACATAATAAGTAACTGTCAAATCTGCTATAATTCGAACGCGTAAAGGATGCGAATTTAAATGCTGAACAATTGGTTCTAACGTAAATGGCTTAACATAATTTTTATTTTTTGCATACTTCCAAGCACTCATTGCCATATTTTCTAAAGATTGCCCACTTGCAATATTGTCCAATACAATTTCCGTATATTTATTGCTAAACTGTAAAACAACCGATGTAAAATCCCTATTTGCCATATAATCAACAACATCAACATTAAAATCATTCTTAACCTTACTAATAAATTTTTCCATATTATACTCGCTCCCTTCACTTTTAAAAAATAGATACTATGAGATTCTAAGCTCTATTTTTACATCGCATTTCATTAGTATTCATATATAAAACATCACACCCTCTCCCCCTTAATTGATACAAATTATATCACATTATATCGATTTATGACCATATTAGTCGCTAACGTTTAAAAATCCGTCATGAACGTTAAAATGTTCATGACGGATTTTGCTTATTTTGCTTATTTTGCTTATTTTGCTTATTTTCTTGTATAGCAATTCGAACACATATTTTCTTTAGATGTTCTATCGTTTCTTCTAATTCTTCCTTACTTCGCTTACTATAACAATCATCCCTTATTTTTACCGTTGCTTCCTTGATATTCATTTCTTTTATTATCATTCACACACCCTCCTGCTAAAGTGTATGTAATACAGGGAAAAGAAGATACATCAAAACGGAAAAATTTCTCACTTTTTTTATCAGCTTCCCATTTTTTTCAATGTTTCGCCAGTAATACGATAAGTTGTCCACTCATCCATTGGTACGGCTCCTAATGACAAGTAAAAATCGATGCTTGGTTTATTCCAATCCAAACAACACCATTCAAGTCGTCCACAGCCTCTCTCCACCGCTATCTTTGCAAGTTCATGAAGAATCGCCTTACCATATCCATTTCCACGATACTGCGGTAAAACAAACAAATCTTCAAGATATATTCCAGCTCGTCCAAGAAATGTAGAAAAGTTATGAAAAAAGAGCGCCATTCCTATTTCTTTTCCATCAAGCGTGGCAAACAAAACCTCAGCCTTTTTCTTTTCAAATATCCACTCATCTAATAGCTCTTTTGTTGCCACAACGTCGTTTTGCATATTTTCATAGGCAGCCAATTCATTTATAAACTGTAAAATTAACAAAACATCCTCTTTCGATGCATATCGAAACTTCAAATTAGCATTCATATCCTTCGCACCTTGCATAATAATAGCCCCCTCCATACTCTCTTGTGTTATATTTTAAAATACATTTTAATAATTATAGCATATAGCATATTTTTTGCTAGTTCAAGCATAAATCTATTTTATCAAACTACGCTGATTTAAGAAAGGACATTACGATGTTAGTGAGTCATAATACTTCGAGCCGATATTGCATGTATTTAAGGAAATCTCGTGCAGACCAGGAAGCTGAATTACGAGGAGAAGGAGAAACACTGAGCAGGCATGAGGCTATCTTGCTCTCTCTCGCTCAAAAGCTTGATATTCGTATTTCAAATATCTATAAAGAAATTGTATCTGGTGAGACTATTTTTTCACGTCCACAAGTACAATCGATGCTATCTAACGTAGAACAAGGCGTATATGCCGGCGTTCTTGTTATAGAGGTAGAACGGCTTGCCCGCGGTGATACCATTGACCAAGGTATTATCTCACAAGCCTTTAAATACAGCAATACTATGATTATTACTCCCATCAAAATTTATAATCCATCGGATGAATTTGATGAAGAATATTTTGAATTTGGCTTATTTATGAGTCGCCGGGAATATAAGACAATCAACCGGAGAATTCAGCGGGGACGCATTGCCTCCATAAAAGATGGCAAATACATATCTTCTATTCCACCCTATGGATATGAACGTGTGAAGCTAACAAATGCTTGTGGTTATACATTAAAACCTCATGAAACAGAGTCTTTTGCCGTACGACTTATTTTTGATTTATACGTTCATGGAGTAACAAATGAATTTGGTATCCATGAAGCATTCGGTAGTCAAAAAATCGCAGCTTACCTTGATAATCTCGGCATCAAACCTCGCAGATCAAAGAATTGGTCATCCCCTTCCATACGAACTATCTTAAAAAACCCTGTATATACCGGAAAGATTTGTTGGGGAAAGCGTAAGGAAGAAAAACGCATTGTACAAGGAAAGATTGTAATCAGTCGTCCTAATTCAAGTGAGTATATGATAAATGAAGGACTTCATGAATCCCTCATTTCCAATGAAACCTTTGAACTGGCAAAAAAAATAATGAAAGCTAATTCGAAAACACCTCTCAAAAAATCAAATTCTTTGCAAAACCCATTGTCGGGTCTTATTTATTGTGAAAAATGCGGAAAACTCATGAATCGTCTATCTCCAAATAAAAAAAACAGATATGCCAGCATACGATGCCAAAATCCATCCTGTGACAACATCTCTGCTCCCATTTATGTAATCGAAGAAATTGTACTTCAATCACTAGCCGACTGGCTAAAGGACTATGAATTCGAACTAGATTTCAAAGAATCCCTCACAACCCTAGACGAAGATACCTATCTATCTGCATCAATACAATCCTTGGAAAATGAAATTGTCCATCAAAAAAAACAGCAAGCCAAACTATATGAGTTTTTAGAAAAAGAAATATACACCCCGGAACTCTTTTTAGAACGCAACCATGCAATAGGCGAAGAGCTACGCCTTGCCTATGCCAAATTAGAAGAGTTAAAACAGCGTTATAACTGTCATAGCATCTATACTCTATCTCCTCAACTTCTCTCGCCAATCATAACTACGGTAATAAAATCCTATAGAAGTTGCTCCAATGCTACCGAAAAAAATAATCTTTTAAAAGAAGTGCTTGCAAAGATAACTTATATCAAAACTTCCAAAAATAATAAAGCTCAAATAGATAAGGCGAATTTCAAGATTGAACTTTTCCCAAAACTACCGCAATCCTTCCATCAATGTGATTTTGTTACAGATAAAATAAAGACAAACAGATATAATAATAGTAGATAAAAATCGAAAGGAATTACACTACTATGAAAAATAAATTATTTTTAGCTTTTATACTAATACTTAGTCTCGTCACTTTGAGTGGATGCACCTCAAAAGAAAATTCCTCCACTTCCAGTTATCAAAAAATAACGGCCAAAGAGGCCAAAGAAATGATGGATCAAACAGAAGATATTATTATTTTAGATGTTCGAAGCGAAGATGAATTTAATGACGGACATATTGAACATGCGCTCCTAATTCCCGATACAGAGATTGAAAAAAATGCAGAATCTACAATTCCAGACAAAACTGCTACGATTTTAGTATATTGCCGTAGTGGACGAAGAAGTGCTCTAGCATCAGCTTCTCTATCAAAACTAGGTTATACCAATGTGTATGATTTTGGCGGCATTATTGATTGGGACTATGATGTCGTTACATCCTAAACTTACCAATGGATTTCAAAATATAATAGTATCAAATGTAAACCTTTTCTAACAAATGAAACCAAAAAAAGAAAAGTAATTCCAATATAATTGACAAATATAGTATCAATCTATTATATTATGGATTATGACAGCAAAGGCGCTTGGATCATCCAAGGGTCTTTTTTGCTATTTTCAAAAAAAATTATAGTTCTACGTTGGAGGATTTTTGTTATGAACTCAGGAGATACGGCTTTTATGATGATTGCTTCCGCAATGGTGTTATTTATGACACCCGGACTCGCCTTCTTTTATGGTGGACTAGAGCGGAGAAAAAATGTTTTAAATACTATGATGTCATCGTTCTTTATTATTGGTGTAGCATCTGTTTTATGGGTACTGGTTGGATACTCTCTTAGTTTCTCCGGAAATTTTTTAGGGGTTATCGGAAATTTTAAATGGTTTGGCTTAACGGGTGTAGGTACCGATGTAAGTTCCTATGCTCCTACCATTCCACACCTATCATTTGTCGCGTTTCAAATGATGTTTGCCATTATTACTCCGGCATTGATTACTGGCTCTGTCGCTGGTCGGATGAATTTTAAAGCACTGTTTTTATTTGTCGTTTTTTGGTCTTTTGTTGTTTACTATCCACTAGCTCATATGGTTTGGGGCTCTGGTGGTCTTTTAGGTTCCATCCTAGGTTCTGTAGATTTTGCGGGAGGAAATGTGGTACATATAAGTTCTGGCGTCAGTGGATTAATTCTTTCCATCATCCTCGGGCAAAGACATGGATATGACAGACTTTCCTATCGTATTCATAATATTCCATTTGTTCTTCTTGGAGCCTCAATCCTATGGTTTGGATGGTTTGGCTTTAATGCCGGCAGTGCTCTTGGAGCAAATGAACTCGCTGTACATGCTTTTATGACAACAAACACATCTGCTGCTACTGCCATGCTATCTTGGATGCTCATTGACGTGATAAAGCAAGGTAAACCTACTGTAGTAGGTGCTGCAACCGGAGCGGTACTTGGGCTTGTAGCTATTACTCCAGGTGCCGGCTTTGTTCCAATCTGGTCTGCTTTCATTATTGGTGCTGTTGTAAGTCCCTTGGCTTATTTCACCGTTTCCGTTGTAAAAGAACACTTTGGTTTTGACGACGCATTGGATGCATTTGGTTGTCATGGTATTGGCGGCATCTGGGGGGGTATCTCCACCGGAATCTTTGCCAAACACTCAATTAATGAATTGGCGCGTTGGGATGGTTTGTTTTATGGCGAATACCGTCTTTTTCTCGCACAAATTCTTAGCATTGTAATCACCATAGTAATTGCTGTAGTCGGAACTATTGTTTGCACATACCTCGTTAAAATATTTGTACCATTGCGTGTGTCTTCGGAAGACGAAAAGCAAGGGTTGGATATGACACAGCATGGTGAAAATGCATATCCTTCATTTAATGGTCTGGATTAAAGAAAAAGGAGTATTCGATATGATAAAAATAGATGCGATTGTAAGAGAAGAAAAATATGAAGAAATTAAAGATGCACTCAATGAGATTAATGTACATGGTATCACTGTTTCACAGGTAATGGGCTGTGGCATTCAAAAAGGATATTCTAGTATTATACGTGGTACAAAAGTAGATATCAATATGCTTCCGAAAATCAAATTTGAAATTGTAGTTTCTTCTGAAGAATGGCAGGAAAAAGTTGTAGAGACGATTCGTAACATTGCCCATACTGGAAATAACGGAGATGGAAAAATATTTGTCTATGATTTAAAAGATGTCATTCGCATTCGTACCAATCAGCACGGAAATGACGCCATTTACTAGTATTACCCGCATCTTGCATGCGCTAATGTATACCCCCATTCATAAGTCATAAGAAGTACATAATTTGCAGCAGCTCCAAGTCCACCATAGTCTTTTCCTTGATATAGTAATCCCACCTGATCCTTTGATGTCTTAGGAGCTAATGCAACCGAAACCTGATACCCAATTTCATTCATCTGTACGGTTAATTCTCTTACAAACGTAGTAAATGCATCTCTATCTTCTTGTTTGATGTACTCAAAATCAACATCTACCCCTTGATATCCTTTCGACTTCATGGTGGCAATTAACTGATTCACTAGATTTTGTTTTACTTGTACATTATTAACCAATGCAGTAATCAATTCATTACTAAATCTCCCATCTGGTCCTAGTGGTGTCAGTGTAAGTATGGGCATCGTTCCTGAATTGATTGCCGCTTCTATCATCCATTCATCTGGAAGACTTGGTGGAATCAGATCTCCTTCCACCGTAAATCCATAAGAAAAAATAGAAAGTTCTGTCAAATAAAGAAGCGTCTCTTGTAAGATTTCTTGATTAATAAATGGATACGCATAGCCATTTGATCGTATAATCTGACCCTTTTCATGTTCCTCTTGTATTGGTATCAAAAGTGCCTGACCAATGGCTAGTGCATAAGGATACGTCAATTGATTGCTGTATATAATGTCATCCACCGAAACTGAGAACTTTTTTGATATATCATCTACCGTAACGCCTTCTTCAACCACATAAATTTGCATAAATTACCCTTTTTAACTATTTATTTACTTCCTATTTTATTCCAATTAAAATTGTATTATTCAAATTATACCCATTTCTCAAATTCTTCCTCGGTTGCTAACACATAATGTATCCCCTCTACATGTTTTTGTGCTCCCTTTGCATAATCAATGCCACTCGTTGCATAATTGTATGTTTTAGATACCCTTGTCTTTTCCACCATTGGATTTGGATGTGGAATTGCAGAAAGCAGTGACTTAGTATATGGATGAATTGGATTACGGAAGATTTCATCTTTGGTTCCCGTTTCTACCAAATACCCCAAATGAAGTACACCAATTCGATCTGATATATATTTTACCATGGATAAGTCATGTGCGATAAAAAGGATAGCCGTATTGGTCTCAGTTTGAATATCTTTCATCAAATTCACCACTTGTGCCTGAATGGAAACATCGAGTGCACTAATCGCTTCATCTGCAATAATTAATTTAGGATTCATAATCAATGCTCGTGCAATTCCAATTCGTTGCCTTTGACCGCCTGAAAACTGATGTGGATATCGATTGGCATGTTCTTTTGAAAGACCCACCTTCTCCAATATGTGATACACCATTTCCTGCCGTTCCTTTGCATTTTTACAAATATGATGGATATCAAGTCCCTGTGCAATAATATCCATTACCTTTTTCCTTGGATTCAAACATGCCATTGGATCTTGAAATATCATTTGCATATTGGTACGCAAATGGGTTTCCGTTTGTTTCGACATTTTTGATGAAATATCTTCTCCATCAAAAATAATTTCTCCGTTTGTCGGATCATATAGACGAATAAGAGACCGTCCAATCGTTGATTTCCCACTTCCCGACTCTCCTACAAGTCCATATGTTTCACCTGGATAGATTTCAAAATTCACTCCATTTACTGCCCTGACTGTAAACGTTCTACTAATCTTAAAATGTTGGTGTAAGCCTTTTACTGTTAATAATGGTTGTCTACTCTCCATCTTTTTTCGCCTCCCCTAACATTCGCTCTACTCTTTTTCTTAGTTCTTGTGGCATCTTTGTTTCCGGTGCATTCTCATGCAATAACCAAGTAGCCGCATAGTGGGTATCCGTAATCTGAAACAGAGGAGGATCCAAACGGTTATCAATGTTTAGAGCATAGATATTTCTTGGAGCAAATGCATCTCCTTCTACTTTATTTACAAGATTTGGAGGAGTACCTGGAATCGTATAGAGCTTATCATCATTTGTATCAAGATCTGGCATTGCAGAGAGCAATCCCCACGTATATGGGTGCTTGGGTTCATAAAATATTTCGTTCACAAGACCTTTTTCAATAATTTTACCAGCATACATAACTGCCACATAATCTGCAACCTTCGCTACTACACCAAGATCATGCGTAATATATATAACAGAAATATCCAATTTTTTTTGAATATTTTTGATTAATTCTAAAATCATCGCCTGAATTGTAACATCCAGCGCAGTCGTTGGCTCATCACAAATCAAAAGCTCTGGATTGCAAGCTAATGCAATTGCAATTACAACTCGTTGACGCATACCACCAGATAATTGATGCGGATAATTCTTCATTCTCTTCTCGGCATCCGTAATCCCTACTAACTCTAGCAACTCCACTGCACGTTTATATGCTTCCGCTTTCGGAGTCTTATAATGCCATTTCATACCTTCCATAATCTGTACCCCTACGGTCATAACTGGATTTAAGGAAGTCATAGGGTCTTGAAATATCATAGCAATTCGCTTACCATTTATTTTTCGCCGCATTTCTTTTTTACTTAATGTTAATAAATCAATATCTGTTTCCTGCTCTTTTTGTGCAGATGAAAACATGATTTTTCCAGAATTTATTTTACCATTATTACTCAAAATTCCCATAATGGCTTTCATCGTTACTGATTTTCCACTCCCACTTTCTCCTACAATAGCTACGGTTTCTCCTCTGTGTAAATCCAAGTCAACACCTCGGATTGCACTTACTTCTCCCGTTGCCGTTGCAAAGGAAATAGACAAATCCTGAATTGATAAAATTGTATTATTTTCCATTGCCTCTTCCTCCTACATTTCTTTCATCTTCGGATCAAATGCATCTCGAAGTCCATCAGCCAGCATATTGAAACTAAGCATCAAAATTGCTAGTACAATGACCGGTGAAATAATCATATATGGATGTGTGGTAAATGATTTAAACGCATCACTAATCAATGAACCCAACGAAGCCATTGGCTGAGGAACTCCAAGTCCAATAAAGGCTAAAAATGCCTCTGTAAAAATTGCATTGGGGATGGAAAACATAGTGTTTGTTATAACCTGCCCAAAAATATTTGGTAAAATTTCTTTAAATATAATAAAAAAATTCTTTGCTCCTAATGTTCTGGATGCAAGAACAAATTCTTGCTCCTTTAACTTTAACATTTGCGCTCTTGCTATACGACTCATTCCAATCCAACCAGTTATCATAATGGAAAACGTAATGGTTGCAAGCCCTGGTCTTAATACGATAATTAATAGTGTTACAATTACAAGATTTGGTATTCCATTTAGTATTTCCGCAAATCGTTGCATAACATTATCGACTGTACCACCAAAATAACCTGAAATTAATCCATAACTCAAACCAATCAGCATATCAATCAAAACTGCAACTAAGGCAATATAGAGAGAAATTCTTGTTCCTGACCAAACTCGGGTAAAAATATCACGACCTAAGACATCACTTCCAAACCAATAATATGTATTTTCTTTTCCTGTCAGTGTTCCATCACTGGATATATACCCATTCACTTTTGTCATTCCGGTAGAAGTGGCCATATTTTCACTGCCATCAAAAATTCCAATTTTTTCAATCCCTGGTATTCTTGGAGCAAGATTTTGATCCGTTATAATTTGAGATTCAAAACTATACTTATTAATGCTAGGTCCAATAACCGCCATGATACCTATTAATATAATAAAAATCAATCCAATAATCGATCCTTTATTTTGTAAAAAACGAGACAAAACATCCTTCCAATATGGTTGACTTTTGTATGCTATATCAATATGAGACAATTTATCAGCACCAACATATTCAAAATCGTTATTTAAAAATTCGATGGATTTATTTTGACTACTCATTGACCTTCCCCTTTGCTAAACGTATTCTTGGATCTATGACTCCATAAAGGACATCAACTACTAACATAATTCCGATATACATTGCACTATATATAAAGGATAACGCAATGATTACATTATAATCATTGGATTGAATTGCTGTTACTAAAAGACTTCCAATACCAGGAATCGAAAATATTTTTTCAATAACCAAACTTCCTGTCATCAGTCCAACAATTAACGGTGCCAACACTGTAATAATCGGAATTAAAGCATTCCTCATCGCATGGTTAATAATCAACTTAGGGCCACTAATTCCCTTGCTTTCTGCTAAAAGCATATAGTCAGAGCCCAATACTTCTAACATTTCGGTACGGGTAAACCTCGCTATTGTTGCAACCGTAAACATACATAGAGCCACTGTGGGCAACACGGATGATTTTAACGGTGAATTGGCTGCATATAATATAGGAAACCACTTTAACTTAAATCCTAACGAATAGGATAATGCTAAAGCAAATACATAAGATGGTAAACTAACACCTAAAACAGAAATAACCGTAGTGAACGTATCCCAAATGGTATTATGTTTTAGTGCTGCTACTATTCCTAAAAGGAGTCCAATAATAGTACCTAAAAGCACCGCCTGCCCACCAATGCGAACCGAAATTGGAAGACGGCTTTTTAATAATACAGAAATTGGAGTATTCTTTGATATCGTATACGAAACTCCAAAGTCTCCTGTAAGCATATGAGCTACATAATTACCAAAGCGTACGATTGCTGGTTTATCCAGACCATATTTTGCATTCAACGTTGCTACTTGATCGGATGTAAGTTTTTCATCATTAAATGGTGACCCAGGCATAAGCTCCAACATACAAAACAAAATAAGTAAAATTGCGAGTAACGTAAGGATGGAAACTCCAATTCTTTTAAGCAAATATTTCTTCATAGAATTCGCTCCTTCATAATACATCGGCAGTGGATATAGGTTACCACTGCCGTGTAAAAATTGTATATTTTCTAGTTTTTCTTTGCATTTCTATAAATACGATTAACACCCACTGAATGGAATTCAATTCCAGAAACGTTTGACTTAATCATAACTGCATTTCCTTTTTGATAAACTGGTAAAATAACGGCTTCATCCATAACCATTTTTTCTGCTGTTTTCAATGCTTTCCACCTTGCTTCAACATCCAAGGCAAGTTCACCTTTCTTACAAGAGTCAATGATAGAATCATATTCTTCATTTGACCAGAAACCATAGTTGTTTGGACTTCCCGTAATCCACATATCTAGATATGTCATTGGATCTGCATAATCTGGTCCCCATCTGGTTAAACCAAGTTCAAATGTTCCATCCTGCATTCTTTCTACACGATTTTTCTTTGGCATTACCTCAAGTTCAATTGTAATACCAGAAAGTGTTGTCTGAATTTCCGCTTGTATAAACTGCGCTACATTTTGGGCAGATTCGGTATCTTCAACAATCATAGTATATTTAAGTGAATCCACTCCTAACTCTTTCTTTGCAGCTTCCCAATAATTTAGAGCCTGTTCTTTGTCCGTCGATAAATAGGTCTCCGTTGTTTCACGGAAATCTTTTCCATCTGGACCAGTTGCAAGTAATGAAGGAACGGCATAATCCGCTACAATCGAACCATCTTTTAAAATATTAGTGACAATTGCCTGCTTATCAAATGCAAGTGCTAATGCCTTTCTAAGATTTAAGTTTTCTAATCCTGCGACTGTTTGATTTGGTGAAATATACCACAGATATCCTGCCATAATATTATGGAATTCCAAATCAGCCTGGAATTGTTCTACTTGTTCGCCCGAAAGCGTTGCTATGTCAAGATCTCCATTTTGATATGCTAACATTGCTTGCTGTGCATCTTTTATTACCTGATATTTAATACCACCCAATGCAATTGTATCTACTGCATAATAATCTGGATTCTTTGCTAATTCAATTGTTGTTGCTGCTGGTTCATACGATTTCATAGTAAATGGTCCGTTTGCAAGAATTGTGTCTGGTGATGTACCAAAATTATCTCCGCAAGAAGTAAAAAATTCCTCATTTACTGGAAGAAAAGTAGGGAACGATAATAAACTCTCAAAGAATGGAACCGGTGTATCAAGTTCTATTTTCAAAGTCTTATCATCAACTGCTGTTACACCCAATTCATCCGTTCCTTTTTCTCCTGCGATAATTGCTCCCGCATTTTTAAATCCAGCAATCTCTGCAATAAAAGAATATTCGCTTGCAACGGCTGGATCAACAATCCTTCTCCATGCAAAGACAAAATCATTTGCTGTCACAGGGCTTCCATTTGACCATTTTGCATCTTTTAATGTATATGTATAAGTTAATCCATCTTCACTCTTATCCACCGTATCAGCAAGAGCCATAATTGCGTTACCTGCTTCATCTACAGAATACAGCCCCTCTGTCACTGCAGCTAATACTTCAAAAGAAGTACCGTCTGTCGCAATCTGAGGATCCATAGAAGCTACCTCTACATCAATATGTACATTTAATACACTCTCTGTACTTGATGCCTCCTCAGTCGTTGTATTATCCAATGTTGCATCGGTACTATCGCTGCTACTCTCCCCTCCACATGCTGCAAGACTTACTGTCATAATTGCTGCACATACTAGTGCTAACGCCCGTTTCGTTTTTTTCATTTTCTCTCCTCCGTTATTCTAATTTTGATAAGACACCCCGTTAACACTTTGCTGTACTAAGTCGCAAAAAGTTAAAAAAAGGGGTCACTTATAGTGACTCCTTTATCACGTCTATAAATACATTATATATACATTTGTGCGCTTGTCAAGTACATCTGTAATATTATGTAAAATTTAAATTTCAAATATAACTATCCTTAAAATCACAAAAAATTACTCTCATAAAAAGAAGCGTTGCCAATTTGCAACACTTCTTTTAAATTTATCCAATATCTTATTTTTTCTGTTTTCTTGCCGCAAAAATACTTTGTAAAATTATAAAAAATGCTAGTAAAACTGCTATGGTTATTTTTGTCCACCAAGAAGAAAGTGTCCCTTGAAATGTTATAAATGTTTCTATTGTTCCTTTAATAAGAACACCAAAGAGGCTACCAAATACATTACCTACACCTCCTGTAAGGAGAGTACCACCAATAACCGCCGATGCAATTGCTTCCATTTCGAACCCTTTTGCCTGTTCCACAAACCCTGCACATGTATTGAGGCAAAATAAAAATCCTGCAAAAGCGCCTAATATTCCATTCACCACATAAACCTTTAGTTTCGTACGTCTTACATTAAGTCCCATTAACAAAGCTGATTGCTCATTTCCTCCAACCGCATATACAGAACGTCCGAATTTTGTATATTTTAGAATGATAAAAAATAGAATTAATGCAATCATCGCTAACACTACACTTGGATAGATATAAGGATATATCATAATTCCTTTTCGATTTATTGATCCACCAAATGGAAGATATATCTTTGCATTTGCCCAACTAAGAAATAATTCATTTTTTATACTAATCATCTGTGTACTAATAATTGCCGTCATACCTCTTGCAAAAAATAATCCGGCCAATGTAACAATAAATGGCTGTATTTTTAGATATGCTACCAAAAATCCTTGTACCAAGCCAAAAACCAATCCTATAAACAATGCAATAACAAGCGCCGGCACCGCTCCAATTCCTTTGTTTTCCATCATCCATGCAAGAAGCATACAAGTCATTGCTATAACGGATCCAACCGATATATCAATACCTCCTGTTATCAATACCATTGTCATTCCAGTAGATGCTACAATAAGTCCTGCATTGTTAATAAAAAGATTTAAAAATACCTGTAACTTACCAAAATTTTTATCTGCAAATACAACCATACCAATTACGTACATAATAACAAACAAAATAATAGTAATCATTAATAAAAAGGAATTTCCATCAAAACTCTTCTTCTTCAATTTCATTATGCCACCTTCCTTCCTTCTTGTCTGTTTGAAATTTTAAGTTTGGCATTCCGAAACATTCGTTTCAGTTCTGGTGATTGCAACGACACAATTATAATAACCACAATCGCTTTATATACCGGAAGCTGATCCGCTGATACTTTCATTGCATACAATGTTGTTGTTAATGCCTGAATTGTTATCGCTCCAATTACACTTCCGACAAGTGAAAACTTTCCACCGCCCAAACTATTTCCACCAAGTGCAACAGCTAAAATAGCATCCAATTCCATATTTAATCCTGCATTATTTGCATCGATGGAATATACACGAGAGGTAATAATCATACCAGCAACACCAGCACACAATCCACAGAAGGTGTATGTAAGAAATTGTATTAAAACAGAATTAAGTCCTACTAACCGAGCTGCCTTTGCATTGATTCCTACTGTCTGTATATAAAGACCAATTGCTGTTTTCTTTAAAATAAACAAGGTAATTAAAACTACAATAATAGCAGCAAACACAGGTGTTGGAAGTGGAACTTTATTAATAAATCCACCCAGCTGTTTATAATGATCCACTCTCAAATATAAAATGTTTCCACCCGTTATGAGCTGTGCAATTCCTCGTCCAGCTGTAAATAAAATCAAGGTAGCTACCATTGGTTGAATTTTCATTTTTGCTACTAAAAAACCATTCCATGCACCACATAAAGCTCCAGCCAAAAGTGCTGCTAAAAATCCAAGGATATAAGGAGCATGATAAAAATCAGTACTACTTTCCCCTCCTCCAAGGATAAAGATAGCTGCCGCACCCGCTACTGCACTAACTGCACCCACGGAAATATCCGTTCCACCAGATGCTGCTACAACAAGTGTCATTCCAACTGCTAAAATTACTAATTCACTTGCACGATTAACAACATCAATGATGTATCCATAAAGAACTCCATTTTGTATCGAAATAGCAAAAAAGTTTGGTGTTTTAATGACATTTACTACTAATACAAGTACCAAACAAACCAATGGAAGAAACAAACGATATCCCACTACTTTCTTCATTTTTTCATTCATTTACTTCACCTCCTGCGATTGCTCTCATAATGCTGTCTTGGTTTAATTCTTGTTCACAAAGTTCCCCTACCTTATTTCCATCGCGAAGAACACCCATTTTATTACATGTTCGAAGCATTTCTTCTATTTCAGAAGAAATAAACATAACAGCCATTCCTTCTTTTGCAAGCTTCACTACAAGCTTTTGAATTTCTGTTTTTGTACCAACATCAATTCCTCTGGTAGGTTCATCTAATATAAGAAAATCTGGATTGGTTAATAACCATCTTCCTAAAATTACCTTCTGCTGATTTCCTCCACTCAATTGTTTGATTGGGACTTCTCGATCCGCTGTTTTTATTTGAAGCAGCTCAATATATTTATCCGTAAACTCCTCTTGTTCTTTTCGACTCAAAAGATGAAACATTCCTCGTTTTGCCTGAAGGGCAATTATTATATTTTCACGCACAGAAAGATCCGCTATAATACCCTCTTCTTTTCTATTTTCCGGAAGGTATCCCATCCCAGCTTTCATTGCATCAATCGGTGCATTGATTAAAAGCTTCTTTCCCTTTATATATAGCTCGCCAGAATCTGCTTTGTCTGCACCATAAATTGATCGAGCCAGTTCGGAACGCCCCGAACCTAATAATCCCGTCAATCCGATTACTTCTCCTTCATGGATTTCTAAATCAAACGGTTTAATTGTTCCAGTAGCACCCAAAGCTCTAGCTTCAATTACAAGATTGCCACTCGTTTTATCTTTTGCACCGTTTTCCTTTTTTATAGAAGCTAAATCGTCAAAATCTTTTCCCATCATTTTAGCCACCAACTGAACTCTCGGTAGCTTTTCCACCTCATATTCTCCTACCAAAGCTCCATTTCGCAATACAGTTATTCGATCACACACTTCGTATACCTGCTCTAAAAAATGAGTTACAAATACAATACCAATTCCCTGTTTTTTTAATTTTTTCATTAAATCAAACAACTTCTCAACTTCACTATCATCCAGCGAAGAGGTTGGTTCATCTAAGATAAGTACTTTTGCAGACATATCAACTGCTCTTGCAATCGCAATCATTTGCTGTAATGCAAGTGAATAATTTTCAAGTGCTACCGCTACATCTATCGTAATATTTAAATGATTCAAAATTTCCGTTGCTTTTGAATTCATTGTTTTCCAATCAATCATTCCAAACTTTTTTGGTTCACGACCAATAAATAGATTTTCTGCTACCGTTAAATTTGGGCACAAATTAACTTCCTGATACACCGTGCTTATTCCCTTTTCTTGTGCCTCTTGTGGCGAACGGTTAATTATTGCATTCTCATAACCATCAATTTTTATCTCGCCTGTTTCAAATTCTTCTACTCCAGTTAAAACCTTTATTAAAGTGGACTTTCCAGCCCCGTTTTCGCCCATCAGGGCATGTATTTCACCCATTCTCAATGTAAAATCGACATCCGATAAAGCAACTACTCCCGGAAAGTTTTTATTGATGTGACGCATTGTAAGCACTACTGTTTTTTCCATTGGGACTCCACCTTTCATTCTCTTCAAAATCTGTCTTCTTTTTCTCGATTCAAGTTAATTTTTCTATTTTTTCGTTAAAAAATAGGTGTGGAGGAGAATCAAGCGATTCTCCTAACCGCACACCCAACATATTAAACTTTACTTTGCAAATTAATAAGCACGAGTAGGTTTTATTTCTGCTGCTGTATCTGCAGGGAATACACCTTCATCTACATACTGAAGTTTTTCAACTGTTTCGCCAGCTTCTAATTTTTGAATAATTTCAGCTACACGAGGTCCATGTAATGGATTACATTCAATTGAAACATTCATTTTTCCAGCGATCATAGCATCAAATGCTGCGGCAACTGCATCAAAGGATACTACAATAACATCACCATCTGGTCCGCAAGTTTTTCCTGCAGCTTCAATCGCATCAATTGCACCAAAAGCCATATTATCATTTTCTGCAATTACTACGTCAATATCATCATATGATTTAAGGAAAGATTCCATAACTTCCTGTCCTTTAGACTGTGTAAATTCACCTGTTTGTCTCTCAAGCATTGTCCAGTTTGAATGATCTGCCATTTTTTCCTCAAAACCATTAGTACGTCCGATTTGTGCAGATGATCCAATTGTTCCTTGAAGAGTAACGATATTAATTTCCTCATCACTTCTACCCTGAGCATCTAAGTAATCAGATAACCAAGAAACTGCATCATAACCTTCTTGTAAGAAGTTTGAACCAACCCAGCATTCAAATAAGCTGTCATCTGATACATCAATCATACGATCCACAATAATTACTGGTATTCCTGCTTCTTTTGCTTCCTGTAATACGGTATCCCATCCTGTTTCTGTAACTGGTGCTATTACGATATAATCAACATCTTGCTGAATAAAGTTACGAACTGCTTTAATTTGATTCTCTTGTTTTTGTTGTGCATCATCAAAAATCAATTCATATCCATTTTCTTCAGTAAAAGTAGATTTCACTGATTCTGTATTAGCAGTACGCCAATCTGATTCTGCTCCTACCTGTGAAAAACCAACCACTATTTTGTCAGTAGAAGTATCGGCCGTATCCGTCGTATCCGCCGCATCTGGTTCCGTTGCTGCTTCTTCTGTCTTCGCTGTGTCTGTAGAAGTATTTGTGCTATCTGTTTTGTCTTTACTCCCTCCACATGCTACCAATGAAACAGTCATTGCTACAGTCAGCATCAATGCTGCCATTTTTTTTAAATTTCTCATAAAATTCTCCTCCATTTTCTAGTTCAATTAAAATTCTTTTTTACAATACTTATTCTACAAAATATGATTTAAAAAAACAATCAAGATTCTTTGCATCCTTTTTCAAATTTTTATGAATCTATTTATATGAGTTCATTTTCTTTTTATATTGGTTCATATTCTTTCGACCGATCTTTTTCATATGGCAGCCGTATTGTAATTTTTGTACCTACCAAATATGTACTTTCGATATAAATTCCATAATCTTCACCAAAACGCAACGCAATCCGTTCGTTTACATTATATAAACCATATACGTCACTCTCTTTCACATTCCGCCTTCGAATCTTTTCATTGACATAATCCAAACGTTCTTTTTCCATTCCAATTCCATTATCCTCAACTATTATCATAAAATAGTTGGATTTTATCACCCCACTAATTGTAATTTTCCCCAAACCTCTTTTGTTTTTAATCCCATGATAAAGTGCATTCTCAATCAATGGTTGTATTGTAATTTTGGGAATAAGGTATAAATTCAACTCCTCCGGAATGGTCATTTCAAATAGTAGAATATCCTGATATCGAACTTGCTGTATTTCTAAATAACTACGTGCATGTAGAATTTCATCCTGAATGGTTATAATATCATTTCCTTGACTTAGTGATGTTCGAAAAAACTCGGATAAGGAACCTACCATATTTACAACTTCCTTTTGACTTCCACCTTCTGCAAGCCAAACAATTGTATCTAGTGTATTATATAAAAAATGAGGATTAATCTGCATTTGTAACAATTTAAGTTCTGCCTCTCTTAAATGCTTTTGCTCCATTTTTACCGTATCAATCAAGTCACTCAGTCTTCGAATCATAATATCCAAAGAATCCCCTAATTTTTTTACTTCGACTCCATTTAAAATATTAGATCGAATTTCTAAATTTCCTTTTGAAACCTCTTCCGTCACTTTGCACAAGTGGCGAATCGGCTTTGTTATCGACATCGGGATTATAGCGGATAACGAAAGGGTAAGAAGAAGGACTACTGCCAAATACAAGATGCCAATCTCCATTAAATGTGTATACGATTCTTCCATCTGCCTTCTCAAATTATCAATTTCTTTTGTCTGATAATATAGAAATTCCAAGATTGCTTCTTGAATTAAAGATGTAACTCCCTTTACATCAATATCCCATGTTTCGATATTTTCATCGTATTTCCCGCCTTCGGTTATATTTTCTTTTATCTGCTGTGTATACTTTTCTAAATTATCTAAGTATTTTTCTATACGTACCAACCTTGTCCTATTTTTTCTCTGCTGTGTCAAGTGTCTCAACTCATCAACAATTCTATTGGCCTGTTCGATATCGGCGATTGGATTTGCCTCATCATAGTCCTGATTTCCTACAATGATTAAATAAATTTTGTAATCAAAATCTTTTTTAAAATCAATACTAAATTCACTGGCTGATGATGCACTTCGTACAATATTATCGTACTTAAGATTATAACTTTGAATATTCCAAAATAAAAGAACTGCAAATGCAACCACTGGAACTATCACAATAAGATACGAAAATCTCATTTTTTGGACTAAGCTTAGGTTTAGATATCGTTCCGCTATTTTTTTACGCATTCCATCTATTCCTCACTTCCCTTTGTTCCTCTATACTGCAGTGGAGTGCATCCTTGTGTTTTTTTAAAAAGATAGGAAAAATAATGAGGGTCTCGGTATCCAACCTCCATACTAATTTCATTACTCCGTTTATTGGTGCATTTTAATAATTCTTTTGCCTTGTTCATACGATAATCCGTAAGATATTTTACAAATGTCACTCCCATTTCTTGACTAAATACAGCACTTAAATGACTTGGACTGAGATTTACAAAAGACGCAGCTGAATTTAGAGACAAATCTTCCTTCATAAAATTCTTTTCAATATAAAGTTTTGTTTTATCAATGAAATCACCTGATTTTTTTCGTGAAATTTCATTACGACAGTCCATTGCATATGCCAGTTTACTTTCGATATATGAGACACTATTTTCAATGGTAGCTATTATTTGCAGCATTTGATTTTCTTCTAATGTGTCCTTCCGCTTTTTTTCTTTCGGAATTCCCAAATCCTCCAAAAATTTTGTAACTGTAATATACATATCCATAATTATGTATTGTCTGAAAATCAGAGAATTTTTTCCCTCATTTCCAATATTTTTTAGATATTCATCCACAAAAAACGAAATATCTTCTTTTTCTCCACATCGTAAAAAGTATTCCACATTTTTCTTGTCTAATTTTTCGGCATCCAACATTGAGATATGAAAATTTTCACCATTTGAAATAGAGGTATCTTCTATTTTTTTGCAATCTAGGAATTTACTTTCTTCAACAATAAACCGATAGGAAAACGCTCGACTGGCATCTTCAAATGAATGTTCCAATTCTCGCAAGCGATTTACTGGATTACCAATTCCTCCAAAATATTTTACATCCTTATATTCATGGATAACGGATTCAATATACGCAACTAATCTAGCCTGTTGCTTTTCTAACTCTTCCATTTTTTCTGCTTTTAGTAAAAAAGCAACTCCTTCTAAATTACGGTTGAATTCTAACACACATACATTCCCTTGCAGGTATTCAAAAATACGCTTTCTTATCTGTACTAAACGATTAGAAAATTCTTCTCCCAATGCAGTTTTTTCTCCGTGAATCCTTTGCATTTTAAATAAAATAATATTGTAAAATGATGCCGTTAATTCTAAGTTTAACTGTTTCCCTTTCTCTATCATTTTACCCAATGGCTGGTTGCTCCGAATCAAATCATTAAAAAACTGTCGCTTTGCTTCTTCCTCATTCTCCTCCATTTCCATTTTAAACTTTTCTATGTTTTCTTTTTCTTTTTGTTCCTCAAGTATTTTTTCCCCAATTTTTGCTACCGCTTCCACTAAATCTTCCCCATTAATTGGCTTAAGCAAATACTCTTCGATCCCTATTTTAATTGCTTCTTTGGCATATTCAAACTCCTCATGCCCGCTTAAAACAATGATCTTAATCTCTGGCATCTCTTTTTTTAATAATCGAGAAATCTCTAATCCATCCATAAACGGCATACGAATATCTGTAATTACGATATCAGGCTTTAATGTTTTAATTAACGGATATGCTAGCTCCCCATCACTCGCTTCTCCGCAAAATTCAAAGCCTTCCCTTTTCCAGTCAATATTTTTTTTAATACCTTCTCGTACCACAAACTCATCCTCAATCAAAAATACTTTTAACATAAGTTCTCCTCCAACCTCTCTTGTCTATCCAGAATTATATCATGTTTTCCTAAATATATCTATTTGCAAATTCCAGTTTAAGGAATCAACGGACGCAAAAACAGAGGTAGGTATTCGCAATCTGTTTCAATCGTCCTAACCACAAAACATCTTAGAAAATCAGCATAAAAGATGCTACACTACCTTACGGTTGAATCAAAATAAGAACGGATGTTAGAAAATCATTGGAGCATATGTAGTAAAAACTCAATCTGAAATTGACTCCCATAAGAGTCACTTTCGGATGTGCTTGAGGTTTTACTACATGTTCATGCGCTCGATTTTCTAGCATCCGTTCTTATTTTGATTCAACTATACAGTACCATTGTAGCATCTTTTATTGCGTCAAAATTCATGATTTTTCCACAACCAATGACCTGTTCAATCAAAATTTACCACAACTATTTTACAACTGCAATTGCCTCAATTTCAACTAAGCCACCTTTTGGAAGTTTCGCTACCTGCACGCAAGAACGAGCTGGAGCCTCCCCAGTAAAATAGTTTGCATATATTCCGTTTACAACTGCAAAATCATTCATATCAGCTAAATATACGGTTGTCTTTACAACATCTGCAAAACTTGCTCCGCCTGCTTCTAAAACTGCGCCCAAATTTTTAAGAGACATTTCTGTTTGCGCTTTAATTCCTCCTTCTGGAAAATCACCAGTTGCTGGATCTAATCCTAGCTGTCCTGAGGTATAAATCATATCTCCTACCTTTGTTGCATGTACATATGGTCCTACTGCTGCAGGTGCGTTTTGTGCACTGATTACTTCTTTTTTCATGTTAAAATCCTCCATAATATAATATTTATTTCAAGAAAGGATTATCCTTTCAAGATTAACTAAATGACTGCTTGCTTCATTATTACTAGTTCATCGCCTTCATGGATGACTCCTCCATGAAGTACCCTGGTGAAAACACCCTCTTTCGGCATAATACATTCACCCATCTTTTTATAAATCTCACAATGACTATGACACTCTTTTCCAATCTGTGTCATTTCTAAAACCACATCATTACAAGTAAATTTAGTACCAACTGGTAAAGTTTTAAAATCAAATCCTTCTACTACCAAATTTTCTCCAAATGCACCATCAATCACTCCAGCACCTTTTTCGTTAAATTCTTTTATTTTATCATACGATAATAAACTTACCTGTCGATGCCAATCGCCTGCGTGGGCATCGTTTTCAATTCCAAAATTTTCAACAAACTTTGCATGATGAATATTTGTCTTTTGTATACCTCTTCGTTCACTAATACAGACTGCTATTACTTTTCCCACATCTCAACCTCCTATTTGTGCCATGTTTTTTGTTTCTTTATCTTCCAAATCTTCCAAAGAAAGTCCCCTAAAATCATGTTTTCTAGGTTTTAGAAAAATGGCCATACGTATAATTTCTGTTAACTGTTCTTCATCGGTTCCACGTTCGATTAATTCTTTCACATTTAATAAATTTTTGTATTGCAGACAAAGTTTAAGATTTCCATCCGCTGTAAGTCTAATTCGATTACAATCATTACAAAATTCATGGCTTACTGCACTAATAAATCCAATTTTTCCCAAAAATCCATCCATTTCATAATAGGATGCTGGACCATTTCCCATTTTCTCACTACATTTATGTAGTTCTCCATATGCATCTTCCAAACGTTTAAGAATCTCTTCTTGGTAAACGGGATAAAATTTTGATCCATTTCCAATCGGCATCATTTCAATGAAACGCACACTCACTGGATATTCCTTGGCAATTCCAGCTAGGCTTACAATCTCATCTTCATTCCAGCCTTTCATAATCAGTGAATTAATTTTAATTGATTGAAATCCCATCATACAAGCCTTCTTGATTGCTCGCAGTACTCGATCTAAATCTCCACCACGTGTGATATGCAAGTATTTATCCCTATTCAGTGTATCCAAGCTAATATTGATACGATCGAGTCCCGCCTCTTTTAGTTCGTCCAAATAATCCTCCAATAAAATACCATTGGTAGTTAGGGTTACTTCTTCAATATTAGGTAGTGCTTTTATCGTTCCCACCAATCGAGCAAATCCTTTACGGACAAGCGGCTCACCACCTGTCAATTTGATTTTTCGGATTCCCAAACGACTAACGCATCGGCATAGCAACTCGATTTCTTCAAAAGTTAAAATTTTGTTATGTCCAATCGAAGTAACCCCCTCTTCGGGCATACAATACTGGCATCTCAAATTGCAACGATCTGTTACGGATATCCTTAAATAATCAATTTTCCTTCCATACTGATCCTTCATGATAAACCCCCATCTTTTTGTTTACTCTAGTGAAATGGTTCTAATAAGACTTCAATAACACCACCGCAAACCATTCCGTCATCTTCTGCTTCCTTTCCAGTCATATCAACTTTATATACTTTTGATTTCTTTTCATTCATCAAAAGTATACTCTTTCGCTGAATATCTGCCTCCGCACAACCTCCTCCAATCGTTCCAATCGTGCTTCCATCTTGAAAATATACCATTTTTGTTCCGACACCTCTTGGTGCAGAACCTTTTCGGGAAATTATCGTTGCTAACACCTTCCCCATATCTTTTTTTTCTTCTTCCAAAATCCCTTTTAATAGTTGTTTCGTATATGCATTTGTCTGAGCCGCTCCATTTTTTACCGAAATAATTTCCGCCATAATCGAAATTGCAATTTCTTCCGGTGTTTCAGCATAAATTTTAAGTCCGATTGGAGTATATATCTTTTTCATTGATTTTTTCAGCAGATTCAAATTATCACCTTGATAGTCAGGATATACAGACAAGGTTTCTTCTACTGCTTCTAACACATTTTTTACCCTAAGCTTACTTCCAATCATACCAATATATGCATTTGGCTTTGGCACTATTTTTTCCAAACATACCATATCATAACGATGACCTCTTGTTACAATCACAAAATACGTATCATTATCACCTTCTATGGAATCCAATCCTTTTGCAAAATCTTCGCAAATTACCTTATCTGCTCCAGCACACCTCGCATGATCTGCAAATAAAGGTCTGTCTTCCAAAACTGTAACATATAATCCTATCATTTTTCCCATGGTAATAATAGGCATGGAAACATGACCTCCACCACAAATGACAAGTTTTTTTTCAGCACCCAGTATCTCCCCAAACACTGCTTTTCCATCCACTTCCAATTTTCCGCCATTTTCTAGTATCTTAAATTTACTCGAATACGCGGCTAGTCCATCACTTGTTGAAAAAATAATTTTTCCATCTGACAAAAGAAGTTTTTCACCAAGCAAACTACCATCAATCCCCGTTATTAAAACATTCTTCGCATTTGGATTTAAATCACGAATTGACTCATACAGTTCTTTCACTCTACTCCCCCTCTGCGTGAGTGCTCAAATAAGCCACTTTTTCCACCATCTTTTTTTAATATATGAATTTCACTGATTTCCATCGCACGATCCATTGCCTTACACATATCATAAATAGTCAATAGTGCTGTTGTTGCAGCTGTTAGGGCTTCCATCTCTATACCAGTTTGTCCCACTACTTTCGTTGTTGCAATCGCCTTGATTTTTCTCTGAGCATCGTCTATTTCAAAATCAACCGTACATTTTGTCAACATCAATGGATGACACATCGGTATCAGCTCCCATGTTTTTTTTGCTGCCATAATTCCTGCTACGCGAGCTACCGCTAAGACATCTCCCTTTTTCGCAGTTCCTGTTACGACTGCATGAAATGTATCTTGGTTCATCGTTATACTTCCAGTTGCAACCGCAATACGCTCCGTTACTTTTTTTTCTGTAACATCCACCATAATTGCGTTGCCAGCTGCATCAAAATGTGTTAATTCATTCATAAAACCCTCCTATTGTCCTGCTGCACCAAATCCACAATTTGGGAATGTACACACATCACAAGATAAACAGAGTCCACCATGTCCTAACCGTGCTAAGTCTTTTTTTGTTACAGGTATGTCTGCCATAAGTCTTGGCAGGACTATATCAAAAATTGTCCTTTTAGCATACATCACACATCCAGGCAATCCAACGACAGGTATCGTTCCATTATAATACGAAACAAGCATCATCGCCCCTGGAAGCACTGGAGCTCCATATGAGACAATCCTGGCTCCCGTTGCACGAATGGCGCCTGGCGTCATATCATCTGGATCTACACTCATTCCACCCGTACATACTACCATATCGGCACCTTTATAAATAAAATCTAAAATTGCATCTTTTATCATGTCAAGCTCATCATTTACAATCGTCTGTCCGAGTATTTTTGTTGGAAACTCCTTTAATTTATCTTGAATAACCGGTCCAAAGGTGTCCTTAATTCTTCCTAAAAAGACTTCATTTCCGGTCGTAACGATTCCCACTTTCTTTTTATGAAATTCTTTGACATAAAAAAGAGGAGTTTCACCTACAAGTTTTTCTGCTTGCTGTAGTTTTTTTTCTTCAATTGTCAAAGGAATCACACGCATTCCTGCAAGTTTTTCTCCCTTCTTTACTACTTGATTATTATGTCTGGTCGCAATCATAATTTCATCTAGCATATTTACTTGATTTAACTTCTCTACATCAATTTGAAGAAATCCATCTTTTGCTGCAAATGCTTCAATCTTACCTTCTTTGATTTCTTGAGATGGATAAATTGAATCATTTTCACAAAGGGCATACAATCTGGTAGCTCCCTCATTTTCATGAAGGAATCCTTCTTCCTTCTCCCAAATATATAGATGATCTTTTCCAACCGAGAGAAGAATGGGAATATCTTCTTTGGTTACAATATGCCCTTTTTTGAAAACCCGTTCTTTCTTTTCATCTTTAATAATTTGTGTGATATCATGACACAATACATGACCCACTGCATCTACCGTATTTATCAGTTTCATCGTATCCCTCTTTTGCGTATATTTTTTAAAAATAAGTCGTATTTATTCTTATTTTAACCACCAAAGCAGAAATTTGCAAGGACATAACATTTAAATTTATGATAGTTTATTATTTTTCATACCCTTCAACACATTTGCCGCGTGGAATATATTCTCCTTGTCGTTCCTTGCTTATCTTACCATCCGTTACTACTTCTTGCCCACGAAGAAATACTTTCTCGATTTTACAAGCTGCCACGATTCCCTCATAAGGAGTATAATCTACGTTTTGTTCCTGTGTAGCAGCTAAAATACGTGTTGTCTGTGTTGGATCCAATACAACGATATCCGCATCACTTCCCTCGGCAATTACACCTTTTCTTGGATATAATCCAAACATTTTCGCTGCATTTTCAGACAATTGTTTACACATCTGTTCCTTGGTAATGCGGTTCTTTGCAACTCCATAGGTATAAAGAAGCAAACCTCTGTGTTCTACACCAGGTCCACCGTTTGGAATTTTATAATATTCCTTTGTTCCAAAGAAATCTTTCTGTCCTTTAAAATTAAAGCTACAGTGATCCGTTCCGATAAAATCAATATCATCATTTGCAAGAGCATCCCATAAACAGTCCATATCTTCCTGTTTTCGAAGTGGAGGTGACATCACATACTTTGCACTTTCAAATCCATCTAGATTATATTTACTCTCATCTAGTAATAAATATTGCGGACAAGTTTCCATATAAACGCTTTGTCCTTCCCCTCTTGCCTGCATAATCAAATCATACCCTTTTTTCGTACTTAAATGAACCACATAAATTGGAGCTTCAGCCATTTTTGCAATCATCATATAACGGTAAATTGCTTCTGCTTCCACTATATCTGGTCTTGCTGTCGGATGAAAGGAAATACTACCATTACCAGCTTTTTTATTTTCTGCCATTTTTGCATTTACGATATCACCGTTCTCACAGTGCATACCAATAATACCGCCTTGCTTTTTTATCTCTTTTAAAATGTCATAAATTTCATTATCTGATACTCTAAGATTGTCATACGCCATGTATAATTTATAGGAAGTCACTCCATTTTCTCTCATAAACTCAAGTTCCTTACGAACATCATCATTCCATTCCGTGATTGCCATATGGAACCCATAATCGCAGGAAGATACTTCATCCGCCTTATTATGCCAGTTTTTTAATGCTTCTTTTAATGTTTCCCCTTTGTTTTGTGTTGCAAAATCTAAAATGCAAGTTGTTCCACCAACTAAAGCTGCTCTCGTTCCTGTTGCAAAATCATCTGCGGTATGAAATGCGCCCGCATCTAAATCAAAGTGTGTATGAGTATCAATAAATCCAGGAAATAAAAGCTTACCACTCACATCTACGACCTTAGCACCCTCTATTTCTAGATCTTTTCCTATTTTTACAATTCGTTTTCCCTCTACCGCTACGTCTAGCACTTCACTTTTTTTAGAACCAACAACCGTTCCACCTTTTAAAACGATCATCACATCACCTCTTCCTTTTTTATGCAACTTAGCGAAGCAAATATATTATTTGCTTCGCTGGTTATTTTCTACCCTCTATCCTTAAAACATATATCGGTACTGATGAAAGACTGCCAAAATCAACTCTTTTAATCCTGCGTCTAAGCCACAATCTGCATCTAATAACGAATACTCATTTACATTTTCTAAAAGCCGTACTCTAACCGTTACTTTATTTTCATCTAGTAATAAAAATCCTGCATTTGTACTGTTTTCAAAATCGGAAGGAGTTGCAAACAATGTGAATTTATCTTTGTATGGTGCACTGTCAAATGGGCAAAAGCTCATGCAATTACCACACTCATTACACATTTTATCTACATGGATAATCTGCATCATCGATTTTCCTTTTACTTTAATTGCCACATTGGCACGGTTTGGACATACATCAACGCAGCATTCACACACGTGATTACATTCTAAGCAGCGTTCCGTTTCTTTTTTTGCCTCTACCACATGTGCTAGAATACCTTTCTTTGCTTCTGTAGCCATTACATCCGTATCAACTTTTATTTCCGCCCTAGGTTCCATACCTAAGATTGCATTGCATGCAAGCGTTGCATCGCGAATAGCTTCCACTACGGTAGCAGGTCCGTTTAATCCATCTCCAATTACATATACATTTGCAAGATTACTCTCTAATGTCATTGTATTGGTAGCAACTCTTCCTCGTTCATCTACTGTAAGGCCACTCGTTATATAAAGAGAATCATCAATTTTTTCCCCAACAGCAGCAATTACGGTATCTACAAGAAGTTCCATCTTTTCTCCTGTTTTTTCTGGACTTCTCCTTCCAGAGAGATCTGGCGCACCTAGCTTCATAACATCACAGGTCAACGTTGTGCCTGACAAGGCCACTGGAGCTAATAATTCTTTGAACTCTACCCCATCTTCAATTGCAAGTTCCAATTCTTCTGCATCTGCAGGCATGTTTCTTTTATCTCTACGATATACCAAATATACATGCTTGACACCAGGTACACGCTTTGCAGCTCGTGCGACATCCATCGCTGTATTACCACCACCAATGACAGCAACATGTTCTCCAATTTTAAGCTGTTCTACGTCTCTCTTACAAGCTTCTAAAAATGCAAGTCCATTCATACTTTCGCCACTTTCTAAATGAACAGATCCTGGTTTTGTTGCCCCTACTGCAAGTATGATATCCTCAAATCCTTCCGCCTTTAATGCTTGGAGGGATGCGATTTCTGTATTCACCCTGATATCAACGCCTAATTGTTTCAATAAGGATACATCTTTTTCAATTGCTTCTGCTGAAATACGGAATTCTGGAATGATATGTCGTACAACACCACCAAGAGACTCTCTTTTTTCATATAAAGTAACGCTGGCGCCTCCTCTTGCAAGGAAAAAGGCAGCTGCCATTCCAGCAGGTCCTCCACCTACAATGGCCACTTTTTTATTTAACGCAGCTTCTGGTTTTAATTCTTTTAACACCGTATCATATCCATATTCTGCTGCAACAAGCTTTACTGCACGAATCTGCACCGATTCTTCGTAAAAATTTCTAGTACAGTTATTCATACATCTATGGCTGCAAATCGTACCCGTAATAAATGGAAGCGGATTTTTGTCGGTAATCACACGAAGTGCTTCTTCATACTTTTCCTCCCCCACAAGTTTGATATATTGTGGAATATCTTGATGGATGGGACATCCATCGCTACAAGGAGCTACAAAGCAATCAAGCAAAGGAACATGTTTTTCCATCTTACGAATTGGAAGTGGTTTTATCGCTTTCAAATGATGTTCATCCGTAAGTACTTCCTCACAAAGCAACTCAACCGCTTCTAGGTCAACTCCTTCAAATGGTTTAAACTCTACTTTATCAAAAATTTCAGCAATTTGAGTTAATCTTTGGTATCCCCCTGGTTTTAGCATCGTTGTTGCCATCGTAATCGGCCAAATTCCCGCTTCATATATTTTTTCAATATTAAAATAGTCAGCTCCACCAGAATAAGAGATACGAAGTTTTCCTTGAAAGCTTTCGGTAAGCTTTCTGGCTACGTTCATTGACAGTGCATATAAAGAACGTCCTGACATATACATTTCTTCGCTTGGAAGTTCATTTCTTGTTACATCAACTGGGAATGTATTCGTAATCTTAGCTCCAAATTCTAAGCCTTTCGTGGACGCTAAATCGAGTAGTCTTTGAATCATTGGCACAGCATCTTCAAACTGAAGATCATCTTTGAAATGGAAATCTCCAAATACCACATAATCATAACCCATTTTGTCCATAATACTTCTAGCTTCGTCATAACCTAATAGTGTTGGATTACATTTAATATACGTATTTAATTTCTTTTCCGTTAATAAATAGGTCGCAATACGCTCAATTTCTTCAGGAGGACATCCATGAAGGGTTGATAGTGTAACCGATGTACAAATATTGGAAGAAATTCCTTCTACGAACGCTTTATCCACATGTTCGTATTCATCGAGGTGACTTAATAAGTATTCCTTGCATTCTTTGAAAATTTTTGTATGTTCCGCATTCTTTAATCCTTCAATGAAGCAATCAATCTTTTCGGATTGAATGCCTTCTAAATTGTACCCTACACTCATATTAAATACGAATCCATCTGGGTCTGAAAGATTATATTCTTTTGCCAGTACTTTACAAGCAAACCAGCCTTTGACATACTCATCCAGTGCTTCTTTAACATAAAGCTCAGTCGACCATTCACAGTTATAGCATTCATCATCTGCTATAATACATGGTTTTGCAACTGGAAGGTCTTCGCCGTCTAACGTCTGAACCGTCTTCAATTCGAAAAATCGACTTCCTGCATAATAAGAGGCTACAATATTTTGTGCCAACTGCGTATGAGGTCCTGCTGCCGGTCCAAAAGGCATCTCTAATTTTTCAGTAAAAATTGGTAATGTTTTGTTCCCTTTTTTGACATAGGGCTTTCTAATTCCAAATACCTTTCCTGATTCTTTTTTTTCTGTCTGTATCCAAGTCATTAATTCCTTAAAAGGAATCGGTGTCATTCTATCACCCATGTTTATATCCTCCTTTTTCTTATCCGTTTATACTCTTGGCCAACATACTGGCTTGTTCGCGACATTCTTCCATTTCTTTTGCTTCATCAATTCCAATTAGTTCTCTGTCTTTCATCAAAATCGTTCCATTTGCCATAGTCGTAACAACATTACGTCCATTCATACCAAACAAAATATGCCCATTGCTATTTTTATCATCCATAGGTGTAAGTGGATCATACTCCATAACAATAACATCTGCTGCAAACCCCTCTTTTAATATTCCTAGCGGCGTTTCAAAATAACGATTTGCAATTTTAGCATTGTTTTCAAATAGCATCATAGGAACTTCTCCCCAAGCTGCAGTCGCATCACATAAATTATGCTTGTGAAGTACATTTGCAACTTTCATAGATTCTAGCATATCATGCGTATAACCATCTGTACCAAGTCCAGTTAAAATCCCCCTATGAACAAGTTCCATAGTAGGCGGGCATCCACAGGCATTTCCCATGTTAGACTCTGGGTTATGAACAACCATCGTATCCGTTGCCTTTAATAGTTCCATTTCTTGTGCATTCACATAAATACAATGTGCTGTGAGTGTTTTCGACCCTAGTATATCAAAGTCCATCAGTCGGTTAATAATTCGTTTCCCATGTTTTTTTAAACTGTCATGTAAATCTTCAATTCCTTCTGCAACATGAATATGTGCTCCCACTCCATCTGGAGTATTTAATCTGCAAAGCTCAAGGGTTTTATCCGATAACGT
Source organism: Velocimicrobium sp. (assembly GCA_041821315.1). Classification (GTDB taxonomy): domain Bacteria; phylum Bacillota; class Clostridia; order Lachnospirales; family Lachnospiraceae; genus DIGJ01. The sequence goes on along the minus strand of JBGUEO010000032.1, from coordinate 18,819 downwards.
AAATTGTGCATGCATTCCCATCATAGCTTTTTGCATATCTGTCGTATCTTTTGCACATGCTTTAATAAAGTCCGCATTTTCCTTTACTGCTGCACGCATCTTTTCTTCCCCATCACGATCCGAAACTTCATAACACAAACAAGTACGAACACCAAGACGTTTTGCTTCCTCTGCAATGGTAAACAAACTTCCTTCAATTGCTCCAAAGCTTGCATGATGATCAAATACCGTAGTAACTCCATTTTTAATACAATCAATATAGGTTGCCGCTGCACTTTTCTTTGTCTGCAAAAGCGTTAGATGACGGTCAATTGTCCACCATAATCCATCTAAAATATCCAAAAAGCCGTTTGGATTATATCCATTAATTGAAAGTCCTCTTGCCATAGCGCTATAAATATGTTCATGTGTATTAATAAATGCAGGCATAATAACACCGCCCTTTGCATCAACAAATTCTGCTTCCTTATAGGTTTCCCTTAATTCCTTCGTAGCTCCAACTTTTTTAATTTTTGTTCCCTCTACTAAAACTGCTCCGTTTTCAATCCATGGATTGGAAGCATCTCTTGTTAGTAGTTTACCATTTCCAATTAATATCATACGATCTCTCCTTTACATGCATTCCTACGCGATAATTAACTCGATACATCTATCATGTCTATAAGTCTATCATTACTATATATAAAAATCAATTACTTTTTCAAAAAATTTTTGCACTCCCTAAAAATTTTTGTATTTTGGTATTGATTAATTTTTTTTTTGTGGTATCATGTTATTGTAAGCAAGAAATGACAAAGCTATTCCGATGTCAATTCCGGAGTCATTTTTTGAAAACGCGCGCAAAAAAAATTGACAACAAAATAAGGAGCTCCAAAATATGAAACTTTCATTGACTTTTTTAAAACAAATTGCCAAGGGATTAGCCGTACAGTTTGGAGAAAACTGTGAGGTTGCTATCCATGATTTAGCAAAGGAAAATCTGGAACACTCCATTGTTCACATTGAAAATGGACATATTTCGAATCGTAAAGTAGGGGATGGTCCATCAAGAGTTGTTCTTGAAACACTTCAAAATGATCCAACATTACAATCACGCCCTGATCACTTAGCTTATCTTACAAAAACATCGGATGGTCGTATTTTAAAATCAAGTACGATGTATTTTAGTGATGATGACAATCAAGTACGCTATATCTTATCAATTAATTTTGATATTACAAATTTATTATTTATTGAGAATTCTATAAAATCTTTGACTACAACAGAAATAACATCCGAGGCAAACGAACCAGCCCGAATTGCACAAAATGTTAACGATTTACTGGAGGATTTAATAGAACAATCGGTTACTTTGGTTGGTAAACCAGTCGCATTGATGACAAAAGAAGATAAGATTTCAGCCATTCAGTTTTTAAATGATGCAGGTGCTTTCCTCATCACAAAATCAGGAGATAAGATTTCAAAGTATTTCGGAATATCAAAATATACGCTTTATAGTTATATTGATATTAACAAATAAACATCATACACTGAGAATGCATTTGCATTCTTCCATCAGGAGGTATTTATGAATAAGATTAAATGGGTAAAAAATATAATGCCCAAAACAGACGATACTCAGTTACCGGTTATGGCAATTGATGAAGTAAAGAAAGCAAGAACTTTTCACGAAAGTTTTCCTCAGTATATCAAAACACCATTAGCAAAGCTTGATCATATGGCAAATTACTTGGGATTAAAAGAAGTTTATGTAAAAGATGAGTCCTATCGTTTTGGATTAAATGCATTCAAAGTTCTTGGTGGTTCATTCGCAATGGCTCGTTACATTGCAAAAGAAACTGGAAAAGATGTTTCAGAATTAGATTATGAAACACTCACATCTGACAAACTCCGTGCCCAATTCGGTCAAGCAACTTTCTTTACTGCAACCGATGGAAATCATGGACGTGGCGTGGCTTGGGCAGCAAACCGTTTAAAACAAAAAGCGGTTATTTATATGCCAAAGGGTTCGACACAAACAAGACTTAAAAACATTCAGGCAGAAGGTGCTACTGCTACTATAGAAGAAGCAAACTATGATGAATGTGTACGTATGGCGGCCGCTGCTGCTGCTAATACAAAAAATGGCGTTATTATACAGGATACCGCTTGGGATGGATATGAAGAGATTCCATCTTGGATTATGCAAGGCTATGGAACAATGGCAATGGAAGCAAATGAGCAATTAGAAGAAGCTGGATGTGATCGCCCAACTCATGTGTTTGTACAAGCTGGTGTAGGTTCGCTAGCCGGAGCTGTTCAGGGATATTTTGCAAATCGTTACAAAGAAAATCCACCAAAAGTTATTGTTGTAGAGGCAGATGTTGCTGCATGTCTCTATAAAGGTGCTATTGCTGGTGATGGAGAAGAAAGAATCGTAGATGGTGATATGCAAACCATTATGGCTGGATTAGCCTGTGGTGAACCAAATACTATCTCTTGGGATATATTAAAAAATCACGTTTCTGTATTCGTAGCTGCTCCTGACTGGGTTGCTGCACAAGGCATGAGAATGTTAAGTGCTCCTCTTAAAGGTGACCTTCAAGTTGTATCAGGAGAATCTGGAGCTGCTCCATTTGGAATTCTCGCTTGTATTATGACAATGCCAGAATATAAAGACTTAAAAGAAGAATTAGGGTTGAATGAAAATTCCAAAGTACTTCTTTTTTCTACCGAAGGAGACACAGATCCTGAGCGTTATAGGGAAATTGTCTGGGATGGAAAAGACTATAAATAATGCTTACCATACAGAATACATGATATTGAACGAATAAAAAGAACAAAGCAACTACTGTAATAAATTATAATAAAACGGAGGTACTAAATTTATGGATTTCAACAAAATTAAAGAATCATCTCAAAATTATTTACCAGATATGACTAAATTTTTAAGAGATTTAGTTGCAATACCTGGGGAGAGCTGTGGTGAAGAAGGTCATATTAACCGCATTGCAGAAGAAATGAAAAAAGTAGGATTTGATAAGGTAGACATTGATCCTCAGGGAAATGTATTAGGTTACATGGGTACTGGAGAAAAATTAATCGGATATGACGCTCACATTGATACCGTTGGTATTGGTAACATAACTAACTGGAAATTTGACCCATATAAAGGATTTGAATCGGACGAAGAAATCGGCGGCCGTGGAACATCTGATCAATTAGGTGGAATTGTATCTGCTGTATATGGTGCTAAAATAATGAAAGATCTTGGACTTCTTAATGATAAATATAAAGTATTAGTAACTGGTACTGTTCAAGAAGAAGACTGTGATGGTCTTTGCTGGGAATATATCATCAAAGAAGATAAAGTAAAACCTGAATTTGTTGTTTCTACAGAACCTACAGATGGTGGAATCTATCGTGGACAAAGAGGTCGTATGGAAATTCGTATCGACGTAAAGGGTGTTTCTTGCCATGGTTCTGCTCCGGAACGTGGAGATAATGCAATCTATAAAATGGCTGACATTCTTCAAGATGTTCGTGCCTTAAATGAAAATGATGCAAACGATGAAACTAAAATCAAAGGTTTAGTTAAAATGTTAGATGAAAAATACAACACCGATTGGAAAGAAGCTCGTTTCTTAGGTCGTGGTACTGTTACTACTTCCGAAATCTTCTTTACTTCTCCTAGCCGTTGTGCTGTTGCTGACTCTTGTGCTGTTTCTCTCGACCGTCGTATGACTTTTGGTGAAACATGGGAAAGCTGCTTAGAAGAAATTCGCCAGCTTCCTAATGTAAAAAAATATGGTGATGATGTTATCGTTTCTATGTATCAGTATGATCGTCCATCTTACAAGGGGCTTGTTTATCCGATCGAATGCTATTTCCCAACATGGGCTATTCCAGAAGATCATGCAGTAACAAAGGCAGTTGAAGAAGCTTATACCAATTTGTATGGTACGACTCGTAGTGGTTCTTCTGAGGCAGATGCAATGAGAAAAGCACGTCCTCTTACTGATAAATGGACATTCTCTACCAATGGTGTATCAATCATGGGACGTAATGGTATTCCTTGTATCGGATTCGGACCTGGTGCAGAAGCACAGGCTCATGCTCCAAACGAAAAAACTTATAAAGAAGATTTAGTAAAATGTGCTGCCGTATATGCTGCACTTCCTACCTTATACTGCAAATAATTCAACCACTTAAAAAATTACATTCATATTAAAGGAGAACACTCTATGAAAACATTACAGGATTATATTGATAAACTTAATGCATTAAATTTCAAAGAAATGTATAACAACGACTTTTTCTTAACTTGGGAAAAAACAGATGATGAATTAGAAGCTGTATTTACAGTAGCTGATGCCCTTCGTTATATGAGAGAAAACAACATTTCAACAAAAGTATTCGAAAGTGGTTTAGGAATTTCACTTTTCCGTGACAACTCCACCCGTACCCGTTTTTCTTTCGCTTCTGCTTGTAATTTACTTGGATTAGAAGTACAAGACTTAGACGAAGGAAAATCACAAGTAGCTCATGGTGAAACAGTTCGTGAGACTGCTAACATGATTTCTTTTATGGCTGATATTATCGGTATTCGTGATGACATGTATATCGGAAAAGGAAATGCTTATATGCACGAAGTTTCTCAAGCTGTTCAAGACGGAAACCGTGACGGTGTTTTAGAACAACGTCCAACCTTAGTTAACTTACAGTGTGATATTGATCACCCTACACAATCTATGGCTGATATGCTTCATATCATTCATCAATTTGGCGGTGTTGAAAATTTAAAAGGCAAAAAAATTGCAATGACTTGGGCTTATTCTCCTTCTTATGGAAAACCATTGTCTGTACCTCAAGGTATCGTTGGTTTAATGACTCGTATGGGTATGGAAGTCGTATTAGCTCATCCAGAAGGATATGAAATTATGTCTGACGTAGAGGAAGTAGCAAAGAAAAATGCCGAAAAATCGGGCGGTTCCTTTAAGAAAACAAATGACATGGCAGAAGCTTTTAAAGATGCTGATATCGTATATCCAAAGAGCTGGGCTCCATTTGCTGCTATGGAAAAACGTACAGACCTCTACGGTGAGGGCGACATGGATGGCGTGAAAAAACTGGAGCAAGAATTATTAGCTCAGAACGCTCAACACAAAGATTGGGCTTGCACCGAAGAACTTATGAAAACAACAAAAGATGGAAAAGCTCTTTACATGCACTGTTTACCAGCAGATATTACTGGTCTAAGCTGTAAAGAAGGAGAAGTTGATGCAAGCGTATTTGATCGTTATCGTACTCCTCTTTATAAAGAAGCTAGTTTCAAACCATATATTATTGCTTCCATGATTTTCTTAAGCAAATTTAAAAATCCACAAGCTGTATTAAAAGCTTTAGAAGAGAAAGCAACTCAAAGAAAATTTGATAAATAATTGTAATACTTTGAACTAGCTTTTACTAATTGACTGCAATGTCCTCCTAAGCATTGTAAATAATTATAATCCAACCAAAAACCAGCCGTTAAGCACTAAAATATTGCTTAACGGCTGGTTTTGATTGCTTCCATGGAACTTAAACTATCCTTATTTCAAATTAAGAATCTTTACTTTTAACTGCTCTCGATTTGCTAACCCTAGTTTTCTGTAAATATTTGCATTGTGCTTTTTAACCGTATTTTCAGTCAAATAAAGTTCATCCGCTATTTCCTGGTTGGACAAATTATCTAGTATCAAAATTGCTACTTCACATTCCCGCTTTGTCAAACCATTTTTTATTAAAATATCATGCAAAGATTTTTTTTCTACTTCTACCTCAGTTGTCCCTCCCTCTTCCTCTTTTTCGATTGGTACATGAAATAGTAACTTCATCACAAAACCGTAGAGAATGGGTCTCATACACATAATGACTTGCATCCTTATATTCACACTGTCAATCGTGCTTGAAAAGCACATAAATAGAGAAAGGAAAGACACAAGAGCAGAAACAAATATAGCTTGATCTCCAATTTCATATAAAAACTCTTTTGTTTTGAATTTCCGTTTTGAATTGGTACCTGCAAACAAAACAGAACCCACAGTAACTAATACCAAATACTTCGGTGAAATCAACTTTTCTAGATTTACATTTAAAACAAAACAAAGGAAAAACATAAACATTAATAGTCCAATTGCTCTTTTTATGTATACATTCAAAAATTTTGCTCCTATTCTGTTTCAATTAGTTTTGTTTTAATCTTTGCCTGTGCAGGGAATAGCATTAAACATAAGAATATCATATAAAAAATTGAAATAGCGATTACAGCTACGTTTGGTCCTAATGTAGCTATATCCGTTAAACTATGTAAAAGACTAATAAACCCGACAATCGTAGTAAAAGCACCTGCACAAAAATTCAATTTGATTAATAAACTAATTGCTTCTAACATTTTTCGATATTCACTTCGTTCATAGCTAAGCTTGGAATTCCCTAATAACTTAAAAATCTTTGGTACCTCCTTAGAAAGTCCAGATGCTACAAACATTGGAACAATCAATAAAAACATCATAATAAACGTAGGCGCATTAATTATTGCAAAAAATGTCCCCATTGTAAATCCACAAGCAGCTACTACCGAAATAATAAAACATAATAACATAATAAAATACATATTGCTTCCTCCTTGATAATTTAATTTTAATTCACATATATGTTGTCTACATCTTATCCTATCCACTCATAATTTTATATTACCTCTGGTAGTATTTTAGGTAGTATCTTTTCTTATTCAAACAATTTTCATTATAAATTTTATAAATTAATTGTTGATTTAACTATTCGCAACTAGATACTTGTATTTTTTCTTTTCATAGCTTATAAATAAAGTGTTTGATTGAAATACTATCACAAAGGCATCTGCGGATGCATCAATTTTTTGATTTTTCAAAAATTGTGTACATTCGTTTTAAATTTTTGTGATAGTATTTCATCCAAACACTTTTCTAATAACCGATACATTTAGCATTCTAAATTACTCATCTAGAAATTGTTTCCATTCCATCCCCAGTTTTCTACTAGCTCATATTTCACATAAATCTTATCCTTATCAACCAAAAGTTCCTCGTTATATATGTTGCATATTTCTGTGGTTAAGCTACTGAGTGCTTGCTTACTTGCATCCCCAAAAATTTTCACTTCAACAAATACAATCTTCTCATATTCCTGCCCCTTAAAATAAAGTTTACAATCATCCTCAAAATCAACCATTAACCAGCTCTCACTCTTTCCCGGAATGAGAGCAATCGCTCGTCCCAAACGATTTTTTAATGTAATTTCTTCTTCCTTGCTAATCTTAATACTGATTTTTGAATTTATAAATGGCATTGTGTTTCTCCTCTCTGTTATCCACATTACGTATGTATGCCAAAGCAACATATCGTAATTTATGCGACTATTCTCCTATAAAAACATTATCTCATATTTTCTTTTAATCATCAAGTATTCATGCTATACTCTTTTTATTAATAGTCCTTTTTTAAGGAATACGAACAAGAAAGGATCGTATGTATGCTAAAAGCAGTCATTTTTGATATAGATGGTGTTATCATTGATCGTGAATCGCTTCCTAAGGAAGACACACAAAAGACAAGGATGCAACAAATAAGATTAGTTCCGGGTGTAATCTCCTTTATTAAAATGCTTCATAAGGACGGAATTCGAATCGTTGGTATATCTTCTATTTCTTCAAAACAAATCGAGGAAATTACACATTTTTTGGGTCTTACTCCTTACTTTGCATCGATTATTTCGGATACAAAGCTGATAAATTTGAAACCTGTTCCTGACATTTTTTTTAAAACATTACAGGTCTTATCACTCCATACAAACGAAGTTATACTTATAACGGATTCACAAAATGGATGTCTTGCAGCAAAAATGGCAAAGATTGCTTGTGTTGGCTATATGCATCCAAACTCTGATACGCAGGATATCTATTCTGCTGCATTGGCAATTGACTCGTTTGAATCAATAGACACTCCTTACTTAAATGAAGTTTGCCTGCGTGCAAATGGAGAAGCAGTCACCATAGCAAAGACAAGGCGACTCCTTTTGAAAGAACTTACATCAAACGATTCCACCACTTTTTTACAGCTTTTTCAAGACAAAGACGTATCTTACTATATGAATTTCATAACAAATGATTTAGATATCGAAATAGAAAAATTAAATGCTTATTTCCAAGACATCTACTCCTTTTATGGATATGGTCTATGGGGGATTTTTCTAAAAGAAGAGAATCTACTAATTGGATGTTGTGGCATTCAAAATCAAGTAATCGATGGAAATCAGGAATTTGAACTATCCTATATGCTTGGAAAATCCTATTGGGGGAAGGGATATGCTCTGGAGGCTTGCCGCTCTGTTCTTCGCATTGCAACTTCTCGGTTTGAAATAAATAGATTGGTTTCTATTATTGATATTAAGAATGAGCGATCTATTCATCTTGCTCTTAAACTAGGAATGACTGCAGAACGTAATATTACATTTCGTACCCGATCATGTTATCTGTATTCTCTTCAGCTCAATAAAAATCGGTTTCTTGAAGCACGTAATCAAGTACGAAAAGACTATATGAGCTCTCCTGACACAAGTGTGTATAGCCGGCGTTTTTCGCACAGAACCAATGATTTTCATTCATAAATCTGCAAGTTCTTCCCAAAAATAATAACCTTTTGCAAATTAAAAATTCATGATAATTTGCAAAGGGTTATTCTTTCCCATCAAGGATTAGCAGTATTGGTTACGTTATTATCATCGGTCACGCTGTCTTTCACATCATCAGCTGCATCCTCAACATCGTCGACAATGCTGTCATCCGTTGTAGTCCCATTTGTAGTTCCTGGACTCGTAGCCGAATTATTACTGTCCGTACATGCAACCAATAATCCAAGCGACATGCAGCAGATTACCAAAAATAAACAAATTCTCTTTTTCATGAGATACTCCTCCTATAAAATATTTACAGTTGTAGTATTCCACGTGTTTACTAAATTATACCTCTACTTTTCCTTGTCTTCTTTCTGTTTTTAATAAATTCCTTTTTTTCGTTTGAAACGCGATTCGATTCAATTATTTTTTGCAATGCCTTATTATATGTAAATTCTGATAAATGATTCTCTTCTAAGTAATCTAATGTTTTCGTTTCAAATTTTACATATGCCACTGATATAAGCCAGGCAATTGCCATATTTATATAGTAGTCCTCTCGATTCACTTCATCACATTTCAACAGAACCCGCTCTATATATTCCTCGGTTAAATAATAGTTCATCAACAAAACAATCCCCATGCGCACTTCAAATTCCGAAGAAGAATCCACATAATCAAGTACAAACTCCCAAAATTCCTGTGGAAACTTATGAATAACCTTCATCCCAGAACAAAAATTATCACACGTCGCCCAGTTATCAATTTTAGGAGCAAAAGCTCGTATATATTCCTTTGTCCGATCAATATCTGGTATTTTCTTGTTTGAGCTATCGCCAATTACCATTCCTTCTATCACAACTTGTTCATAAAACGATTGTCCTTTCAAAATATGTAGATCTGATTGCTTTAAGAAGCTTTCATAATCACCTTTTGTAATCTGCTTAGCAAGTTCACGCATCTTTGGTGTTCGTATTCCAATTATACGTTTTATTCCAGGAAGCAAATTGCTATGAAATTTTCGATAATCAATATCTTCTAATCCTTTTAAATATAACACAAATTCCTCATATTCCTTATCCGTCCATGCGTCTAACTTCCACATTGCAAATACTCCTTCTTCCATTTTTTATTTTTCTTTATATGGCACTTCTCTCATGAATTCACGATAACGATTGGGCAATAATTGAGACTGTAACTTCTTATTTGATCGATCCTTAATTGCTATGGTATCCACAAATGTTTTCCAAAAAAGCTGCATATCCAGTTCAGCACCGCTAAAGTGCTTCATTTCTTCTATATTAAGTTCATTTCCATCCACTAAAATCCATGGATACCGTTTTCTATGAATTGCAGCAATACTTCTTCTTTCATCATAAATCATCCAGTTTTCCTCTGGTAAACGATCCTCAAAATGAGGTGCAATCAATGTGATAATATTATTTTCTGGTCGAATTCGAGATAAAAGAATTGCATTTTCAAGCTCGCTAAATCGAACAAACTCCATATAATGATGCATTTCATTATTAACTCGACGTTCCATTTCAAAAATTGGCGTCACATAAGGATGGCTCAATTGACACGATACAGATGAACCTGCTGCAAATCCCAATTGTAAAAAACGGTAGATTGCATCTGAGCGTTTGGCTTGATTTGACAATGCACTTTTAATTACTAATTCATACGCATACATTGATATTTTTCTCTGAATTGAATCTGCTACCTTACTTGCTTTTTTTTCATCTGTGCGTATATTGATATACTCCGTAAACAACTCTAATTCCATATCAGGAGTTGTCTCAGCAATCATAATGTCAGCATGCCCATATCGGCTTTCCCATGCCTCATAAATTGCTGTAAAAATACCGTCAACAGTCCCATCGCACTGATAAACTCGTTTCAGCTTCACTTTCCTATTGTCACTCCCCTCTTAACTATTACCAAAATTGCCATCGTGAAACAAAGAAAGCTGTTCATAGACTCCACTTCCACCTACTCCTTTGGGGAGTTTTTCTTTTATTTCCATCATATGGTTTAAAATATAATCTGCCTCAATCTTAACCGGATACATCATTTTACCACTGCATGTAATAAAATAAAGAGCACGCTTTAATACAACTCCCAACTTTTTTAAATCTGGAAATCCAAGTATCGCGGTTTTTCTCGCCGCTATAATCCGCTTCGCGGATTTAATTCCAATGCCTGGAACCCGAAGCAAGGCATAGTAATCTGCTTTATTTACCTCAAGAGGAAATAATTCCAAATGTCCCAGTGCCCAATTACATTTTGGGTCAAGCAAAATATTAAAATTAGGCATTCGCTCTGATAAAATTTCATCTGCTTCAAACCCATAAAAACGTAGCAGCCAATCTGCTTGATATAAGCGATGTTCCCGTAACAGTGGTGGTCCTCCCGGCAAAGAAGGAAGATTACTGTCTCCTGTCGTATTGATAAATGCAGAGTAAAAGACTCTCTTTAAATCAAATTTATCATAAAGTGTCTCGGCCACCTTCATAATCTGGTAATCCGTCTCTGGTGTAGCTCCTATAATCATTTGTGTGCTTTGTCCAGCAGGAACAAATAACTTTTCCTGCTTCTTAATCGCAAGCTGCGTATTGCTTTGCCGCACAACAAGCTCATTGTGCCCACCAAGTCGATACTGGTTTGCTTGTTTTCCCAGTTGTATCTGCCGCATCGGTCTTAATATACTCACCCGACTCTTATTTGGCGCAAGCTTCTCCAATCCTTCTGCTGTTGGGAGTTCTAAGTTAACACTCATACGATCTGCTAAAAACCCTGTTTTCTCAATAAGTGCTGCATCTGCTCCCGGTATCGCCTTTACATGTATATATCCATTAAATCGGTATTCTTCCCGAAGGAGGCGAAGTACCTCATAGAGCTGTTCCATTGTATAATTTGGATTTTTCACTACTCCTGAACTTAAAAATAATCCTTCGATATAATTCCTACGATAGAACTCAATGGTTAAATCTGCTACTTCTTTCGGTGTAAATGAGGTGCGAACAGTATCTCTTGAACTTCGATTTACACAATATTTACAATCATAAATGCATTCATTACTATATAGTATTTTTAATAAAGAAATGCAACGGCCATCTGCTGCAAAACAATGACAAAGTCCTGCTGCTAATGTATTTCCAATGCCGCTGCCTGTTCCTTTACGAGTGACTCCGCTTGAGGTGCATGCTACATCATACTTTGCCGCATCCGAAAGAATCGCAAGCTTTTCTGCAATACTACTTGTACAATCCGAAAACATTATTTGATCCATTCTTCTGCCTCCATTCGAATGTTTGTTCTGTTTTTATTTTACCACACATACGTTCGTACTCGCAAGAACTTTTTCTTGCTTTTTTTATATTCTTACTTCATAATATAAATACAAATTATTATGGAGGGGTCATTATGGTACAGCGAATTTTGGATAAGCTTTTTTTATTAGGTTGCTCCACCCTGCTCTATTATTTTTCCATTCCGCAAAGACCCTTTTTCATTTTGATACCTCTTGTTCTTGTGTTACTTCTCACTTCACTTGAAACTGTTTTTGTAAACATCTATCTTAATTTAGCAATTTATTTAATCTATCTTGGAATATGTTGTTTCTTCCCTTTCTTTACAATTTTTATCCCTGTCATACTATATGAGTTAGAATATACCGTATTTAAATGGATGACTCTATTTTGTTTTCTTCCCTTTGTTTTATTCTGGAATAGATTTTCTCCTATTTTTATTTTGTTTACTATACTCTTTTTGGTGTTATCGCTTGTTCTGTCTTATAAAACATCAACCATCGAATTACTGCAAAATGATTATGAAGCATTTCGCAAAACTGCAAAAGAACTTGCTTTGGTACAAGAAGAGAAAAACAAAAGCATACTAGAAAATCAAGATTATCAAATACAAACTGCTACATTAAATGAACGGAACCGCATATCAAAGGAGATTCACGATCATGTTGGTCATTTGTTATCCCGATCCCTTATTCAAATCGGAGCACTGCTTACTATATCAAAAGAAGCACCCATTAAAGAAGGGCTTTCCGAACTAAAATCTTCTATTTCAGAGGGAATGGATACCATTCGTACAAGCATCCATAATATGCATGATGAATCCATTGATTTGGATCAATCAATCAATGGATTGATCCGAGCTTTTAGTTTTTGCCCGATTACCTATCATTTCGCACTTCATTTTTCGCCACCTCTAAAACTTAAATATTGTTTTCTTGCTATTATAAAAGAATCCCTTTCCAATATCGTAAAGCATGGGAAGAATGTAAGCGAAGTTGTCATTGACTTATCCGAACATGCAGATACGTATCAATTGCACATAACAGATAATGGTACCATTTCGGAAAAAACAACCTTAATGGTCTTAAAATGCCAATCGCGTATGGAATATCCAGATGGGCTAGGTCTGCAAAGTATTTCTGATCGCGTACGTGGATTTAATGGAAAATTTTTTATACAAACTGCAACTGGGTTTGAACTTACTATACAAATACCAAAGGAGACTGAACCGAATGAACTTATTACTCATTGATGACGACAAGCTTGTCTGTTCCTCACTAAAAACAATTCTATCCTCTGATCCAGATGTTCATGTTGTAGGCATGGGATATAACGGCAAGGAAGCCTGCCAACTGTATGAACAGCTATTACCTGATGTACTTTTAATGGATATTCGCATGGATATTATGACAGGATTAGAAGCAGGTGAAAAAATTATTAGCTTGCATAAAGATGCTAAAATTCTCTACCTTACAACATTTTTAGACGATGATTATATTATAAAAGCTTTAAACATCGGAGCGAAGGGATATATGCTAAAACAAGATTTCGATGGTATTCTTGCCGCTCTTAAGGCTGTTGAACAAGGCCATAACATATACGGAACTGAGATTGTAAATAAACTTCCTGGTTTGCTCACGCATACGGAAGATTCTTTTTCGTATGAAAAATTAGGAATCACTGAGAAGGAATTTGACATTATTCTTCAAATTTCAGAAGGTATGTCTAATAAGGAAATTGCAGATACTCTGTTCTTAAGTGAAGGAACCGTACGAAACTACATTAGCCTAATATTAGAAAAACTAGAATTACGAGATCGAACGCAAATTGCTATTTTTTACTACAAACATAAAAACACAGTATAAATAATACTCACCTATCCTGAAATAAATTATCAATTTTTTTACATTTGCTTACTGCTGTCAATCTTAAAAGCATAAATTTTCTATCCAAAATAGTACCAAAATATGTAATGGATAGAATAAATAGAATAAGTATTTGAATCTCTTCCTTCTCTCACTAGTCTTATCTGTTTATATAAATCATATTCTTCCAACTATCAATGTTCTATGCTACGTTAAATTCTTATTTTTATAAATATATTTATTCGTTTTGCACATAATAGTATGGTAAAACTAAATAATTGGAGGGAATTCTCATGGGAATATTAACAAATTCTACTGTAAAAAATCAAATATGTATTGATACATGTAATCAATGCGCTCAAGCCTGTTATGAATGTTTTCAGGCATGTCTAAATGAATCGGATGTTGATAAAAGAATAAAATGCATTAATACACTTACCGAGTGCGCTATGGTTTGTCAAATGTCAACAGCTCTTATGTCTATGAACGCTCAATCTTCAATGCAGCATTGCAAACTTTGTGCAACAATATGTGATAAATGCGCTCAGGAATGTGAAATGTTCAAAGATCAACATTGTCAAGAGTGTGCAGGAATCTGTAAAAAATGTGCTGTCGAATGTAACAATATGAAAATGTAATTTATTTAGGTCTGGATAGTTTATTGAGATATCTACTTTTTTGGTAGAATAAAGCAAAAGATTTATAGGAATGACAATACCAAAATTCATACCAGTCTTGGCTCTCGCCCTATGCGCCGCCTTTATCTTAGTAGAACACAGTCGGGCGTAATAGTAAAAAGTGAGGGCAGTGGACGATATTATCAACCTCAGTCAGTTGACTTTATTTGAGTAAGTGTTATAATAAAAGTATGCGGGGGGACTATTTTTGTAGTTGAGAAGGTAAAACCTGACCCTTTGAACCTGTTGGTTAAGACCGACGTAGGGAAGCAATCAGTACAATATTGTATTTGATTAAGGCACTTCCCAAAGAGGTAGTGTCCTTTTTTATTGTAAAATTAAATACTGTTGATATGTTTACGAGGGAACTGAACAAGTTGAAAAGGTTAAGACCTGACCTCTGAACCTGTCGGCTAATACCGGCGTAGGGAAGCAATTTCTTACGCTACCCTTGCGTCTGAAAGAGCTTCCGAAGTTATTGGGAGAAAAAGCATTGTTACCGTCAAAGATGGTACTATACTGGTTATTTTTCAAAAAGAAATAAAGGAGGAATTTTTATAATGAAAAAAGTTTTAAGCATTGCTGGGTCCGATTGCAGCGGCGGTGCAGGAATACAGGCAGATTTAAAAACATTCTCGGCGCATGGTGTTTTCGGAATGAGCGTGATTGTTTCGGTTGTTGCAGAAAACACGACTCGGGTAATTGATATACAGGATATAACACCGGATATGATAAAAAAGCAAATAGATGCAGTGTTTGAGGATATTGGAGCAGACGCAGTAAAAATTGGTATGCTTTCTACCCCTGCCTGTATGAATGCCGTTGCAGAAAAGCTACTGGAATACCGACCGGCAAACGTGGTCATTGACCCTGTTATGTATGCCAAAAACGGCTGCTCTCTCATGGAGCCAACCGCAGTTGATACACTGATAAAGATAATCATCCCGCTTGCCGATGTGCTAACACCAAATATTCCTGAAGCTGAAAAAATTGCGGGTATGCAAATTTCTTCCGTGACTGACATGGAGATTGCCGCAAGAAAAATCTGTGCTATGGGCTGCAAAGCAGTTGTAGTAAAAGGCGGTCACTCTTCTGGTAGTGCGTTGGATGTTCTGTATGACGGAAACAAGTTTTACCATTTTGAAACGCCACGCATTGCCACAAAGAACACACATGGTACCGGTTGTACTTTTTCATCTGCCATTGTTTCACAACTTGCCAATGGATTGTCAGTAAAGGCCGCTGTGCAAAAAGCAAAGGCTTATGTCACTACAGCGATTGAACACTCCTTTGCCATTGGGAAAGGAAATGGCCCGACACATCATTTTTATGAGCTTTATCAGCATGGTCTGGATATTGTAGAAAACGAGGCAGATAAAATATGAAAATAGATTATACCCTATATCTTGTGACAGGCAGCTTATCATTAAAGCACCTGTTCCGAAAGGAGGAGCCTGCTTAAATGAATTTTGAAGCTGCTATTTTTGATTTAGACGGTACGTTATTAAACTCAATGGATGTATGGGAAAAGATTGATATTGCCTTTCTTTCCAAGAGAGGACTTCCGATTCCTCATGATTATGTAACCGAAATCTGCGCCCGAAGTTTTCAGGAGGCAGCAGAATATACGATTGATCTCTTTGGATTAAATGAAACTGTTCCTGCCATTATCGAAGAATGGAACATTATGGCAGCATATGAGTATGCCCACAATGTCCGCTTAATGCCATATACCCTTGAGTATCTTTTGCAATTAAAAGCACTTAATATTAAACTGGCGGTTGCAACCGGACTACCCGAAGAATTATATAAGCCTTGCCTGATAAATAATGAAATCTATAAATTGTTTGATTTTCTATGCTCTGCCGATCAGGTGGAAAAAGGGAAAGAACACCCGGATATATTCTTGTTTGCTTCTGCTGGATTAAAAATTCTTCCGCAAAAATGTATCGTTTTTGAAGATGTTTTACCGGCTGTCAGAAGTGCCAAACAAGCTGAGATGACTACATACGGTGTGTTTGACAAATATTCTGCACACAATGAGGCGAAAATCAGAGCCATTGCAGACGGATACCTATATGATTTTCGCAATGCGCCTTTGCCACAAAAGGAGGTATGACGATACCTGATGTCACAGTGTCATCCAAGCAAACTATATCCTAAGTATTGGGAATGTACAGGCGGATCAGTGCTTGCCGGAGAAAGCAACGCACAGGGAACCATCCAGGAAGTCTGAAGCTTCGCAAGGTCATAAGTACGGTCAATTACTCCGTTATGCTTGTCTACTTTCTCTTCAAGCTTTTTAAGGCGGTATTCAATTAGTTATCGTGTTGTATTGTTCTAAAAATGGTTATTTACCAAACAAACGACCAATGTAACCGCCCCTGTAATGAGTGGAACTCCTAAAATTGCTGCAAGTGATGTGTACATGCACCCTTTCTTTTTATATTAAAAGAGCCTAGGACAATCGTCCTAAGCTTTTGGTTACACTATTCTGTTACGGTCTGCTGTGTAGTGGTTTTCTCTACTTCTTTAATCATCTCAGATATTATATATTTTCCAACCTCAGTATATTCATCATGATTTTTTATCTTTACTTTCATTATTTTGTTCCCATCCCCATAATCTACTTTTCCTCCTTTAGAAAATTTTGCCTTGATTTCTTCAAAGTCAAATATCGAATCAATATTTCTGTTATATTTTTTATTGAAATCTTCTACATACGTATTATAACTTCCATCCAAAATACTTAAGATTGGTGAACACCATAAATTCCTAGTTTCGTTTAAGAATGCTTTGCTATCATGAGTTTGTTTTAAATATACCTTGAAATTTCCGTTCTCATGATAAAATCTGTACATAAACCATTTGAATAGGTCAGATTTTGTACAAGAAAATAATTCACTATGTTTTACTGTCAAATATGACGCATTGTTTCCTTTTGTCCAAAGACCATTTTCAAAACATGGAATCCAATATATAGGCAGACCTGAATTCATAATATCAAGATATGCATATTCATCTAAAGCAACATTGTTTTCTAAATATGTCCCCTCGTAATCTCCGGCAAAAACATATATTTTGTCTACCTTTGCTTGGAACAACTTTGAGTTTTTATTATACGATGCTGCCACATCACGCAAACTACCAACTGTTACAATTGTAACCTTTCCTTTTGCCTTACGGATAATATCTAATATCTTATCGTTATTATCACGATTTTTTTTCGTAGAATTTTTACCAGTATCATTTTTTGATATTAATTCTTTGTCAAGTCCAATAATATAGCTTGTCTTTTCTTTTGTTATGTAATCTAGGTTATTTATTGATTTTCCTCCACTGTTTTTACCAGACTGTTCGTTCCCATCAAGAATAACTTTCAAATTAATATTTTTTAAAGATTTCATTGCTATTAAATCAAAATAATCGTCAAAATCTCCATTTTGTAATAAATCCGTAGAAAATATGATAGTCTTTTTATCTTCCACAACGCAGTTCGTTGTTTGAGTACAACATATTATTATAAATATTGCAGCTAATGCAAACACTATAAAATTTCTCTTATTTACAATAAATTTCACAAATATCACTCCTGGTATTATAAGTTTATAGACCTCTCTCAGAGGCTATAAACTTATTTTTTTATGATATAGGTATTGGATGAATTGTTGGTCATCCTTTTCATACCTACATAGTTAATAAGTTTCTTTATAGTCGTGGTCCCATTCTTGATTTTATTTTAAAAGGTGGTGATTCCCGTGAAGAAAATCGATTACCTCAAAACGCTGTTTGTTGAGACTGATATTGCATACCGAATAAATGTTGTGTCTTCCATTGATTTCAATCAGAACTATTTCATAAAAATGAAACCAGTTCCAAATTCTCAGGAAGGGGCAGTACTTCTTGAAGCTATGATTGTTGATGTCTTAGATAATAACCATCAATTTAAGTACGTCATTATCGGTATGGAATCTACTGGCTTTTATGGTGTTCCTATCGCCAATTATCTTTCTGCCAGTGATAAACTCGCTCCATTCTCCATACATGTTTACTGCATCAATTCAAAGGAAGTTAAAACTATAAAAAATCCTTTAATGATCTTGGTAAAAATGATGGTATTGATTCTTTTGTTATCGCTGATTATGCACATCACTGAATGTATTGCCAAAGTCTACTTTGCCGGTATTCTTGCTGAACTTGGCTCTATTAAAGCATTTCAAAACTCTGATGCACTTGCCAAATTGTAGATTTGCACTTTGCCATCACCACATTTTTGCAGATTATAATCACCTATTT
>JBGUEO010000031.1:0-56422 GCA_041821315.1 Velocimicrobium sp. | reverse complement strand
TATGACCGAGTTAGGAAAAGATTTAGTTTCCTATTTGGGAAAATCATTTTATTCGCCAGATTCCTACTTTAAAGGTTACTTTGATAATATAAAGGTGTATAACCGAGCACTTAGTGAGCTAGAAATTGCAAAGGGACAGGGAGTAAGTATACCAGCATTGAAAGGTGCTACCGCAGATGGGTATCAGATTGTAACATCAAAGATAGAAAAAGAAAATCATATACTAAATCTGTGTTTCAGTAGAAGTAATAGTGCCAACAGCAATTTAGAGAATGTACAATTAACATTGGATATGGTTAGTGGATGTACATTAAAAACAGATATTACAAAAGGAATTGATTTGTCAGGGACTGGAACAAGTGTTGAAATTTTAGTACCAGGAGAGGATAAAGAGCAAATATGGACAATCAAGGGAAGCCTTTGTGGTAATCCCGTAATAGCAGGCGAATATGCAGATCCAGATATCAATATATTTGGAGATACTTATTATATTTATCCAACAACGGATGGATATTCGGGTTGGTCAGGAACAGAATTTCATGTATTTTCATCCAAGGATTTAGTAAATTGGAGCGATCAGGGTGTGATACTGGATGTATCAAAGGATGTAGAATGGTCGGTAGGAAGTGCTTGGGCACCAACAGCGGAGGAAAAGAATGGAACATATTATTTTTATTTTTGTGCAAAGAATTCTTCAGGAACATCTTGTATTGGAGTAGCAACTTCGAAGAATCCAACGGGACCATTTGTTGCAGAAAGTGAACCGTTACTGACACCAGGCATATGCAGTAAAATAAATATGGGACAGACAATTGATCCGTACGTATTTACGGACGATGATGGAACATCCTATCTCTTATTTGGAAATGGAAATCCTGCAATTGTTGAGTTAAATGATGATATGGTTAGCATAAAGAAAGATACGATGCAAAATCTTAGCGGACTAAACAATTTTAGAGAATCTGTTGTTGTAATTAAACGAAATGGAACGTATCATTTTACCTGGTCTTGTGATGATACAGGAAGTGAGAATTATCATGTAAATTATGGTACTTCGGATAGTATATATGGACCAGTTACAAATCAATATGCAGTGTTACAAAAAGATAATGCGAATGATATTTTGGGAACTGGACATCAATCTATGATTCAGATTCCGGGAAAAGATGAGTATTACATGGCATATCATCGCTTCTATACTCCATTAAATGTATATACAAGCGGATTGGGATATCATAGGGAGACCTGTATTGATAAAGTGACTTTTGATGCTGAAACAGGCTTGATGAATGTGATGACGCCTACATTAGACGGGGTGGAAGAAGTAAAACTCTCATCTGATACAAAACCAGATCTAAAGCCTGAGATAAGTCCTGAGAATGAAGTGTTTGACAAAAATACAAAATCTTCTAACTATAAAGATATAGAGGTAGATGTTACATTAAATGGAAACACACTGACAGGTATTAAAAATGGAGAGGATGAGTTAAAAGAGAATACAGATTATACGCGAACGTCTACGACAACAAAAACTACAGTAACTATTTTGAAATCTTATTTGGAAAAACAGGAAACAAAGACAAGCGATATAAGTTTTATCTTTGATGATGGAACCGTGGAAATAATAAAAATACAAATTTTAAAGACTGCTTCTTCGGATGAGGGAGAATATGATTCAGGTAGTTCGGGCGTAGTTAAGGAAGAAAAGAAGGTAGATGTATCAATTGGCGATTCAACGGATGATACCGCTACTGTAAAAGTAAAAGTGACAAATACGAAAGATGCATCTGGAGTAAGTACGGATACAGTTGAGTTGGGAAAAAGTGAAGCTCAAAAAATTGTAAAAACTATCCTTTCAAAAAACAAAAATAATCTTATTATTGATTTAAGCAGTCTCTCTAAGGATCAGGCGCGTGACCAGATAAAGGTAGTTCTATCCAAAGATGTTACGGAGGTATTTCGTCAAAACAAAATTGAAGTGCAGGTAAAACTTCCTCAGATTAGCCTTGTTATATCAGCTAGTAGTATTGCAGAAACAAGTACAGATGGAGTGAACTTCTTAGTAAAAGAACTAACTGATGAAGAGCAAATCAAAGATTCAAAGGTAGTATTGAAGCAGATTTCAAAAGGAGCATCACTTCTTAGCGTACCAGTAGATGTCAATGCAAAGGATTCATTGAAAACTCAGATTATAATACCGATTTTGGAAAATATAATACCAGAAAATAAAAGTAAACGTAAAGATTTTGTGCAGTCACTTGCGGTATTGGTACAACATAGTGATGGTGAAAATCGTCTTCAGAAAGGAACGATAGTATACGATTCCACAGGGAAACCAGTTTCTATTGCTATAGAAGTAGAAAAATTCAGCAGTTTTTCTCTGGTTAAGACAAAATGGAATGAAAAAATAGTCAAGTATAAGAATAAAAAGAGTGTCAATAAGATTGTGACATCGAAATTCAATAAAAATATTGATGTCTCAACGGTAACCGAGGACAGTGTATATGTCCTAGATTCCAAAGGAAATAAGGTGGATGTAACAGTAAGCGTAAAAGGAAAGAAAATTGTTATTACACCAGTGAAAAAATATAAGGCAGGAAAAACATATTCCGCATATGTTACAAAGAATGTGTGCTATACCAATGGAAAAGCGATTGCAAAAGCAAAGAAATATGTGTTTGCTGTAAAGAAATAAGCGTTAAAATAACTCGAAGGCTGTGAAGGCTAAAAAGTTCAGTGAAATAATAGGTTAAATGCTTTGAAAAAACTGAATGTCAATAATAATTTATTGAAAAACGATAAAAAATTATTGACATTCAGTTTTTTGTGCTTTAGTATATATAATACAATGATATAAGAAATAACTAAGAAATAAGTGATTCATTGCAAGACCAAGATAATCAATAAACAAGGAGGATATAGCATGCTGAATAAGAATCCATTAGTAGGCATTACCAAAATTTTATTAGATTTTATGTTTTATTCAGGAATTGTTGTTTGTGCAACGGTTCCAGTCAGTTTCAAGTTTGTAGGAAGATATTATAGTGTTTTTCAGAAGTTTTACTTGCCATTTTGTATTATATTTATGATTGCCGGAGTATTTTCTCTTATCATATTACGAGAACTTCGAAATATTTTTAAAACGCTTATAAATGAAAATCCATTTGTTTCAGAAAATGCAAAATCTTTGAAAGTGATGGGAGGATGTGGATTTATTATATCAGCCACTATGGCAGCACGGCTTATATTTGTAATTACGCCAGCTGCATTAGTACTAATCGTAGTATTTATGATTGCTGGATTATTTTCTATGGTACTTTCACAGGTTTTTGACCAAGCGGTAACTTATAAACAAGAGAATGATTTAACCATCTAAGGAGGCCATACATGATTGTAGTAAATTTGGATGTCGTAATGGCAAAGAGAAAGATGGGTTTAA
Organism: Velocimicrobium sp.; assembly: GCA_041821315.1. Classification (GTDB taxonomy): domain Bacteria; phylum Bacillota; class Clostridia; order Lachnospirales; family Lachnospiraceae; genus DIGJ01. Next base: position 52,983 of record JBGUEO010000031.1, on the reverse strand, counting down.
CAGAGCTGGCTGAACAGGTGGATATAACAATGGCTAATTTGTCTATTTTAAAAAATAATAAGGCAAAAGCAGTTCGATTTAATACCTTGGAAGCAATCTGTAAGGCATTGAACTGTCAGCCAGGAGATATTTTGGAATATGTAAAAGATGAGGATTGATTAATTTTTAATGCTAGACTGGGTGTAATGTCTAATATTAAAAGAAATACAAAGAAGGAGGTTTGCTTTCATGGAACAATTTAATATAGTTCCTCCTACAATGCAGGAGGATAAGGAAGTTGTAGTTGAAGTATATGCCGAAGGAAGACATGAACCGATACTGCTTAATAAAGTGCGCCAAAAATTTGAAATATTTGGAGCCATTAGTTTGATATTCGGCGTTTTTTTTGCATTATGTTTTTATAGAACCTGGATAGGAATTAACGTCTTGATGTTTAGTCTTTGTACAATAATACTACTTACTATAACGATGAAAAGTTTATCACAAACAATTAAAATAGGAACAAAAGTATATGATGCAGGAGTTATATTATTAGGAATTTCTATTTTCAATACTTCAAATAGTACGTTGCAATTTTTAGATGTTGCAGGGATATTTCTTTTGCTTGATTTGTCCATTCTTCACCAATTTTATGAGGATCATCAATGGAGCTTTATAAAGCATGCTAAAAGCATGTTTGCTTTGCCAATTTACAGTCTCGCTTCCATTGGATTTCCGTTTATAGAAAGCTACAATTTATTTAAAAATAAAAAGATAGTAAAAAATGACGTGTTAAGAAATGTTATGGTTGGAGCTTTTATTTCACTACCCATGTTACTTTTATCAACTGTATTGTTATCTCACGCCGATTTGCTCTTTGGAAGACTAACAAATAGTATCTTAAGTGAGGTGTTATTTGGCAATATATTTGGCGTGATAGTTATGATTCTGATTGGTTTTATAGTCTTTTATTGTGTATTATGTGGAGGACTTTATAGAGAAGAATGTATAGAGGAGAAGGTGGTTCATAAAGCAGATGCAATAATAGCAATCACATTTATGACCTTATTATGTATGATATATACTGTATTTTGTGGGATTCAATTCATATATCTTTTTTCTAACGGATTTTTTGCATTGCCAGAGGGCGTTACATTTGCAGAGTATGCTAGAAACGGTTTCTTTGAATTGCTTGCGGTAACAGCCATTAATATTGTTATAATGCTGTTGTGCGGCATTCGATTTAAGGAAAGTAAGGGACTAAAACGACTTGTAACATTTATGACGGTTTGTACCTATATTATGATTGTTTCAGCTACTTATCGGATGTATCTTTATATTATGGCATACCATCTTACTTTTTTAAGACTTTTTGTATTGCTGACACTATTAATTGATAGCTTTATACTGGCAGGGGTAATACTATTTGTATATAACAAAAAGTTCCCTCTTTTTCGTTATTGTGTAGCAGTAATTTCAGTCTGTTATATTGGATTTTCTTTTTCAAAACCGGATTATTATATTGCATCTTATCTTGTAGCACAAAAAGAAACGCTTGGAGTAGAAGATATAAGGTATTTGACTTGGAATTTATCGTTAGATGCGGCACCAGTTGTATTAGAGGTTCTAAAGGATACGAATCATTGGAATTTAGTAGAACAGAAAGAGAATGTAGGTAATTACGATCTCAAATTAACAAAGAAGGATACGTTGGAATGGTTTCAGGATTGCAAAAAAGACTATTATAGTCGAATTGTTGCTGTAGAAAAGGATGCAGGCATTCGAAATTTTAATTTTTCAAAGGACATAGCGATAAAGAAGTATCAAAAGTAAGCAAGAAGTGCAACTTTCATACATATTATGTATGGGGGTGAAGAAAGTGCATGAAATAGGTGAAGCAAAAATTGAATGTTACATTCAATTTGGAGATGATGAACCAATTGATATCGCTACGCTGAATGAAAAAGTGCGGGATGAAATTGGAATGCGATTAAATGATACAGCGTTAAAAGCGATAGGATATCTGCCAGATGACTCCGTTTAGCAACGGAGTGACAGGACAAGCTAAATAAAATAAATAGGGTTATGTAATACAGTCCACCATACTGGGTAATAATAATAAGAGCCATCTGTGGATTACATTTTGTTATATTAACTGGATATTGTAATCGTCTTTCATAATTCCACATTAATTACACACCCTCCTTCCTTGTACTTCCCAAGGCCATGGATCCTTTACCCAAGCCCAATAATTGCAACTAATGACATCTTCATCGGTTAAAGGACCATAGAGTTTTGTATATTCAGCACCCATTTGCTTACGAAGTTTTTTATAGGTATCATAATATTCAAGAGCTTCTTTATCTTCAGGATGAGTATCCAAATAAAGAACTACGTCATCGATAGCAAAACCGACTTCCGTGATACACATTAATAATTTTTGGCGTTCATCTCTCATCATCGCATATCACATCTCCTTCCGTTGTTGTAATTGCAGTCACGGCATACGGGACTTGCAAAAAGAAATGGGAAAATTAGTTCACCGAAAATAGTACCTTTCTTTAATCCATTGGAAGCATCGTATACATTTTTCCAAGTTTGCCATGGGACATAAGCCATTGCTAGTGGTAGAGCATGAAGTGGATCAGGTACTTCACATGCATTGTGTGTAGTATTTTCTATATTGTGATCATGACAGCGTCTATTATTATCAATGGAGACTTTATTTTGACAATTACAGCCAAAAGGTTTCATATAATCCATAGAAAAAAACACTCCTTTCTATAATTCTTCATTTTTCTTATTTAGTATAGTCTATGCGCAGAGTGCCTTTTGGTGCTGGATTATATTAAATTATTCATTAGTTTATGGTGTAAAATTGCACGAAAAACAAGAGTAAAAAGAAAGCGAATAATGATTCGAACGAGTAAAAGAAAAAGAGGGATATACTGAAGTAAAAATAGATTATATGGGAAAAGAAAATTTCCCAGCTGTAAAAAAAACAGACCAATTGAATCAACTAAAAAAACATAGATTTGTACTTTTAAATTATGGTTCGAGTATTGATAGTGTTCCGTTAGATAAGGTAGAATCACTTCTTCTTTGGACTCCTTTATTTGAGATGAAAGAAAGATAGGCATTACAACAATCAAAAATAAAGCATAGATAATTTCAAGATTTTGATAGGCAAGTGATTCCCATAAAAAAAATGGTATAAGTGCTATGATTGTAAACATATGAATGAATTTTAATGATACGAATTTGCTTATGTTTGTAATGCGTGTCTTTATTTGATCTTTTGTCATACTTTTGTCCTATTCATTATAATTTATATGTGCTTTTATTATTAGTATAATTGAAACTGGTGGAATTGTCGATATATAACATGTATGCATATAGTGTGGGAGTACCATGCTGTGGAACATGAAAATAAACATGGAGGTATGTAGGTATGAGAATTAAATCCAGTAATGTTGTCATGGCGTCACAAAGAACGTATATGGCAAGAAGTGCTGATTTGTTTTCGTATGCTAGCTGGGGCAGTGAAGCAGCTGATGATTCTACATTGCCAACAGCTAAGGATAGCGTGCAACAAACAGCAACAGGGCGTATAGCAACGAGTTTTCAAAGTTTTTCTCAAAATGAAGTGTTAACAAATCTTGAATGGGAACAAAGAACGATAGAAAACAAAGTCAAGGCATCGTCTAAGTTCGCCGATGTATATGAGGCAAAAAATCCAATTGAATTTTATACGTTTCGAAATCTTTTAGAACTATTGTTTGGAGTGGGAACTATAAAAAGGGATTGGGTGGCAGCATTTCGTCAGGTATTGTCAAAAAGAGGAGAAGTATCGGATCAATTTTTTGGAATGCCCTTGCAGATGAATGAAATTACACCGTCACAAAACTGGGGCGTATCTTATCAAGAAACGCATTATTTTGAAGAGCAGGAGAGTACAAACTTCTATTCTTCTGGAAAAGTCAAGACAGAAGATGGGAGAGAAATTGAATTTGATGTATCGGCCTGTATGACAAGGAATTTTAAACAGTATTCAAATGTAGAAATTAATTATGGGAAAGCGTCTTATGTCGATCCTTTAGTTATTAATATGGGAAGTGATACCGCAGATGTAAGGGAACAAAAATTTTTATTTGATTTAGATTGCGATGGAACACTTGATAATATTTCCATCCTATCGCAAATGAGCGGATATTTGGCACTTGATAAAAACGGAGATGGCGTAATTAATGATGGAAGCGAACTGTTTGGAACAAAAACAGGTGACGGATTTGGCGAGCTTGCAGTTTTTGACATGGATGGAAATGGTTGGATTGATGAAAATGATCCGATTTTTAACAGCCTTCGCATCTGGACAAAAGATACACAGGGAAAGGATAAATTGATAGGCCTTGGAGTACAAGGAATTGGTGCTATTTATCTTGGAAATATTGAAACAGAGTATGCAATAAATGCGGCGGCAACCAATGAAACAAATGCTAAAATTCGGAGTACTGGCGTCTATTTGAAAGAAAATGGAGAGGCTGGCACAATACAGCACATTGACGCATCAGTGCGTGTCTAATGTAAAAATACCTTACGATTCTAAAAATAAAAAATTTCCTTTGAAAAATACTGTAAATGTGTTTATAATGTATCTGAGTATGTTTATTTAACCGACGATTGGAAAAAATTAGATAAATAGTATAAATACATGAAGTTTTAATGAATAGAAGCGGTTGAAGAGGAAGGAGAAATATAAATGATAGGTAGTGATATTGGAATCGATTTGGGAACTGCAAGTGTACTTGTTTATATAAAAGGAAAAGGTGTTGTGTTAAAAGAACCATCTGTTGTAGCTTTTGATAGAGATACGAACAAAATTAAAGCAATTGGAGAAGAAGCAAGACTTATGCTTGGAAGAACACCTGGTAATATTGTGGCTGTTCGACCATTAAGACAAGGCGTAATCTCAGATTATACGGTTACAGAGAAAATGTTAAAGCATTTCATTCAAAAGGCAGTCGGAAAGCAAAGGCTGAGGAAACCAAGAATTAGCGTTTGTGTGCCAAGTGGAGTAACTGAGGTAGAAAAAAAGGCAGTAGAGGATGCAACCTACCAAGCGGGAGCACGAGAAGTTACTATTATTGAAGAACCAATTGCAGCTGCAATTGGTGCTGGAATTGATATTGCCAGACCATGTGGAAATATGATTGTTGATATCGGAGGAGGAACTTCGGACATTGCAGTAATTTCATTGGGTGGAACAGTAGTTAGTACTTCTATTAAGATTGCAGGTGATGATTTTGATGAAGCAATTGTTCGTTATATGCGTAAAAAACATAATTTATTAATTGGAGAACGTACGGCTGAAGACATTAAAATTAAAATAGGAAGTGCGTTCCGTCGTCCTGAAAGTGAAAGTATGGATGTAAGAGGGCGTAATTTAGTAACCGGGCTTCCGAAAACGATAGAAGTAACATCAGAGGAAACGGAAGAAGCATTAAAAGAAACAACATCGCAAATTGTAGAAGCAGTACACAGTGTACTGGAGCGGACTCCACCAGAATTGGCAGCAGATATTGCAGATCGTGGTATTGTTTTGACAGGAGGCGGAAGTTTGTTACGCGGACTAGAAGAATTAATTGAAAGTAAAACAGGAATTACAACAATGACAGCTGCAGACCCAATGCTTTGCGTAGCAATTGGAACAGGTAAATTTGTTGAATTTTTAAGTGGAAAAAGAAATTGAGTTTCGTTTTCTGAATTTTAACCAGTAGTTTGTAGGAGGATAGGTATGGTAAGAGGCTTATATACTGCTTATACAGGGATGGCAAATGAGCAAAAACGCTTGGATATTATTGCAAATAATGTTGCAAATGCATCTACAGTGGGATACAAAGAAGAAAGTGTAACCAACCAAGCATTTGATGAAATGCTGACTCTAAAGATTCGGGATGGCTCTGTTGGGTATTTAACACAAAAAATTGGGCAGATGAGTCTTGGTGTAAAGCTCGGAGAAGTTTATACAGACTATGGGCAAGGTTCCTTGCGGCAAACAGGAAATACGTATGATTTAGCAATTGAAGGGACTGGATTTTTTGAAGTTCGTGCAACTGATTCGAATGGGAATGATATGACACGCTATACAAGGAATGGTAGCTTTAAAATGACAAGTGACGGTTATATTGTTGACACAGAAGGAAATCATCTTCAAGGCGAGAGTGGAGATATTCAAATTCCGCCAGAAGCTGCAAGTGTAGCTATTGCATCGGATGGTAGTGTATACGCAGATGAAACGAAAATTGATACAATTAAATTGACAGATTTTGAAGATTATGATTATCTTGAAAAGATAGGTGATGTTGCTTATAAACTTTTAGATGGTGGAACACCAAAAGATGCAACTGGAAATATTATGCAAGGATTTACGGAACAATCCAATGTAAATTCGGTATCCGAAATGGTTGAGATGATTTCAATCACTCGGGCATATGAGGCAAATCAAAAAGTTATTTCAACGGTAGATAGTATGTTAGATAAGTCGGTTAACTCGGTAGGAAGAGTCGGATAAAAATTACAATAAGTTCGAGTAAAAGGAAGAGGTGCATACTTATGATGCGATCACTTTGGACGGGTGCATCGGGAATGATATCCCAGCAGACAAATGTAGATACGATTGCTAATAATTTGTCTAATATTAATACAACAGGATATAAGACAGAGCGAGCAGAGTTTAAATCTTTGCTTTATCAAACAATACAGGATAAGTCGACAGATAGTACGGGTGCAGAAAAACCAGGTGGAATCCAAGTTGGACTAGGAACAAGAAATTCAGCAATTACCTCGCAATATACACAAGGTGCGCTTACTGAAACAGGAAATCAATGGGATTTTGCGATTGAAGGAGATGGCTTTTTTGCTGTTCAAATGTCAGATGGTTCAATCGGGTATACGCGGAGTGGTGCATTTAAGATGTCAGTTGGAGTGGGTGGCAATACGCTTTGTGATTCGACTGGAAAGCCTGTTCTTGATACAAATGGTGCACCGATTACCATTGACTCGACATATAACCCATCAAGCATCACGTTAGATGATACGGGAAATTTGAGCTATCCAGATGATTCAGGGAATGCGCAATATATGGATATTCAGATTGGATTGGTACAATTTAATAATCCTACTGGTTTGGAAAAGGGAAGTGGTACTATATTGAAAGAAAGTGTAGCATCAGGATCTCCAAGATGGGAAAAAAGCGATGGTGCACTTAAAAAAAGCGCGATACGCCAAACCTATCTAGAAGCTTCTAATGTACAAGCTGTTGATGAAATGGTTAATTTGATTGTGGCACAAAGGGCATATGAAATGAATTCGAAGATAATTACGGCATCTGATACGATGCTTCAACAAGCGAATAATCTAAGGAGCTAGTACCTACATTGAAAGGAGATGGACATATGAGTATTTCAATTGATGGAAGTTCACTCTATAATTCAGTGGCGTCCAATGTATCTGGTACGACAGGGAAGGCAGACTCTTTAAAGCAGACATTAGCAAATGTGGATACCGAAACGACAACGGATGCAGAATTGATGGATGCCTGTAAGAGCTTTGAAACCTATTTTACGGAACTGGTTATAAAAGAAATGAAAAAAACAGTACATAGCAGTGATGATGAAGGGGAATATATGCAATCCTTTGGTAATATATTGACGGAAGGATACGCACAAGATATTACGGATTCTGGCAGCCTTTCAATTGCACAGATGTTATATGAGTCTATGAAAAAATAAATAAAAATTGGGGACTGTTGTAAGCAGTCTCTCTTTTTATGTTATTATATAAGAAGAAAGCGTTTGAATAAGTCACGGAAGGAGAAAAATCAGTGACGGAAGTAATGGAAGTTATGGAAGGCTACGTGGAACGAATCGTGTATCGAAATCAAGAGAATGGATATACAGTTTTTGGATTAGAAAATGAAGACATTACGATTACCTGTGTAGGAACATTTCCCTTTATCAATGAAGGAGAATTTGTTGAAGTTACGGGTACTATAACAGAACATCCCGTATATGGGGAACAAATCAAGGTGTCAAGTTTTCAAATAAAAGAACCAGATGACGATGTGTCAATGGAACGCTATTTAGGTTCAGGGGCAATCAAAGGAATTGGACCTAAGCTTGCTACCCGGATTGTTAAAAAATTTAAAAAGGACACCTTTCGAATTATTGAAGAAGAGCCTGAACGCTTAACGAGTGTTAAGGGAATTAGTGAACGAATTGCGCGTGAGATAGGATGCCAGTTTGAAGAAAAAAGGGAACTTAGAACGGCCATGATGTTTCTTTTACAATATGGCATTTCTAATAATCTATCCGTAAAAATCTATCAATATTATGGACCTAGGATGTATGATGTTTTAAAGCAAAATCCATATAAATTGGCGGAAGATATCGCTGGAGTTGGGTTTAAATTAGCAGATGAAATTGCGGACAAAGCAGGGATTGGGCGAGATTCTGATTTTAGAATAAAGGCGGGCATTCTTTATGTATTACAACAAGCAAGTGCAATGGGGCATACATTCTTACCAAAAGAGAATCTTGGAAATGAAGTGTCTAAGCTGCTTTTGCTATATCCAGAGCAGTTGGATAAACATTTGACTGATATGATGGTTGACAAACGGATTGTTTGTAAGGATGAGCAGGGACAAAACAGGGTATATTCTTCTAATTATTATTATATGGAAATGAATTGTGCTCGTATGCTTCTTGATCTTAATATGAAGTATGAAGTAAACAATGAAGTGTTAGAAAAACGAATTCAAGTGATGGAAGATGCCACTGGAATGGAATTGGATGACCTTCAAAAGTTAGCTGTCGTAGAAGCAGCTAAGAATGGTGTTTTAGTTGTTACGGGAGGACCTGGAACTGGAAAGACAACAACGATAAATACAATCATAAAGTTTTTTGAGTCAGAGGGACTGGAAATTCTTCTAGCGGCACCGACGGGAAGAGCAGCTAAGCGGATGAAAGAGACAACGGGATATGAGGCTCAAACAGTGCATCGTATGTTGGAGTTGAAGGTTACACTTGATGATAGTACTACGGGCATGCAGTTTGAGAAAAATGAAATGAATCCGCTTGAGACAGATGTGGTTATTATTGACGAAATGTCAATGGTAGATATTCATTTATTTTATGCTCTATTAAAATCGGTTATGGTAGGAACACGATTGATCTTAGTAGGAGATGTCAGTCAGCTCCCATCGGTGGGACCTGGGAATGTCTTAAAAGATGTGATTCGCTCGGAACGTTTTCCGGTGGTTAAACTTCATAAGATATTTCGTCAGGCGGCAGAGAGTGATATTATATTAAATGCACATAAAATTAATGAGGGGAAACAAATTGCACTTGATAACAAAAGCAAAGATTTTTTTATGTTGAAGCGAAATGATGTAAATCAAATTATAAGTATAATCATTCAATTAATGAAAGATAAAATGCCTCGCTATGTGAATGCTGATATCTATGATATACAAGTACTTACACCAATGCGAAAAGGAGAATTAGGGGTTGAAAGGCTTAATCAGATTTTGCAGCAATACGTAAACCCACCGGAAACGGAGAAACGTGAAAAGGAGTTTCCACAAGGAATTTTTCGTGAGGGTGATAAGGTGATGCAAGTTAAAAATAATTATCAGATGGAATGGGAAGTTAGTAATGGGAGAGGGTTCATATCTGAAAAAGGAAGTGGAATTTTTAACGGAGACTGTGGCATTATTCGCGAAATCAATTTTTTTGCAGAAACAATAACGGTAGAATTTGAAGAAGGCAAACGCGTAGAATATCGGTTTAATGATGTTGATGAGCTTGAACTGGCGTATGCTATAACGATTCATAAATCGCAAGGAAGTGAGTATCCTGCAGTAGTGATGCCGATTCTTACAGGTCCTAGAATGTTGTTTAACAGAAATCTTTTATATACTGCAGTCACAAGAGCGAGGAAGTGTGTTACGATTGTGGGGAGTGAACAGATGGTACTTCATATGATTGAAAATGAAAGTGAGCAGAAAAGATACTCCAGTTTAGATGTAAGAATACAGGAAATGTAAGAATTAATTAATGCAAAAATAAGGTGGATGCGTTATAATAAATATAAATAAAAGATGAGGTGAAAGTAAATGAACAAGGCGACGCTAGTTATTATGGCAGCTGGAATGGGAAGTCGATTTGGTGGAATTAAGCAAATCGAACCAGTTGGGCCGAGTGGAGAAATTATTTTAGATTATTCGGTCTATGATGCAATGGAGGCTGGTTTTGATAAGGTTATTATCATTATCAGAAAAGATATTGAAAAAGAATTTAAGGAAGTAATTGGAAACCGCTTAAAAAAGAATATTGAAGTAGACTATGTTTATCAAGATATGGATGCTTTGCCACAAGGGTATAAGAGGCCAGAAGGACGAACGAAACCATGGGGAACAGGACATGCTATTCTTAGTTGTAAAGGAAAAGTGAATACTCCATTCGTTGTGATTAATGCGGATGATTATTATGGAAAAGAAGGATTTCGGAAGATCTTTAAATTTTTGGTTGATCCTACACCAACGGATAGAAAATATAATTTTTGTATGGCAGGTTTTCATTTGGGAAATACGCTCAGCGAAAATGGAACGGTAACAAGAGGTGTGTGTAGTGTAGAGAATGGTATTTTAGTGGATGTGGAAGAAACGTATGAAATTGCAAAAACAGACGGTTTTGCACAAACAAAAACAAAGAAAATTCCATTTGAACAGCCAGTTTCTATGAATATGTGGGGATTTACACCTGATTTTATAGATGAACTTGAAGCTAGATTTACAGCCTTTCTAGACAACATTGGTGAGAATGAGCAAAAGGCAGAATATTTACTCCCTACTATTGTGGATAATTTAATTAAAGAAAAAAAGGCAACCGTTCATGTACTTGATACAAACGATAAGTGGTTTGGGGTTACCTATAAAGAAGACAAAGAGTTTGTAGAAAAATCATTTCTTGATTTAGTAAAGAAAGGTATATATCCTGAAAAATTATTCGATTAAAGATATTTTATTCCCACCCAGATGTCCGATTTGTGAAACTATTGTACCAAGCCTTGGAGTAGCGTGCAATGCTTGCTCAAATGAGCTACAGATTCATAATATAAAAGAACCAAGATGTAAGCGATGCAGTAAACCGATAACAACCATGGAAACAGAATATTGCTATGACTGTATGAAAAAAGATGTTCATTATAAGTGTGGAAAGGCAGTGTGGATATATAATCATGCAATGGCACAATCAATTGGACGATTTAAATATCAAGATAAGCAAGAATATGCCTTCTTTTATGGAAATGAAATGGCAAGGATTTATGGAACATGGATAGTAAAACATCAAATCGAGGCATTCATACCGGTGCCAATACATCAACATAAAAGAAACCATAGAGGATACAATCAAGCAGAGTTAATTGCAAGAGTACTATCGGATAATTTAGGCATTCCCATTTTTTCTAAGAGTCTTATTCGTAATAAAGAAACAAGACCACAGAAAGATTTAACACATTCTGAGAGAATGAAGAATGTTGGAAAAGCGTTTGCTTGTGATGTTAGTGAATTATATGGATTGGAAAAAGTGGCATTAGTTGATGACATATATACGACTGGAAGTACAATAGAATCTTGTGCAAAGGTGCTTTTAAATGTAGGAATCAAAGAAGTTTATTTTCTGTGCGTGAGCATAGGAGTAAGTGTTTAAGGAGGAATTAATACGTGGAAGTAAAAGTGTGTAAGAAATGTGGAACTTTATTCAACTATATTGCAGGGTTACCGTTATGCCCAGCATGTATGAAGGAGATCGATGACAAATTTTCTAAGGTAAAGCAATATATATATGAACATCCTGGAGTAGGGGTTCAGCAAGTATCCGAGGAAAATGAAATTCCGATTGCAATTATTAAAAAATGGGTAAAAGAAGAACGACTAGCGTTTTCGGAAGGATCAGCCATTGGAGTGGAATGTGAGAGATGTGGAAAGATGATTCTGACTGGTCGTTTTTGTGAAGCTTGTAAGACGGATGTGAAAAAACAATTTGGAAGCATGATTTCATCGGCACAAGCACAGCCACAAAAGAAACCGGATCATGATAGTGCAAAAATGAGATTTCTAAAATAAGAAGTGGAGTGGATATTTAAATTGTCCCAAATAGGGGGGTGGACAAAATCGAGGATACTCGTCTAGATATAGATAATATTTTTAATAGGGTTTTTATTGACTTGACGATGCAAATGCTATCTGTTAAGATGCAAAAGCAAGAGGAATTTGTAGCTCTTTCCTCGGCGGTTTATTGTTTTGAAATTCGGACAGATGGCGCATTTGTTTCTCAGATTATATTTGAAATGGACGAAAAAGTATTTGAAAGAATTGCTTCAATTTTATATAAGAACTATCGATTGACATCGCAAGAATCAAAAATGTATGTAATCGAGTATCTTAATATAATATGCGGACGCATATTATCCGAGATAAATAATGCTTTAGGGAAACGTTCCAGACTTTCGATTCCACTTCGAATTGAATGCAGTAAGGTAAATCAATCTTTGGAGAATCAAGCGAATCTATCCTATATATGCTTAGATGGAAGCTTGAATATTATAGTATATTTTGAAATACAAGGTTAATATGAAGGAGGATTCCAATATATGGAGAAGACTATCTTAGTAATTGATGATTCACCATTTGCAGCACAACAAATTCGTGAGGTTGTAGAAGAAAGAGGGTATACGGTAGTAGCTTGTGCCAAAGATGGTGAAGAGGGAATAGAAAAATATAAGGAGCTAAGTCCTCAGTTTGTAATATTGGATATTATTATGCCTGGAATTGATGGCTTAGAGACAGCAGAAATTTTATTAAAAGAGAATCCAGATGCTAAAATATTGATGTTAAGTTCCTTATGTGATGCAAGTACAATGGAAGAAGTACGGAGTATTGGGTTGAAGTATTTAATACCAAAGCCGTTGGAAGCAGATGTTTTATTAGCGACACTTCTTTTGCTAGAAAAATAAAGAGAAGATAAAAGGTGCCTGAAATTAGGGCACCTTTTTAAATGACTATTTTTTACGAATACCTTCTTCGTGAATTGTGATTTTTCCATCTTTTAATAAGTGACCAATGGCACGTTTAAATGCATTTTTACTAAGGCAAAAATATTGTCTTATTTCGACAGGATCGGAAGAATCATTATATGGAAGAAAATCATCGTTTTCCAGTAATTTATCATAAACTAAATCAGCATCGGCGTTAATTTGTACCGGGATTTTTTCACGTGTGCTTAAATTTAGCTTTCCGTCTTCACGAACATTGGTGACGCGTGCTTCAATCACTTCTCCTGCTGTGTATTCACGGAAGACATCCTTCTTAGGAATGATTGCCGAATATATGTCATCTACGGCAACAAATACGCCAAAATTACCGCTTGGCTCATAAACAGTTCCAGTCACAGAATCATTCATTTGATAGGGGGAATCAGAAAGCAACGCCTTGTAAACATTCATCGTTGCACAGAGACGCTCACTTTTATCAATGTAGAGAGTGACCAAAATAGTTTCGCCTGGATTTACACGCCTGGTTTGCTCCTTGAAGGGGAGTAGTAAATCTTTTGCAAGCCCCCAGTCTAAAAAAGCTCCTATTTTACCAACTTCTAAAACGTTTAATTTTGCTAACCCATTTAACTGCAGAAGCGGTTTTATTGTAGTTGCAATTGGGCGATCTTCGGAATCTTTATAAATAAATACTGAGAGAATATCATCAATTGCGACGCCGCTTGGAACCTGATTATTTGGAAGTAATACTTTTTGGGATTTCTCTGGCTGCCAGGATGGTCGATTTTCATGTGATTCATCCTCCAATGTTGCTAGATATATTCCACTATTGGAAAATTCGATTACTTTTAAATCTTGTGTTTCACCTAATCGTATCATTTAGGAATCCTTTCTTGTAAATTCTATAATTGCATAGATAGAGTTGCTTGTGTCACGAAGGGTAACAATAAAAATATCGTCTTTGCAGTATATGTTTGGTACAATAATATCGCCTAAAATGGCAGAAGAACGGTATTCAGCACGCATTTGACTAATTATAAAGTCTTTTGGTAGATAGGTTGCGGCCATTTGAATGTACTGTTCATTGTTAACATGGTTATTTGTATCAATATTTGAAGCAACCACAGAGAAAGGATCCTTTACTTCAAATGTAGATGGAAGTGAAATTTTTCGAGGTGCATAGTTCATTGGATATTTTGGTTCATATCCATAAGGAAGAGCAACTTCTTGAGGAATTCGAAGCATACGTGAATTTTCGGTATCCATATAAATCCATAAGGAGTTTGCATAAGCAAAGGGATTGCCATGTTCATCCTTTAAAAGGAAATTTCGATTTCCGTAAGCACCTTTGAATTCGTGTGCCCAAGTACATATTGTAAGACTATCTCCTAAATAAGGATATTTTTCTACAACAATTTGCCAGGAGTTTAAGATCCAGGCACGTTTTTCTTTTTCTAAAAAATCGAGACCAACGCCAATGGCTTCGGAATGAAACGTACTGCAGTCCTGAAAGTAATTAATAATGGCAGGTAGCGTTAAGTGTTTATCTGGTCCGATTTCGCTATAGCGAACACGGCTGTTAAATTGGTACATATAGTCATCTCCATAAGTAAGTAGTGTATTCCTATTATAGCATTAATAAAAAAAAAAACTAGTGAAATTATGAAAAAGATGGTATATAATAAAGAATATAAAACACACTATTAGGAGGTATGTTACGATGAAATTTAATAATATTACAGATGTAGATAAGTTTTTTGAGGTGGTGGATGGCTGTAAAGGTAGAGTGGAACTAGTTTCAACGGAGGGAGACCGTTTGAATTTGAAATCAAAACTTTGCCAGTATGTTTCATTAGCAAAGATTTTTTCGGATGGTACGATACCAGAACTTGAGATTATTGCATATGAACCAGAAGATGTAAATAAATTATTAAAATATATGATTCAACGATAAAATGAAAAATGTAAGACATGTAAATGAAACGTTTCTAATTACAGTACTAATTGCGGTAGTTGCTTCATTTGTATTTGGGCGTATACCGCTGATTCGGAGATTACCAATTGTAAATTTGTTGCTTTCGCAGCTAATATTTGTGATACCTATCATGATTTATCTCATAAGAGGAAGGCAAAATGTAAAAAAACTTTTGCGATTTCATAAGATATGTTTACCTAATGTAGCATTGTTGATAGTATTTGCATTTTTCATTTCACCGCTTTTGTCATTTTTGAATGTAGTATCACTTTTATTTACTACAAATGAAGTATCTGATACAATTTCAAATATCGTTGGATCCTATCCTTTGATAATAAGTGTAATGACCGTTGCAATGCTTCCTGCTGTTTTGGAAGAAATCGTTTATCGAGGAGTCTTTTTTCATGAATATCGAAATTTAAATCCTCGAAAAGGAGTTATTTTAAGTGCATTTTTATTTGGATTGATGCACATGAATTTTAATCAATTTTTTTATGCATTTGTTATGGGAATGATATTTGCAATTATTGTTGAAGCAACAGATTCTATACTTAGTTCTATGATTGTTCATTTTACAATTAATGCAAGTTCCGTATTGCTTGCTTATTTTATTCCCAAAATGCAAAATATTATGGGAAATCAAACATTTGATGCAGTACAGTTAAATCACAAGGTACTATTACCAATCATAGCATTTTATGGGGTAGTAGCTGTATTTTCTACGATAGTTGCATTTATAATCTTGAAAGTAATTGCAGCAAATGCAAAAAGACCGAATGCTTTAAAAAATTTGTTCGTAGAACAAACGAACATCAAAATAGAATGGTTAGATTTGCTTCCGCTGTTTTTTGGGATAGTAATATGTTTGGGGATTATGGTTTATCAGCAGTGTCTTGTTTAGCAGAGAAAAGGGAGTGTTTGTAACACTCCCTTTTCTACACACTAATATCAATACTTTGTCCTAGTGTTGGATCCACCGATTGTTCCATCATTTTAGTCATGGAATCACCTTGAGAAGAAACCGTTGAAAGGCTTTTGTCAAGGACGGCAATACTGACTTGGGACATAATATTTTGTTGACTCATTGATATTGATAAAGCAGCAATATCCATAATTAGCCCTCCTTGTGAATAAAGTATATGCGTAGTACAATAACTATATCGACTATTTTAAAGGATAATATAATAAAGAAAAGAGAGGAAAAAGAATGAATCATATTTATGACACGATAATAATCGGTTCGGGACCTGCCGGCCTTACAGCTGGCATATATGGAAAAAGGGCACAACTTGACGTGCTAATTATAGAAAAAAGTCCTATGAGTGGTGGTCAGATAATTAACACATATGAGGTGGATAATTATCCTGGAATGCCAGGAGTAACTGGATTTGATTTGGCAAGTCAATTCCGCGAGCACTGTGACAAACTGGGGGTTCCATTCGCTGAGGGCGAAGTATTAAGAGCGGATTTGGATACGCCAATCAAGAAAGTCTGGCTTGATGATGAAGCATTTTATGAGGCAAAAACTATTATTATTGCTGGAGGAGCTGTATATCGAAAGCTTTTAATCCCTGGTGAAGTTGAATTTTCTGGAAAAGGAGTTTCATATTGTGCTACATGCGACGGAGCTTTTTACAAAAATCAAGTGGTTGCAGTGGTTGGAGGTGGAGATGTTGCTGTAGAAGATGCAATTTTTTTGGCGCGCGGATGTAAAACAGTATATTTAATCCATCGCAGAGATGCACTCCGCGCTGCGAAAACCTTAATAACACAGTTACATGCTTGCGAAAATATCGAAATCATTTGGGATAGCGTAGTAGAAAAAATTGAAGGAGATGAATTTGTAGAATCAATTGCAATAAAGAATTTGAATACGATGGAAGTTTCACAAAAGAAAGTAGGGGGAGTATTTGTTGCAGTTGGGACAGTTCCCAATACTGAAATTTATGGAGAATCCTTGGAACTTAACGAATCAGGATACATTGTTGCAGGTGAGAACTGTGTCACAAATCTAGAAGGCGTATTTGCAGCAGGAGATATTCGTACCAAACATTTAAAACAGATAATTACAGCGGCTGCAGATGGTGCAAATTCAATTACAACTGTAGAACGATATTTAAATGAGCAGTAAAGATTATTTAAGTACTATTGTGAAAGGATATTGACTTTGCTATTACAATTTGATATAATATCTCCAATGATTAGATTTAATAAATTCGTAACAATTATGAGAAAGATTTAACATTTGGAGGAAGCAGGAATGAAAAAAGTAGTGGTAGTTAAAACTGCACTGTGTCTTGGAGCAGTAGCAATGCTGATTACAGGTGCAAATGCAGCTAACACATCGGCAACTGGTGTTTGTTCTGAGACAAGCCTTGCGGGAATTTCATTATCCTTAGAACAATATATACAAAATACGGAGATGGTGAAGTTACAAAGTGCAAATGGATCCCCACTTGCAACAAGATTGCTCGATGATACATCCAGTGAACAAAACGTAGCCGCAAAGGAAACGCAAGTAAAGGAAGCAGAGCCAGTAAAAGAAGCAGAACCTGTAAAAGAAGTATCAAAATATGAAAATATGGGAATATCAATTGCAAATGATTATGTAAATATTCGTAAGAAGCCTGATACAGAAAGCGATGCTTTAGGTAAATTATATCGAGGAGCAGCAGCTACAATTCTAAAAACCAGTGGAGATTGGGTTAAAATAGAATCAGGAAGCGTTACTGGTTACATAAAATCAGAGTTTTTAGCAATTGGTTATGATGCAGAAGAACTAGAAGATAAATTTGGTACAAAGTGGGCAACTGTTACTACTACTACATTAAAGGTTCGAGAAGAACAAAGCACAGATGCTGTTGTTTTAGGACTTATTCCAATTGGGGAAACCTATGAAGTTTTAAAAGAGTGTAATGATTGGGTTAAAATTTTAGTTGATGAAGGTGGAGATGGAGACGAAAGTACAAAAGGATTCGTGTCCAAGGAATTTGTTGACGTAACTGTGGAGTTCGAACATGCAATTTCAGTGGAAGAAGAAGCAGCAGAATTAAAAAGACAGGAAGCAGCAAAACAAGCAGAAGAAGAACGTCTTAAAGAATTAGCAGAACAAAAGGAACAACAAAAAAAGGTAAGTAATAGCAATTCAACTAGTTCGAATAGTAATGATACAAGTACAAAGAAAGCGGAAACCAATAATTCAAATTCAAGCAATTCGAATTCAAATAATGCAACGGTAGCATCTGATACAACGGTTTCATCCGGTGATGGAGAAGCACTTGCAACGTATGCACAGAATTTTGTTGGTAATCCTTATGTATATGGTGGCACAAGTTTAACAAATGGAACGGATTGTTCTGGATTTACACAATCAATTTATTCACATTTTGGTATTAGTATACCTAGAACTTCAAGAACACAGGCGACGGCAGGGAAAAGTGTTAGCTTTGATGAGTTAAAAGCTGGAGATATAATTTTGTATGCTAGTAATGGAACTGTAAACCATGTAGCACTCTATATCGGTGGTGGACAAGTTGTTCATGCTAGTAACCGTAAAACAGGAATAAAAATTTCAACGTGGAACTATAGAACTCCATATACAGCAAGACGTATTGTTGAATAAAAGAGGGATGTTGCAAAATTTGTTTTGCAACATCCTTTTTTTGTGCTTTTATTAAGAAAGAAATGAATGAAAGAAAGAAAAAACTTAATATTTTTACAATAGTTTGAAAACTCTGTAAGAAGAAAGACAACTCGGCAAGAAGAGAGAGAACTATTAATTTAAAAAATAGGACTAAAAATAGTAAATAGAGATGGAATGATAATAACCTATACATTTTGCACAAAAAATGTCGGTTTATGTGAAGTAATGAAGATAAAAATAGAATTATGTAAATGAATGGGCAAAAACTATCCACAATTTAAAAACTCAATTTTAGGCGAAAATAGAGTTATGCACTGAGTTATCCACTTTATCCACATAAAAGATATACTCAGAATTGGGGGAAAAAACTTGTCAAGCTCGAATAAACGTTTTGTATCTTGTGATAAAATGAATAATAAAGTCTGAAAAAACAAGATTAGGACTTGACAAAATAATTTTCCAAAAAAGGTGTAAAATATATAAAAAAAACATCAAATTAAATGAATTTAGTGATAATTTTAAAATAAGAACAAAGTATTCTTGATAAATATAAATATTATGGTATAATAGTATTATTAAAATTAGTTTTCATAAATTTTAATAAGAACAGATAAAGGAGTTGAGTAATATGAGATTTATTATTAGTGGTAAAAACATAGTTGTGACAGAAGGATTAAAGTCAGCGGTATATGAGAAGATAGGAAAGTTGGAACGGTATTTCACTCCTGATACAGAAATACATGTAACGTTAAGTGTCGAAAAAGACAGACAAAAAATTGAAATTACAATTCCGATGAAAGGAAATATTGTCCGTGCAGAACAAGTGAGCAATGATATGTATGTCTCGATTGACTTAGTGGAAGAGATTATTGAACGTCAGCTAAGAAAGTACAAAAATAAAATTGTAGATCAAAAGCAGTCAGCAATTAATTTGAATCAGGCGTTCTTAGATGAAGAAGTATTGGATGATGAAGAAATTAAGATCATTCGTACCAAAAAATTTGCAATGAAACCGATGGATGCAGAAGAAGCTTGCATTCAAATGGAATTATTAGGACATAATTTTTTTGTATTTCGAAGTGCAGAAACCGATGATGTTAATGTTGTATATAAAAGAAAAGGAAATACGTATGGTTTAATTGAACCAGAATATTAATGAAAATGTAGTAATATAAAGAAGTCATCCAATTGGAGTTTAGACCCAATGGATGGCTTTTTTTGATTGAAGGTGTTAGGTGCATCGTAATCAATCGTATAAAAAAGAGCAAAAATAACTTGACAGGCGAATAAAAAAAGGATAATATAAACTTAAGTTTACAAAGTAAACATAAGTTTAAATAATTAGAGGTGAAGTGATGACCGAAAGGGAAACCCAAATTTTTAAATGGATTAAAGAAAATCCAATGATTTCTCAACAAGAAATTGCAGATAGAGCCAATATTACTCGATCTTCGGCAGCGGTTCATATTTCGAATTTGATGAAAAAAGGTATGATACGTGGAAAAGGATATGTTTTGCAAGAGGAAAATTATAGTACAGTAGTAGGAGCGGTTAATGTAGATATTTCAGGAACTCCAAATCAAAAATTAGTAAATGCAGACAGCAATCCTGGCAAAATGACAATTTCCTTTGGAGGAGTTGGACGTAACATTGCAGAGAATATAAGTAGGCTAGGTGGGCAAGTAGAAATGATTACTGTGTTAGGCGATGATTTTTACGCTGCCGAGATTGAAAAAAGTTGCCGCACACTCGGAATCCAGTTGCAGCATACGTTGCGGGTTGCCTGCGAAAATACTTCCACTTATCTTTGTATCAACGATAATAAAGGCGATATGGAAGTTGCAATTAATGATATGAGTATTTATGAAAAGTTGACGCCAGAATATCTAGAAGACAAGATGGCAATTATTAACAAGGGAAGGCAAGTGATAATTGATGCTAATATTCCCGAAGAAACAATTAAATATCTGGCGGATAAAGCGACAGTTCCAATTTTAGCTGAGCCGGTTTCTACCAAAAAAGCAATGAAATTTGCATCTGTCCTTGATAAGATTTTTTTATTAAAACCCAACCAATTGGAACTAGAACTTCTAAGCGGAATTACGATAGAGAATGAAAAAGAGTTGCAAAGAGCGATGGATGTGCTCTTGGATCGAGGAGTAAAACACTTGATGGTATCGATGGGGAGTCAAGGAGTATATTATGGTAGTATAAAGGGGAAGATGCATTATCCTTGCTTGCCATGTCAAGTTGTCAATACAACTGGTTGTGGAGATGCACTAATGGGTGCAATGGCATGGGGAATGCAAAATGAGGAATCCGTAAGTCAAGCTATAACTTATGGATTGGCAGCGGCTTCAATTTGCATTGAGCATCAGGGAGCAATCAGCCAAGAGCTGACAGCCAAGAATCTTTTAAAGCGTTTGAACTAATTAATTTATATATATTTATAATGGAGGAAAAAAATGAACTTAGAAAAATATGTAGTTGTATCGGATGAAGTAAAAGCAGCACTGAAAGAAGGACGGGCAGTTGTAGCATTAGAATCAACCATTATTTCACATGGAATGCCATACCCAAAGAATGTTGAAACGGCACTTAAAGTAGAACAAATCGTTCGAGACAATGGAGCTATTCCAGCAACAATTGCAATTATTAAAGGAAAAATTACAGTTGGTATTTCAAAAGAAGAAATTGAATACCTAGGTAAAATTGGTTTGGATGTACCAAAAGCAAGCCGTCGTGACCTTCCAGTTATTTTGGGAAAGGGAATGGATGGTGCAACTACGGTTGCAACCACAATGATTGCTGCCTCTTTAGCTGGGATAAAAGTATTTGGTACGGGTGGTATTGGTGGCGTACACCGTGGTGCTGAAACAACAATGGATATAAGTGCAGACTTGGAAGAGCTTGCAATGACAGATGTATGCGTAGTATGTGCAGGCTGCAAATCAATTTTAGATATCGGACTGACATTAGAATATTTAGAAACAAAAGGTGTAACAGTAGTGGGATACCAGACCGAAGAAATGCCTGCATTCTACACAACGCATAGTGGATTCAAGGCGGATTATCGTATGGATACACCAAAGGAAATTGCACAAGCCTTTCATGTGAAGGAAGACTGCGGATTAAAAGGTGGTATGGTAGTTGGTAATCCTATTCCAAAAGAGTATGCGATGGATTCTGACTATATCAATAAAAACATCGATGAAGCGATAAAAGAAGCTGAAGAATTAGGGATTAAAGGAAAAGAAACAACTCCTTTCTTGCTAGACAAGATTCAAAAGTTAACCAAAGGAAAGAGTCTTGATGCTAATATTCAGTTAGTATTCAACAATGTTGCACTTGCTGCCACGATTGCTAGTGAATATGCAAAAATCCAATAAATAAATGATAAGGAAGAGACTGCTGCGAATAACGAAAGTTTTGTGGCAGTCTCTTTTGATTATAGTAGGAATACGATTCATAAAAGAAAAGGAAATGAATGATTTGTGAGAGTTTGTGGATACAAATTGTAGTTGCGGTGTCTAGTTAAAGATGATACAATATAATTTGAATTGTTAATAATGCTTTTTGGCAGAAAAATAGGAGTGACAAATTCGATGAGTATAGTAACGAAAATATTTGGAACGCATAGTGAGAGAGAATTAAGGCTGGTTTATCCCATTGTTGATAAGATAGAATTATTAGAACCGGAAATGGAAAAATTAACCGATGAGGAGTTAAAAAATAAAACACCAGAATTTAAGAATCGTTTAAAAAATGGAGAAACGCTTGATGATATCTTGCCAGAAGCATATGCAGTGGTACGTGAAGCGGCAAAGCGAGTACTTGGTATGAGACATTACCGTGTCCAATTGCTTGGGGGTGTTGTTTTACACCAAGGACGTATCACCGAAATGAGAACAGGAGAAGGAAAGACGTTGGTTTCTACCTTACCTGCATATCTAAATGCATTGGAAGAAAAAGGAGTTCATATTGTAACAGTAAATGATTATCTTGCAAAGCGTGATGCAGAGTGGATGGGACAAATTCATGAATTTCTAGGACTTTCAGTAGGTGTTATTTTAAATGGAGTTGATAATGATGAAAGAAGAGATGCCTATTTATGTGACATCACATATGCAACGAATAATGAATTGGGTTTTGATTATTTGAGAGATAATATGGTCATTTATAAAGAACAACTTGTACTGCGCGATTTGCATTATGCAATCATTGATGAGGTTGACTCTGTATTAATTGACGAAGCAAGAACACCACTTATTATTTCTGGGCAAAGTGGAAAATCAACAAAACTATATGAAGCTTGTGATATTTTGGCAAGACAGCTTGTTCGAGGCGAATCCAAGGAGCTTACAAAGATGGATGCTCTGATGAAAGAGGAAATCGAAGAAACGGGCGATTTTGTTGTAAATGAAAAAGATAAAAATTTGAATCTTACAGAAGAAGGAGTTTTGAAAGTAGAACGCTTCTTTAGTATTGAAAACCTTGCAGATCCAGAAAACTTAGAAATTCAACATAATATTATTTTGGCACTTCGCGCACATAATTTAATGTTCCGTGATCAGGACTATGTAGTAAAGGATGAGCAAGTATTAATTGTCGATGAGTTTACAGGACGTATTATGCCTGGAAGACGTTATTCAGATGGTCTGCATCAAGCGATTGAAGCAAAAGAACATGTAAAAGTTAAGCGAGAAAGTAAAACACTTGCAACGATTACATTCCAGAACTTTTTTAATAAATATGGAAAAAAATCAGGTATGACAGGTACTGCACTTACAGAGGAAAAAGAATTTAGAGAAATTTATGGTATGGATGTTATTGAAATACCAACAAACCTTCCAGTTGCCAGAGACGATTTACAGGATGCAGTATATAAAACGAAGAAAGAAAAGTTAACTGCTGTTGTGGAAGACATTATCGAATCTTATCAGGTGAAACAGCCGGTGTTAGTTGGTACTATAACAATAGAAGCATCCGAAGAATTAAGTGAGTTTTTAAAGAAAAAAGGAATTCCACATAAAGTATTGAATGCAAAGTTCCATGAGTTAGAAGCTGAGATTATTGCAGATGCTGGTCAGGAAGGGGCAATTACGATTGCAACCAATATGGCAGGTCGTGGAACCGATATCAAGCTTGGCGAAGGTGTAAAAGAACTTGGTGGTTTAAAGATAATTGGTACAGAACGACATGAATCGAGACGTATTGATAATCAGTTACGTGGACGTGCTGGACGGCAAGGAGATCCGGGACAATCAAGATTTTATATATCATTAGAAGATGATTTAATGAGATTGTTTGGATCGGAACGATTAATGAGTATCTTTAATTCTCTGGGTATGCCAGATGGAGAGCAGATTGAGCACAAGATGCTTAGCTCGGCAATTGAAAAAGCACAAAAAAAGATTGAAAATAATAACTATGGAATCCGTAAGAATTTGTTAGAATATGACCGCGTTAATAATGAGCAACGTGAAATAATTTATGCAGAACGAAGAAGGGTTCTTGATGGAGAAAGTATGCGTGATGTAATTTATAAGATGATTACGGATACGATTGAACGTAAAGTGGACACTTGTATTAGTGAGGAACAACTGCCGGAAGAATGGGATATGGAAGAACTCAATCAATTATTATTGCCAATTATACCAATCAATCAAATTGCTTTGAATGAAGAGGAACGAAAGCATATTAAAAAAGCAGAATTGATGCAGCAGCTAAAAGAAGAAGCAGTAAAAGCATATGAAGAAAAGGAAACGGAATTCTTAGAACCGGAGCATCTTCGTGAGGTAGAACGAGTTATTCTTTTGAAAGTAATTGATCGGAAGTGGATGGATCATATTGATGATATGGATCAGCTTCGTCAAGGAATAGGATTGCAAGCATATGGGCAGAGAGATCCTCTAATCGAGTATAAATTTTCTGGGTTTGAAATGTTTGATGCAATGACGGAGTCTATTTCAGAAGATACAATAAAAGCGTTAATGCATGTAAGAATAGAACAGAAAGTAGAACGAGAGCAAGTAGCGAAAGTAACTGGTACGAATAAAGATGAGACAGTAAAAGGACCAGTACGCAGAACTTCTAAAAAGATACAACCAAATGATCCATGTCCTTGCGGAAGTGGAAGAAAATATAAACAATGTTGTGGAAAAAATTATTAACTTATTTGTTTTAAATTTGAAAGAGGTGATTTAGTGGTCGAGTTAGATCAATACAAATTTACACTTAACAATTATCAAAAACCATTAGAAGAAATCGGGGATTCACTTTGACTTAGCAAATAAAAAGCTAAGAATTGAAGAACTTGAAAAAATAATGGAATCTCCTGAATTTTGGGACGATCCAGAAAAATCGCAGCATAATATGAAAGAACTAAAAAATCTAAAGGACACAGTAGAGGAGTTTGATCAGCTTAAGGGAGCGTATGAAGATATTGAAACACTTCTTGAAATGGGATATGAAGAGCTAGATGAGTCTTTGATACCGGAAATTGAAGGGTCATTGAAGTCTTTTATCAATAATTTGGAAGAACTTCGGATATCAACTCTACTGTCGGAAGAATATGATGGCGATAATGCAATACTTACTTTGCATGCGGGTGCTGGAGGAACAGAAAGTTGTGATTGGTCTGCCATGCTTTGTCGGATGTATCAAAGATGGGCAGAAAAAAAAGGATTTCAAGTGACTATGCTTGATTATCTAGATGGGGAAGAAGCAGGGTTAAAATCTGTGACATTAGAAATCAGTGGTCAAAATGCCTATGGATATTTAAAATCGGAACATGGCGTACATCGCTTGGTTCGAATTTCTCCATTTAATGCAGCAGGAAAACGACAAACATCATTTGTATCCTGTGATGTTATGCCAGATATTGAAGAGAACATTGACATTGAAATTGCAGATGATGATATTCGTATTGATACGTATCGTTCCAGTGGAGCAGGTGGTCAGCATATTAATAAGACCTCATCGGCTATTCGCATTACACATTTTCCTACAGGGATTGTTGTACAGTGTCAGAATGAACGTTCACAGCACATGAATAAAGATAAAGCGATGCAGATGTTAAAAGCAAAAATTTATCTGCTACGACAACAGGAAAATCTAGATAAAGAACTGGATATTCGTGGTGAGTTGAAGGAAATTGGATGGGGAAGTCAGATAAGGTCATATGTGTTGCAACCGTATACAATGGTAAAGGATCATAGAACAAATGTAGAATCTGGGAATGCTTCTGCAGTTCTTGATGGGAGTATTGATGTCTTTATCAATGGATACTTAAAAATGATTAGCAAATAAAGGGGGAAGATTCTATGGCAAGTAAAAGAATTGTATTTTTTAAAATTGGAGGACAAGTTTACGGACTGGATGTACTTTATACCCAGGGAATTGAGAGACTTGTAAATTTGATGCCAGTGCCGAATACACTATCTCATATTAAAGGATTGATAAATCTAAGAGGTGAAGTGATTCCGGTATACAGTTTAAGAAAGAAATTTGGTATGCCTGAAGTAGAACTAACAGAATCGACCCAGATGATTATTACAAAACTTAATAATGGAATTTTTCTGGCTTTTGAAGTGGATAATGTTCAAGAAATTACTGAAATTACAGATAATTCGGAAGTGATTGCTCCAGCACTTATTATGAGTGGAGATACAGGTTATATTGAAAAGGTAGTTCATATAGAAAAAAATCTTGCAATATTGATTAACCCAGAGGGTATTTTAACAGAAGAAGAAAAAGAAAATGTTCGGAAATATTTGGAAAAATTAAAAAAAGAGGCTTAGCCTCCTTTTTTAATTGTCTAAAAAGCTCCTCAAAGCAAGAAGGGATTCGTTTTTATGTTTTGTGGAAATAGAGACTGCAATAACTGGATTATGCATCGTTTCGATTAAGGATGAAAAGCCTTGAAAGTCTTTTAAAGAAATTCCATAAGCAGCAAGTTTTGTATCGGCAGAATCAGTATCATTACTTCCCTTGGTGTATAGGTAAGATGGTGAAAATGTGTTATTTAAATCACTTGGAAGAAATTCTTCTAGATTACAAAAATATCCAAGCGAGGCGTAATGCTCAATAATACTTTGCTCGGCAATGATTAGATCATATTGTCCGGAATAAAAATATACAGATAGCTTTTGTTCGGATACATCCGATAATTTTTCGCTGTCAGAGCTATCGGTGTAAAGAGTTTGATCAATTAATACGGTTTCTTTTTTTTGATTTAAATCAAGTGATTTACTAAGCATGCTAGCAATATCATCAGCTGTTTCTTCACTAATTACACCATTTACTAATGTGAGTG
Organism: Velocimicrobium sp.; assembly: GCA_041821315.1. Taxonomy (GTDB): domain Bacteria; phylum Bacillota; class Clostridia; order Lachnospirales; family Lachnospiraceae; genus DIGJ01. The sequence continues at coordinate 25,956 of JBGUEO010000031.1, read as the reverse complement.
TGAGAGCAGTTTCTTTTTTTGTAATTATGCTGATAATGAAACTGATGATAAGAACCAATAGTACTAAAAAAAGAAGTACAAATTTTAAATAATAATCTTTAAAATACTGCAGTTTTTCTTTGCCAGAGAGCGAACTCCATTTTTCCTTCTCATTCTTTGATTCTCTGTGATTAAAAAGAGCAGAACTGTCATCTAACTGTGTGTCTTTCAATTGAATTCCTCCAAGTTTTTGTATTTTTTTATAGTTTACCACAGAATCAAAAGAATACAAGTCTGATAATGCTTGAACTCTCAAAAAAAGCATGATATACTGTGTGAGTCATGTATTGTATCCTTGTAAAAAGGAATAATAACAGGAGGAAGAAAAATTGAATAACACGTCAAAAAAAACATTGGGAATCGTGCAGATTGCACTATTTTCGGCCATTATTTTTGTATTGGCTATGGTGCCGGGATTGGGATACATACCACTGGGTGTAATCCGAGCAACAACCATTCATATTCCGGTCATTATTGGAGCATTGGTGCTAGGACCAAAAAAAGGAGCTGTTTTAGGTGGGGCATTTGGACTCACCAGTTTTATTAACAATACCCTTAATCCAACGGTAACTTCATTTGTATTTTCGCCAATTTTGGCAACGGAAATGGCAGGAGCATTGGGGGCAGTAAAAAGTACAATTATTTGTTTCCTACCACGTATTTTGATTGGAGTGATTTCGTACTTTGTATATCGCCTGATTAGAAAACTAATGAAAAATACAAAGAGTTCTATGGTAGTCGCACTTGCTTGCGCAGGAGTAGCAGGTTCTCTTACAAATACGTTATTAGTGATGAACTTGATTTATTTGTTCTTTGGAAATGCGTATGCATCTGCAAGAGAGATGTCTTATCAAGCCTTATATGGCGCAATACTAGCAATTATCGGAACGAATGGTATTCCAGAAGCAATTGTGGCAGGTATTTTAGTAACTGCAATTGGAAAAGTATTTTTTAAGTCTAGAATTTTGAATTAGATTTTGACTGCTTTATATAAATGAAGAGATTCAATTATGTGAAGCAGTTTTTTGCATATGAAAAAGGAGAGTTAGCATATGATTTTAGCGATAGATATGGGTAATACAAACATTGTGATTGGATGTATTGATAATGAGAAAACTTATTTTGTTGAACGTATGTCCACTGATTTATCAAAGACAGAGCTTGAGTATGCAATTGGAATTAAAACGGTGTTGGAACTTTATCATATTCAAGTAAAGGAATTAGAAGGCGTTATTATTTCTTCGGTAGTACCTCCGCTTCTTAATATATTAAGACGAGCATGTAAAAAAGTGTTGGATATAGATGCTTATGTGGTTGGTCCTGGAGTGAAAACAGGACTCAATATACTAATGGACAATCCTGCTCAGGTTGGGAGCGATATGATTGTTAGCGCAGTTGCAGGATTAAATGAATACGGTGCCCCATTCATCTTTATCGATATGGGAACAGCCACAACTATTTCTGTGGTAGATCGAGCAGGAAATTATGTAGGAGGGGCTATATTGCCAGGAATACATACAGCACTTAATGCACTGGTTTCTAATACAGCACAACTTCCTAAAATTAGTATGGAGGCTCCTAAAAAGGTAATTGGAAAAAATACGATTGATTGCATGAAAAGTGGAATGATTATGGGAAATGCATCGTGTATTGATGGTATGATTGATCGAATAATAGAGGAACTGGGATATGAGGCTAGAATTCTTGTGACTGGTGGTTTGGCAGGAGTAGTTGTGCCATATTGTAAACATTCAATTATAATTGATGATGCATTATTGCTAAAAGGGCTCAAAATCATTTATGATAAAAACAAGAAGTAATTGTGAGGTAGCATAGCAGTATTTTTTAGAAAGAAGGAGAATCTTATGTTAAAAGGGAAAAATGTTGTATTGGCAGTAACAGGAAGTATTGCTGCATATAAAATTGCGAATCTTGCGAGCTTGCTTATGAAGCAACATTGCAAAGTGACGGTTTTAATGACAAAGAATGCGACGAACTTTATTCATCCGATTACATTTGAGACCTTGACAGGAAATAAATGTTTGATTGATACGTTTGATCGTAGTTTTCAATATTCCGTGGAACATGTATCATTAGCAAAAGAAACTGATCTTATTATGGTTGCACCAGCATCTGCGAATGTCATTGCAAAGTTGGCGCATGGAATTGCAGATGATATGCTAACAACAACGATTCTTGCTTGTGAATGTCCTAAACTTGTAGCACCGACTATGAATACACATATGTATCATAATCCAATTGTTCAAGATAATATCAAGCAATTAAAACGATATGGAATGAAGGTAATAAAACCGGACACCGGATATCTAGCTTGTGGTGATATTGGAGAGGGAAAAATGCCTTCTGAAGAAATACTCTTGTCCTATATTATAAAATATATTGCTTATGAGAAAGATTTGAAGGGAAAAAAAGTTATGGTAACGGCAGGACCTACAAGAGAGGCGTTGGATCCAGTTCGATTTATTAGCAATCATTCAACGGGCAAGATGGGATATGCGATTGCAAAAGATTGTATGCTTCGTGGAGCTGAAGTGACATTGATAACAGGACCTACCACTATAAAAACTCCAGATTTTGTAAAAGTAATTCCGGTTGTTTCAGCACAAGATATGTTTATGGCAGTAAAAGATAATTTTATGGAGCAAAATATTATTATAAAAGCAGCGGCTGTTTCAGATTATCGTCCTGTAAATGTGGCAGAGGAAAAAGTGAAAAAAACAGAAAATGATATAACACTTGCGTTGGAGAAAACGACCGATATTTTGCAGTTCCTTGGAGATCATCGTATAAGAGGACAAATCCTTTGTGGATTTTCAATGGAAACAGAGAATATGGTGGAGAATTCAAGAAAAAAATTAGAAAAAAAGAAAGCTGATTTGATTATTGCAAATAATTTGAAAGTAGAAGGAGCTGGGTTTGGAACGGATACAAATATTGTGACGTTACTAACAAAAGATGAAGAAAATTTGTTGCCCTTACTAAGCAAAAAGCAAATCGCACACATGATTATGGACAAAATTTTAGAAATTGAAAAAAAACAAAAAGGTACTTGCATTTGAAAAAATATTGTGTTAAAATATCATTCGTGGCTGATATGTATGCTGCGAATGAATAATGGGCTATCGCCAAACGGTAAGGCAACGGACTCTGACTCCGTCATTTCAAGGTTCAAATCCTTGTAGCCCAGTTATCGTGTTATTAAATAAGAAGCAATGCAGATGTTGATATTATGGAACATCTGCATTATTTTTTTGTATTAATAATACTAGCACGTTGAATGGAATTGGAACCATACTTATTTCGTATCTTATCGAGGCATACTTCAAGCTGTTCTTGCTTTTTTTGATTGCATTCATCTACGTTTGAAAAAAGAGTAAGCTGGTTAAAATTAGATGTAGAAATTTTGCTTGTTCGAATTCCTAAAAGGCGCAATGGGGTTGTAGGTTGCCAAAATTCTTTTAATAAAGTGTAGGAAGTTTCAAAAATTACGTTAGTGATATTTGTTGATACTAATAAGGTCATCTGATGAGATTGTGTATTAAAATCAGAATCTTTTAGCTCAACCGTAATGGAATTACATTTTACTTGATCGGCGCGTAACCGCATACCAATCGTTTCACTAAGCGATAAGAGAACTTGACGCGCAGTTTCATAGGAAGTCACATCTTCGGATAGCGTAACACTGTTTCCATATCCTTTGTTTAGTTTGTTATCGGAGCAAATTTTATCATCTGCAATTCCGTTCGCATATTTATAGATTAGAGTTCCATATTTATCACCAAAGTGAGAGATAAGAAGGGAGGGGTCAAAATGTGCTAAATCCCCAATGGTATGGATGCCTAATAGATGCATTTTTTTTTGTGCTGAACGACCGACAAAATACAATTCACTTACAGGAAGTGGCCACATTTTTCTTTCTATTTCATTTGGAAAGAGGGAATGCACCAAATCTGGTTTTTGAAAATCAGAAGCCATTTTTGCTAACAATTTATTGGTGGATACACCAATGTTTACGGTAAAGAAAAGCTCGTCACGGATTCGATTCTTTAATTGTTTGGCAGCATCGTGAAAATTCCCAAAAAGGTGACAAGTTTCCGTCATATCAAGAAAAGCCTCGTCAATACTTACCTTTTCAAGGTCGGGTGTAAAATCACTCAAAATCTTCAAAAAATCCTCGGAGCATTTATGATAAATTTCAAAACGCGGAGGAACGATAATTAAATGGGGGCATTTGTTGAGTGCAGACTGAATCGTTTGCGCGGTTTGAATTCCATATGCTTTTGCAGGGAGTGATTTGGCGAGGACAATACCATGCCGAGATTCACGATCTCCCCCTACAATGGATGGCACCGTACGGAGATCGAGATCTTCATGAAGCTTTGTAATCCGATACATAGATTCCCAGCTTAAAAAGGCATTATTGACATCAACATGAAAAATGAGTCGTTCCATTGATATTCTCCTTCTGATAGAATAATAAAGTTCGTGTATTCTACGATGTATGCATTAAATCGAACCGTTATCTTACAATAATTTTAACGGTAGTAGTTTTTCCGTTATAGGTAGTAATTGTTATCGTGGCAGTACCCGCTCTTTTTGCTTTAATTTTACCGTTTTTGCTAACATAAGCAATTTGTTTATTATTACTTATATAGGTAATTTTGTTACTAGCATAGCCAGAAGATAGGATTGGCTTTAATTGATAGGTCTTACCTTTTGATAGCTTTTTAGAATGTATGGATAAGCGAATCGATTTAGGGGCTTTTTTTACAGTAATTGTCAGATCGGCAGTCATACCGCTACCTGTTGTTCCTGTAATAACTGCACTCCCTTTTGATTGTGCCGTAATAAAACCATTTTCGTCAACCGTTGCAATGGAATCATCCGATGAAACAAAAGAGATCGTATCGGTGCAATCAGTTGGTGTAAGAAGAGGCTCTAATTGGTAGGATTCTTTTATGCCAAGTGTGATATCGTCTGTGCCCATGGAAATGTCCGTAGCTTCTAAAAAAGAATAGTTAATATCACAATTACCTTGATCGTTGTTAGCACCTTCTACGGAACCTTTATTTGTAAATTGCCAAAGATCATAGTTTCTGCTAAACGTGGTTTCGTCAACCCCATAATGCGCGACCCAAATTTTGATTCCATCTAGTTCATCCCAATTAAAATCATTGTTTAGATGGTTTGCGGTTGAATAAATCATAGGAGTATAGCCAGCAGCTGAAATAATATCACAATAACTCTTTGCGAGGGCAGTTGTGTTTTCGATTCCACCAGAAAAACTCTTACTTTTTCCGTCTTCGCCATCTTGTTCTATGTCGTAGGCAACCGGGTAGTCAAGTTCACGACCATTTAATAGCTCTAAACAATAATTAGCCTCCAAAACAGCATCTTCGGGAGTATGGACGCAACAATAATGGTAAACACCAACCTTGAGTCCGGCAGCTTTTGCACCTAAATAGTTAGCTTCAAACTGAGAATCGACATCTGGGGCTTGACCTACTGCAATTTGTATCATAGCAAAGGTATAGCCTTGTTCTGCTACAGCATTCCAATCAACTATACCATTAAATTTCCCAGATACATCAATTCCTTTTATTTCACTTGTCTTTGCATGTATTGTTTGGGTTGGTATAATTAAAGCAATAAAGAGAAAGAAAGCAAGTAAGAATTTTATATTTTTTTTGACAAACATTTTGTACCTCTTTCTATTTTGGGGAAAGTGATTGTTACATGTGATTCAAAGGTTATTATATAAAGTTACTTCTTAAAACCCAAAAAACCCCCCAAAATATATATTTTTGTTTTATTTTAACACATATATGATACAATATTAAAGTACCTAATGAAAAGAATATAAGGGGAATAATAAAAGATGAAAAAATATGATGGTTGGAAGGAATACATAATATATGCGCTTATTTTTTTCTTGATTGTGATTGTCTGCCCAAAATATGTATGGGGTAAGACCATTGTGGAGGGCTCTTCTATGAATGAAACATTGGTGAATGGAGACTGGCTTTTGAATGAGAAAGTAAGCTATGAGTTTGGAAACCCAAAGCGATTTGATGTTGTGGTGTTTCATTCACCAGTAGAAGAAGGAAAGCACTGGGTGAAGAGAGTAATCGGACTTCCTGGAGAAACGGTGCAGATTCTGGAAGGTAAACTATATATTGATGGTAAGGAACTAACCTCTGATATCTATGGAAATGGGTTGATTGAGTATACGGGAGTTGCATCTACTCCATATATAGTGCCGGAGGGAACTTATTTTGTAATGGGAGATAATCGGATTGGAGATAATAGTTGGGACAGTAGATATGAAGAAGTTGGATCGATTGCAAAGGATCAAATTTGGGGAAAAGTTTTTTTTCGAACGAAACCGATTCAAAAGATTGGTCTAATTAAATAAAGAAAGGGCTGGTTCAATTTGAACCGCCCCTTCTTTTTTTTATTCTAAGTTTAATTTCTTTTTAAATATGAAATCAGTAATTAAAAATAATATAATACTTGATACAAGCGCGATTATAATACAAAATGGTAAAAACAAATTTGTCATAACAGATATCTGCGTTGATACAGTATCAATAGAATCCATTGTGTATCCAAGAGGAATCATAGCAATTACTCCCAAAATTTGAGATGCAATTTGAATAATAAAAAATCCAGCGACAGAACCAATTACTTTATTTTTGCTGATTACCTGACCAAGTGCAATTGAAGCATAAAAAATCAGTGGTGAGGTAAAAATCCCAATGAGCATACAAATGATAATTTCAATGATGGTAAGCGTTATTTGTGCAGTACTACCATAGAGTGCAATTGAATTCCATAAGCTATGCCATTCATTTAAAAGATGCGAAAAGCGATCTGGAGTAAAAAACATTAAAAAGAGAGAAAGAACAATCACCAACGTGCTAGCAACCATCCAAAGGCTGGAAATAATTAGTTTCGCAAATATGTGCATTTCGCTAGAAACGGGAAGCGTATGCATTAGATAGCCTTCCTCCGTTACCATACTTTTGTAAAAACGATGGACAATAAGAAGCACACTAGCGGCAGCAACGACAATTAAGGAGGCTACATAAGCAAAAATGATAACCACTGGAATGAATTTTAATATACCAGGGAAGTCCCCAAGCGATACAGTAAATCGAGTAATTGGTGTAAGGACTAACGCGATTAAAAAAAGCGGTAAAAAATAACGAGCGGTAGCTTTGATTTCGTGTTTACATAATTTTCCTAACATTTAAATACCTCCCTAAATAAAGCGTCTACGGATTTGCCTTCTTTCATACGAATATCATCAACGGAAGATTGCAGTGTAATTTTTCCGTTTTGTAAGAAAATAACTTCATCTAATATATTTTCAATATCAGCAATTAAATGAGTGGATATAAGAACTGTTGAATTTTCATTATAATTACTGATAATGGTGTCCAAGATATAGTCTCTAGAAGCTGGGTCTACACCTCCGATTGGTTCATCCAGTACATATAAATCGGCATCGCGACTCATAACTAAGATGAGCTGTACTTTTTCCTTGGTACCCTTTGACATAGTTTTTAAACGATCATCTGGGTTAATATGAAGTCTCTCGAGCATTTCATTGGCTCTTTTTTTATTGAAGTTATCATAAAAATCTTCGAAAAAATCGAGTAATTCTTTTACCTTCATCCAGTTGTTTAAGTATGTTTTATCGGGAAGATAGGAAACTACTTTTTTTGTTTCAACACCAGGGGTGAGAGCGTTGATACGAAGTTCCCCCGCCGTTGGAACTAAGAGTCCATTGATAATTTTAATTAATGTGGTTTTTCCACTTCCATTTGGTCCTAGTAGACCGACGATTTTACCCTTCTCTAAAGTTAGGTTGATGCCTGATAGAGCTGTAAAGGCGCCGTATCGTTTGGTAAGAGTGTTGCATTCAAGTAATGCATTCATACATGTGACCTCCCTATATGATAATATTTTGATTTATTTTACCTGTTCAATTATGAATTGTTTGACTTCTTGTTCGTTAAAACCAAGTTTTTGTAACTGTTTGAGAAAATTTTGTAACTCTTTTTTTGCTAAGTCTAATTTCATTGTTTGAATCATTGCTGCATCCTCCGTTATAAAGCGACCACTGGTACGATTTGTAAATATCAATCCACTGCGTTCTAGCTCAGACAGGGCTTTTTGCATGGTATTTGGATTGACAGAAGATTCTGCTGCCAAATCTCGCACGCTTGGAAGCTTAGAACCAATTGAGTACTCGCCAGATATAATATGATAGCTAATTTGTTCCATTAGTTGTAAATAAATCGGTCGATCATTTTTCAATTCCCATGGCATTTTCATTTCCTCCTTATTCGATTTTATTTTGTACCACTGTGTTAGTGTATTAAGAACTTAGTACAATAATACATCCGAAATGAAATAATGTCAACAACTTTTTAAAAAAATAATTATGTATGCAGTGAACTAAGCTTGGAAAGAATAATAGGAAACGAATCATAGGAAATGAATCATAGGAATAATAAGATTGGAGTCATAGATTTGGAGAAAAGCATATCGTTATGAAATTATCAATCTTGTTGAAATGGTGACACAGCAATTGGGAATTTCAATGATTAAAGCTTTCTTATTTTTTTATTTTATACGGAAAAATCATATATGGAAACCTTTACAAGATATATGAAAAGTGATAGACTAGGTCTGATAGCTTTGCTCTCTCAAATTATAGCAAAATACGAGTAAAGTAAATCTTTTTAATCAAAAGGAGGACAACATAAAATGGCAAGAAAAATGAAAACAATGGACGGAAATACGGCCGCTGCACATGTATCATATGCATTTACAGACGTAGCTGCAATTTATCCGATTACTCCATCTTCACCAATGGCTGACTACACAGATATGTGGGCAACACAGGGAAGAAAGAATATCTTTGGACATGAAGTAGCTCTTTCAGAAATGCAGTCAGAAGGAGGCGCTGCAGGAGCAGTGCACGGCTCTTTGGAAGCAGGAGCATTAACAACAACTTACACCGCTTCTCAAGGTTTATTATTAATGATTCCAAATATGTACAAAATTGCGGGTGAATTATTACCAGGTGTAATTCATGTATCTGCTCGTGCAGTTGCATCTCATGCATTATCCATCTTTGGTGATCACTCTGACATTTACGCATGCCGTCAAACCGGTTTTGCAATGCTTTGTGCAAGTAATGTTCAGGAAGTTATGGACTTAGGTGCAGTAGCACATTTGGCAGCAATCGAAGGACGTGTACCTTTTGTACATTTCTTTGATGGCTTTAGAACTTCTCATGAAATTCAAAAAATTGAAATTTGGGATTATGATGACTTAAAAGATATGTGTGATTTGGACGCAGTAGATGCATTCCGTGGACGTGCTCTAAATCCAGAGCATCCAGTAACGCGTGGTACAGCACAAAATCCAGATATCTTCTTCCAAGCAAGAGAAGCTTGTAATCCATATTATGACGCTGTTCCAGAATTAACTCAAAAGTATATGGATAAAGTAAATGCTAAGATTGGGACAGACTATAAATTATTTAATTATTACGGAGCTCCAGATGCAGAACGTGTTATCATTGCAATGGGTTCTGCTTGTGACACAATTGACGAAACAATTGATTACTTATTAGCAGCAGGTGAAAAAGTTGGTGTTATTAAAGTTCGTTTGTATCGACCATTCAGCGCAAAGCACTTAATTGAAGCAATTCCAGAAACGGTTAAGACAATTAGTGTTCTTGATCGAACAAAAGAGCCAGGATCATTTGGCGAACCACTATATTTAGATGTTGTTGCATCATTAAAAGGAACGAAATTCCATGATATTCCAGTTCTTTCTGGACGCTATGGACTTGGTTCAAAAGATACAATTCCAGCTGATATTATTGCTACATTTAAAAATACGACAAAAGAGAGATTTACATTGGGTATCGTAGATGATGTTACCAATCTTTCACTTCCAAGGGATGAAGCTCCAAATACAACACCTGAGAGCACAATTTCTTGTAAATTCTGGGGACTTGGAGCAGATGGTACGGTAGGTGCAAATAAGAATTCCATTAAGATTATTGGTGATCACACAGATAAGTATGCACAAGCTTACTTTGACTATGATTCCAAGAAATCTGGCGGTGTAACAATTTCTCATTTGCGTTTTGGTAAAGATCCAATTAAAGCAACCTATTTGATCAATAAAGCTAACTTTGTTGCTTGTCATATGCCAGCTTATATTCGTAAATATAATATGGTTCAGGATTTAAAAGATGGAGGAACATTCCTTCTTAATACGCACTGGACAATGGAAGATTTAGAAAGAGAACTCCCAGGACAGGTAAAAGCATACATGGTAAAACATAATATCAACTTCTATACCATCGACGGATTTAAGATTGGTAAAGAAATTGGTCTTGGTGGACGAATCAATACGATTCTTCAATCTGCATTCTTCTCTCTAGCAAAAATTATTCCTGCGGAAGATGCAATCAAATACATGAAGGATGCGGCAACTGCTTCTTATTCTAAGAAGGGTGATGACATCGTTAAAATGAACCATGCTGCAATTGATGCGGGAGCAAAAAATTATGTTAAAATTGAAATTCCAGCAAGCTGGGCAAATGCTGAAACGGAAAGCTTAGCAGCTAATGTAACAGCTGGAAGAAAAGAAGTAGTTGATTATGTTAACAGCGTTCAGAACGCAATTAATGCTCAGGATGGTAACAGCCTACCTGTTTCTGCATTTACAGATTACGTAGATGGAACACTTCCAGCAGGTTCTTCTTCCTATGAAAAACGTGGTGTTGCAATTGATGTTCCTTGTTGGAATCCAGACACATGTATTCAATGTAATTTCTGTTCTTATGTATGTCCTCATGCTGTAATTCGTCCAGTAGCAATGACGGAAGAACAGGCTGCAAAAGCACCAGAATATCCTACACTTGATATGACAGGTGTTCCAGGACACAAATTTGCAATTACTGTATCAGTGCTTGACTGTACGGGATGTGGTTCTTGTGTAAATGTATGCCCTGGTAAGAAGGGTGAAAAAGCAATTGCGCTGAAACCAATTGAAACACAGTATGAATCTCAAAAGATGGCAGATTATGCTAGAACAGTTGATGTTTCAACAGCAGTTACTGATAAATTCAAGATTTCTACGGTTAAGGGAAGCCAGTTTAGTCAACCATTGCTTGAGTTCTCAGGTGCTTGTGCAGGTTGTGGAGAAACACCTTATGCGAAATTAATGACTCAGTTATTTGGTGATAGAATGTACATTGCTAATGCAACTGGATGTTCTTCTATCTGGGGTGGATCTTCACCAGCATCTCCATATGCAGTAAATAAAGAAGGAAAAGGTCCTGCTTGGGCAAACTCTTTATTCGAAGATAATGCAGAGTATGGATATGGTATGCAGTTAGCACAGATGACATTAAGAAAACGTGTAACTGAATCTGCACAAAATTTATTAAAAGTAGCAGAAAATAATACAGTAAAAGAAGCACTTGAAAAATATCTTGCAACCAAAGATTCTAGTACAGAAAATGGACCAGCTACAACTGAAATGATAAAAGCATTGGAAGCATGTGATTGCGATAATGCAGATAAGCTTAACATTATAAAGAATAAAGACTTTGCTTCTAAGAAGTCTCAGTGGATTCTTGGTGGTGATGGATGGGCTTATGATATCGGTTTTGGTGGCGTTGACCATGTTCTTGCAAGTGGACAAGATGTTAACATATTAGTATTCGATACAGAAGTTTATTCCAATACAGGTGGACAGTCTTCAAAAGCTACACCAACTGGAGCAATTGCTCAGTTTGCAGCAGCAGGAAAAGATGTTAAGAAAAAAGACTTGGCAGCAATTGTAATGACTTATGGTTATGTATATGTAGCACAAATTGCGCAAGGTGCAGACTATAATCAGTGTGTGAAAGCATTTGTTGAAGCAGAAAGCTATCCAGGACCATCTATTATTATTGCATATGCTCCATGTATTAATCATGGAATTAAAGGCGGAATGAAGGCTGCACAAACAGAAGAAAAACGTGCAGTACAAGCTGGTTACTGGCATTTGTTCCGATTTGATCCACGTCTTGCTGAAGAAGGAAAGAATCCATTCCAGTTAGATTCCAAAGAACCAACGGAAAACTATCAGGACTTTATACAAAGCGAAGTTCGTTATAACAGATTGTCTCGTTCTAATCCAGAAAGAGCAAAAATGTTGTTCGATAAAGCAGAAAAAGATGCGAAAGCAAAATATACAGCTTTAGCGGAGAAAGCAAGTAAATAATATTGAATGAATGAATCAAAAAAAGAAGTCGATGAGAGTCGACTTCTTTTTTTGTATGCTCAGCGGGTATGTTGAGAGTATTGAAACTATTTGATCATAAAATTACAACCTAAAGAAATCTTTAGATTACATAAAGCTTAATTTTAGAATTATTTTATATAGTAAGCATGGGACAACACTTAGAAGATTATGGAAGCGAGGAAATTAAATGAAATATGTAGTGAAGAAATATGGTATCCTACTTAGTTTATTGCTAGTAGTGCTGTTAACAAAGACAATAAAGGTTATGGCATCGGAGCAACGTGTATTTTCAGTATTTGGAATGGGTGAAATGGAAGATAAGGGACAACGTAAAAAAGTTACAAGAGAAGAATTTGCAAAAATGATTACGTATTTGTCGGGAGAAGATAATGGTAAACAAAATTATTTTAGAATGGCATATCCGGATATGATAAAAAATACGTCATATTCTTTTTATGTGAATGTGGTGACACTAAAAGGATGGATGTCTGGAAATATTTTTGGAAACTTTAAACCAAAGAAGGCGATAACCTTGAATGATGCAGCAAGAGCGGTTATTGCTATGTTAGGGTATAAAGCAAAAGATGATGGAAGTAATTATTCTCAAAAAGAGATAATGAATCTTTATTATGAGATTGGTCTTGATAAAAATATTAAGGCGAGAAAAAATGAAGGATTAACTTATAGAGAAGTGGAAGAACTATTTTCTAATCTGACAAGAGCAAAAAATAAGGCTGGTGTCTATTATTTTGAATCATTGGGTGGAAAAATGAGAGAAGACGGAAGTTTAAATATAGGATCAATTTTAAAAGCGAAATTAAAAGGCCCACTAGTGGGAGTTTTGGGTTGGAAGCAATTACTACCCTTTTCATTGAAACATAAAAAAATATATGTGAATGAATGTGAAGTAGAAAACTATCGGGAGAGTAAAAATGATGTTGTATATTATGATCCACGAAACAAAAGTATATGGATTTATAATAATCTAGTCGAAGGAATCTTGCAAAGTGTGAGCCCAAATCAAAGAAAACCAGAAGAATTATCCGTTGATGGAGAAAATTTTGCAATTGCAACGAGTCAAGTGAAACAATTAATTATGGAAAAAGGAGACGATTTAATAAATACAAAAGTGACATTGTTATTGGGAGTGAATGATGAGGTGACAAATATACAATCGGATATTTTGCTTGATGAGAGTTTTACAGGAGTGATTATAAAACTGGGATCGAAAACCAATGAGAGCAAACAAAGCAAAGAGGTTCTTAGTAAATATATGATCGTAGTTGATTGGGAAGGCAAGAAACATACCATTTTCTATCCTTATAAAAATACGATTTACAAAACGAATGATGTAGTTAATGTGATTGGAACAGGCGGAACGATTGATATTCAAGAAAAAATTGTTTCCAATGGACAATTGAGTGGGAAATATGTTGATGCAGAAAATTATAAAATAGGAGATAAAAAAATATCAGCCCAAGTAAGTGTAATTGATGTGAGAAAAGAATCTGCAAAACGGATTTCTTTCCAAAAAATTGCTGGAATGAAGTTAAAATTGAACCAAATCTTGTATTATGAAACAAATGAAATAGGAGAAGTTAGTAGTATTTTTCTTAAAAATATAGTTGGAAGTGATAACAACTATGTACTAATCACTAAATTAAAACCAAACTTTGATGGGAATGGACAGGTAATGGAGTATGAAGTTAATTATCTATATAATGGGGAAGAAAAAGAAAAAAATATGTTGCCACAAAAAGTAGACAATCTTGTTATAAGTGGGAGGGCTTACCGTTTGGAAGAGTATGACGATAAAAGTTTTCAGTTTTATCCAGAGGACAGCTATGAGGTGAAAACAATAAATGGGACACACATGATAGGGAATGAAGTGGACTATGTAGTACCTGATGATATACAGGTATATTATCGAGCGAGTGATGGTAGTTATCATAAAACAACATTAGAGCGTGTGAGAGATCTAAATACCTATCGATTACAAGCATTTTATGAAAAAAATTCAAACCAAATTAAAACAATATCCGTTCTTTTAGCATCAGACCGATAAGGAGACTACAATGAAAAAGAAGAAAAAAATAGTATTTGTATGTTTTGTACTAGCAATCCTAGTAGCAATCTTTATATTTTTAAAAAAAGGAAGTGCAAAAAACAACACACAAGAAGCATATACGACGGAAGCAGTTACGAGTGGAGACATTAAGGAGATAATTACTACGATGGGAAAAGTAGAGGCTCTAAATTCCTACTTTGTTTGGCCGTTATCAGGAATCGAAGGAAATATAGTGTATTCGGATTTTGAGGTAGGAGATATCGTGAAGAAGGGTCAGGTTTTATATCGAATTTCAACAGACAATCTCGATAATAAAATAAAAACAGCAAAAGAAAATTTAAAACAAAAAAAACGTACTTATAGAAGAATAAAAGAAACAACAAAAACAGCACTTGAAAAATATTCAAAGCTTAGTGTTATATCAGAAGCGAATGGGTACATAAAAGATATTAAAATAAAAGAAGGAGACAATATTACAGAAGGAAGTACAGTAATTGGAACACTCTATAATAATAAGAGAATGGAATTAGTGGTTCCCTTTTCTGATGCGGTTGTATCAAGTAAATTAATAGGTAAGAAGGCGAGTGTAATACTATCATATTCTGGAGATAAATTAAAAGGTAAAGTTGTAAAAATAAATGACTATACGGAAAAAATGAGTCAGAATCGAGTGGTTCGTTCGGTAACAATTGAAGTGAATAATCCAGGAGCAATTAATGCAAATGATAGGGCGAGTGCAAAGATAGGTGATTTTTATGGAAGCGATGAAGGAATATTTTCTCCACTTTATGAGAGTACGGTAATTGCTACTGTTTCTGGAGTCGTAAATACTATATCGGTCAAAGATGGAAGTTGGGTAAAAAAAGGTCATACAATAGTAAGTATAAAGAATGATTCGTTTAAGACATCGATAAATGAATCAAAAGAGCAGTTAGAAAGTGCAGAAACAGCGGTAAAAGATGCTGAGACAGATTTAAAGAGCTTGAAAAAAAATAAAAAAGAATATGAAATTGTTTCGCCAATTGCAGGAAAGGTTGTAAAAAAGAATGTAAAACAAGGGGATATATTAAATGCAACAACCTCGAAGGATGCGCTTTGTTTAATCTATGATTTATCGGCAATGAATTTTTCGATGATGATTGATGAAACAGATGTTCAGAAATTAAGGGAGGGACAGACAATTAGTATAACGGCTGATGCACTGCCGAATGATTCCTATGTTGGTACGATTACTAGTATTAGTATTGAAGCAACGACTAGTACTGGAGGCGTCACACAATATCCAGTGACTGCGCAAATTAAAAAGTATGGGAAAATGCTTCCTGGAATGAATGTGAGCGGCCAAGTTGTAGTAAAGGAGGCTACCAATGTAATTATAATACCATCCAATGCTTTAATCCGTGGCAGTTTTGTTTATGTAGCAGATGACAAAGCAAAAGAAGAAATTGATACACCAAAGGGTTTTCGGAAACAAGAGGTTTTGGTTGGTATTAGTGATGGAAAAAATGTGGAGATAAAGAGTGGTTTATCAGAGAAAGATATGATTTATGTTCTAAAAGAGTCAGAGGATCTAGAGAGTGGACAAGAAAGTGAAGAAAAGAGTGAGGAAGGAATGGCATATGGAATGTAGAGATGGCTTGATTGAACTAAAAAACATATGCAAATATTATCAGATTGGAGGAGAGGAAGTACGCGCTAACGACGGAATCAATTTGCAAATTTGCAAGGGAGAATTTGTTGCAATCATTGGTAAATCAGGGAGTGGAAAATCAACAACCATGAATATTATTGGAGCATTGGATGTGCCAACAAGTGGAGAGTATTGGTTGAAAGGAATCGATGTAAGCCAAATGAAAGAGGATGAATTGGCGGTAATTAGAAATCAAATGATTGGATTTATTTTTCAACAATATTTTCTTTTATCGAAATTGAGTGTAATAGAGAATGTCGAGTTGCCATTGCTGTATGCAGGAGTAGATGTATTATCAAGAAGAAAACGAGCGATGGAATCGCTCGTAGAAGTAGGGCTTGAAAACAAGTGGAATAAATATCCAAAACAGCTATCTGGAGGACAACAGCAAAGAGTTTCGATTGCAAGAGCACTTGCAGGGAATCCATCTTTAATTTTGGCAGATGAACCAACAGGAGCCTTAGATTCGAAAACAACATTGGATGTTTTGGGATTTCTAAAAAAACTGCATGAAAACGGGAATACGATTGTACTGATTACACATGATCAATCGGTTGCTCTCCAGGCAGAACGTATTATAAACTTAAAGGATGGAAAAATTGTATTTGATGGTGACGTAGAAAGCTATCGAAAGCGATAGAAAGCAAAAGGAAGAAAGAGAAGGAGGATAAAGATGGATATTACACAATCTTTTCACCTGGCAATAAAAAGTATTTTGTCAAACCGAATGCGATCCATATTAACGATGTTAGGTATGATTATTGGAGTTGCATCGGTTATTCTAATTATGGGACTTATGAAAGGAGTTTCAAAGCAGGTTGAAGAAAGTTATTCAGATATGGGAATCAATAGTATTAGTATATCTGTTGAAAAAAATGGAAATCGTATGGTAACAGAAAAGGATATGTATCAGTTCTTTGATGAAAATAGAGATTTAATGAAAGCTCTATCTCCATTAGTGGAAACGAGATTTGTAGCCAAAAACCATGGCACTAAGCTTACAACACCTGTAAAAGGAGTCAGTGAAACCTATGGTGAGATAAAAACATTGACAACGAAGAATGGCCGATTTATAGATTATGCGGATGTTTTGTTACGTCAAAATAATTGTGTCATAGGTACTTATGTGAAGGACAAGCTTTTTGGAGGGGAAGAGGGAGTTGGACAAAAGATTAAAATAAATGGTGAGACCTTTCAAGTGGTTGGGATAATTAACGAAGTGGCAGGCACAAAAAAAGGTTCCTCAGATGATTGTATTTATATTTCGTATTCCAAGGAATTGCAAATGAATAAAGAGGTAAATGTAATTGAATATGAAACGATGGCAGTTGATCCAAAGCTAGCAGATTCCTTAGTTGCGAAACTAGAAAGATGGCTGTATGAAAAAATTGGCAATCGAGATAATTTTTATGCGTTTAGTATGGCATCCATGATACAGTCCATGAGCTCAACAATGAATATGTTGGCACTTGCTCTTTCTGGAATAGCAGGAATTTCTCTTTTGGTTGCAGGTATTGGAATAATGAATATAATGCTGGTTTCTGTTAGCGAGCGAACGCAAGAAATTGGGATAAGGAAATCGTTAGGAGCAAAGAGACGTGATATTTTAAATCAATTTATTATTGAAGCGGGAGCAGTAAGTGGTATAGGCGGCATCGTAGGTATTTTAGTTGGGATATTCTTTTTGATTATTGCAAGAAAACTATTAAATATAGAGGCATCGCCAAGCCTTTTATCCATTGTAATATCGTTTGTAGTTTCTGTTTTAACTGGAATTGTGTTTGGTTATATGCCAGCAAAGCGCGCAGCGATGTTAAATCCAATAGATGCTCTTAGAGGAGAATAATGGTATAATAGAGAAAAGCTAGAAAGAGAGGTTGCAGAGTGAAGTATAAAATATTAGTGGCCGAGGATGATGAAGACATAGTAGAACTATTAAAGTTATATATGGAAAATGAAGGGTTTACAGTTCAGACAGCAAATAATGGTTTTGATGCGTTATCGCTTGTTAAAGCAGAAAAGATTGATCTGGCAGTTGTTGATCTTATGATGCCACGAATGAATGGCTATGAGTTAATCAAAGGAATTAGAGAAATAAGTAATCTTCCAGTTATCATTCTTTCAGCAAAAAATTTAGACAGTGACAAGATACTTGGACTTAATATTGGAGCAGACGATTACATGATAAAACCGTTTAATCCACTGGAAATTATTGCACGCATTCATGCTAATTTAAGACGTTTTTATCAATTTGGAGATGTCTTGGAAGATGAGACACAGAAGAGAAAACTTAAAGTTGGAGAACTTGTTCTTGATACAGAGACACTGCTACTTTTGAAAGATACAAAAGAAATTCTGCTTACCCCTATGGAATATAAAATTCTTGCAATGCTTATGAAATCACCAGGAAGAGTATATACAAAAGTACAGATATATGAAAATATTAATGGCGAATATTTCGAAAATGATGATAGTACATTAATGGTTCATATGTCGAAATTAAGAGAGAAAATTGAAGATAACAGTAAAAATCCAAAATATATAAAAACAGTACGTGGGGTAGGGTACAAGATTGAAAAACAATAAGAGAGTACGTGGGAGCTTTTTTAATTTGCTTGTTAGAAATTATGTATATTTTACATTAGCAGTTGCGATTGTATTATTGGCGCTTTTTACAATTTTCACTATAATTACAGATAAAGCTTTTATAGAGGCTAAAATTGAAAAATTACCAAATCAAATCGAAAAAATAGAGAGTGAGCATTATGATAAAGTTGATGCACAGCGACTTTTTGGTCGTAGTGGTTATTTCGAAATATTAGATGAAGAGGGGAAAATTATATATAAAAGTAAGGATAGCAAAAAGAGTGCTTATTCCAATGGAGAATTGGAATGTATTTCAGATTTTGATAGGGGATGGAATCTGATTCTTACTAAATATGGAAGTAAACCAACAGAAACGAAGTATTTGTTACAATATTTTAAAGAGAATGAAGAAGAGAATGAAGAAGAGAATGATAATATCGGATTTTTGATATTAGATTCTGAGTATCAAGTGATATACAATGATATGAATACAGATCGAACATCCTTTACTAAGAATGAAATTAAATTACTTGAGATGAAGAAATATCAGGTGAAAAAGATGGAATTTATGAGTGTAGAGGGTAAAAAGCATACAATGGTTATGTATATTCACTATCTGGATTATAAAAGCTGGGAGAAATCTACTCGTCTTATGCTATGGATCATTCCTATTTTTATGATATGTTATGTTGTGATGATCCTGGTTTTTGTATTTATCTTGAATAAAAAAGTGAAAATACCATTGCTTATGCTAAATGTGGCAATGCTTGATTTTGCTGAAAAAAAAATGGAAGGTGAAATTGATTACAATGGACCCGATGAATTTGTTCAAATATGTGAAACGTTTAATAAAATGTCGGGCTTACTTCTTGAGAGTGAAAAAGAAAATAAAAAATTAGCACAAGACAAACAAAAAATGCTTGCAGATATTTCGCATGATTTAAAGACTCCAATTACTGTAATAAAAGGATATGCAAAAGCAATTAATGATGGAATTGTGAATGAAAATAAGCGAGAACATTATATAAAAATAATTTATGAAAAAGCAGATGCTCTGACAGAAATGATAAATACATTTTATGAATACAATAAATTAGAACACCCAGATTTTCAATTAATACTTCAAAAGAAAGATATTTGTGAAGAAATCAGGGGATATCTTGCAATTAAATATGAAGAAATTGAACGTAGTGGTTTTTTCTTGGAAGTGGATTTGCCAGAAAAAAGAATTGAGATAGATATTGATACCAGTCAGATGCAGCGAGTTTATGATAATATAGTTGGAAATGTATTAAGGCATAATAAAAAAGGAACTACGGTTTTCTTACGATTGCGAGAGATTGGGATGCAGCTTGTTATTTCAATTGCAGATGATGGAGTGGGAATTCCAAAAGAAATGGAAGAGAGTGTTTTTGAAGCATTTATTGTTGGAGATGAATCAAGAAATAAAAAGCAAGGGTCGGGGTTAGGTCTTGGTATAGCGAGGCAGATTGTTCTTGCTCATGGAGGAACAATCTGTTTGAAAGTGCCACCTGAAAACAATTATAGTACACAATTTGAAATTATTTTGATTAAAAAATTGTAAAGCAAAAATTGTAAGCTTGTAAACTTTTATGGATTTAATTACATTTATTTCGTTTCTTCGCATATACTGCTTATTATCAATGAAACTCAAAACTAGATTTCATTGACAATATGGGTTTCTTACGATATAATACAAAGAATGTAAAATTGTACGTAAAGTAATAAAAGTTGATGGAGGAAACAACACATATGGCTGAAAAGAAGAACATTTTAACCTATGAAGGTTTAAAACAATTAGAAGAAGAATTACAGGACTTAAAGGTTAATAGAAGGAAGCAAGTTGCAGGAAAGATAAAAGAAGCAAGAGAGCAAGGGGATTTGTCAGAAAATGCAGAATACGATGCAGCCAAAGATGAACAACGTGATATTGAGGCGCGTATTGAAGAAATTGATAAAATCCTAAAAAATGCAGAAGTAGTAGTGGAAGAAGATGTTGATTTAAATAAAATTAATATTGGATGTAAAGTAATTTTAAAAGACATGGAGTATAATGAGACGATTGAGTATAAAATTGTTGGTTCAACCGAAGCAAACAGTTTAAAGGGAAAGATTTCAAATGAATCTCCAGTTGGAAAAGCTTTGATTGGAGCGAAAAAAGGAGAACTGATTACAGTTGAAACACCAGTGGGTGAAATCCGCTATGAAATCTTAGAAATCCAAAAATCGAACTAAAGCAAATAAAGGAGTGTTTATATTGGCTGAAAAGAATCAAAATGAGCAACAAGAAAAAGATATTAATGAACTACTAAAAGTTCGTCATAACAAATTATCAGAACTCAAGGAACAGGATAAGGATCCTTTTCAAATAATGAAATATGATGTAAGTCATCATACAATTAAAGTAAAAGAGGATTTTGAACAATTAGAGGGAAAAAGTGTATCGGTAGCAGGACGTATTATGTCTAAGCGAGTGATGGGAAAAGCATCTTTTTGTAATATTGCTGATAAATTGGGGAATATTCAAAGTTATGTAGCAAGGGATTCGATTGGAGAGGATTCTTACAAAGATTTTAAAAAGATGGATGTTGGAGATATTGTTGGTATCAAAGGTGAAGTTTTTAAAACTAAGACTGGTGAAATCTCTGTTCATGCATCGGAAGTCACATTATTAAGTAAGAGCTTACAAATATTACCAGAAAAGTTCCATGGCTTAAAGGATACGGATGTTCGATATAGACAGCGTTATATAGATTTGATTGTAAACCCAGAGGTAAAAGATACGTTTATCAAACGTTCTGCCATTATTAAAGAAATTCGTAATTACCTCGATAATCAGGGCTTTATGGAAGTTGAGACTCCAACGTTAGTGCCAATGGCAGGTGGTGCCACAGCGAGACCATTTACAACACATCACAATTCATTGGATGAGGATATTAACCTACGAATTTCATTGGAGTTATATTTAAAACGATTGATTGTTGGCGGTCTTGAGCGAGTATACGAAGTCGGGAGAGTTTTTAGAAATGAAGGGTTATCGGTTCGTCATAATCCAGAATTTACACTATTAGAGATATATCAGGCATATACCGATTATTATGGAATGATGGATTTATCAGAAGGCATTTTCCGTACAGTAGCACAGAATGTACTTGGTACAACAAAAATCAGCTACGGTGGAGTGGATATTGATCTAGGAAAGCCATTTGAGAGAATGACCATGGTAGATGCTGTTAAAAAATATGCAAATGTAGACTTTAATGAAATAAAAACATTAGAAGAAGCTAGAAAAATAGCAAAAGAACATCATGTGGAATACGAAGAGAGACATAAGTATGGTGAAATTATCAATTTATTCTTTGAAGAATTTTGTGAAGAACATTTGGTACAACCTACCTTTATTATGGATCATCCAACCGATATTTCTCCACTTGCAAAGAAAAAGCCAGAAAATCCAAACTTTACGGAGCGATTTGAATTATTTATTACCAAAAGAGAAATGGCAAATGCATTTTCTGAGTTAAATGATCCGATTGATCAAAGAGAACGTTTTATGGCACAAGAAGAGCAGTTTGCAGCTGGTGATGAAGAAGCACAACATTTAGATGAAGACTTTATTTGTGCACTTGAATATGGAATGCCTCCAACAGGAGGTATTGGTATTGGTATCGATCGTTTGGTTATGCTGATGACGGATTCCGCAGCTATTAGGGATGTACTTTTGTTCCCAACAATGAAGAGTTTGGATAAATAAAACCAGTGTTTATGCGTATTCACAGACATTTTGAAACCAGAAGGACATCATAAGGACATCAAAAAGATGTCCGAGTACGAATACGTTCGAATGAGCTTGAATTTTTGTAAAGGAAGTCAAATTTAATAAGAATGCACTATTTTGGGCACTTTTCTAAAGAAATTTAGAAAGGTGTCCTTTTTTGCGTTATAGAAAAAAGAAGGAGATAGTTCATGGAAACAGAAGGCAAGAAAATGTTTAATTACAAAGAGGCTGAAGCTAAAAAGAAAAAGTTTATAAGATATAAAGAGGGAAGTGAGATTTACTCAATGGGCATTACAAAATTCCAAGAAATAGCGAAATTAGCAGGAGCAGTATATAAGATCAATCAAATGGTATTAGTTAATACTGAGATTTTAGATCAATATTTAGAGAAGTTCAAAGTTAATGACCCATAAGGAATGAATCTTGAATGGGAATGAGGAGGTGTTGAATGTCTAAGAAGTTAAAGACTACAGTCAGAGCTTATTTATGTGAGGATAATATTTTTAAACGGTATATCAGAATAGAGGAGGCATCAAAACTTTATGAAATAGATAGTGAGAGCATAAAAATCTTTGCATCAGCAGCAAGTGCAGTTTATCAATTGCCAAGAACAACATTGATTAACCATATGAAAATGGAGGAGTATATGAAGCACTTATATAAGGTTCCAAATACATCAAAATATGTGCAAAAGAAGTATGTGCGAATTGGAGAAGGTTCGATGATATACAGTATAGGACATCATCGATTCATTGAAATGGCAAGAGCAGCTGGTGCAGTATATAAGATTAATGAAGGTACTGGTGGAACTGTTCTGATTAGCCTGGATATATTTGATGACTATATGGAACAGTTTAGAGAAAATCCAGTCCCGATGAAAAATCCATTATGGAAAGAAAGTGAAACGTAAGAAGGAGGCAGGCATGGCATATTCGTACAAAAGTTATTCACAGACAAAGGATGTAATGAAGAAATATGTGAATGCAACAGAAGGTTCCATTATTTACAGTTTGGGGAAAACTCGTTTTATGGCATTGGCAAAGGAAGCAGGAGCAATATATAAAGTAGGAGCTTCGGCACTAGTAAATACAGAAGTATTTGAGCAGTATCTGGAACAATTTCTTGAACCAGCCAAACCACTACCTAAGCATACATGGGGAAATCAGAAGGAGAGTTGATAGAAATGGTCTTTAATTATTATTACGGTTCGGAAGCGGATCAATTTAATTTCATACGAATTCCGAAACGGTTAATTACAGATCCATTATTTGCAGATTTGTCATTGTCTGCAAAGCTGTTATATGGAATCCTTTTAGATAGAATGAGTCTTTCAATGAAGAATAAGTGGTTGGATAATGAAAATCGTGTGTACATCGTTTATCAGATAACAGAGATTATGGAGAATCTAAATGTAGCTGAGAAAACAGCAATAAAGACTTTAAAGGAATTGGAGGAATTAGGATTGGTAGAAAAGCGAAGGCGTGGGTTAGGCTTGCCAAGCCTTCTGTATGTAAAGAGCTTTATTGTTGATGGATGGGAGGAAAATTCCAAAGAAAATGAGAAGGAAAAATCCAGTAAAAACAAGGAAAGTTCAAGAGCAGGCAAAATGTACAGTTCAAGACCTGTAGAAAACGACAGTTCAAGAACAGAAGGAAGTACAGATCCTAGAACTGTAGAAAGTAGCGGTTCTAGAACAGTAACAAATGAAAGATTAGGAACAGTAAATATGGAAGTTCAAGAACAGCAGAAAGAGGTGGCACTTATTAATAAGACTGATTTTAGTAATACGGATTTTAGTGATACTGAGTGTAATTATATCAAATCGAATCAAATCAATAGTGATGATGAAATGCGAAAAGATTTGATGAGCACAGTCAGAGTATATGAAGAAGTAATTGCTGAAAATATTGATTATGACTTATTACTTGAGCGTTATCCGTATTACCGAGAACTGCTAGATGGAATTTACAATCTGATGATAGAGACTTTGATGAACAAGAGTAATACAACGGTTATATCTAGTTCTGAATTACCAACGGAGTTAGTGAAAAACAGATTCTTAAAGCTAAATTCTTCGCATATTGAGTATGTTCTTCGGAGTTTACAAGGAAACACGACTAAGGTCAATAATATCAAGAAATATCTACTAGCATCATTATTCAATGCGCCATCAACGATATCTGGTTACTACCAGTCAGAAGTGAATCATGATATGCCTCAATTTGCTCGTAAATGAGAAACACCAAAAACTGGTGTAAAAATAAAAAAATGCACCAGCCTAGTTTCTTTCGTGAAATCCGATATGAGGTTAATATATACATATTCCAAGCGAGAGCAAGGAATGATCAACAACTGAATATCAGTTACAGATTTGCAAAATAAGCAACTCATAGAAATATCTATGAAGGAGTAAAATTTCAGGGTATTCGCCTGGAGAGCTTTAGACCACTGTTATCAAATTAGTAGTTCGATGGATTGAAAAATGAAGAACGAGAAACAGGGAAAAAGCTTGGAAAAAGGGTAGTCGAATATTGTGAAAGGATAATAACCCATGGAGGTCGAGAGGTTCGACCTTATCCTCGAAATGGCAAGAGAGGAGATAGTGTTACTGAAAGGTAAGGCGTCATGAACGCGAAAGCGGCTCGTTTGTAACTCCCGGGAATGAGAACATTCCTAGTGTACGGGGCGATTAGGGACTTGAAAAAGTCAACGTACACCTTATACATAGCATAAAGCTATGAATATAAGTAGGAGGATGCGGAATGATTGGAATCACATTAATAGTTATTATAATGGTGATTATCCCATTCTTTTCACTCGCAAAGTTAGCAAGTACTGTAAACCAAAGATTAGAAGACTTTCATAATGCATTTACCCTCAGAGAGGATAGAAACTATGGAGGTCAAAAAGAAAACTAATCAAAGGCTAAAAAAAGCGGAAGAATTAGACAAGAAGTTTGACAGGGACTTAAAGTCATGTATGAGATGCAAATACTTTTGGGGAAATAGTAGCCAGTGTTTGAATAGTCACTGTATCAAAGAGAAAAAGACACTAGCAGTTACAGCAGAAATAAATGAATGTACGGATTGTCCCTACAGACAAAGTAGCTCATATTGTTTTCCGTGTATGAAGAAATTATTAGAAAAGAAAGCGAATGAGAAAAATGTGGATGATCAAAAAGAAGTTTATGAAAAGGAGACAAAATAAAATGGAACAAGAAATTGAAATCATAGGAATTGATCATGGTTGGTCAATGGTCAAAACATCAAGCCAGGTTTTTGTTACTGGCGTTAAGGAGATAACCACCGAGCCAGGTATGTTTGATGATGTACTTGAACTTGATGGAAAATATTACAAAATTGGTGGTGTAAGTGTAGATTTGCACTTTGCCATCACCACATTTTTGCAGATTATAATCACCTATTT
>JBGUEO010000030.1:0-57916 GCA_041821315.1 Velocimicrobium sp. | reverse complement strand
AAAATAAGTAGAAATAAAGCGACTTCATAATTAGCGTCAATGTGCCGTTTTACACTATACCAACATCTTATTCCTTGATTATTCAGGAAGTCTCTATGAAATGGTAGCTGATTTGGATTTTATGGATGATACGGATGGATTAACAGAAAAAGAACGATTCCGGAAGCATTTTCGCTTTCTAAAATTCTTAAAAGAAGATACCCTGCTTGTAATTGATAACTTTGACACAACAGCTTCCACAGAAAGTCTTCTCTCTCAATTTTGTGATTTAAAATGTAAGGTTATCTTTACCACAAGAAATCAATTTTCATCTTATGAAACATTCACAATTACTGCTGACAAGAAGCAGGCAGAGCAGGTATTGCAAAGTAATTTGGGAACTTCTACAGATCATTCTCTGGAAGAACTGGAACTCATTCTAGAATTTTTAAACTATCACACAATGGCGGTAGAACTGGTTGCAAAATTACTCTCTTATACATCAATAACACCTGCCAAATTACTGTATCAATGGTATGGTACTTGTGTAAATGAGGTAAATGAATTGTTGGAATTGGGATTTTTGACGCTGGAACATAACCAGATTCAACTACATCCCTATATACGAAAGATAATTAATGCACGAAAATCCTTGTCTTTAAATGACTGCCCACAATTATTCGAACACCTAAGAGCCACTTGTGTGAATGAGATAAACAGTTATCATGGTTTCGCACTGGATATGGTAGATACCACACTGCGCTTTGTTGAAAAAGATAATGAAGATATTTGGAAGCGAATCGTCTTTGCTGCCTTAAAACGAAACAGTCAATACCAGCAATTTCGCTCTTTTGAAAAACTTTTAAATGAGTGCAATGATATCTGCCAGCATTATCATAATATTTCAGCCGAAAACTCAGCCATGCTCCTCCACTTTCAGGCAGTGAAAGCAGCTAAAATTCATCAAAATTTTATCCAGGCTCTAGAACTGGAAGAGAAAGCCATCTTTCTGGCTACCAAATATGGAACCTCGCAGATTCTGAATCTTTCCAGTATGTATCTAGATGCTGGAAGGTATCTTGCTCTACTTGGAAAGCAAGAAAAAGCTCTGGACTACACAAAAAAGGCTGCTGGTGTCCTATCGAATACACAAATGCAATACTCAACTGCTGGAATCTTTACCCTGACATCATATGCAAAACTTTTGTACGAAAGTGGTAAAATAAGCGATGCGATTCAGATCTATTCCAACTGCATCAGTCTTGTTAACAAAGTGTACGGAGATAATAGCATTACCAAAGGATATCTTACGCAAAATCTTGCCGCTATTTGTGCTTCTGCTGGTAATAACAAGATGGCAATGCTCTATTATTCTCAAGCTGAGAACATACTGAGACAATACCTTGAAGAGGAAAATCCAGACTTAATCATGTGTGCTGAGCAAAAAGCTATGATTGAAAGAGGAATTGTTGACCGTCCTATACCACTTGCTCTTCCCTTTGATAACATAGAAGCAAGCATATTTATTGCTTAAATAATCAGCCCGTTAAATAATGTTTTTCTATGTTTTTGTCTATCGTTGTAATATAATAATTGAAAAGGTGGTGAAATTTTGTACAGCATAAGACAACTAAAGAAATATTTAGATGAGTATCATCATATCAGTATGAAACCCAATCAAACCCAGCAATTACGTAATCTTGGGTATTATCATGGTTACAAAGGGTATCGGTTCATTAAAAATCCTTCTCATAAAATTGCATTTACTGATTTCGATCAGGTTATTGCCATAAACGAATTTGATATGCAACTGAAATCTTTATTTTATCCAAAAGTTATGTTCATTGAGACTGCATTAAAAAACTATGTGATTGAATCTGTATTGCGTGAATCGAAATCAGAGAATATAGATACCATTTTCAACAAATCTTTGACTTATTACCGTAGTTTTACACTTGGCAGTACTAATTATAAAAGTGCTTATACCAAACGAATGCAACTGAAAGGAAAAATCAACAGTGCTCTTCTACGAGATTATGGACAGAAGCAACAGATAGTAAAGCACTTTTTTGATGCAGATAAACCGATTCCAGTCTGGGCAATTTTTGAATCCCTTACTTTAGGCGAATTCGGTAACTTTTACTCTTGTTGTAATTTAAGTACCAAATTATCTGCCTCATCCCTTTTAAAGCTTCCCACCAATCTTAATTCTGATGGCAAAGTAACTGAATCCATCATTTACGCAATCAAGGACTTGAGAAATTCTGTAGCTCATAATAATATTATATTTGATACTCGTTTTAAGACTGGTTCAATTGATAATCGTTTATCAACCTGCCTCCAGCAAGAAACGAAAATTAGCAATGTCACCTTTAACAGTATCGAAGACTATATCGTGTTAATCATCTATATTTTGAGAAACATGGGCGTGACAAAAACCGAATGCAAACAGTTTGCTCGCTCTTTTCTTACAATAGCAGAAACACTGCGAAGCAAATTACCAATCAGTATGTATAACCAAATTATTTCAACAAATTTGCGTCCAAAAATGAATTTACTTGAAACCTACATATCCAAATCTTAAAAATTGGTTGAATAAATTGAATGGCTATGGTATATTATATTTAAGAATAGCGGTGGTCGTCTTCGGACAACACCCTAAAGAAGCCCGATGCGTCGGGCTTCTTTTTTTGTGTAAATCAAGTTTTCTAACGTCCCCTTGTCCTAATCTCTCGATTCACATTCTGCGCATTATATTTATCCCACATTCCATTATAGTAATCATCAAAGGAATCCATCATTTCTTCTACATCCATTTCAGGATGTAACTTTTTGTAATCTGCAAATTCTTCTCTCCAATCTCTTGGTCTTGAAACTTCCTCCATTTCTTTCACAGCATCCTTTTCTGCCTCTATTGCTGTTTTTGCATAATCCTCTGTAATATAGGAATCATAATGCTCCGCTGACTCACTATGCTTTGATGGTTTGACATTAATCTCACTAGAAGATTCAAAGAACGAATTAACAGTATCCAACGTACTATCTTTGGGTATTTTTCGCTCTACCGTCACAATTTCCTGTTGTGATTCTTTCGTTTTTTCAACATCTGATAATACGTCCTCCATCCGCTGATATGTCTCATCTTCTCTCTTAACATATTGATCCACTACTTTCTTTAAAGCCTGCAT
This sequence comes from Velocimicrobium sp., assembly GCA_041821315.1. Lineage (GTDB taxonomy): Bacteria > Bacillota > Clostridia > Lachnospirales > Lachnospiraceae > DIGJ01. The sequence continues at coordinate 54,749 of JBGUEO010000030.1, read as the reverse complement.
GGAATCAAATAATTCTTTTTCCTGCTTCTTCTTTGCAGCTAGTCTTTTTGCTTTTTCTTCTTCCACATATTTTTGTATGATAGAATCCAACTCAGCTTTTTTCTTAGCTTCCGTCTCTAACCTTTCCTGAAATAGTTTTGGCATTCGTTCTTCTAAGGCTGACTTTGTATAATCATCACCAAGACGCTTTCCACGGATTGCCTGTTTTGCACCAGCCAGTTTAAATGACATGGTCTGATTGGTAATTCGTGTCGTGACAGAATATTTTTCGTGCATTATCTCTGCCAAATGTTCCATTGTTGTTTTCCATTATATCCCTCGTATCTGCGATCTTACACAACGTAACAATAGGCATAATCTACTTGAATTAAAAACTTTTATTCAGGTAGATTATTGAAACAAAGCCCTAAATTAGTATATCTTTTTAAAGAATTAGAGTCTGTTTTAATATATTCCCATGATTGTTTGTAATCGGTCATTATAGAAAAATCCGATTCGCAAATATAGGCTAAAAACCCCTGCACATCAGCTTTATATTGCTTGGCAAAATGGAAAGAATCTCTTTCTTTTTCCGCATTGGTACTATTTATTTTGTCATAAAGAACATGATCTAAATTGCACGACATATAATAAATCTGATAAGGTAATTCCCATATTTCGTTTCTTGAAGCCAATTTATTCAAATTTGCACTTTTTTGTACGTTCCTTTGTGTTATACCTTGTTTGTTTGGCGTCGTGATAATGTTTGGTGAGTACACATGATCTGGCAATGTATTATCTTCTATCACCAGTTCTTCCGAAATATAGGCGCCATCTGTATCAACAAGGTGAATAATTTCCTGAAAGTGAATTTTGTTGAAATGGTTATCCCTTGCATATTGTTTTATTTCATCGCATACTTTATTAATTACATTTGATGGTGTATTACCATTTTGGGTAGTAATATCACATCGCATTATATGAACGTAAACGGCATTACTATTAAATATTTTACTTAGTATAACACCCAAAGCTTCTTCATCAGACGGTCCCTCTACAATAACAAAAATAATTTTTTTACGTGCCACTAAATTCACCCGCCTCTCTAAATGCAAGTGAGATTTCATAGTTGTTTGTTTGCTCGTATACTTCTTCACTTTGTTCCCCAAGGACGATGTCACGATAATAAAAATCTCTTAAATTATGATTGGTCTTAACATTATTTAGACGAATATATCTTTTAGCGGGATTAGTTGTTGTAAAAGCTATGAATCCTTTATCTAATGTTTCCAACGGTCTAAGATTATGCGAAGTAAAAATGAGCTGCCCTTTTCCTTTTTCGGAGATTATTCGTAGTAGTTCACCTAATAAATATTCGAACACTCCAGCATCTAGTTCATCAATTGCAACAGTGATAGAAGACTTATTATATATTACGATTAATAACTGAAGGATTGAAATAATCTTTTTTATTCCTTCAGATTCATATCGCAAAGGAATTTCCTTGTTGTTTTTATAGGAAATTAATTCCATTTGAGAACCAACCTTACCATTCTTTAATGTTTGAGGACCTAAGTCTTTAATACTTATTGTTAATCCAGGAACAAGTTGATTTAAAACAATATTCATATTCTGAGTTAGTTTTTTAACAAGGTTAACAGCCTCCTGAGGAATTGTAGCTGTACCTTCTAACGGAATTGTCAGATTGCCGACAGCCCCCATACTTTTTCCCTCATACTTAAAAGCTAAGGGAAGTGCGTTCATGCTAATAAGACCAGAATTTGCAGTGTTTATAACAAATAAATTGAAATTGCCATAGTAAACCAAACTTTCGAATAAGAACAAATGCCACATAACTTTGCAATTACTACGCAATACACTTAAAAGTTCCTTAGAAAAAATAAATGATCTAGATGTTGCATAAGCTAGCTTTTTAGCGACTAATAAATCAGTGGTAACAGTTTTGTTATTATTGGTTAATAAATCATATTTTGTTTTTGGAAGGAAAACCTCATCTGTTTTAGTGTCTATTACTTTTTGTTTTCTGTTATCAATTTCACTGCCTTTATCACAAAAATACGAATAACTAATAACTTCATTATATATTGCTACTTTAAATTTTTCTGTATCAATATCTGTAGTTTCTGTATTCTGTGATGATGTATCTAATTCTTTCTTGATACTAAATTCATAATATACCGTATAGACACTATTTTCTTTTGGGTTCTTAACTTTTAAAACATATTTTAACTCTGAATATTGCGCATCAACATTTATATAGTCAACATATTTGATAGGTATTGGTTGACCACATAAAGTAAGCTTTAATAATTCAATAGCATCAATAAGGGCTGTTTTTCCAGAACCGTTTTGCCCATATAAACCAACAATACTCGTTTCATAATCTTTCCTATTGTTAATTAAAGATATTTCACCGTTAATTACATTTTTGAAATTGTGAATAGTAATATTTTCTATCCTAACAATTGAATCATTCATTTATAGCACCTCCTATATAAGTATGCACCGATAATGATATCATAAATCCCTAGCATTGTCAACCCAACTGTAAATAAGGTACAAAATGTATCTTTTTTTAAATTAGAGTGCAAATTTCGACAATCCTAATGATCTATAGTAAATCAGACGACTCGATGTCAGATTACGACAAATGTATAATCTCATGAATCTTTATAAGAATACAATCTTTAATACAATAAATAGGAATACCACTCTTTTCAATAGATTTTTCTGTCCTGTATTCCGAGCGTGTTACCAAAACTAGATAACGGGGGGAATAACAATCATTTTTTTATTGTTCATCGTATACCTCCTTATAAAATAATATCAGTTTTATGGTATATAAAAAAGGCTAAGCTGTGAATCATCATCTGACCTACCACTTAGCCTGAATACTATGAAATTTTTCTTGAAATATCTATGTCATCTATATTTTTGCTGTTTTTTTAGGCTTAAAAACCGCACTTTTTTGCCTATTTCCTAGCCTCAAAATCGCTCAAAAGCCACAACATATTGTGGTTAAACGCTACTTTTCTCCCTCTGCACCACATTTCGTCATCATTATTATCGCTTCCACGTGTGTCGTGTGTTGAAGAAGTAACCAAATTTTCCACCACGACAGAGCAAGAATGCTCCAAATTTTCTGCTAACATATCGCTATCTTGTACAGTACTTAATTTATTATTTTGAACACCCAACAAGCTTGCCTGTTTATCCATCTTATCCAACCTCTCTCGTTAAATTCTTGTATCGTTCCTTTACATCATCCAGTGATTTGCTTCCATTCCCTTTGAATACAAAGGTCAGTTTAAATGGATCGATGTTACCATCTTCATCCTCTGCTCCAACAATCACTTTTTCAACAATGCTTTCAAAAACGGTACGGTCAAATTCATCCAGCACATCTTCTTTTTGAAGTGCCAATCGAAGTTCTGACATACGCTTGCCGATGTTTTTCTGTTCCTTTACATTTTCTAATAAAACCTCCTTCTCGTCAACTAACTTCGTAATTTTATTTGTAAATTCATCATACTTCTCATCGTAGGCTGGCTTTGTTATGGTATCCTCCAATAACATATCTGTCAGCTTCTTTCGCTTACTCTCAAGGGAAGATATATCTTTCTTCACCTGCTCCAACCGTTTTGCATCCTTATTATCAGAAATTACATCCTCTACTGTATTAAGAACCGAATCCAGTACATCATCAAAACTATCTGCTAGAAGTTTGTATGCTTCCAGAAATGCACCTTGAATAATTGTTTCATCAACAGATTTACTATGAGTACATAAATCTTTTCCTTTATTCGCGGCTGTTCTACAATACCACACAGGTTTCTCATAAGTGGAACTGCTATGAAATGTTCGCCTTGTAAGTTTTGTTCCACAAAATCCACATTCACACATACTGCTAAGTGCATATTTGCGCATATATTTTTCTCGCTTACCATCTGCACTAAGTTGTGTCTGGTGGGCTCGTGACATTCGAATCACCTGCGCCTTATCCCAATCCTCTGGTGAAATAATTGGTTCATGATGATTCTTAATATAGAACTGATCTTCTTCTCCAAAATTCTCGATTCTTCTCTTGTTAATAGGATCAACCGTAAATGTTTTTCCAAGAAGTGCATCCCCTTTGTATTTCTCATTCTTGATGATTCCGCGGATTCCACTGTCACCCCACTTAACTTCGCCCTTCTTATTTGGTATGCCCATTGCTGCCAATTGCTTTGCTATGGTATAAGCTCCATAACCCTGAAGATATAAATCAAAAATCAGACGAACCGTTTCTGCTTCCTTCTCATTTACAGTAATGCTTTTGTCCTCCGGATGATAATCGTATCCAAGACTTCCATTATAGCCAATCAGTTCACCACGTTTCATCTTCATTTTGAGCCCCATCTTAACATTTGCAGAAATCGTTTCCACATCCTGCTGCGCTATGGAACTTAGAATTGTTAACAGCAGTTCTCCATTCATGGATAAGGTATTAATATTCTCATTTTCAAATACTACCGCTATCTGTCTATCCTTAAGCATTCTTACATAAGTTAAGGTATCCACTGTGTTTCTGGCAAATCTTGATATGGATTTTGTTAGAATCATATCTATTTTTCCATCCATACAATCCTGAATCATCTGCTGAAAACCATCTCTCTTATTTGACTGTGTTCCAGTTATTGCTTCATCAGAATAAATACCAGCAAAAACCCACTCTTTATTTTGCTTGATTTTGTCTTTGTAATATTGAATCTGTGACTGAAAACTTCCAAGCTGTTCCTCTTCATCTGTACTAACTCGTGCATATGCTGCAACACGATTTCTTTCTATTTTCACTCCCTCTCCGCTGATGCTACGTCTTCTTGCAACACTGCCTGTACTGGCTTTGATCACTTCTACTTCCTTCATATAAAATCTCCTTTCAATCATCCCGGGACGAAACAGTAATATCTGATTACATCCCTATCATAGCTTCTATTTAAAATGTGAACGAACCTGTGAAACTAATATTTATATTCACAGGTTCGAAATTATTATCCTTATTATGCTGCTGGCTTATATACCATATCATCTGTGATATGGTACTCCGCCTTCAGTCTGTTTCTTACCATAAGATATTCGGTGTCACTCAATAACCCCATACGATATATTTTTGCTACTACCGCCATCTTCTTGCTAAATTCCAACTGTTTATTCATCGAAAATCCCTCCTCTCCTATTTATTACGGTTAATCACCCCGCTTTCTGTATTTGATAAATTCATGTGATAAACCCAGACACTTGTTTGGTGTTTTGGCTTCCATTTGTAGAGTGGAGCGGTAGCTTTTGCTTCCATCCAGTCATCTGACTAATATCCGATAACTGTGGGCCTCTCCTGCGCGAGATCCTCTCCCAACTTGACGTGATTCCTTTTGGCCCTGCTCCTACCAGTTAATATCTATCTTGACTCTTCTGGTTATCTTCGCCAGGGCAGACTTCCCCCTGTACCCCTCTGATGTACTTTTCCAAATGATTCTTTTTTCTCTCATTTGTAGCCTTGGAACTAACTATCAGTTCTGTACTTGCTGGTACGGTTACGGGCACCTTTCACTCTACAGCCTATGAATCCAGCTCTTACTGGATTATTTGTCAATGTACAATTTGCAAACAATTTTGATAGAACATTTGTTTGTGACATGTTATAATGTTGATAGCAGTTTCATCCGTTTCTGGTTATTCGTGCTACCGTTTTCATATGCTAATGATACTAAGAAGATGGGGTTCAAACTATTGACGGAGACTTAGCATTGACTTAACAAAAAAGAAATTTTGAAGAGAAACATAAGATAATTCCATAGAAAGAAGAGATGACAGATTGAAAGACAGACTCACCTTTGTAAATGTAATAGGCATTCTGCTAGATAATAAAAAGAAAACTTACTCACAGCACCAGCTGATTCGAAATCTTTTTTCTGTCAGTTTACAGGATGGTGAGAATTTTGAAATCACTGATGCCGATGCCAGCAAATATAGCTATTGGTGCAGCGGAACAAGACCGATTCCAATGGATATTGTCCACACTTATGAAGAAGATGATAATTTTGTATTTATGGAAGAAGATTTTAAAGAAAAGATTATTCCTAACCTTTTGAACGTGACAAATGAACGGTCAGAAATGGAAACATTAATTCATGATAGTCGTAGCATCATTGGCGATGATTATGCTGATGAATTGGTATCCATAAGCACTACAGCGAAATTTTTTACTGAGATCGTTCGCTATGCAATTCTAAGTGACCACGGAAATAATTCACTATATTCTCCAGATTTATCAGGTATCTTGTTAAATGGACGTGTTCCATTTACAACAAAAGAGTTTCTTGGGAGAAAAACCGAATTAAAAGAATTAGCAAAATTGATTCAAGAACATTCTCTTGTATTCGTAACTGGAATTGCAGGAATTGGGAAAAGTGAATTTGCCAAAGAATATGCCCATAAGAACAAGAAGAAATACACAAACATCCTGTTTATGCACTATGAAGGAAATCTGAAGAAATGTATTGCAAACCTTGAGTTTTCTGATGATTCGGTTGAAATGTCAGAAGAAGAATTGTTTGAATCACATATGAAAATGTTAAAGAAGCTTCATTCTGACAGTTTACTTATTATTGATAACTTTAATGTACTACCAAAAGATGATGCATACTTTAAAGAACTCATAAAGCTCGATTTTCAGATACTTATTACCACAAGATGTAAAATCACACAATTTGAGTCCGTTCATCTAAATGAACTTGATTCAGAGAAAGAGCTTTCAACGCTCTTTTATAACTACTGTCCAGCTTCCATAGATGTTCCTGAAACTGTGGCAGAAATCATTTCAGAATTAAGAGGGCATACTCTGAGTGTCTGTCTTGCCGCACTCTCTCTTTCTGCAAGTGGAATTGAAACTGAAGAACTGCTATATGAATTGAAATCCTGTGGGCTGAATATTTCATCCGGAGAATCTGTGGAATTATATAAAGACGAAGAATTTTCCGAAGCGTTGATGATTGAACATCTGCGAAAGTTGTTACAATTAAACCAGCTTTCCACTGATCAGTTAGATATACTGCGCAACTTATCTCTGCTTCCTGCCTCTGGTGTATTAAAGGCTTCGATTAAAAAATGGTTGCAGCTATCCAATCTAAATGATGTAAATCATATGATTCGATATGGGTTTATTATGAATGATTCAGAGAATAAAAAAATCAGCCTCCATCCTCTAATTCAAGATGTGGCTGTAATTGAAACAATGCCTTACGTATCTACTTGTAGAAATATGCTTGATAGCCTGCATCTTATCTGTCTTGCCCACGGATTGGAAGTCCGCAGACCAGACAATGTGATTAGCAGTCTGATTAGCATTAATGAACATATAATAAATGATGAACCAGATTATTACCTACTGTTCCTTCAAGATATGTTTCCTTATTTTGATAAATATATGATTACAGATTATCTGCCAAAACTTGTAGAACGTATTTCTTATGAAATGGATCGTCATCAGTTAAATTCACCTTGTGATAAGGCGTTACTTCTAGATTATAAGGCAGAACTGTTTGTGCTAAAAAAGGATTACGGCAATGCCCTTAAGAAGCGTACCAAAGCACTGGAATTATTAATGCCATTATTAACTGCTGATGCGGACAAACGTACTGCAAATCTGATTTCAAACCTATACAATAATATTTCCAATGTGTATCTGCTTATGAAAAAAGGAAAAGAAGCTATCACGAATCTGAAACAGGCATTTCAAATCAGGAAAGAATATGGGATTTTTGAAACACATGACAGTTTACAGCAGATGATGAATATGACAAATATTCTCATTCTTGCAAAAGATTATGCACAGGCTGATCAACTACTTGATTTCTATGAAAACATTGTGGTAGAAGCAGAAAGCAAAACTTCATTTGACTATGGTGTCTGCCAGCTTGGTAAAGGGATTGTTGCATTAGCTACCAATGATCCAGTTCATTCCGAAACATATCTGCTCAATGCAGAAAAATTAATCAGCGATGCTATTGGCACTGACAACGAATATAGTAAAACAGCTTATCGTTACCTGTATAGCCTATATAGCAGATGGCATAAGAATGACAGGGCTTTGGAATATAAGGATAAGATTCTAGGACTTCGCTTGCCATAAAAATAAACGGTCAATGACCTCTAATGACCCTTCATTGACCGTTTCTAATCTATAACGTTCTCTAATAGTTGGCTATATTTTTATTGAAAAAATATATTTTCCTTTACCCTTTCCCTCAACTGGAACTATTAAATTCATATCTAATAATTTATGAATCAGAGTTCCTGCGGGATTTATTGATAAGCCTGTTATACCCATGATATCTTTTCTTCCAAAAACCTGATCATCCTCTAATTTTTCGTAAAGTAATCGTATGTTTTCTTTTGTATTTGCGTTTCCATCCATCATGTCAATTAACTGATTTACCTTTTCAATTAACTTGTTTTTGCTTTGAATTAACTGGTTTCCGTCTTCAATTAACTGTTTATCAACTCTAACTAACTGATTTTCATCTCCAATTAACTGATTTTCATTTTTATCAGTATTATGCTTTCGATATAAATTCACTCTGAAATCCATTCCAATTTCAATAAATTCTGGTTCCTGCAATTCATATTCTTTGCACATCTCAATAATTCTTGGAATACCAGTACCCCATTGTTCAATTACCTTCATTGCTACAAATGCAGATGCTATTCCTCTGTTTCTTGGTCTTGATTGTCCTTCTTTTAAATCTTCAATCGATAATCCACCAAAAAGCATGCCCGGAGATGTTACTTCGAGTCTGTCGTCAAAGAGTGCTACCTGAACACAACCTTCATCAAGATAACTTCTGTGCGCAACTGCATTGCAGATTAATTCCCTTATACCTTCAATTGGCAGTTCATAATCATCGACACGATACAAACCTCTTATTGTTGCACCTAATCTTATATTTCTAAGAACAAATTGATAGGCTTCTTCAATCTGATCCTGAATTGGTCCTGTGTATTCACGCTTATCTATGAAAATATTCCTTGTTGTTCCCTTAAATACTGCACACTGGATTTTTGCCTGTGGAAAATCATTGTCAGTTAGAAGCAAAAATGCATTGGTAGGAAATAACGCTCCATCTCTTTCTGTAAGTAATCCCCATGAAATTAAATTCCCTTTTGTAACTTCTTTCACATTTTTCTTTTCTTGTTCTGTCTTGCAAGCCTTTAATGCCCAAGTCTTCATATCAGCGCAAAGCCGGCTAATCTGACCTTCGGAAACTGTATGACCCACACTATAAGTCTGGTCAAAATATCTATTTGCACCTTCGAATTCTAATTCTTTTATCTGTGCACTATCAGCTCGTCTGGATGAGCCTGATGTTCTAATAAATATTCCATTTTCTTTTCCAAGAGACGTAATATAATAAGGACGCTGTCTACCCGGATATATGGAAACTACCACTACTGTTTTATCTTTAATAGTTTGAAGTGTAATATCTGGAATAATCTGAGGCGAGCAACTGTCTGAAATTGCATTCGTTATGCTGTCAATTATTTCAAATGCCTTATCATCTGGTACTCCAACCACCTTACGCGTTTTATCCTCAACTCCAATGATTATCTTGCCACCAGAAGTATTAGAAAATGCAACGACCGACTTCATATATTTTTCGCTTTTATCAGGAAGTTCCCGTTTGAATTCCACTGTTTTCGACTCTCCTGCTAATATCTCTTCAATTGTCATAAGGCATCCTCCTTCTAAAATATTATGTAGCTCCTTCAGATATATTATTAATAACAAGTGCTTTCGTAGCTACTTCGTTCATGCAAATTCCCCATGGATATCTATTTTTTTCAAAATGGTAAACCACGGTTATCGGATCATGTTGAGCACTTAATGCTTGTCCTAGAAAAAATGTAAATGCAACTGATGACGATATAACCATATGGATTTTTTGAATACCATGTTTTTTAACACATTCTCTCATGCCGTGCATAATTGCACTTCTGAAGTTCTCTGCCTGCGAATAGCTCATAATGCTATCAAATGAAACAACATTGCTTTCAAAATTTAGTATATGCTTATTTTCAGGTTTTAGTGATTCTAAATCCTGTCTAGTAATTTTCAACGAAGTTGAAATTGACACAATAAGTTCCGTAGATTGGATTGATTTATTATTTTCCTCTGGTGTTATTGCTGAATATCCATTATTGTCACTTGACCATTCATCAAACAAAGAGCCATTCGTCCGTACTTTATGTAACAACATAACATTATTTTGGTCACCCAACAAAAATCCTAACCTGAATATTAAAGGAGTATGCGCAATACCATAATAGCAAAGACTTGCAGATTTTCTTGTTTGCATCAATAATTTTACAGCTTCATCCTGCCTAGAAACAGCTTGAATAAATGTATCAACACTTTTCATCTCTTCAGACTGATTAATTTCTATATTTTTAACTCGATAGTTCTTTAAAATACTTGGTTTTACAGTTGCAATGTCGTATGTAAATGAGATTTGCTTTAGTAATATAAGTTTCGGCTTATAAAATATTAATGCAAATGAAATTAGTGTTAATATCAGAAATCCATATATGTAATTTTGAGCAATTTTTGTAATAGGTGGATATAAATTTATTAATGAATTGTAAGCTGCCGCAATATCAAATACCTCGATTTTTTTGAGAAATGAGGACAAGTTTAAGCCTACAGCATCAATTAACAAAAAAAATAAACAGAATCCTATATACACTTTTTTAGGAACACAAAGCAGTATTTTATTGACCTTTTCCGTAATAAACACCTCCTCTATATCTTATTTCGTTTTAACTTCCATTTGTACAATTTCCCCGTCTGTTACAGTCCAAACCCCTATTTGCTGAGTACCAATAATCACAAAAAAAATCCAATCAGAATTTTGCTTTCTTTTCGAAATTTCTATCCAATTTCTTCGATCAACAAAAGAAGGCTTAGGAATACATTGGTTATGGGTATGCCACTCTCCTAGATAAGTTTTAACATATTGTGATTCTTCCCAAAGTTTATCCATTCTTTCTTGATGACCATACTCAGCCCGTTTGTAAGTAAATGCCGTACATTTGTCTTTCTTTTGTGGTTCAGTCAAATCAGTTGCAATGATTTGCTTCTCGGCTGGATTCAGTACACCAATAATAATACCCCCTTTTTCAATTCTAAAGTGATAATCTTTCATATAACTTATTAATTTTTCACACACATCCGGATTTATCGAAAAAACAATCTCATCATTATAGTAATATTTCAAATGACCTACTCCTAACCTTTGCACCTGCATATACTACAGTTACTATTTCTAATCGCATCCATGGTAACATATCCTTTTTCCTTATTTACTAAGTACCAATCTGACAGGTAAAATCCTTGTCCTAACAGTTCTTCCGGTGATCCTATCCAAGAAAATAACGCATTTTTTGATAAATTATCATTTAGTATATCAATGCTCTTTCTTGTTGCAAGCAATGCAGTCTGTTGAGAATCCAAACAACTATATGGAACAAACGAGCCACTACACCCTGATATATTTTTCTTGAAATTTTGTCCTGGTGCTACAAAACTACCTTTAAACTGAACTATGTCACTTGAAATCGTATCGGTATACCAGCATTGCAAGCATGAGTTTTTATCTATATTAACTGTTAATACATGACCACCAACACCATAGGGTTCATTGAAGCAACATATGAACGGGGTATCTAAATGGTTTTCTTGCAATATTCTGTTTATTTCAAGATTAACCGTTGGTTCTCCTAGGGCTGAAATTATCAAATGATAATTTCCCAATCTATTTACATCAGAAAGATAACTTTGAGCGCTTCTATCAATATAGTTTAGCGAATCTACATCAGCATATGGATAGTGTGCTTCAAGCTTTTCTTTGACCAAATCTGCTTTATATCCAATCTCTTTTGGACTAATCGAATCAAATCCGAGCCAATGTCTGTGAACATTTTCTGGTCGAAAAATATCATCATCTAATATATCAATATTCATAATACCTGCTTGGCAAAGATTATTTGCTATATATCCCCCAACAGAACCACAGCCTAAGAGAAGCACTCGCTTTTCCTTTAGATCTGGTGTCGCACCGCCTCTCATTGCCATATATTGATAATCAATTCGTTCAACAAACACATTCTCAACCTTACATGTCTGTGAATGCTCTATTTTAAAGTATCTAGAACTATTAAATTCAATACGAAATCCAAACAAGATATTGCCCTCATTCGCAGGGTAAATCAACATAATATATCGCACATAATGTTTGACTTTTTTGTTAAGGAACTCTCGAAACTGCCGTTTAACAGATGATGTGGTGTTATCAAGTACATACTTCCGGATTGTGCTCCACTTAAACTGTTTTGACAATGGTATCATGCTACTTCCGTCTCTAATCCTTATAATTACGCAAGTTCTATCAAAATCATCTTTGTCCGGAGAAAAACCAAAGTTATTGCGAAGAATAATTTCGGCTTCCAATTTTGTATTTCCAATAATGCTAATACCTTTTGCTACTACAATTGGATATTCACAATATTTAATGTTATTTATATCAAGACTAGAATAGACTTTTTTATTTCGAACTGAAAGCCAATATGAATCAAACTCTCTACAAACTTCATCATTATAAAGTTTGCTGCCTGGATGGATATTCAATATTCCTATTGCCTGATCAAAGCAGTCAATTACTAGCTGTTCTGCCATATCTTGCTTAATAAGTATCGCACTAGAATCAAAAAGGCATATTTTCCCACCACTTCCCACATGAGCACGGAATGACTTATTGTCCTTAACATAAATATCTGGCAATGTTAATGGAAAGTGTTTTGAAAAAGAAATTGACAAATCTATTCTTTCGCTATTGCTAAGCAATACAGTTCCTGTATACTCATCTAAGTACTTCTTTCCACATTTTTCATTAACTGTGAAATTAACATTTCGCTGAATATTCAAATTTTTAATAATACCTGCGATTTCATCTTTTTCAATAGCCATATTCTTAAGCCGATTCGGATGTACCGACCATACTTTTATCAACAGTTACAGGAAAATCATCCCCAAACAAATCAACCAATATTGCACAAGCATCTGCTCTTTTTTGTTTTGCTTTAACCTCGTCCATCTTCGAAATCATTGAATCAATCTTGGAATAGAAACTCTCCAACTGTTTCTCTGACATCTTTTCAAACAAATTATTACCAGGTTCCACTGGTAAAGATATAGTTATAGTATGGTACCATGCATTGTCTTGACTATTCCACTTTAAACCAAATGAATTTTTAATACTGTTTAATAAATTATACAGAGCAGAAAAATCATTATACACATTCTTTTGAGTGGCCCAATCATATGACTTATTTACTGAAAAGAAATTATACGCAAGTACAGTGAGGCTTATTCCAGTTGGAGTCTCAATTCCACCTGACTGAAATTGATGTGTCCTCCATTTTTTCATGTATCGAATTACCCTACGAAATTGAGCCGCATCATCCCCACTGTATTTTTCTTTGATTTTATTTATTAGACCTTGTGGATCTGTCAATTCCCATTTTTTGTTTTCACTTGTAGAAAACTCTTTTCCTTTTGCTATATACATTTTTCCATCAGAATTATTTGCCGCATAAATAGCAAAATCCACATGAAAAATTGATTCACCAGCTTTTTGATATGTAACAGTTACACACGAGCGTCGAATTTCCACACTTTTTGTATGTCCATTTAACGCATCTCTAACCCACTTTTTAATTTCTATTGGATCAGCATAGTCATCTTTATTAATACAAAATTTTAGCCCCACATCAATATCATAGTCTTCATCTTCTGGAATGATGCCTGTCCCCATAGCATAACTCCCTTGATTAAAGGTATTATATGTAGCAGCATCGCTTGAAATATTATCCTTTAACTTTTTCAGTAAAATATCTCTTTTTTCTCGAAGTGTAGTATTTTCATCGTCTAATTTGATGTTATCATGAAACTCTAAAAATTCTTTTTGTAAATTAATCATCTATTAATACCTCGCTTTCTAATTTAATATTTTTTATTCTCTTTTACAAATCCATACCTTTTAAAAGTTCCTTCAACTTAACAACTTCTTCTTTCGCCAAAGTTGTACCTTTACCCATCTTCTCATGCTCAGGAGCCCAGTCACGAATATCGTACTTAGGAGCTCCATCATTCCAACTGATTAGATTAAGTTCTTTCCTCCAGCCTTTTGCATTTTCTGATAGTACACCGATTTCTTCTACAATTTCATATTTAATATCAGCCATAATACTCCTTTAAAAATTAAGTTCAATTTTAATTCTAGCTTTGCATACAGGACATTCTGCATCGCCTTGCTGTGTAAATATTATTCCTACATGTCCACATTTTGGGCATGCTCCTTCAAATTCCTTTCCAGCATTTTGCTTTACAAAAATTTCAGGATTTTTCTGCATCTGCCTTTCTAGGTCTTTAAGTATACCTTTTGTATTTAAATTAACCTTTACTCCCATTTACTCACCCCCTTTTCTTTCTAATTCACCTCATTCTCACACATAAGTTTTGTCTGTTCCATTACGATTTCAACAGCTTTTTCCTGCTTATCAGGTGGATAACCATATTTCTTAAGCAATCGTTTTACTACCATCTTCATCTTAGCCTGAACGCTGTCACGGATTGACCAGTCAACGGTTACGCTTCCTTTAATAGCAGAAGTCAGATCTCTTGCAATCTGTTTCAAAATGTCATCGCCCATGATCTCTTTTGCCGACTCATTGTCTGCAAGTGCATCATAGAAAGCTAATTCATCATCAGTTAGTCCTGATGCTTTTCCACGTTTTTCAGCTTCTGTTATCTGCTTCGCAAGTTCTATCAATTCCATTATTATCTGCGTTGTTTCAATAGCACGGTTTTGATATTTACGAATAGACTGTTCAAGGAGTTCTGAGAATTTCTTTGATTGTACAAGGTTTCTCCTTGAAAATGTCTTTATGGTTCCTTTTAGCAAACGCTCCAACAACTCTACGGCAAGATTCTTCTGTTTCATTCCCCTTACTTCTTCTAGGAATTCCTCAGATAATAACGCTATGTTTGGCTTATTCAGACCAACTTCACTAAATATATCAATTACTTCATTGGATGAGATTGATTTTGATACCAACTGATTCAATTCACTATCCAGCTGAGAAACTGTTTTCTTTTTCTTGGTATCTTCAATCATCTTAATTAAAGAAACCTTCACAGCCTTGTGGAAACTTATTTCATCATTAATAGTTTGTGCAGCATCTGTTGTTGCACATAAAGAAAATGCTCTGGATAATTCCGTTACATATTTCATATATTCTTTTTTGCCATCCTCACGTAGACCAATAACGAAATCCATGGTTTCAATGATTGCCTGCATTTTATCTTTAGGCGTTCCAGTAAAGAATTTTGAGTAGTCATGTTCATGCAATAATTCTTTTATCAATTCCAGTTTCTCTAGCATGATAGATGCTGCCATTTCTGTATCAACACCGGTTGTTTTTCTATCACTTTCTGTATATTGAGCCAAAGCATCTTTTAAGTTTTCTGCTATCCCAATATAATCAACAACAAGTCCACCCTGTTTTTCCTTAAAGACACGGTTTACACGGGCAATTGCCTGCATTAAGTTATGACCCTGCATTGGTTTATCAATATACATAGTATGCATGCTAGGAACGTCAAATCCAGTAAGCCACATGTCTCTTACAATAACAAGCTGTAATTCATCCTTTACATCTTTCATACGTTTTGCAAGTGTTTCTCTTGTAGACTTTGTTCCAATAAACTTCTGCCATTCAACTGGATCAGAGGATGACCCCGTCATAACTACTTTAATTTTTCCACTCATCAAATCATCACTGTGCCAGTCAGGACGCAGAGCTACGATTTCATTATATAATTCAATGGCAATTCTACGACTCATAGATACAACCATAGCTTTACCACCAGCAACTTCCTGAGCAGCTTGTCTCTTTTCAAAATGTTCTACGATATCTTTCGCAATCAGCTTAACTCGTTCTTGAGATCCTACAATGGCTTCTAAACGAGACCATTTACTCTTTAGTTTCTCTCGCTGGGTTTCTTCTTGATATTCTGTGATATCTTCGTATTCACTATCAATTGTAGGTTTTAGATTCTCTGGTAATTCAAGTTTAGCAATTCTGCTTTCATAGAAAATCTTAACTGTTGTTCCATCTTCTACTGCACGAGTCATATCATAAACGTCAATATAATCGCCAAAAACAGCTGTAGTATTTTTATCTGTTAATGAAATTGGTGTTCCGGTAAATCCAATGTAAGAAGCATTAGGTAATGCATCGCGCATATGTTTTGCATATCCATATTTTACATCAGCGCCGTCTTCATCCTCTATTACGTCAGCACCAAAACCATATTGGCTTCTGTGAGCTTCGTCTGCCATAACGATGACATTATGACGTTCTGTCAGGACAACTGGCTCTGTATTGTATTCTCCTGATGACTCAGCAGCTATACTATATTCATAAGGTTCTGAAACATAAGCTCCAGCATCTGTTAAAATATTTTCTCCCTTATTTGTTTTTTTCTCAGGAGCAAATTTTTGAATCGTGGTAAAAATAATTCCTCCGCTAGTACGGTTATTCAGTAATTCTCTTAAACGCACTCTGTCTGTTGCATGTATTGGCTCTCCACGAAGAAGATCTTTGCATTTCGCAAAGGTCGAGAATAGTTGGTCATCTAAATCATTTCTATCGGTAATCACTACAATCGTTGGATTTTCCAGTTCTTCACTAATAACAAGTTTTCCAGCATAAAATGCCATGGACAGACTTTTTCCACTTCCCTGGGTGTGCCATACAACACCGATTCGTCGATCTCCTTTTTGAGAGGTAGCTCTTACAGTGCTTTCTACTGCTTTATTTACAGCATGATACTGGTGATATCCTGCAAGAATCTTGTAGGTATCTTTTCCATCTGTCTGAAATAGTACAAACTGCTTGATAATATCAAGGAGTCGCTCTCTTTCGAACATCCCTTTTATTAAAACTTCCAGCTGTGGTATAGACAAAGGTGCAACACCATCCCCATCTATTGTTCTCCATGCCATAAAGCGTTCTTCATCAGAAGTAATTGTACCCGCTCTTGCGTTAATTCCATCAGATATAACCATAAAGGAATTGTATGTAAACATGGATGGAATAGACATCTTGTAAGTCTGTAATTGATTATAGGCATCTGAAATATCCACATCCTCATTAATAGCACTCTTTAACTCAATAACTACAAGCGGAATACCATTTACAAATACTACAACATCAGGTCTCTTCTCAATTCGACTTTCAATAATAGTAAACTGATTTACTGCCAGAAAATCATTTCTATCCCAGTGTATAAAGTCAAACACTCTGGCTAAAACATGACGAATTGTCCCATCGTTTTGACGATAAGATACTTCTATTCCATCCGTAATCATCTTTTGAAATGTTTTATTATTCATTACCATGGAAGGACTCTGTGGAACTGCTATCTTTCGATATGCTTCCTCAATTGCTTCTTCCGGTAACTCTGGATTAAAATCTGATAATGCTTGTCTTACACGTTCTGCTAGAATAACTTCACTGTAATCTTCACGTTCTGGATAATCTCCTTCTGGTGAAATCTCTGGTCCAAAAACGGTATCGTAACCAAGCTCTTGGAACCATTCTAGTGTAGCTTCTTCTAGTTGTGATTCACAGAAATTGTTTTTCAAGTTAAACACCTCCTTAAATTACTGTATTCTTACCTACTGTAGCATCTATTCGTCTAACTAATTTTTGAACTAGCTCTTCTTCATTGTCCCAAATAATCATTGCTTTTTGAGATATATCAAAATGAGGACGACTTATCGATTCCTTCCCATCAAAAACTGACTTTTTACAACATACTATAACTTCTTTTCCTAAACCTTGTGCATATCCAGCCTCATAATATGCTCCATAATTAGGAAATGAGATATCAACAACAATAAACTTGCTTTTTGATATTTCCGAAAATATTTCAGGAACAATTTGATTATTGTGCTCTTTTTCGTCAATAATACTGACTGCATAATTACACTGCCGTATTGCATCTCTAAATGTTTCTCTGATACTTTGTGTTTCACTCCCAAATCTCATAGCTATAAATCCTTGGTTCATTGCTTGTTCTTTTTTATGTAAAACACTTAATCTACTCCAGCCAGACGCTGAAATTGAATACATATTTTTATCATTGTCGTGCTTAACATATCCAAGTTCTTTAAGTAACAAAATTACTGCACGTTCTTCTAACCTTACTTCATCAGGAAGCTCTGCTTCACAGAACATCAATCTGGCATTTTTCTCTTCCCACACAAACAAATCATGAGGATTGGGATACTGCTTAGAAAGATTTAACATAATACGATCCATTTTATCCGAAAAACTAAAAGGATAATTTTGCATATTATTTGCAATATTTACTTTAGTTGGATCTTGAATATCAAATCCAATTTCATTTTCAGCATAAAAAAATTTCCACTTTTCTCTCATCATGTTCACCACTTTAAATGGTGTCCCCAACAGTATTTCAGAAATAAGATTATACCTTCGAATTACATCCTTTTTATCACCATAGGCCACTGACTCATGGATTGTAAATTGATGCCCTGAATCACAGTTAATGTAAGTTCCCCATTCGCTTTCACTACTAGTACATTTTGAATAACACAGCGGGCAATGTTCAATATCCATAGATTCCCTCCTCCGATTAGTTAAAACGATAATTTAGCAGCTTAGAGCTGAACGGTAGAGACGTCGAACGCACCAGACATTAGCTTCGGCAAAAGGCTATCTCGAAGGCTCTTGAGCTTTTCATTTTCAATAGTGTTAATCTTCATCTGAGTGTACATTGGCGAAACAATGTCTTGATAATCTGCCAGATCGCCCTCCGAAGGAAGAATAAGCTCAAAAGAGAGCGTATCAGACGGTGTTGTACGTTGCCTACTTCCAGTCGATCCCGTTACATAGCTGCACATATAATCCGAGAAGGTTGAACTATCAATTACCGAGTACAGATAATCAGTCATTTCCTTGTTTTTCGCTTTGTAGACGATGAACTCGGTGGAGCAAACTGCATTTGAAGTCAGGCAATATGGCATCCAGACTCGTTTAGTAGTCGGATTCAGCTTTGAAATCAAAAAGCACTCCGCATCGACAATGAATTTGTTGCTCTTGATTGATGTTGAAGGCTCGAATACCGGGAACTTGGCTTTGTCAAAGGCAGGAATACTATAATGCTCAAGCATTGTTTCAGGCTCTTTGAGAGGATTGAAACTCTTGTTAGAGATAGAAGCAACATCACCAAGATTAACTACACGCCAACTAGAAGGTAATTCATCAAAGCTCATACTCTCAAAGCGTTCGTGATAAAGAGCTTGAGCTTGCTGCTGTAAATTATCGTTTATTGCATTATTATTTTCTATTTTATCATCAAATGCTCCTAGTACATTAACTATATTTCTCTGAATTTCGATGCTAGGTAGAATAAAATCAAAATTTAGAAACGCATTTATTTTCATATTAGGTTGCGTTGATGTTCCTGCACAAATAGAATTAATAAAGTCTCTATATTTTTGACTTTGCATACAATAATATATATATTTCGGATTTGCCACCTTTTCATTAATTCTAATCCTTATAAGACCATTATTATAAACTGCGTCAAGTTTACTTCTTATAAACCTATTAACTCCTATAGTTGCACCAGTTCTTGCAATAATAATATCATTTTCTTTTAATTGAAACTTGTCGAAATTTTTATTCTCTACCTTGCAAAATCCCCAATTATCAAAATCTTTATCTTGTGAAATGTCTTGAATTCTTAAACATCGTATTCCACTATCGTAATCAACTATAGGTGCTCTTTTAATTGCATCAAGTCCCGTGTTAGCAGATACTATAACATCATTTAAACAAACTAAACTTTCTGTTTTCACGCTGTGACTTCCTTTCCTATTATTTAGCATTCGTATCCTATTTTTTTTAAATTTTCTCTAATTTTTTCTTCCAGTAAATGTCCATTTTCAAATAAATCACCTAGTTCATTTGTTAGTTTCATCATTCTTTCGTCAAATAGTTCCCCATCATCTTCTTGTTCTTCAATACCAACGTACCTACCTGGAGTAAGAATATAATCACCTTTGCTTCTAACTTCATCTAAGCTTGCTGATTTGCAGAATCCTTGCTCATCGCAATATTCTTTTTTTCCATCTCTCCAGCTATGGTATGTCGAACAAATTTTTCGGATTTCTTCTGCTTCAAGTATTCGATGTTTTCTAGTTTCCATAGTCCCCATTTTTCTTGCATCAATAAATAGTATTTTATCTTTACGATTATCTCTTTTTCTTGATAAGAACCATAGGCAAACTGGAATTGTAACGTTATAAAATAGATTTGATGGCAACGCCACAATGCAGTCCACCAATTTTCCTTCTTCAATGATATTTTTACGAATTTCCGCTTCTTGTCTCTGTGCAGTACTCATAGACCCATTTGCAAGTACGAATCCAGCAACTCCTCTCGGTGACATTTTACTAATCATATGTTCAATCCAAGCATAATTCGCATTTCCTTCTGATGGCCTACCATATTTCCAACGTACATCATCTGTAAGCTTAGATGCACCCCAGTCTTTGATGTTAAAAGGTGGATTTGCCAAAATATAATCAGCTTTTAATCCTTTATGTTGGTCATTTCCAAAAGTATCTGCATTTTCCTGCCCAAGGTCCCCATCAATCCCACGAATGGCAAGATTCATTTTGCAGAGTCTCCAAGTTTCGGCTATAGATTCCTGCCCATGTATATGGATATTATCTACCTTTCCCTCGTGCGCCTTAACAAACTTTGCAGACTGCACAAACATACCACCACTTCCACAACACGGATCGTATACACGTCCTTCATATGGTTCAATCATTTCTACTAACAACTCAACGATTGAAGGCGGAGTATAATATTCCCCTTCCGTAGAACCAAAGTTCCCAAGAAAATATTCATAGACTCTGCCCAGAATATCCTGTGCCTTTGCTTCTTTGCTTCCAAGATTAAAAGAAAACAAATCAACCAGCTCTCCTAACACTTGCTTATTAAGTTCTTGTCTTGCATAAGTTTTAGGAAGAACTCCTTTTAATGTTTTATTTTCCCGCTCTATTGCAATCATTGCATCATCAATAATCTGTCCAATCGTTGGTAATTTTGCACTTTTTTTAATAAAGTCCCATCTTGCTGAAGGTGGAACAAAAAAAACATTCTTTTCAGCATAAGCATCTCTGTCTTCTTCAAATCCATCGTCTTCTTCTAGAAGTTCATTATATCTTTCCTCAAAACTATCAGAGATATATTTTAAGAAAATGAGACCTAACACAACATTTCCATATTCAGTATCTTTAACACCCATTCTTCCTCTCATTTTATCTGCCATATCCCATAGCTGATTTTCGAATCCTAATGTAACATCTGACATTATATATTTCCTCCCTGTATCACTTTATATATTTGATTTTTTGTTTGTTCTAGCTTTTTAGCTGCCTCTAGAATAGTCTGTTTATATTTTTTAAGTTCTTTTTTATAAGTACTTACCATTTCTTCCTGCTTTTCCAATGGAAGCAATGGTACTTCCATTTCCATAATATCTGTATGATTGATATTCATTACAGTGCTTCCTCTTTGAAAGCTCTTTATCATCATATTTCCAACCGGAGTATCAAAAAATATCTTAATATATTCTCCTAATATTTCTTTACCTGGTCTGATGACAATAATATTCGAAGAAGCAATTACAATTTGTTCCTGTTTCTCAAAAACAGCCGTCTTCATTGCTGTTCCTCTACAGGATAAAACAACGTCTCCTTGAATAAGTTCATATCGTTTAATCTTACGTTCTTCTTCTCGAATTGTTTCTAGATCGTCATAGTTGATTTCTCCATCTTCGATATTACTAATATTCAAAACAGCTATATCCCCAACCATAGCATCCTTTTTTAAAATAGATTTTCCTCGAAAAATCTCTGCTAAATTTTTTAGTTTTTTCTTTGGAATCTCTGATGTTTTAAACTGTTGTAAGCACTCATTTTCATCTGATAAAAGCAGCTCAATTCTCCAGTCTTCATGATTATTGAACTCTATACTAGATATTTCTCTTTTCTCTTCAAATCGAAAACAATCTTTCTTAATTTCTAAAGAACCAATTAAAATATTAGCCTTCTTTGTTTTGCTGATTGAAATCAGATAGGTCTTTATTGCCGTCCATGGTCTAAATAATCCATCCGGTAAAATGACCAGCTCCTCCAACCAATAACTTTCTTCTACTAACTTTCTAATCTTATCAAATCCCATACTAGAGAATAATAATTTCGCTGGAGAAATATAATCTATACTTCCATCTTCACTTAGATATTGAAGCAAATTCTGTAATGCAATTCCATCAGAATCTCTTGTAAAGAAGATATCTGCCACATCATTGATTTTATAGCCAAAAATAGGCAAACAAAGTATATAATCATACCTGTCTTCCACAAGTAATTCCGTATAAATCGATAGATGTCTAACCGTAACATTATCTTGATCTTCAAATATCATCTGTAGTAATAGATAAAACATTTTATTTTGACTTGTAAGCGTGACTTTTCCCACACATACATCTACTAATTCTTGCAAACCATATAAATGCTTTTCCGCTTCTGTTATTAAAACATGCTTTGGACTTATCTCCTGAATTCGTGCTCCGATATAGTCTGTCAGACATTTTGGACTAACGACACTTCCGCTTCTATCCTCTTTATAAATATGGGTAACAAATTCTATAGCACCTGCATCTGCAAAGGCAGCAAACATATTCTGAAAGTCCATGCGGTCAGCATTGTATATTCCTAGCTCTGGCTCTGTCACTTCTTTCATCTTAGAAAAAAGCACATCGACACTTATATTCTTTTTTACAAACTTTTGAGTCATCTTTACTCGCAAGAATTCTACAAGTAGTTCTTCTCTTGATGTTATTCCTCGCTGATATAATAGATTGATTCCATCTAATATCTTATTATCCACAAAGGCACCTCCAATCATGTGAGTATTATACTACAATTAATTTAGTATTTCAATACTAAATTAATTGTGGGCAAATATATAATTACCACTTTATAACTCAATTTATAGCTAGAAATTTTTTGTTTTCTACCTGCTTCTCCCTGTATTCTTATAAAGCCTTGACCTATCCGATTCCTTTCTACAAATTTCTTCCAATCTACAAAACTCTTCTGTTTCATCCGAGCTGTATTGATAAGAGATGCCAATCGATGTCATTTTTTCATGGAATCTTCTCATTGACCCATACACGTCATTTCCATCTATACCAATCCATTCAGCTTTTTCCTTATCCGTCATAGATTCATATCTTTCCTTGGTAATAGCTTTCATCTGTGGCTCGACATCCCCGTAAACCGCTTTCTCAATTTCATCAAACATTGATATACCTTTAATATCAAATACTTTTGTTTCTTCTACAGCCTCTATCGTTTCATTGTGAGAAGAAATAATTTCATCAGGTTCCAATTCCATATCGAAAGAATTCATATCAAAAGAATCTAACGTTTCTTCCTCAGCAATAGTAGCAACTTCAAGCTCTCTTATCACTTCCGGTGCTCTGCTTTCCTCTTTCCTCAAATACCATGGTTTCTTCGGTACATCAATCTCATAAATATTACTAATTTCTATATTCTCTGGAACTAATAGACCCACATAAAGACTTTCTTTCAAGCATCGTTCTGCTACATGTTTTTCACCTTGAAGTTTCTTCTTTTCCGATTTAATATCTTCCAACTGCTTTCGATATTCAGGTTCAGAAGTATAAAAGGCTAAAATATAATTCCAATAACTGCTCTGGAGTTCCCTCTTCCGGCGGACAGGATATCACAATATGATATCCTTGCCTTCCTCCTGTCTTTCCATATAATTCTTTCGTTCCTACCATCTGTTCAAAAGCAAGCTTTGGAACGCAATTCCACCCGCCCACCAGAACTCCACTTTCCGTCTTCGCCTCATTCATAATATAATCCAGTGTATTTTTCAGGTGATTTGTGATTTTACCAGTCTTTCCATGTCCTATATTCATAATCTTGGTTATCGCCATAATTGAATCAGCTCCTTTAACAAACTTAAAATCACACCTAATTGCAGACACATCTGCTCAATTCTGCTCTGTGGAATATACTTATTTTCATTTGCCCACTTTGCAGCCTGATTTACATTCGTAGCAACTCCTGTTATCTGTCTTATAATGTTTTGCCGATCACGGATATACACTGTGTCAACACCACCATGCAAAATTAAATGTCTGACATATTCGCTTTCTGACATGCCCTCAGCCTTTGCCCCCTCTGCTAATTTCTGTAGTTCCGATTTCGATAAACGAAATGTTCTATTCTGCCTCGCTATACTTGCTTTCTTCTTTTCCATAATTTAATCTCCTTCTTCGAATTGTTTGTTTACGTGCTTTACATCCTGAACACTTTTTTCAATATAAAGATAAGTGCCGGGATTTTTTGCAAGATACGGATTTCGCAATGCGAAATCCTATCGGGTACTGACGCCCCCTTATCTTGTTAGGGATTCCATCCCTAAGACCCCGGTTTATTTACAGCCTTTGGTCTGTAAAAATAGGTACAAAAAAAGACAGATAAGCTATAAAAATTGCCTTCTGTCTCTTTTGCACCCAATATTGTATAAATGGCTACAAAACATTTCTATTTTGTAACCATCATTTATATTGCATATAAAATTATATTTTCTGCTACCATTTCCACTATTCTTTGTAACCAACTAAAAATTTCTGTTAGCATTTCTGTAGCCATTACCTATTACTCCATCATTCCAAAATCAAGGAATTCATTTTCATCAAGTTCCCGCTTCTCTGAAAGATTAGGTGACGTAAAACCTGTATTGCCACCTGCTCCATCTATTAATGCGCCATTTCCAGATAGTGAGTTCATTACTGGCTGTCCTTGTCTACCAATTCCTGTATAATCCATCACCGGCATGGTCTGCAACGGAATCTGTTGCTGCGACATCACATAAGTTCCAATCAGTGCTGGTAGATTAGAAATAACCCTTTCTTCCACCGACTTTACAATTCTGTCAGAAAAAGCATCTTCTTTCTCCCTTGTCTCAAAATAAGGATCTCGCTCCTGCCTTAAGCATTTTTCATAATAATCTAATATAGCAAGAACCACAAATTTGCTCTGAGATTTAAACTGCTTCTTATCAAGGGAATGAAGAATGTCCCATGCCCTTTTATCCTCTTCCTCTTCGTCATAAAATCGAATATTTGTATTCTTTGTCATTGGTCTGCTCCTTCCCGAAACGAATTTATCTTTCATTTCAAATTAAATCCTATCAAATATTCGTCTGATTAACGATTCTGGTTCTGTCTGCGAAGACCCATATAGCAGTAATACTCATAACCCTTAGCAGTCGCACAGATATCCTTAATAAAGAAAGTTCTATCAACATTGTATTGTCCAACAGTTTCCACAAGTTTACATCCTCCACCCATAAAATGCAGCTTCATAAGCTTGTCGTTGTACTCATAATCCTTCAATTTATCAAAGATTTCAGATACATATTCTGCGGCAGCATTTCGAATCAGTGAAGCATATGGCTCTTCTACATCCGCTTTTCCTGTCCTTAAGAAATTCTCAATTACATCATCCATCAAGTGGGTTCCCGTTTCATTTAAGACTGCATTTCTGATACGAATTGAACATTGATTTACCCCAAACTTTTCTGTCCAGGATTTGTTTTCCATTGCCCTTCCATCATTTAGATACATAATATTCATGGTCCCATTTCCAATATCAACCAGCATATTTAATCCCTTAAATTCTTTTAGATTTTCTGCCACTGCTGAATAACACTGTGGCATTACTGTACAACCGGCAATCTCTACCAGATATTCTTTCTCCCGGTATTCAAAATTAATATAGCGATTGCGAAGTAAGTATGCCTTGAAGGAATCTCTCTGCGCCTTGACCCATTTTAATGGTAGTCCCACTGCAAGATGAATCTTTGCCTCCTTAAGTCCTCTTAAGGCTAATTCTTTTGCAATTGCAACCAATGTCAAAATATAATAATCATCATCCGCAATCTTATCCGCAAGAAAACTCTTATGCCCTTCTCCAATCACATAATATTTATCTTCAACTTTCACATAGTCCTTACTAAATATTGGTACTGTTTCACTGACTTCGGCAGATGCTTTAAAAACACTGTGGCAGGACTTAATATTCCCATACCCATGATCACAAGCTAAAATTAGTGTATCTTTGATTTTGTATTCTCTCATATTCTCTTCTCCTCCTAAATTTCCCATTGTTGTAGTTGTTATTCCTTCCTGTCTTGTTCTTCCTATAAAATAATTCTGATTTGTTGTAACGTTCGTATTCTCTGTCATAAAATTTGCTCCTTCCGATTAATGATACTGATTTACAATGTCATGAAATATCATTTATTCTGCCATCATCTTTGCCTGCTCTCTAATTTGCCACATTTCCAAAGTAGAGTTCGGATCTATTGGCAGATGTTTTTCTAAATATTTTGATACTATGCTATCTAACATTTCATAAGAATCTTCATTTACTTCTACTGCTTTCTTCATCAATTTTCCAAATCGGAATAGATGACGGTAACTGTCTGGATGATTTTCTTTCAGATATTCCATCCACAAATCTCCATACTTTCCAATATGAATAGATTCCGTTAAAATTTCTTCTTCAACGATTGGATATAGCAATCCATCTTTCTCTTTATATTGAATTCCAATAGTTTCAAATAATGATTTCTCTTCACTCATAATAATCACCTTCCCCTCTTCTCATTTGATCTAGATTGTTGCTGTGTCTGGTTTAAATGCCACTCTTTGACCAGATTTTCAATCAGTTCTACTTTCTGTTTTGGTGTATAACCATCAGGAAAATAATCTGCTAACAAATCTGCCCGTATCTTAATCTGTTCTCTTTGATTTGACTTTTCCTCACCAAGAATTTCATAAAGCATATCCATATCCAGTTTCCCACTCTGACTCATTCGCTTCATCCGGTTCGCTTGTGATAAAGATGGCGTCGATTGCTCCAATTCCATTACCGCAAATAGCTCATACTGCTCTTCCTCTGTTAGATAAGAAATTTCAACCGCTGGTGTCAATGCTATCTTTTCCTCATCCACCATTTTGATAATCTTTGGTATTAGGTATGTCAGGCGAATATATCGTTGAATCTGCCTTTCACTTTCTCCAACCTGCCTAGCCAGCTCCTGCCTTGAATTAATTAATTGAGACGATTCTCTATCTGGTAGTGCATTTCTCACTTCAAGATATCCAACTTCATTTTTATCTAGTTCCAAAGAGTGAATTACGACACCTGTATTAAGTGATTCATACTTCTGGTCAAATTGGCCAAAGGTTGTATTCGACCTTTTACCCTGACGATTCATAGCATCTAGTTTCATCTTAAAAGCAAATGCTTTCTCACTTGGTTTGATATGCTCCCTTTGCAGATTGCTATCCACCATGGCACATACTGCCTGATTATCATCCAGATCTCTTATGACAACTGGTAATTCTGTTAATCCTACCCACTTGCCTGCTGCCATTCTTCTGTGACCAGCAATCACTTCATAACCGCACCCATATGGATTGGGTCTGACAAGTGCCGGAACAATTACACCCTCTTTCTCAATACTCCTCATGAGTTCAAATAACTCCATATCATTTTCTACTTTAAATGGATGACCTTTAAATTCATGAAGCTGGTTAAATGGAATACTTATAATTCCTTCTGTTTCTTTGAGTTTTCCTCCCTGCGCTACCTTTTCACTGTCTATTTCACTCTCTACTAATGAAGAAGTAACCAATCTTTCTTCTTGTTTCATTATCTCAATCTCCTCTCCAGATAGATGCTTCGGCAAGCTTGCAGAACGTAAAAAAGACCACTCATTTTCTTCCTAAAAGGTTGAAAACAAGCGGTCTTTCGACTCATAGCTCTATTAAGTTGGATGTATCAAAATAATTAGAATATTAACTGTACTTTTTTGGTGCTGCGCACACGAGGTCTAAAACCACTGAGACGTTCACACCATTCAAAATTGCTTTTTTCTTGTCTTTTCTCTCTGATTTCGAAAAAACCATATGCCTCGAAAAGTGCGTAAAATCAAGGAGTTTTACGTATCTATCCGTTGGAGCAGTGTCACGCATTCCACGTGTGCCATTATCGGAAACATATCAACTGGATTTTTGTATATTTTTTCATATAAATGCATAAACTACACGCATATAATCGGAAATCAATCACTTTATGCATAATTATTATGTCATCATTATCACCGCTTCAAGGGTTGGTTGAATCTCTGTTAAAACAAATTAAATATGATTATTGGTAATTCTTTCTTCCAACTTTGATTGTATATAAATAAGTTCACTAGATGATAACTGATTTAATGAAGAAATTACACTTTGAGCCGTCGTGCTTACCTCTCCTAAAGAAATTTGCAATACATCACATAATACATTTATACTTCTTTCAAGCTCTCCCTTAAAATATCCTTCTTCCATTAGCATCTTTAATGAAATTTCACTACATTTATACATTTTGTTTTCAATCAAAATCCACTTTTTTTCTTTTAATATGGTAAATAAATCTGTTTCTACGAGTTCAATTTTTCTCCAATAAAAATAGTAATATCGAAACCATCCTTTTATATCAGGAGTTTTTTGAAAAAATTCTCTAAATTTCAGAAACTCATCTCTATAATTTAAGTTTATATATTTTTTATATAACTCTATATCAACAAAACTGTTTGAAGAAATAGCTCCGGATTTAACGTAAATTTCTTTTAATATAGGGTTTTCAATATAATACACTTTTGTCATTTCCATTTTCAAATACGGAGAAGCATCTGGATCAGCATTTTTAGTTATCATCATTATACTTCTATTCTCACCTCTATAGTCGCATAAAGAACTAAATTTCAATATTAAATTGTTTAAAATATTTTTCAACATTATTAATTTGATGATCTTTTTCTTGAAAATATTTTTTTTTAATGAAAGTTACAACATCATTGTTTGTTAAGGGTGGTTTTATTAAAATTTTTCTAGCATTATTATCTATGGAATTTGAAAGGAATATAGGTTTAAATTCTAGTCCCAATTCTTCCCCTAATTCCTGGTGAACTGAATCCCAGCATATTGTCTTATCCCTATCATACAATTGACTATTATTATAAGATGTATATGACCCATTGTCTGTTTTAATAAAATTTAAACCAATTATTTTTTCTTTGTTTTGCAATAAATATTAATACAAACTCTGCAAATTAGTCAGTTCAACAAAATTATTACCCTGCCTGATTTTTTCTATCAGTATATCAATATCAAAATAGTTCGTTTCTTCTAACTCTATAAATTTAGAAAAAAATTCTATGTATACATCATCTATCCAATGACAATCAGGATAAATTATATTACAATCAAGAATGATTTTAATTAATTTGTCAGATACAAAAACTACATTTTTATTTGTATTACAATTTTCACTTAATAATATTTGATCAATGTCATTTAGTTAACGATTTTAATAGTATATTTGGCGGTTTCCAACCCTGTTGGAGCCGCTTTTCTTTTTCTTCAAAAAGTTGAAAAATATTACAAAAAACATTGACAAAGTGTTCAATATATGATCCCCACCCTTGATTATAAACACATTTCAAGGAGGTACCATATGGCCGATACTTTTTTACATGACTTAAAACAAACCTTAGACAATTGCATATCTGAACTTGATTCCATCCATCATCTTTTCTGTAAAGATCCTGAGAACGACTTTACCCGCAATCGCAAAATTACTTTTCATGATGCATGTCGTTTCATGATTGAATTTCAAAGTAAATCTCTCCCAAACGAGGTGATGGACTATTTTGGTCATACACTTGCTGCTCCATCTGCATCTGCTTATATACAGCAGCGGCAGAAGATTCTTACCGAGGGCTGGGATTTTCTTTTCCACTCGTTTGTTAACGAATGCGTTCCCATTCAAAATCACACATATCGCGGATACCGTCTACTAGCCTGTGATGGTTCCGATGTAAATATCTCTCGTGATTCATCTGACGAAGAAACATTCATTCATGAAGGTGAAAAAGGCTATAACATGATTCACATCAATGCATTGTATGATCTATTAAATCATACATACTGCGATTTCATTATTCAGGGTAAGAAAAAACTGCATGAACGTCAGGCTCTGAATACTATGGTTGATGGCTATAATACTTCCACTCCAGCCATCTTTATTGCGGATCGTGGATATGAGAGTTTTAATGTCTTTTCCCACCTCATACGAAAAGGGCAAAAATTTATCATCCGTTTGAAAGATATTTCCAGCAATGGTATTCTTTCGAACAATGATTTACCTAACAGTGAGTTCGATACATACATTGAAACTACACTGACCAGACGCCATACAAAGGAAATCAAAAATAATCCAGATATTTATACGAGTCTTACACCAAATACAGACTTTGATTTTCTAGATGAAAGGGATCGTTATTTCAAAATTCGCTACAAATCTTTCAAAGGAGGAATTCCCATTAAGCGAAATTAAAGTGCTATATAAAATGCGGTGGGGCGAGGAAACAAGTTTCCGCAAATTAAAATATACCATTGGTCTAGTGAACTTTCACAGTCGAAAAAAAGACTTTATCATTCAAGAAATATATGCTCGCATGATATTATATAATTTCTGTGAATTGGCTACGAATCATGCAGTTGTTATCACAAGTGAAAATACAAAGCATACCTATAAAATAAATTTCGCCACCGCAGTCAATGTATGTAGAACATACTTAAAATCTGGCGGTGACGAAAATGAGATGATGCTTGTCATACAACGACATCTAACTCCAATTAGACCGGATAGAAAATATCCCCTAAAACTCCACCCAAAGAGAAACCGGGATTTTATCTATCGGGTAGCGTAATCTCACTACCATTATAGCTTATAATGAGACAGATATGCAATCTGTCTTTTTGTCGTGGAACAATACAGGTAGGTCATAATATAATCGCAGGTTAGAATGACTTTTCCCCATTTTTTCGAATACTATTCTCTTAACTAAATGATTTTTCCTTATTCCTCTCTCGCTTAGTGTGAGTAGGAATAAGGAGTTTGCTTATCTAAATGCCACTAGTGAATCAGGTCCATATTAAAAAATACATTTTTAGCAGGCTGCATTTGATTACATTTTCAACAGCTCTTTTTTGTAGTTAAAATAAAAAACGATTGCTAATAACGCTGTAAACACATCTGCAATTGGCTGACAATAGATAACTCCGTTTAACCCTAACAGCTGTGGTAATATAAGTACAAGAGGTATCAAAAATATACCTTGTCTTCCCAGACTTAATACTAAACCTTGTTTTCCTTTTCCTAATGCTAAAAATAATCCTAAAATCATTGTTTGAAAGCCAAAAACAGGAAACACGATGCTATATCCCCTTAATGCCAGAACACCTATTTCAATAACTTTAGAATCATTTGTAAATATTGATACAATAAAATTCGAAAATAAAATTTCAACAATTCCTAGTATAATACAAAAGCTAAACATCCATTTCAGTGAAACACGAAGGGATTCTTTCAAACGATTATATTTTCTTGCTCCGTAAAAATATCCGGCAAGTGGTTGGAATCCTTTTGAAAATCCTAAGATAATATAACTTCCTATGGCAAATATTCTGTTTACAATTCCCATAGCAGCTACTGCTCCATCTCCATAAGGAAAAGCTGCTGTATTTATTAATCCCATTGAAACACCTGATAATACCTGTACAACAAAATTAGGGGTTCCTGTTTTGGCCATTTCAAACAACACCTGTTTTGATAAATTAAAATACCGGATAGATATTTTGATACTACTTTTATTGCTATAAAAAAATCTAAATAATAAAATTGTTGATAAAAGCTGTGATATATCCGTTGCTATCGCAGCTCCTTTAATTCCCAGATGAAACGTATAGATAAAAACAGGGTCTAATACTATGTTCAAAATAGCACCTATTAGCAATGTATTCATACTGGTTTTATTTGCACCTTCCGCTCTGGCTAAATGATTTAATGCAATAGTCATCATATTAAATATCAAACCTGGAATATAAATATACATATAATCTGTTGCATAAGGCAATATTGTCTCTGTTGCTCCAAAAAATCTTAGGATTTCTTCCATAAAAAAAATAAATGGAATTGCAGACAATATTCCCAAGAACAAACTTCCCCAACATGCAACAGAGGACATTATATTTGCCTGCTTTATTTCTCCTTGTCCTAATAACCTGGAAACAGCAGATGCTGCTCCACTTCCCAAAATTAATCCAATGCCTATACTAATCATTGATATTGGAAAAGCCACTGCTAATGCTCCCATTGCGCTTGTCCCCAGATTACCCACAAAAACGGCATCCACAAAATTATATATTGCCGTTATAAGAAAACCTATAATTGCAGGTATGCCAAATTTTAATAGTAGCTTTGATATGCTTTCTTCACTCATCATCTTCTCATTCATGTATAACGCTCCTTTGTATAATATTAATTTCCATCTGTATTTGATTATCTTATTCTTTATAAATCAATAATAGGATATAATCACAGATTATTAGCATAAACTAACCATCTGTGATTATATCCTATTATTTTTTATTCCTCTACTCTATTAATTTCTTTTTAATCCAAAACGGTAGATGAATTATTTTTTCTATAGTGAATTGGCGTTACTCCCATTACGTCTAAAAATGCTTTGGAAAATTTACTCGCATTTTGATAGCCTACCATCAAAGCAATTTCTGCAACAGAATTCTTTTCTAAACGTAGAAATTCTGCTGCTTTTTTAATTCGAAATTCTTTAATAAATGAATAATACGTTTTTCCATATATTTCTTTAAAGCACTCAGTGAATGTTTTCTCACTAATATGATATTTATGGGCAATGTCATCAATTTTTATATAAATTTCTATATCAGAGGTAACCTCTTGTTTTATTTGTTTCACTAAATTAATAATTTGTTTATCATAATATTTCCTATTTACTTGCAAGTCCGTATCATTATGAAATAATAATAAAATTAGTTCTGCAAATTTGGTAATCGCTTTTTCTTTCCAATAATCGCTATTGAATAAAAGCATTTCATCGAAGATATTTTTAACTTCAAAGTTATTCGATAAGAGTATGTAACCTGAGTTCTCTTCCATTTTTATAAGCAATCTTTTACTGGCTAATTTTGTTTCTGGAAAAATCGTTTGTAAAAAATCATCTAACTTTTCTTCCGTTGTAATAATTGAAATTCCACTATAATTTCCAAGTGGATAACTATGTTTATATTGTTTATTCTTTAAAAGCCCAATAATAAAATCACCAGCGCCTACATAAAATACTTTATTATTTTTATAGTGTAGTTCACATCTTCCGGAGGCGCAGTAATTTAATTGAATAAAGCCCTCCACTTCCAAAGGGTAAAGTTCAGGATTTTTTAATATTAAGTCATGATAAACAAGCCATATTCCATCAAAGATTTCATATTGCACCGTTTTCCCAATGATATAATCTTTATTATAATAATAAACAATTCGATTATCAATATTTTCAACTTTATCAATCATATCATCAAAAGAAAGTTGACATTTAGTATCAAGCACAAACAATTGTTTATTCATTAAATTTCACCTCCACAAGTAAAATGATTATTATACATTCTCCCTGCTCTTCATCTGTTCAATCTAACCCATCATTGCATCAAGAGTCAACTTTGCATTTCCAACATTGCAGTGGTCTCCGGCATTTTCTTTATCCGTAAAAATCCGTACTGTAAGAGATTTTACATTTTTTAAAGCATTAATTTCTTCACCGACTATTTGATAGTCAATAAAATGATCTTAATTAGCTCCGATAATCAATATATCCTGTTATATTTATTCTACTTAGATTCAATATAGTTTCTATCAAATTGCAAAAATATAAATCAATTTTCAAGGGATAATTATCAAAATACCCTATGTCATCTATATTTTCCCCTAAAAATCAGGGCAAAAATCGGGCGTTTTTAGCCTAATTTCCGCCCATTTTCACTCAAAAACCACAACATCTTGTGGTTAGACGGGCTTATTTATCATTTAAACCACAACGTGTCATCAGAATCACAGTTTCAACGTGCACTGAGTGCGCAAACATGTCACATGCCCTCACACGTTTTACCTGATATCCATGATCCTCTAAGTAACGCAAATCCCTTGCAAGTGTTGCTGGATCGCAGCTTACATATACGATGCGGTCTGGCTCCATTTTGACTATTGTATCAAGCAGTACCTCGTCACAACCCTTTCTGGGTGGGTCAATCACGATTACATCTGCACGCATGGCGCCGTTACTTTTCGCATACTTTTCTGGCAGCACATCTTCTGCTGCCCCCACAAAAAATTCTGCATTACCAATTTGATTTAACGCTGCATTTCGCTTTGCATCTTCGATTGCCTCTGGCACAATCTCCACCCCATAGACCTGCTTTGCACTTTGTGCCAAAAAGAGAGAAATTGTTCCAATTCCACAATAAATATCCCACACAATCTCTTCCCCATGAAGATCTGCATATTCAAGTGCAGTCTCATAGAGTTTCTTTGTCTGTGTTGGATTGACTTGATAAAAAGAAAGAGGAGAAATCTGGTATTTAATCGTACCAATACAATCTGTAATATAATTTTGTCCCCATAAATTCTTACTTTCTTTTCCTAATATCACATTTGTGTTCTCTTGATTCACATTAAGCATAATGCTTGTCATTCCCTCCACCTTAGATAAACGTTCGATTAGTTTATCTGCATGCGGAAGCTTTCTTGCATTGATCACAAGACAGACCATAATCTCACCAGTTGCATCCCCAACACGTGTTAAAATGTGCCTCACCAAGCCCTTTTTTGAAGCTTCATCATAAGGTTCAATATGAAATTCTTCCAAAAAGTCTCGTATTATTTGAATGAGCTGCTCATTTATGGGTGCCTGAATATAACAGTGCGACGTATCGACAATCGAATGCGTGTGCCCTGCATAAAATCCAATTTCAATTTTCCCCTCACGATTTCGCCCAACAGGGAACTGAGCCTTATTGCGATAATAATAAGGCTCTTCCATTCCCATAATGGGCTCCATTGGAAGATTTGTCAGCTTACCAATTCGCTCCAAACAGTTTCTTACCTTATTTTCTTTATATTCCAATTGCTTTTCATACGAGCAGTGCATAATCTGGCAACCGCCACACTTCCTTGAAAGCGGGCATCTAGGTTCCACACGATGACTCGATGGTTCTATAATTTCTATGAGTCTGGCAAACCCATAGGTCTTTTTCATTTTTATCACTTTAACCGTTACAAGATCACCCTTTATCGTATCTTTAACAAAGAGGGCAAAGCCGTCCTTACGCCCTATGCCCTCTCCGTCTGATGTCATATCTTCGATTGAGATGATAAATTCATCATTTTTGTTCATGCAAGTATTACTCCTATCTTACTTTGATGTAGCACGAATATTGGATTCAAAGAACCGATTGTATCCTAACCACTCTGTGCTGTCGGAGGCTCCCTCTAACACTTCTGTCATGGTTTCAAGCTTTGCATCTGCATTATCTGCAAAGTTAAGGGCAACTGCCTCTATAATTGCTGGTTTTTTTGGAGATCCATATTCTAACTCTCCATGATGTGCTAAAATGCAGTGTTTTAATTCGCTGGCTAATTTAATTGGAAATCCTGAGATGGTACGAATCTTCGTTCCAATCATTTCTGTTCCCATATAGATATGCCCTAAAAGTTGTCCATCGTCCGTGTAATCGTTAGTCGGAAACTCCGATAGCTCCTGCGTCTTTCCAATATCATGAAAAATAGCAGAAGTAATTAATAAATCACGATTTAAAATAGGATATGCCCCTGCCATATAATCACACATTTTGGCTACTCCTAGTGTATGTTCTAGTAATCCTCCAATAAATCCATGATGCACACTTTTGGCTGCAGAATGGTCTTTGAATCGTTTGACGAATTCTTTGTCTTCCACAAAAAAGCTCTCTAGTAATTTATGAAGATGTACTTCGTTTACACTTCCAACAAATCCTAATAATTCCTGATACATTTCACCAATATCTTGTTTGGAAACCGGCATATAGTCTCTTGGATCATATTCCCCTTCCTGACATTTACGAATACGATTTACATTTAGCTGTAAGGAACCCTGAAAGCTAGTAACCTGTCCTTGAATATAGATATAATCCATCTGTTCAAAATTATCGATTCCATTGGAAAGTTCCCAGACCTTGGCATCTAACGTGCCCGTTTTATCCTGTAACAAAAGAGAATAGTAGCTTTTTCCCATTTTTGTCTTTAATATATTTTTCACCTTACAAAAGTATACTTCTGTAAGCGTCTCACCTTCTCTTAATTCATTAATATAATGCATGTTTAACTCCTATCTTTTATTTATAATTTATCCTCTTATCATAGCACAAACACTCGCATATGAAAAGGATTAAGCCTTTCCCTCTTTTTCAATATATTGCGCTAAAATAGCCGCTGCCATACCAACGAGTTCCTCACATGGCCGCCTTTTATAATATTCCTCGGTTCTCTCTTCTGGCTTAGGGGTATCACTTCCCTTTTCAAGACCAAGTAAATCACGGCAGATAATGGATCCATTTGCCTCTTGGAATTCTTTTGCAAGTGCTTGAATCCGTTCATAGTGCTTCCCTTTTTCTACACTAGCCTTGGGATCCGAATATCCATATAAAGTTCCAGCCACCATAAACATTCCACTGACTGCTCCACATACTTCCCTAAGTCTCCCCATTCCTCCCCCAAACGAAGAACTTAGTTTAATTGCAGTCTCTTCATCAATGTCATATAAATCAGCAAACGATAAAAATACAGACTGTGCACAGTTGTATCCTTCATGAAATAACTCCTTTGCTCGTTTCTCATAATATCCTGTTTCCATCTTATTTCCTCCTGCTATTTTTTTCTATCTTTTCTTTTGTCTTTTCTTCTGTCTTTTTCCCCTTTTATCAATCACATTTGCTCCACTAACTTCCCATCCTGTAATGAAAGAATCCGATGATCGTTCCATACAGCTGATTGTCTATGAGAAATCGAAAGCAACATTTTTCCATTCGCTGCTGATTGAAGTACCGATAATATTGTTTGTTCCGTTTTTGCATCGATATTTGCTGTCATTTCATCGAATAGCAATATAGGCGGATTCGTAACAATTGCTCTTGCTATCGATAAAAGCTGCCGTTGTCCATAGGAGAACAAATGCTCTGTGGCTATGGTATCATATTGTTTTGGA
Organism: Velocimicrobium sp.; assembly: GCA_041821315.1. Taxonomy (GTDB): domain Bacteria; phylum Bacillota; class Clostridia; order Lachnospirales; family Lachnospiraceae; genus DIGJ01. The sequence continues at coordinate 17,219 of JBGUEO010000030.1, read as the reverse complement.
AGTTGCAAAATATATTCGTGAAGTCCCACAAATTTCATTGCATTCTCGACTGCATCAAAAGCAATTGTATCATCATGTAAGCTGATTTGTTCCATTACACTTCCCCTGATAAAATGAAAATTTTGTTCCACATATCCAAAAACCGTTCGTTTCTCGTGATTCGATAATTTCGTCACATCTACACTTCCAATTGTAATCGTTCCCTCATCCGGTTCTAACAGACCCAGAATTAATTTAAATAATGTACTTTTCCCCGCCCCCGTCCTACCAACAATATTCACTGTTTCATTTTCTTGTATTGAAAATGATACCTTTTGAAGTAAGGGATTGTCTTTTTGATAAGCAAACGATACCTGATGAAAGCAAAGTGTTACCTCCCCTTTTTTTATAGCCTGACTACCTCTATATTCTTCCTTCTCGCCGTCTTGCTCCTCCTTTAAGTACTCATCCACTCGGCTCATTCCAGCAGCCGCTTTTTGAATACTTTGAAGTTCCATCCCTAGATTTTCAATTGGAGAAAATAGATTGGATATAAATTCAATCGCCGCTGCTGCCATGCCAACCGTTATTCCCAAATAGGACGTCTTACCGGAAGATAATATGACTAGTATAGCAATCATGCTAGCACGAATCACCAAAATAATTGGAGAAAAAATGGAGTCATAGAAATTAACTTCTTCTATTGAACCAAAATTATCCTGCAAGTATATCTGGTATTTTTTCTGCATATAGCTCTCCTTATGAAAGGACTGAATCATTCGCAGATTACGTATACTCTCTGGTATATGATTATTTACTTTTGCAAGAAAGATTCGATTTAGAAGTTGTGCTTTTTTCATTTTCATTTGAAAATACCTTGTGATAAGGTAAATTACTGGAACCAATACTAACACCATAATTCCAAGCCACTTACTAAATATGAAAATGGATACAAGGATTCCCACTATTTTTAGGATATCAATTGCCATACTAATAACGCCATTAGTAAATAAGGTTTGAATTGCCTCCACATCGTTATTGAAATAAGAAACTACCATTCCTGACTCATTGTTTGAAAAATATCCTGCAGAAATTGTTGCCGTCTTTTTCATCATATCCCTTCGGATATTTCTCGTCATTCGCTGTCCGTATATGGTAAGCAGTGCTTCCTTTGCAACATCAAACAATCCAATCAATAAAAGTACTCCAAAATAACACCCTGCAATTGGAAATAACGAATTATATGTATTCCCACTTAAATAATCATCAATAATCACACGAAGAATCTGTGGTGGAATTAAACTTAGAGCCACCACCCCTATCACAGAAATAAGCAACAATGCGGTGAGCAGCCTTTGTTTTTTTAATGTAGCTTGCATGATTTTACGAACCGTATTTTCCGTATTCATCCCCGTCGCCTTATTCATTACCTTCTCCACCTCATTTTTCCTGCAAATAATACAATTGTTGATAAAGTTCTGAGGTTTCAAGAAGTTCCTTATGTGTCCCTATTTCATATGATTTATCTGCATGCATCAAAAGGACCTTATCTACTTTATCAAATTGGGCAAGTCGGTGAGAAATAAGAAACACAATGCAATCGGTTGTATTCTCTTTTATCTGCTCTAGTATTTCTTTTTCGGTCGCCGGATCAACTGCCGAAAAAGGGTCATCTACTATTAATATCTTCTTTTTATGATACAACGTTCTTGCCAGTGCTATTCTAGACTGCTGACCACCGCTAAGTCTCACACCACCATTTCCAACCCTTGTTTGTACTCCCTCTTTCATTGATTCTAAGTCCTTCTCAAAACAAACCATGGTTAGGACTTTAGAGACATCTTCCTTATCTCCAAGCGTAATATTTTCATAAATCGTATCGGATAAAAGCTGCGGCTCATGCCCTAAGTATGCTATTAATTGACTCCTCTTAGCCTTTTCCATTTTAGAAAGTTCCACGCCGCCTATTTTTATCGATCCCACATAAGAGGAAAGTCCTAAAAATGTTTTTCCAAATGTTGATTTTCCACAGGCAATGGGTCCTGTAATTCCAATAATATCTCCCTCCGATAGGCTTAAGTCCAGATGCTCTACGCCATATGGAATGCTTAGATTAGAAAGCTGTACTTCTATTTTAGAAAGATCTTTAGAAGACATTGAGTCAACATCTGCTCTATCTTCCCTATACTCCTCCATATAGGGTTTTATTCGTCTCCAAGAAACTGTAGCTTTTTGTACCGAATTAAATAATTTTGCCGCCTTACTAGCCTTAAATGCCATTGCAGTAAATATAGTAATGTAGGTTACAAACATACCGATTGTAAAACTCTTATCTACTACACGCCCTCCAAGCATCACAATTACAACTATCACGCCTGTCATTGCAATAACATTGTAGATCGGCTGCATTGCATTTTCCCATACATTTGCCCAAATTGCCTTGTTCTCCAGCTCCTGCAATTGTATTTCATACGCTTCCTGATTTTCTTCTTCTCTTCCATATAAACGATAGAGCATGGCATTCTCAATATAATCATAGGTAATCGTCGACACCTCACTTAATTGCTTTCGATAAGCAAACGTATATTTTACGATCCTCATTTTTAGATTCTGAGCAATTAACATAGCGATCGGTATACATATACAAGCTGCAAGTGTAACTTTATTATCATACAAGAAAAGAGTAATCAAATACGAAATCAAAAGTACACCCGTATCAAATACTTCGGTTGTAAATTTTCGCATTCCTTCTACACAAGCCTCCACATCAGAGATTGCCTTTGTCATAAGACTTCCTAAATTTTCTTGCTTTAATTCTTCTTCGGTTTTGTTCATGATGTTGTTATATATCATCAAACGCATCGTGGCACTTGTTTCATTGGCAAACCGTCTAATATAAAACCGCTTTATATAGCGAAACACTTGGACAATTACGATGGCACATACAAAAAGGAATGTCAATACCAGTACCCTTTCCTGACCTTCCCTTTGTTGCAGCGCATCGAGCATCTTTCCTTGAAAAATAGGTCCTGCCAGCATTCCAACGTTATATAAAATACCAGAAATAGTAACTAGGCAAATACACATTGCCTCTCGTTTCCAGTAATTGAATAGTTTCCATGGTTCCTTCATTGGTGTTATTGTGTTCTTTTTCATAGATGCCACCTTAATCTTCTAAAATTTTTCTGCTATCGTTTCATTATAGCATCAAAATACCCAGGTGCTCGAATAAAATTTTAAGTCCGATTAAAACAAGAATGATTCCTCCGGCAAGCTCGGCTTTTGATTTGTATTTTGCTCCAAACCGATTTCCTACCATTACGCCAATCATGGATAAGACAAATGTAATGCCTCCAATAATAAAAATCGGACGAATGATTTCCATGTTAAGAAATGCAAAGGTGATCCCAACTGCCAGTGCATCAATGCTGGTAGCTATCGCAAGCATAAGTATATCCTTTACATCATAGGTTACCGGACAGACTCCCTCTTCCCCTTCTCGAAATGCTTCTACTATCATTTTCCCACCAATAAAAGCTAGTAAGAAAAAGGCAATCCAATGGTCAATATTTGTAATGTAGCGCTCAAACTGTTTTCCAAGTACCCAACCAATTAATGGCATAACGGCCTGAAAAATACCAAACATAGCGGCAATCAGTGTTGCATATTTGTAATCCATTGTCTTCATTTTCAGCCCTTTACAGATGGAAACCGCAAACGCATCCATTGCCAAACCAACTGCCAGTAAACAAATTTGAATTAATTCCATTTTTATCCTCATTCCCGCGCATGCTTTCTACGCCTATTCCATTTATTTATACATAAAAAACCCATAGACAATGAACCTTTCACATTCGGTTCATTGTCTATGAGTATTAATTTTTATCATTTTCTTCATATCCACGGAAAAACTCAGTCAAACTACTTAACGCTCTCGTAAGTACAGGTAGTTCCCCCTCGCCTAAACTCGCCATTACTGCATCTACCATTTGCATATGAAACTCTTTGTGGTGATGGAAGGCTTGTTCTCCTTTTTCAGACAATCGAATATATACCACACGACGATCTTCTTCGCTTCTCTCCCGTATTGCATATTTTTTCTTTACCAAACTATTCATTGAGGTTGTAAGGGAACCCATCGTAATATTAAGTTGTTTTGCTATCGAAGACATATTCTTTCCTTCACCTAACCCGATTGCCTCAATAATATGCATATCATTATTGGTAATTTCTTTAAATTCCTCGGTTATAATGGCATTTTCTTCTAGTTCCCAGATTTCATTAAATAGGTGAACCAATATATCATTAATCGTCTCATAAGTATTCACATCATCTGCTCCTTCACTGGAATCATTGTCATTTATTACCATTATACCTTATTTCATCAAAGATTCAATAACTTCTTTTACCGTTTCCATTTTGTTTTGTTTATACGCATGCGCTCCACAAAAAAGCAATGCATGGTCTGTATCACCCTTTGCTGCATTGATCAATGCATCGGTAATGCAATACGGAATTTCGACTGGATTACAACTTCTAAGACATTGATGACACAAGGTAATCGGCTCCTTTTCATTCGCTTCTATCTTTTCTAAAAAAAGATTTCGTATGGCTCTACCAGGCATTCCCACTGGACTTTTCACAATTACAATATCTTCTTTTTTTGCTTTTAAATATGCATCCTTATACTTAGGACTTGCATCACATTCCCTCGTTGTAACAAACCGGCTTGCCACCTGAACGCCATCCATTCCCAGGCAGAATGCATGGGATACCTCTTGGTCTGAATCGATTCCTCCAGCAAGTACAATCGGAATCTTTATCTGGTATTTTGTTTCATATTCTCGTATGACACCACGAATATTAAGCACTTCCTGATCATAGGATACCTCTTCATATTTCGATAATTCCTCTCGATGAAACCCTAAATGCCCGCCAGCCTTTGGTCCTTCAATTACTACTAAATCTGGACATCGTTTGTATTTTCTATCCCAATATTTCAAAATAACCTGTGCCGATTTCTTCGTAGAAACAATTGGTGCTATCAAAATAGAACGATCGGATACAAGGTCTGGAAGCATCGTAGGAAGTCCTGCTCCCGATATAATAAGATCTGCTCCCACTCGTTTTGCACATCTTACGTATTCCTCATAATGCTTCATCGCAACCATAATATTAAACCCTATGATTCCTTTTGGGGCTATCTCTCTTGCTTTTTTATATTCCTTCTCCATTGCCCGTAAATTACTCTTTAATGGATTTTGATCAAAATCAGGTTCTAAAAAGCCTATTTGTGCGGCAGAAATAATCCCAATTCCGCCTTCTTTTGCAACCGCCCCTGCAAGGCTTGAGAGACTGATTCCAACTCCCATTCCACCTTGTATAATGGGTATTGTTGCTGTCAAATTTCCTATTTTTAATGGTTTATATCCCATTGTCTTACCTCTATTTTATCCCTTTATCATGTTCAAGTTACGGTTCCCTTCCTTTACATATTGCGGAATCGTTTGTATCTTTCATCCACTAAGGTCTCTTTCTCTTTTGCAGAATAGATTTCTAAAAATGCAAGCAAATGCTCGTCTATTTCACTTAGAACCTCTCCTATTGTTTCAACAGTAAACACGTTTGGTTCTGGAACAATTGCTTCTATCACACCAAGATCTTTTAAATCATTTGCTGTTAATTTCATTACCTTTGCTGCCTCCATGGCACGCTTACTGTCTTTCCATAAAATACTAGCATATCCTTCTGGTGACAAAATCGAATACACCGCATTTTGAAGCATCCACACTTCATCGGCTACCGCCAAAGCAAGTGCTCCTCCACTTCCACCTTCACTAATGACAATGGATAGAATCGGTGTCTGGATTCCAGATAATTCGAACAGATTTCTTGCAATTGCCTCACCCTGCCCTCTCTCTTCTGCTTCCAAACCACAAAAGGCACCTGGTGTATCAACAAGACATAGGATGGGACGATTGAATTTTTCTGCCTGCTTCATAAGCCGCAATGCCTTACGATATCCTTCCGGTGATGGCATTCCAAAATTTCGTTTTACATTATCTGTGGTATTCCTACCCTTTGCCTCACCAATCACTGTGATTGGTCTCCCATGAAAGCTTGCAATTCCACCAATGATTGCCAAATCATCTTTATAATTTCGATCACCATGTAGCTCTATAAAATCATCAAATAATTCATGAATATAATCATGCGCGACTGGGCGATCATTTTGTCTGGAACGTTTTACTATGTCCCATGCTGTATAAGAATCTGTGGATGCTTCTAACCCTTGCTTCCAATTTTTTAATACATTCGTTTGTTTATTCTCTACTTCTTTTTTCTTGCTATGAAGAATCAATAATTTGGATAAGGTATCTCGTAAGTTTTTTCGCTCTACGATTGCATCAATAAACCCATGCTCCAATAAAAATTCAGCCCGTTGAAACCCTTCTGGTAATGCTTGCCCAATTGTCTGTTGTATGACTCTAGGTCCTGCAAACCCAATCAATGCTCCAGGCTCCGCTAGTATAATATCACCAAGCATTGCAAAACTGGCCGTTACACCTCCAGTTGTAGGGTCGGTAAGTACCGAAATAAAAAGATTTCCTGCATCGCTATGACGTTTTAGTGCCTGTGACGTTTTTGCCATTTGCATCAAAGAAATGATTCCCTCTTGCATTCTGGCTCCTCCCGAACAGGCAACAATGATAATTGGTAATGCCCGTTTGGTTGCGCGCTCGATTGCGCGGGTCAGTTTTTCACCAACAACGCCCCCCATACTTGCCATCAAAAAACGTTCATCCATAACACAAAGCACAACTTTTTCTTTACCAATTACCGCGCTCCCGGTAACCACAGCTTCATCCAGTCCTGTTTTTTCCTTTAGTGCTTCTAACTTTTGAAGGTAGCCTTTATAATCAAGCGGATTTTTGGTTTCCAACGAAGTATCCCATTCGCTAAAACTCCCATCCTCAATCAACATCGCAATACGGGCGCGCGCATTCATTCGAAAATACATGCCACATTTTGGACAAATATAGTGATCATCAATTGCTTCATGCGTTAAAATTGCTGCATTGCAATGATTGCATTTTCTAAGAAGTCCGCTCGGTACCTCTGGTCTTTCTGTGCGAGTGTTAAGCGTAATATAGGTCTTTCTGGGTGTCTTTTTAAACATATTCGTTAAAATCATACCTTTATACCCCTTCCTCATTCTCTAGGTTTTGAATGAATTCAATGGTAATTTCACCCGAACGGTACTTCGGATGGTTCATGATGTCATATTGATAATCTACATTGGTATCAATTCCTTCGATTATGATTTCTCCCAAAGCACTTTGCATTTTACTGATTGCTTCTTTGCGATTTTTCGCATACACAATTAATTTTGCAAGCATGGAGTCATAATACGCCGGAACCGTATACCCACTATAAATAGCTGAATCGATACGGACTCCCTTACCGCCTGGCAAATACATTTCGGTAATTGTTCCTGGGGAAGGTCTAAAATTCTTTTTTGGATTTTCTGCATTAATGCGACATTCAATTGCATGACCCGTAATATGAATATCGGATTGTTTGTAACTTAATGCCTTTCCATCTGCAATTTTTATCTGCTCTTTGATTAAATCAATTCCAGTGACCCACTCCGTAACTGGATGTTCTACCTGAATACGCGTATTCATTTCCATAAAGTAAAAGTTCTGATTTTCTTCCAAAAGAAACTCAATGGTACCCGCATTCACGTAGTTTACTGCCTTTGCTGCCTTGACTGCTGCTTCTCCCATTCGCTCACGAAGTTCTTTTGATATTTTTACACAGGGGGCTTCCTCAATCATTTTTTGATGATTTCTTTGAATGGAACAGTCCCTCTCACCAAGATGAATGACATTTCCCTGCGTATCTCCTAAAATCTGAAACTCAATGTGCTTTGGATTTATGACATAGCGTTCGATATACATAGCATCATCCCCAAATGCCATCTTCGTTTCTTTTTGTGCGGTTTGAAACGCTTGTATAAAATCTTCCCTTTTGTAAGCAACCCTCATCCCTTTTCCACCACCACCAAGACTTGCCTTGATAATGACAGGAAAACCGATCTGCTCTGCAATCAAAATGCCATCCTCTGCACAAAAAATAGGTGCACTACTTCCGGGAATGACTGGAACGTTGGCTTTTACCATTGTATTTCTAGCCTCGGATTTATTTCCCATTTTTTCAATTACTTCTGCATTTGGTCCAATAAATGTAATTCTACATTGCTCACACATTTTCACAAACTTTGCATTTTCTGATAAAAATCCAAACCCCGGATGAATTGCATCTGCTCTTGACGTAATAGTTGCACTTATGATTCGCTCCATATTAAGATAGCTTTCTGAGGATTTTGCAGGTCCAATACAAATAGCCTCATCCGCAAGCTGGGTATGTAGTGCCTCTTTATCAGCCTCTGAATACACAGCCACCGTCTCAATTCCCATCTCCCGACAGGCACGTATGATACGAACCGCAATTTCGCCTCGGTTGGCAATTAATATCTTATTTATCATCGCTTGTCTCCTTACTGTGCAGCTATCATAAATGTTAGTTCTGCACTCACCACAACGTTTCCATCTACACTGGCAATCGCTTCTCCAACACCAACTGGACCTTTTTGCTTGATAATCCTTGTTTCCAAACGAAGCTTATCTCCAGGAAGCACTTTCCCTTTAAATTTACATTTATTGATTGCTCCAAAATAAGCAATTTTCCCCGCGTTTTCTTTTTGGCTTAAAATGGCCACCGCTCCTACCTGTGCAAGTGCTTCCACGGTAAGCACTCCTGGCATAACTGGCTCACTTGGAAAATGTCCTTTGAAAAAATCCTCACGATAGGTCACACATTTATATCCAACAGCAAATACTCCCGGTTCATAGTCCTCGATATAATCAATCAATAAAAATGGGTGTCTATGGGGAATAATTTCTTGTATTTCTTTAATATTTAACATCACAAACTCCTTTTACTCCATACGAAATAGCGGCTGTCCATATTCTACACATTGCATGTTTTCAACTAAGATTTCAACCACTACTCCATCATAATCACTTTCAATTTCATTCATCAACTTCATAGCTTCCACAATACCTAGTGTCTGCCCACACTTCACGGTGTCACCTACCTTTACAAATGCTTCTCCCTCTTCCGTAGGCGCCGAATAAAAGGTTCCTACCAATGGCGATTTCACCCATTTTTCATCCTGTTTTTCCATCGTATGATCCACCGTATGGCAATCCATCGTTTTATCGCTTTGTCTTTTTTCAAACGAATGCTCCAAAACGGCTCCATCTCTCGAGGAAAACTCTTGATTCCCTACTTTCATCTTGATGGAAAAATCGTTTTCTTCGTACATAAAAGTCGTTAATTTGGAATCCGAAACATGATGAATCAATTCCAAAATATTTTCAAGCTCCATGATTTACGCCTCCTCTTCATACTTCTTTACTATTAAAGTTGCGTTGTGTCCACCAAATCCAAGGGAATTACTTAATGCATAGCGAATCTCTTTTTGAATTGGATTTACAAATGTATAATTTAGGTCACATTCATCCTCGCATTCCTTTGATCCAACCGTTGGATGAATATATCCATCCAGAATCGATTTTACACAGGTGATAAATTCTACACTTCCAGCTGCACCAAGGAGATGTCCAATCATCGATTTGGTTGAATTAATTGCAGTTGTATATGCATATTCACCAAGTGCTCCTTTTATTGCGCGTGTTTCAAACAAATCGTTATGATGAGTTCCCGTTCCATGTGCATTGATATAATCAATCTGACTTGCATCAATTCCTGCTTCTTCCATTGCAACTAAAATTGCCTTCGCCGCGCCGTTTCCGTCTTCTGCTGGTGACGTAATATGATAGGCATCACAAGTAGCTCCATAGCCCACTAGTTCTGCAAAAATAAGAGCGCCACGCTTCTTTGCATGCTCTAATTCTTCTAATACAACAACTCCAGCTCCTTCGCCAATTACAAAACCGCCCCTATCTTTATCAAAGGGAATGCTGGCACGTGTCTTATCCGTTTCCGTAGTAAGTGCCGTCAAATTCGTAAACCCTGCCACTGCCGTGGGAGTAATGGAACTTTCGGTTCCTCCCGCAAGCATCACCTCTGCATCGCCATATTGAATCGCACGAAAAGCATCCCCAATCGAATGACTTCCCGTAGCACATGCTGTTACAACATTGGTACATTTTCCCTTTAAGCCAAAATGGATTGCAACATTGCCTGCCGCCATATTAGAAATCATCATAGGAATCAATAACGGATTTACTTTCGAAGGTCCACGTTCTAAGATTTTTTGATATTCTCGCTCCACGCTCTGAAGACTTCCTATTCCAGAGCCAATAATCACCCCAACACGGTAGGGATCTTCCTTTTCCATATCCAGTCCTGCCTGCAAAAAGGCTTCCTTGGCTGCTGCCACCGCATACTGTGAAAACGGCTCCATGCGCTTTGCTTCTTTAAAATCCATGGAATCTTTCGCGACAAAATTTTTCACTTCCCCAGCTAACTTCACTTTATACTCCGTGGTATCAAACTTTGTAATCTCTCCAATACCAACTTGTCCTTCTTTAATACTCCTCCAAAATTCATCGACTGAATTTCCGATTGGGGTAATGGCTCCCATTCCGGTTACAACAACTCTTCGTTTCATGATTTCTACCTCCTATGACATTCCACCATCTACATGAATGACTTGTCCTGTAATGTACGCTGCCTGATCGGATGCTAAAAATACTGCAACCCCTGCGATATCCGATGTTTTTCCATAATGTCCCATTGGAATCATTCCTAACGTCGCCTGTTTCGTCTCATCGGATAAACACTCCGTCATATCTGTGTCAATAAATCCTGGTGCAATCGCATTGACGGTAATATTCCTACTAGCAAGCTCTTTTGCACAGGCCTTTGTTAATCCAATCACTCCAGCCTTAGATGCAGCATAATTTGCCTGTCCAATATTTCCAAGAATACCCGATACCGATGACATATTAATAATTCTTCCCTCGCGTTGCTTCATCATTTGACGCGACACAAATCGAATGCAATTGAAACATCCTTTTAAATTGGTATCCATTACTCTATCATAATCTTCTTCTGACATACGCATAATCAAACCATCTTTTGTAATACCCGCATTATTTATCCAAATATCGATCCTTTTGTACGAAGCGATCAATTCTTTTACAAAGTCTTCACAAGCTTTAAAGTCCGAAACATCACAGGCAAAGATTTCTGCATTTCCACCATTTTCTTCGATTGCCTGTTTTACTTCTTGTGCCCGCTCTTTTCCATGATTATAATTGATAATCACAAAAGCTCCTTGTTTTGCTAGTTCGATTGCGATAGCTCTTCCAATTCCTCTGGAAGCTCCGGTTACCACTGCTATTTTTCCTTGTAGCATAAAAGCTCCTTTACCTGTTCTGCATCTTTTCTTGTTTCTATGTTATATAAGGTGACATCCCTTTTGATTTTCTTTAAAAATCCGGACAAGGTTTTACCAGGTCCGATTTCGATAAAGGTATCTACCCCATCCGTTAGCATTCTCTCCATACTTTGCTGCCATTTGACCGGTGAAGCCACTTGTTTTATAAATAACTCTTTGGTTTTACTAATATCCTCTACATAATCTGCCGTAACATTTGATACATAGGGGTGTTTTAATGGATGAAATGCTATCTTATCTAACTCATTTCCTAATTGATTTCCTGCTTCCACTAAGAACGGAGAATGAAATGGTCCACTTACCTTTAGCGGTATCACTTTCTTTGCTCCTGCTTCTTTTAATTTAATAGAAGCTTCCTCCACTGCATCTTTATATCCGGTTATTACAATTTGTCCTGGACAATTGTAATTTGCAATGCTAACTCCATCGATGGAAGTTAAGATTTCTTCGATGCGTTCCGTCTCAAGAGATAACACGGCAGCCATACTTCCAACACCTTCTGGGACTGCCCCTTCCATCAAGATTCCACGTTTCCTTACCAGACGAATTGCATCCTTGGCATCCATACCACCACAGGTAGCAACCGCACAGTATTCACCAAGACTTAGGCCTGCACATACATCAGGTACCAGTCCCATCTTTTCTACTACTTTTGCCATTGCAAGGCAAGTCGTTACCAAAGCAGGCTGCGTATACTCCGTCTTATGTAGGAGCTCATTTTCCGTAAAGCAAATTTCTTTTATGTCAAACCCAAGAACAGAAGAGGCCATATCAAAGATTTCTCTTGCTTCCTGACAATTCTCATAAAAATCGCTTCCCATAGAAACCTTTTGTGCTCCCTGCCCTGGAAATAAAAATGCAATCTTACTCATAAAGTTTCGTTCCTTCCATTAATTCCTTACTCTCTTTTACAAGACGAAGAATCAATTCCTCGCAGGTAGAATCGTCCTTTACTAACCCTGCAATCTGTCCTGCCATAATACTACCCGTTACAACATCCCCTTCGACGACCGCTTTTCGAAGACCACCAAGTGTCAGGATTTCTAATTCTTCAAAGGTTGCACCTTCCGCTTCCATGCGAAGATATTCTCGTGTCTGTTTATTTCGCAGCGTACGAACTGGATGTCCTGTGCTTCTTCCAGTCACTTTCGAATCGATATCCTTCGCGCGCAGAATAGCTTTCTTATAATTTTCATGTACAATGGATTCTTTTGTTACCACAAAGGCCGTTCCGATCTGGACTGCCTTTGCTCCTAGCATAAATGCCGATGCCATGCCTCTTCCATCCGCAATTCCACCCGCAGCTATCACCGGAATCCTTACTTCGTCTACAATTTGAGGAACCAATACCATCGTCGTGATTTCGCCAATATGTCCGCCCGACTCACAGCCCTCTGCAATCACTGCATCCGCACCACAACGTTCCATCCGTTTTGCAAGTGCAACGGATGCTACTACGGGAATCACCTTTATATTTGCAGCTTTCCAAGTCGCCATGTATTTTTCTGGGTTTCCAGCTCCTGTTGTTACAACTGCTACCCCTTCTTCCACAACTACCTGTGCTACCTCATCCGCATAAGGACTCATCAGCATAATATTGACTCCAAATGGTCGATCCGTCTGTTTTTTTACTTCTTTTATCTGACTTCTCACCCATTCACTTGGTGCATTTGCAGCACCAATAATTCCTAATCCGCCAGCTTTTGATACTGCTGCGGCAAGATTGCTTTCCGCTACCCACGCCATTCCACCTTGAATGATTGGATATTCAATTCCTAATAAACTGGTTATTTCCGTTTTCACAATGCCAACCTCTCTTTATTTGTGCGCCTCAATATACTTCATAACTTCTCCAACCGTCGACATTTTTTCTAACTCATCCGTTGGAATCTCTACTCCAAATTCTTCTTCGAGTGACATTACCATTTCAAATAAATCCAGGGAATCTGCTCCCAAATCCTCTTTAAATCTTGCAGTCTCTACTACTTCATTTTCTTCTACTCCTAAACCCTCTACGATTATTTCTCTCATTTTTTCTAACATTTTAGTTCTCCTTTATCCAATTTTTTTATTTTTTAATTTATGTAATCCAAGGCAAAACCTTAGCGATTACCATTCTTCTACCAGACCAGATACGTAGCTCCCCAAGAAAGCCCTGCACCAAATCCTGCCATTATTATATTCTGTCCCTTTTTTAAGCTTCCCTTTTCATTCATTTCATGCATCAAGATTGGAATACTGGCAGACGATGTATTCCCATATTCCATCAGATTCATTGGAAACTTCTCACTGGCAATTGAGAGCCTCTTGGCAACAGACTCTATAATTCTTTTATTTGCTTGATGTAAAATAAAATAATCAATGTCTTCTTTTTTTAAATTTTCTTTTTCCAGGAGTGCTTCAATTGCTCTAGGAACTTCCTTTATAGCAAATTGAAACACTTCCTTTCCATCCATTCTCAAAAAGGCCTTTTCTCTCATTCCTTCTTCTTCCCACCCTTTTTGATGGCGGCTTTCACAAGTAAGTGCTCCACCCTTTTTTCCATTTGAGTGCATCACTGTTTGGAATTTTGCCTCTTTTGTCTGACTCAAAACGACAGCTCCTGCTCCATCGCCAAACAAAATACAGGTGCCTCGATCCGACCAGTCTAACAGATTGGATAAACTTTCCGCTCCAATTACAAGTACTTGTTTACAAAGTCCACTCGCAATGTAGACCTGTGCTGTGTTATATGCGAAAACAAAACCACTGCATGCCGCATTGAGATCAAAACAAACCGCATGAGATGCCCCAATCTCTTTTTGCACTTCACAAGCTGCACTTGGAAGAATTACATTCGATGAAAATGTGGAAAAAAGAATCATGTCTATGCTTTCTGGCTCAATTTCTGCATTTTTAATAGCTTCCTTTGCTGCTTTTACAGCCATGGAAACTGTGGTGTCATTCTCGATAATGTAGCGCCGTTCAATTCCGGTTCTCTCGCGTATCCATTCATCGCTTGTATCGACTCGTTTTGATAAATCTTCATTGCTCAAACTATACTCTGGTCGATACATTCCTGTTCCTATAATCTGTCCAAACATCCTTATACTCCTGTCTTATAAACTTTATTATCTGTTTTTACCTAATTTTACTTCTACCTTTATTTATCTTTTTAATTGTTGCTCTTTTCCTTTATATTACTTTTCTTTATATTACTTTTTAATTTTATTATAAAATGTTTTTATTATAAAATGTTTTGACTTTAAAAGTATATGTATAAATTCTAAAAATGTCAAGTCCCACTTCCATCATTTAGTCCTTTCTTATTATGTACAAAATTTGAACTATCATTCCTTTTATCGAAATGCTTTGAAATCTGGCACCTTTATTTTTTTCAAATCTGGCTATTTAAACACAACCAATTTTTATATAAAATAATAAAAAATACATCACATTCTCTTTCCATCGAGGGAATCATTAAAAAGGAGATACACATGGAACGTCAACCGATACAACAAACAAGAACCTTATCTTCAACAAGAGAACTTACCATAACTGCTATGTTTATTGCTCTTACGCTTATTTTCACATACTTTGTTAATATCCGCTTACCCATTGCCGGAAATGGTGGGCTGATTCATCTTGGAAATGTACCACTCTTTATGGCTGCTCTGCTCTATGGCAAACGAACTGGTGCAATTACAGGAGCGGTTGGAATGGGACTGTTTGATTTGTTGTCTGGCTGGACAGCATGGGCACCTTGTACCTTTGTTGTTGTTGGTCTTATGGGTTATACCGTAGGTGCAATTACAACAGCAAAAAAATCCATGCCTTATCGCATACTTGCAATCATTGCTGCATTGGCAATTAAAATTGTTGGATACTATATATTTGAATCCGTTTTGTATCATAACTGGATTGCTCCACTTGGTTCTATCCCTGGTAATATCATTCAAGTTGGTGTTGCCGGTATCGTGGTACTTATTTTAATCAAACCATTCGAAACAGGATTAAAGCATTTATTATAGGATAGGATTGAAGTAATCGGATTGAAGCAATAGGGTTGAAGATTGGATTAAAGATAAAATTTGAGATAGAATTTGAGATAGAGTTTGAGATTGGATTGAAGATAAGACTTAAGATTGGAGAAATGCTATGATAAAATTAATGACACCAGGGCCTACCCAGGTACGCCAAAATGTAAGAATGGCAAGAAGCTTAGAAACTACAAATCCCGATTTGGATTTAAAGTTTTACGATTATTATAAAGAAACCTGTGAACAGTTAAGCCGACTCATGCATACAACAAACACATCCTATATTCTAAGCGGTGAAGGTATCTTAGGATTAGAAGCTGCCTGTGCTTCCTTAACGGAGGAAGGGGATCGTGTCCTTGTACTAGACAATGGCGTCTTTGGACGGGGATTTTCTGACTTTGTCCGCCTCTACGGTGGTACACCCATCCTCTTTTCTAGTGATTATCGTGAGGAACTAAATGTAGGTGCAATTGCTGCTTATTTAGAAACTGATCATAATTTTAAATACGCAACCCTTGTGCACTGTGATACTCCAAGTGGTATGTTAAATGATATTGCTGCGATTTGCCCGCTATTAAAAGAATACGGAATTCTAACTGTAGTGGATTCAGTTGCAGGTGCTTTTGGAAATGCTGTAAACGTCGATGAAAGTCAGATTGATGTTCTATGTTTAGGCTCACAAAAAGCACTGTCTGCACCAATTGGACTTACCATGTTAACCGTAAGCCCCGATGCAATCAAAGCGATGGAAGAACGGAAAACTCCGATTGCTTCTTTTTATGCAAATATTCTTACCTTTAAGAGCTACTACGAAGACAAATGGTTTCCTTATACCATGCCAATCAGTGACATTTATGGTCTGAGGACTGCGTTAGATAATGTGGAAGCAGAGAAGAATATTGTAGATCGACACGAACGCCTTGCTACGATGACACGCACTTTTTTGTCAGACCTTGGTCTGGAACTTTATAATAAAAGCGGTTTTTCGAATACGGTTACGGTATTTAAGGTACCCGAAGGGATGAAAGCGAATGACATTTTGGATCGTATGATAAAGGTGCATGGAATTATGATTGCAGGGTCGTTTGATGTACTGGCCGGGGAAGTAATTCGAATTGGTCATATGGGAGAAAATGCAAATGAGACAGATGTGAGGGAGACACTTTTGGCGCTGCAAGAGACTTTGAATGTGCTGCGGAAGTAAATTCTGGTTTAACTGGTCAAGGGACGCGGGGGAATTGGGGAGACGGACACAAAAACAGAGGTAGGTATTCATATTCTCGAAGAGAAACATACAGAGCCCAGAAAAATCAAGCGCATGAACACTACGCAGAACCTCAAGGCAACGACAATTCACTCGTGTGGGAGTGAATTGTCGTTAGAGTTTCTGCTTCGTATGCTCAAATGACTATTTCCGGGCTCTGTATGTTTCTCTTCAAGATTTACTTAATCGAACTGTTTTTGTTGACGTTTGAAAAATTTCCGCTGTCTGTTTCAACCGTGAAATACAGAATTTGCAGTTATCTTAATCCTTGAAAAACAACTTACTCCACGCAATAAATTCTGCATTTATGATTGAATCCAACAGTGAAAGGTCTCAGAAAATCAGCAAAAAAGATGTTCCAATGCCTTACGGTTGAATCAAAAGAGGGACAGACACAAAAACAGGGGTGGGTATTCATATTCTCGAAGAGAAACATACAGAGCCCAGAAAAATCAAGCGC